>CAVRTX010000032.1:0-93248 GCA_963724225.1 uncultured Actinomycetota bacterium | reverse complement strand
TAGGGCCGCGCGCAATAGGTCACACTCGGTGGCCGCCCGCGTGCCGCCCCTCCTATCGTTCGCACCATGACGTCAGAACAGCCCGTCGAGGGCGGGTTGGACGAGCCGCAGGAGCTCGAGCCCGACCAGGGGACGCTGGCGCTCGCCGGCCCCGGGGACGCGCACGGCCGCGCCGACTGGGAGCGCGCCGCCGCCGCGGTGCTGCGCAAGGCACGCCGGCTCGGCGACGACGACCCCGACGACGCGGTCTGGGACGCGCTGACCCGCACCACGCTCGACGGGCTCGCGGTCCCGCCGCTCGGCACGTCCGACCTCGTGGAGGGGCTCGCCACCTCCGGGGGTCCCAGCCGCGCCGGCGGCTGGGAGGTCCGTACGACGCCCGCCGACCGTGAGCAGGCGCTGGTCGACCTCGACAACGGGGCCACCTCGCTGCTCGTCGACGGCGGCGTGGAGCTGGCCTCGCTGCTCGACGGCGTGATGCTGGACCTCGCCCCGGTGGTGCTCGACCGGGCCACCGCGGTGCAGGCCCGGGCGTTCCTGTCGGTGCTCGGCGAGACCACGCCGGCCCCCGGCACCAACCTCGGGGCGGACGCCACCGGCGACGACGTGGTGGAGGTCGCCGGCCTCGCCCGCGCGGCCGGGGTGCTGGCGGCGGTCGTCGACGCGACGACGGTCCACGAGCAGGGCGCGTCCGACGTGCAGGAGGTCGGCTGGGCGCTCGCATCCGTGGCGTCGTACCTCCGGCGGCTCGAGGCCGCCGGCTTCTCCGTCACCGAGGCCGCCGGGCTGGTCGAGGTGCGGCTCGCCGCCACGGACGACCAGTTCGTCACGATCGCCAAGCTCCGCGCGGTCCGCCGGCTGTGGGACCGGGTGCTGGAGCTGAGCGGGGCCGAGCCGGTCGCGCTGCGCGTCCACGCCGTCACCAGCCGGCCGATGATGAGCAAGTACGACCCCTGGGTCAACATGCTCCGGACCACCGTGGCCGCCTTCGCCGCGGGCGTCGGCGGGGCCGACGCGGTCACCGTGGTGCCCTTCGACAGCCCGGTCGGCGAGCCGGACGAGTTCTCCCGCAGGATCGCCCGCAACACCTCCAGCCTGCTGCTCGCCGAGTCCCACCTCGGCCGGGTCGCCGACCCGGCCGCGGGGGCGTGGGCGGTCGAGAAGCTCACCGACGAGCTCGCGCTCGCCGCGTGGGAGGAGCTCGGTCGGATCGAGTCCGAGGATCGCGAGGCGTTCGACGGGCGGGTGGCCGAGGTCGTCGCCCGCCGCGACCACGAGGTCGCCCACCGGACCCGTCCCCTCACCGGCCTCTCGGAGTTCCCGCACCTCGGCGAGGAGCTGCCGGAGCGGTCCTCGGCCGGCGACGGCGTACGCCGGTGGGGCGCCGCCTTCGAGGCGCTGCGCGACGACCCGGCGGCGTCGCCGGTGTTCCTCGCCACCATGGGCCCGGTCGCCGCCCACACCGCGCGCGCCACCTGGGTCACCAACCTGCTGGCCTCCGGCGGGGTCGCCGTCGTGACGGCCGGCGCGACCGACGGGGTCGCGGCGGTGGTCGAGGCCTACGACGGCCAGCCGGTCGCCTGCCTCGCCGGCGCCGACGCGGCGTACGACGAGTGGGGGAGCGACCTGGTCGCCGCGCTGCGCGAGGCCGGCGCCCGCCGCGTCGTGGTGGCCGGCCCGGCCGAGGTGGGGTCCGACCTCGGCGCCGACGACCACTGCCACCCCGGCATCGACGCGCTGGACTTCCTGCGCCGTACGAGGGAGGAGCTGTCATGAGCGTCCCGGAGACCTTCGCCGGGCTGCCGCTGGCGGGTGTCGGTTTCCCCGCTCAGGCGGGGAAACCGACGGTTGGCGGAGGAAATTTCCCCCTCCAGGTGACGGATTCCCCGCTCAGGCGGGGAAACCGGCAGCAGCAGCCCTGGACCAGCCCCGAGGGCATCGACATCCAGCCGCAGTACGGCCCGGAGCACCTCGAGGGGCTGGACGCGCTCGACACCTGGCCGGGACTGAGCCCGTTCCTGCGCGGCCCCTACCCGACGATGTACACCACCCAGCCGTGGACCATCCGCCAGTACGCCGGGTTCTCCACCGCCGAGGAGTCCAACGCGTTCTACCGCCGCAACCTGGCGGCGGGCCAGAAGGGGCTGAGCGTCGCGTTCGACCTCGCGACCCACCGCGGCTACGACTCCGACCACCCGCGGGTGCGCGGCGACGTCGGCATGGCGGGGGTCGCGATCGACTCGATCTACGACGCGCGGACCCTGTTCGACGGCATCCCGCTGGGGGAGATGTCGGTCTCGATGACCATGAACGGCGCCGTCCTCCCGGTGATGGCGCTCTACATCGCCGCCGCCGAGGAGCAGGGCGTGGACCCGGCGCGCCTCACGGGGACCATCCAGAACGACATCCTCAAGGAGTTCATGGTCCGCAACACCTACATCTACCCGCCCGCGCCGAGCATGCGGATCATCTCCGACATCTTCTCGTTCACCGCCGAGCGGATGCCGCGGTTCAACTCGATCTCGATCTCCGGCTACCACATGCAGGAGGCCGGGGCGACCGCCGACCTCGAGCTGGCGTACACCCTCGCCGACGGGGTCGAGTACCTCCGCGCCGGGCTCGACGCGGGCCTCGACATCGACCGGTTCGCGCCGCGGCTGTCGTTCTTCTGGGCGATCGGCATGAACTTCTTCATGGAGGTCGCCAAGATGCGGGCGGCCCGCGCGCTGTGGGCGCGGCTGGTGCGGCAGTTCGACCCGCAGGACCCCAAGTCGCTCAGTCTCCGGACCCACTGCCAGACCAGCGGCTGGTCGCTGACGGCGCAGGACGTCTTCAACAACGTCGGCCGCACGTGCATCGAGGCGATGGCCGCCACCCAGGGGCACACCCAGAGCCTGCACACGAACGCCCTCGACGAGGCGATCGCGCTGCCGAGCGACTTCTCGGCGCGGATCGCCCGCAACACCCAGCTGCTGCTCCAGCAGGAGTCGGGCACGACGTCGACGATCGACCCCTGGGCCGGCTCCTACTACGTCGAGCGGCTCACCCACGACCTCGCCGAGCGCGCGTGGGGCCACATCCAGGAGGCCGAGCGGGCCGGGGGCATGGCCGCCGCGATCGAGCAGGGCATCCCCAAGATGCGCATCGAGGAGGCGGCCGCCCGGACCCAGGCGCGGATCGACTCCGGCGCCCAGCAGGTGATCGGCGTCAACACGTTCCGGCCGCCGCAGGAGGACCGTCTCGACGTGCTGCGCGTCGACAACGACGACGTCTACCGCCAGCAGGTCGCCAAGCTGGAGCGGCTGCGCGCCGAGCGCGACGACCGCGAGGTCGACCGGGCGCTCGAGGCGCTGACCCGCGCCGGCGAGAGCGACCCGGGTCCCGGGCTCGAGGGCAACCTGCTCGCGCTCGCGGTCGACGCCGCCCGCGCCAAGGCGACGGTCGGGGAGATCTCCGGCGCCCTGGAGAAGGTGTACGGCCGCCACCAGGCCGTGATCCGTACGATCAGCGGCGTGTACCGCGACGAGTCCGGCGACGACGGCGACGGCCCCGTCGAGCGGGTGGTCGCCGCGGCCCGCGAGTTCGAGGAGCACGAGGGCCGCCGGCCCCGGATCCTGGTCGCCAAGATGGGCCAGGACGGCCACGACCGCGGCCAGAAGGTGGTCGTGACCGCCTTCGCCGACATGGGCTTCGACGTCGACGTGGGGCCGTTGTTCTCCACCCCCGAGGAGGTCGCGCAGCAGGCGGTGGACGCCGACGTCCACATCGTCGGGGTCTCCTCGCTGGCGGCCGGCCACCTCGCGCTGGTCCCGCAGCTGCGGACGGCGCTGGCCGAGCAGGGCCGCGACGACATCATGGTCGTCGTCGGCGGCGTGATCCCGCCCGACGACGTCCCGCGGCTGGTCGAGATGGGCGCGGCCGCGGTGTTCCTGCCCGGCACCGTCATCGCCGAGTCCGCGCTCGACCTGCTCGGCAAGCTCTCCGACCAGCTCGGCCACCGCTAGATGGCGGTCGACGTCGACCAGCTGGCCGACGGGGTCCGGGAGGGACGGCGGGCGGCCGTCTCCCGGGCGATCACGCTCGTGGAGTCGACCCGGGCCGACCACCGGGTGGCCGCGCGCGAGCTGCTCGGCCGGCTGGACCCCGGGTCCGCCGTCCGGGTCGGGATCTCCGGGGTGCCCGGGGTCGGCAAGTCGACCTTCATCGAGACCCTCGGCACCCGGCTCACGGGCGAGGGCAGCCGGGTCGGCGTCCTCGCCGTCGACCCCTCCAGCATCCGCACCGGCGGCTCGGTGCTCGGCGACAAGACCCGGATGGGGGCGCTCGCGCACGACCCGCACGCCTACGTACGACCCTCGCCCGCCGCCGGCACCCTCGGCGGCGTCGCTCGCGCCACGGTCCAGGCGATGGCGGTGCTGGAGGCGGCCGGCTACGACGTGGTGCTCGTGGAGACCGTCGGCGTCGGCCAGTCCGAGATCACGGTCGCCGGCATGGTCGACACCTTCCTCTTCCTCACCCTGGCCCGCACCGGCGACCAGCTGCAGGGCATCAAGAAGGGGATCCTCGAGATCGCCGACGTGATCGCGGTGAACAAGGCCGACGACCAGGACGGTTCAGACAGGCAGGGGGAGGCCCGGGTCGCCGCGCGGGAGCTCGCCGGCGCGCTGCGCATGGTGGGCGGCCGCGGCGAGTGGGCGGCCCCCGTCGTGACCTGCTCCGGCCTCACCGGCGACGGCGTCGCCGGGGTCTGGGAGCAGGTGCTGGCCCACCGCGACCACCTCGGCGACGGGGGGCTTGCCCGCAAGCGGGCCGAGCAGCAGCTCGACTTCACCTGGGCTCTGGTGCGCGACGAGCTGGCGGACCGGCTCAAGCGCTCGCCCGGGGTCGCCGCGGTCCGGGACGACGTACGCCGTCGGGTGCTCGACGGCGAGCTGACCGCACCGGTGGCCGCCGACCTGGTGCTGGAGGCCTACGACACCGGTGACGCCACCCGCTGACACGGATTGCGGGCGCTCCGCGCCGGTGAACTAACCTCTAGGGGCGATGCCGACCCCCACCAGCGAGAACTCCACGACCATCGACGACGTCGTCGACAAGCACGCCGACGACCTGCTCGAGCTCCGGCGCGACCTCCACGCCCACCCCGAGCTCTCCTGGAACGAGCACCGCACCACCGAGCAGGTGGCCGAGCGGCTCGGCGAGGCCGGCATCTCCGTCACCCGGATCCCGGGCACCGGGCTGCTCGCCGACATCGGCGACTCCGGCCCCCTGATCGGGCTCCGCGCCGACCTCGACGCGCTGCCCGTCGAGGACACCTCGGGCACCCCGTGGGCCAGCACCAACCCGGGCGTCGCGCACGCCTGCGGCCACGACGTCCACACCGCCGGCCTGGTGGGCGCGGGCCTGGCCCTGGCCGAGCTCCACGCACGCGGCCAGCTCCCGGGCCGGGCGCGGCTGCTGTTCCAGCCCGCCGAGGAGGTCATGCCCGGCGGCGCGCTGTTCCTGATGGACCAGGGTGCCCTCGACGGCCTGGACCGGATCTTCATGCTCCACTGCGACCCGACGCTCGACGTCGGCCAGGTCGGCGTACGCACGGGTGCGCTGACCGGTGCCGCCGACGCGCTGTCCGTCCGGCTCTCGGGGCGCGGTGGCCACACCTCGCGTCCCCACCTCACCGAGGACCTGACGTACGCCCTCGGCAAGCTCGTCACCGAGCTGCCGTCGGTGGTGTCCCGTCGGCTCGACCCGCGCGCCGGGGTGAGCGTGGTGTGGGGCATGGTCCGCGCCGGCGCCGCCCACAACGTCATCCCCGAGAGCGGCCACGCCGCCGGCACCATCCGGATGCTCGACCCGCTCGCCTGGGCGGAGGCCGAGGGCCTGGTCCGGGTCCTGATCGACGAGATCGTCGCCCCCTACGGCGTCACCGCGGAGGTCGACTACCGCCGCGGCGTCCCGCCGGTCGTCAACGAGCACCGCTCCTCCGAGCTGCTCGCCACCGCCGTACGGCGGGTGGTCGGGGCGTCCGGACAGGTCGCCACCACGCAGAGCCTCGGCGGCGAGGACTTCGGCTGGTACCTCGAGCGGGTCCCGGGCGCGATGGGCCGGCTCGGCACCCGCACCCCCGGCGGACCCCGCTACGACCTGCACCAGGGCAACATCGTCGTCGACGAGGCCGCCACCGCGGTCGCCGCGCGGGTGCTCGCCGAGGTGGCCGTCACCGCCATGTCGGCCTGACCGGCATCACAGCACCGGACGTCCTGCGGCGGCTGAGGTAACAACCTCATATCTTCCGGCCGTGATCCCTCGCCGCGGGAACGTCCGAGACTAGGGTGACGCCGAACGTGCGCCCGCCGTGGGCGACGACGAGGCAACACTGCAGGAGTGCACAGTGAAGAAAACCGTAGGGATGACGGCGGTCGCCGTGTTGGCGCTGTCGCTGGCCGCGTGCGGTGAGCGGTCCGAGAACGCCCCGCAGACCGAGGAGATCGACTTCAAGGCCTGCATGGTGTCCGACTCGGGCGGGTTCGACGACAAGTCCTTCAACCAGACCTCCCTGGCCGGCCTGACCGCCGCCGAGGACGACCTGGGCGTCCAGACCGCCCAGATCGAGTCCGCGAGCGACGCCGACTACGCCGACAACCTGCAGAGCCTCGCCGAGGAGGACTGCAACCAGATCACCACCGTGGGCTTCCTGCTCGGTGACGCCACCCGCGAGGCCGCCGAGGCCAACCCCGACATCGACTACGCGATCGTCGACTTCGAGTTCACCGACCCGAAGACCTTCGAGCCCAACCCTCCCGACAACGCCAAGGGCCTGACCTTCGACACCGGCCAGCCCTCGTTCCTCGCGGGCTACACCGCCGCCGCGACCTCCGAGTCCGGCAAGGTCGGCACCTTCGGTGGCCTCAACATCCCGACGGTCACGATCTTCATGACCGGCTTCCTGCAGGGTGTCGAGTACTACAACGAGGAGAACGGCGAGAACGTCGAGGTCATCGGCTGGGACGGCAAGGACGGCTCGTTCACCGAGGACTTCGAGGACCAGGCCAAGGGCCAGCAGGTCGCCGAGCAGATGATCCAGCAGGGCGCCGACGTGATCTTCCCGGTCGCCGGTCCCGCCGGCCTCGGTGGCCTCAAGGCCGCCCAGGACAACGACGCCTGGGGCATCTGGGTCGACACCGACGGCTGCGAGTCGGCCGCCGAGTACTGCGACATCCTGCTGACCTCGGTCGTCAAGGGCATGGATGTCGCCGTGGAGCAGGCCATCGAGGACTCGGTCAACGACGAGTTCACCAACGAGGTCTACCGCGGCACCCTCGAGAACGACGGCGTCGGCCTCGCCGACTTCGGTGACGACGTCGACTCCGAGACCGCCGACAAGGTCGACGAGCTCCGTCAGATGATCATCGACGGGGACATCAAGGTCGGCTGAACCAGCGACGTACCACGGCCTCGGGCCGGGGCGGGGAGTCTCCCGCTCCGGCCCGTGCCGCGTCTGGGATAGTGAAGGCGATTTTCGTCGCGCCCCCGGGCGCGGGAGGGAGTGGGATGAAGCTCGAGATCAAGGGCCTCACCAAGCGGTTCGGGTCGTTCACGGCCAACGACAAGATCGACCTCACCGTCGAGCCGGGTGAGATCCACTGCCTCCTCGGGGAGAACGGCGCCGGCAAGTCGACGCTCATGAACATGCTGTACGGGCTGCTCGACCCCACCGAGGGCGAGATCCTGCTCGACGGCACCCCGGTCACCTTCGCCTCGCCCGGGGACGCGATGGCGTCCGGCATCGGCATGGTGCACCAGCACTTCATGCTGATCCCCGTCTTCTCCGTCGCCGAGAACGTGATGCTGGGCCGCGAGCAGACCCGCGGCGGCGGCGTCCTCAACCGGCGCGCCGCCTCGCAGCGGGTGCGCGAGCTCTCCGACCGCTACAAGCTGGCGGTCGACCCGGACGCGATGATCGAGGACATCCCGGTCGGCGTCCAGCAGCGGGTCGAGATCATCAAGGCGCTCGCCAACGAGGCCCAGGTGCTGATCCTCGACGAGCCCACCGCAGTGCTCACGCCGCAGGAGATCGACGAGCTGATGGAGATCATGCGCGCCCTCAAGGAGCGTGGCACCTCCATCATCTTCATCACCCACAAGCTGCGCGAGGTCAAGGCGATCGGCGACCGGATCAGCGTGATCCGGCGCGGCAAGGTCGTCGGCACCGCCCCGCCGACCGCCTCCGAGGCCGAGCTCGCCGAGATGATGGTCGGCCGCTCGGTCAAGCTGCGGGTCGACAAGCCACCCGCCGACGTCGGCAAGCCGGTGCTCGAGGCGCGCGGCGTCAGCGTCTTCGACTCCCGCGGCGTGCCCGTCGTACGAGACGTCAGCTTCGAGGCGCGCGCCGGTGAGGTGCTCGCCGTCGCGGGTGTCCAGGGCAACGGCCAGACCGAGCTGATCAAGGCGCTGCTCGGGCTGATCAGGCCCTCGGCCGGCGAGATCTGGCTCGACGGCGACAACATCAGCAAGCACGGGCCGCGGCAGAGCCTCGAGGACGGCATCGGCTACATCCCCGAGGACCGCTCCCACGACGGCTTCGTCGGCGCGTTCAGCGTCCGCGAGAACCTCGTCCTCGACCTCTTCCGCCACGACGAGTTCTCCCGCGGGCTCGCGCTCAACCGCGACGCGATCGCCGCCAACGCCGACTCCAGGATCAAGGAGTTCGACATCCGCACCGAGACCCGCGAGTCGCCCGTCAGCTCGCTGTCGGGCGGCAACCAGCAGAAGGTCGTCGTGGCGCGGGAGTTCTCCCGTCCGCTCAAGGTGCTGATCGCCTCCCAGCCGACGCGCGGCGTCGACGTGGGCTCGATCGAGTTCATCCACAAGCGGATCATCGAGGAGCGCGACCGCGGCACCGCCGTGATCATCGTGTCGACCGAGCTCGACGAGGTGTTCGCCCTCGCCGACCGGATCGCCGTCATGTACGACGGCCGCATCGTCGGCACGGTCAGTCCCGACATCGCCCGCGAGGACATCGGCCTGATGATGGCCGGCGCCCACGAGCCCGAGGAGGCCTCGTCATGAGCGAGGACCGACCGTCCGACGGGACGGCCGCGACGAGCGAGGCGTCCGAGCCCGCGCCGGGCTCGGTCGACAAACCCCCGCTCGACGCACCCGAGCCGGAGCGCCGGCAGCCGCCCGGGGCCGCCTGGCTGCCCGACGTGGTCACGACGCTGCTGGCGATCGTGCTCGCGCTCGTCGTGGGTGCGGTGCTGGTCGCGCTCAGCGACGAGGACGCCGTGCAGTCGCTCAGCTACGTGTTCAGCTACCCCGCGGACTTCTTCTCCTTCGCCGGCGAGGCGATCTGGGAGTCGTACTCGTCGCTGGTCACCGGGTCGATCGGCAGCCTCGGCGCGATCGGCACCACCCTGGTCCGCGCCGCCCCGCTGATCTGCGCGGGGCTCGGCGTGACGCTGGCCTTCCGGGCCGGACTGTTCAACATCGGCGCCCAGGGCCAGCTCGTCGTCGGGTCCCTGACGGCCGGCTTCGTCGGCTTCACCTGGGACCTGCCGCCCGGCGTCCACCTGGTCGCGGCGATCCTCGCCGGCATGATCGGCGGCGCGATCTGGGGTGGCATCGCGGGCGTGCTGAAGGCCCGTACGGGTGCCCACGAGGTGATCACGACGATCATGCTCAACTACCTCGCCACCAGCTTCCTGCTCAACTACCTGCTCTCCAAGGACGCCTTCCAGCGTGCCGGGAGCGACAACGCGCAGTCCCCGCCGCCGGCCGACTCCGCGATGTACCCCGGGTTGGGCAACATCCACCTCGGCGTCTTCGTCGCGCTCGCGGCCGCGATCGTCGTGTGGTGGCTGATCGAGCGGAGCACCTTCGGTTTCGAGCTGCGGGCCGTGGGCGCCAACCCGACCGCCGCTCGTACCGCAGGCATGAGCGTCGAACGGGTCTACACCCTGGCGATGGTCGGCGCCGGCATGCTGGCCGGCCTGGCCGCGACCATGAACCTGCTCGGCAAGGGCGACTCGCTGAGCTTCGGGGTCGCCGGCAGCATCGGGTTCGACGCGATCACCGTCGCCCTGCTCGGCCGGGCCTCGCCCCTCGGCACGGTCTTCGCGGGCCTGCTGTTCGGCGCGCTCAGCGTCGGCGGCACGGCGATGCAGGCCTCGGCCGGCACTCCCAAGGAGCTCGGTGACGTGCTGCAGGCACTGATCGTGCTCTTCGTCGCCGCCCCCGCGCTGGTGCGGGGCATCTTCCGGATGCGGACGGCCGGCGGCGGCGACACCGTCATGGCGAAGGGATGGGGATCATGAACACCCCGTTCGAATGCCCACTCCGTTCCGCCAGACCACCCCACGAAATCACTCGCTTCGCTCCCGATTCCGCGGGGACCCCGGGTACGGGAGGAGACTCATGAGTGTCTTGATCGAACGCGCAGACCACGAGCAGGTCAAGGTCCGCTCCGCCGCGGACGTACGCCGGCAGTGGAAGATGGTCGGCCTGTTCGCGCTGGTCGCCGCGTCGCTGCTGTGGTTCTGGTTCGACATCGACGACCCGACGATCACCTACCTGCTGGACAACTCCACCGGCGAGCCGAAGGAGCTCAACGCCGACGTCGTGGTGATCTCCGGCCTGGTCGTGACGCTGGTGGCGCTGGTGCTGTCGGTGTTCAACCTGGTGCCCAACGGCTGGCCGACGGTGCTCGCCGCCGCCGTGGTCGGGCTGGCGTTCCTGCTCGGCTTCCTGGTCTGGAACTACGCCGACCAGTCCGGCACGAGCTTCGCGATGGTGAACCCGATGCCCGGCACGGTGAAGTACGCCGTACCGCTGGTGTTCGGGGCACTGGCCGGCTGCCTGTGCGAGCGCGCCGGCGTCATCAACATCGCCATCGAGGGCCAGTTCCTGATGGCGGCGTTCTGGGCCTCGGTGGTCGCGAGCTTCGCCGGCCGCGCCGAGTGGGGCCTGGTCGGCGGCATGGCCGCGGGTGTCGCGATGGGTGCGCTGCTGGCGGTCTTCGCGATGCGCTACCTGGTCAACCAGGTCGTGCTGGGTGTCGTGCTGATCGCGCTCGCGACCGGCCTCACCGACTTCCTGCTCAGCCAGATCCCGACCGACCCGGAGATCCGGGCCCGGCTCAACAACCCGCTGACCCTGGACCCGCTTCCCGACGCCGGGATCCCGTTCCTCTCCTCGGTCGCCGACGCGCTGGCCGGGCTGCCGGTCGTGGGGCCGACGCTGTTCGACCAGACGCTGCTGGCCTACCTGATGTACGTGTCGGTCGGCGTGGTCGCGTTCCTGATCTTCCAGACCCGCTGGGGACTGCGGGTCCGCTCGGTCGGCGAGCACCCGAAGGCCGCCGACACCGTGGGCCTCAAGGTCAACCGGTTGCGGTGGCAGGCGGTGCTGCTCGGCGGCGCGTTCGCCGGCCTCGGCGGCGCCTACTTCACCGTCGGCTCCAACGGCGCCTTCGCCTCCAACATGTCCGCCGGCAACGGCTTCATCGCACTGGCGGCCGTGATCATGGGCCGCTGGCACCCGATCTACGCGAGCCTCGCCGCGCTGTTCTTCGGCCTGATGACCACGCTCTCGAGCCAGCTGGAGTTCCTCGGCAAGGTGCCGTCGTCGTTCCTCACCGCGCTGCCCTACCTCGCGACGATCATCGCGGTGGCCGGGCTGGTCGGGCGGGTGCGCCCGCCGGCGGCCGACGGCGAGCCGTACGTGAAGAGCTGACGGCCGCCCGTGACGCACGAGGTCGACTGGGAGGAGCTGCGCGGCCACGCGACCGAGGTCGCGGGCCGCGCGTACGCCCCCTACAGCCACTACTCCGTGGGAGCCGCGGCGCTGGTCGACGACGGCCGGCTGGTGGTCGGCTGCAACGTCGAGAACGCGGCGTACGGCGTCACGCTGTGCGCCGAGTGCGGGCTGGTGTCGTCGCTGCACGCGACCGGCGGCGGCCGGCTGACCCACTTCGTGTGCGTCAACGGCGACGGCGAGGTGATCATGCCGTGCGGCCGCTGCCGCCAGCTGCTGTGGGAGAACGGCGGCCCGGAGCTGCTGCTCTGGACGGTCTCCGGGATCCGGCCGATGACCGAGGTGCTGCCGGACGCCTTCGGACCCGACGACCTGGAGGGAACCGCACGATGATTCACCCCGTTCGATGGGAGAGCTTCGTTCCGCTCGGGGGACCCCGACAATGAGCGCCCACGACGCGGTCGAGGTGATCCTCGCCAAGCGTGACGGCCACGAGCTGTCCGAGAGCCAGATCGACTGGGTGGTCGACGCGTACACGCGCGGCGACGTGGCCGACGAGCAGATGTCGGCGCTCGCGATGGCGATCCTGCTCAACGGCATGGACCGCCGCGAGATCTCCCGCTGGACCGCCGCGATGATCGCGTCGGGGGAGCGGATGGACTTCTCCGGGCTGTCCCGGCCCACCGCAGACAAGCACTCCACCGGCGGCGTCGGCGACAAGATCACGCTGCCGCTCGCCCCGCTGGTCGCGGCCTGCGGGGTCGCCGTGCCGCAGCTCTCGGGTCGCGGCCTCGGCCACACCGGCGGCACCCTCGACAAGCTGGAGTCGATCCCGGGCTGGCGCGCCGCGCTGTCCAACGACGAGATGCTCGCCCAGCTGGAGTCGGTCGGCGCGGTGATCTGCGCGGCAGGTGACGGCCTGGCCCCGGCCGACAAGAAGCTGTACGCGCTGCGCGACGTCACCGGCACCGTCGAGGCGATCCCGCTGATCGCCTCCTCGATCATGTCCAAGAAGATCGCCGAGGGCACCGGCGCGCTGGTGCTCGACGTCAAGGTCGGCAGCGGCGCCTTCATGAAGGACGTCGACCGGGCGCGCGAGCTCGCCGAGACCATGGTGGCGCTCGGCACCGACGCCGGCGTCCACACCGTCGCGCTGCTCACCGACATGGACACACCGCTCGGCCTCACCGCCGGCAACGGCGTCGAGGTGGCCGAGTCCGTCGAGGTGCTCGCCGGCGGCGGCCCCGCCGACGTGGTCGAGCTGACCCTGGCCCTGGCCCGCGAGATGTTGGCGGGCGCCGGCCGCGACGACGTCGACCCGGCCGACCGGCTCGCCGACGGCTCCGCGATGGACGCCTGGCGGCAGATGGTGTCCGCCCAGGGCGGCGACCCGGACGCCGACCTCCCGCAGGCGCGCCACACCCACGACGTCCCGGCGCCGTCGTCCGGCGTGCTGACCCGCCTGGACGCGATGGCCGTCGGCATGGCGGCGTGGCGGCTCGGCGCGGGCCGCGCCCGCAAGGAGGACCCGGTGCAGGCCGGTGCCGGCGTCGTGTGGCACGCCCGGCCCGGCGACCGGGTCACCGAGGGCCAGCCACTGCTCACCCTCCACACCGACGACGAGGCGCGCCTCGACCGGGCGCTGTCGTCGCTCGACGGCGGCTACGACGTCGCGGCCGACGGCGCGGGCTTCGAGCCGCGGCCGCTGGTGATCGACCGGGTCGCCCACTGACGATGCCCGGGCTCGACGCGGAGCGGGTGCGGGCGGCGGCGGCCCGGTGGGTCTTCGTGCCGGTCGACGCCGTCGACGTGACGACCGAGGACTACCGGCTCACCCACTACAGCGACTACTCCAGCGTGCAGTGGTCGCGGACCGGGCGCCCGCTGGCCGAGGTGCTCGCCGAGGTGGTCGAGCTGGTACGCGCGGCCGGCCGGCCCCGGCTGCGCTGGTGGGTCGACGAGCGCACCGTCCCGGCCGACACCGAGCAGCAGCTCTCCGGGCTCGGCCTCACCCTGACCGAGCGGCTCGAGGTGCTGGCGCTGCCGGTCACGACCGAGCTGCCGATGCCCGATGACGTGACCGTGGCGGAGGTGCGCGACCGGGCGGGCGTCGAGCTCGCCTCGCGGCTGCAGCGCGGGGTGTTCGGGCAGTCGCCGGACACCGAGGCCCACCTGGCCGAGCAGACCCGGCTGGCCGCGTTGCCCGACGACGAGCGGCTGAGCCGCTGCTACGTCGCGTCGGTCTCCGGCGAGCCGGCCGCGGCGGGCGGCAGCACGGTCGACGGCGACGCGCTGCGGTTCTGGGACGGGTCGGTGCTGCCGGCGTACCGGGGCCGCGGCGCCTACCGGGCCCTCGTCGCCCACCGGCTCCGGGAGGCCCGGGAGACCACCGCCGACTTCGCGCTCGTCAAGGCCGTCGACGACACCTCCGCCCCGATCCTGAGGCGGCTCGGCTTCAGGCCGTACGGCCAGCAGCGCTGCTGGTCGATCCCTGTCTGAACGAAGGGTTGAGTCGTGTCTCATTCGGGTCGAGTCGTGTCTCATCCCTGAACACGGCACGACTCAATCTGAATCACCCACGACTCAACTGAGGAGCAGGACGACGTGGGCGGCCACGCAGGCCGGCTTCTCCTGCAGCTGGCCGTCGGGGCCCTCGATCTCGACCGTGTGGTGCACGATCAGCTGCTTGCCCGACGGAAGATCGGTGACCTCGCCGAAGCGTACGTGGGAGCGGAGCCGGCTCCCGACGGGCACCGGAGCGGGGAACCGCACCTTCTCCAGCCCGTAGTTGAGCCGGGCGCCCGGTGTCTCGAGGCGGAACACCTCCGCGGCGAAGTGGGGGAGCAGGCTGAGCGTGAGGAAGCCGTGGGCGATGGTGCCGCCGAACGGTCCCTCCGCCGCCCGCTCGGTGTCGACGTGGATCCACTGGTGGTCGTCGGTCGCCTCGGCGAACAGGTCGACCTGCTTCTGGTCGACGGTCAGCCACTCGCTCGTGCCGACCTCCTGGCCGGCCGCGCCGGCGACGTCGTCGAGGGTGGAGAAGGTACGCATGAGTGGAAGGATAGGAGAGTGACGATGCTGACCCGCGACGTGGTGCGGCAGGCACCCAAGGTGCTGCTCCACGACCACCTCGACGGCGGCCTGCGGCCGCAGACCATCCTCGACCTGGCGGCCGACTGCGGCCACGCGCTGCCCGAC
Organism: uncultured Actinomycetota bacterium; assembly: GCA_963724225.1. Lineage (GTDB taxonomy): Bacteria > Actinomycetota > Actinomycetes > Propionibacteriales > Nocardioidaceae > Nocardioides. Next base: position 78,302 of record CAVRTX010000032.1, on the reverse strand, counting down.
GGCACGGAGGGCGACGCAGCGGCGCTGGGCCGCTGGTTCGCCGAGGCCGCCGACTCGGGGTCGCTGGTGCGCTACCTCGAGACCTTCGACCACACCGTCGCGGTGATGCAGACCGAGGCGGCGCTGGAGCGGGTCGCCCGCGAGTGCGTGCTCGACCTCGCCGACGACGGCGTGGTCTACGCCGAGGTGCGCTACGCGCCCGAGCAGCACGTCGAGACCGGGCTCTCCCTCGACCAGGTGGTGGCCGCTGTGCAGGCGGGGTTCGACGCCGGTGTGGCGGAGTCGGGCGGCCGGATCGTCGTACGCCAGCTGCTCACCGCGATGCGCCACCAGGCCCGCAGCCGCGAGGTCGCCGAGCTGGCCGTCGCCTGGCGTGACCAAGGGGTCGCCGGGTTCGACATCGCCGGCGCGGAGGCGGGGTTCCCGCCCACCCGGCACCTCGACGCGTTCGAGTACCTCCAGCGCGAGAACTCCCACTTCACGATCCACGCCGGCGAGGCGTTCGGGCTGCCGTCGATCTGGGAGGCGATCCAGTGGTGCGGCGCCGACCGGCTCGGCCACGGCGTCCGGATCATCGACGACATCACGGTCCACGACGACGGCTCGGTCGAGCTGGGCCGGCTGGCGGCGTACGTCCGGGACAAGCGGATCCCGCTCGAGATGTGCCCCGCCTCCAACATCCAGACCGGCGCCGCCGACTCGATCGCCGAGCACCCGATCGGGCTGCTCACCGAGCTGCGGTTCCGGGTGACCGTCAACACCGACAACCGGCTGATGAGCCGGACCTCGATGACCGACGAGATGTGGGCGCTGGTGGAGGCGTTCGGCTACCGCGTCGAGGACCTGCGCTGGTTCACGATCAACGCGATGAAGTCGGCGTTCCTGCCCTTCGACGAGCGGCTCCGGATCATCGACGGCGTGGTCAAGCCGGGCTACGCGCGGCTCGGCGCCCGCTGACTCACACGCCGGGCACGACCGAGAACCACCGGGTGTCCCAGCCGGCCAGCCCGAGCTTGTTGTCGACGAACCGGTCCCGGGCGACCGTGACGACCCGCCCGGACGCCGGCTCGTAGACCCGCAGCCGGGTGTCGTCGCCCTCGAGCACCAGCACGACGTGCCGGGGCAGCCACTCGTTGCCGACGTACAGCGCGGCGGGGCGTGGCAGTCCGGTCAGCTCGTCGTAGGCGGAGGCACCGTCGCGCCACCGCACCGGCACCGAGCGGTACGTGCTGCCGGAGGTGCCGGACAGCTGGTTGGCCACGGCCCACGGCGGGGTGCCGAGGGTGCGCGGCCACGGCGGTTGGATGCGTCCGGTGACGTCGACCGAGGAGGTGGTCCGGGCGTGCATGGCCAGCACCTCGGCGCGGAACACCCCGGGGTCGGTCACCTTGGCCCGGTAGGCCGCGTCCTGCAGTCCCTGGGCGGCGACGAGGCAGGCCGCTCCGCAGGAGCGGGCGTCCGGCTGCCGGAGGCCGGCGGGGAAGTCAGCCACGGTGGGCGGGCTCGCGCTCGCGGATCTCGGCGTACGCCTCGTCGGCACGCACTGGCCGGCACCCGAGCCTGATTGCGTGGCGCACCACCTCGCGCTGCGCCCGCATCAACGACCAGCCGCGCCGTACCAGCACCAGCGGGGGCTTGCGGTGCTCGCGCAGGTCGCGCGTGAGCCGCCGCCAGAACGTCACCAGCGGGTGCTGGGTGACGCAGTACGCCGCCTCCAGCAGGCCTTCCCGCTCGCACGCCGGCACGACCTCCTGGGCGAAGATCCCCTCGGCGACGAACACCCCGCAACCGTCGAGGTCGAGCACGTGCTCGCCGCACCGGTCGCTGCGGGCGATGTCGTAGACCGGCACCTGCGCCCGGCCCTCGGTGCAGAGCGCGCGGATGGCGTCGAGCGCGTCGTCGAGCAGCCACGAGTCGGGGTGGTCCCAGTCGGTGAGTCCCGCGTTGGCGCCCTCGGTGATGACCGGCAGCCCGGCGTCGGACGCCGACTTGTAGAAGTCGTCGAGCCGCAGCACGGGGAGCCCGAGCCGTTCGGCGAGCCGGGACTTCCCGGCCCCGGAGGGGCCGGCCAGGACGATCACGCGCGCGGGCACCGACCCATTCTGCCCCAGCCCACCCGAGTGCTGTCCACGGGCAAGCGACACCGGCCACCGGTCACACGACGCGGGCGGTTCCTGCACTTCCAAGGCGAAGCTCTGCCTTGGAAGTGCAGGAGTCCCCGGCGAGCCGGGGAAACCTGCAGCAGCCGCCGGTCAGACGCCGATGGGGTGCCAGACGGTCTTGGTCTCGAGGAACGCCGTCATCGGCTCCAGGCCGGGGTCGGCGGTCCAGTCGGGGACCGCGGCGGGGGCGCGGCGGACCCGCTTGAGGTTCTCGGCCGCGGCCTGCTCGAGCGACACCGTGAGTGCGTCGCGGTCGGCGTGCCCGGCGAGGCCGGTGAGGTCGATCGCGTTGACGTCCATGTGCGCCGCCAGCCACGGCGCGGTGGTCGTCGGGTCGCCGGTGAGGATGTTGACCACGCCGCCCGGCACGTCGCTGGTGGCGAGCACCTCGGCGAACGTCACTGCCGGCAGCGGCCGGGAGTACGACGACATCACGACCGTCGTGTTGCCCGAGACGACCACCGGGGCGATCACGCTGATCAGCCCGAGCAGGCTGGACTCCTCGGGCGCGACGACGGCGACGACGCCGGTCGGCTCGGGGGTCGACAGGTTGAAGAACGGGCCCGCGACCGGGTTGGCGTTGCCGACCACCTGGGTCAGCTTGTCGGCCCACCCGGCGTACCAGACCAGCCGGTCGATGGCCTCGTCGACGACCGCGTTGGCCCTGGCTGCCGTCAGTCCCTCGGACTGGCGCACCGCCTCGACGAACTGCGGGCGCCGGTCCTCCATGACCTCGGCGACGCGGTAGAGGATCTGCGCCCGGTTGTAGGCGGTCTTCCCGGACCAGCCCTTGAAGGCGCCGCGGGCCGCGATCACGGCGTCCCGGGCGTCCTTGCGCGAGGCGAGGGCGGCGTTGGCCACGAACTTCCCCTTGCTGTCCTCGACCAGGTAGGAGTGGCCGGACTCCGAGCGGGGGAAGGCCCCGCCGATGTAGAGCTTGTAGGTCTTGCGGACGTCGATCCGGGCCATCAGCTGTCACCCTTCAGGTACGAGGCCAGGCCGTGCCGGCCGCCCTCGCGGCCGTAGCCGGACTCCTGGTAGCCGCCGAACGGCGACGTCGGGTCGAACTTGTTGAAGGTGTTGGCCCAGACCACGCCGGCGCGCAGCTGGTTGGCCATCTTGAGGATCAGCGAGCCCTTCTCGGTCCACACCCCCGCCGAGAGGCCGTACGGCGTGTTGTTGGCCTTCTCGACCGCCTCGCTCGGCGTCCGGAAGGTCAGCACCGAGAGCACCGGGCCGAAGATCTCCTCGCGGGCGATCCGGTGGGCCTGGGAGACGCCGGTGAACAGGGTCGGCGGGAACCAGTAGCCGTTGCTCGGCAGCTCGCACTCGGGCGACCAGCGCTCGGCGCCCTCGGCGTCCCCGATGTCGGAGAGCTCGCGGATCCGGGCCAGCTGCTCGGCGGAGTTGATCGCACCGATGTCGGTGTTCTTGTCGAGCGGGTCGCCGATCCGCAGCGTCGACATCCGGCGCTTCAGCCGGTCGAGGACCTCCTCGGCGACCGACTCCTGCACCAGCAGCCGCGAGCCCGCGCAGCAGACGTGGCCCTGGTTGAAGAAGATGCCGTTGACGATGCCCTCGACGGCCTGGTCGATGGGGGCGTCGTCGAAGACGACGTTGGCGGCCTTGCCGCCGAGCTCGAGGGTGACCTTCTTGCCCGTGCCGGCGACGGACTTCGCGATCGCGCGGCCCACGCCGGTGGAGCCGGTGAAGGCGACCTTGTCGACGTCGGGGTGGTTGACCAGGGCCGCGCCGGTGTCACCGGCGCCGGTCAGGATGTTGACGACTCCCGGGGGCAGGTCGGCCTGCTGGCAGATCTCCGCGAAGAGGAGCGCCGTCAGCGGCGTGGTCTCGGCCGGCTTCAGCACGACCGTGTTCCCGCAGGCCAGGGCGGGCGCGATCTTCCACGACAGCATCAGCAGCGGGAAGTTCCACGGGATGACCTGGCCGGCCACGCCCAGCGGGGTGGTGCCGTAGCCGGAGTGCTCCAGCTTGTCGGCCCAGCCCGCGTAGTAGAAGAAGTTGGCCGCGACCTGCGGGACGTCGACGTCGCGCGACTCCTTGATCGGCTTGCCGTTGTCGATCGACTCCAGCACGGCCAGCTCGCGGCCGCGCTCCTGGATGATCCTGGCGATCCGGTAGAGGTACTTCGCCCGCTCGCGGCCCGACATCCGGCCCCACGTCCGCGAGTACGCCCGGCGGGCGGCCTTCACCGCGGCGTCGACGTCGGCCTGGTCGGCCTCGGCGACCTCGGCGAGCACCTCCTCGGTGGCCGGGCTGATCGTCTTGAAGCTCTTGCCGTGGCCGTCGACGAACTCGCCGTCGACGAACAGGCCGTACGACGGCTTGATGTCGACGATGCTGCGCGACTCCGGCGCCGGTGCGTACTCGAAGGGGCTGGTCATCGGGGCATCAGTCCAGGGTGAAGTAGTCGGGGCCGGAGTATCGGCCGGTACGCATCTTGGTGCGCTGCATCAGCAGGTCGTTGAGCAGCGTGGACGCCCCGAAGCGGAACCAGTCGGGGTCGAGCCAGTCGGGCCCGGCCACCTCGTTGACCATCACGAGGTACTTGATCGCGTCCTTGGCGGTACGGATGCCGCCGGCGGGCTTGACGCCCACCATCTGGCCGGTGGCCTGGCGCCAGTCGCGGACCGCCTCGAGCATCACGAGCGTGACCGGTAGCGTCGCGGCCGGCTGCACCTTGCCGGTGGAGGTCTTGATGAAGTGGCCGCCGGCCATCATCGCGAGCCACGAGGCGCGCCGGACGTTGTCGTAGGTCTGCAGCTCGCCGGTCTCGAAGATCACCTTCAGGTGCGCACTCTGCCCGTCAGGACGGGCACACGCCTCACGGACCTGCGCGATCTCCTCGAAGACCTGCAGGTAGCGACCGCTGAGGAACGCGCCCCGGTCGATCACCATGTCGATCTCGTCGGCTCCGGCCTCGACGGCGTCCTGGGTGTCGGCGAGCTTGATGTCCATCGCCGCCCGGCCGCTCGGGAACGCCGTGGCGACGGCCGCCACGTTGACCCGGTCGCCGACGACCTCCTTGGCGGTGGCCACCATGTCCGGGTAGACGCAGACCGCGGCCGCGGACGGGCAGCCGGGGTCGGCCGGGTCGGGGCGCACCGCCTTCGCGGAGAGGGCGCGCACCTTGCCGGGGGTGTCCTGGCCCTCCAGCGTGGTCAGGTCGACCATCCGGATGGCGAGGTCGAGGGCGTACTCCTTGGCCGTGGTCTTGATCGACCGGGTGCCGAGCCCGGCGGCCCGGGCCTCGGCGCCGACCTGGTCGACGCCGGGCAGCCCGTGGAGGAAGCGCCGCAGCGAGGAGTCGGAGCGGGTGATCTCCGTGACGTCCCCGGGAGCGAGCCCGTCGACGCGGAGAGAGGTGGTCGTCACCTGGTCAGCATAGGTCCGTGCGAGGGCAGGGGGACAATCCGGTCGACCACATCAATCAGTGTTGACTAATATAAGTAGTAACTTCTAACATGGCCGTATGGACCTCACCCACGCCCTCGACCAGATCGGCGCCGTACGGCGCGGCCTGAGCAGCCTCGACCACCACGGGAAGCCGGCCCGCGCGCTCACCGCCGAGCAGACCTACGACGTCCCCGCGGCGGACGTCTGGGACGCCCTGACCAGTGCCGAACGACTGCCGCGCTGGTTCCTGCCGGTCGAGGGCGACCTCCGGGTCGGCGGCCGCTACCAGCTCGTCGGCAATGCCGGCGGGACCGTCGAGCGGTGCGACCCGCCGCGCTCGCTGGCGGTGACCTGGGAGTACGGCGACCTGGTCAGCTGGGTGGAGGTCGACCTGACGGAGGCCGGTGGCTCGACCACGCTCCTGCTGCGGCACATCGCCCACCCCGACGAGCGCTGGGACCGCTACGGCCCCGGCGCGGTCGGCATCGGGTGGGACCTGTCGTTGCTGGGGCTCGCGCTCCACCTCGCCACCGGCGAGGGCAACGACGGGGAGGTCTTCATGGCCTGGTCGGCGGGGGAGCAGGGCCAGGCGTTCATGCGCGCCAGCAACGACCGGTGGTACGACGCCGACGTCGCCGACGGGGCGGACCCCGCCGACGCCAGGCTCCGCGCCGACCGGACCCTCGCCTTCTACACCGGGCAGGAGGAACCGGCCTGACATGCACGCCTTCGACGTGCTCGGCGACCCGGTCCGCCGCCGGATCCTCGAGCTGCTCTCCGACGGCGAGCAGACCTCCGGCGCGGTGGTCGAGGTGGTCCGGGCGGAGTTCGGGATCAGCCAGCCGGCGGTCTCGCAGCACCTGCGGGTGCTGCGCGAGAGCGGCTTCGCGGCCGTCCGGGCCGAGGGCACCCGGCGGCTCTACTCCGTCGACCCCACCGGCATGCGTGAGGTCGACGCCTGGCTCGAGCAGTTCCGCGGCTTCTGGACCCAGCGGCTCGACGCGCTCGGCACCGAGCTCGCCCGCGGCCGTCGCGCCCGGGCCCCGGGTCGATAGTCCGTGACGAAACCGCCCTCGACACGCCGTGACCGGGGGCGGTTTCGTCACGAACTACCCGACATCGGGGCACCCCGCTCAGATGCCGGCCGCGGCCTTGATGTCGGCCCGCAGCGCGTCGAGCCGTCCGGCCGCCGCGATGCGGGCGGCGTCGACGCCCTCGTCATCGCCTTCCTCGACCGGGACCACCACCTCGAGGTACGCCTTGAGCTTGGGCTCGGTCCCGCTGGGCCGCACGACGACCCGCGCGCCGTCGGCGAGCCGGTAGCGCAGCCCCTCGGTCGGCGGCAGGTCGGCGCTGCCGGTCGCGAGGTCGTCGACGCCCTCGACCACGAGGCCGCCGAGCGACTCCGGCGGCGTACGCCGCAGCGTCTCCATCGCGCGCGCGATCTCCGACAGGTCGCTGACCCGGACCGCGAGCTGGTCGGTGGCGTGCAGGCCGTGCTCGCGGGCGATGTCGTCGAGCAGGTCCACCAGCCCGCGGCCCTCGGCCTTGGCCCCGGCGGCCAGCTCGCAGAGCAGCAGCAGGGCGGTCACACCGTCCTTGTCCCTGACCCGCTCGGGGTCGACGCAGTAGCCGAGCGCCTCCTCGTAGCCGAACGCGAGCCCCTCGACCCGGCCGATCCACTTGAAGCCGGTGAGCGTCTCGGCGTACGGCTGGCCGTGCGCGGCGGCCATCTTGCCGAGCAGGGACGACGAGACGATCGAGGTGGCGTACGTGCCCTGCTTGCCGCCGGCCAGCAGGTGGTGGGCGAGCAGCGCGCCGACCTCGTCGCCGCGCAGCATCCGCCAGCCGTGGGGGCCCGGGACGGCGGCCGCGCAGCGGTCCGCGTCGGGGTCGTTGGCGACGACCAGGTCGGCGCCGGTGCGCTCGGCGAGCGCCATCGCGAGGTCCATCGCCCCCGGCTCCTCGGGGTTGGGGAAGGCGACGGTCGGGAAGGCGGGGTCGGGCTCCTCCTGCTGCTCGACGACCTGTGGCGCGTCGAACCCGGCCGTCTCGAGCACCTGCAGCACCGAGGTGCCGCCGACGCCGTGCAGGGGCGTGTAGACGGTGCGCAGGTCCCGGGGGCCGTCGGCGGCGAGCTCGGCCGCGGTGTCGAGGTAACGGTCGACGACGTCGTCGCCGAGCACCTTGCCGGCGCCTCCGCGCGGCACGTCGGCGACCGCGCCCACGGCCGCGATCTGCGCGGCGATGTCGCTGTCGGCGGGCGGGACGATCTGGCTGCCGTCGCCGAGGTAGACCTTGTAGCCGTTGTCCTGCGGCGGGTTGTGGCTCGCGGTCACCATCACGCCCGCCACGCACCCGAGCTCACGGATCGCGAACGCCAGCACCGGCGTCGGCAGCGGCCGCGGGAGCAGCAGTGGCGAGAACCCGGCGCCGCTCATCACCTCGGCGGTGTCCGAGGCGAAGACGTCGGAGTTGTAGCGCGCGTCGTAGCCGATGATCACCGAGCTGCCCGGCCGCGCCCCCTGCTCGCGGAGGTACGCCGCCAGGCCGGCCGCGGCGCGGACCACGACGACGCGGTTCATCCGGTTCGGGCCCGCGGCGAGCGCGCCACGGAGCCCGGCGGTGCCGAACTCCAGGGTGCCGGAGAACCGGTCGGCCAGGTCCTCGCTGTCCCCGCCGGCCTCGACGTCGGCGACGACGCGCTCCAGCTCGGCACGGGTCTCGGCGTCGGGATCGTCGGCGATCCATTCGCGCGCCCGGTCGAGGAGGTCGCGGACGTCGGCCGGCGCGGTGGTGGACATCCCCGCAACATAACCGTCGACGCGCGATCATGGGACACATGGGGGACCTGGGGGAACGTCCGGTCGGGGAGCTGATCGAGGAGCTGGCGCAGCGGCTGGGCCGCGAGCGCTTCGCCGAGGTGTGCGTGTCGCTGCTGCTGGGGGCCTCGCGGGAGGACCACCTCGACGTGCTGCCGTGGCTGACCGGCCACGACTGGTCCGAGGGCGAGCCGGTCCGCGACCGGGCCGTCTGGAAGGACTACTGGGTCCGCACCTGGGGCGCTCGCGGGCTGCTCCACGTGTGGGACGACGCGGCGACCCACGCGGTCGTCGCCGGGCTCGACGACGAGGAGTGGCGGCCGGCCGAGATGTGCCTCAAGGTGGTCGCCCGCCACGAGGTCGCCGGGGCCGGCGAAGGTGCGGCCACGCTGGTCGACCACGAGCTGCCGCGGGTCCGGGCGTCGGCCCTGCGGGCGCTCGCGGTCGTCGGCGACACCGAGCACGTCGCGCTGGTCGTGGCGGCGCGGGACGACCCGGACCCCGTCGTACGCCGCCAGGCCGGCCGGGCATGGGAGTCGATGCGCGAGCGGCTGGACCTCCGGGAGCCGTCGTGACGGCCGGGTTCACGTTCCACACCGTCTGGGAGCTGGGCGCACCGGTCGAGGCCGTGCAGCCCGTGCTGTCCGACCTCGAGCGCTACCCGGAGTGGTGGCCGCAGGTCGTCGCCGTGGCGAAGATCGACGACGTGAACGCCCGGGTGCTGTGCCGCTCGCGGCTGCCGTACACCCTCGACCTGGTGCTGACGCTGGTGCGTGACGAGCCGCAGCTGCTCGAGTGCCGGATCGCGGGCGACCTGGTCGGGTCGGTGGCGTGGCGGCTGGAGGACCTCGGTGGGGCGACCCGGCTCGACTACACCCAGGAGGTGCTGCTCACCCGCGGCCTGCTGCGCCGCCTCGCCCGGCCGCTGCGGCCGGTCATGGTGTGGAACCACGCGCAGATGATGTCCGGCTGCCTCGCCGGGCTCCGCGAGCGGCTCGGAGTCCGCTAGTCCGGCTGGTTCTCGTCGCGGGCGATGTCGGGCATCGCGTCGCCGGTGTTGTCGACCTCGGCGTTGTCGGGGCGGTTGTCGGGGTCGAGCCGCCGCTGCCGCTCCTCCTCGATCTGGGCCTGCTCCTCCTCCGTCACCTCGATCTGACGGAACTTCTCGCTGGGGTCGGAGGTCCCCTGCTCGGAGCCGTCCTTCTGCTCGGCCTCCCGGCGGGCGAACTCCTCGACCGTCGGCAGCTCGGCGTCGGTGTTGTCGACCTCGGCGTTGTCGGGGCGGTTGTCGGGGTCGAGCCGCCGCGCCCGCTCCTCCTCGATCTCGGAGACCTCGTCGTCCGGCGGCTGCCCGCCTGCCTCCACCTCGGACGTCGACTCGCTCATGGTGCTCCCTTCAGTGCAGCCAGGGCTGCGTCGTAGTCGGGTTCGTGGCCGATGTCGGGCACCAGCTCGGTGTGGAGGACGGTGCCGTCGGCGCCGATCACCACCACGGCACGCGCGAGCAGCCCGGCGAAGGCGCCGTCGAGCAGCCGGACGCCGTAGCGCTCGCCGAAGTCGCCGCGGAACGCCGACCCGACGCGTACCGACTCCAGACCCTCGGCGCCGCAGAACCGTCGCTGCGCGAAGGGGAGGTCCTCCGAGACGCACACCACCGCGGTGTCGTCGAGCCCGCCCGCCAGCTCGTTGAACCGGCGCACGCTCCTCGCGCAGGTCGGGGTGTCGATGCTCGGGAAGATGTTGAGCACGACCTGCTGGCCGGCGGTCGCCGAGCGGTCGAAGTCGCGCAGGTCGCCCCCGGTGAGGACGTACGCCGGGGCGGGGGTGCCGAGCGCCGGGAGCTCGCCGCAGGTGTGCACGGGTGCGCCTCGCTGGACGGTGGTCGCCATGGCGACTGTTCTACCCGCGGTCACCGACCGCCGTCGAGCACCTCTCTCAGCCGCGCCGCGAACGCCTCCGGCTGGCCGGCCTGCCCGAACTCGCCGCCGAGGAAACCGCCGTGGTGGCTGGGGAACTCGGTGAGCTCCACGCCGAGGGCCGCTGCCGTGGAGACGGAGGTGCGCCAGGTCATCGAGTCGCGCGACTCGACGCCGCCGGCGACGACCACGCGGGTCGCGGCCGCTCGGATCGCGTCCGCGTCGACCTCGAAGGCGGTCACGTCGTTGGCGACGCCGGAGAGCAACGGGTCGTCGCGCTTGCCGTCGTCCTCGGTGGGCATCCCGAAGGCCGCCGGGTCGGGCGGGGGAGCGGCGAGGTAGTCGTCGGTGAACTCGCCCTGCCACATCGTCAGCCCGATGAAGGCGGCCATGCCGGCGCCCCACCCGTCTGCGTGGTAGCGGTCCTGGACCGCCCGCTCCGCCGCGAATGCCTGCTCGGCGTCGGGGAGCACGCCGATGATGGGCGGCTCGTGGGCGACCAGCGTGGCGACGTCGTCCGGGTGGGCCGCGACCCAGGCGAGGCCGTTGACGGCGCCGCCGCTGCTGCCGAAGACGTCGACCGGTCCGAGGCCGAGCGAGGCGACCACCGCGTGCAGGTCCTCCGCGCTCACGGCCGGGACCTGGCGCTGGTGGCCGTCGGTGCGGGTGCTGCGGCCGAGCCCGCGCTGGTCGTACGTCACCACCGTGCGGTCGGTGAAGTGGGAGGCGAGGGTGACGAACCCCTCGGCCGTCATCGGCTGCCCGATCATCACCAGCGGCCGGTGGTCCGAGGGCGTGTCCGGCTGGCGTACGTCGAACGCGATCGTCGCGCCGTCGGTCGCCAGGCTGTGGGTCGTCATCTCGGTCACGTGGGGCTCCCCTCCCGTGGTCGTCTGCCGTGCAGACCGCCGACGGCTCGCGGACTCATCGGTCGGCTGGGAGGGGTGGCTCAGAGGGCGGGGCGGTAGAACGTCGGGGTCGCGAACGGCCCGCCGACGACGCTGTTCTCCTGCGCGTCCTCGGGCCGGTCGGCGATCCGGGACGCCCAGGCCTCCGCGTCGTCCTGCGGCTCGTAGCCGATCGCCCGGCCGGCCTCGAGGTCCCACCACGCCCGGGTGTTGGCGCTGATCCCGTAGAGCACGTGGAAGCCGGGCGCGGGTGCGGTCAGCGAGGCCTCGACCATCCGCACGCAGTCGTCGTGGGAGAGCCAGGTCGCGAGGTTGCGGCGTACCTCGGGCTGCTCGAGGAACGACCCGATCCGGCAGGCGACGGCGTCGATGCCGAACCGGTCGGCGTACAGCGAGAGCAGCGCCTCGGCGGCCACCTTGGCGGTGCCGTAGAAGGTGTCGGGCCGGGGCCGGGCGTCGGTGGTGAGCACGCCCTCGGCCAGGCTCTCGCGCGGGGTACGGCCGACGGCGTGGTTGGAGGAGGCGTACACGATGCGGTGCACGTCGTGGGCGACCATCGCCTCCAGCAGCGCCGCCGTCGTCACGACGTGGGAGGTGATCTCGGTCGGCAGGTCCTCCTCGCCGGGGACGCCGGCGAGGTGGACCACGGCGTCGGGGGACTCCGCGGCGAAGACCGCGGCCACCGCGTCCGGGTCGGCGCAGTCGATGCTGTGCCAGGCACCCTCGTGGCCCTCGGGCGCGGGGACCAGGTCGAGCGCCACGACCTCGTGGCCGCGGTCGGTGAGGCCGAGGGTGACGACCCGGCCGATGCTGCCGGCGGCGCCGGTGACGAGGACCCGCATCACATCCTCCCCACGATCTCGGAGAGCAGTCCGCCCATGCGGGCTGCGGCGCTCCGTCCGGCCTCGAGCACCTCGGTGTGGTCGAGCGGCTCGCCCGAGATGCCGGCGGCGAGGTTGGTCACCAGGCTGATCCCGAGCACCTCCAGCCCGGCCTCGCGGGCGGCGATCGCCTCGAGGGTGGTGCTCATGCCGACCAGCTCGCCGCCCATCGCCCGCACCATCCCGATCTCGGCCGGTGTCTCGTAGTGGGGGCCCGGGAACTGCACGTAGACCGCCTCGTCGAGGGTCGGGTCCACCTCGCGGCACAGCCCGCGCAGCCGGGAGCTGTAGAGGTCGGTCAGGTCGACGAAGTGCGCACCCTCGATGGGGGAGTGGGCGGTCAGGTTGATGTGGTCGGAGATCAGCACCGGCGTGCCGGGCGACCAGGTCTCGCGGAGGCCGCCGCAGCCGTTGGTGAGCACGATGCTGCGACAGCCTGCCGCCGCAGCCGTACGCACCGGGTGGACGACGGCGGCGACGCCCTTGCCCTCGTAGAAGTGGGTGCGGCTGAGGAACACCAGCAGGTTCTTGCTGCCCGCCCGGACGCTGCGGATCTTGCCGCTGTGGCCCGCGACCGCGACCGCGCCGAAGCCCGGCAGGTCGGTGGTGGCGATCTCGGCGGTCGCCTCCCCGAGGGCGTCGACGGCGGGCAGCCAGCCCGAGCCGAGGACGAGGGCGATGTCGTGCTGGGCGACGCCGGTGAGGTCGGCTAGGACGTCGGCGGCCTTGCGGGCGCGCTGCTGGTGATCGGTCACGGGGGCAGCCTAGGGCGGGGCTGCCCCCGGGCGGCAGTCGTCAGGCGTTGACCGACGACATGTCGGCGTAGCGGTCGCCGACGACCGCCGTGCGCGGCACGGCCGCGTCGATCGCCGCCAGGTCGTCGCCGGTGAGCGTGACGGCCGCGGCGCCGACGTTCTCCTCGAGGTACGTCACGCGCTTGGTGCCCGGGATCGGAGCGACGTCCTCGCCCTGGGCGAGCACCCACGCGAGGGCCAGCTGGCCCGGCGTGACCTCCTTGCGGGCGGCGAGCGCCTTCACCTGCTCGACCAGCGCGAGGTTGGCGTCGAGCGCGTCGCCCTCGAACCGCGGGAACCGGCCGGCCGCGCGGGCGTCGCCCTCGGGCAGGCTCTCGCGGGTGACCGCGCCGGTCAGCAGGCCCCGGCCCAGCGGCGAGTACGGCACCAGCCCGATGCCGAGCTCCCGGATCGTCGGCAGCACCTCGTCCTCGAGGTCGCGGGTGAACAGCGAGTACTCCGACTGGAGCGCCGTGATCGGGTGGGTGGCGTGCGCGCGGCGGATCGTGCCGGCGCCGGCCTCGGAGAGCCCGAGGTGGCGTACCTTTCCTGCCGCGACCAGCTCGGCCATCGCGCCGACGGTCTCCTCGATCGGCACGGACCGGTCGACGCGGTGCTGGTAGTAGAGGTCGAGGTGGTCGACGCCGAGCCGCTCCAGCGAGGCGTCGCAGGCGCGGCGGACGTAGTCCGGGTGGCCGTTGATGCCGACCCACGAGCCGTCCGGGTTGCGCTCGTTGCCGAACTTGGTGGCCAGCTGCACCTCCTCGCGCCGGCCGTCGATCGCCTTGCCGACGAGCTGCTCGTTGGTGAACGGGCCGTACATGTCGGCGGTGTCGAGGAACGTGACGCCCAGGTCGAGGGCGCGGTGGATGGTGTCGATGCCGTCCTGCTCGTCGGGGGTGCCGTAGAACTCCGACATCCCCATGCAGCCGAGCCCGAGCGTGGAGACGGTGAGCGGCGCGGTGCCGCCGAGCGTGCGGGTTCCGATGTCCGTGGTCATGCCCTCCACCCAACTACCCCGTTCAAGTCGCCCGCGCCGCCCGCCGCCGGAAGTTGCGTCAGGGCCGCCGGAGGTTGAGGTGTGAGGCGCTCCGGGGTTGCGCCAGGGCCGCCGGAGGTTGAGGTGCGAGGCGCTCCGGCGCCGAGCCTCGAAACCCCGGGAGCGTGGGCAGGGCGGTGGGCGGTGGGTGGCGGTGGGTGTGGTCGAGGCCCTGCGCGGGTGCGGGGGTTTCGTGGCTCAGGCCGTAGCCGGCCTTCGCACCTCAACCTCCGAGGGCAGGCCGCGTTGCCCTGCTCGGAGGTTGAGGTGTGAGGCGCTCCGGCGCCGAGCCTCGAAACCCCGGGAGCGTGGGCAGGGCGGTGGGTGGTGGGTGTGGGCGGGGCCGTGCGCGGGTGCGGGGGTTTCGTGGCTCAGGCCGTAGCCGGCCTTCGCACCTCAACCTCCGAGGGCAGGCCGCGTTGCCCTGCTCGGAGGTTGAGGTGTGAGGCGCTCCGGCGCCGAGCCTCGAAACCCCGGGAGCGTGGGCAGGGCGGTGGGTGGTGGGTGTGGGCGGGGCCGTGCGCGGGTGCGGGGGTTTCGTGGCTCAGGCCGTAGCCGGCCTTCGCACCTCAACCTCCGGTCGAGCCAGGCCTTCGCACCTCAACCTTTGAAGGCGGGGTGCGTTGCCCCGCGGGCGGCCGGTGGTGCAGTGTGGTGGCGGTCACTCGGAAGGACATCCCTCATGTCGCGCTTGATCTGGATCATCGTCGCCGTCGTGGGTGCCGCATCGTGGACGATGCTCGCCCTGGTCCGTGGGGAGGAGGTCTCGGCCCTGTGGATCCTGTTCGCGGCGCTGTCGTCGTACGCGATCGCGTACCGGTTCTACGCCCGCTGGATCGCCCGTCGGGTGCTGGAGGTGGACGACACCCGGGCCACCCCGGCGGAGCGGCTCGAGAACGGCACCGACTTCGAGCCGACCGACCGGCGGGTGCTGTTCGGCCACCACTTCGCAGCCATCGCCGGAGCCGGTCCGCTCGTCGGTCCGGTGCTCGCCGCGCAGATGGGCTACCTGCCCGGCACGATCTGGATCATCGTCGGCGTCATCCTCGCGGGCGCGGTCCAGGACATGGTCATCCTGTTCTTCTCGATGCGCCGCGACGGCAAGTCGCTGGGCCAGATGGTCCGCGAGGAGATCGGCGTGGTCGGCGGCATCGCCGCTCTGATCGCGGTCTTCCTGATCATGATGCTGCTGCTCGCGGTGCTCGCGCTGGTCGTCGTCAACGCGCTGGCCGAGTCGCCGTGGGGCGTCTTCTCGATCGGCATGACGATCCCGATCGCGCTGTTCATGGGCTTCTACCTGCGCTACCTCCGGCCCGGACGGATCATGGAGGTGACCGCAATAGGCGTCGTCCTGCTGATGCTCGCCATCGTGGGCGGTGGCTGGGTCGACGGCTCCGGCATCGCCGACACGTTCACGCTCAGCCCGGAGTCGCTGGCGATCGCGATCATCGTGTACGCGTTCGTCGCCTCGGTGCTGCCGGTGTGGGTGCTGCTGACCCCGCGCGACTACCTGTCGACGTTCATGAAGATCGGCGTCATCGTGCTGCTCGCCATCGGCATGATCATCGCGGCGCCGACGCTGCAGGCGCCCGCGCTCTCGGAGTTCGCGCTGCCGGGCACCGGGCCGGTCTTCGCCGGCAAGCTGTTCCCGTTCGTGTTCATCACGATCGCGTGCGGCGCGCTGTCCGGGTTCCACGCCCTCATCGCCTCCGGCACCACCCCCAAGATGGTGCAGAAGGAGAGCCAGGTCCGGATGATCGGCTACGGCGCCATGCTGATGGAGTCGTTCGTCGGCATCAGCGCCCTGATCGCCGCGTGCGTGATCGACCAGGGCCTCTACTTCGCGATGAACAGCCCTGCGGGCGCCACCGGCGGCACGCCGGGTGCGGCCTCGGAGTTCGTCAGCACGCTCGGGTTCACGATCAGTCCGGGCGACCTCCAGGCCGCGGCCGCCTCGGTCGGTGAGGACACGCTGGTCTCCCGTACGGGCGGCGCGCCCACGCTGGCGTTCGGCATCTCGCTGATCTTCTCCGAGGCGTTCGGCGGTGGCCTGTCGGCGTTCTGGTACCACTTCGCGATCATGTTCGAGGCGCTGTTCATCCTGACCGCCGTCGACGCCGGCACCCGCGTCGGCCGGTTCATGCTGCAGGACACGGTCGGCAACGTCTGGAAGAAGTACGGCGAGGTCTCGTGGAAGCCCGCGACGTGGTCGGCGTCGGCGATCGTGACCGGCGTCTGGGGCTACTACCTCTACGTCGGCGTGACCGATCCGCTCGGCGGCATCAACCAGCTGTTCCCGCTGTTCGGGATCTCCAACCAGCTGCTCGCGGCGATCGCGCTCACGCTGGCGGTGTCGCTGCTGATCAAGCACGGCAAGGCGAAGTACGCCTGGGTGCCCGGCATCGGCCTCGTCTGGGACCTGATCGTCACGATGACGGCGAGCTGGCAGAAGATCTTCAGCGACGACCCCAAGATCGGCTACTTCACCCAGGCCGACACCTACCGACAGGCGCGCGACGCCGGCGAGGTGCTGGCGCCCGCGACCGACGCGGCCCAGATGGACCAGATCATCCAGAACTCGATGGTCAACGGGACGCTGCAGATCCTGTTCGCCGGCCTGGTCGTGGTGGTCGTTGTCAACGCGGCGATGATCTGGGTCAAGGCGCTGCGCGCCGGAGGCCTGCCGACGACCGAGGTGCCGAAGGTCGAGTCCACCCTCGTGGCACCGTCCGACTTCATCGCGACCGCGGAGGAGAAGGAGGCCGTACGACGCTGGGAGTCCGAGCGGCGTGACCGCGGCGACCTGGTGGGCGGTGGCCGACGATGAGTGTCGTGGCGACGCTGGACCGGGCCCGGCGCGGGGTCGTCTGGTACCTCAAGGAGTTCACCGGCGAGGCCCGCTGGGACGACTACCTCGAGCGCTGTGCCCGCGACGGGGTCGAGCCGATGTCGCGGCGGGCCTTCGAGCGGCACCGCGCCGACCACCGCGAGACCCGGGTCGAGGGCCGCTGCTGCTGAGGCCCTGCCCACCGTTCCGGGGTTTCGAGGCTCGCTGCGCTCGCACCTCAACCTCGCGAGTCGGCCGCCAGGGCCCGAGCCTCGAGACCCCCGCAAGTGCGCAGGGCGGTGACTACAGCCCGGTCGAGCGGCAGGGGCGCCGGCGCAGCGAGGCGACGTAGTCGTCGGGGGCGTCGGCGGCCTCCGCGGCGTCGGCCAGGATCCCGAGGTAGGACGCCGAGGGGAGCCCGCCCTCGTACGCGTCCAGCACGTACGTCCACACCACCAGCTCGCCGGTCAGCGTGGAGACCCGGACCTTGGTCTTGCGGTAGAGCCCGAGGTCGGCGCCCTCCCAGCCGTCCAGCGACGACTCGTCCTCGCGAGTGATGTCGTAGACCGCGACGAAGACCTGCTCGATCGGGTCCTCGACGATCGTCGACAGCGCGCCGTCCCAGCCGTGCTCCTCGCCGCCGAACGTCAGCCGCCAGCCGGTGAGCCAGCCGGTGGTGCGCAGCGGGGAGTGTGGGCAGCGCTCGCCCATGCGCGCGGGATCGAGGTTGGTCCCGTAGGCGGCGTACAGCGTCACGAGCAGCAGGTTATCCGCCCCGGTGACCGCATTCGCCCCCGGCGACGCCACCCCATAGGCTGACGGCGTGAGTGACAACCACTTCGATGTCCTGGTCCTCGGCGCCGGCCCCGGTGGCTACGTCGCCGCGATCCGCGCAGCCCAGCTCGGCAAGTCGGTCGCCGTCGTGGAGGAGAAGTACTGGGGCGGGGTGTGCCTCAACGTCGGCTGCATCCCCTCCAAGGCGCTCCTCAAGAACGCCGAGCTCGCCTACACGCTGGCCCACGAGCGCGACAAGTTCGGCATCGAGGGCGAGGCGACGATGGCGTACGGCACCACGCACGCCCGCAGCCGCAAGGTCAGCGAGGGCATCGTCAAGGGTGTCCACTACCTGATGAAGAAGAACAAGATCACCGAGATCGACGGCTGGGGCACCCTGACGTCGGCCACGGAGATCGACGTCGACGGCACGACGTACACCTGCGACGACCTGATCATCGCCACCGGCGCCACGGTCCGGATGCTGCCCGGCATGGAGGTCAGCGAGCACGTCGTGACCTACGAGGAGCAGATCCTCGACGGCGAGCTCCCGGGCTCGGTCATCATCGGCGGCTCCGGCGCGATCGGCGTCGAGTTCGCGTACGTCATGAAGAACTTCGGTGTCGACGTCACGATCGTGGAGTTCCTCGACCGGATGGTGCCGACCGAGGACGCCGACGTGTCCAAGGAGCTGCTCAAGCACTACAAGAAGCTCGGCGTGAAGGTCATGCTCTCGACCAAGGTCGAGAACGTCGAGGACACCGGCTCCGGCGTCCGGGTCACCGTCGCCCCCGCCGAGGGCGGCGAGTCGCAGGTCATCGAGGCCGACAAGATGCTGGCCGCCTTCGGCTTCGCGCCGCGGCTCGAGGGCTACGGCCTCGACGCGACCGGTGTCGAGACCACCGAGCGCGGTGCGATCGCGATCGACGACTTCGGCCGCACCAACGTCGACCACGTGTACGCCATCGGCGACGTCACCGGGAAGCTGATGCTGGCCCACACGGCCGAGGCGATGGGGATCGTGGTCGCCGAGACGATCGCCGGCGCCGAGACGATGCCGGTCGAGTTCGACTTCATCCCGCGGGCGACCTACTGCCAGCCGCAGATCGCCTCCTTCGGCTACAGCGAGGCGCAGGCCAAGGAGAAGGGGTACGACGTGAAGACGGCGTCCTTCCCGTTCTCGGCCAACGGCAAGGCGATGGGGCTCGGCCACGCGGTCGGCTTCGTGAAGGTGGTCGCCGACGCCGAGCACAACGAGATCCTCGGCGCCCACCTGATCGGCCCCGACGTGACCGAGCTGCTGCCGGTGCTGACCCTGGCCCAGAAGTGGGACCTCACCGCCGACGAGGTGGCGCGCAACGTCTTCGCCCACCCGACGCTGACCGAGGCCGTCAAGGAAGCGGTCGAGGGCATCGCCGGCCACATGATCAACCTGTGACCGTGACCGACCGCGTCGTCATCGTCGGGGGCGGGCCGGGCGGCTACGAGGCCGCGCACGTCGCCGCCCAGCTCGGCGCCGAGGTGACCGTCGTCGACACCGACGGCCTGGGCGGTTCGGCGGTGCTGACCGACTGCGTCCCGAGCAAGACGCTGATCGCGACGGCCGACCTGATGACCGAGATGGGTGGCGCGCCCGAGCTCGGCATCGCGTTCCACGACCAGGAGGGCGACGCGGCGACCGGGGTGCAGGTGGACCTCGCACGGGTCAACGAGCGGGTGCTCGCCCTGGCCCACGACCAGTCCCAGGACATCGCGCAGCGGCTCGACCGCGACGGGGTCTCCGTCGTCCACGGCCGCGGCCGGCTCGCGTCCGCCGACCGGGTCGAGGTGGCGCTCGCCGACGGCGGCTCGCAGACCCTCGAGGCCGACGCGGTGCTGCTCGCGACCGGCGCCCGGCCGCGGGTCCTCGACAGCGCCCAGCCCGACGGCGAGCGGATCCTCACCTGGGAGCAGGTCTACGGGCTCACCGAGATGCCCGACCACCTGGTCGTCGTCGGCTCGGGCGTCACCGGCGCCGAGTTCGCCTCGGCGTACCTCTCGCTCGGGATCGAGGTCACCCTCGTCTCCTCGCGCGACCGGGTGCTCCCCGGCGAGGACGCCGACGCGGCGAAGGTGCTCGAGGAGGTGCTGACCCGCCGCGGGATGAACGTGCTCTCCAAGTCGCGGATGGCCTCGGTCACCCGCGACGGCGACACCGTCACGGTCACGTTCACCGACGGCCGCACCGTCGAGGGCTCCCACTGCATCCTGGCGCTCGGCTCGGTGCCCAACTCGGGCGACCTGGGGCTCGAGGAGGCCGGCGTCGCGACCGACGACGGCGGCTTCGTCACCGTCGACAAGGTCTCGCGCACCTCCGTGCGCGGGGTGTACGCCGCCGGCGACTGCACCGGCGTGCTGATGCTCGCCTCCGTGGCCGCGATGCAGGGCCGGATCGCGATGTGGCACGCGCTCGGCGACGCGGTGACCCCGCTCGACCTCAGCCAGGTCTCCTCCAACGTCTTCACCTCGCCCGAGATCGCCACCGTCGGGTGCACCCAGGAGTCCGTCGACGCCGGCGACATCGCCGCCGACGCGGTGATGCTCCCGCTCAGCGGCAACGCGCGGGCCAAGATGCAGGGCGTCAAGGACGGGTTCGTGAAGCTCTTCTGCCGCCCCGGCACCGGCATCGTCGTCGGGGGAGTGGTCGTCGGCCCGCGCGCCAGCGAGCTGATCCACCCGGTGTCGATCGCCGTCGCCGGCACGCTGACCGCCGACCAGCTGGCCCACGCCTTCACGGTCTACCCCTCGATGTCCGGCTCGATCGCCGAGGCCGCCCGGCGGCTCCACCGCGTCTGACGCTTCCGGGTGCGATGGTCCGCCGCCGGATGCGCCTCCGCGCGGCCCCGGGTGGCGCATCGGGCGGCGGACTATCGACTTGGCCGGGTCTGTCAGGATGGCGCGCATGTCTCGGGGGATTCGCGCACTCGCGCCTGCCGTTGCCACCGCCGTCGTCCTGGTCGGCCTCACGTCCGCGCCCGCCGCGGCCGACGAGCCGCACGACGTCCCGGACACGGCGACCATCACGTTGCGGGGCGACGGCAGCGGGCACGGCATCGGCATGTCGCAGTACGGCGCGTACTCGGCCGCCCGCAACGACGACGCGACCGCCCGGGAGATCCTCGACTTCTACTACCCCGGCACGCAGCACGGCGAGGCCGGTGGCTCGGTGAAGGTCCACGTCAGCGGCGACGACGACCGCGACCTGGTGGTCGACGACCGCGACGGGCTGACGGTCGCCAAGGTGGGAGGACGGACGTGGCGGCCGCGCGAGCCGCGCGCGACGCAGTGGCGGGTGCAGCCCAACCGGCACGGCGACAACGTGATCAGCGTCCGCACCCGCACCTGGCGGACCTGGAAGGTCGTCAGCGGAGACGTCGAGCTCGCCGCCGGCGGCAAGCCGCTCTCGCTGCGTACCCCGGACGGAACGGTCCGCTACCGCGGCGCGCTCCGCTCGACCAGGCTGCGCAGTGGGCAGCGGATCACGGTCAACGTGCTGCCCCTCGAGCAGTACCTCCGAGGCGTCGTCCCCGCGGAGATGCAGGCGGGCTGGCCGCAGCAGGCGCTGCGTGCGCAGGCCGTTGCCGCCCGCACGTACGCCGTGCACGAGCGCGGTGACGGCAACACCCACTACGACCTGTGTGACACGGCCGCGTGCCAGGCGTACGGCGGCGCGTCGGCGGAGGCCGCGGCGACCGACCGCGCCGTCTCGGCGACGTCCCGCGACGTCCTGACGTACGACGGGGAGATCGCGTTCACGATGTACTCGGCCAGCAACGGTGGCCACACCGTTGCGGGGGAGAGCGGCGAGCCCTACCTGCCCGCCCAGCCGGACCCGTTCGAGGGGACCTCGGAGGACTACTACGGCTGGACCGTGAAGGTCTCGGCGCGACGCCTGGAACGTTTCTACGACCTCGAGAACCTGACCCGGATCCAGGTCGCCGAGCGTGACGTGACCGGCCGGGTGGCGCGGCTGGAGCTCACCACCGAGGGTGGGAACGCGCCTGACACCTACCCGGTCGGCGTGCCGCGGTTCGTGTCGAGCTTCGGCCTGCCGTCGTCGATGTTCCGGGTCGCCGACGTCCGATGAGAACTACCGCTCTGTAGTTCATCAGAACCGCTGGCGGGCCGTCCGGGGCCGTGGTGGCATGTCCCACGAGTCCCACCCGTCACATCCCCCGGAGACCTCCATGCGCCGCCTCGGCACGGTCCTCACCGCGTCCCTCGCCGTCCTGGCGAGCGGCCTGGTCACCACCCCCGCGTCCGCGGCCGACTCGTGGCGGGTGCCGCAGTCGACGTCGATCACGATCAAGGGGCACGGCTACGGGCACGGCCGGGGGATGTCGCAGTACGGCGCCGAGGGCGCGGCCCGCGACGGGCTGGGCTGGCGGGAGATCACCGAGTTCTACTACCCCGGCACCGAGCGCGGCCGGGCCGGCGGTCAGATCCGGGTCCACGTCAGCGCCGACACCTCCGACGACCTGGTCGTGGTCCCGCGCGCCGGGCTGACGGTCACCGACGCCTCGACCGGCGAGTCGACGACGCTCCCCGACCGCGACACGAACCGCTGGCGGGTCGTGCCCGCCGACTCCGGGCACCGCGTGCAGTGGCTCGACGGGGCGCGCTGGCGGACGTGGCGCACGCTCGGGGGCAACGGCTCGTTCGCCGCGGCCGGCGAGCCGGTCCAGCTGGTGACCCCGAGCGGCTTCCGGTCCTACCGGGGCCGGCTCACGGCCGTCCCGCTCTCCGGCGGCCGGGTCACCGTCAACTCGGTGCGGCTGGAGTCGTACCTCCGCGGGGTGGTCCCGCTCGAGATGCCGGCGCTGTGGTCGCCCGCGGCCGTCCGTGCGCAGTCGGTGGCGGCCCGCACCTACGCGGCGTACGAACGGGCGCACCCGCGCTCCTCCGCCTTCGACGTCTACGACACCACCGCCAGCCAGGTCTACGGCGGCGTCGGCGCCGAGCACACCGCCTCCGACGCCGCGATCCGCGCCACCCGCCGGACCGTGCTCGAGGCCGACGGCGCCCCCGCCTTCACGCAGTTCAGCTCCAGCAACGGCGGCTGGAGCGTCCGGGGGACGCTGGCCTACCAGCAGGCCAGGCAGGACCCGTACGACGACTGGTCCGGCAACCCGGTCCACGACTGGTCGATGACGGTGTGGGACTCGACGTTCGAGACGAAGTGGCCCGCCCTCGGCAACCTGCGCCGGATCACCGTGGTCCGTCGCGACGGCAACGGCGACTGGGGCGGCCGGGTCGCCTCGCTGCGGCTGGTCGGCTCGCGCACCACCGTCACCGTCTCCGGCGACACGATGCGCTCGGTCCTGGGTCTGCGCTCGACCTGGGTGACGTTCCGGGTCGGCCGGGCCTGACGCCCGCCGGTCAGAGCGTCGGCACCAGCAGCGCGCGCGACGCCATGCCGACGGTGTGCGCCAGGCCGTCGGCGAACCGCCCGTGCAGCAGGCTCGCCCCGCGGAGCGCCCAGAGGGTCTGCGCGGTGACCCACGACAGGTCGCGCGCCTGGTCGATCTTCCAGGCGCTGACCAGGTGGACGGCGGGGCCGAACCGGTCGTCCACCGCGCGCCCCACCTCGTCGAGGAACGAGCGCCGGATCCCGGCCTCGACCTGGGCGAGGACGTCGTTGACGGTCTCGTAGTCGAGGTGCAGGTCGTCGGGCTCGAGGTCGCGGGCGCGGCAGGTGCCGACGACGGCCAGCGGCAGGTCGTGCTC
The DNA here is from genome assembly GCA_963724225.1 of uncultured Actinomycetota bacterium. GTDB lineage: Bacteria > Actinomycetota > Actinomycetes > Propionibacteriales > Nocardioidaceae > Nocardioides. The sequence goes on along the minus strand of CAVRTX010000032.1, from coordinate 54,996 downwards.
GATGTGGCTGTTCATCCCCGCGATCGCGTACTGCACCGGGAGCCGGCCGCCCGCCCGGGCCTCGAACAACGGCCGCCAGGCGGGCGCCACCTCGCGTCCGGCACGGTCCGCGTCGTACGCCGCGAGCCAGAGGTTGGCGAACCGCACGTCGAGGTCGGTCATGGTCGCGACGTCGCGGAACAGCGGCGAGTCGGTGTCCTCGGCGAGGATCAGCCCGATCCGCTCGGTGACGGTGAGGTACATCCGGTTGAAGACCGCGACCCCGTCGCCGGCCGGCAGCGCCTCGTCGATCTCGTGCAGGCGTGCGACGACCCCCGCGACCGTGGACGGCAGGCTCATCCCCGCAGGATAGGGGGCCGCTCAGCCGCGGATCAGGCAGAACGGGTGCCCGGCCGGGTCGAGGAAGACCCGGAAGCCGTCGTTGGTCGACGGCTGGTGGTCGTGCTTGCGGGCCCCGGCCCCGAGCACGGCGGCCTCGCTCGCGTCCATGTCGGGGGTCGCGAGGTCGAGGTGCATCTGCTGCGGGTGGGCGCCGCCCGGCCAGGTCGGCTCGACCCAGTCGTCGATCCGCTGGAAGGCGAGCGTCGTCCGCCCGTCGGGGTTGTCGGGGGCGATCCCGCCGCCCGGTGGGACCAGCGTCGCCCAGCGTTGGTCCGCGCCGTCCTCCATCCCCCAGCCGAGGACCTCGGCGTAGAACCGGCCGAGCGCCAGCGCGTCCGGGCAGTCGATCACGAGCAGGTCGAGCTGGGGAGTGATGTCCATGCCAGGACCGTACGACGGGTTCCGGACGATCCGGGGCCGGTTCAGACCAGTAGCCGACACGCGACAGCTATCGATTGACAATCGATAGATAACCCCCGATAGTCGTCGCATGCTGACGACACACAAGGTGGTGTTCGCGCTCCGGGGGCTGCTGGTGCTGGCGTTCGCCGCGATCGTGCTGCTCCAGGTGATGAGCGTGCCGGGCACGCTCGCCTACAACGCGTCGCAGAGCGACGACCCGTTCTGGCACTACCCGCTGCTGGTGGTGCTCGAGCTGGAGCTGGTCTGCGTCCAGGTGGTCGTCGTGGCGACCTTCCAGCTGCTCGGCATGGTGCAGCAGGACCGGATCTTCAGCGACGCGTCGTTCCGCTGGGTCGACCTGATCCTCGGGGCGATGGCGGTCGCGTGGGTGGTGTGGGCCGGGCTCGGCGCGTTCATCGCCCTCACCAGCGACGATCCCGGACTGCCGCTGGTGATGGCGATCCTGCTGCTCGCCGGCGCCGTGCTCGGGCTGCTGATGCTGGTGATGCGGGCCCTGCTCCGGCAGGCTACGGAGCTCCGCACCGACATGGATGCGGTGATCTAGGGCATGACTCCCCGGTCCTTGGCCTGCTCGCGGCGCCCGGCACGCACGCTGGCTGCGTTGTCGTCAGTCGCCGTGACACCACCATGCCTTCCTCCTCCGCCTTGCCATCGCACGCACCGGACGTCGCTCGCGACGCCCAAGACCGAGGAGGCATGCCCTGATGCCCATCGTCGTACGCCTCGACGTCGAGCTGGCCCGCCGCAAGATGAGCGTCGGCGACTTCGCCGACCGGGTCGGCCTCACCCCCGCCAACGTGGCGGTGCTCAAGAACGGCCGGGCCAAGGCGGTCCGCTTCAGCACCCTGGAGGCGATGTGCCGGGTCCTCGACTGCCAGCCCGGTGACCTGCTCGAGTGGGTGGAGGAGTGAGTGCCCCAGCTGGATGCCCCGGGCTCAGGGACGTCCCTGAGACTTCCCCGGATCGGCGCGTCGAGGCTGTCCGACCGGTGACGAGCCGCCGTACGGTGACGTCGTGATCCGGACCGAGGGACTGACCAAGCGCTACGGCCGCGTGACGGCGCTGGAGGGGCTCAGCGTCGACGTCGAGCCCGGCATCACCGGCCTGGTCGGCGCCAACGGGGCCGGCAAGTCGACGCTGCTCAAGATCCTGCTGGGCCTGCTGCCCGCGACCGAGGGCACCGCCCACGTGCTGGACCTCGACGTCCGCACCGACGGGCCGGCGATCCGGGAGCGGGTCGGCTACATGCCCGAGCACGACTGCCTGCCGCCCGACGTGACCGCCACCGAGTTCTGCGTCCACATGGCACGGATGTCCGGGTTGCCGACGACGGCCGCGCGGGAGCGTACGGCCGACACGCTGCGCCACGTCGGGCTCTACGAGGAGCGCTACCGGCCGATGGGCGGCTACTCCACCGGCATGAAGCAGCGGGTCAAGCTCGCCCAGGCGCTGGTGCACGACCCCGGCCTGGTGCTGCTCGACGAGCCGACCAACGGCCTCGACCCCGCCGGCCGCGACGACATGCTGGGCCTGATCCGGCGGATCGGCACCGAGTTCGGGATCTCCCTGGTCGTGACGTCCCACCTGCTGGGCGAGCTCGAGCGGGTCTGCGACGGCATCGTGGTGATCGACGGCGGCCGGCTGCTGCGGCACTCCACCACCGCCTCGGTCACCGCCGAGACCCCGGTCGTCAGCGTCGAGGTCGACGGCGACGCGGCGGGGCTGCTGGCCCGGCTGCAGGACCGCGGCGTCGGCGTGCAGCAGAGCGGGGGACTGCTGCACGTCGACGTGAGCGACCCCGCGTCGTACGACGCGGTGCGCGACGCCGTCGCCGAGCTCGGCCTCGGGCTGGTCCGGATGGAGAGGCAGCGGCACCGGATGACCGAGCTGTTCACCGACTCGACGACGGGGGAGGCGACCCATGTCTGAGCAGACCACCCCGGCCCCGGGTCCCACGGGCCAGATCCACGACATCGGCTACCGCCACTACGACGGGCCGCGGCTGGGCGCCGGCTTCATCGGCCGCTCGCTCTACGTGGACACCCTGCGCGGCGCCTTCGGCCTGGGCCGCTCGGCCAAGTCGAAGATCATGCCGTTCGTGCTGCTGGCGCTGATGGTGCTGCCGGCAGTGGCGATCGGCATCGTGACCAGCTACTTCAAGCTGCCCACCCTGCCGCTCGGCTACACCTCGTACGCGTTCTCGTTCCAGGTCGTGGTCACGATCTTCCTGGGCTCGCAGGCGCCGGCGGCGATGTCGCGCGACCTGCGGTTCAAGGTGGCGCCGCTCTACTTCTCCCGGCCGCTGAGCCGCAGCCAGTACGTCCAGGCCAAGTACGCCGCGATGTCGACGGCGCTGTTCATCCTGGTCGCGCTGCCGGTCACCCTGCTCTTCCTCGGCGCGCTGCTGGCAGACCTGCCGTTCGACGACCAGTGGCCCGACTACCTCCGGGCGCTCGGCGGCGCCGCCGTGCTGGCGCTGGTCCTGTCCGGGATCGGGCTCGTCGTCGCGGCGATGACCCCCCGCCGCGGGCTGGGCGTCGCCGCGGTGGTCGGCGTGCTGATCGTGCTCTCCGGCATCCAGGCCACGGTGCGGGCGATGGCCGAGGAGTTCGGCAACGACACCTTCGCCGGCTACGCCGGGCTGATCTCGCCGTTCACCCTGGTCGACGGCATCCAGGCGATGCCGCTCGGGGGCGCGTCGGTGATGGCCACCCCACCGGAGGGCGTCCTGATGGCGACGATCTACTGCCTGGTCGCCGTCGGGATCGTCGCCGGCTCGTACGTCGTCCTGCTGGCCCGCTACCGGAAGGCACTGTCGTGAACACCCCACGGAATCCCGGGCTTCCCCCGCTTCGCTCCTCCACCCCACGATTCCGCGGGGACCCCGCATGAGCACGCTGGAGCTGGAGCAGGTCTCGCGCTGGTACGGCAACGTCGTGGCGGTCAACGACGTCACCATGCACCTCGGCCCCGGCGTCACCGGCCTGCTCGGTCCCAACGGTGCCGGCAAGTCCACGCTGATCAACATGATGGCCGGCTTCCTCGCACCGTCGGCCGGCACCGTGACCCTCGACGGCCGCGGCCTGGTGCGTGACCCGGAGGTCTACCGCGACATCGGCCTGGTGCCCGAGCGCGAGGAGATGTACGACGCGGTCACCGGCTGGTCGTTCGTGCTCGCCAACGCCCGGCTGCACAAGCTCGCCGACCCCGAGTCGGCCGCGAAGCGCGCGATCGCCACCGTGGAGATGGCCGACGCCCAGGACCGTGACATCCGTGGCTACTCCAAGGGCATGAAGCAGCGGATCAAGATGGCGACCGCGATCGTGCACGACCCGACCGTGCTGCTGCTCGACGAGCCGTTCAACGGCATGGACCCGCGGCAGCGGCTGCACCTGATGGACCTGCTCCACCGGCTCGGCGACGAGGGCCGGACGATCCTGTTCAGCTCCCACATCCTCGAGGAGGTCGAGCAGATCGCCGGCCGGATCGAGGTCATGGTGTCGGGGCGGCACGCCGCGTCCGGGGACTTCCGCGAGATCCGGCGGCTGATGACCCAGCGGCCGCACCAGTACACGATCCGTTCCGAGGACGACCGGGCGCTGGCCTCGGCGGTGATGGCCGACCCGAGCACCGCGGGCGTCGAGCTCGTCGCCGACGGTGCGGGCGGGTCGTCGGTCCACGTCCAGGCGCTCGACTTCGCTGCCTTCACCCACGCCCTCCCCGCCGTCGCGGCCCGTCACGGGATCCGGCTGCTGGAGGTCCATCCCGCCGACGAGTCCCTCGAGTCGGTCTTCTCCTACCTGGTGGCGCGATGAAACACCCCATTCGGATGCTCACTACGTTCCGCTCCGAACGGGGACCCCGAAAATGAGCGATCTGATGAACCCCACCGTCGCGCGGCTCACGTCGCGCAGCCTGCTCGGGCGCAAGCGCACCGTGCTGCTCTCGCTGCTGCCGTTGGCGCTGCTCTCGCTCTGCACGCTCGCCCGGGTCCTCGGCAGCATGGACGACGACATCGCCGGCCAGCTGCAGGGCAGCCTGTCCTCGGACCTGCTGGCGACCTTCGGGATCGCGATCATGATGCCGCTGCTCGGCCTGATCGCCGGCACCGGCGCGATCGGTCCGGAGATCGACGAGGGCTCGATCGTCTACCTGCTCGCCAAGCCGCTCAACCGCTACGGGATCGTCGTCACCAAGCTGGCCGTCGCGATCGGCGTCGTGGTCCTGTTCGGGGCGCTCCCCGTCCTCGTCGCCGGCGTGGTGCTGACCGGCGAGGTCGGGCAGATCGCGGTGGCGTACGCCGCCGGTGCCCTCGCCGCGGGGGTCGCGTACGCCGCGCTGTTCCTGATGCTGGCCGTGATCACCCGCAACGCGGTGGTCGTCGGCCTGATCTACGCGCTGATCTGGGAGTCGCTGGTCGGCGGACTGGTGCCCGGCGCGCAGGCGCTGAGCGTGCAGCAGTGGGCGCTCGCGGTGGTCACCGAGATCCTCGGCTACGAGGCCACCCTGGTCGGGCTCGAGGCGGCCGTGTCCTTCACCACCGGGATGATCGGGCTGGTCGTCGTGACGCTCGGCGCCACGGTGTACGCCGGCCGCCGGCTGCAGACGCTGCGGCTCCACGACGACTCGTGAGTCCGTCGCCCGACGGCGGCTGACGCCTCAGCTCGTGGGGTCGGTGCCCGGGCCGTCGGGGATCACCACGGGCAGCTCGCCGGTCTCGGTCGGGTCGCTGTGGCGGGCCGGGTCGGGCACGCCGGCGGTGATCCTGCTGCCGTCGGTGCGGACGCCGCCGGTGCGGGGGCGGGTGGCCAGCCGGCCGGGGAGCCGGGGACCGTGCGCGTCGAGCGGGATGCTGACCGACGAGCCCGGTCGTACGACGTGGTGCTCGCCGCGCACCGTGACCGCGAGCGCGTCGGCCCGGTCGACCCCCGGTCCACCCTCGACGAGCGGGTCGGTGACGTCGGTGACGTCGAGCACCTCGACCGCCAGGTCGAGACCGTCGTCGGTCACGGTGACGGCCACGTCGAGCCCGCGCCAGGCGAGGCGGAACCGTACGACCCGCCATCCGTCGGGGAGCCGCGGGTCGAACGACATCGCCCCGCCGTGGTCGCGCAGCCCGGCGAAGCCGTGCACGAGGGCCTGCCACACGCCGCCGGCCGAGGCGACGTGCAGGCCGTCGACGGTGTTGCCGTGGAGGTCCAGCAGGTCGGTGTAGAGCGCCTGGTGGAAGTAGTCGAGCGCCTCCTCGTGGTAGCCGACCTCGGCGGCCATGATCGACTGCACGATGGCCGAGAGGCTGGAGTCGCCGGTGGTGATCGGGTCGTAGTACTCGACGTTGGCGCGCTTCTCCTCGAGCGAGAACCGGTCGCCCTGCAGGAACATCGCCAGCACGACGTCCGGCTGCTTGAGCACCTGGAACCGGTAGATCACCAGGGGGTGGTAGTTGAGCAGCAGCGGGAACAGCTCGGTCGGGGTCCGCGAGAGGTCCCAGACCTCGCGGTCCAGGAAGAAGTCGTCCTGCGGGTGGATGCCGAGGCCGGCGTCGAACGGGATCGTCATCCCCGCCGCGCACGCGCGCCACTCGTCGACCTCGCCCTCCTCGATGCCGAGCCGGGAGGCGGCCCGCTCCCACGCGACCGGGTAGCACTCCCGGACGTGCTCGACGGCGCTCACCGCCGCCTCGAGGTTGGCCCGCGCCATCACGTTGGTGAACAGGTTGTTGTTGACGACGGTCGTGTACTCGTCGGGGCCGGTGACCCCGTGGATGTGGAAGGTGCGCTCGGCGTTGGTGCGCCAGAACCCGAGGTCCACCCACATCCGCGCGGTCTCGACCAGCAGGTCGATGCCGTCGCGGACCAGGAACCCCTCGTTGCCGGACGCGCGCACGTACTTCATGAGGGCGTACGCGATGTCGGCGTCGATGTGCACCCCGGCGGTGCCGGCGGCGTAGTAGGCCGATGCCTCCTCGCCGTTGATCGTGCGCCACGGGTAGAGGGCCCCGCTCTGGGCCATCTCGCGGGCCCGCTCGCGGGCGGTGGGCAGCATCCGGGTCCGGTAGTGGAGGACGTTGCGGGCGACGTCGGGCAGGGTGTAGCTCAGGAACGGGACCACGTAGACCTCGGTGTCCCAGAAGTAGTGGCCCTCGTAGCCGGAGCCGGTCAGCCCCTTGGCGGGCACGCCCTGCTGGTCGGAGCGCGCGGCGGCCTGCGCGAGCGAGAACACGTTGAACCGGATCGCCTGCTGGGTGGCCCGCTCGCCCTCGACCACGACGTCGGCGCGCCTCCAGAAGTGGTCGTACCACTCGCGCTGGTCGCCGTGGTGTCGGTCGACGCCGTGCCGGTGGCTGCGGTCGAGGGTGCGGGCGCAGCGGTCGGACAGCTCGCGTACCGGCACCCCGCGGGAGGAGTGGTAGGCGACCAGCTTCTCGACCTTGACCGTGCCTCCCTCGGTGGCCTCCACCCGGAGCGTGAAGTGGGCGAGGTCGTCCTCGTGGTCGAGCCGGACCTCGTGCTCCAGCTCGGTCTCGACCCGGTGGTCCGCCGCGACCGAGATCGTCATGCCGGACCGAGCGCAGCGGTAGCCGAGCCCGAGCCGGCCGGTGTGGGCGTACGACATCTGCGGCAGCAGCACCCGCTCGTCGAACCCGGAGGCACGGCGCGGGTCGACGCCCTCGCCCATGGCGGCCGCCGGGACGTGGTACTCGTCGCGGCCGTCCTGGCGGTTGAGCAGCTGCGAGGAGATCACGACCGGGGCGTCGCCGGACAGCATCGTCACCTCGAGCGTGAGCACGGCCAGGTGGCGCTGGGTCATCGACACCATCCGGGTCGAGCGGACCTGCACCCGCTTGCCCGCGGGCGTGCGCCACACCAGGTCGCGCCGGAGGATCCCGTCGCGGAAGTCCAGGCTGCGCTCGTAGCTCTCCAGCTCGGCGGTCGCCAGCAGCAGCGGCTCGTCGTCGACGTAGAGCTTCATCACCTTGGCGTCGGGGGCGTTGACGATCGTCTGGCCGGTCCGGGCGAAGCCGAAGGCCGACTCCGCGTGCCGGATCGGCCAGGTCTCGTGGAAGCCGTTGACGAAGGTGCCGTGGGCGTGGGAGTCGCGGCCCTCCTCCGGGTTGCCGCGCATCCCGAGGTAGCCGTTGGAGACGGTGAAGAGGGTCTCGGCGACGCCGAGGTGCTCGGTGCGCGGGTCGACCTCGACCAGTCGCCACGGGTCGAGCTGGTAGCGCCCACGGTCCATCGGGTCCGGGCCGAGGTTCGCGCGCCTCACCGCTCGCCTCCGGGCACGAGCTCGGCGAGGTCCGAGACCACGAGCGTGGCGCCGGCGTCGCGGAGCGCGTCGCCCGCGCCGCGGTCGACCCCGATCACCAGCCCGAAGCGTCCGGCCGCGCCCGCGCGTACGCCGGAGACGGCGTCCTCCAGGACCACCGCGTCGTCCGCGGACACGTCGAGCTCGGACGCGGCGTGCAGGAACGTGTCGGGCGCCGGCTTGCCGGGCAGCCCGGCCGCGTCGGCGACCCGGCCGTCGACGACCGTCGCGAACCGGTCGGCGATCCCTGCGGCCGCGAGCACGGCAGGAGCGTTGGCGGAGGACGAGACCACCGCGAGCGGCAGGTCGAGGTCGCGCAGGTGGTCGAGCAGCGCGAGCGACCCCGGGTACGGGGAGACCCCGTCGCGCGCGAGCACCTCGTTGAACGCGTCGTTCTTGCGGTTGCCGAGCCCGCGCACCGTGACCTGGTCGGCGGCGTCCTCGCTGGTGCCCTCGGGCAGGTCGATGCCGCGGGCCGCGAGGAAGTCGCGGACCCCGTCGTAACGGGGCTTCCCGTCGACGTGGGCGAAGTAGTCGGCGTCGCCGTACGGCGAGGTGTCGCCGTCACCGTCGTAGCCCTCGAGGAAGTCGTTGAACATCTCCGACCAGGCACGCATGTGGACCTCTGCGGTCGGGGTCAGCACCCCGTCGAGGTCGAAGAGCACGGCTCGGTGGTCCGCCCAGACGACGGCGGGTACTGCGTCGGTCATGCCACGAGGCTAGGGGAGGGGCACCTCGAGCGCTTCCTCCCGTCCGCATCGGACGCGGTCACGTCCGGTGGAGACCGGCGGCGTACTCCTGCTCGAGGATGTCGGTCCGCTCCCGGTCGAAGATCGAGATCGAACCTCCGTCGAGGTGGGCGACGAGCGCGTCGAGGCAGGTGTGGTAGCCGGCCGCCGTGCTCTCGTAGCCGCGCGGGCCGGGCTCCGAGGCCCGGACGGTCACCCGGAGCACGGTGCCGGTGCCGACCGGCTCCAGCTCGAAGCGAAGGCGCTCGGTGTCCCACGTGAGCTCGAGCAGCCGCGGCGGCTCCCAGGTGATCATGCGACCCGGGAGCTGGGGGTCGGCGACGGGGACACCCGCGGCCTCGATCTCCTCCCCGGCCTGCTCCACCGCCTCGGGCCAGAAGACGAACCTCAGCTCGGCGCCCGCCACCCGCTCGCCGACGATGTCGGCCGGGAACCAGTGGCGGAGGTGCTCGGACTCGGTGAGCGCCCGCCAGACCTTCTCCCGCGGGTGCGCGAGTGCGCGCTCGAAGCGGAGCACCACGACCTCCCCGTCCTGGCGGACCGTCCCCAGCGGTGTCTGCGTCATCGTCCGTCTCCTCACGTGTCGGGCATCTGGTCGAGGTGTGCCGCGAGCGCGTCGAGCCGCTCGGCCCAGGCGCGGCGGTACGGCGCCAGCCAGGCCTCGAGGTCGCGCAACCCGTCGGGTGCCAGCGCATAGTGCCGCCGTGGGCCGTCCACCCGGATCGTCACCAGCTCGGCCTCGCCCAGCACCCGGAGGTGCTTGGACACGTTGGGCTGCGCGGTCTGCAGCCGCGCCACGAGCTCGGTCACGGTCAGCTCCCGCTCGCGCAGCAGGTCGAGGATCCGGCGGCGGGTCGGGTCGGCGACCACGGTGAAGACGTCGCGTTCGGGCACCTGTTGAGTATGGCCACGACGGCATATGCCTGTCAAGGCATGAGGGTTGCTCTGTCACGTCCGCCTGGTGAAGCCGACCTTGCCGCCCGGACCGGCCTTCATCTGGTAGCGCTGGTCGTGGGCGAGGGTGTGGTGGCGCGGGCACAGCAACCGGCCGGTCGTGACGCCGGTCGGTCCACGCCGGCTCCAGGGCTGGTCGTGGTGGGCGTGGCACATCGCGGGCGGCCGGTCGCAGCCCTCCGCGGTGCAGCCCTGGTCGCGCAGGCCGAGCGCGACCCGCATCGCCCGGGTGTGGAACCGGCGCTGCCGACCCACGTCGAGCGGCTCGGACGCGCCGCCGAGGACCACCGGGATGATGCCGGCGCGGCAGGCGAGGCGTCGGGCCTCGGCGGCGGAGATCCGGCTGCCGTCGCACAGGCCGGCCGCCTGCAGCCCGCCGAGCAGCGACTCGAGGGGCATGGTGACCACGACCGTCGCCGCGACCCCGCCGCTGTCGGGCACCGAGTCGGCCGGCCTGGACTCGACGTACTCCAGGAACGCGAGGCCCAGCTTGTGCCTGGTGGGGGTCTCGGCCGGGAGGTCGGGGTTGCGACCGGGCGCGGCGAGGGCCATCAGGTGCTTGCGGAGGATCGAGCCGTGGAGCGAGGGCAGCGAGAAGCTGCCGTGGACCCGACCGTGGCCGTCGTCGGACATCGTGAAGGAAGCCGCGGACCGGGCGGCCTGCTCCTCCTGCTCCAGCTGCCGCGCCTCCTCGAGGTCGGCCGCCTCGGGATCGACGACCTCCAGCAGCCTTCGTCCGAGCACGCGCAGGGCCCTGGCGTCGTGGTGCCGGGCCTCGGTGAGCAGGAGCTCCTCGGCCCGCCTGAGGGTGTCGGCATCGACGAGGTCGGTCGGGAGCGCGTCGACGGCGTCGACGATCGACCTGGGCCTGGTCGAGCGTCAGGTCGCCCTCGGCGAGGGCGATGTCGACGGCCGGGTGGGCCGTGGCCAGCCGCTGCGCGAGCCGGGCGGCCCGATGGGCGGTGGCGCGTACGGTCCGGGTCTCGTGGGCAAGCCAGCTGGCCGGGGAGGTGGCGCCGACGTCAGCCCCGACCTCGACCACGTCGGCCTGGTGGAGCAGCGCCAGCTGCAGCTGGGCGACCTGGGCCGCGAGCCGGGTCACCTCGACCAGGGCCTCCCCGGTCGCCCGCGCGTCCATCGACCACAGCGGCCGCAACGCCAGGTCACGCAGGTCGCGGCGAGCGCCGGCGATGGTCGCCGCCACCGGGTGCGTCGCCTCGATCGTCTGCGCTGCCATGGACCCATCGAAGCACCCGGCACTGACAGTCATCGGGCTCGAAACGGGCCCTTCCACAGGCCGTCGCGTCAGGACGCGGTGACGGTCCGCCGCATCACCGTGTGCCCCTTGCCCTTGGACCGCTGGTAGGTGAAGCCGGCGTTCTCGTAGAGCGCGCGGGTGCCGTTGTAGAGGAAGGAGTTGCCGACCCGCCGGCCGTCGGAGAGGTCCTGCGGGTAGCCCTCGACGACGCCGCCACCCGCCTGCGCGATCAGGTCGAGGGCACCCTGCAGGGCGAGGTGGGAGAGGCCGCGTCGGCGGTAGTCCCGGTCGATGAAGATGCAGGTCAGCCGCCAGTCGGGGAGCAGGTCCAGCCGCGCCTCGTAGTCCTTGCGGTGGTGGATGTTGGGCAGCTCGTCGGGGGTGCCGTACTCGCACCACGCCACCGCTCGGTCGCCGTCGAGGACGAGGGCGGCGTGGGCGGTGCCCTCGTCGACGTGGCGGCGCTTCAGCGCGCGGTTGCCCTCGTACCCCTGGCCGCGCTCGGCGCAGTCGGGGTGGAACCAGATGCACCAGCAGCCGCCGAAGATCCCGTTGTGCCGCTCGACGAGCGCGGCGAACGCGTCCCAGGTCTCGGGCGTCAGCGGCCGGACCGCGAGCTCCTCCCCCATGTCGGCATGCTAGCCGCCGTACAGGCCGGTGATCTCGATCGCGGGGATCCGTGCGCTTCCCGTCATGTCTTCCTCCACCGTGTCGTGGTCCCCCATGAAGACATCGGCCGGCGCCGGAACGTGACATCCGGGCCACGACGCTGCTCGTCAACGGCGCCGTCGGCGCGGGTCGACCCCGGGGGCGAGCTCGAGACGGCCCTCGCCTTCGAGGTCGTCGACGGGCGGATCGCGCGGATCCTGGCCATCCGCAACCCGCACGAGCTCGGCCGCCTCGGCGGTGACCGCGGATCAGGTCACGCGTCCGCGGCCGCCCAGCTCTTCGCGGCCTCGAGCTCGGCGAGCGGGAACGCGCGCGCCTGCCCCGGCAGCAGCACGCTGAACACCTTCACCGCCGGTCCGGCCCAGCGGGCATCGGTCACGATCGCGACCCGCTCGAACGACACCGGGTGGTGCGCACCCAGCTTGAGGTCCTCCCAGACGGCCTCGCCCTCGTAGTCGTCGAACTCGGGGCCCAGGAGGTACACGAGACGGACCCGCTCGTGCTCCGCGAGGGCTGCCTCGACTGCGGGAACGATGACGTTCTCGTAGTCCTCCTTCTCCACGTCATCGACGGCCTCGATCCCGAGGACGCCCGTCGGCATGCCACGCAGTAGACGAATCATGCCCACCACTGTCGCAACGGAGACGGCGCCGGTCATCGCCCGCGACGTACGAGTCGTGTGCGACCCGGCCGCGTCACAGCCCCTGCTGCACCAGCCGTACTGCGGCGGCGAGGTCGTCGGTGAGCGGCCGGTCGGTGCGGTCCTCGCCCAGCTCGGCGGCGGCGACGTCGAACAGCTCCCGCAGCGGGCCGGACTCGGGCAGCCGGTCGGGGTCCATGCGCAGCGCGCGGACCGCGGCGATCAGCTCGCAGCCGAGGACGACGGGGGCGAGGTCGACGATCTGCTCGCAGCCCCAGGCAGCCTGGGTGGAGAAGCTGGCGTGCTCCTCGAGGCCGAGCGAGATCGAGGCATGGCCGGTGGAGACCGGCGAGGTGACGATCCGGGCGCGGGCGAGGGCGTCCTGGGCGACGTACTCCAGGATCATCACGCCGGAGCTGTCCGCCGGGCCGGAGGCGAGGAACGCCGGCAAGCCCGACAGGGACGGGTTGACCAGCGCGGACAGCCGGGCGGCCGACAGCGCGATCACCGGGTAGATGGCCTGGCGGAGCGCGTCGAGGGTCGCCGAGAGCCTTGCGGTGACGAAGCCGCCGTGGTGGAGCGGGGTGCCGTCGTGGACGATGAGCGGGTTCTCGGAGGAGTCGTCGACCTCGACGACCACGGCCTGCTCGGTCGTGACCAGTGCGTCGACGAACGGCGCGTGCACCTGTGGGACGGTCCGCAGTGCGAACGGGTCCTGCAGCCGCGCCGGCCACCAGTCGCCCGGCTCGAGCAGCGCCATCAGCCGGGCCGCGACCCGCTGCTGGGAGGCGTCCGGACGGCCGGCGTGCACCCGCGGGTCGTACGCCTGGAGCGAGGCCTGCAGCGCCACGGCCGACAGTGCGGTGACCTTCTCGGCGGCCACGGAGAACGACGTCAGCCGGCGGCGTACGAGCGCCGCGGTCGCCAGCGTCAGCGCGTTGCTCGACATGAACGGAAGCGCGTCGGTCTCGTCGACGTCGGCCACCGGCACCGCGGGTGAGCCCCCGGAGCGCCACGGCCGCTCGCCCACCAGGGTCAGCGCCAGCTCGGCCAGCGGGACCAGGTCGCCGGTGCCGATCGAGCCGGAGCGGTGCAGGTCGGGCACGGCGCCCCCGGCGATCGCCGCACCGAGCGACGACGCCAGGCCGGCGCTGACCCCCGACCGGCCGGAGGTGATCTGGTGCAGCCGGATCGCCATCGCGGCGCGCGCGGTCGCGTCGTCGTACGTCTCGCCGAACCCGGTCGCGTGGCTGCGCCACAGGCGCAGCGCGTGCGAGGTGCCGTCGCCCGGCGTGATGTCGGTGGGGACGTTGCGCAGCGCGCCGACACCGGTCGTCAGCCCGTAGACCGCTCCTGACCGGCCCGCGTGGCGCAGCTGGCTCTGGGCGGTGGCGATCCGTTCGACGGACGCATCGGTGAGCTGCACCGGGGCCGGGCCGCCCCTCAGCGCCCACGAGACGAGGTGGTCCAGGGACAGGCCGGACGACGACACGGGTGGTGCTCCTCGCAATCGGGATCGGGGCTCCAGCATGGACCCCCGCCGTGACGGCGTCACGAGGGGTCGGTCGACGTCAGCCGTTCGGTCGTTCCGACGCGACCTGGATCCACTGGCCGGTCTCGACGTGCTCGATCTCCGAGACCCGCGCGACGAGGACCTTGTCGCGCTCGAACAGGTCGTCGTACGGCGGCGCGCCCGTGCGGTAGAGCCGGCGGTGGTGCTCGATCGCCTCGCGGGCGGCGCTGAAGCGCAGGTAGTTCTCCTGCCAGTGGTAGACCGTCCGCAGCCCGGTCAGCACCACGACCAGCCCGCCCAGCACCGCGGGCAGGAACGCCTCGCCGGGGGAGAGCGCCGCCGTGACAGGGACGGCGGCGGCCAGCACCAGTGTGAGGCACTCCGACACCTGGTAGCTGACCCGCGCTCGCGCGGCGTGCAACCGGTACCACTCGTGGGAGGTGTCGGCCAGCGTCATCGCGTAGCCCGCACCCGCCACCGGGTCGGGTCTCTCGTCCACGGCAGCTCCCCCTGGTGTGCGCCCCGCGAGCTGGTCCGCAGGCTCCGTCCGAGTTTCCGACCGGGCGCGCGGGGTGTCAATCGTCCCGGCCGCGGACCGGGTCAGGCGGAGACCTGCTCCTCCTCGAGCGCCTCGGTGAGCATCGAGACCAGCGCGTCGACCTGGACGTCGGCCGACGACGTCTCCTCGTCCGCGCCGTCGAGCGCGCGGGCGGCGAGCCCGGCCTTGGCGTCGATCAGCTCGGCGATCTTGGCGTCGATGGTCTGCGCCGCGATGATCCGCCACGCGGTGACCGGCTCGGTCTGGCCGATCCGGTGCACCCGGTCGATCGCCTGGGTCTGCTCGGCGTTGGTCCACGACAGCTCGGCGAGCACGACGTTCGACGACACCTGCAGGTTGATGCCGACACCGGCCGCGGTCAGCGAGCAGACGATCACGTGGACGTCCGGGTCGTTGACGAAGGCGTCGATGTTCTCCTGCCGGACCTTGCTGGTCTGGTTGCCGCGGATCGAGGTGTGGCGGATGCCGCGGGCGGCGAAGAACGTCTCGGCGCCGTCCATCACGTCGTTGTGCTTGGCGAAGAACACGACCTTGCCGGCGCTGCGCGCCAGCTGAGCGGCGTAGTCGGCGGCCAGCTCGGTCTTGGCCTGGCCGATCCGGCGCACCATCGAGAACACGTTGTCGCCGCTCGTGTCGTCGTCCGAGGACTCGGCGACCTCGCGCTCGGCCACCCGGCGTACGAGCTCCCAGTCGATCCCGTCGACCTCCTCGCCCGACCTGGCCCTCCGGTGCTCGATCGCGGCCCGGTAGCGGCCCACCAGCCGCTGCGCGAGCTGGCGCTCGGCCTCGGCGATGGAACGCCCGATCGCGCCCTCGAGCTCGACCGGCAGGTCGGCCACGCGGCGGGCCGGGATGTCGGAGGCGACGTCGACCTTCTTGCGGCGGACGATGCCGAGGTCGACGACGGCCTGCCGCGCGGCCGGGTAGAACGCGTGGTCGGCGGGGGTGAAGTCGGTCTCCTCGAGCGCGGCCATCAGGTCGTTGCCGGGCTTGCGCTCCTCGATCCAGCCGAGGAACTCCCAGATCGCCCGGAAGTCCTCGATGTCGTTGATCAGCGGCGTCCCGGTCAGCGCCATCAGCAGCGGCCGCGCCATCCGGCGGCGTACCCGTTGCGAGACCTGGAGCACCTGCTGCGAGCGCTGCGACTTCTTGTTCTTGATGTAGTGGGCCTCGTCGACGACCACGCCGCGGAACCCGTGCTCGCCGATCCAGTCGACGTGGCGGTCGAGGACCTCGTAGTTGACCACCACGATGTCGGCGAACCCGTCGATCGTGGCGCCGTCGCCGTGGATCACCGAGACCGTCCGGTTGGGCGTCCAGAGCTCCGCCTCGCGCGCCCAGTTGGTCTTCACGACGTTGGGGACCACGGCCAGCAGCGGGTACGCCCCGGCGACCTGGGCCGCCAGCAGCGCCTGCGCGGTCTTGCCGAGGCCGGGCTCGTCGGCGAGCAGGAACGTACGGTGCCCCTCGGCGACCGCCGAGAGCACCTTGGCCTGGTGGGCCATCAGCTCCACCCCCGGCGGCAGCATCGTCGGCCGCGGGTCGGGCAGCTCCATGCACGCGGGTGCGCCCGGGACGGGGTGCTCGAACGCGTTGAGCACCGGCCCGATCAGCTCCCAGCCGGTCAGCCGGCCCTTGGGCTTGGGCTTCACGACGCTGAAGTCGGGGACGAGGAACGGGTTGGCCAGCTGCGCCGACCGTACGGACTGGGGGATCGTCGTCCGGCGCTCCGGTCGTGCGGAGCCCTCGGCAGGCGTCTCCGGCTCGGCCTCCGGCTCGGGCTCGAGGCCGCCGGCCTGCTGCATCTCGCGCTTGAGCTGGCGGGTGGCCTCGCCGATCTCGGCGTCCTCCTGCAGCAGCCCGAACAGCGACGGCTGCCGTGCGGCGAGCCGCGCCAGGTTGGTGGCGACGCCCTCCAGCCGCTTGCGCATGTTGTCGCGCTGGGCGTCGCTGAGCGAGTCGTCGGAGAGGATCCTGGCGCGCTCCTCGCGGGCGAGGAGGGCGACGGCCTGGAACCGGGCGTGGTGCCGGGAGGTCATCTGGCCGCGGTCGATCGCGTGCCCGACCTCCCCGACGGCTCGCGCCAGGACCGGCATCAGGCCCTCTTCGTCCCGCTTCCGGGCAGGGGCTCGCCGGGTCCGCTTGTTGCCGCCGGACCGGTTGTCGCGCTTCGTGGCCAACCAACACTCGCTTCCTCGTGCGGATGTCGCCGCCCGGACGAGTCCCCTCCCGTCCAACGGCTGCCCACCGATCTGCCCGCGAGGTGCGGGCCACCGGCTTCCCCACCTTCAGGGACAGTGGTGCCCGAGCGATCATCGGGACCGGCTGAACTCGCACTCAGATGGCGAGGACGCGGTCCCGGCACTCGGCGGGCACGTGCCGGGGCTGAGGCCAGTGTACGCAGACGATGGGCGCGCCGCACAGCGGCCGGTCAGTCGGCCAGCTCCGCCAGCCGGCGCAGCACCGGGTCGGTGGCGGCGGGGACGTCGGCGTACACCTCGACCAGGGCGTCGTACGCCGCGTGCGCGGCCGGGTCGGGCTCGAACCGGTCACCGGGGCGGGTCATCGCCGCGACCGCGGCCTCGAAGGACGGGTGGGTGCCGTGGCCGACCGCGGCGCAGACCGCGGCGCCGAGGCCGGCGGCGTCGGCGACGGCCGGCCGCGAGGCGGTGCGCCCGAAGACGTCGGCCACGAGCTGGGTCATCAGGTCGGAACGGGCGCCGCCGCCGGAGACGACCAGCCGTCCGGGAGCCAGCCCCAGCGCGGACTCCATCGCCTCGACGTGGCCGCGCATCGTCATCGCGATGCCCTCCAGGACCGACCGGTGCAGGTGGTGCGGACCGTGGGAGCCGTCCAGCCCGAGCACGACCCCGCGCCGGTGGGGGGCGTCCGGCGGCGCGAGCCAGTCGGGCACGGTCAGCAGCCCGCCGCTCCCGGGCGGCACCTCGCGGGCACCGGCCTCCAGCCACGCCTCCACGTCGCGCGGCTCGACCAGCCCGGGCGCGGCGGCGCTCACCAGCTGCCGCAGCCACGACACCGTCCACATGCCCCGCCGGATCCCCGCGCTCTCGACGAGGGTGCGGCCGGGGACGGCGGCGTCGTTGACCCACCAGCGCCGGTCCGCAGGGGCCCCGGGCGGCTCTGCGTCGGTCATCGCCGTGACGTAGGTCCCGAGCGACAGCAGCACCGTGCCGGGCTCGACCAGCCCGCACCCGAGCGCCTCGACCGCCTTGTCGTTGGCCGTCGCGTGGACGGGCAGCCCGACCGGGATCCCGGTGGCGTCCGACGCCGCCGCGGTGACGTGGCCGAGCACCGCACCGGGGTCGACCAGCTCGGGCGCCAGCTCCGCCGGCGGCAGCACCCCCTGGTGGCTGGCCACGCTGTCGCGCCGCTCGCCGGTCAGCCGGGTCGCGAGGTAGCCACCAGCGCTGGTCACCGTCACCACCCCGTCGACGGGCTCGACCGGAGCGGCGACCCGGGCGTCCATCCAGCTCAGCACCGGCTCGGTCAGCCGACCGTCGGCGTCGAGCAGCGCCCGGCAGAACCGGATCCCGCACAGCCCGACCGCCACCACGTCACCGGCCACGCCGTCGTACGACGCCAGCGCCGCGCGGGCCGACACCGTCAGCGCGTCCCAGAGGTCGTCGTCGGGGTGGACCGCCCGACCTCCCGGGCCGAGCTCGTACGGCCGCAGCGGCGCCGCGGCGGCGGCGTGCACCTCCCCGGTCGCGTCGACGACCGACACCTTGGTGCTCTGCGAGCCCGAGTCGATCGCCAGGAAGGCGACCATCAGCGCCCCGTCGCGGTGTCCGCCGGGGCGTCCAGCACCGCGTCGCCGGCCGCGTCGACCGGGAAGACCGAGCCGGGGTTCATCACGTTGTCCGGGTCGAACGCCTGCTTGAGGCCGGCCAGCAGGGCGTACGAGCTGCCGTGCTCCTGCCGGATCCACGGCGTGCGGTACTTGCCCACGCCGTGGTGGTGCACCATCGAGCCGCCGACGCGCAGCGCCTCCTCGACGATGATCGTGTTGAGCGGCCGGTGGTAGAGGTCGATCTCCTCGCGCGGCTCGCAGCGGATGTCGTAGTCGTAGACGAAGTAGAGGTTGGTGCCGGTCTGGTAGCTGTGCGAGGAGTGCGCGCCGAGCAACGTGAGGTCGTCGACCCGGTCGAACCCGGTCCGGATCCGCGCCATCGTCGCCTCGTAGAGCTCGGTGGTGCGCGACCAGTCGACCGAGACCTCGGTGGTGTAGCCGAGGTGGGCGCTCTCGCGCATCGCCTGCTTCTCGGCCTCGATCTTGTCGGCTCCCCAGTTGAGGGCCTCGAACCACGACCGGATCTCCTCCTCCGGCACCCGGGTGTGGTCGACCTCGGCCGCCATCGCCTCGATCGCGCCGGCGGTGGCCGCGACCAGCGGCGGCGGGCCCTCCGCGGAGAGCACGACGAGGTTCTGGTCGAGCGGGTGGTCGGGGAAGTGCTGGCGGGCGTCCTCGGGCGAGTAGAGCCGCGCCACCGAGGGCCGGTAGCCGGCGGTCATGACCTCGCGCAGCAGCGCCACCCCGGCCGCGAACTCCGGCACCCGGAACCCGAACCACCGGGTCGACTCCGGGTAGTGGCGGAACAGCTTGACGGTCACCTCGGTGACGTACGCGAGCGCGCCCTCGTTGCCGATCAGCACGTGGCGCACGTCGGGACCGGCCGCGCGGCGGGGGACGTTGCGGACCCGGACCACCCGGCCGCCGGGGAGCACCGCCTCGAGGCCGACGACCATGTCCTCGATGCCGCCGTACAGCGTGGAGAACTGGCCGATCGAGCGGGTCGCGACCAGGCCGCCGAGCTGGGCGATCGGCTTGGACTGCGGGGAGTGGCCGGTGGTGAGGCCCTGCGCGCGCAGCGTGTCCTCGAGCACCTGCAGCGGTACGCCGCACTGCACGGTCGCCTGCATGTCCTCGACGTCGACCTCGAGGATCCGGTCCATCCGCGAGCCGTCGACGACGAGCGAGTCCTCGACGACCGTCTCGAGGCCGCCCTCCGTGCTGGTGCCGCCGGTGCGGGGGACGACGGCGATCCGCTCGCGCTGCGCGAGGTCGAGCAGCTGCGCGACCTGCTCGGTCGAGCCCGGGTAGGCGATCGCGGCCGGGACCGGTCCGTCGTAGATGTCGTGGACCGCGGTGTACTTGCGGAACCGGTCGACGCTGGCCGCGCGCAGCCGGGCCTCGTCGGTGTCGACCGCGTCGGCGCCGAGCAGGTCGGTGACCGCCCGGACGACGTCGGCGCGGCTCAGGGTGGATCGTGAGCGGACCATGGGGGAAGCCTCTCAGTGGCTCATCGGACGAGGTAGCCGCCGTCGACGACCAGCACGTGTCCGTTGACGTAGTCGGAGGCGCGGGAGGCCAGGAAGACGGTGGCGCCCATCAGGTCCGCCGGGTCGCCCCAGCGCCCGGCGGGGATGTGCTCGACGACCCGGCGGTCGGCGTCCGGGTCGGCGCGGGTGGCGGCGGTGATGGCGGTCGCGAAGTAGCCGGGTGCGATGGCGTTGACCTGGATGCCGCGACCGGCGAGCTCGTCGCAGTACGCCTTGGTGAACCCGGCGATCCCCGCCTTGGTGGCGGCGTACGCCGGGGACTGCCGGCCGCCGAGCCAGCTGAAGAGGGAGGCGATGTTGATGATCTTGCCGCTGCCCTGCCGGGTCATCACGACGCTCGCCTCACGGGCCATCTCGAACGCGGCGGTCAGGTTGACGGCGACCATCGGGTCCCACTGCGAGCGGTCGAAGTCGTCGACGTCGGCGAGCAGGCAGATCCCGGCCGAGCTGACCAGGACGTCGAGCCCGCCGAGCGCCTCGACGCACTGCGCGACGACCTGACCCGGTACGCCCGGCTGCGTGATGTCCGCGAGGGTCTCGGCGTACGTCCGACCGCTCTCCTCGACCAGTCGCCGGGTCTCGCCGCCGTCGTCGAGCAGGCCCACGACGAAGACGTCGGCGCCCGCCCTCGCCAGCGCCACCGTGAACGCCCGCCCCAGCCCGGTGTTGCCGCCGGTGACCAACGCCCGCCGGCCGGCCAGCGAGAAGGCGTCGAGCGAGAAGTCTCCGATGTCCATCACGCCGGAGCGTAGTGCCCCGGATCACAGTCAGGTGGTGGCACGGATCCGGGCCCTGCGCCCGGGCAGCACGCCCGGGTCAGGCGCGACCGTCGGGGCGCTGGTCGTCGGCAGGCGGCAGGCGCTGCGGGTCCTGCCGGATGTCGTGGGCGCGCCGGCGCTCGAAGAGCAGGATCAGCACGGCGATGGCCACCGTCACCACGATGGTCACGACGAGGCCGAACACCATGCTCTCCATCCTGAGCACGTACCCACGCCAGCCGTCCGGATGCGGCTGCGGGCTCAGCGGGCGAGCAGGCCCTCGACGTCGGGCAGGTCCTGGAACGCGGTGGCCGTCCCGCTGTCGGAGAGCTCCTGGGCGGCCCGCAGGAACCCGCCCCAGGCGGTGCGGGCGAGGGTGCCGCCGACGCTGATCCGGCGTACGCCGAGGTCGGCCGCCTCGGCGACCGTGATGAAGGGTGCGTTCACCAACAGGTTGACCGGCTTGGGTGCGACGGCGGCCACGATCGCCGCGGCCTGCTCGGCGCTGCCGATGCGCGGCGCGTAGAGGCAGTCGGCGCCGGCCTCGGCGTACGCCTGCAGGCGTCGGATCGTCTCGTCGAGGTCGGGACGCCCGACCACGAACCCCTCCGCGCGTCCGGTCAGCAGCACACCGGTGCCGCTGTCGTCGATCGCCCGGCGGGCGGCGCGGATCCGCGCGACGGACAGGTCGAGGTCGAGCAGCGGGTCGGTCGGGTCGCCCGAGGAGTCCTCGATCGAGAGCCCGGCGATCCCGGTCTGGGTGGCCAGCCGTACGTTCGGCCCGACCAGCTCCGGCTCGACGGCGTACCCGTCCTGGAAGTCGGCGTTGACCGGCACCCGCACGGCGCCGGCGATCTCCTGCAGGTGGGTGAGCGCCTCCTCGAGCGTGGCCTCGGTGTCCGGGTGCCCGAGCGTCCAGGCCATCCCCGCGCTCGTCGTCGCCAGCGCCGGGAAGCCCATCTTCTCCAGGGCGCGGGCGCTGCCGACGTCCCAGGGGTTCGGCATCACGAAGCACCCCGAGGCGTGCAGGTCGTGGAACGCCGTGACCCGGTCCTGCTGCTCGTTCATGGCGACGCCTCCTCGTGAGGGAGGTCTCGCACTCTAGCCCTCGGGGGCCGCCTCGGGCACGGGGTCCGCTGCCACGACCGTGGTCAGCGCGACGAGGACCGGCAGCAGCACGCCGTGGGGGGCGTAGCCGAGGACGAGGAGGCCGAAGGGCAGGGTGAGCAGCCCGCCCAGCAGCAGGCACCACGCCGACCAGCGCGGCGTCACCCGGTCGCGAAGGTGGCCGATGCCGAGGACCACGAGCGCCACGGGGAGCAGCAGCAGCGCCCACACCTCGACGAAGGAGAACGCCCATCCGGTGACCGGCGTCATCTCCGGGGATCCCCAGCCTCCCCAGTAGCCGGCGACGTCGCCGGCCAGGCCGACCACCAGCACGACGCGCAGCAGCCCGAGCCCGACCCGGCTCCAGCGGCCGGGCGCCGCCGGCAGCCGCCACGCCAGCAGCAGCGCGACGGCGTACAGCAGGAACGCGGGCTTGCCCCAGAAGTAGTAGGCCGAGAGCCCCAGCGGGACGCCGACCGCCTCGTAGACCGCGTCGTACGTCGTGCTCCACGCGTCCGGCGCCCACGGCAGGTCGCCGGCGGCGAGGCCGTTGAAGTGGTGGGCGAGCGGGACGGCCGTGAGCCAGGCCAGCAGCACGGCCAGGACGCCGATGGTGACCGCGACGGCGCGGCCCGGCGTGTCCATCGCGCGGCTCAGCCGATCACCAGCAGCAGGTCGCCGCCCTCGACCGGGCGGGTGCCGGAGACGACGAGCCGCTCGACGGTGCCGGCGTGGGGGGCGGTGATGGCCGCCTCCATCTTCATCGCCTCGATGGTGGCGACGGTCTGGCCGGCGTCGACCGTGTCGCCCTCGGCGACCACGACGGTGACGGCGCCCTGGAACGGGGCGGCCACCTGGCCGGGCCTGGAGGAGTCCGCCTTCTCCGCGGCGGCGACCTCGGCGGACACCGACTGGTCGCGGATCGGGATCGGGCGGAGCTGGCCGTTGATGGTGGCCATCACGGTCCGGAAGCCGCGCTCGTCCGGCTCGCCGATCGCCTCCAGGCCGAAGATCACCCGCTTGCCCTCCTCGATGTCGACGACGTGCTCGTCGGAGGCGCGCAGGCCGTAGAGGTAGTCGCGGGTGGGGAGGACCGACACGTCGCCGTACTTCTGGCGCGACTCCTCGAAGTCCCGGGTGGGGCCGGAGAACAGCAGCCGGTTCAGCGTACGGCGCCGGGTCGGTGAGGCGGCCGCGAGGTCGGCGGCGTCGGACTCGGCCAGGTCGCCGGAGGACGGCTCCCAGGAGCGGCCCTCGAGCGCCTTGCTGCGGAACGGCTCGGGCCAGCCACCGGGCGGGTCGCCGAGCTCGCCGTGCAGGAAGCCGATGACCGACCCGGGGATGTCGAACTTCGAGGGGTCGTCGGCGAACTCGGCCGGGTCCGCGCCGACCGCGACGAGGTGCAGCGCCAGGTCGCCGACCACCTTCGACGACGGGGTCACCTTCACGATGTTGCCGAGCAGGTGGTTGGCGGCGGCGTACATGTCCTCGATCTGCTCGAACTTCTCACCCAGCCCCAGCGCGATCGCCTGCTGGCGCAGGTTGGAGAGCTGCCCGCCGGGGATCTCGTGGGTGTAGACCCGGCCGGTCGGGGACGGCAGCCCGGACTCGAACGGCGCGTAGACCCGGCGCACCGCCTCCCAGTACGGCTCGAGCTCGAACAGCGCCTCCAGCGTCAGCCCGGTCTCGCGGTCGGAGTGGTCGGTCGCGGCCACCAGAGCGGACAGCGAGGGCTGCGAGGTGGTGCCGGCCATCGGCGCGCTCGCCGCGTCGACCGCGTCGACACCCGACTCGATCGCGGCGACCAGGGTGGCGAGCTGGCCGCCGGGGGTGTCGTGGGTGTGCAGGTGCACAGGCAGGTCGAAGCGGTCCCGGAGGGCGGTGACGAGGGTGCGCGCGGCAGGTGCCCGCAGCAGCCCGGCCATGTCCTTGATCGCCAGCACGTGGGCGCCGGTGTCGACGATCCGCTCGGCCAGCCGCAGGTAGTAGTCGAGGGTGTAGAGCTGCTCGCGCGGGTCGGAGAGGTCGCCGGTGTAGCAGAGCGCCACCTCGGCGACGGTGGTCCCCGTGGCACGGACCGCCTCGATGGCCGGCCGCATCTGCTCGACGTCGTTGAGCGCGTCGAAGATCCGGAACACGTCGATCCCGGTCTCGGCCGCCTCCTCGACGAACGCCTGCGTCACCGCGGCCGGGTAGGGCGTGTAGCCGACGGTGTTGCGCCCGCGCAGCAGCATCTGCAGGCACAGGTTGGGCGCCGCCTGCCGCATCGCGGCCAGCCGCTCCCACGGGTCCTCGGAGAGGAACCGCAGCGCCACGTCGTACGTCGCCCCGCCCCAGGTCTCCAGCGACCAGAGCTGCGGCGTCGTCCGCGCGACGTGCCCGGCGACGGCGACCAGGTCGCGGGTGCGGACCCTGGTCGCGAGCAGCGACTGGTGGGCGTCGCGGAACGTGGTGTCGGTGACCGCCACCCGGTCCTGCGCGCGCAGCCGCCGGGCGAACTCCTCGGGTCCGTGCTCCAGCAGCTGCTGCCGGGTGCCGTCGGGAGCGGGCACCCGCAGGTCGACGTCGGGCAGCTTGGTCACGGGGTCGAGGTCGACGGGCGCCGCGCCGTGCGGCTGGTTGACGGTCACGTCGGCGAGGTACGTCAGCAGCTTGGTGCCGCGGTCGCCGGCGCCGCGTGCGGTCAGCAGCTGCGGGTGGGTCTCGATGAACGACGTCGTCACCCGCCCGGCCCGGAAGTCCGGGTCGTCGAGCACGGCCTGGAGGAACGCGATGTTGGTCGAGACACCGCGGATCCGGAACTCCGCCACCGCCCGCCGTGCCCGCTCGACGGCCTTCTCGAAGGTCGCGCCGCGGCAGGTGAGCTTGGCCAGCATCGAGTCGAAGTGCGCCGACACCTCGGCGCCGGTGTACGTCGTCCCGCCGTCGAGGCGGACGCCCGCGCCACCGGGGGAGCGGTACGTCGTGATCCGCCCGGTGTCGGGCCGGAAGTCGTTGGCCGGGTCCTCGGTGGTGATCCGGCACTGCAGCGCCGCGCCCCGCAGCTGGACCGTGTCCTGCGACAGCCCGAGCCCGGCCAGCGTCTCGCCGGACGCGATCCGCAGCTGCGACTGCACCAGGTCGACGTCGGTGACCTCCTCGGTCACCGTGTGCTCGACCTGGATCCGCGGGTTCATCTCGATGAAGACGTGGTGGCCGTCGCGGTCGAGCAGGAACTCGACGGTCCCGGCGTTGCGGTAGCCGATCTCGCGGGCGAACCGGACCGCGTCGGCACAGATCCGGTCCCGCAGCTCCGGGTCGAGGTTGGGCGCGGGCGCGAGCTCGACGACCTTCTGGTGGCGGCGCTGGACCGAGCAGTCGCGCTCGAAGAGGTGGATCACCTCGCCGTCGCCGTCGGCCAGGATCTGCACCTCGATGTGCCGCGGCTCGACCACGGCCTGCTCGATGAAGACGGTCGGGTCGCCGAACGCCCCGTCGGCCTCCCGCATGCACGCCTCGACCGCGTCGCGCAGCCGGGCCGGGTCGTCGACCCGCCGCATGCCGCGCCCGCCGCCGCCGGCGACCGCCTTGACGAACAGCGGGTACGGCAGCTCCTCGGCCGCGGCCACCAGCGCGTCGGGGTCCGTCGACGGCTCCACCCCCTGCAGCGTCGGCACCCCGGCGGCCTCGGCCGCGGCGATCGCGCGCGCCTTGTTGCCGGTCAGGGTGAGGACGTCGGCGGTGGGGCCGACGAACGTGATGCCGGCGTTGGCGCACGCCTCGGCGAGCGCGGGGTTCTCCGAGAGGAAGCCGTAGCCGGGGTAGACCGCGTCGGCTCCCGCCCGGACCGCCACGTCGACGATCCCCTCGGGGTCGAGGTAGGCACGGACCGGGTGGCCCCGCTCGCCGATCTCGTACGCCTCGTCGGCCTTCAGCCGGTGCTCGGAGCCGCGGTCCTCGTGCGGGAACACCGCGACGGTGCGCGCGCCCAGCTCGTACGCCGCGCGGAACGCCCGGATCGCGATCTCGCCGCGGTTGGCCACGAGCACCTTGGAGAACATGGCGTCGAGGCTAGTGGCTGCGGCCGCCGCCCTCAGACGTCGTTCGCGCAGCGGAAGCCGATGTTGGCGCTGGCCGACTCGGCGGTGTTGGACGACCGGGCCGCGACCCGGTAGCGGTGGCAGTAGGAGTCGTGGCACAGGTACGAGCCGCCGCGCATCACCCGCGGCACCTCACCGCCCACGTCGTCCGAGCCCGGCGCGACCGGGTCGGCCACCGGAGCGCCCGCGCGGTCGGCGTACGTCGTGGGGGAGAACCGGTCGGCGCACCACTCCCAGACGTTGCCGGCCATCTCGTGCAGGCCGTGCCCGTTGGGCGGGTACGTCTTCACCGGCGCGGTCGTGAGGTGACCGTCGTCGAGGGTGTTGTGGGTCGGGAACGTGCCCTGCCAGATGTTGAGCCGCCACCGGCCGCGCGGGGTCAGCTCGTCGCCCCAGGCGAAGCGTGCGCCGGCGAGGCCGCCGCGGGCGGCGTGCTCCCACTCGGCCTCGGTCGGCAGCCGCTTGCCGGCCCAGCGGGCGTACGCCTGCGCGTCGTGCCAGCTGACGTGGACGACCGGGTGCCGGGCCAGCTCGCCGATGCCGGAGAGCGGCCCGGCGGGGTGGCGCCAGTCGGCCCCGCGCACGACCAGCCACCAGGGCGTGCCGTCGGCCCGGCCGAGGACGTCGGCGCGGGAGGCCTCGACGGCGAGGTGGAAGACCGAGGAGATCCCGATCTGCTCGGCCTCGGTGACGTGGCCGGTGGCCTTGACGAAGGTGGCGTACTGCGCGTTGGTCACCGCGGTCTCGTCGAGCAGGAACGGCGACAGCGTCACCTCGTGGACCGGGCGCTCGCCGTCGGCCGGGTAGCCCTCGTCGAACGGGTCGCCCATCGCGACGGTGCCGCCGGGGATGGGGAGCTGCCCGCGGGTGCTCCGCTCGCCGCGGGGTACGTCCGCAGCCGCCGCCGCGCCCGTGGACCGGTCCCCGCCCGGGACGGGGGCCGGTCCCGCGCAGCACGCCGGCGTCGCCGCCTGGTCGGTCATGGGAGCAGTCTAGGCAAACCCCACTGACTTGGTCGCCTATGGGTGACACGCGGGTCGCCCGAATGCCCCGGCCCGTGCCGCACGTCGCGGATCATGGATCGGGTCCTGCCCCCGACTGGTCCCCGGGAGTGCCCCCCGTGCCCGTCCACCGCGGAGTCCTGGCAGCGCTGCTGCTCGCCGTCGCGTCGCTCCTGCCCGCCAGCGCCCCGGTCGGCGCCGCGCCGCCGTCGTGCGGCGGCCGCACCGCCACCGTCGTCGGCACCACCGGCGACGACACCCTGCGCGGGACCCGGCGGGCCGACGTCGTCGTCGCGCTCGCCGGCGACGACAGCGTCGACGGCGGGGGCGGTGACGACCTGGTCTGCGGCGGGAGCGGCGTCGACCGCATCGACGGCGGCGCGGGCGACGACCGGCTGCTCGGCCAGGGCGACCGGCTCGACCGGGGCCCCGCCGGCACCACCCTCACCGGCGACGTGCTCGACGGCGGGCCCGGTGACGACGTGCTCGACGGCGGCCGCGACACCCGGCGGGCCGACACCCGGCTCCGGCCCGACCGCTACTCGTGGGCCTCGGCGACGGCCGGCGTGGTCGTCGACGCCACCGGCCGTTCCGGCAGGGCGACCGGGTCGGGCACCGACCGGCTGCAGCTGCAGGCGGGCGGGATCGGCCTGGTCGGCTCCCCGTACGACGACCGGATCACGGGATCGCCCGGTGCCGACCGGATCGACGGCGGCGCCGGGGGCGACGAGATCGTCGCGGGCGGCGGGTCCGACCAGGTGTTCCCGGACGGCCTCGAGGGTGCCGCGGGCGACGACCAGGTCGCCGCCGGCCCGGGAGCCGACCTGGTCGCGAGCCTCGCCGGCCGCGACGGCATCGACACCGGGGCCGGTGAGGACTACGTCGAGGCGACGTCGTCGCTGCCCACCCGCGTCGACGCTGGGCCCGACGACGACCAGCTGCTCCAGGACCTCGTGCCCGGCCGCGGCGCGGAGAGCGACGGCGGCACCGGCGACGACCTGGTGACCTTCCTCGGTCAGCGGCTGGCGGGCCGGGCCACCGAGGTCGCCGTCGACCTGCGCGACGGCACCACCAGCGCCGTGGGCGTCCGGGCGCGGGGAGCGGTCGCCGGGGTCGAGCGGGTACGCCTGCTCGGCGGGCTGCGGTGGGTGGTCCGCGGCACCGGCGCCCCGGAGCGGGTGTGGGCGGTGGAGGGCGGTCCGCTCCGCGTGACGGCCGCCGGTGGCGACGACCGGATCACGGGCAGTCCGCGCGCCGACACCCTCGACGGCGGCGCCGGGAGCGACACCGCCGACGGGCGGGGAGGCCGTGACACCTGCCGCAGCGTCGAGCACGGTGGCTGCTGACGGGCCGTAGGGTGCCGGGCATGGAGCGACCCGCCGTCCTGGTCCTCGACGTCAACGAGACGCTGTCGGACATGCGGCCGATGGCCGACCGGTTCGAGGCGGTCGGCGCGCCCGGCCACCTCGCGGCGCCGTGGTTCGCGGGGGTGCTGCGCGACGGCTTCGCGCTGGCCGTCCACGGCACCGCGGAGCCGTTCGCGACGATCGGCGCCGAGGTGCTGCGCAGCACGCTGGCCGGCCACCCTCTCGACCGCGACCTCGACGACGCCGTCGAGCACGTGATGAGCGGCTTCACCTCGCTCGGCGTCCACGACGACGTGGCCGACGGGCTGCATGCGCTCGCGGGGCTCGGCCTCCGGCTGGTCACCCTGAGCAACGGGTCCACCTCGGTCGCCGAGGGGTTGCTGGGCCGGGCCGGGCTGCTCGACCTGGTCGAGGAGCGCCTCAGCGTCGACGACGCCGGGGTCTGGAAGCCGGCGGCCGCCGCCTATGCGTACGCCGTGGACCGCTGCGGCGTGGAGCCCCGGCAGGCGATGCTGGTCGCGGTCCACCCGTGGGACACCGACGGCGCCGGCCGGGCCGGCCTCGCCAGCGCCTGGGTCAACCGCTCGGGCGCCACCTTCCCCGGCCACTTCCGGGCCCCCGACGTGGAGGCGACGTCGCTGGTCGACCTGGCCGCGCGGCTCGCCGACCGATGAGTCCGGCGTCCTCACCGGGTCGGCCCTGACGACGGACGACGCCGACCGAGGGAGGACACGATGGACCAGCCCACCGCGGAGGACGCACTGCGCCGGCTCGACCGGCTGGTCGGCGCGTGGGAGCTCGAGGCCCGCGGCGCCGACGGCGAGGCGTGGCCCGGTGGTGGGCGCTACGTCTTCGAGTGGCACCCCTCGGGCGCCCACCTGGTGCAGCGCGGCACCGTCGACCACCCCGACGCACCCGACAGCCTCTCGGTCATCGGCTGCGACGGCGCAAGCGGGGGATACAGCCAGCTGTACTCCGACGAGCGCGGCGTCTGCCGGATCTACGCGATGACCCTCGACGACCGGACCTGGACGCTGGAACGGCAGGGCGAGCCGTTCGCCCAGCGCTGGACCGCGACCTTCAGCGACGACGGCGACACGCTCACCGGCCGGTGGGAGCTGGCCGAGGACGGGGCGACGTACCGCACCGACTTCCACCTGGTGCTGCGCCGGGTCACCTGAGCGCGGTCACTGCAGGCGGGTCAGCGCAGGAACTGCGAGACCAGGCCGGGTACGGCGGCGTCGGCGACCGCCACCGCGTCGGACTCGGGGACGTCGAGCACCCGGACCGCCTGCCGGCCGCCCGCGGTCGTGGCGACCAGGGTGACCAGGCCGGCGCGGCGCTGGAACCAGGTCGACTGGAGGTTCCAGCCGATCACGGCGTCGGTCGCGAGCAGCTCGCGGCGGCGGGTGAGGCTGCCGGAGCGGGCGACCAGCCAGCCCTCGACGAGGGCGTGGCCGAGCGCGCGGGCGCGGTCGTGGCCCAGCCCCAGCGCGGCCACCGCGACGACCACCGGGACGGCGAGCAGCCAGCCCGGCCAGTCGAGCGCCACCACGAGCCCGGCGAGGGCCAGCGCGACGACGCCGGCGGGGACCAGGGCGCGTACGTAGCGACGCGTGAGCGCCGGCCTGCCGTGGGCCTGCAGCGGGGCGGTGAGCGGGACGGGCGTCCCGACCACGTCGGCAGCGACCCGGTCGACCAGCGGGCGCGGGGTCGGTGGCAGCAGCGTCTCGCTGCCGCTCTGGCTGCGGTCGAGGCCGGTGACGATGGCCGCCAGCCGCGCTCCGCCCGCCAGCCGCAGCCCGAGCGGCTCGCCGACGCTCACCCCGCGCATCCGGTCGTCGTCCACGCTGGTCTCGCGGGTGGTCAGCAGGCCGCGGCGCAGGTGCCACGTGCCGTCGGGGAGGGTGTGGCTGAGGGCGAAGTTGCCGTTGCTGACGACGTAGCCGATCACCGAGACCACGGCCGCGATGGCCAGCACGCCGACGAGCACGGCCGGGAGCGCGACGAGGGCGCCGAGGTCGGTGACCGTGCGGTCGATGGCCTCCGGGTCGAGGTCGTCGAAGACGCCGAGCCCGTCGAGCACCTGGCTCCCGACGCCGATCACACCTGCGGTCAGCACCAGCCCCGCCGACGTGAAGGGGGCGTACCGGAGCCAGCCGGGCTCGAACCGCGCGACGACGCGTTCGCCACCGGGGTGCGTCTCGTCCTCCACGGGCGCCGGCGCCAGCGGGGCGATCGAGTGGAGCAGCCGCGCCCGGAGCTCCCGCGCCAGGCGGGTGTCGAGCCCGTCGAGGTCGAGGCCGTCCTCGCTGGCCGAGCCGGTGCCGACCCGGACCGTGCTCAGGCCGAGCAGCCGGTGGATGGGGGAGGCGGTCAGGTCGACGGTCCGCACCCGGTCGAGCGGGGTGGAGACGGTGTGCCGGCTGACCAGGCCGTACGCGAGCTCGATCCGCTCGTGGGAGATCCGGAACCGCGTCGTCCAGTAGCGCACCAGCCCGATCAGGATCGGGACCGCGACCCCCAGCAGCTGGAACAGCTGCGCCCGGTTGGTGGCGGTGCTCGCGACGAACAGGCCGATCAGCACGGGCAGGAACTTGATCAGCTCGGACACGGGGTGGACCAGCAGCATCCGGGTGTCGAGCCGCTGCCAGTCGACCACCGGCGGCCGGGCCGCGACCGGGCCCTCCGCGGGTGTGGGCGGCGGCCCCGGCGGCGGCGCGAACGGCTCGCTCACGGCCCCATGGTCCGCTCGCTGCTCGCTCACGTGCCCATGGTTCGCTCGCTGCTCGCTCACGTGGCATCACCCGGCACGGCGTCCGCCCGCCGCGCCAGCCGCTCGACCAGCTCGCGGGCCAGCGTCCGGTCGAGGGCGGCGATCTCGAGCGCGCCGGCGGCCGACGCGGTCGTGACCGTCACCGACGCCAGCCCGAACATCCGGCTGAAGGCGCCCTCGGCGTAGTCCACGGTCTGGATCCGCGACATCGGGGCGATCCGCCGGTCGACGGACCACCAGCCGGCCTGGGTGTAGACGGCCGTCTCGGTGACCTCCCACCGGTGGACGGCGTAGCGCCAGCGCGGCATCAGCAGCGTGTACGCCAGCGCGAGCACGGCGAGGCCCGTGACCAGCCACCAGGTGAACGGGACGGCGTCCCACGCGAGCCCGACCACGACGTACACGCCGAGGGTGAACGCGCTGTTGGCGATCGCCTCGACGGTCCACATCAGGCGGGCACGCGGGCTGACCCGCTCGGAGGGCTCACGCAGGTCGGGCACGCTTCGAGCCTAGGTGCTCGCTCCTCGGGACCGCAGCATCCGCCGGGGGCGTGGGGCGCCTCCTGCCGGTGCCGGAGGTCAGTCCGTGAGCTCGCAGATCACCGCGCCGCTGGTCACGGTGGCGCCGACCTCGGCCTGCAGGCCGGTGACGGTGCCGGCCTTGTGTGCCTTGAGCGGCTGCTCCATCTTCATCGCCTCGAGCACGACCACGGTGTCGCCCTCGGCGACCTCCTGGCCCTCCTCGACGACGATCTTGACGATGGTGCCCTGCATCGGGCTGGTCACCGCGTCGCCGGACGCGCCCGCGCCGGCCTTCTTGCCACCGCCGCGCTTCGGCTTCTTCGTGCCGGCCCCGGCACCGGCCGACAGCCCGCCGAGGCCGCCGGGCAGCACGACCTCGATCCGCTTGCCGCCGACCTCGACGGTGACCCGCTGCCGCTCGACCGGTTCCTCCGCCTCGGCGACCTCGCCACCGTACGGCTCGATCTGGTTGTCGAAGTCGGTCTCGATCCAGGTCGTGTAGACGGTGAACGAGGAGCCGTCACCGATGAAGGCCGGGTCGTCGACGACGGCCCGGTGGAACGGGATCACCGTCGGCATCCCGTCGACCACGAACTCGTCGAGCGCGCGCCGCGAGCGCTCCAGCGCCTGGGTGCGGTCGCGCCCCGTCACGATCAGCTTGGCGATGAGCGAGTCGAACGAGCCGGGGATGGTCTCGCCGTTCTCGTAGCCGCCGTCGAGCCGGATGCCGGGCCCCTGCGGCGGGCTCCACGCGGACAGGGTGCCGGGGGCGGGCATGAAGTTGCGGCCGCCGTCCTCGGCGTTGATGCGGTACTCGATCGAGTGGCCGCGCACCTCGGGGTCGTCGTAGCCGAGCTCCTCGCCGGCCGCGATCCGGAACATCTCGCGCACCAGGTCGATGCCGGTGACCTCCTCGGAGACGCAGTGCTCGACCTGGAGCCGGGTGTTGACCTCGAGGAAGGAGATCGTGCCGTCCTTGGCGACCAGGAACTCGCAGGTGCCGGCGCCGACGTAGCCGGCCTCGCGCAGGATCGCCTTGGAGGAGTCGTAGAGCCGCTCGACCTGCTCGTCGCTGAGGTACGGCGCCGGCGCCTCCTCCACCAGCTTCTGGTGGCGGCGCTGCAGCGAGCAGTCGCGGGTGGAGACGACGACGACGTTGCCGTGCTGGTCGGCGAGGCACTGGGTCTCGACGTGCCGCGGCTGGTCGAGGAACTTCTCGACGAAGCACTCGCCGCGGCCGAAGGCGGTGGTCGCCTCACGCACCGCGGAGTCGAAGGCGTCGGCGACCTCCTTCATCTCGCGCGCGACCTTGAGCCCGCGGCCGCCACCGCCGAAGGCGGCCTTGATCGCGATCGGCAGGCCGTGCTCCTCGGCGAACGCGACCGCCTCGTCGGCGTTCTCGAGCGGGTCCTTGGTGCCGGGGGCGAGCGGGGCGCCGACCTTCTCGGCGATGTGGCGTGCCTTCACCTTGTCGCCGAGGTTCTCGATCGCGCTCGGCGGCGGCCCGATCCAGACCAGGCCCGCGTCGAGCACGGCCTGCGCGAAGTCGGCGTTCTCGGCGAGGAAGCCGTAGCCGGGGTGGACGGAGTCCGCGCCGGACTTCTGGGCCACGGCGATGATCTTCTCGATGTCGAGATAGGAGTCGGCCGGCGTCGCGCCGCCCAGGCTGTGCGCCTCGTCGGCGATGCGGACGAAGACCGCGTCGCGGTCGGGCTCGGCGTAGACCGCCACGCTCCCGATGCCGCTGTCCTTGCAGGCGCGGATCACGCGCACCGCGATCTCGCCCCGGTTGGCGACCAGGACCTTCTTCAACGGAGTCGTCTCAGGCACGTCCGGCAGCGTATCGCCCGGCCCGCCCCGGGGGCCCCGTGGCTCGGACGCGGGCGGGCGCGCACCCTGCCGGAGTCGCCCGGAAAGCCCTAGGGTGCGCTCGTGCGCGTGGGCATCCTGGGGGCTGCCGAGGCCCGCCTCGACGGGGTCTCGATCGACCTCGGCACGCGCAAGCAGCGGGCCCTGCTCGCCGCGCTCGCCCTGCACCGCGGCCGCCCGGTTCCCCCGGACACCCTGGTCGACCTGCTCTGGGGCGATGCGCCACCGGCAGCGGTGACCGCCACCCTGCAGGGGTACGTCGCCGGCCTGCGCCGCGCCCTCGAGCCGGACCGCCCGGCGCGCGCACCCTCGGAGGTGCTGGTCACCCGCGAGGGCGGCTATGCCCTCGTGCTCGCCGAGGGCGCCCTCGACGCGGAGGCGTTCGAGGCCACGGTCGCCCGGACCCACGCCGCGCTCGGCACCGTGACCGTGCCGCGGTCGTCCCTGGTCGGCGCTGCCCCGCTGCTGGAGGAGCTGGAGGAGGCGCTGGCCCGCTGGCGCGGCACCCCGTACGCCGAGCTGGAGGAGGCGCCGGCCGCCCGGGCCGAGCGGGGCCGCCTCGAGGAGCTGCGGGCGATCGCGCTGGAGGATCGTGCGGTCGCGGGGCTGGCGCTCGGGCGGCACGCGACCGTGGCCGCCGAGCTCGAGGCGCTCACCGCGACGTACCCGCTCCGGGAGCGGCTGTGGGCGCTCCGCGCGCTGGCGCTGGCCCGGTCGGGCCGGCAGGCCGACGCGCTGGAGGTGCTGCGCGAGGTGCGGGACCTGCTGGCCGACGAGCTCGGGCTGGAGCCGGGCGTGGAGCTGCGCGAGCTGCAGACGGCGGTGCTGCGCCAGGACCCCGCCCTCGACTGGGAGCCCCTGACGTCCGCCGCGCCGGCGGCCCCCGCAGCGAGCGGCTGGCCGCTGATGGGCCGCGACGACCAGCTGGCGGCGCTGGTGGGGCTGCTGGAGCAGGCGACCGACCGGCCGGTCTTCGCCGCCCTGACCGGCGAGCCCGGGATCGGCAAGAGCCGGCTGTGCGCCGAGCTCGCCGCGGTCGCCCGCGCGCAGGGCGCGGAGGTGCTGGTGGGCCGGTGCTCGCAGGACGAGGGCGCGCCGCCGCTCTACCCCTGGGCCAGCGTGCTGACCGCCCTCGGCCGCGACCTGCCGTCGGTCGGCAGCGTCGAGGAGGCCGACGACAGCGCGTCGCGGTTCCGGGCGTGGGAGGAGATCGCCCGCACCGTGCTCGAGGCGGCCCACGACCGGCTGCTGCTGGTCGTGCTCGACGACCTGCACTGGGCCGACACGTCCACGCTGCGTGTGCTGCGGCTGCTCGCCGAGACCGCCCACTCCGGCCGGCTGCTGGTGGTCTGCACCTGGCGCGACCGACCGCCGCCGGCCGGCCAGCTCGCCGTCGTGGCCGAGATGCTCGCCCGCCGGCACGCACTGCGGCTGGAGCTGACCGGGCTCAGCGCCGAGGAGTCCGCCGGCCTGGTGACTGCGGTCGCGGAGGCGACCCCGACCTCGACGGAGGCCGACGCGCTGCGCCACCGCACCGACGGCAACCCGTTCTTCCTGGTCGAGTACGCCCGCCTCGCGCGCGACGGTGGCGACCTGGCCGCGCTGCTGGGCGAGGACCACCCCCCGGCCGCGGTCAACGACGTCCTGACCCGGCGGATCGCGGCGCTGCCCGACACGACGGTCACGGCGCTGCGGCACGCCAGCGTGGTCGGCCGGCACTTCGACGTCGCGACCCTGGGCGCGCTGCTCGGCGTCGCCGACGACGCGCTGCTCGACCAGCTGGAGCCCGCCCTGGCGGCCGGGCTGGTGCAGGAGTTCGGCGTCGACCGGTTCCGGTTCGCGCACGCCCTGGTCCGCGACACGACGTACGCCGGGCTGTCGCTGAGCCGGAGGGGCCGGATGCACGCCCGGACCGCCGAGGTGCTCGCCGGCGCGACCGGTCGGGAGAACGAGGTCGCGCGCCACTGGCTCGCGGCCGGGCCGTCGTACGCCGACCGGGCGTGGCGCGCCGCCCGGTCCGCCGCGACGGCGGCGCTCGACCTGTTCGCGTACGACGAGGCGGTGGAGCTGCTCTCCGGTGCACTCGTCGCGCTCGACGACGACCCGGTCGCGACCGACGAGGAGCGGTTCGAGCTGCTGCTCGCGCTCGGGCGCAGCCACCAGCTGGTCGACGACCTGGTCCGGCTCCGCGAGACCGTCCACGCGGCGTTGCCGCTGGCCGCCGGCGACCCGGACCGCGAGCTGCGGGCGGTCGGCCTGCTGGTGACCAAGGCGCTGTGGCAGTCGGGCAGCTTCGGCCAGGTCGACGACCTCGTCGTCGGCACCATCCGGCGCTGCCTGGCCGCGCTCCCCGACGGCGACAGCGAGGTCCGGTGCCGGGCGATGCTGGCGCTCGCGACCGAGATCTACTACGGCTCCTCGACGCAGGAGCGCGAGGCGCTCTGCGAGCAGGCGCTCGTCATGGCCCGTCGGCTCGGGGACGAGCGGGTGCTGCTCGACGCGCTGCTGGCGGTGCCGCTGAGCACCTGGAGCCCGGTGACGGCAGAGCCCCGGCACGCGCTGACCGGCGAGGCCGTCGAGATCGCGCGCCGGCTCGGCGACGGGGTGGCGCTGACGACGGCGCTGGCCCTGCACGCGAGCGCCGCCTCGGAGACGGGCCGGGTGGCGGGGCTGCTCGACCTCGTCGGGTCGGCCCGGGCCCGGGCGACCCGGGAGCGGCAGCTGTTCGCCCAGATGTTCCTCGACGGGCTGGAGGTGCCCTGGCGGGCGATGCGCGGCGAGCGGGAGCAGATGCAGGGGGTGCTGGCCGACATGGTGGCGATGGCCGAGCGGATCGGCGTGCCCCAGGCCGGCGACGCGCTGCTGGGCGCCTTCCTGATGGACCTGCTGTGGGGTGACCGGACCGACGACCTGCTCGCGATGGCCGACCAGGTCGCGCAGGTGCAGGTGCTGCCGGTGCAGGCCTCGCTGGCCCTGATGCTGGCGCGTGGCGGACGGGTCGACGAGGCCCGCGAGCACCTCGACCGCTGCGGCCCGGAGCTCTCCGCCGACTGGTGGTTCTCGCTGCTGACGCTCTCGATGGCGGCCGAGGCCGCCCTGCGCGCCGGGGTGCCGGAGGTCGCCGCGACCGCGTACGAGCGGCTGGCGCCGTTCGCCGGGCGACCCGCCGCCGGCGGCTCCGGCACCATCGTCGGCATCGTCGACCACTTCCTCGCGATGGCCGCGCACGCGACCGGCGAGCGGGACCTCGCCACCCGGCACGCGGACGACGCCGACCGCCTGGCTGCCGAGTGGGAGCTCCCGCTCGCCTCGTCGTGGTTCGCGCGGGTGCGCGAGGAGTTCGGCCTCTGACCCTGCTCAGGGCAGGTGCCGGAACGCGCGCGCCTGCCGGCGGGCGAACCGCCGCCGGGTCAGCAGCCACACCACCTTGAACCCCGTCCCCGCCTGGGCGAAGACCCCGTCCAGCACGTCCTGCGGCACGCCGTACGCGGCCCACGGGACGACCCGCAGCACCTTGCCCGGCGTCAGGTCGTCCTTGAAGTGCTCCTCGTCCAGCCGGTCCCAGTCCGCCTGGGTGCACACCCGCTGCAGGATCGGGATCGCACCCGTCTCCTCGTGCCGCAGGTGCCGGGCCAGGCACTCACGCGTCGCGGCCAGCCGTACGGCGAGCGCCGCCCGGGCGTCGTCGTCGGCGTGCCCGGCGAGCCGGGCGAAGCCCCGGTCGCAGGCCGCGAGCAGCGGCTCGAACTCCGCGTGCTCGGCCTCCATCGCCTCCAGCGTGGCCCGGTCCTCCTCGGTCGACCGCTCGAGGAGCAGCGGCCACAGGCCGGCGTCCTCGCCGGTGTGGTGGGAGTGCAGGGTCTCGTGGAAGACGCTCCAGCGCTGCTGCAGCAGCCGCCAGGCGACCCGGTCGCCGACCGGGGTGACCTGCGCCGCCTCGGCCAGCATCGCCAGGTCGCGCCGGAAGGCGTGGTGCATCACGTACATCATGAACATGTCGACCGGGCCCTCCGGTGCCGCGGTCTGGCCCGCGAGGTGGATCTGGGTGGGCCAGTCGGGGTGGGTGGTGGTGGTCATCGGGGTTCTCCCTCGTAGGTGTGTGGTGAGTGATCGGCTGGTCACACGCCGGCCGGCGTGCGGGTCGGGACGGAGGCCTCGTCGAGGTCGGTGACCTCCACGCGGACGGTCGGCAGCGCGCGGTCGAGCCAGCGGGGCATCCACCAGTTCCAGCGGCCGAGCAGCGTCATGGTGGCCGGGACCAGCACCATCCGGACCAGCGTCGCGTCGAGCGCGACCGCCACCGCCATGCCGACGCCGAGCTGCTTGACCACGACGTCGACCTCCGAGGCGAAGCCCAGGAACACGGCGACCATGATCGCGGCGGCGGCCGAGATGACCCGTCCGGTGTGCGAGAGGCCGCGGGTCACCGAGCCCCTGGCGTCGCCGGTGTCCAGCCAGTCCTCGCGGATCCGCGAGAGCAGGAACACCTCGTAGTCCATCGACAGGCCGAACAGCACGGCGAACAGCAGGATCGGCATCCAGCTCGACACCGGCATCGCGTGGTCGAGGCCGAGCAGCTCGACGCCCCAGCCCCACTGGAAGATCGCGGTGAGCACGCCGTACGCCGCCCCGATGGACAGCAGGTTCATCACCGCGGCCTTGACGGGGACCACGACCGACCGGAAGACCAGGCCCAGCAGCAGCACCGAGACGCCGACGACGAACCCGACGACCAGCCACAGCCGGTCGGCCAGCAGGTCGGCGATGTCGGCGAACAGCGGCGTGGTGCCGGTGACCTCGACCCCGGCCGGGGCGTCGGCCCGGAGCGCGTCGACCAGGGCCGGCGTGCGCTCGTCGGTGGGTCCGTACGCCGGCTCGGCCGTGAAGACGAGCAGCTCGCCGTCGGGCGACGGCTGCACCGGCGAGACGGTCGCGACGTCGTCGCGGGCGGCGACCTCGTCGGCCAGGACCTGCACCTCGGCGTCGGTGACCTCGTCGGCGGTGGCGACGTGGAGCACGGGTCCGTTGGCGCCGGGGCCGTACTCGGCGGCGACGAGGTCGAAGGCCCGGCGGGTGGTCAGGTCGGTGGACTGGGCCGAGGCGTCCTGCGGCCAGGTGCGCATCGACAGGGCCGGCGCGGCCAGGGTCAGCATCACCACGGCGGCGAGCAGCGCCCAGGCGACCGGGCGGCGCCCGACGCGGGCGGCCCAGCGCTCCATCAGCGGGCTGCCGGTCGTGGCCCGGCCCGTGCGGACCTTGCGCGGCAGCAGCCGGCGTCCGAGCAGGCCGCACAGCGCCGGCACCAGGGTCAGCGCCGCGGCCGCGACGGCGACGACGGCGATCGCGGTGGCGTAGCCGAAGGCGTCGTACGTCGGCAGCCCCGACAGCTTCAGCCCCAGCAGCGAGATCAGCACCGTGGTGGAGGC
This sequence comes from uncultured Actinomycetota bacterium, assembly GCA_963724225.1. Lineage (GTDB taxonomy): Bacteria > Actinomycetota > Actinomycetes > Propionibacteriales > Nocardioidaceae > Nocardioides. The sequence continues at coordinate 16,277 of CAVRTX010000032.1, read as the reverse complement.
GAAGGCGACCGACCGTCCGGCGGTCGCGCTCGCCCGACCCGCGGCCTCGACCTTGTCGTGACCGGCCGCGAGGAACTCGCCGAACCGGGTGACGAGCAGCAGCGCGTAGTCGATGCCGACGCCGAGTCCGACCATCGAGGCGACCATCGGGGCGGCCGTGCTGACGTCCATGGTCGCGGCCAGCAGCGTGATGCCGGCGGAGCCGACGGCGAGGCCGCCGAGCGCCACCACGATGGGCAGCCCGGCGCTGACGACGGAGCCGAAGGCCAGCACCAGGATCAGCAGCGCGGCGGCGATGCCGATCAGCTCGCCCTGTCCGCGCATCGGCGACGCGGCAGTCTCGGGCAGGTCCCCGCCGAGCTCCACCTGGATCCCGTCGCCGCGGGTCGGGGCGACCGCCTGGTCGAGCGGCGCGACGTCCTCGTAGAGGTCGGGGTGGGTGACCGGGACGTCGTACTGGACCGTGACCAGCGCGGTGTCGCCGTCGTCGCTCATCCTCGGCGCCGACACGGAGGCGACGTGGTCGAGGCCCGCGAGCCGCTCGGCCAGCGGGTCGAGGGTGGCGGCGCCGAGCGCGGCGCCGTCGCGGTCGTGCACCACGACGCGGGCGCTGGCGTCCCCCGTGCCGGGCGTGTGCTCGCGCAGCTGGTCGATGCCGACCTGGGCGCGGGCGTCGGGGATGTCCCAGTTCTCCTGCGGGGTGCCCCCGACGGAGCCGGCGAGGGCGAAGACGACTCCGGCGAGCAGCACCCAGGCGGAGATCGTCCGCCAGGGGTGGGCGGCCGTCGAGCGGCCGAGCCGGTGGAGGAGGTACGACATGGTGATCGGTCCTTCGAGGTGGGCAGTGGTGGTGGTCGCGCCCAGCGTGGAACCGACCACTTGGGGTGCGCTGGGGACTCACTTGGGGTCCGGCTTGGACCCCGCTTGGAGCGGGGACGGTGACCCGGGCGGCGTCCGCTCGTTGGACCAGCGTCCGGCGCCGGTCCTGTGGGGTCCGTCCCGGCGGTGGTCGCACCGCCGTCGGGACGGTGGCGGCGACTGGTGCGGGGGGCGGGTCAGCCGTGGAGCAGCCGGCCGAGCCGGCGCAGGGCGGGACGGGAGGCCCACCACAGGGAGACGCCGAGCGCGAACGACGCGAGCGTCGCGCCGAGCGGGAAGACGTCCTCGAGGTACGGGTAGACCTGCCAGTGGGTGAGGTAGACGAACAGCGACGCGGAGGCCGCCACCGAGATCGGTCCGACCAGCCGGGCCGGGACCCGGAGCGCGGGCACGTGCACGAGCAGGGCGATCCCGGCGACCACCAGCGCCTCGCGCACCGGGTCGCCGAAGAAGCCGACGGTGCCGGCGGCAGCCAGCGCCACGACGGTCCAGCGGCGGCCCGGGGTGTCGGCGCGGTACGCCGCCCAGCCCAGCGCGAACCAGAGCGCCACGACCCCGACGGTGTAGCGCTCGGTCGGCCCCGCCTGCAGCCCGACCCACGCGAACCGGACGGCCAGCGCGACCAGCACCAGCCCGAGCGCGCACCGCCACGGCGTACGCCGCTCCAGCCGGTCGAACGCCGGCACCGCCACCAGCACCAGCGCCAGGGCGGTGAGCCAGACCAGCGCCTCCAGGAACCAGTACTGCCACTGCACGGTCCAGCCGTTGCTGCCGACCAGGCCGTTGAGGAACAGCGCGGTGGTCGGGGAGTAGTAGCCGGTGGCCAGGGTGACCCCGCCGATCCACAGCGACGCCGGGACGACCAGCTGCGCGAGCGAGGCCAGCCCGTGCCGGAGCCGTCGCTCGCGGGTGGCGCCCGCGAGCTGGAACCGGGCGAAGTTGTGACCGGCCACGGCCAGCAGCAGGTGGGCGCCGCCGACGACCGTGAACAGGTTCGCGTGGGTGCCGACGATCGCCACGATGGCCACGGCGCGCAGCACCACGCTGGTGTCGAGCCGTACGCCGCGGCGCCGCTCGGCGGACGTGACCAGGTCGCGGATCGGGCGGGTGTGCCAGTCGGGCGGCAGGTCGAGCCGGGTGCCCAGCCGGGTGGCGAGCTCGACGTAGGACAGCGAGTCGCCGCCGAGCCCGGCGAAGCTGTCGGTGTCGGCGACGTCGGTGCGACCGAGGACGAGCGCGTAGTCGCGGCGCGCGCCCTCCAGGACCGAGCCGGGGGCCGGTGCCTCCGCCGGGTCGGCGAGCAGCCGGGCGTGCTCGGCGAGCGCGGCCAGGTCGGGCTTGCCGGTGGAGGTCCGCGGCAGCGCGTCGAGCCGGGTCGCGCGCACCACGCCGGTCGGCAGCCCGCTGCACCGGGCGACCCCAGCCGCCAGCTGCTCGCTGCCGCGGGGCCGGGTGTGGAACGCGTGGAGCGTTCCGTCGACGGCCACGCAGCGCACCTCGTGGTCCCCGGACTGCTCGGCCACCAGCCGCTCGAGATGGTCGAGGTCGAGGCGCAGCCCGAACAGCTTGGCGTGGCGGCCCCGGCGGCCCACCACCTCGACCAGGCCGTCGACCTCGCGGGCCAGGTCGCCGGTCCGGAGCTCGGTCAGATCGCGGCCGCGCCCGAGGTCGTCGCCGCAGGTGGCGTACCCGAGCATCACGTTGGGCCCCGCGTAGACGAGCTCACCCACGCCGGGACCGGCCTCCGGCACCGGGTCGATGCGGAACGAGCCGCCCGGGACCGGGATCCCGATGCTGCCGGGGTGGGCGTCGGCGTGCTCGGGCGGCAGCCAGGCCATCCGTGCCGTCGCCTCGGTGGCGCCGTACATCACGACCAGGTCCCAGCCGGCGCGCCGGCCCCGGGCCGCCCACGCGCGCACCCGGTCGGGCTCCAGCCGGCCGCCGGCCTGGGTGACCTGGCGCAGCGTCGGGACCCGGCGCTCGTCGAAGCCGGACGTCTCGAGCAGCTCGAAGGTGTACGGGACCCCGGCGAACGACGTCGCGCCGGACTCCTCGGCCAGCCGCCAGAAGCACTCGTCGACCACGGACAGGTCGGTCAGCACCAGGCCGGCGCCGGTCAGCAGGTGGCTGTGCGCCACCGAGAGGCCGTAGCAGTAGTGCAGCGGCAGCGACGTGATCGCCCGGTCGTCCGGGGTGAGCCGCAGGTAGTCGGCGATGCTGGCGGCGTTGCTGCGGAGGTTGTCGTGGGAGAGCCGCACCAGCTTGGGCGAGCCGGTCGTGCCGGACGTGCTCAGCAGAAGCGCCAGGTCGGGGTGGAGGTCGTGGCCGGTGCCTTCGCGGAGCTCACGCACGACGCCGTCGCGGACGACGACGTCGGGCGCCCAGGCATCGGCCAGCCGGCGGGCGGGCTCGCCCGGAGCCGCCAGCAGCACGACGTGGCCGTGGGTCAGCGCCGCGAGGTGGGCGACCAGGCTGTCCAGCCGGTTGGCGCCCTCCACGAGCACCAGCCGGCGGGTCGGGCCGAGGAGCTCTGCCGTGTCGTCGACGCGCCGCGCGAGGTCCGCGTACGTCAGCGCCTCGTCGGCCGTACGGACCGCGAGCCGCGCGCCGTGGCTGGCGAGGTCGAGCACCCGGGGAGCCCGGGGGACCGGCGCCGGGCGCGGGTGGAGCAGCAGCGTCACCGCCGCATGGTATTAGGCAAGCCTTACCTATGACAACGTGGGGTGGGTCTCGGCCGCCGCGGAGGCCGGGAACGCCACCACCGGACCGACGACGCCGACCCCCACCTCGGCGCCGACCTCGGGGGAGTCGAGGCCGGCGATCCGGGCCACCAGGCCGGGGCCGTCGGGGAGGACCAGCAGCCGTACCGACGCGTCGTGGCCGTAGAAGTGCACCTGCTCGACCCGGGCGCCCCCTGCGCCGGGGAGGAGCACGACCTGCTCGGGCCGCAGCAGCACCCGCGCCTCGCCGTCGGGGGCGGGCGAGGCCAGCGGGGCCGACCCGAAGCCGAACGTGGCGCGTCCGTCGCGCACCTCCGCGGGGACCACCGACGCGCCGCCGACGAAGGCCCCGACCTCCGGGTCGACCGGCGCGCGGTAGAGGTCGCGCGGGGCGTCGGTCTGGATCACCCGGCCGTGGCGCATCACCGCGACCTGGTCGGCCAGCGACAGCGCCTCGTCCTGGTCGTGGGTCACCAGCAGCGCGGTGGTGCCGGTGGCCTCGAGCGCGTGCGCGACCGCGCGGCCGGTCGAGACCCGGAGCGAGGCGTCGAGGGAGGAGAACGGCTCGTCGAGCAGCACCACCGTCGGCTGCGGCGCGAGCGCGCGGGCGAGCGCGACGCGCTGCTGCTGGCCGCCGGAGAGCTCGTGGGGGGACCGGTGGGCGTACGACGCGGGCAGCTCCACCAGGTCGAGCATCTCGCGGACCCGGGCCGCGCCGGCCTCCGCCGACCGCTGCGGCTTCGGCAGCCCGAAGCCGATGTTGGCCGCGATGTCGAGGTGCGGGAAGAGCGCGCCCTCCTGCGGGACGTAGCCGACCCGGCGCTGCTGCGGCGGGACCGAGCCGCCGCCGCCGGCGACGACCCGGTCGTCGAAGCGGATGCTGCCGGCGTCAGGCGTGAGGAAGCCCGCGACCAGGCGGAGCAGCGTGGTCTTGCCGCAGCCCGAGGGGCCGAGCACGGCCGTGAAGGAGCCTTGGGGGACGACGAGGTCGACCCCGTCCACGGCCCTCACCACGTGGGAGGCGCCGCCGAAGGCGTGGGTGACTCCCGCCAGCTCGACCCGGCTCACGGTTCCAGTGTCTCCTGCCGCATCAGCAGCACCGTCGCCGGGACCGAGATCGCGACCAGCAGCAGGGCGTACGGCGCCGCGGCCCCGTAGCGCAGGTCGGTGGAGGCCGACCAGAAGCTGGTGGCCAGGGTGTCGGTGCCGATCGGGGACAGCATCAGCGTCGCCGTCAGCTCGGTCGAGATCGCGAGGAACACCAGCGCCGCCCCGGCGGCGATGCTCGGCGCGATCACCGGGAGCGTCACCCGCCGCGCCGCCTGCAGCGATGTGCTTCCCAGGCTCCGGGCGACGTCGTCGAGCACCACCGGCGCCTGCTCGAGGCCGGAGCGGACCGACACCACGGCGCGCGGCAGGAACAGCACGGCGTACGCCACCACCAGCAGCAGCGCGGTCTGGTAGACGACCGGGACCAGCCGCAGGCTGACCGTCACCAGGGCCAGCGCGACGACGATGCCGGGCAGGGCGTGGGCGATGTAGGTGCTGCGCTCGATCGCCGTGGACACCGGGCCCCGGTGCCGGACGGCGAGCCACGCGACGGGCAGTGCGCACAGGGTCGTGGCCGCGGCGCCGAGGGCGGCGAGGAGCACGGTCGACCCGGCCGCCTCGGCCAGCTCGGCGAGCGGGAACTCCGTCGAGGTCCCGACCCGGAGCCAGTGGACCAGGGCGTACGTCGGCACGCCGACCGCCAGCGCGACCAGCCCGACGAGCGCGGCGGTCAGCGGGAGCCGCGCCGCACCGAGCCGGACCGGCACCGCGGCCCTCGCCGCGCCGTGGGCGACGCGGGCGAACCGGCGCCGGCCGCGCAGCCGCAGCTCGAGCAGCAGCAGCACGAGGCAGCACAGGACCAGGACGCCGGCGATCATGTTGGCGGCCGCCCCGTTGAAGGTGGAGCCGTAGAGGTCGTAGATCGCGGTGGTGAAGGTCGGGTAGCGCAGCAGCTGGAGAGCGCCGAACTCCGCGAGCAGGTGCAGGCCGACGAGCAGCATGCCGCCGAGCAGCGCCGGCCGGAGCTGCGGGAGCACGACCGACCAGAAGGACCGCCAGCGATTGTGGCCGAGCGACCAGGCCGACTCCTCCAGCGCGGGGTCGAGGCCCCGCAGGCCGGCCACGACCGGCAGGTAGACCAGGGGGTAGTACGACAGCGTGATCACCAGCAGCGCTCCGCCGAAGCCGACGACCGAGCGGTCGAGCGAGACCCAGGCGTAGCTGTTGACGAAGGCGGGCACCGCCAGCGGCGCGACCAGCAGGCCGTGCCAGAGCCCCTTGAACCGGACGTCGGTGCGCTCGACCAGGAACGCCAGCCCGACGCCGAGCACCGCGCAGAGCGCCATGCAGCCGACGGCGAGCCGGATCGTGTTCCAGAGCAGCAGGCCCACCCGGGGCCGGACGACGAGCTCCCAGGCCTCGGTGGGCCCGACGAGGACGGCGTACGTCGCCACGAACCCGAGCGGCACCAGCGCGACCAGGGCGACGGCCGCGCCGATCGCGAGCAGCGGCCAGGGTGCCGGACGCCCGGCGTCGCGGCGGCGGCTCCGGGTCGGCGGGGTGGCGAGCAGCGTCAGAGCAGGCCTGCCTGGGTCATCAGGTCGGTGACCTTCGGTCCGTTGAGGGTCGCGGGGTCGATGTCCGGCGGCTCGAGCTCGTCGAACGGCTTGACCTCGGGGTCGAGGGTCGCCTCCGGGTTGAGCGGGTACTCCAGGGCGTACGAGTCGGCCATCGCCTGCTGTCCCTCGGTGCTGGTGAGGAACTCCACGAAGCGCTGCGCGTCCTCCTGGTGCTCGCTGCTGGCGAGGACGCCCGCGCCGGAGATGCTGACGAACGCCCCCGGGTCCTGGTCGCCGAAGAAGTGGAGCGCGGTGGAGTCGGAGTTCTCGCCGGACTCTGCTCGGTCGCGGTACCAGTAGTAGTGGTAGGCGATGCCGGCGTCGACGTCGCCCTCGTTGACGCTCTGCATCACGACCAGGTTGTTGTCGAGGACGGTGCCGTTCTCGGCGAGGCCCTCGAGCCACGCGAGGGTGGCCTCCTCGCCCTCCTGCTCGAGCACCGCGCTGACGATCGCCTGGAAGTCGGCCCCGGTGGGCGAGAACCCGACCCGTCCGGCCCACTCCGGGTCGGCGAAGTCGAGGATCGACTCGGGCAGGTCGGCCTCGGTGAGCGCGTCGGTGTTGTACATCGCGACGGTGGAGCGGGCCAGGATGCCGGTCCAGTTCTTCGAGCTCGGGACGTACTCCTCGGGGATCGGGGCCAGTGCCTCGTCGGAGACCGTGGTGAACAGGTCCTCGTTGTCGACGATGCTCATCGCCGGGGAGTTCTCGGTCAGGAACACGTCGGCGGGGGAGTCGCCGCCCTCGGCGACCAGCTGGTTGGCCAGCTCGAGGTCCTTGCCGTTGCGGAGCTCCACGTCGAGGCCGGTCTCCTCCTCGAAGAGCGGCACGATCTCGTCCATCAGCTCCTCGTGCTGCGCGTTGTAGATGACCAGGTCGGGGCCGCCGATCAGCCCGCAGCCGCTGGTCACGGGAGCCAGCGAGGCCAGGGCGACGGCGGCAGCGACGACGCGCTTGTTCACGGCAGGGGTCCTTCCGGAGAACTTAGGGCAGGCTGACCTTACCGCGGCACCGGCCGCGACGGGCAGCGGGTCGGGCGCCGGTCGTCGTTGGTTAACAACCGCTAACCAAACGCGGTAGCATCCGCCGCATGAGCTTCGAGTTGTCCGCCGAGCACGAGCAGTTCCGGCGCACCGTCCGCGACTTCGCCGAGAAGGAGATCGCGCCGCACGCCGCGCAGTGGGACCGCGAGCACCACTTCCCGACCGACGTCGTGCAGAAGATGGGCGAGCTCGGCCTGATGGGGCTGACCGCCCCCGAGGAGTACGGCGGCGCCGGCATGGCCGGCGCGGACGGCGGCTTCACCAGCCTCTGCCTGGCGATCGAGGAGATCGGCCGGGTCGACCAGTCGATGGGCATCACCCTCGAGGCCGCGGTCGGGCTCGGCATCAACCCGATCCTCAGCTACGGCACCGAGGAGCAGAAGCAGACCTGGCTGCCCGACCTGGTGGCCGGGCAGCGGCTCGCCGGCTTCGGCCTCACCGAGCCGGGCGCCGGGTCCGACGCCGGCGCGACCCGCACCAAGGCGGTGCTCGACGGTGGCGAGTGGGTCGTCAACGGCGCCAAGCAGTTCATCACCAACTCCGGCTCCGACCTCACCTCCTGCGTCACCGTCACCGCCCGCACCGGCGCGCGCCCGGACGGCCGGCCGGAGATCTCCGCGATCATCCTGCCCAGCGGCACGCCCGGCTTCACCGCCGAGAAGGCCTACGACAAGCTCGGCTGGCACGCCTCCGACACCCACCCGCTGTCCTTCGACGACTGCCGGGTGCCCGAGGCCAACCTGCTCGGCGAGCGTGGCCGCGGCTACGCCCAGTTCCTCGCCACCCTCGACGACGGCCGGGTCGCGATCGCGGCGCTCGCCGTCGGCTGCATCCAGGCCTGCCTCGACGCCTCCGTCGACTACGCCGGCGACCGGCAGACTTCTCAGGGGCCGATCGGCCGCAAGCAGGGCTTGGCCTTCCAGATCGCCGACCTGCAGGTCATGCTGGACGCGGCTCGGCTGCTGACCTACCGGGCCGCGTCGCTCAAGGACGCCCTTGACGAGGGAGGTGCGGGCGCTCCTTCGATCCAGCAGTTCAAGCAGGCCGCGTCGATCGCGAAGCTGCACGCCACCGAGTCGGCCGTCACGGCGACCCGGATCGCCACCCAGGTCTTCGGCGGCTACGGCTTCATGGAGGAGTACCCCGTCGTGCGGTTCTACCGCGACGCCAAGGTGCTCGAGATCGGCGAGGGCACCTCCGAGGTGCAGCGGATGCTGATCGCCCGCGGCCTGGGCCTGCCGGTCGAGTGATCACGCGGGCTGCGCGGGGGCGTACGGCGCCCGTCCCGCCAGCCGGGTGACCACGAGACCGGTCACCATCATCGCCAGCCCGATGCCGGCGAGCACGACCAGCTGGAACTGCGCCGCCTCGATCGGGCTCGCGCCCCCGAACAGGGCGCCCACGAATGCGCCGGGCAGGGTCACCAGGCCGGTGGTCCGGGCCTGGTCCATGGTCGGCAGCAGCGACTCGCGCAACGCCTCGCGCCCGATCTCCTCGTGCGCCAGCGAGGGCCAGGCGCCGAGCGCGAACATCGCCTCGATCTCGCCACGCCGCTCCCGGCTCGCCCGCAGGAAGTTGCGGCCGGAGAGCGTCGCCGCCGTCATGCAGTTGCCGATCAGGATGCCGGCCACGGCGACCAGCTGGCGTACCTCGAGCTCCACCAGCTGCAGCGCGAACACCGTCACCACCGACACCGCCGCGCCGGCCACGACACCGGCGGCCGCGATCCGCCGGCCGTGGCGCAGCTCCCGCAACCGGCCCGAGGCCGTCCACGAGGCGGTGGACAGCATCAGCACCACGAACGCCACGACCGTCCAGGGGACGGTGAGGATCCCGCGCAGCAGCAGCGCGATCACGGCCAGCTGCACGGTCGCGCGCAGGATCGCCCAGAGCGGGGTCAGCCCCAGCCCGACCCCGGCCCACCGCCCCAGCGCCACCGTCAGCCCGCTGACGGCGAGCACACCGAGGGTGAAGAGGGCGAGGTCCACGGGGCAAGGCTGGCACGGGCTGGCACGGACTGGCACGGACCGGGCCCGGGACGCGCCACGCGGCCGGAAGGCGGTCCCGGCGTCACGCTGCTGGCTAGCCTGTGGGCATGCAGGGGGGACAACGCAGGCTGGCCGGGGAGTTCGCGCGCTCGGCCACGACCGGCACCGTCGCCTCGCTGGTGGCGATCGGCCTGTTCAACTGGATGGTCCACTGGGACCCCGGCAGCGGGAGCGGCGCCTGGCTCCACCACCACGCGATCACCGCCTTCCTGATCGCCAACGGCGCCTCGATCCTGCTGACGTACGCCCTGAGCCGCTGGTGGGCGTTCCGCAACCGGCAGGCGTACGGCCCGCTCGGCGGCGTCCCGATGTTCTTCGTGATCAGCATCGGCAGCCTGGTGATCCCGGTGACGTGCCTGTGGTTCAGCCGCAACGTGCTGGAGCTCAGCTCGGCGACCGCCGACAACGTCGCGGCGAACGCGGTCGGGCTGTTCCTCGGCTTCGTCACCCGGTTCGTGCTGTTCCGGTCGCTGGTGTTCCGGCCGGCCGTCGAGGCGCCCTCAGAGGAGCAGCCAGCTCCACGAGGCGAGCTCCAGCACCAGCAGGAAGCGTAGGAACCGGCCCACCAGCCCGGTCACGACGAACATCCGTACCCCCACCCCGAGCGGGCCCGCCACCGCGGCGACCGCGAGGTAGGGCGGCAGCCCGATGAAGGCGGAGACGAACAGCAGGGTCGCGGCGGCGACCGGCCGACCGTGGGTCCGGGCCTGCCACTTCGCGAGGGTCTCCTCGCGGTGGCTCCTCTCCAGCCGCCGCTGCACCCACCCGGCCTCGACCGTGCGCAGGCCGGCGTAGTACCAGAACAGCTTGCCGATGATCTGCCCGACCGCGGCCACGGCGGCGCACAGCACGAGCGGGACGTCGTCCAGGCTGGCGATCCAGGCCAGGAACGCCTCGGCGTTGACCAGCGGCACCAGGGCGGAGACGAACGAGACGGCCAGGACCGTCAGCAGCAGCTTCACCGGGCGGGGACGGACCCGGTCCTCGGCGGCGCCGCCTGCTCGCCCGGCACGGGGAGGCCCAGCCGCAGCAGCCACGACAGCGACACACACTTGAGGACCAGCAGGCCCACCGCCATCACCAGCGCGACCCACCACAGCTGGCCGACGAGGAGGAACACCGCGAAGACCGCGGAGTTGACCGCCTTGGCGGGCTTGGACCAGTTCCAGCGCCAGATCCGCTCGTCGACCGCGTAGAAGTAGTTGGGGCTGCGGACCGGCCAGGCCAGGAACGCCAGGGACAGGAACGTGTCGACCACCATGAAGCTGAGCAGGTAGATCCCCACCGGGAGGATCGCCGACGGCTCGATCCAGCAGACGCCGAGGTAGAAGCCGGCGCAGTTGAGCCGGTCGCACAGGATGTCGATGACGGCGCCGATCCGGGTCTCGCAGCGGCGCCACCGGGCGATCGCCCCGTCCAGGATGTCGCCGACCCAGTAGACGAGGAGCGCGACCACCAGCAGCCGCAGGCTGCCCTCGACGGCGGCCAGCAGGCTCAGCGCGAGCGAGGCGACGGTGCGGGCGGCGGTGACGACCGTCGCGGAGGTGAGCAGCCGTTCGTCGTGGATGCCCACGTCCGTCACGCGCCCCCTGGTCACGGACCGAGTCTAGGTCGGGGCCGGTCCGCGGGAGCGGCGCACGCGCGGGGGCCGGTCAGGACCGGGCCGCCCACAGGTCGGTCCACGCGTGGCCGAGCTCGGCCAGCAGGTCGCGCAGCAGCGGCAGGCTGAGTCCGACGACCGTGTGGTGGTCGCCCTCGATGCCGGCCACGAACGCGCCGCCGAGCCCGTCGATCGTGAACGCCCCCGCGACGTGCAGCGGCTCGCCGGTCGCGACGTACGCCGCGATCTCGTCGTCGGTCACGTCGGCGAAGTGCACCCTGGTCGAGGCGGTCGCCGCGGCGACGTGGCCGGTCGCGGTGTCGCGCAGCGCGTGGCCCGAGTGGAGCACGCCGGTGCGGCCCCGCATCGCCTGCCACCGGCGGGTGGCGTCGGCGGCGTCGTCGGGCTTGCCGAGCGCCTCGCCGTCGAGCTCCAGCACCGAGTCGCAGCCCAGCACCAGCGCGGCCGCGGGCAGGTCGTCGCGGGCGGCGACGGCGGCGCACTTGAGCTCGGCCAGCTGCAGCGCCAGCTCGGCGGGCTCCAGCCCGGTCACCTGCGACTCGTCGACGCCGGAGACCACCACCACCGGCTCCACGCCGGCGGACTGCAGCGTCGCGAGCCGGGCGGGGGAGGCGGAGGCCAGGACCAGCGTCGTCACAACCGGGCCAGCGCCTGCTGGAGCGGGTCGAGCCCCAGCACGCCGAGGTCGAGCGCCTGCCGGTGGAACGCCTTGAGGTCGAACTCCCGACCGGCGTCGCGGGCCCGGGCCTGCGCCTGCGCGCGGGCGTCGAGCCAGATCCGCTCGCCGACCTTGTACGACGGCGCCTGGCCCGGCCAGCCGAGGTAGCGGTCGATCTCGAACCGCAGGAACGCGTCCTCCATCGCGCAGTGGTCGCGCAGGAACGACAGGCCGAGGTCGGGGGTCCAGGTCTCACCCGGGTGGAACCCGAACGGGTTGTCGCGCGGGATCTCGAGCTCCAGGTGCATCCCGATGTCGACGACGACCCGGGCGGCGCGGAAGCTCTGGGCGTCGAGCATCCCGAGCCGGTTGGCCGGGTCGTCGAGGTAGCCGAGCTCGTCCATGAGCCGCTCGGCGTACAGCGCCCAGCCCTCGGCGTGACCGCTGCAGAAGCAGAGCAGCCGCTGCCAGCGGTTGAGCAGCTCGCTGCGGTAGGCGGTCTGCGCGATCTGGAGGTGATGCCCGGGGACGCCCTCGTGGTAGACGGTCGTCACCTCGCGCCAGGGCGAGAAGTCCTCGATGCCGTCGGGGACCGACCACCACATCCGGCCCGGCCGGGTGAAGTCCTCGGAGGGCCCGGTGTAGTAGATGCCGCCGTCGTTGGTCGGCGCGATCATGCACTCGATGCTGCGGACCGGCTCGGGAATGTCGAAGTGGACGTCGGCGAGCTCGGCCACGGTCCGGTCGGCCAGCTCCTGCATCCAGCCGCGGAAGGTCTCGCGGCCGTGGACCTTGCGGGACTCGTCGGCCTCGAGGTGGGCCACCGCCTCGGCGTACGACGCCCCGGGGAGGACCCGGTCGGCGGTCGCGGCCATGTCGTCGGAGATCCGCTTGAGCTCCTCCCAGCCCCACGCGTACGTCTCGTCGAGGTCCACCCGGGCGCCGAGCGAGTCGCGCGAGTGGAGCGCGTAGCGGTCGCGGCCCACCGCGTCGCGCTCCGAGCCGCGCGGCACCATCTGCTGCTCCAGGAAGGTCGCGAACTCGTCGAGGGCGGCGTTGGCCTCGGCGGCGTGGCGCTGCAGCTGCGGCCGCAGCGACTCCACGTCGCAGCCGGCGACCATGGTGCCGAGCATGTCGCCGCCACCGCCGGTACGACCGGTCCAGCCGGCGACCTGGGAGACGATGCCGCGGTACTGGCGGACCGCGGAGACCCGGCCGGCGGCGGCCTCCTCGAGCAGCGTGGCGCGGTAGCCGGCCAGGGCGGTCGGCACCTCGGCCAGCCGGCTGTCCACGTCGGACCAGCCCTGCTCGCCCTGCCGCGGCATCATGTCGAAGACCTGGCGCACGGCATGGAGCTCGCTGAAGATCACCGACATCCGGCCGCGGATCTCGCCGGCATCGTGCATCTCGACCTCGAGCCCGACCCGCTCCAGGAACGCGTCGCGGGCGACCGCCTCGCGCTCGTCGCTCGGGGTCGCGGCCGTCACCTCGGCCAGGGCCCGCCGGGTGAGCTCCTCGCGGGCCGCGAACCCGTCGGGGGACAGGTCGCTCAGGCGCCCGTCGAGGCCGCTGATGCCGACGAAGGTGGCGGCGACGGGGTCGAGGGCGCAGTAGTCCTCGACGTAGCGTTCGGAGGCGGCATCGACAGCGCGTTCGGTCACGGATCGACACTAGGGGTTCGGTCGGCGCGATCGACACCCGCTTTTCCGGCGAGTGATGTCGAGAACCGGTGCCCGGCTCCGTCCCGGGGGTGATCGTCGAGGATGTCGGCGACGTACGAAGGAGAAGACGATGGCGAAGTACCTGTTGCTCAAGCACTACCGCGGCGGCCCGGAGCGGCAAGCGCACGAGGACGTGCCCATGGACCAGTGGGAGCCGGAGGAGATCTCCGCCCACCTCGCCTTCATGGACCACGTGGCCGACACCCTGCGCGAGCGGGGCGAGTACGTGGAGGGCCAGGCGCTCTCGATGGAGGGGACGTTCGTGCGGTTCGACGGGGAGGGGAGGCCGCCGGTCACCGACGGCCCGTTCGCCGAGACCAAGGACCTGATCGCCGGCTGGATGGTGATCGACGTCGACTCCGTCGAGCGCGCCCACGAGGCGGCGGCGTTCCTGTCCTCGGCCCCGGGACCCGGCGGCCGCCCGATCCACGAGTGGATCGAGGTCCGGCCGTTCCTCGAGGCGCCGCCGACCGTCACCGACTGACCGGTGCCCGACGTGGACGGGGCCGCGGGCTCGCTGGTGCACGACGTGGGCCCGCGGGTCCTCGGCATCCTGGTCCGTCGCGGCGCCGACTTCGCGGCGGCCGAGGACGCCGTGCAGGAAGCCCTGCTGGAGGCCGTACGGCGCTGGCCCGACGGGCTCGACGGGGTCGACGGGGAAGGCCCCGACGACCCGAAGGCGTGGCTGGTGACGGTCGCGTGGCGCAAGTACGTCGACATGGTCCGCTCCGACTCCTCGCGCCGGGCGCGCGAGGAGCGGGCGGTCGACGAGCCGCCGCCCGGCGTGACCGAGCAGGCCGACGACACGCTGCAGCTGCTGTTCCTGTGCTGCCACCCCGCGCTCACCCCCGCCTCGGCGGTCGCGCTGACGCTGCGGGCGGTGGGCGGGCTGACCACCCGTCAGGTGGCCGAGGCGTACCTGGTGCCGGAGGCGACGATGGCGCAGCGGATCAGCCGGGCCAAGCGCACGGTCGGGGCGCAGGGGCTCGAGGGGCCGGGCGACCTGCGCGACGTGCTGAAGGTGCTCTACCTCGTCTTCAACGAGGGCTACTCCGGGTCGGTCGACCTCGCGGCGGAGGCGATCCGGCTCACCCGCCAGCTCGCCCGCGGCTCCGACGAGCCGGAGGTCGCCGGCCTGCTCGCGCTGATGCTGCTCCACCACGCCCGGCGCGAGGCCCGGTGGTCCGGCGGCGAGCTGGTGCCGCTGGCCGAGCAGGACCGGTCGCGGTGGGACACGAGGATGATCGCCTCCGCGGTGGTGCTGCTCCAGGACGCGCTGGCGCGGGACCGGGTGGGCGAGTACCAGGCGCAGGCGGCCATCGCGGCGCTGCACTGCGACGCGGCCTCCGCCGAGGAGACCGACTGGACGCAGGTCGTGTCCTGGTACGACGAGCTGCTGCGGCTCACCGACAGCCCGGTGGTCGCGCTCAACCGGGCCGTCGCCGTCGGTGAGGCCGACGGGGCGCTCGCCGGGCTGCGGGCGCTGGAGGCGGTGCCGGAGTCGGTGCCGCGCCGGACCGCGGCCGAGGCCTGGCTGCGGGAGCGGGCGGGCGAGCCGGCCGCGGCCCGGTCGCTCTACGCGGCGGCCGCCGCGCGGGCCACGTCGGAGGCGGAACGGATCCACCTCACCCGCCAGGCGGCCCGGCTGCGCGACGCCTGACCCGCCCCGTCAGGCGTACGCGGAGGGGAAGGTCTCGCGGTAGCAGCGCATCCCGCCGGCCGAGCTGGCCGCGACGAGCGCACGACCGACCGCCCGGGTGACGCAGTCGGAGGCCTCGGTGAGCAGCTCGTGGAACCCGGCCGGGTCCGGGGCGGCCGCGGCCCCGGTCGCGAGCGTGAACACGGTGTCGCCGTCGTACATGGTGTGGACGGGGTGGATCGAGCGGGCGAGGCCGTCGTGGCCGATCCCGCTCACCTTCTGGCACTGCGCCTTGGTGAGCGTCGCGTCGGTCGCGACCACGGCCAGGGTGGTCGCCAGCGGCGGCCGGGGCTCGGGCTGCTCGGCCGCCCGCCGCCGCGCCTCCTCGAGGTCCGCGGCCCCGGGCCGTCGCAGGCCGGGCAGGTCGTGTCCGCGGCAGTGGCGGACGGCGTACGGCTCCCCGGTCGCGGGGTCGACGGCCGAGCCGACGGCGTTGAGCACGACCAGGGCGCCGACGGTGGTGCCGTCGGCCAGCCGGGCCGACGCCGTGCCGACGCCGCCCTTGAGCCCGCCGACGCGGGTGCCGGTGCCGGCGCCGACGGTGCCCTCGGCGACCTCGACGTCGGCGGCGGCCAGCGCCTCGCGGCCGAGCGCGGCGTCCGGGGTGTTGCCGAAGACCCCGCCGCGACCCAGGTCGAAGACGACCGCGGCCGGCACGATCGGGACGACGTGGCCCGGCTCGCCGTCGACCGGGAACCCGACGCCCTGCTCCAGCAGCGCCCGTGCCACCCCGTCGGCGGCACCCAGTCCCAGCGCCGACCCGCCCGTGAGCACGACCGCGTGCACCCGCTCGACCTGGTTGCGCGGGTCGAGCAGGTCGGTCTCGCGGGTCCCGGGCCCGCCGCCGCGGACGTCGACGCCCCCGACCGCGCCCTCCGCGGGCGGCAGCACCACGGTGGTCCCCGTCAGCCAGCCCTCACCGGTCCGCTGGGCCTGCCCGACCCGGATGCCCGGCACGTCGGTGATCGCGTTCCTCATGCCGCTCAGTATCGCGGCGTGTGCCTGACGCCGGTCCATGCACCGTTCTCAGGCACACGCGGCGGGGATGCTCGGCCCTAGACCCAGCGGCGGACGCGGTCGGCGTACGCCGTCCACTCCTCGCCGAACAGCCCGGCGAGGGCGGCCTCCTCGCGCTCGATCTGCGGGGTCAGCGTCGCCGCGAGGCCGCCGGCGGCGAGCGCGGTCCAGGGGCGGCCGCTCAGCAGGCCGGAGCCGACGA
>CAVRTX010000031.1:0-39558 GCA_963724225.1 uncultured Actinomycetota bacterium | reverse complement strand
AGGCCGACCCCGGCCCGGGGCCCGGTGTCGAAGCGGGTCGCCAGGGACCCGGTGAACCCTCCGACCGGGAGCCCCGTCAGCAGCGGGCGCAGGCCGGGCCGGTCCGGGTCCGCGGCGGCCTGCAGGGTGCCGGCCAGGGCGGCGCCGGTCAGCCGGTTGTCGCGGGAGAGCCCGCTCCCGTCGCGCAGCACGACCCCGGCCACCGGCACGCCGAGGTCGTCCAGGGCGGCCGTGACCGCGCGCCCGCCCCCGGCGAACGACGGGTCCTGGTCGCGCGCCAGCGCCACGTGGCGGGCCAGCACCTCGGCCCCCTCGTTGTCGCTGATCTCGATCACCCGTTCGGCGACCTGCGACAGCGGGGCGCTCTTCACCGCGGCCAGCTCGTCGGCGTCCGGGTCCGCGGTGGTGCGGCGGACCGGCCCGGTGACGCGTACGCCCTGGGCGCGCAGCGCCTCGGCGAAGGCCGCGGCCGCACCGGCCGCCGGGTCGTCGAGCCGGCCGAAGCCCGAGGGGTCCAGGCCCTCGTCGACCCAGAGCGCGCTGATCGGCGACACGATGTCGTCGGGGACGTAGTCGGACTGCCAGGCGGGGTTGTCGGACGGGCCGGTGAACAGCGAGTCGTCGTACGACAGCCGGACCGGGCGTCGCCACCGCTCCTCGCGCAGCGACTGCGCGGTCTGCCGGGCGAGGTCGACCAGGTCGGCGCGCGGCGGCCAGTCCCCGGCCTCCGGCGGCTTGCTGACGAGGAACGGGTCGCCGCCGCCGACGAGGGTCAGCGCTCCGCGACGACCCACGACGCTCGTGGTGAACCGGTGGTCGGGCCCCAGCTCGGCCAGCGCGGCGGCGACGGTCACGACCTTGGTCGACGACGCGGGGACGAAGCCGCCGGTCCCCGACTCGAACACCTCCGCGCCCCCGTCGAGCGGGGCGACGTACGCGTGGACCGACTTGCCGAGGTCGCGGTCGCGCAGCCCGGGCGCCAGCGCACGACGTACGGCCGACGCGGAGAGGGTGTCCTGCTCCGCGACCACGGCCACCGGTGCGGGACGCTCCAGCGGCGGGACCTCGAGCCCCTCCGGGGGCGCGACCGCGGCCGGTTCCCGGACCGGGTCGGGCTGCTCGGCGCCGAGCCAGCGCTCGGCGAGCTCGAAGCGGTAGGCGGCCGCCGCACCCCCGAGCAGCACCAGCACGAGCACGACGGGCAGCCACCGCGCGAGCCGGCCGCCGCGGTCGGCGGCGCGCCTCGACCCGTGGTGTGGGTCACGTCTGCTCACTCGGGCCCCTTCCGGCTGCGCGTTCGGGGACATTGTGCGCGACACTGGACCTCGGCCCGGACGCGGCCGGCGACACAGACGGAGCGGAGGATGGACGGCGTGCTCGAGTTCGACGTGGTGGTGGAGATCCCCAAGGGGGAGCGGAACAAGTACGAGGTCGACCACGAGTCCGGTCGGATCCGGCTCGACCGGACCCTGTTCACCTCCACCGCGTACCCCGCCGACTACGGCTTCATCGAGGACACGCTCGGCCAGGACGGCGACCCGCTCGACGCCATGGTGATCCTGCAGCAGCCGACGTTCCCCGGCTGCGTCATCAAGTGCCGCGCGATCGGGATGTTCCGGATGACCGACGAGGCCGGCGGCGACGACAAGGTCCTCTGCGTCCCCAGCCACGACCCGCGGCTGGAGCACCTGCGCGACATCAACCACGTCTCGAAGTTCGACCGGCTGGAGATCCAGCACTTCTTCGAGGTCTACAAGGATCTCGAGCCCGGCAAGTCCGTCGAGGGCGCCGACTGGGTCGGCCGGACCGAGGCCGAGGCCGAAGTCCACGCCTCCTTCAAGCGGGCCGAGGACACCCCCGCCCACTGAGCCGCCGCCGCCGCCCGATTTCACCGGCTGGCCGGTGAAACTGGTGCTGGTGCACTGAAATTTCAGGGCACAAGCACCTACTTCGGCGTACCAGTCCGGTCAGCTCGCCAGCAGCCTCAGCGCTCGACGCAGGCGGCGTTCCAGGCGTACGGGGTCTGCGAGGTCGGCCCACGTCACGCGGATGCAGGTCCAGCCCGTGGCCTCGCGGATCGCGTCCTCGCGGTGCTTCTCACGAAGGACGGCGTCGCTCGGGCTCTCCCCCGGACGCAGCCAGCGACTGTACTTTTCACGACCGTCCACCTCGACCCAGACCTTCAGCTCGGGCCAGGCGAAGTCGAGTCGGTAGGTCCTCCCGTCGACGGACACCGGCATCTGCGGGACGGGGCCCGGAAGCCCGAACCGCGCACACCAGAAGACGAAGCGGTGCTCTGCCACTGACTCCGGACGGGCGTCCGCAAGCCGGAGCACCCGCCGCACCAGGAGGCTGTCGGGCCACTGGTCCATGGCTGCGGCACGCCGGGCCAGTGCCTCGCGAGTCGTTTCTCCCGCGTGCAGAAGGCTGCCCACCGCGACCACCCCCTTCTCGACGTCGTGGCTGCTCGCGATGTCGAGCGCGGTCCTGGTCGGGCTGGTCAGGAGCTGGCCGTCGCGGACGGTGAGGTCGTCCGCGTACGTGGTGCCCTTGTGCTGCACCACTCCACCCCGCCGGCCGCACCTCCCGTCGAAGCGGGTCACGTGGACTGCCTCGAGCGGCATTCCCCAGACGGGCATCCCGAGCTGGGCGAGCGCGGTGACGTGCGACCAGGCGTGCTCGCAGCCGGCTCGCCGTGAGACAGCGACCGCGCGTGCGCGGTGGCGGTCGATCTCGTCGAGCTGGTCCCACAGGTGACTCGCCATGAAGCTGCCGTGGCGGATCCGGCGCCACTCACCCGACCTGAGCTGGCGCCGAATGGCCTCGTCGGTCCACCCCTCGGCGAGCGCCTGCGCGCGCGTCACGACCGCAAGCTCGTGGAGCGGACGGAGCGTCGAAACCATGAGCCGAGGGTTCCGCCCTCGGTGCCCACTCCGCCAGCCCCGGTCACGCGCCTGTGGACAGGGCCTGACCACCCCACGTCACGTACGCATCACTGGTGGGCCGGAACCCGTACTGGTGCGCTGAAATTGCGGGGCACCAGCACCAGTTTCACCGGCTGGCCGGTGAAATGGGGGCCTTCCTCACCCCACGAGCTCGGGGGAACGCAGCATCTCGGGCGGTACGCCGAAGGCGTCGACGAGGCCGACGGCGAGCGGGCGGAGCTGGCGGCACAGGCCGGTGACCTCGCGGGTGATCGCCTTGGAGCGCTGGCTGGAGAGCCGGCCGTGCTCCATGAACCAGGCCCGGTCGGCCTCGATGGTCGACAGCGCGAACAGGTCGCACAGCAGGTTGAGCGCGACCTTGGTGTCGCCGTCCTCGAGGGTCGCGACCTTGTCGACAAAAGCGTCGAGGACCCGCCGCTCGACATGGGCACGGGCGGCGCCGATCACGTGGTCCTGCACCTGGGAGAACACCTGGCCCGGGTTCTGGCCGCGGTCGATGCCGCGCTTGAGCCGCCGGGCCACGCCGGAGAGCATGTGCTCCTCGCGGAACCGCAGCATCATCCGCTGGTAGTTCGGGTCGAGCAGCCCGGCCTCCTGGTCCCAGTCGTCCCCGCCCGGCAGCACGTCGCGCACCCGCTCGATCAGCTTGTGCACGGACGTCTTCTCGATGACGGTGTCGACGGCCAGGCCCGCGACGAAGCGGACCATCCCGAACTGGTCCATGTCCTCGAACTCGCTGGCGTAGTCCGTCAGCAGCCCCTTGGCCACCAGCTGCAGCAGCACGTGGTTGTCGCCCTCGAAGGTCGTGAAGACGTCGGTGTCCGCCTTGAGCGCGGCGAACCGGTTGAGCGCCCGGTAGCCCTGCCCGCCGCACGCCTCGCGGCACTCCTGGATCGTCGTCGTCGCGTGCCACGTGCCGAGCGCCTTCACGCCTGCCGCGAGCGACTCCAGCTCGCGGCGGCGGTGGTCGTTCTCCCCCTGCTCGGGCGACTCGGTCTGCGAGAACACCTCGTGCAGCTCGAGCGCGACCACCTCCTGCGCGAAGTGGAGGGCGTACGTCCGCGCGAGCAGCGGCAGCAGCCGGCGCTGATGCATGCCGTAGTCGAGCAGCAGCTCCTCGTGCTCCTCCGAGGTGGCGTTGAACTGGCGCCGGCGCTCGGCGTAGCGCACTGCGATGGCGAGCGCGACCTTGGCGGCGTTGATCCCCGCCCCGCCCACGCACACCCGGCCCTGCACCAGCGTGCCGAGCATGGTGAAGAAGCGCCGGTTGGCGTTGTCGATCGGGCTCTCGTAGCGACCGTCCGCCGTGACGTCGGCGAACTGGTTGAGCAGGTTCCCGCGCGGCACCCGTACGTGGTCGAACGAGATCCGGCCGTTGTCGACACCGTTGAGGCCCATCTTGAGGCCGTCGTCCTCGATGGTGATGCCGTCGAGCACCTCGCCGTCGCGCCGCAGCGGCACGACGACGGCGTGCACCCCGTGCCGCTCGCCGGCCACCTCGAGCTGCGCGAACACCACCGCCACCTCGGCGTGCCGGGCGGCGTTCCCGATCCAGTCCTTGCGCGCGGACGGCTCGGTCGTGGTGACCACGAGCTCCTCGGTGTCCGGGTCGTACGTCGCGACCGTGCCGAGCGCCTGCACGTTGGAGCCGTGACCCACCTCGGTCATCGCGAAGCAGCCCATCAGCCGCCCGGTGACCAGGTCGCGCAGGTAGGCGTCGTGGTGCCGCTGCGTCCCGAGCTGCAGGATCGCACCGCCGAACAGCCCGAACTGCACGCCGACCTTCACCAGCACCGAGAGGTCGCCGTACGCCAGCGTCTCGAACGCCGCGATCGAGGCTCCGAGGTCGCCGCCCCCGCCGTACTGCTCCGGGAAGCCCATGCCGGTCTGCCCGGTCGAGGCCATCGTCACGACCAGGTCGCGCACCCGGTCGCGGTAGTCGTCGGTCGAGAGCGTCTCGGCCTCCTCGAGCACGGAGGCGTAGTCGGCGAGGTTGCTGCGCACCAGGTCGCGGACCTCGGCGTAGCGGCCGTCGAGCACCCGCCGTACGGCGGACACGTCGAGCTCGGGACGGGTGGGGACCGGGGCGACGTCGGTGGCCATGGCCCCAAGTTACTGGTCGGGAACCCCGCCGGGATCAGGGCCGGGCGTAGAAGTTCGGCGCGATCCAGTAGTACATCGACTCCTGCACCACCGGCCGGCCGGTGCGCGGGGCGTGGATGATCTGGCCGTTCCCGGCGTAGAGGGCCACGTGGTAGATCGACGAGGCACTGCTGGAGGATCCCCAGAAGACGAGGTCACCCGGCTGCAGGTTGCTCGGAGAGATCGGGGTCGCCTGCTCGTACTGCGCCACGGAGTAGTGGGGCAGCGACTTGCCGCCGGCGCCCCAGGCGCCCATGGTCAGGCCCGAGCAGTCCCAGGCGCTCGGACCGGCCGCGCCCCACTGGTACGGCTCGCCGAGCTGCGCGCGGGCGAAGGCGATGGCCGCACCGGCTCCACCCGAGGGCGCGGGGGGTGTCGGCGGGGTCGGCGCGGGCGGGGGTGCGGGAGCCGGCTCGGGGTCGGGCTGCGGCTCCGGTGCGGGCTGGGGGTCCGGCGCGGGCGTGTTCTGCTGCGGCGCCTCGTCCGCCTCGGCCTCGGCCGCGGCCTGCTGGGCGGCCTCCTCCGCCTGCTGGGCCTCCTGCGCGGCCTGCCGCTCGGCGGCGGCCTCGGCGAGCGCCTGCGCCTCCAGGGCCGACTGCCGCTCCTCGGCGAGCTCGACGCTCACGTTCTGCAGCCGGGCCAGCTCCTCGATCAACCCTTCCTTCTGGGCGGCGATCGCGTCGGCCTCCTGCGCCGCGGCGTCGGCCGCCGCTGCGGCGGCGTCGCGGGCCTCACGGGCCTCGACCTGCAGCCGCGCGGCCTCGGCCTCGGCGTCGGTGGCCTGCTGGTGGGCGACGTCGGCGAGCGTCGAGGCGGCACGGAAGCCGTCATAGCGGGTCTCCATGGCCGACTCGGTCTGCGAGAGCGTGGTCGCCTGCTCGACGACGGAGTCGATCCCGTCGGACTGCACGATGGAGACGACCGCGGAGAGCTCCGGGGCCATCTGGTAGGAGTCGACGACGGCGTCGGTGTACGCCTGCCGCTGCGTCGTCACGTCGTCGTGCGCGATACCGGCCCGGTCTCCAGCGGCGGCCGCCTCGCGGCGCGCCTGCTCGAGCCGGTACCGCGCACCGTTCCACGCCTCGCTCGCCTGGGCCGCCTGGACGGCGGTCTCCTGGAGCCGCTGGTTGGCGGCGAGCAGCTCGGACTGGACGGTCGTCACGCTGCGTGCCTGCTGCCGGACCGCGTCGCGAGCGTCGCGTACCTCGGTCCGGCTCGGGGGGGTGTCGGGATCGTCCGCCCAGGCGGCGCCGATGCCTCCCGCGGTCGGGGGGACCGCGAGGACCAGCGTCAGGGCCAGGACGACTCCGCTCGCACGCACTTCGGACTACCTCCAGCTCGAACGGGTGTGTCGTGGACGCGGCCCGGGCAGCTTCCTCTCTGTCCGGGCCACGCTGGACGCTAGTCCCCATTCGTCACTTAAGGAACACTTTTCACAATTTTTTCTCCAGCCCCAGGCGTGTCGCCTTGACAAACTACAAGGTTGTAATTCACGCGCAGCCGTACGCCGGCCCACGATCGGGCCGGCCGGGGTGCCTCCGGAGGGGTCAGTCGACGACGTCGGCGGGGACGTGGGAGTCCGTCGTCGTCGGGTGGGACGCCAACCCGTGCCGCTCGAACTTCTGTCCGCTGGCCAGCCCGCCGACGTAGAAGGAGAGCAGGGCGATCAGGATGCCGGCGACGTCGTCGGCGATGTAGTGCCACCCGAAGTAGAGCGTCGCCACGATCGTGAGGGCGAAGTTGGTCCAGCCCACCCAGTGCAGGATCCGCGAGTGGAGCGTGTACTGGATCATCAGCGCGACCAGCAGCGTGATCGCGACGTGCAGGCTGGCGAAACCGGCGGTCGACTGGACCGCCCCCTCGATGCCCTCGTAGACGACCCGTTCGCGCGCCTCCGACAACGAGTCCATCAGCTGCGACGTCGGGGTCCCGGCGTCCACCACGTCCTTGTACACCCAGGCGACGTAGAAGCCGGGGCCGACCGTGGGGAGCATGTAGTAGGAGATGGTGCCGAGCGTCCACGCCAGCACCTGGCCGGTGACGAACCAGTAGCCGTACGACAGGTTGCGCGACCACACCAGCCAGGCCGTGACCGCGAGCGGCACCAGCGGCAGGAACCACAGGTAGATGTAGGAGAGCACGTGGGCCGACACCCCGGTGCCGAGCAGGTCGTGCATGACGTTGCCGGGCTCGTGGCCGAACATCAGGGCCCGGTCCATGATGTGCAGCTCCCGGTCGTAGCGCACCTCGCGGATGAAGGGGAGGAACGACTTCAGGTTGCGGTAGCTGACGTAGGTGACGTAGAAGCAGACGATCCCGAGGATCACCAGGATCCACCGCTCGCGCCCCCAGTGGGTGCGGAGCCGCTCCTCGACGATCCCGCGCCAGAGCCTGGGGTGGCCGCGGGAGAACCAGAGCGTCCGTGGCAGCAGGTCCGCCAGCAGGGCACCGGTCACCAGCAGCGGCAGCCGCAGCCAGGACGGGCCGAGGAAGCCGTCGGGGTCGGCGAGCCGCTTGTCGAGCACGATCGCAGCGATGATCGCGAGCAGGCCCATGACGACAGCAGTCCCCACGAGGAGTGCATAGGCCCGGCGGAACACGGGGGTCAGTCTAGGGGCGGCTTCCTGAGGTCCGGCGCGCTGACCAGCGCCAGCCTGGTGCGGTCGATCCGCATCCCGACCCGGTCGCCGGTGGCGGGGTGGTGGTCGAGCGGCGACACGGCATCCAGCCGTCCCGCACCCGGTACGTCGACCTCCAGCCGCACCTGCTCGGGGGTGAGCCGGGAGGAGACCACGGTCCCCGCGAGCGGACCCCCGTCGTCGACGACCAGCGCGGAGCGCCGCAGCGCGACCGACGGGCCCGGGTCGAGGCCGAGCGCGGCGAGCAGCCGCCCGGCGTGCTCCCCGGCCAGCACCCGCGCGTAGCCGAGGAACAGCGCGGTCTCCGGGTCGACCGGCGCGCGCCACACCTCGGCGATGTCGCCCTGCTGCACGATCCGGCCGGCACGCATGACCGCGAGCCGGTCGGCGACCGCGAACGCCTCCTCGTGGTCGTGGGTGACCAGCAACGCGGTCGTCCCGGCCTCGCGGAGGATCCGGCCGAGGTCGCCCGCCAGCCGCTCCCGCAGCCCGGTGTCGAGCGCGGACAGCGGCTCGTCGAGCAGCAGCAGCCGCGGACGTACGGCGAGCGAGCGGGCCAGCGCGACCCGCTGCCGCTCGCCGCCCGACAGCGTGCCGGGCATCCGGTCGCCGTACGACGGGAGGCCGACGAGGTCGAGCAGGTCGGCCACCTGGTGCGCGGTGTCGGGGGCCCGGCGCAGCCGCAGCGCGTAGCCGACGTTGCGCGCGACCGTGAGGTGGTCGAAGAGCTGGCCGTCCTGGAACATCAGCGCGAAGCCGCGCCGGTGCGTCGGCACCCCGGCCTGGTCGCGGCCGTCCCAGGCGATGCTGCCGCCGGCGAGCTGCTCCAGCCCGGCGATCGCCCGCAGCAGCGTCGACTTCCCGCAGCCCGAGGGTCCGAGGACGGCCAGCACCTCGCCGTCGGGCAGGTCGAGGCTCACCCGGTCGACCGCAGCCGTGCCGTCGCCGTCGGCGCCGGGGAAGCGGACCGTGAGGTCACGGAGCGTCAGCACGTCAGAAGGCTCCCAGCGACGGGACCCGGAGCCGCTCGACGAGCAGCATCACGAGGGCGGTGGTGGCGGCGAGCACGCAGGACGCGGCGAGCGCCATGCCGTAGTTGGCCTCCCCCGGGTGGCCCAGCAGCCGGAAGATCACCACCGGCAGCGTCGGGGCGTCGTCGCGGGCGAGGAACGAGGTGGCGCCGAACTCCCCCAGCGACACCGCGAAGGCGAAGCCGGCCCCGGCCAGCAGCGGCCGCCACAGCACCGGGACGTCGACCGTCGCGAGCGTGCGCAGCGGACCGGCCCCCAGCGACGCGGCGGCCTGCCGCTGCCGGTCGTCGATGCCCGCCAGCACCGGCACCAGCGTCCGGACGACCAGCGGCAGCGCGACCAGCGCCTGCGCCACGGGCACCAGCAACGGGCTGTCGCGCAGGTCCAGCGGCGGCTGGTCGAGGGCGACCAGGAAGCCGAACCCCAGCGTCACCGCCGAGACCCCCAGCGGCAGCATGAAGAAGCCGTCGAGCACCCCGCGCACCCGCCGCTCGGTGGTCGACCGGGAGCGGCGGGTGACGATCAGCGCGACCAGCAGGCCGGTGCCGAGCGACATCCACGTCGCGTCGACCGCGGTACGCAGCGAGTTGCCCAGCGCGTCGGTCACCGGCACCAGCAGCGCCTGCTGGTCGCCGGTGGTCGACAGCGCCGCATAGCTGGCCAGGCTCCACCGCCCGTCGACCCGCAGCGACCCGACGACGAGGGCAGCGACGGGCAGCGCGACGAAGAGCAGGAGCAGCAGCGTGGCCCCGAGCGGTACGGCGTCGGCCCGGCCGGGCCGCCGGGGCGGGACCGAGCGCCGCGCGGTCGGTGCGACGGTCCGCACCCGCCGGGCCGCCAGCAGCAGCACGGCCACGACGACCAGCTGCAGCAGCGACAGCGCCGCGGCGGCCTGCAGGTCGAACAGCGTGGTCGTCAGCAGCCAGATCTCGGTCTCGACGGTGGCGTACCTCGCGCCACCGAGGGTGAGCACGATGCCGAACGCGGTGGCGCAGAACAGGAAGACCACCGTTGCAGCGGAGACGACCGCGGGCCGCAGGGCCGGGAGCGTGATCGTCCGGAAGACGGTGGCGGGCGAGGCGCCGAGGGTGGCGGCCGCCTGGGCCGGACGCGGGTCCAGCGACTCCCAGGCGCTGCCGACCACCCGGATCACGACCGCCACGTTGAAGAACACCAGGCCGAGCACGATGGCGACCGGCGTCTGGTCGAGCCCCAGCGCCCCGAGCGGTCCGCCGTCGCGCAGCAGCTGCCGGAAGGCGACCCCGACCACGACCGTGGGGAGCACGAACGGCACCAGCAGCGCCGCCCGTACCGCGCCCCGGAGCGGCAGCGCGGTGCGGTGCAGGACGTGGGCGGCCGGCAGCCCGAGCGCCACGGACAGCAGGGTCCCGGCCGCGGCCGTGACCAGCGTGAACAGCACCACGCTGTGGGTCCGCTCGCGGGTGAGCACCTCCAGCGCCCCCACCGGGCTGGCGTCGCCGCTCCCGAGGCCCAGCGAGACCATCGCGACCACCGGCACCACGAAGAACGCGACCATCGCCAGCACGGGCACGACGGCCAGCGCGGCGAGGCCCAGCAGGCGTCGGGTCATCGTGGGGGTCAGCCGGTCACGAGGTCGCGCCACTCCGCGAGCCACGCGTCGCGCTCCGAGGCGACCTGCTCCGGGTCGAGCGAGTACGGGTCGGACGGCTGCTCGGCGTGACGGGCCCACGCGTCGGGGAGCGGCACCCCGTCCCGGACCGGGAAGACGTACATCGAGTCGGGCAGCGCCGCCTGGACGTCCTCGGACAGCAGGAACTCCACGAGCTCGCGAGCGCCCTCGGGGTTGGCCGCGCCGGAGAGCACGCCGGCGTACTCGACCTGGCGGTAGCAGGTGTCGAGCAGCGCGCGGGTGGTCGACTCGTCCGAGCCCTTCGGGACGGTGAACGCCGGCGAGGAGTCGTAGGAGAGGACGATCGGCCGGTCGCCACCCTCGCCGCCCTGGGTGAAGTCGCCGTAGTAGGCGTCGGTCCAGCCGTCGACGACGAGCGCGCCGTTGTCGAGCAGGTCCTCCCAGTACGCCGGCCAGTCCTCGCCGTACGCCGCCACGGTGGTCAGCAGGAAGGCCAGCCCGGGCGAGCTCGAGAGCGCCGAGGGGGTGACGAACAGCCCCTCGTACGCCGGGTCGGTGAGGTCGTCGAGCGTCTCCGGCGGCGCGAGGTCCCGCTCCTCGAACCAGGTGGTGTCGACGTTGACGCAGACGTTTCCGTTGTCGACGGGGGCCAGCCGCTCGCCGTCGTCGCCGGGGAGGACGTAGTCGCCGGCCCCCGCAGGCAGGTCGACGTCGAGGGTGTCGAAGACCCCCTCGTCGAGCGCCCGCGAGGCGAAGGTGTTGTCCACGCCGTAGGCGACGTCGCCGGTGGGGTCGTCGCTGGTGACGGCGAGCTTGGTGGTCAGCGCACCGGCGTCACCGCTGCTGCGGACCTCGAGCCGGTAGCCGGACTCCTCCTCGAACTGGCGCAGCAACGGCTTCGGCAGCGCGAACGACTCGTGGGTGACGAGCACGACCTCCTCGGGCGGGCTGCCCTGGTCGGACGCCTCGGGCTCGGACCCGCCCATCAGGCTGCAGCCCGCGAGCACCACGAGCGCGACGGCGGCGAGCAGGACGTGGCGAACAGTCTGCATCCGTGCGACTCCCTACGCCGGTGTGAACCGGATCAGGTTCGGAGGGTCTGCGGATCTCCGCACTCTCAGCCCGCGACACGGGCTCCCCTGTCTGTACGACGCAACCCTACGCCTCAGCGCCGCAGCGGCGTGGCCTCCCCCAGCCGGCCCAGCTTCTCCGGGTCGCGCAGGACGGAGAGCCCGGTGACCAGGCCGTCCTCGAGGTGGAAGGTGATGACGGTGTCGAGCTCGCCGTCCAGGGTCAGCGTGAGCGCGGGGGCGGCAGAGCCACTGGATCGCGGCGCCGTACGCCCCGGTGATCGTCGCCCGCGGGAACCCGGAACGCGCTGCTGCTGGGCATCTCTCCTCCTGGTGTCGGTGGCCGTTGTGCATGGGGACACCGGCCGGACGGCGGTCGTGACACCGCCCCGCCACCGGCGGCTAGGGTCACGCCATGCCGAGCCGACGCCACCAGCTGCTGGCGTACGCCGTGCCCCGGGTGCGCCGCTCGCGCGAGCTGGTCGACGAGCCGACCGAGCGGGCGCGGGTCGAGCAGTGGCAGCAGGGGCTCGACCGGAGCCTGCCGACCCGGCTGGTGCCCGGCTTCGACCGCCGGTTCTCGGTCGTCACCGAGGAGCTGCCGGCCGGGTTCCCGGTCCACGTCGTCACGCCGCGCCACGTCGAGCCGCAGCGCACGCTGTTCCACGTCCACGGCGGCGCGTTCATGTCGCCGGTGGACGCGTTCAGCGTCCGTTTCGTGGCCCGGCTCGCTCGGAGGCTCCGGGCGCGGGTGGTCGTCGCCGACTACCCGCTCGCCCCCGGTCACTCCTGGCGCGACTCGTTCGCCGCGATGACCGGGCTGGCCGCCCGGTGGGCGGGTGAGGGCCGGACCTCGCTGGTCGGCGACTCCGCAGGCGGCGGCTACGCACTGGCCCTGGCGCTCGCGCTGCGCGACCGGGGCGGACCGCAGCCGAGCGAGCTGCTGCTGCTCTCGCCGTGGGCCGACCTCACGACCTCGACCCCCGAGACGGCGGCGTACGCCGCGCGGGACCCGTGGCTGTTCCTCGGCAAGCTGCACGCCTACGCGCGCTGGTGGGCCGGCTCCGAGGCCGACCTCGGCCGGCCCGAGGTGAGCCCGGCGCTCGCCGACCTCACCGGGCTGCCCCGGACGCTGATGTTCTGCGGCACCCGCGACATCCTGCTGCCGGGCTGTCGGCTGCTCGCGGCACGTGGTCGGGAGGCCGGGTGGGACCTCACCTACGTCGAGCAGCCCGACCTCATCCACGTCTACCCGATGCTGCCCTTCGTCCCCGAGGCCCGGACGGCGCGGCGGCAGGCCCTGGAGTTCCTCCGATGATCACCGTCGACGCGATGCCCTTCGCCGCCCTCGACCCCGTCACGGCGTACGCCGTGTGGAAGCTGCGCCAGGACGTCTTCGTGGTCGAGCAGGAGTGTCCGTACGGCGACCTCGACGGCCGCGACGACGAGCCCGGCACGCGGCACGTGCTGCTCCGCGAGCACGACCGGGTCGTCGGCTACGCGCGGGTCCTGGACGACGCCACCACCTGGCGGATCGGCCGGGTGGCGCTCGCCCCGTCGGCGCGCGGTCGCGGGCTGGCGGACGTGGTGATGGAGACGGCGCTGCAGGTCTGCCCGGACAAGGACGTGGTGCTGGACGCCCAGGCGCCGCTGGCCGGGTGGTACGAGTCGCTCGGCTTCGCCGTCGACGGCGCCGAGTTCCTCGACGACGGCATCCCGCACCTGCCGATGCGCCGCCCGGCCGGGAGCTGACCCCGGCCGGACGGCCAAGTCCATGACTCTGTGGACGACCTCGCTAGCCGCGTCCGCTGCTGGAGCGGGCCCGCCGCGACACCGAGTCGATGGCGACGGCGATCAGCAGCACCGCGCCGGTCACCATGAACCGCACCTCCGACTCCACCCCGGCCAGGTTGAGGCCGCTGGTGATCGCCTGCAGCACCAGGATCCCGAGCAGCGCCGCCCACGCCGAGCCGCGCCCGCCGAAGAGGCTGGTGCCGCCGATGACCGCGGCGGCGATCGCGGTCAGGTTGGTGTCGGTCGTGCCGGTGGCCTGCGAGACGCTGGTCTGGAGCCCGGCGCCGACCAACCCGCCGACCGCGGCCAGCGTGGAGGTCAGCACGAACACCGACATGAACACGCGGTCCACCTTGATGCCCGAGCGCCGGGCGGCCTCGACGTTGCCGCCGACCGCGAAGACGTGGCGTCCCCAGACGGTGCGGCGCAGCGCGAAGTCGACCACGACCACCATGGCGAAGAACAGCCACCACAGGTAGCTGAAGCCGCGGTCGATGTTGACGTAGTAGGTGAGGAAGCCCAGACCGCCCGCGAGCAGCACCGCCTTGGTCAGCACCAGCGGCCACCACGGCGGCGCGAGCTCGGCTGCCTTGCGCTGCTGGCTGGTCCGCCACTGCGAGCCCAGGTAGACCCCGACGATCAGGAGCACGATCGCGTACGACGCCCAGCCGGTGACGAAGCTGAACCGCGTGAACTCCAGCAGGTAGGAGTCGCTGGGCAGGTTGATGGTGCCGTTGTCGCCGAGCACGTAGAGCAGCACGCCCTGGAAGGCGAGCAGCCCGGCCAGCGAGAACACGAACGACGGCACGCCTATGCGCGTGAACAACAGCCCGTACAGGAGCCCGACGGCCACGCCGGTGAGGGTCCCGCCGAGCATCGAGACGAACGTCGACATCCCCTGGTTGACCATCAGCACGGCCATCACCGCGGCGGCCATGCCACTCACCGACCCGACCGACAGGTCGATCTGGCCGAGCAGCAGCACCAGCACGATGCCGAGCGCGATGATGCCGATCGGGGCGGCGTACTGGGTGATCGACACGATGTTGCGCGACGACAGGAACCGCACGTTGTCGAGGTAGAACCCGAAGCAGATCGCGACCAGCCCGATGATGACCGGCAGGTTGCCGAGGTCGCCGGAGCGGAGCCGGGTGGCCTGGGCGCGCAGGTATCCGCCGAGGCCCTGGCTCTGGATCAGCCGCTCGTCGGCGAGGTCGGCGGCGACCGACGCCTCGGCCGCGTCGCGGGTCTCGGTGTCAGCCATCGGTGCGGCCCTCCTGGCGCTCCTGCTCGGCGGCCTCGTGCGCGAGGGCCGTCCGGGACGCGCGCTTGGTCACGACGTTGTCGGACGCGCCGGTGATGGCGGCGACCAGCTCGGCCGTGGTGGCCTCCTCGACCCGGAAGTCGGCGGCGTTGCGGCCCAGGCGCAGCACCACGATCCGGTCGGCGACCGCCTGCACGTCGGCCATGTTGTGACTGATCAGGATCACGCCGAGCCCGGTCTCGCGGAGCCGCTCGACCAGGTTGAGGACCTCGGCGGTCTGCGCGACGCCCAGCGCCGCGGTCGGCTCGTCGAGCATCACGACCTTGGGCTTGCCGACGAGGCTCCGGGCGATCGCCACCGTCTGGCGCTGGCCGCCCGACAGCGACGCGATCGGGATCCGGACCGAGGGGATCTTGGCGGACAGCGTGCGCAGCAGCCGCCACGCCTCCTTCTCCATCCCGACCTCGTCCAGGACGCTGACCCGGCTGTGCTCCTGCCCGAGGAACAGGTTGGCGACGACGTCGAGGTTGTCGCAGAGAGCCAGGTCCTGGAACACCGTCGCGATGCCCAACCGCTGGGCCTCCGCCGGGCCGGAGATCGAGACCCTCTTGCCGTCGAAGACGATCTCGCCGCCGTCGGCCCCGTAGACCCCGGAGATGATCTTGACCAGGGTGGACTTGCCGGCACCGTTGTCGCCCACGAGGGCGACCACCTCACCCGGCGCCACCTGCAGCGAGACGTCGGTGAGGGCCTGCACGGCGCCGAAGCGCTTGTTGACCCCGGTCAGGGAGAGCACGCTCTCCCTGACCGGTCCCGTGGTGGGCACAGTGGTCGACTGCGTCATCAGCTGATGCCGGCCTCCGAGCACGCGTCGGCGTACTCGTCGGTGCAGATCTCGTCGACGGAGTAGAACTCGTCGGCGACCACCGTGTCGTTGACGTTGTCGACGGTGACGGCGATCGGGTCGAAGATGAACGACGGGACGCCCTCGTACTCGGTCAGCTCGATGCCGGTGTCGCTGGTGCCGCTGATCTCCTCGCCGTCGGCGAGCTTGACGGCCACCTCGGCGGCGGTCTCGGCCTCGATCGGGATCGGCTTGTAGATGGTCATCTCCTGCTCACCGGCGATGATCCGCTGGATGGCGGCGAGCTCGGCGTCCTGCCCGGTCACCGGCGGCAGGTCCGCCGGGTCGACGCCCGCACCGGTCATCGCCGCGATGGCGCCGCCGGCCTGGCCGTCGTTGGCGGCGTAGATGCCGTTGATCTCGGTGGGGTCGTACTTGCTGAGCTGGTCGTTGACGAAGCCCTGCGCCTTCTCGGGGGTCCAGTCCGGGTTGTCGAACTCGGCGAGGATCTCGAGGTTGCTCTTGTCGATGACGCTGTGGGCGCCGGACTTGAACTGGGCGGCGTTGGGGTCGCTGGGAGCGCCGTTGAGCATCAGGATGCTGCCCTTGTCGCCCATCGCGTCGACGAGCGCCTCGCCCTGCATCTTGCCGACGGTCTCGTTGTCGAAGGACATGTAGTAGTCGGCCTCGGCGATGAACCGGTCGTAGGCGACCACGGGGATGTCGGCGTCCTGCGCGGAGGTGACCATGCCGCCCGCGCCCGCACCGTTGACCGGGTCGAGCACGATCACGGCGGCGCCCTCGTTGATGGCCGAGTCGACCTGCTGGGCCTGCTTGGCCTCGTCCTGGTCGGCGTTGTAGTAGGACACCTCGCAGTCGGCGCAGAGCTCGCCGACCTTGGCCTCGAACAGCGGCTTGTCGAAGGTCTCGTAGCGGGTGGTCTGGGTCTCGGGCAGCAGCAGCGCGATGGTGGCGCCGCCACCGCCGCTGCTGTCGCCACCGCTCTCGGGGTCGTTGGCGCCGCAGGCGGTGGCACCCAGGGCGATGACCGTCGTGGCGCCCAGGGCCGCGACGCGGGTCAGGGGTGTGGACACGGTGGTTCTCCTCCGGCTCGTGCAGCAGCGCTGCAACGGCGTGTGTGTGTGTTTCGAACGAGTGTCGGGCGTCACACTGTTGCGGTCAAGAGTTGAAGACAAAAAGTGGATATTGGGTTTCGATCAACAGGTAGTCGACAACTCTTGACCAATACGGCCGTCGGGCTGCATGGTGTGCGCCATGACCCCGCCGTCCCGTACGCCGAGCGCGCCCGGGTCGACGGCATCGCTGCGGGCCGCCAACCAGAGCCGGGTGCTCGCGGCGCTGCGCACCGCCCTCGCGGACGGGGCGCCGACCCAGGCCGAGCTGGCCCGGCTGACCGGCCTGGCGCCCGCCACGGTGTCCAACATCGTGCGCGAGCTGAGCACCGCCGGCCTCGTCGAGTCCGAGCCGGGCAGCGGCCGCCGGGGTTCCTCGATCCGGCTCTCCCCCACCGCCGGACTGGTGGCGGGTGTCGACTTCGGCCACAGCCACGTGGCGGTCGCGGTCGGCGACCTGACCGGCAGGGTGTTCGCCGAGGAGCGGACCCGCACCACCGACCAGCTGAGCCACGAGGAGGCGCTCGACCTCGCTTCCTCGATCCTGCACCGCCTGCTCGACGGCCGCGGCCCGCTGCGGCAGGTAGGTCTCGGACTGCCGGCCCCGGTCAAGAACAACGTCGTACGCTCCGCGGCGATCTTCCCCGGCTGGGAGGACGTCGACGCCGGCGCCGCCGCCGCGGAGGTGTTCGGGGTCCCCGTGCAGGTCGAGAACGACGCCAACCTCGGCGCCCTGGCCGAGCACCGGCAGGGCACCGGGCGCGGCCACAACACCCTGGTCTTCGTCAAGATCGCCAGCGGCGTCGGGGCGGGGATCGTCGTCGACGACCGGCTCTTCCACGGCGCCGACGGCACCGCCGGCGAGATCGGCCACCTCACCGTCAGCGACCAGGGGCCGATGTGCCGATGCGGCAGCCGCGGCTGCCTGGAGACCTACACCTCGAGCGAGCACATCCTGCGGCTGGTCTCCGCGACCCTCCCCGGCGCCACCCTGCAGGACCTCGTCGACGAGGCGACCTCCGGCAACGTCTCCGCCCGGCGCGCGCTGGAGGACGCCGGGCTCCACCTGGGCTGGGCCCTGGCCAGCCTGGTCAACCTGCTCAACCCCTCCGTGGTGATCCTCGGCGGCGAGATGGTGCGGGCCGGCGACCTGCTGCTCGGCCCCGCCCGCACCGGGCTGCGCCGCCACGCCCTCGACGCGGTCGCCCAGACGCCGGTCGTCGCGAGCGAGCTCGGCAGCCGCGCCAGCCTGGTGGGCGCGGTGCTGCTCGCCGCCGAGAGCATCGAGCTCGTCGGCGACTGAACGCCGTCAGCCGAGGTGGCGACGCGCGGTCGCGACCAGGTCCGCCAGCGGCGCCGGGACCCGGTCGGGCCGCAGCCGTCCCGCGAGCGCCCGGGCGAGCACGGCCTTGCGACCGGACCGGGTGCCGGCGAACCGGCGGAGCTGGTCGGCGAGCTGCCGTTCGCGCCACTCCGGCTGCCCCTGGAAGGTGCGGAACCGGTCGAGCTCGGACAGCTCCTCCAGCACGGCGAGCACCTGCTCGGGTCCGACGGCGCGGATCAGCTCCTCCTCCAGGTCGCGGTCGCACACGAGGATCGCGTCCAGCGGCGGGTCGGCCCGCTCGAGGAAGCGTCGCTCGCCGGAGTCGCAGAGTCCGAGCACGACGGGCGACGGCGACCGGTCGGCCAGGCGGCGTACGTGGTGGGCGACGTTGGTGACCCCGCCCATGGCGACCACCTCGAGGTCGGGGCCGGTCCCGTCGGCGAGCAGCTCGACCACCGCGGCATCGCTCGCGCCCTCGACCAGCACGACGACGTGGCGACCCGGCATGGGCGCCAGCCTGCCACGGTGCGGGACCCGACTGTCGCGCTTGTTCAGGTTAGGCTAACCTAATCTCGTGCATGCCGACGTCCTCTCCGCCTCGCCCCTCACCCCCACCATGGTGCGCGTCGTCCTCGGTGGCGGCGACCTCGCCGACCTCGAGGTCCCCGAGGCGACCGACGCCTACATCAACGTGGCGCTGCCACCCGACGGGGCGCCGTACGACGGGGTGTTCGACCCGAGTGAGATGAAGGCGCGCCATCCCCGGGAGGCGTGGCCGGTCCGCCGTCGCTACACCGTGCGGGCGTGGGACGCCGAGCGCCGCGAGCTGACGGTCGACTTCGCCGTCCACGGGGGCGGCGTGGCCGCGCGCTGGGCCACCGGCGCGAAGCCGGGCGACGTGCTGGTCTTCGAGGGACCCGGTGGCGGCTACCGTCCCGATCCCACGGCCGACTGGCACCTGTTCGTCGGCGACGAGTCCGCGCTGCCGGCGATCGCGCGCTCCCTGGCCGACCTCCCTGCCGACGCCCGGGCGGTGGTCCGGCTGCTGTGCGACGGCCCGGACCACGAGCTCCCGCTCGAGACCGACGCCGACCTCGACCTGCTGTGGCTGCACCGCTCGGGGGCCGAGGACGACCCGTGGCTGCTGCCGGCCGCCGTCCGGACCGCACGGTTCCCGGCGGGCCGGGTGCACGCCTTCGTGCACGGCGAGGCCGACGAGATCCGCGACATCCGCCGCCACCTGCTCACCGACCGCGGGGTGCCCCGCCAGGACATGTCGTGCTCGCCGTACTGGCGCCGCACGATGACCGACGAGGCGTGGCGTGCGGTCAAGCGCGACTACGTCGCGGCCATGGAGGCCGAGGTCGCGTAGTGGCTGAGGCACCTGCCTTCGCAGAGGGGTGCGGCCACTCGAGTGAAACTCGCACATCTATTCTTTAGTAATTCAGTGTAGTAACATCACTTTATGCACGACGACTCGCTGCACCTCACCCGCCGCTCCGTGGTCCGTGCCCTCGCCGGCGCCGGGGTCGCGACCCCAGCACTGCTGCGCTCGCCCGCGTCGGCGACCTACCCGGCGATCCTGAAGCCGACGCCGGCCACCACCTTCTTCGACTACGGCACCAACGCCGAGATGCGCTGGGACGCCGTCTCCCCCGTGGACCACCTGATGGACCCGTCCCGGCTGTTCGTGCGCAACCACACGCGCACCCCGGTGATCGGGCTCGGCTACACGTTGCAGGTCTTCGGCGACGGCCTGGTGCGCGACCGTGGCCGCCGGGTGACCCTGGCCGAGCTCAGGCACCGGCTCCCCGTCGTTCGCCGGACCACGGTGCACGAATGCACCGGCAACGGACGCAGCTACTTCGGCAGCCAGCAGGGCCAGACCGTCTCGGGCACGCCGTGGAAGCTCGGCTCGGTCGGCGCCGTCACGTGGGAGGGCGTTCGGCTCGCCGACCTGCTCGAGCACGTCGGCGGGATCCGGGGAGACGCGGTGGACGTCATGGCGACCGGGCTGGACCCCAACTACGTCGACAAGGGGACCGACTACGGCAGGGTGCGACGCCCGTTCCCCATCGCCAAGGCGTACGACGACGCGCTGCTCGCGTGGGGGATGAACGGCCGCGACCTGCTGCCCGACCACGGTGCGCCGCTGCGCCTGGTCCTTCCGGGCTGGGTCGGCATCGGCTCGATCAAGTGGCTCGGCTCGCTGCGCGTCTCGACCACGGCGCAGACCTCGCCGTGGAACACGAAGTGGTACCGGATGACGGGCGGCTCGTATCCGGTCGGCTCCCCGCCGCTCACGGTCAACCCGGTCCGCAGCGCCTGGGAGCTCGCCGAGGGAGCGACGCTGCCCGCCGGCGGAGCCGTCCTGACCGGGCGCTCGTGGAGCGGCGCCGGCCGCATCGCCCGCGTCGACGTCAGCGAGGACGGCGGCACCAGGTGGACCTCCGCCGAGCTGGTCGAACCCGGGACGGCGTGGACCCGGTGGCGGCACCGCTGGTCCGGAGGCGTACCCGGTGCGCACGTGCTGATGGCGAGGGCGACCGACGTCGCGGGACGCACCCAGCCGCTCACCACGCCCTACAACGACGGCGGCTACTTCTTCGACGCAGTCGTCCGGTTCCCCGTACGCGTGGCCTGAAGCGATCAGGCGTCGGCCAGGTCGACGACCACCGGCCGGTGGTCGGAGGCCGGCTCGTTGCGGCGCTGGACCGGGTGGTCGCCGATCGAGGCGACCTCGACCGGCCAGGGGGTGGCGAGCTCGACGGCCCGGACCAGCCGCTCCGAGCAGAGCACGTGGTCGATCAGCTCCTCGCGCCCGTGGTAGACGCGCGACCAGCGCTGCGCGGGGTCGATGAAGCCGGCGGTGTTCCACAGCCGCAGCGGGTCGCCCGCGTCCGGCTGGTCGAAGCCGCCGGTGCCGACCTCCGAGCCCGGCGGACCGAGCAGGATCTGGGTGGTCGCCGCCTGCGGCTCGTCGTTGAGGTCCCCCGCCACCACGACGTCCGCGCCCTCCTCGAGCAGCGCGGTGGCGTACTCCCGGACGCCGGCAGCCTCGGCCGCGCGCCGGTGCAGCGCGTAGACCGCGTAGCGCGCCCGCTCGCCCTCGTCGCGGGGGCTGAACCGGCCGTCGGGGAAGGTGAGCAGCTTGGACTTCAGGTGGACGGAGACGAGGTCGATCGTCCGGCCGCCCGCCCGCACCCGGGCCCGCAGCGCGGGCCGGCCGAGCGCGTTGATCGTCGTCCGGTCGTCGTCGACCTGGACCGGGCCGATCCCCTCGGGGAAGTCACGCACCTGCTCGACGTTGGTCAGGGCCGACCGGGCCAGGAAGCCGACCCGGATGCCGCGGCCGTCGGGATCGGCCAGTGCGGTCCCCCAGTCGCCGTCGAGCCGGTCGGCGAGGTCGGCCAGCGCCTCGGGGTCACCCACCTCCTGGACCGCCATCACGTCGGGCAGCAGGTCCGCGACCACCGCGGCCAGGCCGTCGAGCTTGGCCTCGTAGGCCTCCCGGTCGTCGGGCGCTCCGGACACGTCACCGGGCAGGAACAGGTTCTCCAGGTTCCACGTGGCGATCCGGACCATGCAGCTCAGTCTCGCGTGACGATCTCGTCGCAGCCGTCGAACACGTCGAGCGGGTCCGGATCACCCAGCAGCACGACCGTGTCGAGCGGGTCGCACTCGACCCGGTCACGCCGAGCGTCCGGCGCCAGGCGTACGGCGTCTGCGGCCCGTCGACCCCGAGCGTCCACCAGGTCCACGCGGTCGGCGCCCTGGCCCGGCACGACCCGGTCCATGCCGTCCTGCGCGTCGATCTCGTCGGCGTCGAGGCCGCCGAGGAGGAGGTCGCCGCCATCGCCGCCCCGGAGCCGGTCGCGCCCGTTGCCTCCCCAGAGCTCGTCCGCGCCGTCGCTGCCGCCCAACCCGTCAGCACCGGCCGCGCCCATGAGGTCGTCGTCGTCCGTGCCGCCTGCCAGCTTGTCGGCACCCGCGCCACCGCGCAGCACGTCCTCACCCTCGTCGCCCTTCAGGCGGTCACCGTCCGCGCCTCCGAGGAGGACATCGGCGTCGTAGTTGCCGAAGAGGGCGTCCGACCCGCCCATCCCCCACAACCGGTCCAGGCCCCGCGCGCCCTTGATCCAGTCGTCGCCCGGCAGCCCCCACACCACGTCGTGCCCACCCAGCGCGTTGATGCGGTCGACCTGGGGTGTGCCCCGCATCCGGTCGTGCCCCATCGTGCCGAACGTGTCGGCCGGCGGCACGTAGCCCGACATCCCGAGCAACGCCCCCGTCAGCACTCCTGCCAAGCCCAGTGCGACCACCGTGCCCACCCCCTCAGAGCATGGCCACGCTACGCCTGCGGCGTGCGGCCGTACATGCGTAGTTCTACCCGCCTCCCCCGTCCCGCAGCGGCGGATCCCGGGCTCTACCGGACCACAACCGGCCGGTCCTACTCTGAACGGATGCAGCTGGCCGTTCTCGGGCCACTGGAGGTACGGGGGGACGACGACGCGGTCGTCGCAGTCCCGGGGGCCAAGGAGCGCCGACTGCTGGCCGCCCTGGCCGCGGCGTCCCCGGCCTCGGTCAGCGTCGACCGGCTTCTCGAGGTGCTGTGGGACGGCGCGCCGCCGCGCACCGGCCGCAAGTCGCTGCAGGCCCACGTCGTCCGGCTGCGCACCGCCCTCGAGCCCGACCGGCCCACCGGCTCGCCGGGCCGCCACGTCGTTCGACGGCACGACGGGTACGCGCTCGCGCTGGACCGCGACCACCTGGACGCGACCGCTTTCGCCGACCTGGCGGCCCGGGGCCGGGCGCTGCTCGCGGCTGGCGAGGTCGACACCGCGGACGACCTGCTGGGACGGGCGCTGGGCCTCTGGCGCGGGCGTCCGTACGCCGACTGGCCCGACGCCCCCGACCTCGAGGGCGAGCGGGAACGCCTGGAGGGTGTCCGCGACCACTGCCTGGAGGCGTACTGGGAGGCCGAGCTCGCCCTCGGCCGCCATGCCGAGGCCGTGCCGGAGCTGGGCCGGCTGGTCCGCGAGCGGCCGCTGCACGAGACGTGGTGGGCGCTGCAGGCGCTGGCGCTCTACCGCTGCGGGCGGCAGGCCGACGCGCTCGAGTCGCTGCGCGGCGCACGCGGTGTGCTGGTCGACGAGCTCGGGGTCGAGCCCGGCACCCGGCTGCGCGAGCTGGAGCAGGCGATCCTGGACCAGGACCCCGCGCTCGACCTCGACGCGTCGCCGCGCCGTCGGGCCGCAGCGCCACCGCCGACGGCGACCGTCACGGGCTGTCCCTACAAGGGACTCGCCCGCTACGAGGCCGCCGACGCCGCGGTCTTCCGCGGGCGCGACCGGCTCGTCGGCACGCTGGTCACCGCGCTGGTGGACCACCGGCTGCTGGTCCTGTCCGGGTCCAGCGGCGCAGGGAAGTCGTCCGTGGCGCGCGCCGGCCTGGTGCCTGCGCTCGGTTCCGGTGCCCTGCCCGGGAGCGAGGCGTGGGAGCCGCTCGTCATCGTGCCGGGGCCGCGACCTGTCGACGACCTGGCCCCGCTCACCGGAGAAGACTCCCCGCCGGCACCGGTGCTGCTCGTCTGCGACCAGCTGGAGCAGCTGTGGTCGACCGGCACCCCGGACGGGGAACGTACGGCTTTCCTCGACACCCTGCTGGGGCTGCTCGAGGACGAGATCGTCGTCCGGTGCGTGCTGGTGGTGCGGGGCGACCACGTGGGCCGGCTGGCCGAGCACCCCGACCTCGCCCCACGCCTGCTCGGGGCTCTGGTGATGGTCCCGCCACTGACCGAGACCGAGCTCCGCGAGGTGGTCGAGGAGCCCGCCCGCGCAGCCGGGCACACCGTCGAGGCCGAGCTGACCGACGTGGCGGTGCGCGACGTCCTGGGCCGTACGGGGGCGCTCCCGCTGCTCTCGACGGCGCTCGCCGAGACCTGGGAGCGACGGCGGGACGGCGCACTGACGCTCGGCGGCTACCTCGCCACCGGCGGTGTCAGCGGGGCGGTCGCCCGCTCCGCCGAGGACGCGTACGCATCGCTGCCCACCGAGGCGCAGCCGCTCGCCCGCCGGGTCCTGGTGCGACTCGCCGAGCAGGACCAGGAGGGCACGTTGCGGGCCCGGAGGATGCCGGCTGCCGAGCTGGCCCTCGAGGGAGCCGACCCCGCCCTCACCGGCCTGGTCGTCGAGACCCTGGTCGGTCGCCGGCTGCTCGCGCGGGACGGCAGCCACCTCGAGGTGGCCCACGAGGCGCTGCTCACCGCGTGGCCCCGGCTCGGCGCCTGGCTGCAGGACGACGCGGTCGGCCGAGCGGTGCGCCGGCACCTCGCGCCGGCCGCGGTCGAGTGGGAGGCGCACGGACGGCCGACGGACGAGCTGTTCCGCGGTGCCCGGCTCGAGGCCGCGGCCGAGTGGGCGGCCGACCCCGACGCGGGCCCGACCGAGCTGGAGCGGGAGTTCGTCGAGGCCGGCGTCGCGCACGCCGACGCCGAGCTCCGGGCCGCCCGGGCTCGGGCGGCCGCCGAGGCTGCCGGCAGGCGGCGTACCCGCCGGCTCGCGATGGTGCTGGCCGCCGCGCTCGTCGTCGCCCTCGTGTCCGTCGCCGTCGCAGCCGTCTTCCAGCGCACCGCCACCCAGCGTGCGTCCGAGGCGCGCGCGGCGGGCACGGTGGCCGACGCCAACCGGCTGGCGGCACTGTCGTCCACGGCACGTTCGCTGGACCTGTCCTTGCTGCTCGCCGTCGCAGCAGTCCGCACCCAGGCCACCCCCGCCACCGAGGACGGGCTGTTGGACGCCCTGGTCGAGCACCGCCGGGCGACCGGGGTGCACCAGCTCTCCACCGAGGGCGTCGAGGAGACCTCACTGAGCGCGAACGGGCGTTGGATGACGATCGCGATCGGAGGGGGATCACCCCGCGTGATGGCGTGGCAACCCGGTTCCTCGCAGCCTCCACACGTCATCGCCGAGGACGACTGGGGGCCCGAGCACCTGGCGATCTCCCCCGACGGAGACACCATCGTCGGTGTCAACTCCGAGCCCACCTTCAGGGCCTACACGGTCGGCGGCGACCGACTGCCAGGGCCTGACGTCGACGCGCTGGGCGGGTTCCCGCGCGACGTGGCCTTCACCCCGGACGGTCGGCTGATGCTGTTCGTCGGCGACTGGGAGGGCCCGCGCACCGGCTACCGCGGCCGCCTGGCAAGGGTGGACCCGACGACCGGCGAGGTGACGCTGCTGGCCTCCATCCGCCGCAGCACCCAGAGCAGCAACGGGTTCCTCGCCTTCGAGGCGGCCTTCACCCAGGACGCCTCCGCCGTGGTGGCGTGGACCAGCGACCAGAGCCATGCCTACCGGATGTCCGTGCCCGACGGGCGGTACGTACGGCTCCGGCTGGAACCGCGACCGGCGACCAGCCTCGAGTTCGTGGCCACGCCGAGCGGAGCGCTCCAGCTCTGGTCCGACGGCGCGGTCACCCGCTACGACGCCCGCGGCCGGGCGGTGCAGGTACTGGACGTGCACCGGGCCCGGGTGCAGGACGCCGTCATCGTGCCCGGAGGAGAGACGGCGGTGACACTGGGCGACGACGGCCAGGTGGAGCTGTGGACGGTGGATCCACGGACCGGTGCCTGGTCGCACAGCGAGTCCCTGACGGGCCACGTCGGCGCGGTGCAGCAGGTGGAGACGGCCGCCGACGGGGGTGCTGTGCTCACCGTGGCACAGGACGGGCAGCTCATCACGTGGGACCTGACGGACGAGCGCACCTTCGGCACCGCCTACCCCGGCCTCACCGACCGGTGGATCTCCCACCGGATCCGGGTGGTCGAGCCGGGCGGCCTGGTCGTCGCACCGACCCGGACGCGGGGGCGCTTCCCGGACCGCAGGACTCCCTGGGGCTCCCGCCTGCCGGGCACCGCGGGCGCGGCCGCAGTCTTCCTCGACCCGCGGACCGGCCATGTCGTCGACCAGGTCCCGGTGGGGAGCACGGCGTCGGAAGCCCTCTTCGGCGCGTCGGTCGAGGTCAGCCCGGACCATCGTCTGGTCGCGGTCAGGACCGCCACGGCGGTGACCGTCCTCGACGCCCGGACACGAGAGCGGGTCGCCCGGGTGAGCCTGCCGCTCGGCAAGATGGACTTCCTCATGTGTGCGGGCTGGTCGTCGGATGGCTCCTCGCTGCTGCTGGGCGCGGTCGGCCACGACCGGGCAGAGATCATCATGGTCGACACCACGACCTGGCACGTGGATGGGCGGATCGACGTGGAGACGCCTCAGCATGACTTCGCCGACCTGTTCGAGTGGTCGGAGGACGGCGCGACCCTGGCGACGGCGATGAATCCCCGTGGCGCGATCCAGCTCTTCGACGCGGACCTGCGTCCTGGCCGGCTGATCGACCTGGGTGAGGGCGGGGACGTGTTCGACCTGTCGTTCTCCCCCGACGGCACGAAGCTGGCCGCGGTCCGCAACGGCGGCGGACTGAGCGTCCTGGACACCACGACCTGGCGGCCGGTGCACGAGGCCGCCACCGTGCACGCGGCCCCCGCGGTGGACGTGGAGTGGCTGCCCGACAGCAACACCGTCGCGACGGCCGGGTTCGACGAGGTGGTCTCGCTGTACGACGTACGGCGCGACCTCGTGCGCGCCCAGCCGCTCCCTGCCTCCGACGTGCGGGGGGAGGGGCACACGTTCCTGATGCCCGAGCCGACCGACGAGCTGGTCGTCCTCAGCGAGGACGGACCTGGGCGCCGGTACCCGCTCGATCCCGCACGGTGGCTGGCCCGCGCCTGCGACGTCGCCGGCAGGGACCTGACCCGGGCCGAGTGGGACAGGTACCTGCCGGGCCGCCCGTACGAGGCGGTGTGCGACCTCACGGACGGGGAGTGAGCGACGTGCCGTCGCAGCCCCGGGGCCGGGGGGCGTTCTCGCCCAGGTGGCAGCGGTTCCACGAGTCGTGGATGTGCTGGGTCTGCCAGAACTGGGCGCGGTAGCGCTTCTCCCACGGGTCCCCGGCGTACTGCCGGGCCTGTTGCTCGAGCTGCTGGGCCTGGCGCTGGACGACGCGCTCCGCGTCGCCCGGGCCACTCGAGACGGCCGGGGCGCCGGCGGTGAGCACCGCGCCGAGCGCGGCGGCGGCCGCCAGGGTGGTGATGGTGTGTGCTGACGTGACCTGCATGACCTGCTCCTCTGCCCGCCGGGTGGTTCCCGGCTCTGGGAGCAGCAGAGCGCCGCACGGTTGCCGTCCGGCCGCGCGCGGTTGTGGCCCGGTTGCGGCGTAGCGGGAGCGCTCCCGGCTACTGCCGAGACATGGCCACCCGCAGCCGTTCGTCGGGGTCGATGAGGTGGTCGTGGTCGTCGAGGCCCACGTCGAGCCGGAGCCAGTGCAGCTTCCCGGTCAACCGCGAGCCCTGGGCGGTGTAGTCCGGGGAGACGGTGGTGCCGGACTCGTACCCGATGTCGGTGGTCTCGTCGGCGGAGAACACCATCGGCTGGGTGGCGCCGACCCGACCCGCGCCGACCTGCTGGCCGTCGTGGAACAGGGTGACGTCGCCCCCCTTCGCCAGCCCGCCGCCGTCGTAGCCGAACTCCACCCGGAGCTCGTGGGTGCCCTCCGGGACGGCCAGGTCGGCCTCGGTCGTGAACAGCTGGATGCCCAGCACGTTGTACGCGAAGCGCAGCCGGCCCGCGTGGGCGTAGAACGCCCAGCCGCCGAACCGGCCGCCTTGGGCGACGAGCACGCCCTCGAGCCCGGCAGCCGGGACGGCGACCTCCGCGGTCACGGAGAACGACTTGTTCTTGATGCTGAGGACACTGTTCTCCGAGAGCCGACCCATCCCCGGGAAGAACAGCTGGGACTGTCCCCGGATCAGCGTCGGCCGCCCGGCCATCCCCGGGTCGAGCCGCTCGGACGTGCGGTCGTCCATGGGCAGCACCTGGTACTTGGTGGCCTCGATCAGCCAGAGCCGCTGCAGTCGGGCCAGCATCTCGGGGTGCTCGGCCGCCAGGTCACGCGCCTGGCTGAAGTCGGTGTGTCCGTCGTACAGCTCCCACAGGTCGTCGTCGAACGCCGGGAG
The DNA here is from genome assembly GCA_963724225.1 of uncultured Actinomycetota bacterium. Taxonomy (GTDB): domain Bacteria; phylum Actinomycetota; class Actinomycetes; order Propionibacteriales; family Nocardioidaceae; genus Nocardioides. The sequence continues at coordinate 11,691 of CAVRTX010000031.1, read as the reverse complement.
GACGCCGCCCACCATGATCCAGGGCGTGCGGTGCTTGGTCACCGCGCTCCAGCCCCGGTGGTAGATGCCCCGGTTGCCGAACATCTCGAAGTACTGGAGGTCGTGCCGCTCGGGCGCCGCGCCGTCGGCGAAGGCGTACAGCATGCTCGTCCCCTCCATCGGGGACTGCAGGACACCGTTGACCATGGTCGGCTCGGGCAGCCCGGCCGCCTCGAGGACCGTGGGCGCCACGTCGATGACGTGGGTGAACTGGGAGCGCAGGCCGCCGGTCTCGGTGATCCCCCGGGGCCAGTGGACGATCGTGCCGTTGCGGGTGCCGCCCCAGTGGGAGGCCACCTGCTTGGTCCACTGCAGCGGGGTGTTCATCGCCCACGCCCAGCCCACCGCGTAGTGGTTGTACGAGCTCGGCGAGCCGAACTCGTCCATCTTGCTCGCCATGAACTCGGGGGTCTCGAGGGCGGCCATCCCGTTGAAGTTGGCCATCTCGTTGAACGCCCCGTTGAGGGTGCCCTCCGCCGAGGCCCCGTTGTCGCCGACGATGTAGTAGACGAGGGTGTCCTCGAGGACGCCGAGGTCCTCCAGCGTGTCGACCAGCCGGCCCACCTGGTGGTCGGTGTGCTCCAGGAAGCCGGCGTACACCTCCATCTGCCGGGCCAGCACCGGCCTGAGCTCCTCGGGCATGTCGTCCCACGCGGGGATCTCGTCGTGCCGTGCGGTCAGCTCCGCGTCCGCGGGGACCACACCGAGCTCCTGCTGCCGGGCGAAGGTCCGCTCGCGCTGGACGTCCCAGCCGTCGTCGAAGCGGCCGGCGTAGCGATCGGCCCACTCCCGCGGAACGTGGTGCGGGGCGTGCGTCGCGCCCGGCGCGAAGTACACGAAGAACGGGCGATCGGGCATCAGCGCCTTCTGCTGCCGCATCCAGCTCGTCGCGCGGTCGGCCAGGTCCTCGGTGAGGTGGTAGCCCTCCTCTGCGGTCGCCGGCGGCTCGACCGGCGTGGTGCCGTCGTACAGCGCGGGGTCCCACTGGTTGTTCTCGCCGCCGATGAACCCGTAGAACGTCTCGAAGCCGCCGCCACCGGACGGCCAGGCGTCGAACGGCCCCATCGGCGAGCTCTGCCAGACCGGCACCTCGTGGCACTTGCCGAACTGGGCCGTCGAGTAGCCGTTCAGCTTGAGGGTCATCGCCAGCGGCGCCTTCGTGTTCGGGCGGAGCGAGCTGTTGCCCGGTGCCGAGGTGGCGGTCTCGGTGATCGAGCCCATCCCGACGGAGTGGTGGTTGCGCCCGGTGAGCAGCGCCTGCCGGGTGGGAGCGCACAGCGCCGTGGTGTGGAACCGGTTGAACCGCAGGCCGCCTCCCGCCAACCGCTCCGCGGTCGGCGTCTGGCACGGGCCGCCGAAGACGCTCGCGGCCCCGAACCCGACGTCGTCGAGCAGGACGACGAGCACGTTCGGCGCCCCCTCCGGGGGCAGCAGCGGCTCGATCGGCGGGAAGGCCGTGTCCGGGTCCTTGGCGTCGTACGTGGTCAGTCCCGGTGCCGGCCGGTCCGGGATCGGCAGCATCGAGCGGGCGTGACGGTCAGGACTCATGGCGTCTCCTGGGCGTGTGGTCCGAGACGTTCCGACGCTAGGAGCGGACGCGCGCGCCATGGCCTCACCCGACTCGGACGAGGTGGCCCGCACGCCGGCCCCGCGAGGCTGGGTCCGACGAGGGGAACGGGATGGGACTGCGGGACAGGCGCGCGGCACGACACGCGGAGCACGAGGCCTTCGGCCGCGGCGGGACGGCCCGCCGCTACCAGATGCGGCAGAAGCTGGTCTCGATCGGTGAGGACTACTGGATCGAGGACGACGCCGGCGATCGCGTCTTCCGGGTCGACGGGAAGGCGCTCAGGATGCGCGACACCCTCGACCTCGAGGACCCCGTCGGGACACCAGGTGTGCCGGATCCAGACCCGGGTCCTCCACATCCGCGACTCGATGGCTGTCGAGGGCCCGGACGGCGAGCGGCTCGCGCTCGTGCACAAGGCGCTGATCTCCCCGCTGCGGGAGCGGTGGAAGGTCGACCTCGCCGACGACCGCGAGTGGACGGTGCAGGGCAACGTCGTCGACCACGAGTACGAGATCGAGGGCGACGACCGCAAGATCGCCGAGGTCTCGCGTAGGTGGTTCCGGGTCCGCGACACGTACGGCGTGGAGATCGTCCCCGGGGTGGACATCGCGCTCGTGCTCGCGGTCACCGTCGCGGTCGACACCATGGCGCACCCCGGTCGCTGACCCGCCACCTCAGTCCCGGGCGTACTCGAGGGCGATCCGGCGCAGGATGTCGGGCGCCGCGACGCCGGTCTCGAGCTCGAGCATGACCAGCAGGGAGCCGCTGAGGTAGGTCAGGCCGCTGATCAGCTCCATCGCACGAGCCGGACCGTCCGGGGGTGGGCCCTCGTCGAGGTGGCAGCGGAGGTAGTCGACCAGCAGGGCGGACTGCCCGTCGGCGCTGTCGAGCCACGCGGTCACCAGCTCGATGGCGTGACGGGCGCCTGGGGGGCGTTGCTGCTCGGGCATCACGGTGTCCTCCGGCGGCCGGTGCTGTCGGACGGTCAACGACGCGTGGCCGGAGGGGTTATCGGACGACTACCTACTTTCGGGTGACGCCCACCGGCCTGCCAAGATCGGGCCGCTCCATCGTGACCCCCCGCGCGATCGAAAGGCCTCACTCGCCATGAGCCGTGTTCCCCCGACCCCGGTCGACGTCTGGTTCGAGGGCCGGTGGCACCGCGGCACGCTGCGTACCTGTGAGGTCGCCCCCGACGGCCGCACCTGCAGCGGGGTCGTCTCGTTCACGCAGTACAACCACGTGACGACCTCCCGGTTCTCCGCGACCGAGATGCGCGCCCCCTCCGGGGAACCGGGGTGTCCGGCTCGGCACGAGGACCACGGCAGCCAGCCCTCGACCTGACCGGGCCGGCAATCCGGAGCGGCCCCGTGTGTCCCCGCTGGGCCGCCCCGGACGCCGGGATCCCCCGCCGGTCAGCCTGCGCTCGTGCGTGACGAGCGCGACCTGCGATGCCGCACCCGAGCGAGATTGGGACGAACCCTGCGAATCCTGCGGAGCGTGCTCATGCGGACCTTTCACTGGCAACAGCGTCGAGGTCCGGGACGCAGGAGGTTGACGCCCGCCATGGTAGGACGGTCACGCTCCGCTGTCATCCCCTCCTGTCTCCATGGCGTGGCCCGCGGCCGCGTCTCGTACCGCCGCGACGCGTGCTGGGAGGAGCCGGAGGAGCCACCGACTGGGTCTGCCCCCACCCCGACGTACTGGCCGGATATCACCCCTGGGAAGGGTGCCCCCGGCCGCGGAGTGGACCTACCTTCGCTTCGATCCCTGCTGCTTGGTCGGGGGACGAGCAGCAGGAGCTGCAGGGGTCGCGACATGGGGCAACGACCACCTGCTCTCGGGATTGCGCGGCCGCCTCCTTGCCCTCACGGTGCAGGAGGCGGCCGTGCATCCTGGCCCTGATGGCTCGGCTCAGTCGGGCCCGCGACGGCTCCAGGCGTGCTCCCTCGTCGCCACCGCCCGCAGGGCGGCGGCGCCCGCCACGGCGCCGACGAGCGCGCCCGTGGTGTTGAGGAGGACGTCGTCGATGTCGACCCAGCGGTCGCCGAGGCCGAGCTGGGCCAGCTCGATGCCGATCGACAGCGCGCACGACCCCGCGGTCACCAGCGCCACCCGGCGCCCGACCAGGATCACGGCGAGGAAGCCGATGGGGATGAACAGCATGATGTTTCCCAGGACGTTCTCCAGCGCGTTGCGGTAGTCGGCGCTGAAGACGTCGATGATGCTGGCGCCCGGGACCAGGTTGATCTGCCCGGTGGGTGTGCTCGAGCCACGCAGGGTCGTGGACAGCACCACCAGGACGACGCCGGCCAGCAGCACCGCACAGACCGCCCTCACTGCCTGCTCCCGGACACCTCTCCTCCAGCAGAGGTAGCCGACCAGCACCGCCACGAGGCACGCGACGTAGAGGATCAGCGCGTGGTCCGTGAAGAGCAGACGGAGGTACGCCACCCAGACGTGGCGGGTCGTCGTCATCGTGCCCCCCGTTCCGCTGCACGTCGCGCCATTGAAGCACGTCCGGGCAGCGGCTCCCGGGGCTCCGCGTGGCCGCGCGGTCGCCGTACCCGACGTCCGTGGCCACCTGGTGGAGCCGCCTGTCGGAATCGAACCGACGACCTATTCATTACGAGTGAATCGCTCTACCGACTGAGCTAAGGCGGCGCGCTGCCCGGGCTGTCGTGGAGAGGGGCCCGGGCAACCCGGGTGAGTATACGGAGCAGCGCGCCGGACGACGAAACCGACGCCGGGCGGTCGGGGAAGGGCTCAGGCGGCCTCGGTGACGCGCCGGTGCCCGGCTCCCCGGCCGGTCATCAGGCTCTGCTCGGAGCCGCACCAGCAGACGAAGTCCACGGCGATCCCGTGGTCGGTGTTGTCGAGCCGGGTCACCTGGCTCGGGAAGATCAGCTGGCGGCGGTCGCACGCGGTGCAGTGGTGGTCGAACACGGTTCCTCCTCGAGAGGTGTCGTCAGTGGGTACGCGACCATTCTCCGATGCCGCGTCTCATAGGGGTAGCCTGAGTTGTCTGCAGGACCTCAAGGAGATTCCTATGTTTTCACTGCACCAGCTGCGCTGTTTCCTGGCGACGTACGAGCACGGGTCTCTGACCGCGGCGGCGGCCGAGCTCGGCTACGCGCAGCCCTCCGTCTCCGAGCAGATCCGCAGCCTCGAGAAGTCGGTCGGCACCCCGCTCTTCCGGCGGGTGGGCCGCGGCGTCGTGCCGACGACCATCGCCGACACCCTGCGCCCGCACGCCGAGCGGACCCTGGCCGCGGCCGACGACACCTGGCGGGCGGTCCGGAGCGTCACGTCGCTGGAGACGGGGACGATCCGGTTCGGGATGTTCGGCACCGCCCGGTTGTACGCCGGGGCCGGGCTGGTCGCCGACGTGCTGGCGCAGTATCCCGGCGTCCGGGTCGAGCTGATCGGCCAGAACTCCACGGAGGTGCAGGACGAGCTGCGCCGGGGCCGGCTCGAGGCGGCCATGATCGCGGTGCCCCGGGTCTCCAGCGAGGGCATGAGCGTCACCCCGGTGGCCCGCGACGAGCTGGTCTACATCAGCACCGACCGCGACCGGATCGCCGCGCCCGTCACCGCCCACCAGCTGGCCCGCGCCTCGCTGGTGATGCCCGAGACCACGTGGCGCGCCGAGGACTCCACCCGGATCATCCTGCGCCAGATGCTGCACGAGACCGGCCGCAACCCGCAGACCCGGATCGAGGTCGAGGACGTCGAGACCGCCGTCGAGCTGGTCGGCATGGGGCTCGCCGACTCGGTCGTCCCGCGGGGCGTCGCGGAGCAGCTGCTGGCGCGGCTCGCGCCGGACGCGGGGATGACGACGCTGCGGCCCCGGCAGTTCGACACGCTCGCCGTGGTCCACCGGGCCGGCGCGACCCTGTCGAACGCGGCCAGGCTCGTGATCGAGCTCGCCACCCGCCGTATCCAGTCGATCGCCGAGCCGGTCAGCCCCCGCTGAGTCTCAGCAGGAGAGTCCGTCCTCGGGCACCGTCCCGTCGACGTAGTAGTCCTCGACCGCCTCGTCGACGCAGGCGTTGCCGGACTGGTAGCCGGTGTGGCCGTCGCCGTCGCGCGTGACCAGCACCCCGGACTCGAGGTCGTCGGCGAGCGCCTCCGACCACGCGTACGGCGTCGCCGGGTCGCGGGTGGTGCCGACCACGACGATCGGCGCGGCGCCCGCGGCGTCGATCTCGAGGGGCTCCTCGGTGGTCTCCGCGACCTGCCCGAGGCAGCCGGTGAGGGCCCACGCGAAGACGTCGCCGAAGGTCGGCGAGGCCTCCCGGAACGCGTCGAGCTGGCCCGGGATCCGACCGGCCGGCACGGCGTACGGGTCGTCGAGGCAGTTGATCGCGTTGAACGCCTCGCTGCTGTTGTCGGTGTAGCGGCCGTCCGGGCCGCGGGAGGAGTACGCGTCGCTGAGCTGCAGCAGCGCGGTCCCGTCACCGTCGAAGCCCGCCCGCAGCGCACTGGACAGGATGGTCCAGTAGTCGCGGTCGTAGAGCGGCGTGACGATGCCGTAGAACGCGTTGCCGACCTCGAGCCGGCGCTCGCCCTGGGTCGGCAGCGGCTCCGCGTCGACCTCGGCGATGAAGTCGGTGATCCGGGTCAGCCCCTCCTCGACGGAGTCGCCGAGGAAGCAGGTGTCGGTGGTCTCCACGCAGTTGGCGACGTAGGAGCGCAGCGCGGTCTCGAAGCCCTCGGCCTGGCCGAGGCTCAGCTCGCGCGACGGCAGCGACACGTCGAGCGCGCCGTCGAGGACGAACCGGCCGACCTGCTCGGGGAACAGCTCGGCGTACGTCGCGCCCAGCTTGGTGCCGTAGGACTTGCCGAGGTAGTCGAGCTGCTGGTGGCCCAGCGCCGAGCGGAGCACGTCCATGTCGCGGGCCGCCTCGATGGTCGAGACGTGGGCCGCCAGCTCGGCGTCGTCGGCCGCACAGCCACGGCCGATCGAGGTGATCAGCCGGACCAACCGGTCGGCCTCGGCCGCGTCGTCGGGCGAGGGGTCGGAGGCGAGGTAGGTGTCGAGCTCGGCGTCGCTGAGGCAGTCGACCGGCGCGCTGGCGCCGGTGCCGCGCGGGTCGAAGCCGACGACGTCGTAGGCGGCCAGCAGCGGGGCGCCGAGCACGCTGGGAGCGGCGGCGGCGTACGACGTCCCGGGCGCGCCGGGGCCGCCCGGGTTGACGACCAGCGAGCCCTGCGGCTGCCCCTGGGTCGGCACGCGCAGCACCGCGAGCTCGATCGTCCGGCCCTCCGGCCGGTCGTAGTCGAGCGGGACGGTGAGCCTCGCGCACTCGTTGTCGCCGCACTCCGACCACTCCAGCTGCTGGCCGTAGAACGGGGCGAGCGCCGGCTCCGGCGGCTCGTCCGAGCCCGGCTCGGGTGCGCTCTCGGTGCGCGGCTCGGCGGGCTGGGGAGCCGGCTCGGAGCCGCCGCTGAGCAGCAGCCCCAGGGTGATGCTGATGGCGGCCGCGACCAGCGCGACCACGAGGACGGCCGCGACCACCTTCCTCACCGGCGTGCCCCCTCGGGCAGGCGCAGCGCGACCATCATCGACTCCAGGGCGAGCAGCACGGGCACGTTGAACTCGAGCATCTGCTCGCGCGCCTCGAAGATCCAGCCGATCCGGCGCAGGTTGAGCTCGGCGCTCGAGGAGCGGGCGAGCTCCTCGACCTCGTCGCGGCGGTCCTCGTTGACCAGCTCGCCGGGCGCGCCGGCCGCGACCGCCACCGCGTCGCGGTAGACCGAGACCAGGTCCATCAGGCTCCGGTCGACGACGTCGAGGTGGCGCCGCTTGGCGCGGGTCTTCTGGTTGCGCTCCATCAGCGACAGGGCCGGGGCGTACTCGCGGGGGCGCCGGCCACGCTCGACCACGCCGTACGCCTCGGCGAGCTGCTGCCGCTCGCGGGCGTCGAGAGCGTCGGTGATCGCCTCGGCCTCGAGCTTGGCGGTCTCGGTCAGCTCGGTGGCAGCGGTCATGCAGGCGCCGAGCGAGGTCAGCCGGGCCGGGATCGACACCACGCGGGTGCGCCGCTCGCGGACGTCCTCGTCGCGGGCGAGCGCCCGTGCCCGGCCGATGTGGCCCTGGCTGGCGCGGGCGGCGTGGGCGGCGAGCCCCGGCTCGACCCCGTCGGCCCGCACCAGGAAGTCGGCGACGTCGGCCGGCGTGGGGGTCGTCAGCGACACCAGGCGGGAGCGGGAGCGGACCGTGGGCAGCACGTCCTCGACCGTGGGGGCGCACAGCATCCACACGGTGCGGACGGTGGGCTCCTCGATCGCCTTGAGGAGCGCGTTGCAGGCCTGCTCGGTGAGCCGGTCGGCGTCCTCGACGATCATGATCTGCCAGCGCCGGCCGACGGGCGCCAGTGCCGAGCGGCGGACCAGGTCGCGCACCTCGTCGACGCCGATCGACAGCTTCTCGGTGCGGACCAGGGTGACGTCGGCGTGGGAGCCCTTGAGGACCGTGTTGCACTCGTGGCAGGCGCCGCAGCCCTCCTCCTCGCACTGGAGCGCGGCCGCGAAGGCCACCGCGGCGTTGGAGCGGCCCGAGCCCGGCGGGCCGGTGAACAGCCAGGCGTGGGACATGCCGTGGCCGCCGGCGGCCCGGCGCAGCGCCTCGACCACGCGGTGCTGGCCGACCAGGTCGTCCCAGACCGAGCGGGTGGCGGTCGCCGTCATCGCGCGGCCTGCCCGAGCAGTGGCGACACCCGCTCGCGCACCAGCGCGGCGATCTCGTCGACCGGCAGGTGGGCGTCGACCACGAGGTAGTGGTCGGGGTCGGCGGCCGCGAGCCCCAGGAAGGCCTGCCGCGCCCGCTCGTGGAAGTCGTGGCCCTCCGCCTCGATCCGGTCGCGGCCGTCGAACCGGCCCAGGCCGTGCTCGGGGGCGACATCGAGCACGACGGTCAGGTGGGGCCGGAGGTCGTCGGTCGCCCAGCGCTGCAGCGTGGTCACGTCGTCGAGCTCGAGCACCCGGCCGGCGCCCTGGTAGGCGATCGAGGAGTCGACGTAGCGGTCGGTGATGACGACCTCGCCCCGTCGCAGCGCCGGGAGCACGAGCGTGTCGACGTGCTCGGCCTTGTCGGCGGCGTAGAGCAGCGCCTCGGTGCGCGGCGACAGCTCGCCGGTCGCCGGGTCCAGGACGATGGCGCGCAGCTGCTTGCCGACGGCGGTGTCGCCCGGCTCGAAGGTGAGCCGGCAGGCGTAGCCGGCGTCGGTCAGCCAGGTCGCCAGCGCGGTCGACTGGGTGGACTTGCCGGCACCCTCGCCGCCCTCGAAGCACACGAAGACCCCGGTGTCGGTGAAGGTCCCCCGACCATCAGCTGGGCTCACGGGATCACCCTACGGGCAGGCTGCGACAGCGCCCGGTCAGGACTTCTTCGCCGTCTTCTTGGCCGGCGTCTTCTTGGCGGTCTTCTTGGCGGGCGCCTTCTTGGTCGTCTTCGCGCCCCGCTTGGCGGCCTTCTTGGCCGGCCCGCGGGCGCGTCGCTCGGCGAGCAGCTCGGCGGCCCGCTCGAGGGTCACGTCCTCGACGGAGTCGTCCTTGCGGAGGGTGGCGTTGTACTCACCGTCGGTCACGTACTCGCCGAACCGGCCCGACTTCACGACCACCGGCTGCCCGGAGACCGGGTCGTTGCCGAGCTCCTTGAGCGGCGCCTGGGCGGCCGCCCGGCCGCGCTGCTTCGGCTGGGCGTAGATGGCGAGCGCCTCGTCGAGCTCGATCGAGAGCAGCTTCTCCTCGGAGTCGATCGAGCGGGAGTCGGTGCCCTTCTTGAGGTACGGCCCGTAGCGACCGTTCTGGGCCGTGATCTCCTCGCCCGACTCGGGGTCGGTGCCGACCACGCGCGGGAGCGAGAGCAGCCGGACCGCGTCGGCGAGGGTGATCGTGTCGAGGCTCATCGACGTGAACAGCGAGCCGGTGCGCGGCCGCTCCTTCTTGGGGGCGTCCTCGGGCAGCTGCTCGGTGACGTACGGCCCGTAGCGACCGTTCTTGGCGACCACGCGCAGCCCGGTGTCCGGGTGCTCGCCGAGGTCGATCTCCTCGCCGGCCGGGTTGGCGAACAGCTCGCGCGCCTTGGCGACCGAGAGCTCGTCGGGCGGCAGGTCGTCGGGGACGTTGGCGCGCTTGCCCGCGAACGGCCCGTCGTCGTCGCCCTCGAGGTAGGGGCCGTAGCGGCCGACCCGCAGGTTGATGCCGTCGCCGGGCTCGCCGACCGGGAAGGTCGCCAGCTCACGGGCGTCGATCTCGCCCAGCTCGTTGACCAGCGTCTTGAGGCCCTCGACGTCGCCGGAGCCGAAGTAGAACTCGGCGAGCTCGGTGTTGCGGTCGCGCCGGCCACGGGCGATGTCGTCGAGGACGTCCTCCATGAGGGCGGTGAACTCGTAGGAGATCTGCCGCGGGAAGTGCTCGACCAGCAGCCGGGTCACCGAGAACGCCAGCCACGCCGGCACCAGGGCGGTGCCCTTCTTGTAGACGTAGCCGCGGTTGAGGATGGTCCCGATGATCGAGGCGTACGTCGACGGCCGCCCGATCTTGCGCTCCTCCAGCTCGCGGATCAGGGTCGCCTCGGTGTAGCGGGCCGGCGGCTTGGTCTCGTGGCCCTCGGGCGTCACCGACGCGGTGGTCACCGGCGCGCCCTCGACCAGGGCCGGCAGCCGGGTCTCCACGTCGTCGCGCCGCTTGGAGGTGTCGTCGATGTCCTCGACGTAGGCCTTGAGGAAGCCGTGGAAGGTGATCGTGCGGCCGCTGGCGCCGAAGACGACGTCGCGGCCGTCGGCGGCGGCGCCCCCGAGCCGGATCGTCACGGACTCGCCGCGGGCGTCCCTCATCTGGGAGGCGACGGTCCGCATCCAGATCAGCTCGTAGAGCCGGAACTGCTCGCCGGTCAGGCCGGTCTGCGCCGGGGTCCGGAACGACTCGCCGGCCGGCCGGATCGCCTCGTGGGCCTCCTGCGCGTTGGCGACCTTGCTGGCGTAGACCCGCGGGCTGTCGGGCAGGTAGTCGGCGCCGTACAGCTCGCGCACCTGGGTCCGGGCCGCGTCGACGGCACCGCCCGACAGCGTCGTCGAGTCGGTACGCATGTAGGTGATGAAGCCGTTCTCGTAGAGCCGCTGCGCGACCGACATCGTCACCGAGGCGCTCATCCCGAGCTTGCGCGACGCCTCCTGCTGCAGCGTGGTCGTCCGGAACGGGGCGTACGGCTTGCGGGTGTAGGGCTTGGACTCCACCGACCGGACGGCGTACGTCGTGTCGGCGAGCGAGGCGGCCAGCGACTCGGCGTCGGCGCGGGTCAGGTGGACCCGCTCGCCCCGGGTCAGCTGCGCGTCGTTGCCGAAGTCGGAGCCGCGGGCGACCCGGACGTCGTCGAGGCTGAACAGCCGGGCCGGGAACATCCGCGGCTCGTGGTCGGCACCGGCGTCGAAGGTGCCCTCGAGGTCCCAGTAGGAGGCGACCCGGAAGGCCATCCGCTCCTTCTCGCGGTCGACCACCAGCCGGGTGGCCACCGACTGGACGCGGCCGGCGGAGAGGCCGGACATGACCTTCTTCCACAGCACCGGGCTGACCTCGTAGCCGTAGAGCCGGTCGAGGATCCGGCGCGCCTCCTGCGCCTCGACGAGGTCCATGTCGAGCTCGCGCGGGTTCTCGGCGGCGGCCTGGATCGCCGCCTTGGTGATCTCGTGGAAGACCATCCGCTTGACCGGGATGTCCTTCGGCTTCAGCTCGTCGAGCAGGTGCCACGCGATGGCCTCGCCCTCGCGGTCCTCGTCCGTCGCGAGGTAGAGCTCGTCGGCCTCCTTCACCAGCTTCTTGAGCTTGCTGATGTGGGACTTCTTGTCGCGCGGCACCACGTAGTAGGGCTCGAAGCCGTGGTCGACGTCGACGGCGAGCCGCCCCCACGGCTGGTCCTTGATCTTGGCCGGGGTGTCGGCGGCGCTGTTGGGCAGGTCACGGATGTGGCCGATCGAGGACTCGACGACGAAGTCCCGGCCGAGGTACCCGCCGATGGTGCGGGCCTTGGCCGGTGACTCGACGATGACGAGCTTGTGTGCCACGTGGTGGTTCTCCTG
>CAVRTX010000030.1:0-29506 GCA_963724225.1 uncultured Actinomycetota bacterium | reverse complement strand
CCGAGGTGCGGAAACTCACATGTGCTAGCCGACGTCCCCGCTCGATTTGTTCCCTCGTTCACAAACTTCTACTGTGAACGACGCCGCCGGGTTCTCACCGGGTTCACGAGGCCTGAATCCCCGCGGCTGGAAAGCGGAGCACGTTGACGGCCAGGACTTCCACCGAGACCGCCCGGGACATCCCCGAGGCCACGGTCGCCCGTCTGCCCGTCTACCTCCGCGCCCTCGTCACCCTCGCCGACTCCGGCACCACCACCTGCTCCAGCGAGGAGCTCGCCCGCGCCGCCGGCGTCAACAGCGCCAAGCTCCGCAAGGACCTCTCCTACCTCGGCAGCTACGGCACCCGCGGGGTCGGCTACGACGTCGACTACCTGCGCTACCAGATCGCTCGCGAGATCGGCGTGACCCAGGACTGGCCCGTGGTCATCGTCGGCATCGGAAACCTCGGTCACGCGCTCGCGAACTACTCCGGGTTCCGGAGCCGCGGGTTCCGCGTGGTCGCGCTGCTCGACGCCGACCCGGACCGGCAGGACGAGGTCGTCGCCGGCGTCGACGTACGCCCCTTCGACGACCTCGAGGCGATCGTCGGCGAGCACGGGGTCGCCATCGGCGTCATCGCGACCCCGGCCCTCGCGGCCCAGTCCGTCGCCGACCGGATGGTCGCGGCGGGCGTCACCAGCATCCTCAACTTCGCCCCGGCCGTGCTCGACGTCCCCGACGGGGTCGACGTCCGCAAGGTCGACCTGTCGATCGAGCTGCAGATCCTCGCCTACCACGAGCAGCGCAAGTCGGGAGTCCACCTCGAGGCGGCCGACCCGGGTGCCCCGCAGCCTCCTCGTGCTCCCCAGCCCCAGGAGCACGCGTCATGAGCGTCCTCGTGGTGGGCATCTCCCACAACTCCGCCCCGGTCTCGCTGCTGGAGCGGGTCGCGCTCGACACGGACGGCGTCACCAAGCTGATCGCCGACGCCCAGGCGAGCCCGACGGTCGCCGAGACCGCGGTCATCGCCACCTGCAACCGGCTCGAGGTGTACGCCGAGGTCGACCGGTTCCACGGCAGCGTCGAGGAGCTCTCCCGGCTGCTCGTCGAGCGGGCCGGCGAGACGACCGAGTCGATGCTGCCGCACCTCTACGTGCACTACGAGGACGGTGCCGTCTCCCACCTGTTCCACGTCGCTGCCGGGCTCGACTCGATGGCCGTCGGCGAGGGCCAGATCCTCGGCCAGACCCGCGAGGCGCTGCGCAGCGGGCAGGAGCAGGGCAGCGTCGGTCCCGCGCTCAACGTGCTGTTCCAGCAGGCGCTGCGGGTCGGCAAGCGCGCCCGCGCCGAGACCGGCATCGACCGGGCCGCCCCGACCCTGGTCTCCGCCGCCGTCGACCGGGTGATGCCCGAGGGCGTCAGCGGCCGCCGCGTGGTCGTGCTCGGCGCCGGCTCGATGGCCGCCCTCGCGACCGCCACCGTCGCGCGCGGCGGTGCGGCCGACGTGGTCGTCGTCAACCGGACCCCCGACCACGCCGACCGGCTGGCCGCCGAGCACGGCGTACGGTCCGCGCAGCTCGAGGACCTCGACGCGGAGCTCGCCGGCGCCGACCTGCTGGTCACCTGCACCGGCGCGGCCGGTGTGCTCGTGTCCGCGGCCCAGCTCCACGTGGCCCGTCCCGGCAACCACCCGCTGGCCATCGCCGACCTGGCGCTGCCCCACGACGTGGAGCCGGCCGCGGCCGACCTCCCCGGCGTACGCCTGATCGGGCTGGCCGACCTGGCCGAGGAGCTGCGCGAGACCGAGGCCGGCCGCGAGGTCGCCGACGTCCGCCTGATCGTGGGCGAGGAGATCACGGCGTTCCTGGCCGCCCGGCGGCAGGCGAGCGTCACCCCGACCGTCGTCGCGATCCGGTCCATGGCCACCGCGGTGGTCGACGCCGAGATGGCGCGGCTGGTGGCCCGCCGGCCCGACCTCGACGACGAGGCCCGCGCCCAGGTGCTGCAGACGCTGCGCCGCGTGGCGGACAAGCTGCTCCACCAGCCGACGGTCCGGGTCAAGGAGCTCGCCAACGAGACCGGCGCGGTCTCCTACGCCACCGCCCTGGCCGAGCTGTTCGCCCTCGACCCCGAGGCCGTCGACGCCGTGACCCGTCCGTCCGGGGAGGCGATGCAGTGAACGCCACCGCAGCCCTGCGCCTCGGCACCCGCGCCTCGGCCCTGGCGACCACCCAGTCCACGCTGGTCGCCGGCCTGCTGCGCGAGCGGCTCGGCCGCGACGTCGAGCTGGTCGAGGTCACCACCGAGGGCGACACCAACCGTGCCCCGCTCACCGAGCTCGGCGGCACCGGCGTGTTCGTCAGCGCGCTGCGCGAGGCGCTGCTCGACGGCCGGATCGACCTGGCCGTGCACTCGCTCAAGGACCTGCCGACCGGGCCCGCCACCGGCATCACGCTCGCCGCCGTACCCACCCGCGAGGACCCCCGCGACGTCGTCGTCGCCCGCGACGGGCTGACGCTCGGCGAGCTGCCCTCCGGGTCCCGCGTCGGCACCGGCTCGCCGCGCCGGGCCTCCCAGCTCCACGCGCTCGGGCTCGGCCTCGACGTGGCCGGCGTACGCGGCAACGTCGACACCCGGATCGGCAAGGTCCGCTCCGGGGACTACGACGCCGTCGTCCTCGCCCGGGCCGGGCTGGCCCGGCTGGGCCGGCTCGACGACGCCACCGAGGTGCTCGACCCGCTGCAGATGCTCCCGGCCCCCGGCCAGGGCGCGCTCGCGGTCGAGTGCCGGTCCGACGACCTCGAGCTGGCGGCCGCCCTGGCCGCGCTCGAGGACCCCCACTCGCGCTCGGCGGTCGACGCCGAACGCGCCGTGCTCGCCACCCTCGAGGGTGGCTGCTCGGCCCCGATCGGGGCCCTCGCCGATGTGGTCGAGGGCGACGACGGGGACGAGCTGTGGCTCAGGGCGATCGCCCTGTCCCACGACGGGTCCCTCTCCGTGCGGATGTCCGCGTCCGGGGACCCGGCCGACGCCACGGGCGTCGGGACCCGCCTGGCCGGCGAGATGCTCGCCGACGGGGCGGCTGAACTCACCCTTGCTCCAATGAAGAGGCGACACGCATGACGCGAGGCAAGACCATGACCACGTCCACGACCGGGTGGGTGTCCTTCGTCGGCAGCGGACCCGGCGACCCCGACCTGCTGACGGTGCGCGCCGTCGACCTGCTGCGGCAGGCCGAGGTGATCGTGACCGAGGTTCCCGACCACGAGCCGATGGTGCGGACCCTGCTGGGGATGCCCCCGGTCGACCCCGCGGAGTCCGAGGAGGTCGTCCCGCGGTTCGTCGACGGCGGCTTCGGCGAGGACGGGCAGCCGCTGACCCACGCCGCCCGCGCCAAGGTGGTCGTCCGGCACGCCAGGAAGCACCGGGTGGTGCGGCTGATGGTCGGCGACCCGTTCCTCTACGCCTCCGGGCCCGAGGAGGCGCAGGCCTGCGTCAAGGCGGGTCTCGGGTTCGAGATCGTCCCCGGCGTCTCCAGCGTGGGCGCGGTCCCGGCGTACGCCGGCATCCCGCTCACCACCAAGCAGAACCGCGACGTCACCGTCGTCACCTGCGGCGGCAGTGCAGACCGGGTCGACTGGAGCCGCTACGCCGACGACCGCACGCTGGTGCTGCTCTCCGCGGTCGGCTCGATCGGCGACATCGCCGACGGCCTGGTCGCCGCCGGTCGTCCGGCGGAGACCCCGGTCGCGATGACCCGGGTCGGCACCACCACGGGGCAGGCCACCGTCTGCTCGACCCTGGCCGACATCGCCGCCGACGCCCGCGCCGCGCGGATGGAGCCGCCGGCCGTCACGGTGATCGGCGACGTGGTCGACCTGCGCGAGACGCTGTCGTGGTTCGAGACCAAGCCGCTGTTCGGCTGGCGGGTGCTGGTGCCCCGCACCAAGGAGCAGGCCGGCTCGCTGACGACCCGGCTGCGCGGCTACGGCGCCGTGCCCGAGGAGGTCCCGACGATCTCGGTCGAGCCGCCGCGCAACCCGCAGCAGATGGACAAGGCCGTCCGTGGCCTGGTCGAGGGCCGCTACGAGTGGATCGCCTTCACCTCGGTCAACGCCGTCCGTGCGGTGCGCGAGAAGTTCGAGGAGTACGGCCTCGACGCCCGCGCCTTCTCCGGCCTCAAGATCGCCGCGGTCGGCGACAAGACCGCCCAGGCGATCGCGGCGTGGGGGCTGCGGGCCGACCTGGTGCCCTCGGGCGAGCAGTCGGCCGCCGGCCTGCTCGAGGAGTGGCCGCCGTACGACGACGTGCTCGACCCGATCAACCGGGTGTTCCTGCCGCGGGCCGACATCGCCACCGAGAACCTCGTCGCCGGCCTGATCGACCTCGGCTGGGAGTGCGACGACGTCACGGCCTACCGGACGGTGCGGGCCACCCCGCCCCCGGCGCCGACCCGCGACGCGATCAAGACCGGCAAGTTCGACGCGGTCGTCTTCACCTCGTCCTCGACGGTGCGCAACCTGGTCGGCATCGCCGGCAAGCCGCACCCGTCGACCGTGATCGCGGTGATCGGCCCGGCCACGGCCAAGACGGCCGAGGAGCACGGCCTGCGGGTCGACGTGCTGGCGCCCAAGCCGGACGTCGAGCTGCTCGTCGACGCCCTGGCCGACTTCGGCTCGAGCCGCCGGGCGGCGATGGTCGACGCCGGGCAGCCGGTGACCAAGCCGTCGGACCGGAAGCCGTCGTCGCGGCGCCGGGTGCGGGCGGAGTGACCCTGCGATGAGCCCCGACGCGGCCGCCACCCCCGACCCCGAGACCGGGCCGGTCACAGGGGTGACTGGGCCGCTCGTCCGGCCCCGGCGGCTCCGCACCACCCCCGCGCTGCGGCGGATGGTGGCGGAGACCGCCGTACGGCCGGAGCAGCTGGTGCTGCCGCTGTTCGTGCGGGAGGGGCTCGACGAGCCGCGGCCGATCAGCTCGATGCCGGGCGTCGTCCAGCACACCCGCGACTCGATGCTGAAGGCCGTCGCCGAGGCGGCCGGGCTCGGGCTCGGCGGGGTGATGCTGTTCGGGATCCCCGAGGCCAAGGACGCCGTCGGCTCGGGCGCGGTCGACCCGGCAGGGGTGCTCAACCTGGCGATCACCGACGTGGTCGCCGAGGTGGGCGACGCGCTCACCGTGATGAGCGACCTGTGCCTCGACGAGTTCACCGACCACGGCCACTGCGGCCTGCTCGACGCCGACGGCCGCGTCGACAACGACAAGACCCTCGCGGTCTACGCCGAGATGGCGCGGGCGCAGGCCCACGCCGGCGTCGACATGGTGGGCCCGAGCGGGATGATGGACGGCCAGGTGCGGGTCGTGCGCGACGCCCTCGACGCCTCCGAGCACACCGACGTCTCGATCCTCGCCTACTCCGCGAAGTACGCCTCGGCCTTCTTCGGCCCGTTCCGCGAGGCCGTCGACTCCAGCCTGCAGGGCGACCGTCGCACCTACCAGCAGGACCCCGCCAACGCCCGCGAGGCGCTCCGGGAGGTCCGGCTCGACGTCGCCGAGGGCGCCGACGTGGTGATGGTGAAGCCGGCGCTGGCCTACCTCGACGTCGTGCGCGCGGTGCGCGAGGCGGTCGAGGTGCCGGTGGCGGCGTACAACGTCTCCGGCGAGTACGCCATGGTCGAGGCGGCCGCCGCGCACGGCTGGATCGACCGCGAGGCGGCGATCCTCGAGACGCTGACCTCGATCCGGCGCGCCGGTGCCGACGTCGTCCTCACCTACTGGGCTGCCGAAGCGGCCCGGTTGCTGCGCTGAGCCCGGACGGCGCCGTCCGCGACTACTGGGGGAAGCCCAGGTCCGTCATGCAGGTGGTGTAGTCGGCCAGCAGCCCGAGCGCCTCGAGGTCGGGGAGCTCGGCCGCGGGGACCCCGGCGTCGGTGGTGACCGTGGTCAGGCACTGCTCGCTCGCCAGCTCCGCGGGGGTCGGCTCGGCGACGGGCGGGGTGGGCTCGGTGCCGGTGTCGCCGGGCTCCTCGACGGTGCCGGAGTCGCCACCCGTGCCGGGCTCCGGCTCCGGCTCGCGGCTCGGGCTCGGGCGTGGGCTCGGGCTCGGGCGTGGGAGTGGGCTCGGTGGGCTGCTCGGTGTCGTCGGGGTCCGTCACGATCTCGGAGTCGAGCGGGCCCTTGCCGCCGCCGTGGGACCCGGCCGGGGCGCCGGACGGGTCGACCAGCTCGGCCTCGACGTCACCCGCCGGGCGGGCGAGCTCGGAGCGGAGGGTGGTGCCGCGGCCCGGGTGCACCGGGACCGGCGACGGGGGCGGGACGTTGACGAACGTGCCGGACCAGCCGGCGGTCGTGTTGGGCACCGAGGTGTAGTCGCCGTCGAGGTAGGCGTCCATGAGCGACAGCACGAGGTCGACGTAGTGGTGGCTGTGGTTGTAGCGGAAGATCGCGGGACGCTGGCCGGTCTCGGCCGAGAGGTCCTCGTTGCCGGAGCAGAGGTAGACGGCGGTCGCGAGGGCGGCGTCGTCGATGTCCTGCGGGTTGCGCTTGCCGTCGTTGTCGCCGTCGACGCCGACGACGGACCAGGTGGAGGGGATGAACTGCATCGGGCCGACGGCCCGGTCCCACCGGGCGTCGGAGTCGTACTGGCCGGCGTCGGTGTCGCGGATGACCGAGGTGTTGTTGCTGCCGTCGAGCGGGATGCCGTAGATGCCGGGCCTGGCGAGGCCCTGGTCGTTGAGGGTGTTGCCGTTGGCGCGGCCGTGGTCGGACTCGACGCGCCCGATCGCGGCGATCAGCTCCCAGGAGATGGCACAGGACTTGTCGGCGGCGTTGATGACGGTCGCGGCACGCTGGTAGGCGGCGAGCGCGGCGTCGGGGATGCCGGAGATCGAGGCGGACTCGACCGCGTTGTCGACGCCGTTGCGGGCGCCCCGAGCCACCATGCTGCGGCCCCGCGCGGTGGCCGGCGCCTCGATCGCGTCGGTCGGCACGGTGGTGCCGGGCGGTGGCGTGGCGTCCGAGGTCGGCTCGGTGGTCGGCGCGGCGGCGCCGCCCCACGGCGCGCTCGTGGCCAGCAGGAGCAGGGCGGCCGGGGTCAGCACGAGCGCGTGGCGGCCGGATGTACGTGCAGGCATGCGAGTGGTGTCTCCCCCTGTGTGCTGTGCCGCGTCTCCGGGCCTGCCGCTCGCGGCGGGCGCCGGGACACTTAGATGGGGAAGGCTACCTGCGGATTCGGCCGCGCGACCACGTCTTGGAGAAACTGTTCCCCCACGGTGGGTGAACGGCAGGGTCAGCCGAGCAGGCCGTCGATGCACTCCGCCAGCTCGTTGACCCCGGTCAGCGGATTGTCGACGACGCCCTGGGCGATGCACTTGGCCCTGGCCTCGACCTCGGTCAGCACGTCGCCGACGGTGCCGCCACCGCCGCCGCCGCCACCGCCGCCGCCGTCACCACCGCCGCCGGTGCCGGGCAGGTCGGGGAGGTCGGGCAGTCCGCCGTCGCCGCCGTCGCCGCCACCGCCGGTGCCGGGGTCGGTCGGCGGGGTCACGGTGCCGCCGCCGGTGTCGCCACCTCCGCCGCCACCACCGGTCGTGGTGGAGCCGCCGGTGTCGCCGCCGCCACCCGCCGCCGGACGGCGGGGTGCCCGGTCCTGCGGGCTGCTGCGGCCCGGGGCGGACCGGCTCGGGGGAGGGCACGAAGTAGCCGGAGGAGCTGGTGCCGTTGGGGACGCTGGTGAAGTCACCGTCCATGTAGGCGTCCATGAACGACAGCACCAGGTCGACGTAGTCCTGGCTGTGGTTGTAGCGGAAGACCGCGGCGCGCCGGCCGGCGTCGCCGGACAGGTCGTCGTCGCCGGAGCAGAGGTAGACGGCGGTCGCGAGGGCGGCGTCGTCGATGTCCTGCGGGTTGCGCTTGCCGTCGTTGTCGCCGTCGACGCCGACGACGGACCAGGTGGAGGGGATGAACTGCATCGGGCCGACGGCCCGGTCCCACCGGGCGTCGGAGTCGTACTGGCCGGCGTCGGTGTCGCGGATGACCGAGGTGTTGTTGCTGCCGTCGAGCGGGATGCCGAAGATGCCCGGGGTGGCCAGGCCCTGGTTGTTGAGGGTGTTGCCGTTGGCGCGGCCGTGGTCGGACTCGACGCGACCGATCGCGGCGATCAGCTGCCACGGGATGCGGCAGCTCTTGTCGGCGGCGTTGATGACGGTCTCGGCGCGCTGGTAGGCGGAGAGTGCGGCGTCGGGGATGCCGGAGGTCGAGGCGGAGGCGACGGCGCCCTCGAAGGACTTCTTCGCACCCGGCGCGACCACGCCGGGGCGCGACAGGCTGGCGGGGGCCTCGATGGCGTCGGTGGGCACGGTGCTGCCGTCGGGGAGCGACGAGACCGGGCGCTGGTCGGCGACCGCGCTCGTGGGGCCGACGCCTGCGAGCGCCGCCGTCACCGCGGTCGAGAGCAGCGCCAGCGGCACCAGCGCCGTGGCTCTCTGGAATCGAGATGCCGCCATGTGGTCGTCTCCCTCGGGTCAGACGTCCCTGGCTCGTGCTCCCTCAAGCACGGGGACACACGGACCAACGAGGCCGTGAGGAGGAGGTTACGCCGGGGCGGTGGTGTGACCAAGGTCGCACCGCGCCCGCCCCCGGGGGATGGCGCTGGGGCGCTCGGGGACAATGGCGGCGTGAGCGGCTCCACCGACCGATCCGAGGACCTGTTCCGGCGTGCCCGCGCGGTGACGCCGGGAGGCGTCAACTCCCCGGTCCGCGCCTTCAACGCGGTCGGCGGGACGCCCCGCTTCATCCGCTCCGCGCAGGGGGCGTGGCTCACCGACGTCGACGGCCGCGACTACGTCGACCTGATCTGCTCGTGGGGGCCGATGCTGCTCGGCCACGCCCACCCCGAGGTGCAGGCGGCGGTG
The DNA here is from genome assembly GCA_963724225.1 of uncultured Actinomycetota bacterium. Lineage (GTDB taxonomy): Bacteria > Actinomycetota > Actinomycetes > Propionibacteriales > Nocardioidaceae > Nocardioides. The sequence goes on along the minus strand of CAVRTX010000030.1, from coordinate 20,615 downwards.
GCCGCGGCCGCCGCCCGCGGCACGTCGTACGGCGCCCCGACCGAGCAGGAGGTCGAGCTCGCCGAGGAGATCGTGGCCCGCACCCCGGTCGACACCGTCAGGCTGGTGTCCTCGGGGACCGAGGCGACGATGTCGGCGATCCGGCTCGCGCGCGGGTTCACCGGCCGCGACGTCGTCGTGAAGTTCGCCGGCTGCTACCACGGCCACGTCGACGCGCTGCTGGCCCAGGCGGGCTCCGGCGTGGCGACGCTCGCGCTGCCCGGGACCCCGGGCGTCCCGGAGTCGGCGACGGCGCTGACGATCGTGCTGCCCTACCACGACCGCGAGGCGGTGACCGCCGCCTTCGCCGAGCACGGCGACCGGATCGCCTGCCTGATGACCGAGGCGGCGCCCGGCAACATGGGCGTGATCGCCCCGGAGCCGGGCTTCAACGAGTTCCTCGCCCGTACCTGCGCCGAGCACGGCGCGCTGTTCGTCTCCGACGAGGTGATGACCGGTTTCCGCGCCAGCCGTACGGGGCAGTGGGGCCTCGACGGCGCTGCCGAGGGCTGGCAGCCCGACCTGATGACCTTCGGCAAGGTGATGGGTGGTGGCTTCCCGGCCGCCGCGTTCGGTGGCCGTGCCGACGTGATGGCGCGGCTCGCCCCGGAGGGGCCGGTCTACCAGGCCGGCACCCTGTCCGGGAACCCGGTCGCCGCCACCGCCGGGCTCACCACCCTCCGGCTGGCCGACGAGGGCGTCTACGAGCACCTCACCAAGGCCGGCGAGGCGATCAAGGCCGCGGCCCACGAGGCGCTCTCGGCCGCCGGGGTTCCCCACGTGGTCCAGTCGACGGGCACCATGTTCTCCGTGTTCTTCACCGACCAGCCGGTCCGCGACTTCGCCGGCGCCTCCCGCCAGGACTCCGCGGCGTTCGCGGCCTTCTTCCACGCGATGCTCGACCGGGGCGTCCACCTGCCGCCGTCGGCGTACGAGGGGTGGTTCCTGTCCGCCGCCCACGACGACCGCGCGGTGACGACCGTCCTCGACGCGCTGCCGGCCGCAGCCCGCGCAGCCGCCGGGGCGGTGGCGAGGTGACCGGGGAGACCGTCGTCCACCTGATGCGTCACGGCGAGGTGCACAACCCCGACGGGCTGCTGTACGGCCGGATGTCGGGCTTCCACCTCTCCGACCTCGGCGTGGCGATGGCGCAGAAGGTCGCCGCCACCATCGGTGACCGCGACATCACGCACCTGGTGGCCTCGCCGCTGGAGCGGGCGCAGGAGACCGCGCAGCCGCTGGCGCTGGCCCGGGGTCTCGAGGTCGACCTGGACGAGCGGGTGATCGAGTCGGCCAACATCTTCCAGGGCGAGGGGTTCGGCCCGGGCGCCCGGACGCTGCGTCGGCCCAGTGCCTGGCGCCACCTGTGGAACCCGTTCCGGCCCTCGTGGGGCGAGCCGTACGTCGACATCGTCGACCGGATGATGGCCGCCGTCCACGACGCCCGCGACGCCGCCCGCGGCCACGAAGCGGTCGTGGTCTCCCACCAGCTGCCGATCTGGATCACCCGGCTGCACGCCGAGCAGCGGTCCTTCGTCCACCACCCGCGCCGGAGGCAGTGCACCCTCTGCTCGCTGACCAGCCTCCACTTCGAGGGTGACGACCTGCGCCGGGTCACCTACTCCGAGCCGGCCGGCGACATGATCCCCTCCCGCGCCCGCCAGGACCCGTTCTCGGCCGGCGGCGAGGGCCCGGAGGAGCTGCCGTCGTGACCGTACGGCGCCCCCTCCTGCTGCTCCTCGCCGGCCTGCTCGCGCTGACCGGGTGCACGTCGCTCGACAACGCCGGCGACAAGGGCTTCGTCACCGGCGACGGCCAGGTCACCCGGCTGGCGGTCGACGACCGGGAGGCGCCGATCGACTACGAGGGCGAGGACCTCGACGGCAAGCCGCTCGCGCTGTCCGACTTCCGCGGCACCCCGCTCGTGGTCGTCGTCTGGGGCGCCTGGTGCGGCCCGTGCCGCGCGGAGGCCCCCGACGTCGTCGAGGCGGCCGAGGAGCTCGAGGGCGAGGCCGAGGTGGTGGGCCTCAACATCCGCGACTCCTCGCCGGCCAACGCGCAGAGCTTCGTACGGACCTTCGACGTGCCGTACCGCTCCTTCTACTCGCCCGACGGCAAGGCGATGCTGCCGTTCAGCGGGGTGCTGACGCCCAACTCGATCCCCAGCTTCGTCGTGCTCGACGAGGACGGGCGGGTCGCGGCCAGCATCATCGGCGAGCTGCCCTCGACCGACACCCTGGTCGAGCTCACCCGCGACGTCGCCGACGGGACCGCCCGTGGGTGACTGGTTCTCCTCGACCGCGGCATCGGGGTCGATGGCCCTCGCCGTGCCGGTGGCCCTGGTCGCCGGCCTGGTGTCGTTCTTCTCCCCGTGCGTGATCCCGCTGCTGCCGGGCTACCTCTCGTACGCCACCGGCCTGTCGGGTGCCGACCTGGAGGAGGCCCGGCGCGGCCGGATGCTCGCCGGCTCGCTGCTGTTCGTGCTCGGCTTCTCGGTGGTCTTCGTCGCGCTCGGCACCCTCTCGGGGGCGCTCGGCTCCTGGCTGATCACCTGGCAGCGCGAGATCACGGTCGTGCTCGGCGTCCTGACCATCGTGCTCGGGCTGGCCTTCGCCGGGCTGGTGCCGTGGCTGCAGCGCGACTGGCGGGTCCACACGGTGCCGACGGTCGGCCTCGGGGCGGCACCGCTGCTGGGGCTGCTGTTCGGCCTCGGCTGGACGCCCTGCATCGGCCCCACCCTCGGCGTGATCACCACGCTGTCGATCAACGAGGCCACGGCGGGCCGCGGCGCCCTGCTGTCGGCCTGCTACGCGCTGGGCCTCGGGCTGCCGTTCATCCTCGCCGGCCTGGCCTACCGCCGCGCCCTCGGTGCCTTCGCGTTCGTGCGCCGCCACCAGCAGTGGGTCACCCGGGTCGGTGGGCTGATGCTCGTCGGCGTCGGCGTGCTGCTCGTGACCGGCTGGTGGGCCGAGCTGGTCACCTGGATCCAGATCCACCTCGTCAGCAGCTTCGAGACGAGCGTCTGATGACACGAGAGACCGACGGGACGGGTCCCGGGCGCCGCTCCGGCGAGCTCACCCTCCGCGAGCTGCTGCGCTGGTCGTGGCGGCAGCTCACCTCGATGCGTACCGCGCTCGTGCTGCTGCTCCTGCTGGCGCTGGCCGCGATCCCGGGGTCGGTCATCCCGCAGCAGGGCGTCGACTCCATCAAGACCTCCCGGTGGCAGGACGACCACCCGAAGCTGACGCCGGTCTACGAGCGGCTCGGCCTGTTCGACGTCTACTCCTCGCCGTGGTTCGCCGCGATCTACCTGCTGCTGATGGTGTCGCTCGTCGGCTGCTTCATCCCGCGGATCCTCGTCTACGCGAAGGCGATGCGGGCCGCGCCGCCGGCCACGCCGCAACGCCTGGACCGGCTGCCCGACCACGCGTCGTACACCACCGACGAGTCGCCCGAGGCCGTGCTGGCCCGGGCCCGGGGCGTGCTGCGCCGCCACCGCGTCGTCGAGCACGACGACTCGCTCGCCGCCGAGCGCGGCTACCTCCGCGAGGCCGGCAACCTGCTGTTCCACGTGTCGGTGCTGGTGGTGCTCGTCGGCTTCGCCGTCGGCAGCCTGCTCGGCTACCGCGGCGGCGTGATCCTGGTCGTCGGCAACGGGATGTCCAACAACCTCACCCAGTACGACGACTTCGACCCGGGCAGCCTGTTCTCGCCCGAGGACCTCGACGAGTTCTACCTCGACATCGAGGACTTCGACGTCGAGTGGCTGACCGAGGGGCCGGCCAGCGGCCAGGCCCGCTCCTTCGTCTCCCACGTGACGTACGCCGCGGGGTCCGACCAGCCGGAGGCGTACGACCTCAAGGTCAACCACCCGCTGGGGATCGGCGACACCGACGTCTTCCTGATCGGCCACGGCTACGCGCCGGTCATCACGATCCGCGACGGCAACGGCGACATCGCCTACAGCGGGCCGACGATCTTCCTGCCGGAGGACCAGTCGTTCCAGTCGATCGGCGTGGTCAAGGCGCCCGACGCCCAGCCGACGCAGATCGGGCTGGAGGGCTGGTTCTACCCGACGTACGCCTTCACCCCGGAGCGCGGACCGTTCTCGATCTTCGGACGGGCCGACAACCCCGCCATCTCGATGCTCGTCTACGCCGGCGACCTCGGGATGGACGACGGGTCGTCGCAGTCGGTCTACGCGCTCGACAAGTCGGGCGTCGACCCGGTGCTGAAGCCCGACGGGCAGCCGTTCCGCGTCGACCTCCCGGTCGGGAAGAAGGTCCAGCTCCCCGACGGGCTCGGCAGCGTGAGCTTCGACAGGGTGGAGCGCTGGAACAAGATCCAGATCAGCCAGACGCCCGGCAAGTGGGTGGCGCTGACCGGCGTCGTGCTCGCGCTGCTCGGGCTGCTGGGGTCGCTGTTCATCCGCCCGCGCCGGGTCTGGGTTCGTGCGCGTCGCGGTGAGGGGGGCACACTGGTCGAGGTCGCGGTCCTCGACCGGTCCGCCGGCGCCGACGTCGGTGCCGCGCTCGAGGACCTCGTGACCGCCCTCAGACCTGATCGGGCCGACCCGGAGGAGCCGACGTGACCGACACCGCGTGGGAAGCGCTGAGCAACCAGGCGGTCGCCGCCGCCGGGGTCGTCTACTTCCTGGCGTTGATCGCCCACCTCGTCGAGCACGCGGCCGCGCGCCGGGTGCTGGAGCCCGCAGCCACGCGGCCGGGGCCGACCGGCCCGCGGGCCGGGTCGCCGTCGCGGTCGGGGATGTCCCGTCCGATGTCCCGTCCGATGTCCCGCCGGACGTACGACGCCGGCGTGACCTGTTCGGGCGGCTCGGGTTCCTGCTCACGGTGATCGCGGTGGGCGTCCACCTGCTGTCGCTGGTGGCGCGCGGCATGGCCGCGGACCCCAACCGGGTGCCCTGGGGCAACATGTACGAGTTCACGCTGGCCGGCACCTTCGTGGTGGCCGCGATCTACCTGCTGCTCCACCGCCGGTTCTCGCTCGGCTGGATGGCGCCGATCGTGGTCGGGATCGTGCTGACCCTGCTGATGGTCGGGGTGATCTGGCTGTACGCGCCGATCGCGCCGCTGACCGAGGCGCTCTACTCGCCGTGGCTGGTGATCCATGTCGTCTCGGCGATCATCGCGACGGGTGCGTTCACGCTCGGCGGCATCGCGTCGGTGCTGTACCTGGTCAAGGAGCGTCGCGGCGACCGCGCGGAGACCGGCTACCTCGCGCGGGTGCCCGGGACGGCGGAGCTGGACCGGCTGTCCTACCGGATGCACGCCTTCGGGTTCCCGGTGTGGACGTTCGCGGTGCTGATCACCGGCCCGATCTGGGCGCACCAGGCGTGGAGCACCTACTGGAACTGGGACCCCAAGGAGGTCTGGGCGTTCATCACGTGGGTGGTCTACGCGGCCTACCTGCACGCCCGGGCGACCGCCGGCTGGCGGGGCCGCAACGCGGCGGTGCTGGCGCTGGTGGGGCTGGCGACGCTGTGGTTCAACTTCATCGGGATCAACTTCTTCTCCTCGACGAGCCAGCACTCGTACGCCGCCCCGATGGGAGCGCCCGCACCGGCGGTGGCGCCGGCCGGGACGGCCGGGTCAGCGCTTGTCGTCCCCGAGTCCGCGCAGGAAGTCCGGGTCGTCGTCGGGGCCTCGGGGGCGCCGCGGGGGTGACCCCCGCGAGGGCAGGCCGCGCCGCTCGATGATGCGCACGGTGAGGTAGATGGCCACCGCGATCAGCACCACCACCAGGAGGACCTTCACGTGCTCAGGATAGGTCGATGCTGGTGACTCGTCGGACCCTGTCTAGGCTGACCGCGTGAAGGAGTTCTGGGTCTACACCGCGCTGCGGGGACTGCTGTTCATCGCGACCTTCGCCGTGGTGGTCGGGGTCTGGCTGCTGGTGGCCGACGAGGTGCCGGTGCTGTGGGCGATCGTGGTGGCGTTCGCGCTCTCCGGCATCGGCTCGTTCTTCGTGCTGCGGGGGTCGCGCGAGGCGTTCGCCCGCAAGGTGCAGCAGCGCGCCGACCGTACGTCGGCGGCGTTCGAGGCGCGCCGCTCCCGCGAGGACACCGACTAGCAGGCAGCCGTCAGTCGCGGCCGCGCCGCCCGATCTGGCGCTGGATCCGCGCCTCGTCCTGGCCGGTGATCTTGGCGATCAGCGCCACCCGGTTCTTCCACGCGAGGTAGCCGCCGACGACGACCACGAGCAGGATCAGCCAACCCATGTGGTGATCGTACGCCTGGCCCGGAAACCGGCTCAGAATCAGATGGTCGCTTCGCGGTCGCGCGCCTTCTCACCGCTGCCGCACGGGCCACCGCCCCAGCGCGCTCGTCGCTCAGCTCAGAGATCAGATGGTCGCTTCGCGGTCGCGCGCCTCCCCACCGCTGCCGAACGGGCCACCGCCCCAGCGCGCTCGTCGCTCCGCTCAGAAACCCAGGATGTTGTACGGCTCGTCCGCCAGGTCGGCCATCGCGGCGAACCGCGCCACCGCCTGCTCCTCGCCCCGGATCCGGCCCGCCGCGTGCAGCGTGGTGACGTCGACGGCTCCGAGCGTGAGCGACCCGAGCGTCTCGGCGTCGAGCTCGAGGTCGGCGTCGCCGTCGGAACGGGACACCTCGGCGGTGCCGCCGCGGGTGACGAACCGGTAGCGACCGGAGACGTGCCCCTGCGCGTCGGCGACGTCGAGCACGACGTCGCCGTCCTCGCTCCACGGCCGGGCGGCGAACGTGCGGGCGACGTCGAGGACGCGCACCCACAGGAACTCGTAGCGGGTGGCGAGCTTGAGCGCGTTGAGGTCGCGCAGCGCGAACGGCAGCGGGTCGGCCGGCGGGAAGTCGCCGTACGTGACGCGGCCGACCAGGTCGAGGCCGCCGAGGAACTGCCACAGGGCGAGCCGTGCCGTGGGCCCGTCGGCGAGGTGGAGCATCACCTTGACCTTGCGCTTGCCGGAGTCGTCGCGGCCGTCCGGTCGCCAGAGCACGACGCCGTCCACGTGCTCGTCCGCGTCGAGGTGGACCGCGCCGCGCAGCTTCTTGTCCGCTCCCGACTCCCGGAAGTTCCAGGCGCCGGTGAAGTACGGCTCGTAGAACTGCGGCGTGCCGACCGAGCCGCGGCTGCGCCGGTGGAAGCGCTCGAGCCGCTCGCAGACGACCGGCCAGGCGGTGGCCGGGTCGACCAGCTCGACGCGGCCGGGGTCGGTGAAGTCGCGCAGCCCGAACCGGGGGCCGGTGTCGAGCTCGGCCTCCTGGCCGAAGGTCGCGACGCCGAACCCCCAGCGGCCGTAGATCGTGGCCTCCGAGACGGTCAGCGCCGCCAGCGGCAGCCCGCCGGCGACCGCGTCGTCGAGGCAGTCCTCCATCAGCCGTCGCACCAGGCCCCGTCGCCGGTGGGCCGGGCTGGCGGTGACGTCGGTGATCATCCGCAGCGGGAGCATCTCGCGCCCGACGTTGAGGGTCTTGTCGAACCACGAGGTGGTGGCGACGGGCGCCGGGCCGGCGCCGTACGCCCCCTCGGGGAGCCAGACGCCGCGGCAGACCACGCCGTCGGCGGCCAGGTGGGTGCGCCAGATCTTCTCGTAGTCGTCCTCGATCAGTCCCTCGTGGAAGCCGTGCATCACGGCCTGCACCCAGGCCCGGTTGCGGGCGCGGCCCGCCTCGGAGTCGTCGGCGAGGTCGAGGGTGTCGAACTGGTAGTCCACGACCAGTCACCGTAGTCGGGACCGCACCGGCGGCGCGCGCGAGTTTCTGCGCCAGGGAGCGCGCGCCGCCGCGCGGAGGTCAGGCGGGGACGGCTCCCGGGCGGCCGGACTCGACCACCCAGCTGCTGTCGGTCGTGGCCGGTGCGGTGGTGTCGGCGGCCGACGGGACGACCCGGTAGTCGGCCCGCAGCAGGGCGGGCGTCGCGCTGACCCGGGTGTAGCCGCGCTGGTCGGGGTTGAGGTACCTGACGTGCGGGTTGTTCGGCCGGGCCGACTTCACTGCAGCGGCCCACCCGCACCCGGAGCTGATCGAGGTCCCGACCAGCTCGGTCGCCAGCACCTCGGTCTCCGGCCTGCTGAAGTCGCGGCGCAGGTCGTTGACCCAGGCGGAGTGCCAGTCGCCGGTCAGCACCACCGGGTTGGCCGGCCGGCGCTGCTCGACGAAGCCGAGGAAGCGGTTGCGGGACACGGCGTACCCGTCCCACTGGTCGTGGTTGACCGAGACACCCGGGCCGCCGTCGTAGTCGACCTGCGCCATGATCGTCTGCTGCGCCAGCAGGTTCCACCGGGCGCCGGAGCGGTCGAGGCCGTCGAAGAGCCAGCGCTCCTGCTCGTCGCCGAGGAGGGTGCGCGAGGGGTCGTTGACGCGCGGGTCCTGCGCGCCTCCGGGGAACGCCTCGGTGAGCTGGTCGGAGCGGTACTGGCGGGTGTCGAGGACGTGGAACGAGACCAGCGACCCGTAGTCCAGGCGGCGGTGGAGCAGCAGGTCCGGCCCGCTGGGCCGCTGCGGCAGCCGCAGCGGGAGGTGCTCGTAGTAGGCCTGGAAGGCGTTGGCCCGCAGCACGAGGAAGCGCTGCCGCTCGTTGGACGCCTCGCCGTCGGGCTGGGAGACGTCCGCCGCCCAGTTGTTCTCGACCTCGTGGTCGTCGAAGGTGACGACGAACGGGAAGGCCGCGTGGGCGGCCTGGAGATCGGGGGACAGCTTGTGGCGGGCGTGGTTGGTCCGGAAGTGGGCCAGCGTCTCGTCGCTGCTCCGCTCGTAGGTGTAGTCGCCGACGTGCACCACGAGGTCGAGGTCCTCGTCGAGCATGGTGCGGTACGCGGCGTACCGGCCGGTGGAGGGGAGCGACTGGCAGGAGGCGAGGGCGAACGTGACGGCACCGAGGCTGCCGGGAGCCGGGGCGGTACGGGTGTGGCCGACCGGGCTGAGCTCGGTGCCCGCGCGGAAGCGGTACCAGTAGTCGCGCCCCGGGAGCAGGCCGTCGACCTCGGGGTGGACGGAGTGGCCGAGCTCGGGGGTGGCACGCGCGGAGCCGGCGCGGACGACGTCGCGCATGGCCGGGTCGGTGGCGACCTGCCAGCCGACCTGGACCGTACGGGCGGGCATGCCGCCGCGTCCGTCGGGCGCCATCGGCTCGGGGGCGAGCCGGGTCCAGAGCACGATCCCGCTCGGGGTCGGGTCGCCGGACGCGACGCCGAGGGTGAACGGGTTGGTGGCGAACTGCGGCTCCGCCCAGGCAGGCGCTGCGGAGAAGCCGTACAGCGCAGCGGTGGCAGCGGCGCCGGCGGTGCCGGAGAGGGCGAGGAAGCCGCGGCGGGACAGGGCGTTCGACGAGGAGGGGGCGTTCGAGGGCAGGGCTTTCGAGGACAGGGGGCTCACGGTGGGCCTTCCGAGACGGGGGTGGACTCCCCGAGTCACCCATCCGCAGACGACCCGTCGGCGACGGCGAGGTGACGACCCGCGGTCGCGCCGGCGTCAGCCTCGGAGCAGCAGCGGCGCGGCGACCAGGACGGCCCACGCCAGCTCGGCCGTGCCGGTCTGCTGGAGGACCGGCACCAGGTCCCGGCCGGTGGCGCCCGCCATGACGCGGCGGACCGCGGGCCCGGCGAGGGCGAGGAACCCGAGGCCGAGCAGCGCCCACCAGGTCGTCGTGGCGGCCACGGCCACCACGGCTCCCACCGCGACGACGACCAGCAGCAGGTAGAGGCCGCGGGTGCGGTGCTCGCCGAGGCGTACGGCGAGGGTGCGCTTGCCCGCGACCGTGTCGGTCGGCACGTCGCGCAGGTTGTTGACGACGAGGATCGCGCAGGCCAGCGCCCCGACGCCGACGGCCGCGTAGAGCGCCGCCTCCTCGAACGTCTCCGTCTGGACGTACGTCGTGCCGACGACCGCGACCAGGCCGAAGAAGACGAAGACCATCACCTCGCCGAGGCCCAGGTAGCCGTACGGGCGGTCACCGCCGGTGTAGAACCACGCGGCCATGACGCACAGCGCGCCCACCGCGACCAGCCACCACGCGGTGGTGGCGGCGAGCACCAGGCCGGCGACGGCGGCGACCCCGAACGCCGCGAACGCCGCCCGCTTCACCGCCCCCGGCTCGGCCGTCCCCGACCCGACCAGCCGCATCGGGCCGACCCGGTCGTCGTCGGTGCCGCGGACGCCGTCGGAGTAGTCGTTGGCGTAGTTGACGCCCACCTGCAGCGCCAGGCTCACGACCAGCGCGAGCAGTGCCTTCCACCACACCGCCTCGGCGGCGTACGCCGCGACGCCGGTGCCGGCCAGGACCGGCGCGACCGCCGCCGGCAGGGTGCGCGGGCGCGCGCCGGCGATCCAGTCGGAGGTGGTGGGCACGGGGGGATTCAAGCAGGTGGGCGGACGCCGTCGACCTGCACCCTTTCCGTCGACGGTGCCGTCCGCGAGGATGCCCACCATGGCGGTTCTGCTGCAGCTCACGGTGACCTCGGCGACCCAGGCCCAGTTCCAGGAGGTCGACGACGAGGTGGGGCAGGCCATGATGCGCGCGGGCGGTCCGCCCCCGGAGCTGATGTCGCACGTGGTCTACCCCGACGGCGACGGGTTCGTCGTCGCCGACGTCTGGCGTACGGAGGCCGCCGGACGCGGCTACGTGGAGGAGGTGCTGCGTCCGCTGCTGTCAGGACTCGGCCTGGACGCCGGCGCGACCGTGGTGCTGCCGGTGTGGTCGTTCGCCCGGCCCTGAGGCGTCGCGGCGGCGTCTGAGGAAGGGCCGCGCGAGCTGCGCCTCCTGGGCCAGCGCGAACTCTCTTTCAAGCGCGCCGCGCTTTGCGCCGCAACGTCATGCGGATCGTTCGCTCCAGCGCTGGGACCGTATGACGTACCGGCGAGCAGGTGTACGCGCGCCTCCGCCCGATCGCGTCGCCCGGCAGGAGCGGGCGGATCTACTGTGGAGCAAGGCGTCGAACCGAGGAGGTCGCGATGTTCGCTCGGATCGCAGTGTGGGAGCCGATGCCCGACGACGACCGGCAGTGGGTCATCGACGCGGCGAAGTCGGTGGCCGGCGTGAGGGACGCCTAGCACCTCGTGGACCCGGAGACGGGCAACGGCCTGTCGATCGCGTTCTTCGACGACCACGTGGACGTCGCCGAGGTGAAGGCGGCGATCGCGAGCAGGGCCGAAGAGGTCGGTTGGCACGATGTGCCGAGGCCCGCTCCGACGTCGGAGACGATCTACCGCGTCATCCGCAGCGGCTGACGGAGCGGAGCTGGGGCGTCGGTGCGGCTCCCTATGCTGGGCGAGTGGCCGAGCGCGAGCAGTTCGTCGAGCGGGACCTGCGCGGCGCACGGTTCGTCGAGTGCGACCTGACGGGCGTGGTGATGCGTGGTGTCGAGGTCGCCGGGATGGACATCGACGCCCCGTGGTTGAGCGACGGCCCGGGACTGCGGGTGAACGGGGTCGACGTGACGGCGTGGGTCGAGCAGGAGCTGGATCGCCGCTTTCCCGGCCGCAGCGAGCGACGGGCGGAGACCCCGGCCGGCCTGCGGCAGGCCTGGACGACCGTGGACCGGGCCTGGGACGCGGCGATCGAGCGGACAGCGGCGCTGCCCGACGGGTCCGTCGACGTCAGGATCGACGACGAGTGGTCGTTCGCGGAGACACTGCGCCACCTGGTGCACGCCATCGACATCTGGCTGGGCAAGGGCGTGCTGGGACGCGGGGAGGCTGACTTCCATCCCCTCGGCCTCGGGGACCGCAGCAGCGTCTGCGAGTCCCGCCCCTATGGCGATGTGCTGGCCGCACGCGCGGCCCGGGCCGCGATGGTGCGCGACTTCCTGGCCACCGTCACCGACGACGTGCTCGACGAGGAGCGTCGCAACCCGCACGACCCCGCGCACGCCGAGACGGTGCGTACGTGCGTGCACGTGATCCTCGAGGAGAGCTGGGAGCACCTGCGGTTCGCACTGCGCGACCTCGACGCGATCCCGCACGCCTGAGTGCGACCGCTGAGCGGCACAACAGGCTCGGGAGGGTGCAACCATCACCCGGCGATGGATCCGTGGGTCACGGCAGCGCCATCTAGTCCCCGCAGAACTTCTGCTTGCACAACATCCACACCTGCGGCAGCACGAGGGTGCCGGAGTCGCCGTCCGAGGCGGTGTAGTGCAGCAGGAAGCCGTGGGAGATCGCATTGACGTCCTCGGTCTTGTGCATCGTCCAGCCGACCTCGTGGCCGAGGTCGTGACTGCCGCACCTGATCGTCGCGGTGCGGCCGCCCTTCCCGAATCCCGGCACCTGGTCGATCGGCCGGCTCGAGGAGCCGAAGAAGTCAGGGAGCTCCCCGGTGCTGTCGAGGCCCCTCGCCGTCGGGCTCGGCCGGAGCGCGAACCCGGTCACCGTGAGACCGCCGGCCGGGTCGATCGGCGTCATCGAGTCGATCGTCACCGTGCCGGGCCCGTCCACGCAGACCAGCCCGCCCAGCCCGTGCGTCGTGGACACTCCCGGCGCGATCGGTGGGCTGCTCACTCCGGTCCAGTGGTCGGTCTTCACCACCAGCCGGGTGGCCGGGGTGGTTGTGGCCCTCGCGACCCAGACGAGCACGGTGGCGGTGAGGGCGACCAGAAGCGCCACCGACACCAGCACGGTGCGTCGGGGGGCAGCGGCCGACGGTGACATGGGGCGAAGATTAACCAGCCGATCGGCGGGCTCGCGGGCAATCGCGAGATCCAGAAGCGTGTCCCTGGCTGAAGGGCCACGCGCACGACGCGGCTCGGCGAAGGTCGCCGCACGGTGCGCAGGCAGCGGACCTGGTGGCCGGGGCGTGCCGACGGCCCCGCCGTCAGCTGGACGGCGGGGTCCGGGGCGGAGTCATCGTCGCGGGGGCGGGTCCGGCAGCGCTTGGGCGCCGGTGTGGTCGCGCAGGTAGTGGTGGCCCAGCGGCGAGCGCCAGACGGCGACACCGGGCTCGGGCATCACGTAGGACCAGCCGCCGGGGGTCTTGAGCCGGTGGTGGTGGGGACACAGCGCGGCCAGGTTGCCGGACTCGGTCCTGCCGCCGGCCTCGGGGTCGGCGTGGTCGTAGGGCGCGACGTGATCGACCTGGCAACGGGGGGCCGGGCGCGAGCACCACGGGAAGGCGCAGGTCCGGTCGCGCTGCACGACCTGACAGCGGCGAGGGCTGCGCGGGGGGTGTGGAGGACGCCGGTGAGTCGACGGAGCGAGAGGTGGACCGGGGACGCACGGCCACGTGGCTAGAGTCTCGGACGTGGCAGTCGAGGACGTGTCGGCGGCCGACGTCCATGACGACTTCGACGTCCGGCAGCGGGGGCCGCGGCAGACCTTCATCCGTACCGAGGCCGGCAGCGCCGGGATCCTCGTGGTGGTCTCCGTGCTGGCGCTGCTGTGGGCCAACTCGCCGTGGTCGGAGGCGTACGTCGACCTGTGGCAGGCCGAGCTCTCCGTACGCCTGGCCGACCACGGCATCACCATGGACCTCCACCACTGGGTCAACGACGGACTCATGGTGGTGTTCTTCTTCGTCGTCGGGCTCGAGGTGCGGCGCGAGTTCTCCGTCGGCGAGCTCACCGAGCGCAGCCGGCTGACCGTCCCGTTGGTCGCCGGGCTGGGAGGCATGGTGGTCCCCGCCCTGCTCTACCTCCTGCTCAATCGGGGAGGGGAGGCGAGCGTCGGGTGGGGCATCGTGATCGGCACGGACACGGCGTTCCTGCTGGGCATGCTCGCGCTCGTCGGGCCCGCCGTCTCGACGCAGTTGCGGATCTTCCTGCTGACGCTCACGGTGATCGACGACATCGTGGCCGTCTCGGTCATCGGGGTCGTCTACTCCGACGACATCGCGCTGGGTCCCCTCGCCCTGGCGGGTGGCTGCCTGGTCGTGCTGGTGGTGCTGGACCGGGTCGGCGTCTGGCGGGCCTCCCCGTACGTCGCGGTGGTCGTCGTGCTGTGGGTCGCGACGCTCGAGTCCGGCGTGCACGCGTCGATCGCCGGCATGGTCTCGGGTCTGCTGGTACCGGCGCTCGACCCGGAGCGGGGCCTCGTCGAGTCGGCGGCCAGGCAGTTCCGCGCGTTCCGGCAATCCCCGCTGCCCACCGTGCAACGCCGGACCCGCCGGCAGCTCAACCGGGCCATCTCGGTGAACGAGCGGCTGCAGGAGGTCCTGCACGGCTGGACCAGCTTCGTCGTCGTGCCCGTGTTCGCGCTCGCCAATGCCGGCGTCGACCTCCGTGACGGGTTGCTCGGGGAGGCGTTGCGGTCACCGGTGACCTGGGGCGTCGTGGTGGGACTCGTGGTGGGCAAGCTGGTCGGCATCGGGGTCGGCGCGCACGTCGCGGCGCGACGCGGCTGGGGCAGCCTCCCGCAGGGTGTGGGCTCGGGGCACGTCTGGGCAGGGTCGGCGCTCTCGGGGATCGGGTTCACCGTGTCGTTGCTGATCGCCGGCCTGGCCTTCGACAGCGTGCGGCTGCAGGACGAGGCCGTCGTCGGCGTGCTGCTGGCCGCCGTCCTGGCCAGCGCCGTGGGCTGGCTCCTGTTCCGGGTCGCGGCGCGGCGCGGTGAGGGCGACGCCGCGCTCCCGACCGTGCTCAGCGAGCCGGTCGACCCGGATGTGGACCACCTCAGGGGCAGGCCCGACGCGGAGCTCACGCTGGTCGAGTACCTCGACTACGAGTGCCCCTTCTGTGCCCGCGCGACCGGTTCGGCCGACGAGGTCCGGGCGCACTTCGGCGACCGGCTGCGATACGTCCCTCGCCACCTGCCCCTCTCCGTGCACCCGCACGCGGAGCGCGCCGCCGTCGCGGCGGAGGCGGCCGCCCGGCAGGGCAGGTTCTGGGACATGCACGACCACCTGTTCCGGCACCAGGACCGGCTCACGACCGCAGACCTGGTCGACCACGCCGATGTGCTGGGCCTCGACGTCGACCGGTTCGTCGAGGACCTCGGCGACGAGGCGCTGCTCGAGCGGCTGTGGCGCGACGTCGCCAGCGCCGAGGCCAGCGGGGTCCGCGGCACGCCGACCTTCTTCGTCGGCGACCAGCGGCACACCGGTCCGTTCGACGCGCGCACCCTCATCGACGCGCTCGAGCGCTCCGCGACCAGACGCTGACCCTCCCGCCGCGGAGGCCGACGCGTCCGCCCGGCTAGCGTGCCCGTCATGACCCCCGTCCGCGTCGCCGGCGCCCCGGCCGAGGTGGTGGCGACGTTGCGCACCTGGCTCGACGCCCCGGACCCCGCGCCGCCCCTCGTGGTCGAGACGTCGGGCTCGACCGGGTCGCCCAAGCGGGTGCTGCTGTCCCGCCGGGCCGTGCTGGCGAGCGTCGCCGCGACCGAGCGCCGGCTCGGCGGCCGGGGCCGGTGGGCGCTGGCGCTCGCCCCGACGTACGTCGCGGGGATCCAGGTCGTCGTCCGGTCGCTGGTCGCGGGCCACGAGCCCGTGGTGGACGGGTGGGGCGACGCGCGGTTCACCTCGCTGGTGCCGACCCAGCTCCACCGGCTGCTCGACTCCCCGGCCGACGCGGCGGCCCTCGCCGGGATGCACGCCGTCCTGCTCGGCGGCGGGCCGATCGACCCGGCGCTGCGGCGTCGGGCCGAGGCGGCCGGTGTCCGCGTCGTGGCGACGTACGGCTCGGCGGAGACCGCGGGCGGGTGCGTGTACGACGGACTCGCGCTCGACGGGGTGGGGGTCGCGCTCGGTCGCGGCGGTCGGATCCGGATCGCCGGCCCGACCCTGTTCGACGGCTACGACGGCGACCCGGCGGCGACCGACGAGGTGCTGGTCGACGGCTGGTTCCTGACCTCCGACGCCGGCCGGCTCGACGACGACGGCCGGCTGCACGTGATCGGCCGGGTCGACGACGTGGTGGTCAGCGGCGGGGTCAACGTCCCGACGCCCGCCGTCGCCGCCCGGCTGCGCGAGCACCCCGACGTCGCGGACGCGGCCGTCGTCGGCGTCCCCGACGAGGAGTGGGGCCACCGGGTCGTCGGCTTCGTGGTCGGCACGCTCACCCCCGACGCCGCGCGCGACTGGGTGGCCGAGGTGCACCCGCGCTCGTGGGCGCCGCGCGCGCTGGTGGCCGTCGACGCGATCCCGCTCCTGGCCAACGGCAAGGTCGACCGGCTGGCGCTGCAGGCGCGGGCCGCGGGGGCGGACCGATGAGGGTCTGGTCGGTCCCCATGCGGACCCGCTTCCGCGGCATCACCGCCCGCGAGGGGGTGCTGCTCGAGGGTGCGGCGGGGTGGGGCGAGTGGAGCCCGTTCCTCGAGTACGAGCCCGTGGTCGCCGAGCCGTGGCTGCGCTGCGCCGAGGAGGCGGCAGCGGGTGACTGGCCCGCGCCGCTGCGCGACACGGTGCCGGTCAACGTCACCGTGCCCGCGACCGACCCCGCGACCGCGCACCGGATCGTCCGCGACGGCGGTTGCCGTACGGCCAAGGTCAAGGTCGCCGAGCCCGGCCAGGTCCTCGCCGACGACGAGGCCCGGCTGGAGGCGGTGCGCGACGCCCTCGGCCCCGGCGGCCTGGTCCGGGTCGACGCCAACGGCGCCTGGGACGTCGACACCGCGGTGGCCGCGATCGGTGCGCTCGAGCGGGCGGCGGCGGGCCTGGAGTACGTCGAGCAGCCCTGCGCGACGGTCGAGGAGCTGGCCGCGGTGAGGAGGCGGGTCGACGTGCCGATCGCGGCCGACGAGTCGATCCGGCGCGCCGCGGACCCGTACCGGGTCCGGGACCTCGAGGCGGCGGACGTCGCGGTGCTCAAGGTGCAGCCGCTCGGCGGCGTGCGCGCCTGCCTGCGCATCGCCGACGACATCGGCCTGCCCGTCGTCGTGTCGTCGGCGCTCGAGAGCAGCATCGGCATCGCGGCCGGCGTCGCGCTCGCCGCCGCGCTGCCGGAGCTGCCCCACGCGTGCGGCCTGGCCACCGTGCAGCTGCTCACCGACGATCTCGCCCGCGAGCCGCTGCTGCCGGTCGACGGCTCCCTCACGGTCCGTACGCCGGCCGTCGACCCCGCGGCCCTCGACCGGCTCGCCGCACCACCGGAGCGGGTCGCGGCCTGGGGGAGGCGGCTGGCCGAGGTCCGGGCGCTGCGGCAGGATCGACCCTCGTGACGACCGACGCGACCACGCTGGCCCGCGCCGTCGTCACCGCGCTGCTCGAGGCCGGGGTGCGCGAGGTCGTGCTGGCCCCCGGCTCCCGCAACGCCCCCCTGGCCTTCGCCGCCCACGACGCGGAAGCGGCCGGGCTGCTGCGGCTGCACACCCGGGTCGACGAGCGCACCGCCGGCTTCCTGGCGCTCGGACTCGCCCGCAACCGCGGCGCGGCCGCCGTCGTGTGCACCTCGGGCACGGCCGTCGCCAACCTCCACCCCGCCGTCCTCGAGGCGGCCCACGCCGGGGTCGCGCTGGTCGCGGTGACCGCCGACCGCCCGGCCCGGCTCCGCGGCACCGGCGCCAACCAGACCACCGACCAGGTCGGTGTCTTCGGGCCGCTCGTCCTCACCGAGGACCTCGCCGACGCGCCGGTGCCGCTCGTGCTCGGGCCCGGTCCCGCCCACCTCAACGTGCAGCTCGACGAGCCGCTGCTCCCCGACGACCGCTGGGCCCCCGACGTCACCCCCGGCGAGCCGCCGCAGCCGATCCGCCCGGCCGTCCACGAGACGATCGCGCTGGGGCCACGCACCGTCGTGGTCGCGGGCGACGACGCCGGCCCTCCCGCGCGGGTCCTGGCCGAGGACGCCGGCTGGCCGCTGCTCGCCGAGCCCAGCAGCGGCTCCCGCACCGGCACGCACCCGGTCCGGGCCTACCGGCTGCTGCTCGGCACCGACCTCGCCGAGCGGGTCGAACGGGTCGTCGTGTTCGGCCGCCCCACCCTGTCGCGTCCGGTCACCCGGCTGCTCGCCCGCGACGACGTCACCGTGCTCGACGCCGGCAGTCCCGGCGTCTGGCAGGGCCGGCCGTTCCCGGTCGCCGACCGGTTCTCCTCCGGCCGACCGACCGTCGAGACGCCCGACGACCCCGCGTGGCTGGAGGAGTGGCGGACCGCCGACCGGTCCGTGTCGCGGCAGCTCGACCGCCTGCTGGCCGCCGAGCCTGAGCTGACGCCCCACGAGGTCGCCGGGGCGGTCAGCCGCGCGCTGCCCCCCGAGGGGCTGCTGGTCGTCGGTGCCTCCAACCCGGTCCGCGACCTCGACCTGATGGTGGCGCCGTACGCCGTCGGCGACCGCCGCAAGGTGCTCGCCAACCGCGGCCTGTCCGGCATCGACGGCACCGTCTCGACCGCGATCGGCGCCGCCCTCGGCCGGCCCGGCAGCAGCCGCTGCCTGGCGCTGATGGGCGACGTGACGTTCCTCCACGACGCCGGCGGGCTGGTGCTCGGTCCTCGCGAGGAGCGTCCCGACCTCACCATCGTCGTGGTCAACGACGACGGCGGGTCGATCTTCGCCACCCTCGAGCAGGGCGCACCCGCACACGCCGACCGCTACGAGACCCTGTTCGGCACGCCCCACGGCGTCGACCTCGCCGCGCTCTGCGCCGCGACCCGTACCCCCCACTGGCGGGTCGGGTCGCTGCCCGAGCTCGAGCAGGCGCTCGCCTCTCCCAACGGGGGCATCGAGGTCGTCGAGGTCCGGGTCCGCCGCGACAACCGGCGCGACCTCGACGAGCGGATCCGCGCGCTGCGGCCCTGACGGCGCAACCACGATCAAGCGAGGCGGCCGCGCCGGGAGGCATGCTGAGCGGCATGGAGAGACCTCTCACCGGACGGGTGGCCCTGGTGGCCGGGGCCACGCGTGGCGCCGGGCGGGCGATCGCCGTCGAGCTCGCACGATCCGGCGCGGTGGTCCACGCGACCGGTCGCAGCAGCCGCTCCGCCGGCCCGTCGGAGATCGGGCGGCCCGAGACCATCGAGGAGACCGGCGACCTGGTCGCCGCGGTCGGCGAGGGCGTCGCCCACGTCGTCGACCACGAGGACGCCGACGCCGTCGCCGCGCTGGTGTCGGAGATCGAGCGCGACCACGGCCGGCTCGACGTCCTCGTCAACGACGCGTTCGGCGGCGACCGCTACGCCCAGTGGGACAAGCCGCTCTGGGAGCACGACCTGGACGGCGGCTGGCGGATGCTCGGCATGGGCGTGCGCACCCACCTGGTGACGCTCCACCACGCGCTCCCGCTGATGCTGCGCGACCGCGCCGCCGACGACCCGGGACTGGTCGTCGAGATGACCGACGGCACGGCCGAGGCCAACGCGGAGTTCCGGCACGGCGTCGGGTTCTACTACGACCTGGTCAAGGCCAACGTCGGCCGCATCGTCACGGGGCTGGCCGCCGAGCTGGCCGACCACCCGGTCGCCGCCGTCGGCGTCACTCCGGGCTGGCTGCGCTCGGAGGCCATGCTCGACAACTTCGGGGTGACCGAGGAGACCTGGCGCGACGCCTGCACCCGCGTTCCGGAGTTCGCGATCTCCGAGTCGCCGACGTACGTCGCGCGGGGCGTCGCCGCCCTGGCCGCCGCGGGCGACGTGCGTCGCTGGGCCGGCGAGATCCTGAGCGCCCGCCAGCTCGCCGACGCGTACGGCGTCACCGACACCGACGGCAGCCGCCCCGACTGCTGGGGCCACCTGGCCCGGTTCGGCTGGGGCCACGGCGGGGAGGCCGGCATCGCCGCGATGGGGGAGCACCGGTGACCACCACCGCGGTCGACACGTTCGCCGACTTCGTCGACCACCTGGCCGCGGCGCTCGACGAGCCCGACGTCGCGGCGGGGGAGTGGGCCCGGCGGCTGCACTTCTCCCGCTACCACTTCGACCGGATGATCAGCTCGGTCGCCGGCGAGCCGCCGCAGGCGTTCCGCCGCCGGATCCTGCTCGAGCGCGCCGCCTACCGGCTGGTGACCACGACGGCCCCGGTCGTCGACATCGCCGTCGAGGCGGGCTACGGCTCCCACGAGGCGTTCACCCGCGCCTTCACCCGGGCGTACGGCGCCACGCCGGCGGCCTGGCGCAAGCACCCGACCCACCTGCAGGTCCCGGCGCCCAGCGGCGTCCACTTCCACCCACCCGGCGGCCTCCGGCTGCCCTCACGAGACGAGGTCACGAGCATGGAGCTCCTCACGAAGATGGTCGAGCACCACATCTGGCTCACCGGCGAGATGATCCGGGTCGCCGAGCGGCTCACCGACGAGCAGCTCGACCGGCGGATCGAGGTCGACGTCGACGACGACGTCCAGACGACCCGGTCGCTGCTGTCGCGGCTGGTCGGCCAGATGGGGATGTGGAACGCCGCGGTGGCGACCCGTGACTACGACTGGTCGGTCGAGGAGCACGAGTCGCTCGGCTCGATGCGCGAGCGGCTCGCGGTCGAGGGCCCGACGTACCTCGGCCACGTCCGCGACGTCGTCGAGCAGCACCGGCTCGACGACACCTTCGTCGACGCGCTCTGCGAGCCCGCGGAGGTCTTCACGTACGGCGGGATGATCGCCCACGTGCTGACCTTCGCCGCGCACCGGCGCACCCTGGTCGCCCTCGCGTTCGCCCGGCACGGGCTCGACGAGCTCGGCTGGGGCGACCCGATGCTGTGGGTGGCGCAGCCGCGTCAGTAGGTCATC
>CAVRTX010000029.1:0-22074 GCA_963724225.1 uncultured Actinomycetota bacterium | reverse complement strand
TGCGGGTGGCGCTCGGGTCCGCGGTGTCGTCGGGGTCGACGCCCCCGATGACCAGGCCGCCGAGCTCGCCGGCGCCGAGGGCGCGGACGATGGCGTCGGCGTCGCGTCCGGCGGCCTCGGGGAGCGAGTCGACGCCCCAGGCTGTGGCCGCGTCGACGCGCGCGGTCGGGTCGGCGAGCGGCCGGCCGCCGGGAAGCAGCCCCGGCAGGCAGCCCGCCTCGACCGCACCGCGGTCACCGGCGCGCCGCGGCACCCAGGCCAGCCGGGCGCCGCTCTTGCGGGCCAGGTCGACCGCCGCCGACAGCGCGCCCGGGACGGTCGCGAGCCGCTCGCCCACCAGGATCACGGCGTGCTTGTCGACGCCGTGGTCGGCGTGCCCGAGCAGCGCGGACAGCGCGTCGGGCTCGTCGCCGGGACGGGTCGGAAGCACCGTGGCGCCCATCTTGCGCAGGCCGCGCGAGGTGAACGGCGCGAGCGCGACGACGCGCGTACGACGCGGGCCGAGCGAGGCCTTGCGGAGCCGGAGGAAGATCGTGCCGGCCTCGTCCTCGGGGTCGAGGCCCGCGAGCACCACGGTCGGCGCCTGCTCGAGGTCGGTGTAGGAGACCGACGAGCTGAGCGCCACCTCGGCGCCCAGGAAGTCGGCCTCCTCGGCGGAGAGCGGCCGGGCCCGGAAGTCGACGTCGTTGGTGCCGAGAGCGACCCGGGCGAACTTGGCGTACGCGTACGCGTCCTCGGCCGTGACCCGGCCTCCCGGCAGCACCCCGACGCCGCCGGCCTGCTGCAGGCCGCGGGCGGCGACGGCGAACGCCTCGGTCCACGAGGCCGGCCGGAGCTCCCCGTCCTCGCGGATCATCGGGTAGGTGATCCGGTCGCCGGACTGGGCGTAGCGGAACGCGAACCGGTCCTTGTCGGTGATCCACTCCTCGTTGACCTCGGGGTCGTTGCCCGCGAGGCGGCGCATCACCTTGCCGCGGCGGTGGTCGACGCGGATCGCGGCGCCGCAGGCGTCGTGCTCGCCGACCGAGGGGCTCGAGACCAGGTCGAAGGGTCGGGAGCGGAACCGGTAGTCGGCGCTGGTCAGCGCGCCCACCGGGCAGATCTGGATCGTGTTGCCCGAGAAGTAGGACTCGAACGGCTCCTTCTCGTAGATGCCGACCTGCTGCAGCGCTCCGCGCTCGACGAGTGCGATGAACGGGTCACCGGCGATCTGCTCGGAGAACCGGGTGCAGCGGGCGCACAGCACGCAGCGCTCGCGGTCGAGCAGCACCTGCGCGGAGATGTTGATCGGCTTCGGGAAGGTCCGCTTGACGCCCTCGAACCGCGTCTCGCCGCGGCCGTTGCTCATCGCCTGGTTCTGCAGCGGGCACTCCCCGCCCTTGTCGCAGACCGGGCAGTCGAGCGGGTGGTTGACCAGCAGGAACTCCATGATCCCCTGCTGCGCCTTGTCGGCGACCTCGCTGGTGACCTGGGTGCTGACCACCATGCCCTCGGCGACCGGCAGCGTGCAGGACGCCTGCGGCTTCGGGAAGCCGCGGCCGTTGCCCGCGTCGGGGACCTCGACCAGGCACTGCCGACAGGCGCCCACGGGCGCGAGCAGCGGGTGGTCGCAGAACCGCGGGATCTGGGTGCCGACCTGCTCGGCGGCGCGGATCACCAGGGTGTCCTTGGGGACGCTGACCCGGACGCCGTCGATGGTGAGGCTGACCAGGTCGGTCTCCTGCTGCTCCTGGATGCTCATGCAGTGGCTCCGGCAGGGGTGGGGGCGAAGACGGTCGAGGCCGCGGCGTCGAACGGGCAGCCGCCGTGGGCGAGGTGGGCGAGGTACTCGTCGCGGAAGTACTGGATCGAGCTCGAGATCGGCGAGGTCGCACCGTCACCGAGCGCGCAGAACGACCGGCCCAGGATGTTGTCGCACTGGTCGAGCAGCAGGTCGAGGTCCTCCTCGCGGCCCTCGCCCTGCTCCAGACGAGCCAGGGTCTGCACCAGCCACCACGTCCCCTCGCGGCAGGGCGTGCACTTGCCGCACGACTCGTGCTTGTAGAACTCGGTCCACCGCAGCACCGCCCGGACCACGCACGTGGTCTCGTCGAAGATCTGCAGCGCGCGGGTGCCGAGCATCGAGCCGACGGCGCCGACGCCCTCGAAGTCGAGGGGGACGTCGAGGTGCTCGTCGGTCAGCAGCGGGGTGCTCGACCCACCTGGGGTCCAGAACTTCAGCTGGTGGCCCTCGCGCATGCCGCCGGCGAGGTCGATCAGCTCGCGCAGCGTGATGCCGAGGGGCGCCTCGAACTGCCCGGGGTTCGCGATGTGGCCGGACAGGGAGAAGATCCCGAAGCCCTTGGACTTCTCGGTGCCCATCGAGGCGAACCACTCCGGCCCGTGCTCGACGATCGAGGGGACCGAGGCGATCGACTCGACGTTGTTGATCACGGTCGGGCTCGCGTAGAGGCCCGCGACCGCGGGGAACGGCGGGCGGAGCCGCGGCTGGCCGCGGCGGCCCTCGAGGCCCTCGAGCAGCGCGGTCTCCTCGCCGCAGATGTACGCGCCGGCGCCGGCGTGGACCACGACGTCGAGGTCGTAGCCGGAGCCGTGGATGTCCTTGCCGAGGTGGCCGGCGAGGTAGGCCTCCTGCACCGCCCGTTGCACCCGGCGGATCACGTGGAGCACCTCGCCGCGGATGTAGATGAACGCGGTGTGGGCGCGGATGGCGTACGACGAGATCGCCACGCCCTCCACGAGCACGTGCGGGTTCGCCATCATCAGCGGGATGTCCTTGCAGGTGCCCGGCTCCGACTCGTCGGCGTTGACGACGAGGTACTTCGGGTTGGGGTTTTCCTGCGGGATGAAGCCCCACTTCATGCCGGTGGGGAAGCCGGCGCCGCCACGGCCGCGCAGGCCGGAGTCCTTGACCTGCTCGATGATCGCCACGGGGTCCTGGCCGAGCGCCTTCTTCAGCGCGCCGTAGCCGCCGCGCTTCTCGTACGCGCGCAGTGTCCAGCTGCGCTCGTCGCCCCAGTTGTCGGTGAGGACGGGGGTCAGCGTGTCGACCATTACTTGTCCTCCTCCTGCTTGGTCTCGGTCTCCGCGCGCGCGGTGTCGGCCTGCTCGGCCGCACCTTCCTTGGTGCGGGCGACGCCACCCGTGTCGCCGCTGGCGTCGCCGGAAGGCGCGGTCCAGCCGCGCTCGCGGGCGATGCCGAGGCCGACCAGGCTGGCCGGCCCCGCGGCCGGGCCCTCGTCGGCCAGGTCGTCGGGGAAGCCGGCGAGCACCCGCTCCGCCTCGCGCCAGGTGCACAGCCTCGGGCCGCGGGTGGAGTGGACCTCCGCGCCGGCGCGCAGGTCGTCGACGAGCCGGACGGCCGAGTCGGGGGTCATGTTGTCCATGAACTCCCAGTTGACCATCATCACCGGCGCGTAGTCGCACGCCGCGTTGCACTCGACGTGCTCGAGGCTCACGGTGGCGGCGTCGCCGTCACGCCGCTCGGCGGTCTCGTCGTTGCCGACGTCGAGGTGGTCCTTGAGCCGCGACAGGATCGCGTCGCCACCCATCACCGCGCACAGCGTGTTGGTGCAGACGCCGACGTGGTAGTCGCCGACCGGCCGACGCTTGTACATCGTGTAGAAGGTCGCCACGCCGCTCACGTCGGCGGCCGAGATGCCGAGGATGTCGGCGCAGGCCTCGATCCCCTCCGGTGTCACCCGGCCCTGCACCGACTGCACGAGGTGCAGCATCGGCAGCAGGCCGGACCGCTTCTGGGGGTAGCGGGCCGCGATCTCCTCGAGCTCGGCCCAGGTGTGCTGGTCGAGGCCGGTGGTGCCCTGCCCGACGTCGGCGCTCATCGGTCGACCCCTCCCATCACCGGGTCGATGGACGCGATCGCGACGATCACGTCGGCCACCTGGCCACCCTCGCTCATGACGCTCGTCGCCTGCAGGTTGGTGAACGACGGGTCGCGGAAGTGCGCGCGGAACGGGCGGGTGCCGCCGTCGGAGACCACGTGGGCACCGAGCTCGCCGCGCGGCGACTCCACCGGGACGTACGCCTGTCCGGCCGGGACCCGGAACCCCTCGGTCACCAGCTTGAAGTGGTGGATCAGCGCCTCCATCGACTCGCCCATGATGTGGCGGATGTGGTCGAGGCTGTTGCCCATCCCGTCGCTGCCGATGGCGAGCTGGCTCGGCCACGCGATCTTCTTGTCCTCGACCATGACCGGCGCGCCCTCGAGGCCGGCCAGCCGGTCGGCGGCCTGCTCGACGAGCTTGAGCGACTCCCACATCTCCGCCAGCCGCACCCGGAACCGGCCGTACGCGTCGGCGGTGTCCCAGGTCTGCACGTCGAAGTCGTAGGTCTCGTAGCCGCTGTACGGCTGGGTCTTGCGCAGGTCCCACGGGTAGCCGGTCGAGCGCAGCACCGGACCGCTCATGCCGAGCGCCAGGCAGCCGGCGAGGTCGAGGTGGCCGACGCCCTCGAGCCGGGCCTTGAAGATCGGGTTGGCGTTGCAGAGCGAGGCGTACTCGGGGAGCCGCTTCTTCATCAGCTTCACGAAGTCGCGGATCTCGTCGAGCGCGCCGGGCGGCAGGTCCTGGGCGACGCCGCCCGGCCGGATGAACGCGTGGTTCATCCGCAGCCCGGTGATCAGCTCGAACAGGTCGAGCACCAGCTCCCGCTCGCGGAAACCGATCGTCATCACGGTCAGGGCACCGATCTCCATGCCGCCGGTCGCGATGGCGACCAGGTGGGAGGAGATCCGGTTGAGCTCCATGAGGAGCACCCGCATGACCTGCGCCTTCTCCGGGACGTCGTCCTCGATGTCGAGCAGCCGCTCGATGCCGAGCACGTAGGTCGCCTCGTTGTAGAACGGCGACAGGTAGTCCATCCGGGTGCAGAAGGTCGTGCCCTGCACCCAGGAGCGGTACTCCATGTTCTTCTCGATGCCGGTGTGGAGGTAGCCGATGCCGCAGCGGGCCTCGGTGACCGTCTCGCCCTCGAGCTCGAGGATCAGCCGCAGCACCCCGTGGGTCGACGGGTGCTGGGGGCCCATGTTGACGACCACCCGCTCCTCGGGGCTCTCACCGATCGAGTCGCTGAGGGTGTCCCAGTCCTGGCCGGTGACGGTGAAGACCCGGCCCTGGCTGGTGTCGCTGGGCTGTGCGTAGAAGTCCTGGTCGGTCGACATCAGTTGTACGCCCTCCGCTCGTCGGGCGGCGGGATGCTGCCGCCCTTGTACTCCACGGGGATGCCGCCGATCGGGCAGAGCGTCCTTGCGCTGCGCAAGGACCGCGGGCCACGCGGCACAGAAGTCTGGACGCCCATCAGTTGTAGGCCCTCCCACAGAAGTCTGGACGCCCATCAGTTGTAGGCCCTCCGCTCGTCGGGCGGCGGGATGCTGCCGCCCTTGTACTCCACGGGGATGCCGCCGATCGGGCAGAGCGTCCTTGCGCTGCGCAAGGACCGCGGGCCACGCGGCACAGAAGTCTGGACGCCCATCAGTTGTAGGCCCTCCGCTCGTCGGGCGGCGGGATGCTGCCGCCCTTGTACTCCACGGGGATGCCGCCCAGGGGGTAGTCCTTGCGCTGCGGGTGGTCCGGCCAGTCGTCGGGCATCAGGATCCGGGCGAGCGCGGGGTGGCCGTCGAAGACGATCCCGAACATGTCGTAGGTCTCGCGCTCGTGCCAGTCGTTGGTGGGGTAGACGCCCACGAGGCTCGGCACGTGCGGGTCGGCGTCGGGGACCGAGACCTCGAGCCGGATCCGCCGGTTGTGGGTCATCGACAGCAGGTGGTAGACGGCGTGCAGCTCGCGACCGGTGTCGGCGGGGTAGTGGACACCGCTGACGCCGCTGCAGAACTCGAACCGCAGCCGCTCGTCGTCACGCAGCAGTCGCGCCACCTCGACGAGGTCCTCGCGGCGTACGTGGAAGGTGATCTCGCCCCGGTGGACGACGACGTGGTCGACCGCCCGGTCCAGCCCGGAGTCGCCGAGACGTGCCTCGAGGGCGTCGGCGACGGCGTCGAACCACCCGCCGTAGGGCCGCTGCGCGGCACCCGGGTAGACGATCGGCTGCACCAGTCCGCCGTAGCCGCTGGTGTCGCCGCTGCCGGCGACGCCGAACATGCCGCGCCGCTCGCCGGTCGCACGGACCTCGCCCTCCTGGGCGGGCACCTGGGTGCGCTGGTTCTGCTCCTCAGTCATCGGGGGGTCACCTGAGCATGCCCTTCATCTCCGAGGTCGGCAGCGCGGAGAGCGCCTCGGTCTCGAGCTCGGCGATCTGCGCCTGGCGGTTGGCGCCGAGCTTGGTGTGCTGGACCTGGTCGTGGAGCTTGAGGATCGCGTCGATCAGCATCTCGGGCCGCGGCGGGCAGCCGGGGAGGTACATGTCGACGGGCACGACGTGGTCGACGCCCTGCACGATCGCGTAGTTGTTGAACATGCCGCCGGAGCTGGCGCAGACGCCCATCGCGAGCACCCACTTGGGCTCGGCCATCTGGTCGTAGATCTGGCGCAGCACGGGAGCCATCTTCTGGCTGACCCGGCCGGCGACGATCATCAGGTCGGCCTGCCGGGGGCTGGCCCGGAAGACCTCCATGCCGAACCGGGCGAGGTCGTACTTGGGGCCGCCCGAGGTCATCATCTCGATGGCGCAGCAGGCCAGCCCGAAGGTCGCCGGCCAGAAGCTGGCCTTGCGCATGTAGCCGGCCACGCCCTCCACCGTCGTGAGCAGGACGCCGCTCGGAAGCTTTTCCTCAAGTCCCATGTGTTTCGCTCAATCCCAGTCGAGGCCGCCGCGGCGCCAGACGTACGCGTACGCGACGAAGACGGTCACGATGAAGAGCACCATCTCCACCAGCCCGAACAGCCGCATCGAGTCGAAGTGGACGGCCCACGGGTAGAGGAAGATGATCTCGATGTCGAAGACGATGAAGAGCATCGCCGTGATGAAGTACTTGATCGGGAAGCGGCCGCCGCCGAGGGGCTGCGGCGTCGGCTCGATGCCGCACTCGTAGGAGTCGAGCTTGGCCCGGTTGTAACGCTTGGGACCCACGACGGCGCTGACGACCACGGAGAAGACCGCGAATCCTGCCGCGAGGAGTCCCAACGCCAGGACCGGCGTGTAGAGCTCCATCCTCTGCGTTCCTTCCTCGCCGACGCATGTGGATTGTGACCTTGTGAAAGCCTTCACAACCCGTGGGCGGCGTCAGTCTAGGACTCGCACGCGGCGAGCGCACCCCGGGGTCGGGCGGGCCCGCGTGCTGGTGCCGGTGAGCGGGCCGGGCACGCGCAGGGGCCGGGCCCGCGAACGGACCCGGCCCCTGACGGAACTGCGTGACGGACTACCGGAGCGTCAGTTGTTCACCTTCCGGATCCGGTAGTCGTAGGCCGCGTCGAGGGTGTCGAGGTCGGCCTCGGTGACCGCCGTCGGCAGGTTCGACACCACCAGCACGAAGTCGGCCTGCTTGCCGTTGGCGCACTTGGTCTGCAGCACGCCGGACGTCACGTCGGCCCCGCGGTAGCGGTAGACGCGGTTGCCGGCGTTGTCGACGAGCTCGCCCGACGTGGTGCCGCCCGGGGTGAGGTCGCACTTCGACAGCAGCTGGACCGACCAGTCGTTGTCCTGGATCCCGTCGGTCTCCACCCACGGCTGCTCACCCTCGCCCGCCACCGCGGCGGGGGCACCGGCGACGGTCACGTCGTCGATGAACCACCCGGTGTCGAGGTAGGCCGCGTCGGTCGAGTAGCGGAACCGCACGTCCGTCGTCCCGGCCGGCAGCGTCGCGTTGTAGTGCTGGTACGTCGGCTGGTCGACGGCGTACTCCCCACCCGAGGTCCCGGTGATGCCGTTGCCCTCGGTGTTGTTGCCGTGCGGGTCGTCGTTCGTCGACACGGCCGCGCCGCTGTCGTCGGTCACCGGGACGGTGACCCACTCGCCCTCGACGAGGGCCTCGACGAAGCCGAAGTCCCAGCCGTCCTCGATCAGGTGCCAGTTCCAGAAGCCGAGCTTCTGGCCACCGCTCACCGGCGAGCTGACGCCGAGGACGTAGTCGGACTGGCTCTCGGCTCCTCCCCACCAGTGGGTCGGGGTGGAGTGCGGCGCGACCTGCGAGATCGGGTCACCGTGGAAGTCCAGCCGCACCCGCGGACCCGGGTTGCGGAAGGTCTCGTACGAGACGCCGAACGGCAGCGCGCTCGACGGCGGTCGCTTGGCCGACGTGGTGAACTTCGGGTCGGGCTGCGAGCCCTGGTAGAAGCCCCGGTCGTCCCAGAACTCGCTGTTGGCCAGGTCGATCGTCCAGCCACCCGAGGCCGGGCCGAGGTCGAAGTTCTTCAGGTCCCAGCGGTTGGACGCCTCGTCGTCGAGGTACATCGTCACCGCCCAGTCCTCGAACAGCGCCTTGGCCGTCGGCAGGCTGCCGCCGGTCGCCGCGTTGAAGGAGTTGATGGCCCGCTGCACGCCGTTCATGCCGTTGGCCTGCTCCTCGAAGATCCTCTTGATCAGCAGGTCGCCGCCGCGGGCGTCGTAGTCCAGGTCGGGCGTGAGCGCCTGGGCACCGTTGCCGCCGTTGCCGCCGGCCCGCTCCCACAGGTACTCGAAGTAGCTGAAGGACGCGCCGTAGTTCTCCAGGCCGCCGCCCCACCGGGTCAGCGAGGTCTCTCGGTGGAAGACCTGCTGGTAGGTCAGGTGGCTCCCGGTCATGTCGTAGCCGTTGAGGAACGCGGCGACGTCGGCCAGCCCCTCGTCGACCCAGGACAGCTCGCCGGGGTCGGAGTAGTTCATGAGCAGGTGCTCGAGCTCGTGGGCGATCACGCCCTCGTACAGCTCGGGCCGGTCGTTGGTGGCGTCACCGTCGCTCCACGGAGCGGTGCTCGGGTCGGCGCCGACGCGGTTGGCCCAGTCCGAGGAGTCGATCGAGATGACGTTCATGCCCATGCTGTCGACGAACTCGGGTGCGAAGTAGCCGGCGGTGTAGGTGGTCACCTCGCAGTCGTAGTAGGCCTCGTCCTGGATGTTGTAGACCAGCGTGACCAGCGAGTCGCTCGACGGGTCGCTCGGGTCGGCGGCGTCCATCGGCCCGTAGTGCTGCTCGTCGACGTGGACGATCTGGTCGCTGAGCTCGGCGCCGAGGTAGTTGATCTGCGCCTGCGAGAGGGCGAAGTCGCCCGCCGAGGCGTCGGCACACGGCTCGAAGTCGTCGTCGGGGTTCTGGTCGAAGGCGGGGTCCATGCTGTGCACCCCCGTCGGCGCGCTGCCGTTGAGCGGCGTCCCCTGCGGCACGTAGACGTAGACCGGCGTGCCCTCGTCGGTCGCCCCGGCGTACGCCCGGGTGAACGGCTGGAAGTACGTGCCGCCGGCCGCACTGTCGTTGATCGGGACGACGATGGTGGTGTCGCCCGCGCTGCCCGAAGCCGGGCCCTCGTAGTCGTGGTCGGCGACGGCGGGTCCCGCCGTGAGGCCGACCGCGCACAATGTGGCCGCGGTGGTGAGCCCGACCCCCATGTTCCTTGCTCGTGATCGCACAGTGCTGTCCCTCCCGACCCGGCAGTGCCGAGCCGATCCGCTGGAAGCGGTGACGTCGGGAGTCGACGTCCCCCTGGGCGCACCCACGCCCAAGCGGGAGCACGCGCCAGCGTGAAGGTAGACCCGCCGACGGTTGCTGTCTACAACAAGTTGGTGACAACTTCTGCGAGGCGGCCCGCGGCGTGCTAGGCGGTGGCGCGGTGCAGCGCCACGACCCCGCCGGAGAGGTCGCGCCACTCCGGTGCCTGCCAGCCGGTCGCGGCCATCAGGTCGGCGAGGCCGCGCTGGTCCGGCCAGGCGCGGATCGACTCGGCCAGGTAGACGTACGCGTCCGGCGAGGAGGAGACGGCCCGGGCGATCGCCGGCAGCGCCTTCATCAGGTACTCGAGGTAGACCGTGCGGAACGGCGCGAACGTCGGGTGGCTGAACTCGCACACCACGAGCCGGCCGCCGGGGCGCGTGACCCGCCGCAGCTCGGCGAGCGCGGCGGCGGGTTCGACGACGTTGCGCAGCCCGAAGGAGATCGTCACGGCGTCGAAGCTGTCGTCGGCGAACGGCAGTCGGGTCCCGTCACCCGCGGTGAAGGGCAGGTCGGGGCGGGCCTGCTTGCCGACCTCGAGCATCCCGAGGGAGAAGTCGCACGGCACGACGGTGGCGCCGCGGTCGGCGAACGGCTGGCTCGACGTGCCGGTCCCGGCCGCGAGGTCCAGCACGACGTCGCCCGGCCGGGGGTCGACCGCGCGGAGGACCTCGCCGCGCCAGCGGCGGTCCTGGCCCAGCGACAGCACGTCGTTGGTGAGGTCGTAGCGGCGCGCGACCGCGTCGAACATCCGCCGGACGTCGGCGGGCTCCTTGTCGAGTGCTGCACGGACCACGGGGGGAGCCTACGAGCGCGACCCGCCGGGGACGACGCGGGGTGCAACCAAATCCGCGGTTCGGGCGTCCTCTTCCCAGACACTGGACGAACCTCACCTTCCCCGGAGGACACGATGCACTTCAGGCGCCTGCTCAGGACGCTGCTGGTCACCCTCCTCGTCGTCGGCCTGGCCGGCGCCGCGGCGTACGGCACCGGCGTGCTCACCGCCCAGCCCTCCTGGCGCGCCGCGGAGGCCCCTGGCGAACCGGGCGACCCGGCCGACGAGCCCTCGTCCACGGTCGAGGACACGACCGACGAGGCGGACCGCGACGAGCCGCTGCCCGAGGCCGACCCGCCCCGGCCGCGGGAGCCGCGCGGCCCGGTGCTCGCCCCCGGCGACCGCGGCGTGAAGGTGCGCGAGCTCCAGTCCCGGCTGTTCCAGCTCGCGTGGTTCCCCGAGCTGACCACGGCCACGTACGGCCCGGGCACCCGCGAGGCGGTCAGCGGCTTCCAGGCCAAGCGCGGCCTGAAGGCCACCGGCGTGGTCGACCGGCGCACCTGGCAGCGGCTGGGCGCGATGACGAAGCAGCCGACGCACGACCAGCTCTTCAACGTCCTCCACCCGGGGCCGGCGCTGCTCGCCCGCGGCGCCTCCGGCGAGGAGGTGCGCGACCTGCAGGCCCGGCTGGTGTCGATCCAGTGGCTGTTCGGCGACGTCACCGGCAGCTACGACGCGGCCACGGTCGAGGCGGTGCGCGGCTTCCAGGCCAAGCGCGAGATCCCGGTGACCGGCGAGGTCGACCAGCGCACGCTGGACCGGCTCCACGGCATGACGTACGAGCCGACGTACGAGGCCATGCACAACATCGAGCCGAAGCTCGGCGCCCTCGACCCGCGCTGCAAGCAGGGCAGCGTGCTCTGCATCGACAAGTCGTCGAACTCGCTGCGCTGGGTGGTCGACGGCAAGGTGCAGGCGACCTACGACGTGCGGTTCGGCTCCGACGAGCTGCCGACGCGCGAGGGGGTGTTCTCGATCTACTCCAAGTCGCGCGACCACGTCTCGAGCCTCTACGACACCTCGATGCCGTACGCCATGTTCTTCTCGGGCGGCCAGGCCGTGCACTACTCCCCCGACTTCGCCGCCACCGGCTACAACGGCGCCAGCCACGGCTGCGTCAACGTGCGCGACTACGACGGCATGGCGTGGCTGTTCGACCAGATCGACGTCGGGACGCCGGTGGTCGTCTACTGGAGCTGAGCGGACGGGCCCCGCTCAGAGCTGGTCGCGGATGTCGACCATCCGGGCGATCTCGGCCTGCTGACCCGCGGCGACGTCGGCCGCCAGCTCGAGCGCGAGCTGGTCGGAGCCCGCCTCCATCTCGTCACGGGCCATCGCGACCGCACCCTCGTGGTGCTGGATCATGCCGGCGATGAACAGCCGGTCGAACGCGTGGCCGCGGGCCCGGGCGAGCTCCGCCATCTCCTGCTCGGTGAGCATCCCGTGCATCGCCATCGCCATGCCACCGGAGTGGTCGCCGCCCTCGTGGTCGGAGTGGTCGCCACCCGACATGTCCATGCTCGCGGCGTCGTCCATCGACTCGGGCACCTCGAGGTCGCGCGACTGCAGCCACGACGACATGCTGACGATCTCCGGCCCCTGCGCCCCCTTGATCCGCCGCGAGATCGCGACCACCTGCCCGTTGCGTGCCCGGCTCTGGGCGAGCTCGCTCATCTCCAGGGCCTGCGCGTGGTGGGGGACCATCATCTGCATGAAGGCGATGTCGGTCTCGTTGGTCGACGGCTCCCCGACCACGGTGTCCGGGTCGAGCGTCTCGTTGGCCTCACCGGGCCGGCCGGGCTGGATGATCTTGCTCCGCGCCTCGGCCTCGTCCTGCTGGGCCGGCTCCTCGGAGCTGCAGGCGGCGAGCCCGGCGGCGAGCACGCCGGCCAGGGCGAGGTGGGTCAGGGACGCGCGCATTCGCACGGGTGGACGCACTGGGGGACCTCCCGGACGGTCCAGTGGTGGGGGGCGAGATTCGGGGTGGTGTGGCCCAGACCACTCTACGTAGGATGCCGGGCATCCCCCAAGCGGAAGGTCGAGAACAATGACTCGGGCATCTCGAATCCGCGGCGCCGTCATCGCCGCAGCCAGTCTGGCCATCGTCGGACTCGCAGTTCCCCTCTCACCCACCAGTGCCGACGAGGGGCGGCAGCAGGAGCAGGCCGTCACCGAGCAGGCGAACCCCCGGTGCGACGCCGGCCAGCGTGACCTGGCGCGGGCGGGCGACCGCTTCGCACAGGGCTGCCTCTCCGAGCAGCAGCTGGCCCAGCTCGGCCAGAGCGAGTCCGACCTCGCTCCCGGCGAGTCGGCCAGCGAGGACATGTCGCTGCTGGCCAACATCCCCAAGAACGGCGCGTTCGCCGACTACGGCGCGTTCAGCAGCGACCTGGCGTTCTCGGGCGACTACGCCTACGCCGGCAACTACAACGGCTTCACGGTCTACGACATCAGCACCCCGGAGGCGCCGACGCAGGTCGCCCAGGTGCTCTGCCCCGGCTCGCAGAACGACGTCTCGGTCTACCGGGACCTGCTGATCCTCAGCACCGACTCCAGCCGCAACAACAACACGTGCAGCAACACCGCCCAGCCGGCCACGGAGAAGAACTCGTGGGAGGGCATCAAGGTCTTCGACATCTCCGACCCGGCCAACCCGGCCTACGTGTCGGCCGTCGAGACCGCCTGCGGGTCCCACACCCACACGCTCGCCCCGAGCAGGAGCGGTGGACAGCTGTTCGTCTACGTGTCGTCGTATTCGCCCAACAGCACCTTCCCGGACTGCCAGCCTCCCCACGACAGGATCAGCGTCGTGAGGGTTCCTCTCGACGACCCCGCGAGCGCCAGGCTCGCGTCGGAGCCGGTCCTGTTCCCCGACGGCGGCAACCCGGGCGGCAACGGCTCGTCGACGACCAGCGGCTGCCACGACATCACCGCCTACCCGCAGAAGGACATCGCCGCCGGCGCCTGCATGGGGGACGGCGTCCTGATCGACATCTCCGACCGCACGCGCCCGGTGGTGACCGAGCAGGTACGTGACACCGAGAACTTCGCGTTCTGGCACTCCGCGACCTTCAACAACGACGGCACCAAGGTGGTCTTCACCGACGAGCTCGGGGGCGGCGGCGCGCCCACGTGCAACCGCCAGACCGGCGCCACCCGCGGGGCCGACGGCATCTACGACATCGTCCGGGGCGACCTGAAGTTCCGCAGCTACTACAAGATGCCGCGGCCGCAGGCCAAGACAGAGAACTGCGTGGCCCACAACGGCTCGCTGATCCCGGTCCAGGGGAAGGACATCATGGTGCAGGCGTGGTACCAGGGCGGCATCTCGGTGGTCGACTTCACCGACTCGACCCAGCCGCGCGAGCTGGCGTGGTTCGACCGGGGCCCGCTGTCCCAGAAGGAGCTCCTGCTCGGCGGTTCGTGGTCGGCGTACTACTACAACGGGTACGTGTACTCCAACGACATCCAGAAGGGGCTCGACGTCCTGAAGATCACCGACCCCGCAGTGATCGGCGCAGAGCACCACCGCTACAACGAGTTCAACCCGCAGAGCCAGCCGAGCTTCAACGGCTGACCTGACGACACCGACAGGCTCCGGTCCCGCTCCGGCAGGGCCGGAGCCTGCGTCGTCGGTGACCCGGGTCACCCGGCTAGGCTCGGGTCCGTGACGACCAGCGCGACCCCCGACGAGCAGGCCGCTCCACTGGTCGTCCGTACGGTCCGGTTGGACCTCGACCCCGAGACCCCGCTGCTCGACCTGCTCCCCTCACCCCACGACACCGGCCACGAGCCCGTCACCTGGCTGCGTCGCGGCGAGGGCCTGGTCGGCTGGGGGGTGGCCGCCCGGCTCCGGACCTCCGGTGCCGACCGGTTCGGGACGGCCGACGCCTGGTGGCGGGAGACCGCGGCCCGCGCCGTCGTACGCGACGACGTGGACGAGCCCGGCTCCGGGCTGGTCGCCTTCGGCAGCTTCGGCTTCTCCGACGACCCGGGCGAGTCGGTGCTGACGGTGCCCGAGATCGCCGTCGGCCGGCGCGGAGGGCACACCTGGCTGACCACCGCGTCGCGCGGCGGCCTGGACCTGCTCGACCGGCGCGGTGCGATCGCCGTCGCCGACCCGCCCCAGCCGCCGGGGGAGGTGTCCTTCGGCGACGGGGCGCTCAACGGCGAGCAGTGGATGGCCGTGGTCGCCGACGCCGTCGCGCGGATCAACGCCGGCGAGCTGGAGAAGGTGGTCCTCGCCCGCGACCTCGTCGCCACCGCCGACCGGGACCTCGACGTCCGCTGGCCGCTGGGCCGGCTGACGCGGGGCTACCCGACCTGCTGGACCTTCCACGTCGACGCGCTCTTCGGTGCCACGCCCGAGCTGCTGGTCCGCCGCGAGCGCGGCCTGGTCACGTCCCGCGTGCTGGCCGGCACGATCCGGCGTACCGGCGACGACGCCCGCGACCTGACGCTCGCCGCCACGCTGGCCCGGTCGTCGAAGGACCTCGAGGAGCACGAGTACGCCGTCCGGTCGGTCGCGGACTCCCTGGACCCGCACTGCTCGTCGATGAACGTGCCAGAGGCGCCGTTCGTCCTCCACCTGCCCAACGTCATGCACCTCGCCACCGACCTCGCCGGCGTGGTCCACGACGCGGCGACGGTCTCGTCACTCCTGCTCGCGGCCGCCCTCCACCCCTCCGCCGCGGTCGGCGGCACCCCGAGCTCCCGCGCCCGCGACCTGATCACCGAGGTCGAGGGCATGGACCGTGGCCGCTACGCCGGCCCCGTCGGCTGGATCGACGCCCGCGGCGACGGCGAGTGGGGCATCGCGCTGCGCTCGGCCGAGCTCCGCGGCGACACCGTCCGGCTGTTCGCGGGCTGCGGGATCGTGGCCGACTCCGACCCCGAGGCCGAGCTCGCCGAGTCGCAGGCGAAGTTCGTCCCCGTGCGCGACGCCCTCGCCGAGGCCTGAGCCCGCCGCTCGCCGCCCTGCGCCCGTTCCGGGGTTTCGAGGCTCGTCGCTGGCGCTCCTCGCACCTCAACCTCCGGTGCCTGCCGGTGACCACCGTCGGAGGTCGAGCCCCTCCGGGCGTACGCAGCCGACCGTCGGAGGTTGAGGTGCGAGCGGAGCGAGCCTCGAAACCCCCGCAGACGTACGCGAGCCGACCGTCGGAGGTTGAGGTGCGAGCGGAGCGAGCCTCGAAACCCCCGCAGCGGTGTGGGGCGATGGCCCCCTCAGAGGTCGGCGCCGTCGGGCAGCCGTACGTACTCCTGGCCCTCACCGAGCAGCAGGCCGAAGTGGCTGTCCACGATCGAGAGGCCGGCCTCGGAGTAGACCTTGTCGTGGATCGCGACGTTGCGGGGGGCCGCGACCTCGCGGGCGAAGTCGACGGCCTCGGACGCCTTCAGCCACGGGGCGCAGACCGGCGCGCAGAGCACGTCGACGGGCACGCCCGGGCCGGTGAGCGCGTCGCCGGGGTGGAAGACCCGGGTGTCGCCGGCCGTGACCAGGTAGCCCGAGTTGTCGAAGCGCGGCAGGTCGGGGTGGATGACGGCGTGCCGCTCCCCCACGACCCGGACCGGCAGCCCGGCGTCGACCTCCTCGCCCGGCGAGACCACCTGCAGCCGCTCCGCGAGCGCTGGGGAGTCCTCGCGGATCCGGGCCGCCACCGCCTCGATCGTCAGCACCGGGGCGTCGGTCGCCAGCAGGTGGTCGGGGTGGTAGTGGTCGGGGTGCTCGTGGGTGATCAGCACCGCCGTGGCCCCGTCGACCGCCTCCCGCTCGGTCCACGACCCGGGGTCGATCACCAGCGTGACGCCCTCGTGCTCGAGGCGCACGCACGCATGTCCGAACTTGGTGAGCCGCATGGGTCCCAACGTACGCCGTGACCGTCGGGTCACGGGCTTGTAACGGCTCGGCGCACTGGGGGGCCAGCCTGTTCCACCGCGGCCCGTCGTGGGGCTAGTGTGCGCGGGACGCCCAGCGAGACGAGGGTCACGCTGCTTGGGGCGAGGGGGTCCGCCGCGAGGGCGGGCCGCACGACCGACAAAGAGGTTGCACTGATGAGAACCGTCAAGAAGTTGGCGTCGGTGGCCGTGGTGGGCGCGCTCGCCCTGGCCGCGACATCCTGCGCCGAGTCCGACCGCAGCGGAGATGAGTCCGGCGAATCGTCGACGTTCACCTTCGGCGCCGCGGGCGCACCCGAGATGTTCGACCCGCTCTATGCCACCGACGGCGAGACCTTCCGGGTCACCCGCCAGATGTTCCAGGGCCTGCTCGGCATCGAGCCCGGCAGCGCCGAGGTCGTCCCGGAGCTGGCCACCGACTGGTCCTCCAACGACGACGGCACGGAGTGGACGTTCACGCTCCGCGACGACGTGACCTTCCACGACGGCACCGAGTTCAACGCCGAGGCGGTGTGCGCCAACTTCGACCGGATGTTCGAGCAGAACAAGGCCGGGCAGGTCGCCGCCGAATACTGGGGCTACGTCATGGGCGGCTTCTCCAACGACCCGAAGAGCTCGCTCTACAAGAGCTGCGAGGCGACCGGTGACTACGAGGCCGTCGTCACCATCAACCGCGCCACCTCCGGGTTCCCGACGATGCTGACGCTCTCCTCGCTCGCCATGCAGTCCCCGACCGCGATGGAGGAGGGCAACGCCAACGACATCGCGACCGAGGGCGAGGGCTTCACCTTCCCGGAGTACGCCAACGCCCCCGTCGGCACCGGGCCCTACAAGTTCGTCGAGTACGACGAGGCCAACGGCAGCATCACGCTCGAGGCCAACGACGACTACTGGGGCGACGCCCCCAAGTCCAGCGAGCTGGTCTTCCGGGTGATCCCCGACGAGAGCACGCGTCGCCAGGAGCTCGAGGCCGGCAGCATCGACGGCTACGACCTGCCGAGCCCGACCGACTGGGCCGGCCTGGAGGAGGAAGGCAACAGCGTCGAGATCCGCGACCCGTTCAACGTCTTCTACTTCGGCCTGAACCCGACGAACAACCCGGCGCTGAAGAAGGACGAGGTGCGCGAGGCGCTCCAGTACGCCATCGACCGCGAGCAGCTCGTCCAGACCCAGCTCCCGGAGGGCGCCGAGGTCGCGACGCAGTTCATGCCCTCCACCGTGAGCGGCTACAACAGCGACCTGCAGGCAACCGAGTACGACCCGGAGAAGGCCAAGCAGCTGCTGGCCGAGGCCGGCGAGGAGAACCTCACCCTGACCTTCGCCTACCCGACGGACGTCAGCCGGCCCTACATGCCGGACCCGCAGCAGCTCTACGAAGCCATCCGCGGAAACCTCGAGGAGGTCGGCATCACGGTCAAGGTCGAGACCGCCTCCTGGAACGGTGGCTACCTCGACAACGTGACGGCGGGCAAGTACGACGCCTACCTGCTCGGCTGGACCGGTGACTACGACGCCGCGTTCAACTTCATCGGGACGTTCTTCGGCAACCTGAAGGAGAACGACTTCGGCACCTCCGAGTACCCCTGGGGCAAGCAGCTCGCCCAGGACCTCGCGGACGCGGACGCGATCGTCGACGAGGGTGACCGTGCTGCCGCCTTCGAGGAGGTCAACGCCCAGATCATGGAGGAGTACATGCCGGGCGTGCCGATCAGCCACTCCCCGCCGGCCCTGGTGGTCGGACCGGACGTGGAGGGTGTCATCCCGAGCCCGCTGACGGCCGAGGAGTTCGACACCGTGAGTGTCGGCGGCGAGTGACGACGCGCTAACGTCGACCAGTGAACGGCTGAGGGGGGACACCCGCCACGGGTGGCCCCCCTCACCACTGTCCGCAGGGAGTCAACACAGAACATGCTCCGATTCGTCGTGCGTCGGCTGCTCCAGATGGCCGGTGTCCTCTTCGCACTGTCCCTCCTTCTCTTCATCTGGCTCCGCTCGCTGCCCGGTGGCACCGTCTCCGCGATCCTCGGTGAACGGGCCACCCCCTCGCGCCGCGCTGCGCTCGAGGCGGCCCTCGGCCTCGACCAGCCGATCTACGTGCAGTACTGGCGGTTCATCTCTCGCGCGGCCCAGGGCGAGTTCGGAGCCTCGACCGCGGTGATGCCCGGCGAGGACGCGTTCCAGGTCTTCCTGACCCGCCTTCCGGCCACGATCGAGCTCTCGATCTTCGCCATGCTGATCGCGATCTTCCTGGCCATTCCTCTCGGCTACTTCGCCGCCCGCCGGCGGGGTTCGTTCCTCGACAGCACGGCGGTGATCTTCTCCCTGATCGGTGTCGCCGTGCCGGTCTTCTTCACCGCGTTCCTCCTCAAGTACTTCTTCGCCGTGCAGTGGCAGGTGCTGCCGGTGTCGGGCCGACAGGACGTCAGCCTCGACGCCACCCGGGTGACCGGTCTCTTCGTGCTCGACGGCCTGCTCACCCGCGAGTGGGACGCGGCCTGGGACGCCTTCCTCCACATGCTGCTGCCGGCGCTCGCGCTCGCCACCATCCCGTTCGCGATCATCTTCCGGATCACCCGCGCCTCGGTCCTCGACACCCTCGACGCCGACTTCGTCCGCACGGCGGAGTCCAAGGGGTTGACCGCCAAGGTGATCCGCGGCCGACACGTCCTGCGCAACGCGATGCTGCCCGTGGTCACCGTCGTCGGACTCTCGGTCGGCGGTCTGCTCGCGGGAGCCACTCTCACCGAGACCGTCTTCTCGTTCCAGGGCCTCGGTCAGGCGCTCTACGTGTCGTTCCAGCAGAAGGACTACGCCGTCCTGCAGGTGCTGATCCTGGCCGCCTCGGCGATCTTCGTGATCGTCAACCTGCTCGTGGACATCCTGTACGCCGTGATCGACCCCCGGATCAGGACGAGGTGACCCCATGAGCTACGACAAGCCCGGCCCGACGACCTACGGGCAGCGTCGCCAGGCCCGCATCGACGAGCTGGCCGCCGCCTCGGTCGACGAGAGCCCGGGCGTCTCGCTGATCGCCAGCGCCTGGAGCCGGCTGCGCCGCGACCCGATCTTCCTGCTGGGCCTCGGCATCACCATCGCGTTCGTGGTGCTGGCGATCATTGCGCCGTGGATCGCCCCCCACGACCCGGCCGCCGCACCGCTGCTCGACAAGGTGCGCCCCCAGTCCAACCCGGTCCCCGGACCGGAACCGGGCTTCCCGCTCGGTGCCGACGACCGTGGCCGCGACCTGCTGTCCCGACTGCTCGTCGGCAGCCGGCAGACCCTGATCGTGGGCGTGCTCGCCACGCTGTTCGGCCTGATCGGCGGCCTGGTGCTCGGCATCACCGCCGGGGCGCTGGGCGGCTGGGTGGACTCGGTGGTGATGCGGATCGTGGACGTGATGCTCTCGATCCCGTCGCTGCTGCTCGCGTTCTCGCTTGCCGCGCTCGCCTCCCGGCCGAGCCAGACCACGGTGATCATCGCGATCGCGATCGTCCAGATCCCGATCTTCGCGCGGCTGCTGCGCGGCTCCATGCTCGGACAACGCGCGAGCGACCACGTGCTGGCGGCGCGCGCCCTCGGCGTCAAGCAACGCGCGGTCGTCTTCCGCCACATGCTTCCCAACTCGCTCGGCCCGGTGATCGTGCAGGCCACGCTGGTGCTGGCGGTGGCCATCATCGAGGCCGCGGCACTGTCGTTCCTCGGTTTCGGCAACTCCGACGACCGGCAGCCGGAGTGGGGGCAGATGCTGGGCGACGCGACGGACTTCATCAACGAGTTCCCGCACCTGGCCGTCTACCCCGCGGTCTGCATCATCGTGGTCGCGCTCGGTTTCACGCTGATGGGCGAGTCGCTGCGCGAGGCCCTCGACCCGAAGTCACGGAGGTGACCGGCATGACCGCCACGACCACGGACCCCCGGCAGGGCGGTGCCGGCAGCGGAACCCCGCTGCTGTCCGTCGAGGACCTCCGGGTGACCTTCACCCGCCAGGGCGAGGAGCCGTTCACCGCCGTCGACGGGGTCTCCTTCGACGTACGCGCCGGGCAGACCGTCGGGCTGGTCGGCGAGTCCGGCTGTGGCAAGTCGGTGACCTCGCTCGCGATCATGGGCCTGCTCCCCGGCCGCGGCAACCGGGTCGAGGGGTCGGCGAGGTACGAGGGCGTCGACCTGCTGGCGCTGTCGCAGCGCGAGATGCGCGACCGGCGCGGCCGCGACATCGCCATGATCTTCCAGGACCCCCTGTCCTCGCTGAACCCGGTCGTGCCGATCGGCATCCAGGTCACCGAGGTGATGGAGCGCCACCGCGGCATGAAGCGCAAGGACGCGATGCCGCAGGCACGAGACCTGCTGGAGCGGGTCGGCATCCCCGACCCCGAGGCGCGGTTGAAGAACTACCCCCACCAGCTCAGCGGCGGGATGCGGCAGCGCGCCCTGATCGCGATGGCCCTGGCGTGTGCCCCGCGGCTGCTGATCGCCGATGAGCCGACCACCGCGCTCGACGTGACCATCCAGGCCCAGATCCTGGCGCTGCT
Organism: uncultured Actinomycetota bacterium; assembly: GCA_963724225.1. Lineage (GTDB taxonomy): Bacteria > Actinomycetota > Actinomycetes > Propionibacteriales > Nocardioidaceae > Nocardioides. The sequence goes on along the minus strand of CAVRTX010000029.1, from coordinate 1,220 downwards.
CAAGGAGCTGGTCGAGGAGACCGGCACCGCGCTCATCATGATCACCCACGACCTCGGCGTCGTGGCCGGGCTGTGCGACGAGGTCAACGTCCTCTACGCCGGCCGGATCGTCGAGCGCGGCGAGCGCCACCACCTGTTCGCCGCGCCCCGGCACCCGTACACGTACGGCCTGCTCAAGTCCATCCCGCGGCTCGACGCCCTGCGCGGGGAGAGGCTCAATCCCATCCCGGGCTCGGTCTCCGACAACCTCCCCTGGGACTCGGCCTGCGCCTTCGCCCCCCGCTGCTCCCACGTCGTCGACGCGTGCACGCAGACCACCCCGCGCTGGCAGGTCGAGCACGGCGGTCGGGGGCTGCGCTGCCACAACCCCGTGGAGGTGGAGAAGTGAGCGAGCAGCCCCTCACGGAGGACAGCAGCCGGGCACCGGGCGAGGCCGAGGTGCTGGTCGACGTACGCGGCCTGAAGGTGCACTTCCCGATCAAGCGCGGCGTCATCTTCGACAAGACCATCGGCCACGTCTACGCCGTCGACGGCATCGACCTGCAGATCCACCGGGGCGAGACCTACGGCCTCGTGGGCGAGTCCGGTTGCGGCAAGTCGACCCTCGGCCGGGCGATCCTCAACCTCGAGCGACCCACCGAGGGCTCGGTGCTGTTCGAGGGCGAGGACATCGCCGGCCTCAAGGGCGAGGCCCTGCGCCGCAAGCGGCAGCACATGCAGATGGTCTTCCAGGACCCGATGTCCAGCCTCGACCCGCGGCAGTCGGTCGAGTCGCTGCTCGTCGAGGGGATGCGCGCCCACGACCTCGACACGGACAAGGCGCAGACGAAGGCCCGGCTCAAGGAGCTGCTCGGCGCCGTCGGCCTGCCGCCGGCTTCGCTGAGCAAGTACCCGCACGAGTTCTCCGGCGGCCAGCGCCAGCGCATCGGCATCGCCCGGGCGCTCGCGGTCGACCCCCAGCTGATCGTGGCAGACGAGCCGGTCAGCGCGCTCGACGTGTCGGTGCAGGCCCAGGTGATCAACCTGCTCGAGGAGCTGCAGGACGAGTTCGGGCTGACCTTCCTGGTGGTGGCCCACGACCTCGCCGTCGTCCGTCACATCAGCGACCGGATCGGCGTGATGTACCTCGGCGGGCTGGTCGAGGAGTCGGAGGCAGGCGAGCTCTACGAGACGCCGCTGCACCCCTACACGCGGGCGCTGATGTCGGCAGTACCCGTGCC
>CAVRTX010000028.1:0-21940 GCA_963724225.1 uncultured Actinomycetota bacterium | reverse complement strand
GGACCCGCCAGACGGGTTGCTCGGCCCACTCACGCGCGAACCAGCCGCGGAGGGACCGCCACGAGTCGCGGGGCAGGGCGAGCAGGCCGAGGGCACCGATCCCGAGGATCCAGCTCAGGTTGCGGACCGCGGTGAGCCAGACGTCGTCCAGCGGCAGCGGCGGGATCAGCCCGAGGCCGGTCCCGCGCAGCGCCGCGAGCAGCAGCGCGGTCGCCGCGCTGGCCGCGAGGAAGGCGGCGAGGTCGCGGAGCCCGCTCAGCGACCGCTCCGAGGTGGTGGTCCACCACTCGGGGGCGAGCTGTCGCATCGCCGCGACCCAGGCGCCGCCGGCGACGACGGCCAGGAAGACGGCGACCGCGATCTCGCCGGGCGTCCCGTCGCTGACGACCAGCGAGGAGACGGTCGCGACGACCAGTCCGAGCACGTCCCAGGGCCAGGTCCGGCGGTCGCCGGTGGCCATCCAGAGCACCGCCACGCCGTACAGCGGCCAGACCATGCTCACGCCGAGGTCGGCATCGTGGCTGAGCCGGCCGATGTCGCCCGCGAGGTGGGCGGCCACGCCGAAGCCGACGAAGCGCGCCACGGCAGCCGGGCGTACCCGGACGCCGACGACGGGGACGCGCGGCAGCTCGCCGACGCGGAGGGACATGCTGCCGATTATGGGGTGGCGGACGCCGCCGCGTGGGCGCAACGGAGGAATGCGTACGGCGGTGTGGCGCGGGTCATCAGCCGGGTCCTCGCCCTCACGCCACGGCCGGGCGCCGCTGCGTCAGGACGGCCCGGTAGTGGTCGTCCACGAGCTGCTCGACCATCGGCCGCCAGCCCCGGTCCTGCACCTGCTGGTGGGCGGCGGCGGCGAGCCGGGACCGCAGCGGCGCGTCGCGTACGGCGGCCGCGACGGCGCGCCACAGCGACAGCCGGTCGTCGGGGTCGAAGAGCAGGCCGGTCCGGCCGTGGTCCACGAGGTCCAGCGGCCCGCCTGCGGCCGCGGCCACCACGGGGACACCGCTGGCCTGCGCCTCCTGCACGGTCTGGCAGAAGGTCTCGTGGGTGCCGGGGTGGACGAAGAGGTCGAGCGTCGCGAAGGCAGTCGCCAGGTGGCTGCCGCCGAGCCGTCCGGTGAAGTGGGCGTCGGGGAGGTGGCGGCCGAGCCACTCCCGCTCCGGCCCCTCCCCGACCACGACCAGCCGGGTGCCGGGCAGTCCCGCGACCTCGGCCAGCCGGCGGACGTCCTTCTCGGCGGCGAGCCGGCCCACGTAGCCGACCAGCACGTCACGCCCGCCGCGGGAGAGCGCGGCGTGACGCTCCGGGTCGCGGCGGTCGGGTCCGAACAGGTCCAGCGAGACCCCGCGGCCCCACAGGTGCAGGTCCGGCACCCCCAGCCGCTGGAGCTGGGCGAGCGAGGCGGTCGACGGCACCAGGGTGCGGTCGGCACGCCGGTGCAGGCGCCCGACCCACCGGTCGAGCAGCACGTCGGCGCGGACGCCGTAGTGGCGGGCGAACCGGGCGACGTCGGTCTGGTAGACCGCGACCGTCGGGACCCCGAGCCGGCGGGCGGCGCGCAGCCCGGCGGCCCCCAGGACCAGCGGTGACGCGAGGTGCACGACGTCCGGGGCGAACGCCGCCAGCGACTGCTCGACGGTCGCGTCGGGCAGCCCCACCGGGAACGACCGGTAGCCCGGCACCCCGACCGAGCGGACCCGGGTGACGGGGATGCCGTGGTGGGAGGACGGTCCGGGGCCGGGGGCGACGACCATCGGCTCGTGCCCGAGCTGCCGCAGCTGCTCCGCGACGTGGCGTACCGAGTTGGCCACCCCGTTGGTCTGGGGCAGGAAGGACTCCGTGACGAGGGCGATGCGCACGACTCCACGGTCGCGACGGCGGGTGAACGGACGGTGAGGTGTGCGGGGGTGTCGGGCGACGATCGCGCACCCGACCGGTGTCGCGGTGCCCTCAGTCGGCGAACGCGTCGAGCAGCTCGTCGGCGGCGGTGTACGGGTCGCTCTTGCCCGCCACCACCGCAGCGGCGAGCTCGTCGAGCTCGCTGCGGCCGTGGACGTCGCCCCAGCGGGCCCGCAGCGCGGTCACCGCGATCGCCTCGATCTCGTCGCGCGCCCGCCGGGTGCGCCGGGCCCCGAGCTCGCCCGAGGACTCCAGCCAGGCGTGGTGGCGCCCGATCTCGGCGACCACCTCGTCGAGGCCCTCGCCCCGCTGGGCCACCGTCTTGACGATCGGCGGCGACCAGGCGCCCTCGGGCCGGTCGGCCAGGGCCAGCATCGAGCGGAGCTCGCGGCGGACCTGGTCGGCGCCGTCGCGGTCGGCCTTGTTGATGACGTAGACGTCGCCGATCTCGAGGATGCCCGCCTTGGCGGCCTGGATGCCGTCGCCCATGCCCGGCGCCATCAGCACCAGCGTGGTGTCGGCGAGCCCGGCGATCTCGACCTCGCTCTGGCCGACGCCCACGGTCTCGACCAGGATCACGTCGCAGCCGGCCGCGTCGAGCACCCGCAGCGCCTGCGGAGTGGTCCACGAGAGCCCGCCGAGGTGGCCGCGCGACGCCATCGAGCGGATGTAGACCTCGGGGTCCAGCGCGTGGTCCTGCATCCGGACCCGGTCCCCGAGCAGGGCACCGCCGGAGAACGGCGACGAGGGGTCGACGGCGAGCACTCCCACCCGCTTGCCGGCCTTGCGCAGCTCGCCGACCAGCGCGTTGGTGGAGGTGGACTTGCCGACGCCGGGCGAGCCGGTGATGCCGACCACCTGGGCGTGCCCGGCGTACGCGACGAGCCCGGCCATCACCTCGCGCAGCGCCGGCGAGGCGTCCTCGACCAGCGAGATCAGCCGCGCCACCGCACGGGCGTCACCGCCGCGCGCCCGCTCGACGAGGTCCGGGACGTTGCCGGAGGACCGGCGACCCGTCCCCACCTCAGGCGGGGACGCGGATGATGAGGGCGTCGCCCTGGCCACCGCCGCCGCACAGGGCGGCCGCACCGGTGCCACCGCCGCGGCGCTGCAGCTCCAGCGCGAGGTGGAGGACGATCCGGGCGCCGGACATGCCGACCGGGTGTCCGAGCGCGATCGCGCCGCCGTTGACGTTGACCCGGTCCTGGTCGACGCCGAGCTGGCGGGCGGACTCGATGCCGACCGCGGCGAACGCCTCGTTGAGCTCGAACAGGTCGATGTCGGACACGGCCACGCCCTCCTTGCCGGCGGCCTTCTCGATCGCCCGCGCGGGCTGCAGCTGCAGCGTCGAGTCCGGGCCCGCGACCTGGCCGTGGGCGCCGATCTCGGCGAGCCAGGTGAGGCCGAGCTCCTCGGCCTTCGCCCTGCTCATCACGACGACGGCGCAGGCGCCGTCGGAGATCTGGGAGGCGGAGCCGGCCGTGATCGTGCCGTCCTTGGCGACCGGGCGCAGCCCGGCGAGCGACTCGACGGTCGTGTCGCCGCGTACGCCCTCGTCCTCGGCGACGGTGACGTCGCCCTTGCGGGTCTTCAGGGTCACCGGGACGACCTCGTCGTCGAAGAGGCCGTTCTTCCAGGCCAGGGCCGCCCGCTGGTGCGACTGGGCGGCGAAGGCGTCCTGCTCCTCGCGGGTCAGGTTGGCGCCGGCGGAGTTGCAGCTGTCGGTGAGGCTGATCATCGCCTGGTCGGTCGCCTGGTCGTGGAGGGCGTCGTAGGCCATCGAGTCGACCAGCGCGGTGTTGCCGTACTTGAAGCCCTCGCGGGACTTCGGCAGCAGGTGCGGCGCCCGGGTCATCGACTCCATGCCGCCCGCGACCACGATCTCGTGCTCGCCGGCACGGATCATCTGGTCGGCCAGGGCGATGGCGTTGATGCCGGAGAGGCAGACCTTGTTGATCGTGATCGACGGCATGCTCATGGGGAGTCCCGCGGCGATGCCGGCCGTCCGCGCGGGGTTCTGGCCCGCCCCGGCCAGGATCACCTGGCCCATGACCAGGTAGTCGACCTGGTCGGGCTGCACGCCCGCCTTGTCGAGGGCTCCCTGGATCGCGACCCCGCCCAGCTCCGCGGCGGACAGGTCCTTGAGCCCGCCCAGCAGCCGGCCGATGGGCGTACGCGCCCCGGCGACGATGACACTGGTGGATCGAGCGGAGTCGGACATGGTGATGCCTTTCGTCGCGGCCGGATGCCTGCTCTTCCGACGATACCCACCGGCCCGGGCGCCGGGCAGGGCCCCTGCGGTGAGGAACACCTCACACCCGCTCGCGCCCGGGGGCGCGGCCCGTCACCATGTGGCCATGAGCGCACCGCTGGACGTCCCCGAGCACCTCGTCACGGCCATCGACCACGTCGGGATCGCCGTGCCCGACCTCGACGAGGCGATCGCCTTCTACCGCGACACGTACGGGATGCGGGTGCTGCACGAGGAGACCAACGAGGAGCAGGGCGTCCGCGAGGCGATGGTCGGCGCGCCGGCGGCCGCCGAGGGGGCGACCTGCCTGCAGCTGCTCGCCCCGCTCTCCCCCGCCTCGACGATCGCGAAGTTCCTCGACCGGTCCGGCCCGGGGCTGCAGCAGCTGGCGTTCCGGGTCACCGACGTGGAGCAGGTGTCGGCGGTGCTGCGCGGGCGGGGGCTCCGGCTGCTCTACGACGAGCCGCGCGGCGGCACCTCCGGCAGCCGGGTCAACTTCGTCCACCCCAAGGACGCCGGCGGGGTGCTGGTCGAGCTGGTCGAGCCGGCCTGACGTCGAGTCGCCCCTCATTCCGGTTGATTCGTGCCTGGTTCCTGTTGAGTCGTCCCTGATTCCGGTTGATTCGTCGCTCGTTCGCACCACGCGCTTGAACACGGCACGACTCGACCCGAATACGACACGACTCGGCGCGAATACGGCACGACTCGACGAGGGGTGGCACTGGCTGTCCGGAGGGTTTCCCGACGGCAGCCGCATGGGGTCCGTCACACCCGGCTGCGCCCGGCGTTACCCGTCGGTATGTTCAGGCCACCATCCCCGTTCCCCGAGGAGTGACCGTGCACCAGATCCTGGACGCCATCGAGTCCAGCGAGGCCACGGCCGCGGACTTCGCGAACCTGCCGCTGCCCGACGCCTACCGCGCCGCCCACGTCCGCAAGGACGAGGTCGACATGTTCGAGGGCCAGACCAGCAAGGAGAAGGACCCCCGACGGTCGCTCCACGTCGACGAGGTCGCGATGCCCGAGCTCGGCCCCGGCGAGGCGCTGGTCGCGGTGATGGCCAGCGCCATCAACTACAACACCGTGTGGACCTCGATCTTCGAGCCGATGCCGACCTTCGGCTTCCTGGAGCGGTACGGCCGGATGTCGCCGCTCGCGGCACGCCACGACCTGCCGTACCACGTCGTGGGCTCCGACCTGTCCGGCGTCGTGCTGGCCACCGGCGCCGGCGTCCACACCTGGCAGCCCGGCGACCGCGTGGTCGCCCACTGCCTCTCGGTCGAGCTCGAGCACCCCGACGGCCACAACGACACGATGCTCGACCCCGAGCAGCGGATCTGGGGCTTCGAGACCAACTTCGGCGGCCTCGCCGACGTCGCCCTGGTGAAGGCCAACCAGCTGATGCCCAAGCCCGAGCACCTGACCTGGGAGGAGTCCGCCTCCCCCGGCCTGGTCAACTGCACGGCGTACCGCCAGCTCGTCAGCCGCAACGGCGGCGACATGAAGCAGGGTGACAACGTCCTGATCTGGGGCGCGTCCGGCGGTCTCGGCGGCTTCGCGACCCAGTACGCCCTCAACGGCGGCGCCACCCCGGTGTGCGTGGTCTCCAGCGAGGACAAGGCCGACATCTGCCGCAGCATGGGCGCCGAGCTGATCATCAACCGGTCCGAGGAGGACTTCCGGTTCTGGAACGAGGAGGGCACCCAGCAGGACCCCCGCGAGTGGAAGCGCCTCGGCGCGAAGATCCGCGAGCTGACGGGCGGCGAGGACATCGACATCGTCTTCGAGCACCCGGGCCGGGAGACGTTCGGCGCCAGCGTCTTCGTCACCCGCAAGGGCGGCACGATCACGACCTGCGCCTCGACCAGCGGCTACATGCACGAGTACGACAACCGCTACCTGTGGATGAACCTCAAGCGGATCATCAGCTCCCACTTCGCCAACTACCGTGAGTCGTGGGAGGCCAACCGGCTGATCGCGAAGGGGATGATCCACCCGACCCTGTCGCGCACCTACCCCCTCACCGAGGTCGGCCAGGCGGCGCTCGACGTCCACCACAACACCCACCAGGGCAAGGTCGGCGTGCTCTGCCTGGCGCCCGAGGAGGGTCTCGGGGTGCGCGACGAGGCGATGCGCGCGACCCATCTGGGCGCGATCAACCGGTTCCGCGGAGTGTGAGCGCGGAGCGCGCTACGAACCGCGGGCCAGCGGACGGCCGTGAGACGGCGCGCGAAGCGCGAAGCGACCATCGCAACGGCGTCTGAGCGGGAATTCACCCGTCCGACCTGCGGGGCGGGGTGGGATGCTGCGTCCCGATCGGCAACACTGGGCCTGAGCAACCCACGAGCACTCGGAAGAGGTAGCGCACCCATGAGCGACAGCGGTCTGTCCATCTTCGACGACGACGAGCCGGACACGGGGGCCGACGCCGATGAGCGAGCGGACGCTGCCGACGGCGAGGCGACGCAGGTGATGCCTGCAGTCACCCCGAAGTCGGGGCAGAAGCCGGCCCAGCGATCGGGCGCGAAGCCCGCCCCGAAGCCCGCCCAGCCGGCCGCCCAGAAGCCCGCCGCCACCCAGCAGCGTCCGCAGCAGCCGACCCCGAGGCCCGCGGCCCCGGCCGCCGACGAGGGTCCGGCCGAGCGCACGCGGCAGGTGCCGGCCGTGCCGGCGGCCGCCCCGGGCCGGGGCGCCGGAGCACCCGCCGCGGCGATCAGCTTCCCCGTCGTACGCCGGGGCGGCTACGACAAGGCGACGGTCGACTCCCGGGTGCAGCAGCTCGCGAGCGAGAAGGCGGGGCTGTCCTCCAGCCTCACCGAGTCCGAGAAGCGGGTGCTGGAGCTGGAGGCGCAGCTCGAGCAGACCCGTACCGAGCTGCGCGAGAACCTCAACCCCTCCTACGCCGGCCTCGGCGGCCGCGCATCGGCCATGCTGCGGCTGGCCGAGGAGGAGGCCGCCGACGTCCGGGCCACGGCCGAGAAGGACGCGGCCGACATCCGTGAGCGCGCGACCCGCGACGCCGATGCCGTCCGGGCCGACGCGGCACGGGAGGCCGAGGACGTACGCCTGGTGCAGCTCAAGGAGATCGACGAGGCACGCGCCCGGCTGGTCGAGGATGCCGAGCGGGAGCGCGAGTTCGCCCGCACCGAGGCCGCCGACACGCTCGCGTCGGCGAAGCGCGAGGCCGACCAGCTCCGGCTGGCCTCGCAGCAGGAGGCCAACGACCTCCGCACCGGCGCCAAGCGCGAGGCCGAGGCCGCCCGCGCGGCCGCGGACCGCGAGGTCCAGGAGGCCCGCCGGGCCCTCGCCGTGGAGAAGGAGCGGCTCACCAAGGAGGCCTCCGAGCACCACGACAACGCCACGGCCGAGACCCAGCGGCTGGTCGCGGAGTCCGAGGAGCGGGCCACCGCAGCCGAGCAGCGCACCCGCGACACGATCAAGCAGGCCACCGAGCACCGCCACCAGGCGCAGTCCGAGGCCGAGGCGCTGCTGGCACGGGCCCGCCGCGAGGCCGAGCAGGTCGTCGCGTCGGCCCGCAGCCAGGCCGACTCGATCACCGCCCACGGCACGGCCGAGGCCGAGCGCGAGCTGGCCGCGGTGACGGCCGAGGTCGAGAGGATGGAGAAGCGCCGCGACGCGATCGCCGCCCAGCTCGGCTCGCTGCGCGACGTGGTCTCCGGGTTCGGCGACGACGAGGACAAGTAGCCGGGATGGGGCGGTTCGACCGGTTCCGGCCGGGCGCCGGTGACCGCCACGCGCAGCGTGCCGAGCAGGCGGCCGACCATGCGGAGCAGGCGGCGGCCGACGCCGACGCCGCAGCCGAGCAGGCCGTCGCCGCGGCGGGCCAGGCCGGGCCGCCGGTCGAGACGTCCATCCAGTCGGCCGAGCGCGTCGACGACGCGACGGACCTGCTCGCGGACACCCCGTCGCCGCCGGCGCGGGACGAGGACCAGCGCCGCCCCCACAGCCTGATCCGGCACTCGCCGTTCGCGGTCGGGTTCTTCGGCGCGCTCGGAGCGGTCGTCGCGATCTTCCTCGCCCAGCAGCTGCAGTCGATCTCCTCGATCCTGGTGCTGCTCGTGATGGCGCTGTTCCTGGCGATCGGCCTGAACCCGCTGGTCGAGTGGTTCATGAAGCGCGGCTCCCGCCGCGGGGTGGCCGTCGTGGTCGTGCTGGTGCTGGTGCTCACCACCTTCGTGCTGTTCGTCGGCACCCTCGCGCCCGTCATCGGCGACCAGATCACCCTGATCACGGAGAACGCCCCTGAGTGGCTGCAACAGCTGCGGACCAACGACCTGGTCCTGGAGATCGACCGCCGCTTCGACGTGGTCAGCAAGGCCGAGGCGTACGTCAGCAGCGGCGACTTCAGCCAGACCGCGTTCGGTGGGGTGCTGGGGGTGGGTCTCGCCGTGGTGTCGGTGCTGGCGAACACCCTGATCGTGCTGGTGCTGATGATCTACTTCCTGTCCTCGCTGCCCAGCATCAAGCACGCGCTCTACAGCCTGGCCCCCGCGTCGCGTCGCCCGCGGGTCAGCGAGCTCGGTGACCGGATCGTCCGCTCGACCGGGGCGTACGTCGCCGGCGCGTTCATCGTGGCGGTGTGCGCCGGCGTCAGCACGCTGATCTTCACGTTCATCGTCGGCCTGGGCGACTACGCCTTCGCGCTGGCCTTCGTGGTCGGGCTGCTCAGCCTGATCCCCGTCGTCGGCGCCTTCATCTCGGGCGTCCTGATCACCGCGATCGCGCTGACCGTCTCCCCCACCATCGCGCTGATCAGCCTGATCTACTACATCGCCTACCAGCAGCTCGAGTCCTACGTGATCTACCCGCGGATCATGGCGCGCTCGGTGGAGGTCCCCGGCGCCGTGACGGTCATCGCCGCACTCGTCGGTGGCGGGCTGATGGGCATCATCGGCGCCGTGCTGGCCGTCCCGGTGGCCGCCGGCCTGCTGCTGCTCCACCGCGAGGTGTTCCTGAAGCGGCAGGACGCCCGCTGAGCCTCACCCCAGCTGGCCAGGACGGGGGCGAGCTCGGGCGGATTCCGAAGCTCAGCGGTCCCGGGGCTCGCCGACCTTGACCAGGACGACGCCGGCCAGGATCAGCGCGCCGCCCACGAGCTGCACCGCCCGCGGCACCTCACCGAGGAACAGCCAGGCGAAGGCCAGCGCGAAGAGCACCTCGTTGAGCGCGACGAACGAGGCGAGCCGCGAGCCGAGCCGGCGCCCGGCAGCGATGCCGGTCGTGTACGCCACTGCGGCGGTCACCACGCCGAGGCCCAGCACGGCCACCCACCACGGCACCTCACTGCCGGCGTACGTCGCGGGGCCGGTGGACCACGCCATCTCCAGCAGCCCGACGGCACCGAGCAGCAGCAGCGCCACGGCCGCCACCACCATCCCGGCGGCGGCGAGCACCAGCGGCGGAAGTCCGTTGCCCTGCTGGGCCGACAGCACGAAGTAGGTGGCGACGCAGAGCATCGCGAGCAGTGCCCACAGCACGCCGATCGGGTCGAGGCCGACACCGGTGACGACGTCGAGGACCAGCACCAGGCCGGCGCCGGCGACCACGCTGCCGACTGCGATCAGCACCCCCGGACGCTGGCCGTGGCGCAGCCACAACCACACGATGACGACGACCGGGGCGGTGTACTCCAGCAGCAGGGCGACCCCCACCTGGAGGTGCTCGACGGCGCTGAAGTAGGCGAACTGACAGCCCGCGATCGCGACGACGCCGTAGCCGACCACCATCCGGACGTTGCGCCGCAGCAGGTGCCAGCGCCCGCGCAGTGCCACCAGCGCGGGCGGGACGAGCACGAGCGCGGCGACGACGATCCGGGCCGTGACCGCCGCAGCCGGGCTCCAGCCCTCGACCAGCAGTCCCTTGGCCAGCGCCCCGGACAGGCCGAACGCCATCGCCGAGGCCAGTGCGAACGCCAGGCCGGGGCCGAACCGCGACGACGGCGCCTGGGCCACCGGTGCGTCATGGGTCATCGTCGTCATGGCACATGACGCTACGGGTCGGGCATGTAAGGTGTCAACATGGTTTTCGCCTATGACAGCGAGGTGGCCCTGCAGTCGGCCGTCGAGCTGGTCAACAGTGCCGAGGAGCCGGACACCCTGACCACCGTGGCCGAGCTGGACGCGTTCCTCGGCCGCTGGAGCTACACCGGGCGGCGCGAGCGCACCCGCGCCGAGCTCGACGCCGTACGGGCGGTCCGGCCGCGGCTGCGGGCGCTGCTCACGGCTGGGCGTGACGAGGCGGCGCGGCTGCTCAACGGCATGCTCGAGGACGTGACGCTGCGCCCGCAGCTGGTGCGCCACGACGACTACGACTGGCACCTCCACGCCGTCGACTACGAGGACCCGCTGGCCGAGCGGATCCTGGTCGAGACCGTGATGGCCATGATCGACGTGATCCGCGTCGACGAGACCTCCCGGCTCTCGGTGTGCGCGGACGACGGCTGCGACGGGGTCGTGCTGGACCTCTCCCGCAACCGGTCGCGCCGGTTCTGCTCGACCGCCTGCGGCAACCGCAACGCCGTCGCGGCCTACCGCGCCCGCCGCGCCGAGTGACCCCGGCGCCACCTCGGAGGGCGCTGCCTCACAGGAACCGGCGCAGCACCTCGACGAACACCTCGGGCTGCTCGGAGTGGACCCAGTGCCCGGCGCCCTTGATCCTCACCCGGCGGTTGGACGGGAACCACCGGTCCATGGCCTCCGCGTGCTCGTCCTTGACGTAGCCCGAGTCGGCGCCGGCCAGCCACAGCACCGGCCCGTCGTACGGCGGGGTGCCGGCGAGCTGCTCCTCGGGCCACTCCCGCAGCGACGTGAGGTCGCGGCGCAGGACGTCGAGGTTGAGCTGCCACGACCAGCCGTCGCCGTCGCGGCGCAGGTTCTGCAGCAGGAACGACCGGATGCCGTCGTCGGGCACGGCCTCGCGCAGCTGCTCGTCGGCCTGGTCGCGCCGCTCGAGCGCGGTCAGGTCGACCGCCTGCATGGCGTCGATGTAGCCGCGGAACTCGTCGGTGTGGCGGTAGGCCACCGGCGACACGTCCACCACGGCCAGCCGCTCGACCAGCCCGGGGTGGCGCAGCGCCACCAGCATCGCGATCTTGCCGCCCATCGAGTGGCCGACCAGCGCGACGGGGTCGTCCGCGGAGAGCAGGGCCGCGACCCGGTCGGCGGCGCCGAGGTAGTCGAACCGCTCGGTCCACGTCGACCGGCCGTGGTCGGGCATGTCGACCAGCAGCGTCCGGTGGTCGACCGCGACCTGCTTGGCGATCTGGGTCCAGTTGCGGCCCTGGCCGAACAGGCCGTGGCAGAAGACCACGAGCTGCCCCGCCTCGCCGTACGCCGTCGTGTGCAGGTCGTCGCTGCGGGTCGGGGGCACCCGTCGAGGCTACCGGCAGGCTCTCACCCGGCGGCGCTGACCTTCCCCTCCGCAGTGGTGTGGACCAGGCCGTCGCTGGTCGCGAGGGCGAGCGCCCGCTGGAAGCGGCCGCCCTCCCAGAAGTCGGCCCCGACCACGACCCCGAGGTCCTCGGTGGTCATCGGTCCGCGCGCCTCGAGGGCGCGGACGATCTGGCCCATCTCGTGGAAGACCTGGCGGTCGCGCGGCCCCTCGGTCGAGGCCTTCGGCGGTGGCATCGGCATGGTGGCTCCTCTCGTTCGGCAGGGTGTCGGGTCCGGCTCAGCTGGCCGGCTGCGGCTGGCGCTCGTCCTGGCCCGACGCGGTCGGCCCCGTGTCGTCGTCCTCGGCGGTCAGTGGCCGGGCGATGCTCTCCAGCGACTGCCCCTCCGCCTTGACGCCCAGGAAGGCCGCGACGATCCCGCCGGCGACCATCAGCGCGGCGCCGATGTAGTAGCCCAGGGCGATCGCGGCGATCCCCTCGCCGCCGTCGACGGCCTGCTGGATCAGCTTGCCGAACAGCAGCGGGCCGGCGATGCCACCCGCCGCGGTGCCGACCGCGTAGAAGAACGCGATGCACAGCGCGCGGGTCTCCATCGGGAACACCTCGCTCGCGGTCAGGTACGCGGCACTCGCGCCGGCGGAGGCGAAGAAGAAGATGATGCAGCCCATCAGGGTCAGCGTCACGGCGGTGTAGGAGTCGAGCGTGAGCCCGGTGATCGCGAGCAGCACCCCGGAGATGACGTACGTCCCGGTCAGCATCTTGACCCGGCCGATCGAGTCGAAGAGCGGCCCGAGGACCAGTGCGCCGATGAAGTTGCTGATCGCGAAGACGGCGATGTAGTAGCCGACCTGGGTGACACCCATGAACTCGCCGAGGGTGTCGCCGTAGGTGAAGAAGAAGGCGTTGTAGAGGAACGCCTGGCCGATGAACAGTGACAGGCACAGCGTGGTGCGCTTGGGGTACATGGTGAAGACGGTGCGGGCGATGAGCCCGATCCCGATGGTCTTGCGCTGCCGGATCGTGATCGTCTCCGAGACCGACTGCAGCTCCCTGCCGGTCTCCTCGGAGACTCGGCCCTCGATCTCGCGGACGATCCGCTCGCCCTCCTCCTCGCGGCCGTGGATGAACAGCCACCGCGGGCTCTCCGGGACGTGACGCCGCACGATCAGGATGCCGACGGCCAGGATCGCGCCGAGCCCGAAGGCCAGCCGCCAGCCCCACTCCGGGTTGACCAGGGTCGGGTCGAGCAGCGGGATGGTCAGCAGCGCCCCGCCGGCGGCGCCGACCCAGAACGAGCCGTTGATCGAGACGTCGACCCGGCCGCGGTACTTCTTGGGGATCAGCTCGTCGATGGCGGAGTTGATCGCGGCGTACTCGCCACCGATGCCGGCGCCGGTGAAGAAGCGGCAGACGAAGTACCACGTGGGGTTCATCGAGAACGCGGTGAGCACGGTGGCGACCGTGTAGACCGCGAGGGTGATGAGGAACAGCTTCTTCCGGCCGAACCGGTCGGTGAGCTGCCCGAAGAACAGGGCGCCGATGCAGGCGCCGGCGACGTAGATCGCGCCCGCGAAGCCGACGTCGAAGCTGTCGAGCCCGAGCCCGGTCTTGGGGTCGGCCAGCGCGTCGGACATGGAGCCGACGATCGTCACCTCGAGCCCGTCGAGGATCCACACCGTGCCGAGACCCACCACGATCAACCAGTGGAACCGGCTCCACGGGAGTCGGTCCATGCGGGCCGGGATGTCGGTCGTGATCCGTCCCGTCTCCACTCCTGATGCCACGTCTGCCTCCTCGCGCCCGGGTCGCGGCGAGCTCTTCGCTGCGGGTGCCGGGCAGCCTGACGACGCTAAGTCCGGGTACGTCGGGTTCGGACCACCCCTGCGGGTGAACAGGCTCGCGGCGCTTCAGCGGGCGTTCCGCGGGCGGTCAGGAGCCGCACCAGCGGCGGGTGCCGTGGGCCCTCAGCGCGACGTCGCGGCGCAGCACCGGGAGCTGGTCGCCCCACTCGCGGCACCCGGTCCGGAACGCGCGGCGCCGGTACTCGACCGGCAGCACTTGGTCGCCGTAGGTGTCGACGTAGTCGCCGCACTCGTCGTACTGGGCGCACTGCTCGGCGATCGCGAAGTCGTAGCCGACGGCCGTGCCGTCCCACTGCGCCCGGTTCTTCTGGGCCGCCGCGAGCCCGGCCTCGTGGGCCCGGGCCACCAGCTGCTCCGCGTACGCCCGGGCGTCGGCGGCGCCGAGCAGGCCCCGGCTGCGCGTGAACGAGTCGAGGTTGTCGTACTCGACCGCGGCGAAGCCGTCCTCCGCGCAGCGGTCGGTCCACCGGCCGACGATGCGGGCCAGCGCCCGTCGCTTGGCCGGCGTGCGGAGGTCGAGCAGCCACTCGCCCCAGGCGCCGTCCACGACCGGCTCGCCGCCCCGCTTGAGGACCAGCCTCCAGTGGTCGCGCCAGAAGCGCTTCTCGTCCGGCTGGGTCTGGAAGCCGTTGACGTAGCAGACGTTGTAGAGCCCGCTCACGGGCTCGGCCCGGCGGTCGCGCACGACGACGTCCACCCGGTCCGGCACCGGCCGGGCACCACCGAGCTGGTAGTCCCAGGCGTCGACGGCGTCCGGCCAGGGCTCGGGCTCGCCGGCCACCGCCGGCATCCCGGCAGCCACCAGCACCCACGCCAGCGCTCCCGCCAGCACCACCAGGCCTGCCCGCACCATCCGCCTCACGGTCCGGATCATGCCGTCCGGAGCCGGGCCCCGGGGCGGGAACGGGTCAGAAGTCGAACCCGTCGAACATGTCGCCGATGCCGCTGCCGATGTCGCCGATGCCCTCACCGATGCCGTCGGCCACGCCGCCGAGCGCGTCGAAGCCGCCGCTGAACAGCATGCCCATGAACATCCACTCCATCGGCCCGAAGGCGCCGAAGTAGCCCATGGCGTACGGCTGGTAGGCGCGACCGCCCTGGTAGTAGGGCACCCGGCGGGAGCCCACCATCACCTGGCGCACGTCGGGCTCGGCCCCGGCGCGGACCCGCTCGGCGTCGAGGGCGCACGCGGGGACGTCCCGCTGCGTGCCACCGGGCGGGACGTAGGGGACGTCGGCGACGGACAGGCCGTGGCGCGGGTCGAAGAAGCACGGCGGGCGGCGGGTCGGCAGCGGCTCGCCGGCCACCCGCGCCTGGACGCAGGCGATCGCGTAGCGGCCGTCCTCGAGGATCTCGGTCACGTGCTTGACGTGGTCGGGCTCGGTGATCCGGTCGCCGGCGGTCTTCGCGGCCTCGTAGGCGTCGAGTGCTCGCTGGTAGTCGGCGTTCATCCCGGCGTCGAGCTCGTGGCCGGCGAGCTCGAGGTCGAGCTCCTGCAGCTGCTCACCCAGCGCGGTGATGTCCTCGAACACGAGCTTGCGCACCGGCTCGAGCTCGGACTCCTTGCGCGCGAGCGCCCGCGTCCTGCGGGTCCGGCCGGTCACGGTGACGACGGCAGCGATCACCCCGAGGATGACCAGCAGTCCGAGGAGCTCCATGACCCGAGGATACGTGGCCGGTCCACGCACGGGCAGCCCGCTCGCGCGCCCGGCAGGATCAGGCCGACCAGAGCACGGACTGCGCGACCTCCTCGGTCCACGTGGTCACCCCGCGCAGCTCCGGACGGCGGTCCAGCAGGTCGGCGAGGCCGAGGGTGCGTCGGCTCTGGAGGGCGAGGTTGCGCCCCTCGAGGCGGAGGGGACGGGGCTCCGGCAGTCGTACGTCGCTCATGTCGAGATCGTCTGCTCCGCCGGTAACGGCCGCGTTGCGCACGTGTGAGCGGCCTGGGAATTCCGGCGGCTCGTGTGGCGGCCACGTGACGACGGACCGGCTGGGCCCTCCCCCGATAGGTCCAGCCGGTCCGTGTGTTGTTCACAGCCTGTCGGACTCCGGTGCGGGTCGGCATCGGTAGACCTACGTATTTGCGGCGCCGCTGCCGTAGATTTCGGGGCGTGCTGAAGGCGTGTCTCGGGCGGGGCGAGGTCCAGGGCCATCTCGCGTCCGCCATCTCCCGGTCCCGGTGGGTGACGGTGGTCGGACCTCCGGGGTGCGGCAAGACGCTGCTGGTGGGCCACGCCCTCGCCGACGCCGAGCAGTCGACGTGGGTCGAGGCGCGCGGGCTGCGCAGCCTGGACGACCTGCTGACGGCCAGCCTCGACGCGCTCCGCACCGAGACCGCACCGGGGGACGCCGCCGACCAGGCGCTGGTGCGCGGGCTCGACGGGTCGCCCACCGTGCTGGTCCTCGACGGCGCCGACCTCGACACCCCCGGCGTCGGGCCGTACCTCCAGCACCTGCTCGAGGCCACCTCCGGCGCGCGCGTCGTGGTCACCTCGGTGACCACCGCCGGCCAGGCGGACGAGCGGGTCGTACGGGTGCCGCCGCTGCCGCTCCCCCGCCCGGTCGGCCCCGTGTCCGGACCGGTGGTCGACCTGTTCCTCGCCCGGCTGGAGGCGGCCGGCGGCCGCCCGGTCGACCTGGCCGTCCACGACCGCGAGGTGCGCCGGCTGCTGCACGCCACCGGCGGGCTGCCGCTGCTCGTGGAGCAGGCCGCCGTGCAGGCCGCCCTGGTCGGACTGACCAACGCGACGCCGAGCAGCACGCTCGGCGAGGCGGTCCGCGCGTCGTACGACCTGCTCGAGGAGGACCAGCGCCGGTGCTTCCGCCGGCTGGCGACGATGCCGTGCCCGGTCGGCGTGGACCTGCTGGCCGAGCTGCTGGGGGTGACCCGCGACCGTGCGGGTGACCTGGTCTCCGGCCTCGCCCGCCGCAGCCTGGTCGAGGTGCGGTCGGACGGCCGCGTCGACCTGCTCTCGCCGGTGCGCGAGGCGGCGCTCGACCTCGCCGACGGCGACGACCACGCGGCGGCCCTCACCGGGCTGCTGCGCTGGGCCGACCGGATCGCCCCCGACCACGACAACTACGGCGCCGCGGACGAGCCCTGGCTGGTCGACCTGCCGGCCATGCGACACGCCGTGCAGACCGCCTGCGGGTCCGCCGGCACCCGCGACCTCGGCTACGAGCTCGCCAACCGGATCTTCTCCTCGCTCTACACCTCGATGCGCACCCGCGACGCCGTGGAGATCATGGAGTCGGTCCTCAACAGCGGCGACGGCCCGGCCGCGATCGGCGCCCAGGTCGCGCGCCGCGCCGGCATCGCCGCGTCGGAGTCGCGCGGCAGCTACGAGGGGCTCTGGCTGCTCGACCGGGCCGACCAGCACGCCGTCCACGCCGACCGGCCGGACGAGCAGCTCGCCAAGACCGCCTCGATCCGGGCCGAGATGCACCTCGACGCCGGAGACCTGCGGCAGGCCGAGCGGGAGGCGCTCCGTGCGGTCGAGCTGGACCCGGGCGGGTCCATCATCCGGCAGGCCACGCGCACCCTCGCAGACGTGTACGTCTCCAGCGGCCGGCTCGTCGAGGGCGACCGCTGCGCGCGCGAGGTGGTGCCGACGTCCGACGCGAACGACGAGCGCTGGATCACCCTGGCCTCCCGCACCCTGCTCGCCCGGGTCGCGCTCGAGCAGGGCCGGATCGCGGAGGCTCGCGCCGCCGCGCAGGCCGTCGTGCTGGAGTCCCGGACCCTCGCCGAGGACCGGATCGGCCTGCTGGCCGAGACCCTGCTGCGCGACCTCGACGCCTCGTGGGACCAGTCGGAGGTGCAGCGCGAGACGCTGCCCTGGGCGGTACGGCTGCCGGTGCTGGCCCAGGACGCGCGCGACCTGCTGAGCGCCGGCGACGTCCGGCACGCCGCCGGTCTCGCGGCCGACGTGGTCGCCCTCGCCGACAGCGCCGGGCTCGGCCGTGACGCGGTCGGCGCCCGGCTGCTCCTCGGGCGGGCGCTGCTCGCCGCCGACGACACCGACCAGGCCACCACCACGTTCCTGGCCGCCCTGCACCAGGCCGACCAGATGCCGATGCCGCTGCGGGTCGCGGACGCCCTCGACGGGCTGGCCTCGGTGGCGCAGGCCCAGGGCCGCAAGGAGGCGCGGTCGCTCTCCGCGGCGGCCACCGCGCTGCGGAAGCCCCGCCGCGCCGTCGCCTGGGGGTACGCCGCCCGCCACCCGGTCGAGCCCGGCCGGTCGCTGCCCGACGGCTGGGTGCGCCGCGGCGACCTGACCCCGGCGGGGCGCGACGCCGTCGCCGCGCTGTTCTCCGTCACCCCGTCGGACACCCCGTCACCGTTCGACGTGCTGACCACCGCGGAGCGGCAGGTCGCCGACCGGGTGGCCGACGGCCTCACCAGCCGTCAGATCGCCGGGGAGCTGTTCGTCTCGCCCCGCACGGTCGACGCCCACCTCTCCCACATCTACCGCAAGCTCGACATCAACACCCGCGCCCGGCTGGCGGCGATGGTGGCCGACGAGCGCTGACCGGGCGGCCGGGTCCCTCAGACGTGGCTGTAGTCGCGGAAGCCGCGGCCGGTCTTGCGGCCGAGGTAGCCGGCGGTGACCAGGTGCTCGAGCAGCGGCGCGGGGTGGAACCCCGGCTCGCGGAACTCGAGGTACAGCTCGCGCTGGATCGCCAGCGACACGTCGTTGCCGACCACGTCGAGCAGCTCGAACGGACCCATCGGCAGCGCGCAGCCCTGCTTCATCGCGGTGTCGATGTCGTCGGCCGTCGCGTAGTGGGCCTCGAGCATCTTCACGGCGTCGTTGAGGTAGGGGAACAGCAGCGCGTTGACGATGAAGCCGGCGCGGTCGCCGCACGAGACCGCGACCTTGCCGACCTCGGCGCACAGGGCGCGGGTCGTCTCGGCCACCTCGTCGCTGGTGGCGACGGTGGAGACCACCTCGACCAGCTTCATGGCGGCGGCCGGGTTGAAGAAGTGCATGCCGACGACGTCCTGCGGGCGCGAGGTGGCGCGCGGCCAGCGCGATGATCGGCAGGCTGGAGGTCGTGGTCGCGAGGATCGCGCCGGGCCTGCAGATCTCGTCGAGGTTCTCGAAGAGCGTGGTCTTGACCGCGACGTCCTCGGCGATCGCCTCGACGACGAGGTCGACGTCGGCGAGGTCGTCGAGCGCGGTCGTGCCGGCCAGCCGGCCCAGGGCGGCGGCCTTGTCCTCCTCGGTCGCCCGGCCGCGCTGCACCTGCTTGTCGAGGCTCCGCGTGATGGCGGCGACCACGGCGTCGACCTTCGCCTGGCTGCGGCCGACGAACCGTACGTCGTAGCCGCCGCGGGCGAAGACCTCGGCGATGCCGGTGGCCATGGTGCCGGTGCCGACCACGCCGACCCGGCGCACCTCGCGCCGCAGCTGCGGGGCGTCGGACTCCGACGGGGTGTGGGGGTCGGGCACGACGATCGGGCTGTCGGGCGCCTCGTAGCTGTAGAAGCCGCGGCCGGACTTGCGGCCGAGCAGGCCCGCGGTGACGTACTGCTTGAGGATCGGGGCGGGCGCGTGCAACCGGTCGCGGCCCTGCTTGTACATCGTGTCCAGGATCTCGTACGCCGTGTCGAGGCCGATCAGGTCGAGCAGCGCCAGCGGGCCCATCGGGTAGCCGCAGCCGAACCGCATCGCGGCGTCGATGTCCTCGCGGGAGGCGTAGCGGTGCTCGTACATCGACACGGCGTGGTTGAGGTAGCCGAAGAGCAGCGTGTTGGCGATGAAGCCCGCCTTGTCACCGCAGACGACCGGCCGCTTGCCGAGGCCCTCGAGCAGCCCCTGGACGTCGGCGAGCACGCTCGGCTCGGTCACGACCGTCCGGATGATCTCGACCAGCTCCTGCACCGGAGCCGGGTTGAAGAAGTGGACGCCGACCACGCGGCCCGGGTGCCGTTGGCGGTGGAGATCTCGGTGACGCTGAGCGAGGAGGTGTTGGTGGCCAGCACCGTCTCGGGCGGCACCACCTCGTCGAGGGCCGCGAAGATCGCCTTCTTGACCGCCAGCGACTCCACGACGGCCTCGACGACGAAGTCGGCCTCGGCGAGGTCCTTCATCTCGGTGGTGAGCGTGATCCGGCCCAGCAGCGTGGCCTGGTCGTCCTCGCTGATCTTGCCGCGCTTCACGGCCCGGCCGGTCGAGTGCTCGAGGTGCTGCCGGCCGCGCTCGACGCCCTCGTCGTTCTGCTCGACACCGACGACGGAGAAGCCGTTGCGGGCGAACACCTCCGCGATGCCGGCACCCATGGTGCCGAGCCCGATCACGCCGACGGTCCTGAAGTCACGTGCCATGGCGGGCATCCTGCCACGGGGCGACCCGCACCCGGGTGTGGGTCCGGTCACGCTCCGGCGGCAGGTAGATTCCCCCCTCGTGAGACTCGTCGTGGCCCGCTGCCAGGTCGACTACGCCGGACGGCTGACCGCGCACCTCCCGATGGCGACCCGGGTGCTGATGGTCAAGGCCGACGGCTCGGTCCTGGTCCACTCCGACGGCGGCTCCTACAAGCCGCTGAACTGGATGTCGCCCCCGTGCACGGTCCGCGAGGGCGTGACCGACGACGGCGTCGTCGAGTGGACGGTCACCGGCGCCAAGTCTGACGACACCCTCCGGATCCTGCTCGAGGAGGTGATCCACGACTCCAGCCACGACCTCGGCGTCGACCCCGGGCTGCAGAAGGACGGGGTCGAGAAGCACCTGCAGGAGCTGCTCGCCGAGCACCCCGCGACCCTCGCCGCCGGCCTGACGCTGGTCCGCCGCGAGTTCCCCACCGCGATCGGCCCGGTCGACCTGATGTGCCGCGACGGCGGCGGGCTGAGCGTGGCGGTGGAGATCAAGCGGCGCGGCGAGATCGACGGCGTCGAGCAGCTGACCCGCTACCTCGAGCTGCTCAACCGCGACCCGGCCCTCACCCGCAAGGGCGCCGTACGCGGCATCTTCGCCGCCCAGGAGATCAAGCCGCAGGCGCGGGTGCTGGCCACCGACCGCGGCATCGCCTGCGCGGTCGTCGACTACGACGCCCTCCGCGGCCTCGACGACCCCACGACCCGGCTGTTCTGATGAGCCGGATCTACCACCTCGCCACGGCCGCCGACTGGGAGGCCGCCCGGGCCTCGGGCAGCTACACCACGTCGACCCGGGGCCGGACCCTGGCCGAGGAGGGCTTCCTGCACGCCAGCCGCGCCGACCAGTGGGAGGGCGTGCGGGAGCGCTACTACGCCGACGTGACCGAGCCGCTGGTGCTGCTGGTCGTCGAGACCGACCTGCTCGACGTCCCGGTCGTGGAGGAGGCGGTGCCGGGGAGCAACGAGACCTACCCGCACGTCTACGGACCGCTCTACCCCGCGGCGGTCGTCGAGGTCCTGCCCCTGGACCCTGCGCGCTAGCACGAGACGGACGGGTCGCCGTACGGGGGTCGTCACGACCCGTCCGTCACGTCCCACCGCGCAGGATCAGGACGCGGGCGGCTCGGCGAGCGGCAGCCGGACCAGGACGCGGGTGCCCTGGCCGTGCCGGCTCTCGACGTCGACCTCGCCACCGTGGGCGTCGACGATCCCCTTGACGATCGGCAGCCCGAGACCGGCGCCGGGGAGGTGGGCGGCCACCGCGTGGGTGCCGCGGAAGAGCCCCTCGAACAGCCGCGGCAGCTCCTCGGGCGAGACGCCGATGCCCTGGTCCTCGACGACGAGGACCCCGTGGTCGCCGTCGGTGGAGATCGCCAGCGCCACCGCCCCGCCGGCGGGGGTGAACTTGATGGCGTTGCCGACCAGGTTGCGGACCACCTGCTGGAGCCGGTGGGCGTCACCGCGTACGCACACCCCGGCCGGCGCCGTCCACCGCAGCTCGATCCCCGCCTCGTCGGCGGTCGCCGCGTGGGTCCGGACGACGTCCTCCACGATCGGCGCCAGGTCGGTCGGCGCGGGCTGGACGGTGAGCGTCGCGGCGCCCAGCGAGGCCAGCGTGAGCAGGTCCTCGACCAGCCGCAGCTCGCGCTCCGCGTTGCGCTCGATGACCGCGATCAGCCGGGCGGCCTGCTCGGAGACGGCCTGCTCGCCCATGTCGACCAGCAGCTCGGTGTAGCCGATGATCGAGGTCAGCGGCGTCCGCAGCTCGTGGGACACGCTGGCGAACAACTCGTCGCGCATCCGCGCCGAGGCGTCGCGCAACGACCGGCGCTCGCTGTCGTCGCGGACGGTGACCGCGACCATCTCGTCGTCGGAGTCGACCGCCACCCGGGCAAGCCACACCTCGACGGGGTGCTCGGCGACGTTGCCGCGCACCGCGCTCAGCTCGAGCCGCTCGTCGGCCCGGCCGTCGGCCAGCACCTGCTTGACCGCGAGCTCCAGGCCCGGCACCAGCGCTCCGGCAGTCGCCTCCGACCAGCTGCGCGCGCGAGTCACCGAAGAACGCCTGCGACACGCGCGTTGGCGTAGCGGACGGCGCCGGCAGCATCGACCAGCACGACGGCGTCGGGAAC
>CAVRTX010000027.1:0-103145 GCA_963724225.1 uncultured Actinomycetota bacterium | reverse complement strand
GGGCGGCGCCGGCCGAGATCTTGCGCATGTCGTTGTTCTGCTGGACCGAGATCCGGGCCAGGTGCGCGTCGAACGCCGTGGAGAGCAGCCCGTCGAGCTCGTCGACGGTCTCGGCGGTACGGGCGAGGTGGTCGCCCACGTCGCGGAAGTACGCCCCGGCCTCCGGGTCGATGCCCCGGACCGTCCCGTTGGCGAAGCGGCCGATCGGCTCCCGCAGCGGCATCACCGCCCGGCGGACCTCGGCGAGCTCGCGCTTGAGCACGTAGATCCGGGCGGAGTCGTTGGTGCGCTGCTCGGAGAACACCGACATCTCCACCTCGTCGACGTCGTCCACCAGCTCGTCGACCACGGCCTCGTAACCGTCGACCACCTGGTCGCACACGGCGTACACCACCGAGGTCGGCCCGTGGGCCAGCACCGCCTCGCGGGCCTCGAGGTCGACCCGCGCCTGACGGAGCGCGCCGCCGGTGCCGTGGCGCACGCTGACGACGAAGTCGCTGCCGACGAAGAGGTTGATCTCGCCGGTCTCGACGGCGTCCTCCTCGTCGACGTACCAGAGCGTCTTGATGGTGAGGAAGAGCATGTCGTCGTAGCGCTCGAGCTTGGGCCGCTGGTGGGCGTTCACGGCGTCCTCGACGGCCAGCGGGTGCAGGTGGAACGCGTTGGCGACCTTGGCGAGCTCGTGGAGGTCCGGCTCGTGCAGGCCGACCCACACGAAGTCGCCGGGCTCGCACCGGTCGCGCATCGTCGCGAGGTCGTCCACGTCGCAGTCGACGGAGACCCGGGTGCCCTTCCGGTAGAGCGCGCTGTCGACGATCACGAGCCCACGCTAGCGCCAGTACAGTCGCCGGCATGGCAACCGTGGTGCTGGTCCGGCACGGACGTTCGACGGCCAACGTCAGCGGCGTGCTCACGGGCCGCCAGAAGGGCGTCCACCTCGACGACGTGGGCCGTGAGCAGGTCGACCGGGTCGGCCGCCGGCTGGCCGCGGTCCCGCTGGCCGCCGTGGTCACCAGCCCGCTGGAGCGGTGCCGCGAGACCGCCTCCGCGATCGCCCGGGCGCAGTCCGAGCCGCGGCGGGTGTCCAGCGACAAGGGCCTCGTCGAGTGCGACTACGGCGCCTGGCAGGGCCGGGCGCTCAAGGACCTGGCACGCGAGAAGCTCTGGAAGGCCGTGCAGCGCCACCCGGCGGGCGTCACCTTCCCCGAGGGCGAGTCGATGGCCGCGATGGCGTCCCGCGTGGTCGAGGCCGTACGCCGCCACGACGCCCGCGTCGAGGCCGAGCACGGCCCGCACGCGGTGTGGGCCGCCGTCACCCACGGCGACCCGCTCAAGGCCGTGCTCGCCGACGCGCTCGGGATGCACCTCGACCAGTTCCAGCGGCTCCACGTCGACCCCGCCTCGGTGTCCGTGGTGCGGCTCACCGCCGAGGGGACGTACGTGCTGCAGACCAACACCCACGACGGCGACCTGGCGTGGCTGGCGCCCAAGGGACGGCGCCGGGCGCCGCGCACCGGGGTCGTCGGTGGTGGGGCCGGGCCTGCTGGACCGGCTGACTAGGGTTGGGCCCGTGCCTGTCGTCCACTCCTTCGACCCGCCCGAGCGCTTCGTCGCCGGCACCGTCGGCACGCCCGGGGAGCGCACCTTCTTCCTGCAGGCCCGCGAGGGCCGCCGGATGGTCAGCGTCGCCCTCGAGAAGCAGCAGGTCGTCGCGCTGGCCGAGCGGATGGACCAGCTGCTCGACGAGCTGATGGGCTCCGACACCCGGGGCGTGGTCCCGGCGGTCGCGCCCCTCGACCTCGACGACACCGAGCCCCTCGACGCGCCCATCGAGGAGGAGTTCCGCGCCGGCACGATGACCCTCTCGTGGGACCCCGACGCCGAACGCGTCGTGATCGAGGTCTTCCCCTACTCCGAGGCGGCCGTGGTCGCACCCGACCAGGTCGACGAGGACTTCGAGGAGCCCGAGCCCGACGAGCTGCTGCTGGTACGGCTCACCGCCGCGTCGGCACGCTCCTTCGTCAAGCGCGCCGAGCAGGTCGTCGAGGCGGGGCGGCCGAGCTGTCCCTTCTGCGGCAACCCGATCGACCCCGAGGGCCACCTCTGCGTCCGTGCCAACGGGTTCCGTCGCCGCGACCCGTGACCGGGCCGGGGGGTGTGCCGGAGGACGGCGAGCTGGTCCTCCACGGCCGGATCATGCCCGCCTCCAACGCCACCTTCGTCGCGGAGGTCGACGGCGTACGCGTCGTCTACAAGCCGGTCGCGGGGGAGCGGCCGCTGTGGGACTTCCCCGACGGCACCCTGGCGCTCCGCGAGCGGGCGGCGTACGTCGTCTCCGAGGCGCTCGGCTGGGACGTCGTGCCGCCGACGATCCTGCGCGAGGGGCCCCACGGCCGCGGCATGGTGCAGCTGTGGCGTGAGCCCGACCCGGAGCAGGAGGCGGTCACCGTGGTCCCCGAGGGGGCCGACCCGCCCGGCTACCTGCACGTCTTCGACGGCCTCGACCAGCACGACCAGCCGATCGCGCTGGTCCACGAGGACTCGGTCCCGCTGCGGCGGATGGCGGTCTTCGACGTGCTCGTCAACAACGCCGACCGCAAGGGCGGGCACGTCCTGGAGATGTCCGACGGCCACCGGCACGGCGTCGACCACGGCGTCTGCTTCCACCCCGACCCCAAGCTGCGCACGGTGCTCTGGGGCTGGGCGGGCGAGCCCCTGGGCCACGACGAGCTCGCCGGCGTCGACCGGCTGCTGACGGCGCTCGCCGGCCCCGTCGGCGAGGAGCTCGCGGAGCTGCTGGACGACGTGGAGCTGATGCGGCTCCGGCACCGCGGCGAGCGGCTGCGGGGCACCGCGGTGTTCCCGGTCCCGCGGGGCGACTGGCCGGCCATCCCGTGGCCGCCGTTCTGAGGGCCCCGGCTACCCTTCCCGCATGCGTGCCTGGCCCGCCCCCGAGCTGCCCGACCTCGACGTGGTCGGCCCGTCCGTACGCCTCCACGACACCGCGTCCGGCAGCTCCGTCGACGTGACGCCCGAGGCCGGGCCGGCCCGGCTCTACGTCTGCGGGATCACCCCGTACGACGCCACCCACCTCGGCCACGCCGCGACCTACATCGGCTTCGACCTGCTGCTCCGCGCGTGGCGCAACGCCGGCCACGCCGTCACGTACGTCCAGAACGTCACCGACGTCGACGACCCGCTGCTGGAACGGGCCACGAAGGTCGGCGGCGACTGGCGCGAGCTGGCCGAGCGCGAGACCGCCCTGTTCCGCGAGGACATGGAGGCGCTCCGCGTCGTCCCTCCCGACCACTACATCGGCGCGGTCGAGTCGATCCCGCTGGTCATCGAGCTGGTCCGGGAGCTCGAGCGCACCGGCTCGGTCTACCGCGTCGACGACGACCTCTACTTCTCGGTGACCGCCGACGGCGCGTTCGGCGACCTGTCGGGCTGGACCCGGGAGCAGATGCTGGCCGTCTTCGGCGACCGCGGCGGCGACCCCGACCGCGCCGGCAAGAAGGACCCGCTCGACTGCATCCTGTGGCGCAGCGAGCGGTCCGGTGAGCCCGCCTGGGACAGCCCGTTCGGCCCCGGCCGCCCGGGCTGGCACGTCGAGTGCACCGCCATCGCCCTCGAGCACCTCGGGACCACCTTCGACGTCCAGGGCGGCGGAAGCGACCTCGTCTTCCCGCACCACGAGATGTGCGCCTCCGAGGCGCAGGTCGCCCGCGGCGCCCGGTTCGCCCGCGCGTACGCCCACGCCGGCATGGTCGGCTACGACGGCGAGAAGATGTCGAAGTCGCGCGGCAACCTGGTCTTCGTGAGCGCACTGCGGCGCAGCGACGTCGACCCGATGGCGATCCGGCTGGCGCTGCTCCGCCACCACTACCGCTCCGACTGGGAGTGGGCCGACGCCGAGCTCTGGGACGCCGTCGACACCCTCGCGTCCTGGCGACGCGCCCTCTCGCTGGGGGCCGGTGCTCCCGCCGCTCCCGTCGTCGAGGCGGTGCTCGCCGCCCTGGCCGACGACCTCGACGCGCCGACCGCGGTCGCGGCCGTCCAGGCCTGGGTCGATGCCACCCTCGGCACCGACGGGCTCGCGGACACCTCCGACGGCGCCGCCGCGGCGACCGTCCACCGGCTGCTCGACGCGGCGCTCGGCCTGTCGCTCTGAGGGGAGCGGCCGCTCAGCCGTCCTCGGGCTTGTTGTTGCGCTTGAGGTAGCGCTCGAACTCCCGCGCGATCGCCTCGCCCGACGCCTCGGGCAGGTCGGTGGTGTCGCGGGTCTCCTCGAGGGCGCGGACGTAGTCGGCGACGTCCTCGTCCTCCTCGGCGAGCTCGTCGACGCCGCGCTCCCAGGCCCGCGCGTCCTCGGGCAGGTCGCCGAGCGGGATGCTGGCCTGCAGCAGGTCCTCGAGCTGGCCGAGCAGCGCCAGCGTGGCCTTCGGGCACGGCGGCTGCGGCACGTAGTGGGGCACGGCCGCCCAGTAGGACACCGCCGGCACGTCGAGCCGTACGCAGGCGTCCTGGAAGACGCCGACGATGCCGGTCGGGCCCTCGTACGTCGACTGCTCGAGCTTGAGCCGGTCGACCAGGTCGGGCTCGGTGGCGGTGCCGGTCACGGGGATCGGACGGGTGTGCGGGGTGTCGGCCAGCAGCGCCCCGAAGGTGATCACCAGCCGCCCGCCCAGGTCGTCGCAGGCGGCCAGCAGCTCGGCGCAGAACTGCCGCCACCGGAGGTTGGGCTCCAGGCCGCGGATCAGGATCACGTCGCGGTCGAGGTCGGGCGGGGAGGCGACCGCGATCTGGGTGGTCTGCCACACCAGCCGCCGGTGGCCGCGCTCGTCGCTCCCGACGGTGGGCCGGTTGACCTGGAAGTCGTAGAAGTCCTCCGGGTCGACGTGGCCGATGATCCGGGCGTCCCACACCTCCATCAGGTGGTCCACCACGGCGGAGGAGGAGTCGGCGGCGTCGTTCCAGCCCGCGAACGCGGCGATGACGACCGGGTCCACCAGGTCGGGGACGTCCTCGATCTCGATCACCGGCACAGCCTAGTCACGCGGCCCGACGATTTCGCTGCTCTTCGACACCGGTGCCACGATGCTGGTGTCACCATCCGGGAACTCCGTCCAGCACGTGGACGCGGTCCCTAGGCTGGTGGCCGACCCGGACCCGAGAGGAGAACCGTGTCCGACCCCGCCCAGCGGCCCGACGCGACCGAGGCCCTCACGAGCGCGCTCCGGGAGCGGATCCTCGTGATCGACGGCGCGATGGGGACCCTGATCCAGGGGCACCAGCTCGGCGAGGCCGACTACCGTGGCGAGCCGTTCGCCGACCACGGCCACGACCTGCGCGGCGACTCCGACGTCCTCTCGCTGACCCAGCCCGACATCATCCGCGAGATCCACCGGCACTACCTCGACGCCGGCGCCGACATCGTCTGCACCAACTCCTTCACCGCCTCCAGCATCTCCCAGGCCGACTACGGGCTGCAGGACCACTGCTACGAGATGAACCGCGCGGCGGCGGCGCTCGCCCGCGAGGCGGCCGACGCCGTGGCCACCGAGCAGCGCCCGCGGTTCGTGGCGGGGTCGCTGGGCCCCACCAACAAGACGGCCTCGATCTCCCCGGACGTCAACGACCCCGGCGCCCGCAACACCAGCTTCGACGAGCTGGTCGCCTCCTACCTCGAGGAGGCCCGCGGGCTGGTCGACGGCGGCGCCGACCTGCTGCTGGTCGAGACGATCTTCGACACGCTCAACGCCAAGGCGGCGATCTTCGCGCTGGAGACGCTCTTCGAGGAGCAGGGCCGGCGGTGGCCGGTCTGGATCTCCGGCACGATCACCGACGCCAGCGGCCGCACCCTCTCGGGGCAGACCACCGAGGCCTTCTGGAACAGCGTCCGCCACGTGCGGCCGCTCGTCGTCGGCCTCAACTGCGCGCTGGGCGCGACCGAGCTGCGGCCGTACGTCGCCGAGCTCGCGCGGGTGGCCGACTGCTTCGTCTCCGCCCACCCCAACGCCGGGCTGCCCAACGAGTTCGGCGAGTACGACGAGACGCCCGACCAGATGGCCGAGGTGCTGGGCGAGTTCGCCGCCGCCGGCCTGGTCAACCTGACCGGCGGCTGCTGCGGCACCACGCCGGAGCACATCGAGGCGATCGCGACCGCCGTCAAGGGCGCCGAGCCGCGTACGCCCGCCGCGCCGGCAGCGGCGATGCGGCTCGCGGGCCTGGAGCCGTTCACCGTCGACGCCGACAGCCTGTTCGTCAACGTGGGGGAGCGGACCAACATCACCGGGTCGGCCCGCTTCCGCAACCTGATCAAGGACGGCGACTACGACAGCGCGCTCACCGTCGCCGGGCAGCAGGTCGACAACGGCGCCCAGGTCATCGACGTCAACATGGACGAGGGCATGATCGACGGCGTCGCCGCCATGGACCGCTTCCTCAAGCTGGTCGCCAGCGAGCCCGACATCAGCCGGGTGCCGGTGATGGTCGACTCCTCGAAGTGGGAGGTCATCGAGGCCGGCCTCAAGTGCGTCCAGGGCAAGCCGGTCGTGAACTCGATCTCGCTCAAGGAGGGCGAGGAGAAGTTCGTCCAGCAGGCCCGGCTGTGCCGCCGCTACGGCGCCGCGGTCGTGGTCATGGCCTTCGACGAGGACGGCCAGGCCGACAGCCTGCAGCGGCGGACCGAGGTGTGCGGGCGGGCGTACCGGATCCTGACCGAGGAGGTCGGCTTCCCGGCCGAGGACATCATCTTCGACCCCAACGTGTTCGCGGTCGCGACGGGGATCGAGGAGCACGCGACGTACGGGCAGGACTACATCGAGGCCACCCGCTGGATCAAGGAGAACCTCGACGGCGCCCTGGTCTCCGGCGGCATCTCCAACGTCAGCTTCTCCTTCCGCGGCAACAACCCGGTGCGCGAGGCGATCCACGCGGTCTTCCTGTTCCACGCCATCGAGGCGGGCCTCGACATGGGCATCGTCAACGCCGGTGCGCTGGCCGTCTACGACCAGGTCGACGCCGAGCTGCGGGACCGGATCGAGGACGTCGTCCTCAACCGCCGCCCCGACGCGGCCGAGCGGCTGCTCGAGGTCGCCGAGACCTACAACCGGGCGGCGACGGACGAGGACCCGACGGAGGAGGAGTGGCGCGCGCTCCCCGTCTCCGAACGGATCACGCACGCGCTCGTGAAGGGCATCGACGCCCACATCGAGGCCGACACCGAGGAGCTGCGCGCCGAGATCGACGGTCGCGGCGGCCGGCCCATCGAGGTGATCGAGGGGCCGCTGATGGACGGGATGGACGTCGTCGGCGACCTGTTCGGCTCCGGCAAGATGTTCCTCCCGCAGGTCGTGAAGAGCGCGCGGGTCATGAAGAAGGCCGTCGGCTACCTGATCCCCTTCATCGAGGAGGAGAAGCTCAGGAACCCCGAGCTCGCGAAGCAGAAGGACACCAACGGCACCGTCGTGATGGCGACCGTGAAGGGCGACGTCCACGACATCGGCAAGAACATCGTCGGCGTCGTGCTGCAGTGCAACAACTACGAGGTCATCGACCTCGGCGTGATGGTGCCGGCGCAGAAGATCCTCGACGCCGCGCGCGAGCACGAGGCGGACGCGATCGGGCTCTCCGGACTGATCACCCCCTCGCTCGACGAGATGGTCACGATGGCCGGCGAGATGCAGCGCCAGGGCTTCGACATCCCGCTGCTGGTGGGCGGGGCCACCACCTCGCGTGCTCACACCGCCGTCAAGGTCGACGGCAAGTACGACGGGCCGGTGGTCTGGGTCAAGGACGCCTCCCGCTCGGTCCCGACCGTGGCCTCGCTGCTCCACCCGGAGCGCCGGAAGAAGCTGCTCGCCGACGTCACGGCCGACTACGACAGCCTGCGCGCGCGCCACGCCGCCAAGCACGACCGGCCGATGGTGACGCTGGAGCAGGCCCGCGACAACGCGAGCCCGATCGACTGGAGCGGCTACCGGCCGCCCCGCCCCCGGCTGCTGCTGCGGCAGGACCGCGACGTCTCGCCGCTGATCGGCCGGCCGGGGGAGACCCAGCACGTCCGGGTCTTCCGCAACTACGACCTGACCGAGCTGCGCCGCTACATCGACTGGCAGCCGTTCTTCAACGCGTGGGAGATGAAGGGGTCCTTCCCCGACATCCTCAACAACCCGACGACCGGCCAGACCGCCCGCAAGCTCTACGACGACGCCCAGGAGATGCTGGACCGGCTGGCGGGGGAGAAGTGGTTGACCGCCCACGGGGTCGTCGGGCTGTGGCCGGCCAACAGCGTCGGCGACGACATCGAGGTCTACCTCACCGACCACCACGACGAGCCGTACGCCGTGCTCCACCAGCTGCGCCAGCAGGGCCAGCACCGCCAGGGCGTCCCGAACCGGTCGCTCGCCGACTTCGTCGCGCCGAAGGCCACCGGGCTGCGCGACCACGTCGGCGGCTTCGCGGTCACCGCGGGTCACGGCACCCAGGAGAAGGCCGCGCAGTTCAAGGCCGACCTCGACGACTACGACGCGATCCTGCTGGAGTCGCTCGCGGACCGGCTGGCCGAGGCGTTCGCCGAGCGGCTGCACCAGCGGATCCGCAAGGAGCTGTGGGGGTACGCCGGCGACGAGAAGCTCGACCACACCGACCTGGTCCGCGAGCGCTACCGCGGGATCCGGCCCGCGCCCGGCTACCCCGCGTGCCCGGACCACACCGAGAAGCAGACGCTCTGGCGGCTGCTCGACGTCGAGCAGCAGGTCGGCATCGAGCTGACCGACTCGATGGCGATGTGGCCCGGCGCCTCGGTCTCGGGCTGGTACTTCTCCCACCCCGACTCGCAGTACTTCGTCGTGGGACGGCTCGGGCGCGACCAGGTCGCCGACTACGCCGAGCGCAAGGGCTGGACCCTCGCGGAGGCCGAGCGCTGGCTCTCGCCCAACCTCGGCTACGACCCGGAGGACTGAGGTGGCGCAGCTCCCCGAGGCCGTCCTGTGGGACATGGACGGCACCCTGGTCGACACCGAGCCGTACTGGATCGACGCGGAGTTCGCGCTGGCCGACAAGCACGGCGGCAGCTGGTCGCACGACCACGCGCTCAACCTGGTCGGCCACGACCTGCTGGACTCCGGCCGCTACATCCGCGAGCACATGGGCATCGACCTCGAGCCCTCCGACATCGTCGAGGAGCTGCTGGACGCGGTGGTGAGGCGGATCGCGGAGGAGGTGCCGTGGCGGCCGGGCGCGCGCGAGCTGCTCGCGGAGCTGCGGGACGCCGGTGTGCCGCTCGCGCTGGTGACGATGTCCTACCGCCGGTTCGTGGCCCCGGTGCTGGACGTGCTGCCCGCCGGCACCTTCGACGCGGTCGTGACCGGCGACGCGGTGAGCCGCGGCAAGCCGTACCCGGACCCGTACGTCAAGGCGGCGGCCGAGCTCCGGGTCGACGCCGGCCGCTGCCTGGCGATCGAGGACTCCGACACCGGCGCGACGTCGGCCGGGGAGGCGGGCTGCCTCGTGCTGGTCGTCCCGAGCCACGTGGCCGTGCCCGAGGGGGAGGGGCGGGTCTTCCGCGACTCGCTCGCCGGGCTTCGGGTGGCCGACCTCCCGTCGCCCGCCGCGGGGTACTAGGACCACCGGACACTGGTGGAGTACCCGTCGCGTCGCGCAGGCTGGAGCCTCACAGGAACGCACAGGAGGTCTGGCGATGATCCGCAGGACGGCAGCCGCGGCACTCGCGGCGGCGATGCTCGTGACGGCAGGGACCGCGGTCCCGGCAACCGCTGGCGACGACGAGAAGATCCGCGAGGGCGGCTGCTCCGGCTCGGCGGACTGGAAGATGAAGGTCAAGACCGACGACGGCCGGCTGGAGGTCGAGGCCGAGGTCGACAGCAACGTGTCGGGCCAGACGTGGCGGTGGCGGATCTCCCACAACGGCAGCGTCTCGGCTCGCGGTCGCCGTACGACGGGCGGCCGTTCCGGGTCCTTCGACGTGGAGCGGCGGATGTCCAACCTGGCCGGGACCGACACCTTCCGGCTGCGCGCGAAGCACAACGGCCAGGTGTGCCGCGGCAAGATCCGCTGGTGACCTCCTGCGCGGATCGCCGGCTCGCACCGTCGGGACCACCTATCCTCGGTCGGCATGCGGCCTGACGTCCGACCGGCGGGAGTGCTGAGGAGCCCGGTGGCCCAGTTCCTGGGCGTCGGGCTCCTCCTGTTCCTCGCGCTGGCGGTCGTCAGCGACCGGCTCACCGACCAGGCGGCCGAGGAGGAGGCGCTCGGTGACGCGCGCCAGACGACGTACCTGCTCGCCCACTCGGTCGCCCAGCCCTCGCTCGACCCCGCGCTGGTGTCGGGCGACCCGGGCGCGATCGACCGGTTCGACCGCGACGTGCTCGACCGGCTGCTCGTCGCTGACGTACGGCGGATCAAGCTGTGGACCGGCGACGGGACCATCGTGTGGTCGGACCAGACCCAGCTGATCGGTGAGCAGTACGCGCTGGACGACGAGGAGCTCGACATCCTCCGTGAGGGAGGAACCGACGCCGAGGTCTCGAACCTCTCCGACCCGGAGAACCGGCTGGAGAGCGGCGCCACCGGGCTGGTGGAGGTCTACACCAGGGTGGTCGCGCCCGACGGGACCCCGTTGCTGTTCGAGGCCTACTACTCGACCGCGGACATCGAGGCCGACACCCAGCAGGTGTTCGGCCCGT
Source organism: uncultured Actinomycetota bacterium (assembly GCA_963724225.1). Lineage (GTDB taxonomy): Bacteria > Actinomycetota > Actinomycetes > Propionibacteriales > Nocardioidaceae > Nocardioides. The sequence goes on along the minus strand of CAVRTX010000027.1, from coordinate 92,436 downwards.
TCCGACGGATCATGCTCGGGTCGATGCTGGTGCTCGGGGCGCTGGCCCTGCTGATGATCTGGGGGCTGTCGCGGCGGTTGCACCGAGCGGCCGACGAGCGGCAACGGCTGCTGCAGGCCGCGATCGACGCCTCCGAGGCGGAGCGTCGCCGGATCGCCCGCGACCTGCACGACGGCGTCGTCCAGGACCTGGCCGGCACCGCCTTCGCGCTCTCGGCGGCGGCGCGCGAGCCCGGTCCGGTCGAGCGGGAGGCCGTCGGGGACGCGGCCGGATCGCTGCGTGGGTCGCTGCGGGCGCTGCGGTCCCTGCTGGTGGAGATCCACCCGCCCGACCTCGACGCCGACGGGCTGGCCGCGGCACTCGACGACCTGGTGGCGCCGGCCGCGGCTGCCGGGATGACGGCCCACGTCCACGTCGAGGGTGTCGCCGGTGCCCCCGACCGGGCGGTCCGGCTGGTCTGGCGCGTGGCGCAGGAGGCCGTACGCAACGCGCAGCGGCACTCGCGCGGCTCCCGGCTCGACGTCGTCGTCGAGCGCCGGGAGGGCCGGATCGTGCTGGTCGTGCGCGACGACGGGGTCGGGATCGACGGGACCCACCCCACCGACGGCACGCACCTCGGGCTGCGCGGACTGACCGGGCTGGCCCGCGACGAGGGCGGCCGGCTGGACGTGTCCTCGGAGCCGGGGCACGGGACGACGGTGACCCTGGAGGTGGTCGTGTGACGGTCGGGGCGGAGATCCGGGTGGTGGTGGCCGACGACCACGCCGTCGTACGCGCGGGGCTGGCGCAGCTGCTGTGCGGCGCCGAGGACATCGACGTCGTCGCGCAGGCCACCGGTGGCGAGGAGGCCGTGGCGCTGGCAGCGCAGGAGCGGCCCGACGTGGTCGTGATGGACCTGCAGATGCCCGGCGTCGACGGCGTCGAGGCGACCCGGCGGATCGTGGCGGCGGGGAGCGCCCAGGTGATGGTGCTGACGTCGTTCTCCGACAGCGAGCGGATCGTGGCGGCGCTGGACGCGGGGGCGGTGGGCTACCTGCTGAAGGACTCCGACCCCGAGGAGCTGCTGGCAGGGGTTCGGGCGGTCCACCGCGGCGAGTCGCCGCTGCACCCGCGGGCGGCCCGGCAGCTGCTCGGCGCCCGGCGTGCGTCGCCTGCCGTCGAGCTCACCGCCCGGGAGCGGGAGGTGCTGGGCCTGGTCCGGGAGGGGCTGGCCAACAAGCAGATCGCACGGCGGCTCGGCATCAGCGAGCGGACCGTCAAGGCCCACCTGACGTCCACCTTCGCGACCATCGGGGTGCAGGACCGTACCCAGGCGGCCCTCTGGGCCGAGCGGCACGGCATGTGAGGTCGGAGGTCCGGCGCGGTGGCGCTCCGGGATCGGGTAGTTCGTGACGAAACCGCCCCCTGTCACGGTGTGTCGAGGGCGGCTTCGTCACGAACTACCGGTCCGGGGAGCAGGTCGCTGGGCCAGCGTGCTCCCGCTCAGTCGAGGTCCTCGTCGGTGAGGTCGCCCGGGTCTGCGGGCGCCACCTCCGGCAGCGGCGGCGGGGTGCCGCCCCACTCGGGGCAGATCGCGCGGAACGAGCACCAGTCGCACAGCCGCGACCGATTCGGTCGCCAGTCGCGCTCGTCGGTCGCGCGCTGGATGGCCCGCCAGATCGCCTCGACCTTGCGCTCGGTCGCCAGCAGGTCCTGCTCGTCGGGGACGTAGCGGAGCAGCTCGCCGTTGCCGAGGTAGACCAGCTGCAGCATCGCCGGGACCACGCCGCGGGTGCGCCAGATGACCAGGGCGTAGAACTTCATCTGGAAGAGCGCCTTGCCCTCCCACAACTCGCTCGGGCTCCTGCCGGTCTTGTAGTCCACCACCCTGATCCGGCCGTCCTGGGCGATGTCGAGCCGGTCGACGAAGCCGCGCAGCAGCAGCCGGGAGTCGAGCAGGGCCTCGACGTAGAGCTCGCGCTCGGCGGGCTCGAGCAGGCGGGGGTCCTCGAGGGAGAAGTAGCGGTCGAGGACGTCGCGGCACGAGGCCAGCCACTCCTCGAGCGGGGGTCCACCCTCGGCGGCGGTGAACATCTCGGCGAGCTCGGGCTCGGCCTCGAGCAGCCGCTCCCAGGTGGGGACCAGCAGGTCGCGGGCCCGGTCGGGGGTACGCCCGGCGGCGGGGAGGTCGAACAGGTCCTCCAGCACCTGGTGGACGAGGGTGCCGCGGGTGGCGTCGGGCGAGGGTGGCTCGGGGAGCTTGTCGACGGTGCGGAACCGGTAGAGCAGCGGGCAGGTCATGAAGTCGCCGGCGCGGCTCGGCGACAGCGCGCCGATCACCTCGACGCCGTCCACCGGGGTGGACAGCGCCTCGGACGGGGAGGTGCGGCCGGGCATGCGGGCAGCCTAGGCGGGCCCGCCGACAGCGATGCGGGAGGGCGGGGGCGGTTCGGATAGCCTCGATGTGTGCCGTCCGACCATCCCGCGCAGCCCGACTCCCCCCGGCAGCGGCCCCCCGGCACGTTCCGCATCGGCACCGTCGCGGGCAGCGACATCCTGATCTCCTCCTCGTGGTTCCTGGTCGCCGGACTGATCGCCGTCGTGATGTCACCCCGGGTCGACGAGGTCTCGCCCGGGCTGGGGGCGTGGAAGTACCTCGCCGGCTTCCTGTTCGCCGTGCTGCTCTACCTCTCGGTGCTGCTCCACGAGATCTCGCACGCGCTGATGGCCCGCCGCTACGGGTTCCCGGTCTCCTCGATCACGCTGCACTTCCTCGGCGGCATGACCGCCATCGAGGGCGAGGCACGGCGTCCGGGCGAGGAGTTCGGGATCGCGGTCGTCGGACCGCTCACCTCCATCGCCGTCGGCGCCGCCGCGCTGGCGCTGTGGTTCGTGACGCCCGACGGGCTGCTGCGGCTCGCCGTCGAGGGCCTCGTGGGCGCCAACCTGCTGGTCGGCGTCCTCAACCTCGTCCCCGGCCTGCCGCTCGACGGCGGCCGGGTGCTCAAGAGCGGCGTGTGGCGGGTGACCGGCAGCGCTCACCGCGGCACCGTCGTGGCCGCCTGGGGCGGCCGGGTCACCGCCATCGCCGCGCTGTGCTGGCCGATCGCCATGGAGAGCCTGCTCGGCCTCTCGCCCGGCGTGATCGACTTCGCGCTCGCGTTCGTGGTGGGGCTGTTCCTCTGGACCGGCGCCAGCGCGGCACTCAGCTCCGCCCGGATCCGCCGCCGGCTGCCCTCCCTGGTCGCCCGCGGGATAGCCCGCCGTACGCTCTCGGTGCCGGAGGACCTGCCGCTCGCCGAAGCGGTACGCCGCGCCCACGAGGCGCAGGCCGGCGGCATCGTCACCGTGACCGGCTCCGGCCGGCCCGTGGGCCTGGTCAACGAGGCTGCGCTGGTGGCGACGCCCGAGGACCGGCGTCCGTGGGTCGCGGTGTCCACCGTCGCGCGCAGCCTCGAGGACGGCCTGACACTGCCGGCGACGATCGTGGGCGAGGACCTGGTCGCCGCGATCGGCCGCACCCCGGCCACCGAGTACCTGCTGCTCGAGGAGGACGGCTCGGTCTACGGCGTGCTGGCCACCGCCGACGTCGAGCGCGCCTTCCGGGAGACCGACCAGTGACCGAGCACCAGCCCGACCGCACCTCCGACACCGCAGCCGACCCCACGACCCGGGCACCCGACGTCGCGCCCGAGGCCTGGTCGGGCGTCCACCGCGGCCCGCTGCGAGCCGGCGAGTGGGTGCGGCTGACCGACACCAAGGGCCGCCGCCACAACTTCGAGCTGGTGACGGGCAAGCGGTTCTTCTCCAACAAGGGGCACCTCGAGCACGACGAGCTGATCGGCCGCGACGAGGGGTTCACCGTGACCTCCTCGGCGGGCGGCCAGTACCTCGTCTTCCGGCCGTTGCTCTCCGAGTACGCCGTGTCGATGCCGCGCGGCGCGGCGGTCGTCTACCCCAAGGACGCCGCCCAGATCGTGGCGCTGGCCGACGTCTTCCCCGGGGCGGACGTCGTGGAGGCCGGCGTCGGGTCCGGAGCCCTGACCTGCTCGCTGCTGCGGGCCGTCGGGCCCCACGGCCGGGTGTCGTCGTACGAGCGGCGCGAGGAGTTCGCCGACGTCGCCCGCCGCAATGTCACCCAGTTCTTCGGCACCACCGCTGACGGACGCACCCACCCGGCGTGGGAGCTGACGCTCGGCGACCTCGCCGAGGAGATGCCCCGTCGTGGCGAGCGCGCGGACCGGGTGGTGCTCGACATGCTGGCACCGTGGGACTGCGTCGACGCCGTCGCGAACGCGCTCCGGCCCGGCGGCATCGTCTGCGCGTACGTCGCGACCACGACGCAGCTCTCGCGCTACGTCGAGACGCTCCGGGCCCACGGCGGCTTCACCGAGCCGAGCGCCTGGGAGTCGCTGGTGCGCGACTGGCACGTCGAGGGCCTCGCCGTACGCCCCGGGCACTCGATGATCGGCCACACCGCCTTCCTGGTCACCGCCCGCAGGATGGCTGCCGGTGAGCGGCCGCCGCAGCGGCGGCGCCGGCCCGCGCCGGGGGCGTACGGTCCCGACTACACCGGCCCCCGCCCGGCCGACCTGCCACCCCAGGTGCTGGACGAGCGTCTCGACGGCTGAGCGCCCACCCGCGACCTCGTCCGAATGCTGAGGCGGACCGGTGCGTTGTGGCTTCCCTCGCGGCGCAGCGCGGGTAGTGTCGCAAGTGGAGGAGGTGACCAGTGATGTCAGCATCCGAAGGCAGGTCCGGTGGGGGCGGTCGCTCCGCGTCCGAGCTCGCGGACCAGGTGCGCTTCCTCGAGGCCGAGGTGGGTGACCTGCGGCGCCGGTTGAGCGAGGCCCCCGGCCACTCACGAGGCATCGAGCTGCGGCTCGCCGACACGCAGCGCTCGCTCTCCGCGGTCACCGCGCAGAACGAGCGACTGGCCGAGACGCTCCGCGAGGCCCGCGACCAGATCACGCGGCTCAAGGAGGAGGTCGACCGGCTCGCGCAGCCGCCGGCCGGCTTCGGCACCTTCCTGCAGCGCAACGAGGACGACTCGATCGACGTGTTCACCGGCGGTCGCAAGCTGCGGGTCACCGCGAGCCCCGCCGTCGACGTCGACACCCTCGTGCGCGGCCAGGAGGTCATGCTCAACGAGGCCCTCAACGTCGTCGCGGCGCTCGAGTTCGAGCAGATCGGCGAGGTCGTCATGTTCAAGGAGCTGCTCGCCGACGGCGACCGCGCCCTGGTCATCGCCAACGCCGACGAGGAGCGCGTCGTACGCCTCGCCGAGCCGCTGCGGGAGGTGACGCTGCGCGCCGGCGACTCACTCCTGCTCGACGGCCGCGCGGGCTACGCCTACGAGCGGGTCCCCAAGTCCGAGGTCGAGGAGCTGGTCCTCGAGGAGGTCCCCGACATCGCGTACGAGGCGATCGGCGGGCTGGTCGGGCAGATCGAGCAGATCCAGGACGCCGTCGAGCTGCCCTACCTGCACCCCGAGCTGTTCAAGGAGCACCAGCTCAAGCCGCCGAAGGGCGTGCTGCTCTACGGCCCTCCCGGTTGCGGCAAGACCCTGATCGCCAAGGCGGTCGCCAACTCGCTGGCCAAGAAGGTCGCGGCCCGCACCGGTGCTGAAAGGGGGCAAGTCGTACTTCCTCAACATCAAGGGCCCCGAGCTGCTCAACAAGTACGTCGGCGAGACCGAGCGCCACATCCGGCTGGTCTTCCAGCGCGCGCGGGAGAAGGCCGGCCACGGCACGCCGGTGATCGTGTTCTTCGACGAGATGGACTCGCTGTTCCGCACCCGCGGCTCCGGCGTCTCCTCCGACGTCGAGAACACCATCGTCCCGCAGCTGCTGAGCGAGATCGACGGTGTCGAGGCGCTCGAGAACGTCCTCGTGATCGGGGCGTCCAACCGGCCCGACATGATCGATCCCGCGATCCTGCGGCCCGGCCGGCTCGACGTGAAGATCAAGATCGAGCGGCCCGACGCCGAGGGCGCGCGCGACATCTTCAGCAAGTACCTCACGCCGGAGCTGCCGCTGCACGAGGACGACCTGCGGGAGTTCGGGGGAGACACCCGCGCGACCGCGGCCGGCATCATCCAGCGCACGGTGGAGCGGATCTACACCGAGTCCGAGGACAACCAGTTCCTCGAGGTCACGTACGCCAACGGGGACAAGGAGGTCCTCTACTTCAAGGACTTCAACTCCGGCGCCATGATCCAGAACATCGTCGACCGGGCGAAGAAGATGGCGATCAAGGACTTCCTCGACCAGGACCAGCGTGGCATCAGCGTGCGCCACCTGATGGCCGCGTGCGTCGACGAGTTCAAGGAGAACGAGGACCTCCCCAACACCACCAATCCCGACGACTGGGCCCAGATCGCCGGCAAGAAGGGCGAGCGGATCGTGTTCATCCGGACGCTCATCACCGGCAAGCAGGGCACCGAGCCGGGTCGGTCGATCGACACCGTGTCCAGCACGGGCCAGTACCTCTGATCCCGTGGGCGAGGAGGAGCTCGAGCGGACCGAGGTCGAGGCCGTCCTCGAGACGCGCCGCGAGCTCGGCTCGACCTACGACCGGGCGCTGGTCGACTCGTTCGCCGACCGGATCGAGGCGGCGGTCGTCGCCCGGACGGCGCACGACCTCGAACGACACAGCCGCGCCGACCGCGACCGCTCCGCTGCCGGGCCTCGGCAGCTGGCGCTCGGCATCGTGTCCTGCGTCGCCGGCATCCCCATCACCGCGATCAGCCTGGCCATCGACAGCGGGGGACTGGCCGCGATGGTGGTCGGTTGGGCCGGCCTCGTCGGCATCAACGCCGCCCACGCGCTGCAGTCCCGCCCCGCGCGCCGCCCCGAGGTGCGCTGAACCGTCGGCGGGGTTGCGTCAGCTCGCGATCAGCAGGAACCCGTAGGTCCAGGGCCGGGACACGGCGGGTCCGGGCAGCTGCTCGGCGCGCAGCATCGTGATCGCGAACCCGGCAGCGGTGACCAGGGCCGGGACGTCACGCGAGAGGTGGCAGCCCCCGGCGACGCGCCGCTGCAGCGGGTCCAGCCGGCGCTGCCAGCGCGCGACGCCGGCGTCGGGGGAGAGGCCGTGCTCGGTGACGCAGAGGACGCCGCCCGGCCGCAGCACCCGGCGTACCTCCGCGAGGGCGAGCGCGGGGTCGGGGATGGTGCACAGCGTGAACGTCGAGAGCACCGAGTCGTACGACGCGTCGGGCTCCTCGAGCCGCTGGCCGTCGAGGCCGCGCCGCTCCACCGGCACCGTCGTGCGGGCCCGGCGGTGCTCCGACATCCGCCAGCCGAGGTCGGAGGGCTCGACGGCGGCGACGGAGGTGACGGCGGGCGGGTACCACCGGAGGTTCAGGCCCGAGCCGAACCCGAGCTCCAGCACCCGGCCGGTCAGGGGGGCGCAGGCCTCGCGTCGCAGCTCGTCGATCTCCGGGCCCTTCAGCGACGCCTCGGCGATCCGGGGGACGACGTGGTCGGTCCAGACACCCATGCGGATCAGCCTACGGCGGCCGGTGGCCCGGCTAGAGTCACCGCATGAAGTTGCTCATCGTCATCGCCGTCATCGCAGTCGTGCTGCTCTTCGTGCTGCCCAAGCTGCGCAAGCGCTGACCGATCGCCGCTCCGTGCGGGCCGGCGTGGGCGGCGCGGTGGGCAGAGGGATCGTCACGGGGCCGTAGGCTCGACCCATGAGCGTGCGCCGGGTGATGGGCACCGAGGTGGAGTACGGCATCTCGGTGCAGGGACAGCCGCTGGCCAACCCGATGGTCGCCTCGTCCCAGGTCGTCAACGCGTACGCCTCGGCGACGGTCAAGGCCCGCCGTGCCCGGTGGGACTTCGAGGAGGAGTCGCCGCTGCGCGACGCCCGCGGCTTCGACATGTCGCGCCAGGTGGCCGACCCCTCCCAGCTCACCGACGAGGACCTCGGCCTCGCCAACGTCATCCTCACCAACGGCGCCCGGCTCTACGTCGACCACGCCCACCCGGAGTACTCCACGCCCGAGGTGACCACGCCGCTCGACGTCGTGCGCTGGGACAAGGCGGGGGAGCAGGTGATGCTCGACGCGTCGCGGCGGGCCGGCCAGCTGCCCGGCGGCGCGCCGATCAACCTCTACAAGAACAACACCGACAACAAGGGGGCGTCCTACGGCGCCCACGAGAACTACCTGATGCGGCGCAGCACCCCGTTCGGCGAGATCGTGCGGCACCTGACGCCGTTCTTCGTCTCGCGGCAGGTCGTGTGCGGGTCCGGCCGGGTGGGGATCGGCCAGGACGGCCGCGAGCACGGCTACCAGATCAGCCAACGCGCCGACTACTTCGAGGTCGAGGTCGGCCTCGAGACGACGCTGAAGCGGCCGATCATCAACACCCGCGACGAGCCGCACGCCGACCCCGAGCGCTACCGGCGGCTGCACGTGATCCTCGGCGACGCCAACCTCGCCGAGGTGTCGACCTACCTCAAGGTCGGCACCACCGCGCTGGTGCTCTCGATGATCGAGGACCGGTTCCTCGACCGCGACCTCACCGTCGACGGCGCCGTGTCGGCACTGCGGGCGGTGTCCCACGACACCACGCTGCGGCAGAAGGTGCGGCTGACCGACGGCCGCGAGCTCACCGCCGTCCAGCTGCAGCTGGAGTACCTCGACCTCGCCCGCAAGTACGTCGAGGACCGCTTCGGCGCCGACGCCGACGCGCAGACCGTCGACGTCCTCGCCCGGTGGGAGTCGGTGCTGACCAGGCTCGAGCGGGACCCCATGGAGTGCGCGCGGGAGCTCGACTGGGTCGCCAAGCTGAAGCTGCTGGAGCACTACCGCGACCGCGACGGCCTCGGCTGGGACGACGCCAAGCTCCAGCTCATCGACTACCAGTACTCCGACATCCGTCCCGAGAAGGGGCTCTACCACCGGCTGGTCGGCATGGGCCGGATCGAGCGGCTCCTCGACGACACCTCGGTCGAGGCGGCGATGCACGACCCGCCCGAGGACACCCGCGCCTGGTTCCGCGGCAGGTGCCTCGAGAAGTACGCCGACGCGGTCGCCGCGGCGTCCTGGGACTCGGTGATCTTCGACCTGCCCGGACGCGAGTCGCTGCAGCGGGTGCCGACGATCGACCCGCTGCGCGGCACCCGCGCCAGCGTCGGCGACCTGATCGACAGGTGCGACACCGCCGAGGCGTTGGTCAGCGCGCTCACCCGCTGAGGGCTAGGGTCGACCCATGGCACAGGAGCAGAAGCAGCCACGGAAGTCCTCCGAGACCGAGGAGACCTCCGAGGTCGCGACCGAGAGCGACGTCGCCGAGCGCAAGGAGGCCCTCGACGACGACGTCGACGCGATCCTCGACGAGATCGACGACGTCCTCGAGACCAACGCCGAGGACTTCGTGAAGTCGTTCATCCAGAAGGGCGGCCAGTGAGCGACCTCCACCTCCCGGCTGCGTTCCTGCAGTCGGGCTCCTCCTCGTTCTCCGACTTCCTCGCCGACGCGGCGCCCGACCTGCTGCCGTCGCGCCGGTCCGTCCCGCAGGGGCAGCTCGGCGACCTCGCGCCCCACGCGACCACCATCGTCGCCGCCACCTATCCCGGCGGGATCGTGATGGCCGGGTGACCGGCGCGCCACGATGGGCAACATCATCGCGCAGCGCGACATCGAGAAGGTCTTCCCCGCCGACGAGCACTCCGCGGTCGGCATCGCCGGCACCGCCGGGCTCGCGGTCGAGCTGGTCCGGCTGTTCCAGACCGAGCTCGAGCACTACGAGAAGATCGAGGGCACCACGCTGTCGATCGACGGCAAGGCCAACCGGCTCGCCGCGCTGATCCGCAACAACCTCGGCCTGGCGATGCAGGGGCTCGCCGTCGTACCGCTCTTCGCCGGCTACGACCTCACCACCAGCCAGGGCCGGATCTTCAGCTACGACGTGACCGGGGGCCGCTACGAGGAGACCGCGTTCCACTCGGTCGGCTCCGGGTCTCTGTTCGCCCGCGGGTCGCTCAAGAAGCTCTACCGCGACGACCTCTCCGAGCTGGACGCGGTGACCGTCGTCGTGCAGGCCCTCTACGACGCCGCCGACGACGACTCCGCGACCGGCGGGCCCGACCTCACCCGGCGGATCTTCCCGGTCGTCCACGTCATCTCCGCCGAGGGCGGCCGCCGGCTGGCCGACGCCGAGGTGGCCGACGTCGCGGACCGGATGATCGCCGGCCGGATGCAGCGCCCCGACGGTCCTGCCGCGCCCTCGCTGACGGGTGGTGACGCGCGATGAGCATGCCGTTCTACGTCTCGCCCGAGCAGGTGATGAAGGACCGCGCCGACTACGCCCGCAAGGGCATCGCCCGCGGCCGCTCCGTCGTCGCCGTCCAGTACGCCGACGGCGTGCTGTTCGCCTCCGAGAACCCCTCGCAGGCGCTCCACAAGGTCTCCGAGATCTACGACCGGATCGCCTTCGCCGCCGTCGGCCGCTACAACGAGTTCGAGAACCTGCGGATCGCCGGCGTCCGGCTCGCCGACATGCGTGGCTACGCCTACGACCGGCGCGACGTGACCGGCCGCGGGCTCGCCAACGCCTACGCGCAGACGCTCGGCACGATCTTCTCCAGCGGCGGCGAGAAGCCGTACGAGGTCGAGCTCTTCGTCGCCGAGGTGGCCGACGCCGCCGCCGACGACCAGATCTACCGGCTCACCTACGACGGCCAGGTCGCCGACGTCCACCGCTACAGCGTGATGGGCGGCGCCGTGGACACGGTCGCGGCCTTCCTCCAGGAGCGCTACGAGGAGGGGCTCGACCTCGACGCGGTGCTCCACCTCGCCGTCGCCGCGCTCGGCCACTCCGAGAGCGGCGACCGGGTCATCCCCGACACCGCCCTCGAGGTCGCGGTCCTCGACCGCACCCGGATGCAGCCGCGCAAGTTCCGCCGGCTGCGGCCCGAGGAGCTGCACCGCCGGCTCGGGGACCGGGCAGCCGGCTCGGCCGACCAGCCGCGCGACGAGGACGCCGCCACCCCGGCGCCGGCCACGCCGTCGGCCACGGACGACCCGGCCGACCCCACCGACCAGACCAGCGGCGGCACCCCGCCGCTGGAGGACCCGCGCACCGGGGAGCCGACGCCGCCGCCCTCCGACCCGGTCGCGCCCGCCGAGCCGCCCGTGGCGCCGCCCCTCGACCCGGACGACCCGCTGCGCTGACCCACCGCCGCTCCTCCACCGGCGATCCACGGTCTGGCAACAATCGGGGCCGACCCCTTGTGTCGGGCGCCCGGGCACTCCGTTCAATCATGCGCGGGGGGAGATTCGCGATGGTTGACACATCACTGTTGCGAGGTCTGGGAAGTCGGGGGTTCCTTGCAGGAGCGGGTGCCCTGGCCACCGGACTCGCAACCACACCGGACGCACGTGCGTTCACGACGGCTGACCTGCCGGACATCACAGTGGTCCGACGAGACGTCTGGTCGCTCGGGACACCGTGGAACGACTACACCGAGGCCTACGCGCGCGCCGTACGCCTGATGCAGAGCCGGGCGCCGACCGATCCGACCAGCTGGGACTACCAGGCGGCGATCCACGGGACCTTCGTCCGACCCCTGCTGGCGAGGTGGAACCAGTGCCAGCACCAGAGCTGGCACTTCCTGCCATGGCATCGGATCTTCGTCTACTGGTTCGAGCGGATCGTCCGGCACGCCGTGATGGAGATCGGCGGACCAGCGGACTTCGGGATCCCGTACTGGAACTACGACCAGCCGTTCCCGGCCAACACGCTGCCGGCCGCCTTCCGGCAGCCGACCCTGCCGGACGGGTCCTCCAACCCGCTCTACCTGCCGACCAAGCGCAGCGCCGCCATGATGGACGGCTTCCAGCTCGGGACCCGGATCACGTCAGCCTCGACCGCGATGGCGAAGACGGCCTTCGCCGCGGACCCGACGGTCTCCAAGACCAGCTTCGGCGGGGGGATCCGTCCCCCGGCGCAGTTCGCCGGAGCGATCGGGGCCCTCGAGCTGCAGCCCCACAACCCGATCCACACCCAGGTGGGGAGCACGTCGGCACCCAAGTGCACCGGCGGCTACATGAGTGCGGTTCCATGCGCCGCCAATGACCCCATCTTCTTCCTGCACCACGCCAACGTCGACCGTCTCTGGGACGTCTGGCTGGCGCGCGGCGGGGGCCGCGCGAACCCGACGGACCCGGCCTGGCTGGGACAGTCGTTCACCATGTTCGACGAGCACGGGCAGGCGGTGACGACGTCGACGGCGCAGGTGCTCGACCACGCCAGCCAGCTCCGCTACGTCTACGCCTGAGATCGTCGAGGGGGACGAGAGAACGATGACCGCCAACGAACGACGCCGACCGCCCGAGCTGGTGGGCGCCAGCCAGCGACCCGTACGTCTCGCCGGGGCGGCCGCCTCCGTGACCGCCGTGATGGCGCCGACCGCCGATCCGCTGCTCGATCGGGCCGCCAGACCGGTGGCGCCGGAGGCCGGGGGCAGCCGGGCCTACCTCAACGTCGAGGACATCCGGGCCCTCAGCAACCCCGGCGTGGTCTACGGCGTCTACCTCAACCTGCCCCGCCGGTGGACCGAGCGCGACCGCGACCTCCACCACGTCGGCAACGTGACGACGTTCGGGATCGAGGGGATGAACAGCCTCGACCCCAAGCACGACCACGTCCCGGGGTTCCGCCACACCTTCGACGTGACCCGCAGGCTACGGGTGCTGCGCCGGCTCGGCCGGATCAAGCGTGGCGAACCGCTCGAGGTGAGCTTCCTGCCCGAGCTCCCGGTCCCGCCGCCGGGCTACCGGGGCGACGCGAAGAAGGTGCTCGCCGAGATCCTCGACAACGCCCGGGGTACCCCGATCGTGGTCGGCCGGGTCAGTGTCTTCGTGGGCTGAGCCGCTGCCGAGCGCCCCGGGCCGGGTTGCCCACTACCTGGCCTGGCGCCCGGAGTGGCCGGCGGTGGTCGCGGTCGCTGCGGCCTGGGTCTGGCTCGTGGTGGCGGGCGGGCACGCCGGGTCGGGCGCGGCGACGATGGTCCACACGCACGACGCGACCAGCGGGTCCCGAACGGTGATGACACCGACCGCGTGGGCGGTCATGTGCGTGGCGATGATGCTTCCGCTGGCGCTGCCCGCGCTCCGGCACGTGGCGCTCAACAGCCTGAGGGGCCGGCGCCTCATCGGGATGGTGCCCTTCGCCTGCGGCTACCTGCTGCCGTGGGTGTTGCTCGGGCTGCTCGCCCTGCCGCTGGGGGAGCTGCTGACCGTGGACGGTGGAGCGCTCGGCCCGGCCACCGCGCTGCTTGCCCTGACGGCTGCCTGGCAGCTCACGCCCATGAAGCGCTGGGCGGTGCTCTCGTGCAGCCGCACGGTGCCCCTGGCGCCGTACGGTCCGCGGGCGTGGGCCACCAGGTTCGAGTTCGGCGTCCGGCAGGCGCTTCGGTGCGCAGCTGCCTGTTGGCCGGTGATGCTGCTGATGGCTGTGCTCCCTCACGGTCCCCGCGGGGTGGGCGTGATGATGGTGCTCACCGTGGTGATGCTCATGGAGATGCAGTCACGCCACCGACGGCTGTTGCTGCCGTGGCTGGGCGTGCCGTTCGGTATCGCCGCAGCCGCGACCGGGATGATGGCCCTGTGACCACACCCGACAGGCTCCCGGACTTCGTCGTGGCGGGAGTCCCACGCGCCGGCACCACCACCCTGGCCGCCCACCTCAGGGGGCTGGACGACGTCGTGCTGCCAGCGGTGAAGGAACCTCACTTCTTCTCGCTCCACCGCTCCCGCGGCCTGGACTGGTACGCCAGCCTCTACCGCGACGCGAGGGCCGATCAGGTGTGCGGGGACATCACGCCGGCCTACCTGGTCCATCCCGGCGCGGTCGCCGACCTGGCACGGACGCTGCCGGACGCGCGGGTGGTGGTGGTGCTCCGCAACCCGGTGGACCGCGCGTACTCACACTTCTGGCTCAACCAGTGGAAGGGGATCGAGCGCCACGACTTCGAGGGTGCGCTGGCTGCCGAGCCGAAGCGCCTGACCGGTGACCCGCGCCGCGTGCCCTACGCGTACGTGCGATCAGGCCACTACGCACGATGGCTGCGCGAGCTCTACGACCATGTGCCCGCGGAACAGGTCCACGTGGTCATCTTCGACGACATGGTCGCGAGGCCCGGTGAGGTCGTGGCGGGCGTCTGCCGGCACATCGGCGCGTCGCCGCCGTCGAGCCCGGTCGAGAAGAAGCAGACCAACAAGCACGGGCCGGTGCGCAATGTCTGGGTGAGCGCCGCAGCGCGTCACCTTCCAGGCCCGGCCTGCCGTGCCGTGCGCCGCTGGAACTCACCGGAGGGGGACTACCCCAAGATGGCCCCCGACACCCGGGCGCGACTCGTGGACCGCTTCGCAGGCGACCACGAGGACCTCGTCGGACTGCTCGGTCGGCCGCTTCCCTGGGGCCGGGCATGAGGCGTCAGGCCAGGGCGCGCTCGTAGAAGCCGATCATCCCGGCGGTCACCGCCTCGATGGTGTGACGCCGGCGGAACCGGTCGCGGGCGACGGCGGCGCGTTGCTCGGCACACTGCGGGTCCCGGAGGGCGCCCACGAGGGCGACGGCCAGGGCGCCCGGGTCGGCTGGCCGCACGAGGGCGGCGCCCTCCCCGGTGACGGTCTCGCGGATCGCCGCCACGTCGCTGGCCACGATCGGGGTGCCGATGCCCATCGCCTCCATCACGGCGCTGCCGAGCCCCTCCCACCGTGACGGTGCGACGAACACGTCGGCAGCGGCGATCAGGTCCGCTACGTCGGTGCGCGAGCCCAGCAGGTGGACGGCGTCCTCGATCCCGCCGCTGGCGACGATCTCGCGGATCAACGGGGTGTCGTTGCCCTCGCGGCCGGCCACGACCAGCTGGACGCCGGGCACGACCCGGCGTACCTCCGGGAGCGCGGCGACGAGCGTGTCCAGCCCCTTCTGGTGCTCGTGGCGGGCGGCGGCCACCAGCACCGGGACGTCGACGGCCAGGCCGAGCCGCTCGCGCACCTCGGCACGCCGCTCGGGGGTACGGGTGCCGAGCAGCCGGGTGTCGCGGCCGCGGGGCACCACGTCGATCCGTGAGCGGCGCAGCATCAGCCGCCCGGCCATCTCCTCGGCCACGTGGTCGGTGAGGGCGTGGAACCGGCGGACCGCACGGCAGGTGAGCGCGTCGGCGGCCTGCGCCGCGCGTACCTTCCCCGACGAGAGGCCGGGGGCGTTGCGGTGCTCGGGTCCGTACGCGATGTTCACCAGGCTCGACACGGCCGGGGTCCGGGTCACCGCCGCCGCGAGGCGGCCGGCGAGGTCGGCCTCGTAGAGCGTGGTGTGGACCAGGTCGGGGCGCCGCTCCCGGACCAGGGTCGCCAGCGCACGGGTGCGCGGCAGCCGGTCGTCCTCGATGACGGGGAACACCTCGGCGCCGGCGTCGCGCAGGTCGTCCTGGAGGCCGGGCCGCTCGGTCAGGTAGGCGATGTCGAGACGTACGCCCGCCTCCACCAGCCTCGGTGCCATCGCCGCCAGCGCCTGTTCCGCGCCGCCCGGTCTGTCCAGGCTGTCGATCACGTAGAGCACGTGCACGGATGTTCCCTTCGTCCTGCTCCCATGGCCGCTCGGCCTACGCGCTGTGGCGTGAGCGCAGGACACGTGCGAGCGGGCCGCGTCCGCGCAGCCACGTGACGTCCTCGCGATCCTCGGCACCGAAACGGTACTTGTAGGGCTCGGCTCCGCGCAGGAAGTCGAGGACGGCACACCGGTCGGAGTATGCCTCGCGCATCGCCACCGCCACCAGCACGGTCCCGAGTCCGCGTCGGGCGTAGGCCTCGTCCCAGCCGGTCTGGTAGTAGGAGAAGGTGTCGCCCCAGCGGAAGCCGTAGAGAACGCCGACCACCTCGTCGCCGCGGCGGGCGACGACCGCGGCGGGCCCGCAGCCCGGGGAGCCCCGCTCCATGAGGGCGAGGTGGAACCGTCGGCGTTCGGCCGTGAAGGTGGTGGCCCAGCCCTGGTCGTCGGCGCGGGCCGCGTGCAGCCGGAGCAGGTCGTCCAAGGTCGCCGCCGTGACCTCCCCGGGCGGCACCCAGCTGAAGCCGACGCCGTCGTCGGCCAGCCGCCGCTCGTCGTAGCGGAGCTGCTTGCGCAGCTTGGAGGAGCCCGTCGGCAGCGGCTCCGCGAGCGTCACCCGGGGGCACGGGGTGGTCTCGATCGGCCGCAGCCCGGGGAGCAGGTCGGGGCTGCCACTGTCGCGGTCGGTGGCGGGCAGCAGCACGGTGCGACGACCGACCTCCTTCGCGAGCCACCGGCGTACGTCGTCACGCCGCCCCGGCCGCACCAGCCACCCCAGGTGGTCGGCGGCGCCGGCGCCGCTCCCCAGCGGCACCACCGGGCCGATGACCCGGGGCAGCCGCCTGTGCAGCCGGTCGCGGGCCAGCCCGACGACCGCGTCCAGGCCGTCGTCGCCCGGCCAGACCGCGACCCGTCCCGCCCGGTCACGGCCCAGCACCTCCCACCACGTCAGCTGCCAGTCGGGAGTCGAGAAGTAGCTCGACCACGGGAGGGAGGCGGCCAGCTCCCGCCACGCCTCGGCGTGCCGTTCCGCCTGCGCCGGTGTGCGCAGGACGTCGGGGCCGGGCACGTCAGGCCCGTCCCCGCGCGTGGTGGAGGGCGGGGTGGAGGCCGCTGAGGATCGTGGCGAAGCGGTCGAGCGAGGTCGTCGTGGCGACCCGCAGCCGCGAGATGCGCAGTCGGTGCCCGGCCTCGCCGGGAGGGCCCGCGAGCCGGTGGTCGAAGAGGAAGCCGGCCCGGTAGCCGAGCGTGCGCAGCAGCCGCTCGGCCCGGGCGTCGTGGTTGCCGTTGGGATAGGCGAAGGCGGACGGCGCCTCGCCGAGGACGTCGGAGAGGGACTCGTGGGCCAGGCACACCTGGCGCTGGAGCTCCTGGGAGGTGCACCGGTCGAGGCAGGGGTGGGTCCAGGTGTGGTTGCCGATCGCCACGCCACCGTCACGCAGCCGGCGCAGGTCTTCGGGCTCCAGCTGGTCGGCGGTCACCTCGACGGCGGCCTGCTCACGCATCTCGGCGAGCACCTCGTGGCGGCGCGGGTCGGGCACGGTCTTGAGCCACCGGACCAGGCCCTCCGGGTCGTCCGGGGCACCGCTCGCACGAGCGCCGGCCTCGTGGAGCCGGGTCGCCTCCTCCCACCAGAACGGCCGATGGGTCCCCACCAGGCCGGGCAGCACGAACGCCGCGGCCGGGATGCCCCGGGCCTGCAGCAGGGGCAGCCCGTCGCGCAGCAGGCTCGGGTGGCCGTCGTCGAAGGTCAGCAGCACGGGTCGCGGGGGCAGCGGCGTTCCGCCGTCGTGGGCCGCGACGACGTCGGCGAGCGAGACCGGGGAGGCCTCACGCTGCAGGAGGTCGAGCTGGCGGTCGAACTGCTGCGGCGAGTCGACCCCGTGGTACGCGAGGACCGCGACCCGCCGGGCCGCCCGCCTCCGGAACGCCCAGTGGGCAGGCGAGCGCCGCAGCGCCGTGTCGGCAGCGCGCCTGATGCCGATCACTCTCACACCCTTCCCCCGATGGGCACGTGCCAGCAAAAGTAGCACCATCGCCCGTGGGGCGCCCGGACCTCGACGTCCGGTCTGGACAGCCGGGAGGGCGGTTGCGGATGCGGTAGCGTGATCGCCGCCGTCGTTGGGGAGCGTGGGGGCGATGACACGGGAGACGACCACATGGACGCCCGGGGAGGCGTCGCCGGTCGGCGACACCTGGGACGCGTTGGCGCTTGCCCGCCCCGGCCAGGGCGACCCGTACGCCACCCACGCCTGGTTCGACGCCTGGGTGCGTGCCGAGCCGCGGGTCGCCCCCCGGGTGGCGGTCCACGCGGTCCTGGAGGACGGGGTGCCGGTCGCGATCTGGCCGCTCGTGCGCAGTCGCGGGACGTGGAGCTCGACCAACGTGGGCAACGCGCCGCGCACCAGGCTGGTGCTCGGCACCGACCCGGACCCCGACGTCGTGGACGCCCTCGTGGAGCAGGTCCAGCGCCGGGGCGCCCGACACCTCAGGCTGCACGGGCTCCCGTCCCGCGACCCGGGCACCGACCTGCTGCTGGCGGCGCTGCGTCGGCAGGGGTTCGCGGTGGACGTCTCACCGGGGGAGAGCGACAACGTGGTCCCCGTGGCCGGCAGCGAGTCGTTCGACAAGACCTTCCGCAAGCTGGTGTCCTCCACCCGGTCGCGGGAGCGCCGGGTCACGCAGTTCTGGGACGTCGAGACCCGCACGTACGGCGGCGGCGCCGGACCGCTCGCGGAGGGGATGGACCTGCTCGACGAGGTGCAGGCCCGGAGCTGGAAGGGCCCGCACCAGCCGGCGACGGCTCGCCGCCGACGGTTCTTCCTGGAGTCGGCCGACCGCCATGGCTGGGTGCAGCTGCTCGTGCTGACGATCGCGGGGCGCCCGGCCGCCGGGAACGTCTGGTTCCGGCTCGGCGACGTCGCCGTCGGGTGGAGCACCTGCTACGACCAGCAGCTCGCGGCGCTCGCACCCGGGCTGCTGCTCCACCGCCAGGTGCAGGAGGCGGTGCGCGACGAGGCCCCGGCCCTGCTCGACGTGCTGCCCGGCCCCAGCCCGTTCAAGGACTCCCTCGACGTCGACAGGCCGCCGCTGCTGACCGTGGAGGCCCACCGGGGAGCGGTGGCGCGGGTGGTGGTGCCCACGGCGCGGTGGGCACGGCGTACCGCACTGCCGGCGGCCCGGTCCGCCGCGGAGCGAGCCGCCGGACTGCGCCGCCGTGACGCCCCGCCGGCCACGCCGGAGCACCCGACGGCCCAGCGGGTCACGCCACGGCCGGGCGGGACCGCCGAGGTCACGGCCCTGTCGGCCGACCCGGCGTTCGCCCGCTACCTCGCCGTCGCGCGCGGGCTCCCGAGCGCGGACGCGGCCGCGAGCGGGTGGGGGCCCGACGACCGGTGGCTGCTGGTCGACGGTGACCGGGCGCTGGCCCGGCTGGGGCCTGCGGCCGGCGAGCTGGCCGGGACGGTCCGCGAGGTGGTGCCGCTCCGCCCCGGCGTGACGGCGCGCGAGGTCGCCCAGGCTGTCGCCGACTCCCGGGGAGCACCGGTCGCGCTCGACGCGGATGCGCTGACCCTGGCGGGTCCGCCCCCGCTGCCGTGGGTGGCTGGTCTGGCGACGTCGGCAGACGCCTAGGACGCCGCGTCGTCGACCCGGCGCCGCCGCCCGGACAGGGCCCCGGCGAAGCCCCGCGACTGGGACCACAGGAACTCCAGCTCGCGGCGAGAGATCACGCGCAGCGCGGCCACGTGGACGACGGCCCCGAGCGGGACGAGCAGCAGGAGGAGCACCGGAGCCGCCAGGTCCGGCAGGACCGTGAGCAGACCGGTGAGCGCGGCGTACATGATCGCGGCCGGCAGTGCCGACAACGCCAGCGGCGCCACCACGGAGGCGGCTGGGAGACCGAGCGGGTGCGCCAGCATGACCTGGGTGATCACCGCGCCTCCGGCCGACTGGAGCAGCATCGCGATCGCGAACGCCTCCATCCCGCCGCCGGCGGCCGCCACCCCGGCGAGGACGGCGAGCATCAGTGCGAGGCGGGTGGTGAGCGTGACCAGGTACGGACGCATCCGCCCGTGGGCGATCGCGATGCTCCCCGCCGGGCTGGTGATGATCTCGAACATGGCCGCGAAGGCCAACCAGCGCATCGGCTCCACGCCGGCCAGCCACTGGCCGCCGAAGAACAGCCGGATGATGGGATCGGCCAGAGCGGCCATGCCTGCCATGGCAGGGACACCCAGCCCGATCTGGAGCCGCATGCTGGTGCGATAGATGTGCCCGGTCTGGTCCCGGGACTCGCGTTCGCGCACGAACACCGGGAACAGCACCTCGCGGGAGACAGCCGACATCCGAAGCCGCACGATCGACGGCAGCTGGAAGGCGATGTAGTAGATGCCGAGCGCCGCACCGCCGAGAGAGCGACCGACGATCCAGTAGTCGGCGGACTTGAGACCGTACGACAGCAGCTGGCCGACCAGGTAGCTGCCCGCGAAGCCGAGCTCGCCGCGGATGACCCCGCCGGCGAACCGGGGCTTGGGGAGCCAGCGCGTCAGCACCAGCCCACCGACCAGGTTGGTCAGCGACATGGACAGCTGGCCGATGATCACCGCCCAGGCACCCAGCCCGGCGAAGGCGAGGCCGACCTGCACGGCGACGTAGACCAGCATCGATCCCGTGGTGCACGCATAGGCCGCCTTGAACCGCAGGTCGCGCTGCAGCATCGCCAGCGGGATCGACGCGCAGACGTCGAGCACCAGTGCCGGGGCCAGCACCGCGAGGTAGAGCGTCGCCTCGGGGTTGCCGAAGGCACGCGCGAACAGCGGCGAGCCCACTGCCATCACTGCCGCCAGCGGTGCGGAGATCGCCACGCTGGTCCAGAACAACGTCGAGACGAATCGCTCGTCGTGGTCGGGCCGACGGATCACGGCGGGCGCGAAGCCGAACATGGTGCCGACGACTGCCAGCCCGAGCAACGCGTTGGCCGCGGCCACGATGCCGAAGTCGGCGGGCGTGAGCAGCCGTGCGAGCACGACCGTCGCCACCACGCTGAGCACCTGACGCACCAGCTGCGAGGAAAGCCCGAACACCGCGCCGCGACGGGCAGCCAGTCCGGTGGCCGGCCGGCGCGCCCCCGCCGTCAAACCTCGACCCCAGCGAGCGAGCTCCCGGCTCCCAGGATGAGATGCCTTGGCATCACAGCAGCCCCCCACAGTCCGCACGTCCGGTGGTCGGAGTGTAGTCCGACCCGGGGCGCGGCGACGCCGATCGAGCAGCTCGACCGCGAACGACAGCCGCGTCCGGCAGCGCGATCACCGTGCGCGCCCTAGTGTGGGCCCGTGGACCGGCGGATCTTCGGCATCGAGAACGAGTACGGCGTGACGTGCACGTTCCACGGCCAGCGCCGCCTCAGCCCGGACGAGGTCGCCCGCTACCTGTTCCGCAAGGTCGTCAGCTGGGGACGCAGCAGCAACGTCTTCCTGCGCAACGGCGCCCGGCTCTACCTCGACGTCGGCAGCCACCCCGAGTACGCCACGCCGGAGTGCGACGACGTCACCGAGCTGGTGACCCACGACAAGGCGGGGGAGCGGGTCCTGGAGGGGCTGCTGCTCGACGCCGAGCAGCGGCTCCACGACGAGGGCATCGCCGGCGACATCTACCTGTTCAAGAACAACACCGACTCGGCCGGCAACTCCTACGGCTGCCACGAGAACTACCTGGTCGGCCGGTCGGGAGAGTTCAGCCGGCTGGCGGACGTGCTGATCCCGTTCCTGGTGACCCGGCAGATCATCGTCGGCGCCGGCAAGGTGACCCAGACGCCGCGCGGCGCGACGTACAGCGTCAGCCAGCGTGCCGAGCACATCTGGGAGGGCGTCAGCAGCGCGACCACGCGCAGCCGGCCGATCATCAACACCCGCGACGAGCCGCACGCCGACGCGGAGAAGTACCGCCGGCTGCACGTCATCGTCGGCGACTCCAACATGAGCGAGACCACCACGATGCTCAAGGTCGCCAGCTGCGACCTGGTGCTGCGGATGATCGAGGAGGGGGTCGTGATGCGCGACCTGACCCTCGAGAACCCGATCCGCGCGATCCGCGAGATCTCCCACGACGTCACCGGCCAGCGGAAGGTCCGCCTCGCCAACGGGCGGGAGGCGAGCGCGCTGGAGATCCAGCAGGAGTACCTCGGCAAGGCCCGCGACTTCGTCGACCGGCGCGAGATCGGGACACCCGTGATCGAGCGCGCCCTCGACCTGTGGGAGCGCGGCCTCAAGGCGGTCGAGGCCGACGACCTCGGCCTGGTCGACCGCGAGATCGACTGGGTCATCAAGTGGAAGCTGATCGACCGCTACCGCGCCAAGCACGGCCTGCCGCTGGGCCACCCGCGGATCGCCCAGCTCGACCTCGCCTACCACGACATCCACCGCGGCCGCGGGCTCTACTACCTGCTCGAGAAGCGGGGCGCGGTCGCCCGGGTGACCAGCGACCTCAAGATCTTCGAGGCCAAGTCCGTGCCGCCGCAGACGACCCGTGCCCGGCTCCGGGGCGAGTTCATCCGCAAGGCACAGGAGCGGCGCCGCGACTTCACCGTCGACTGGGTCCACCTCAAGCTCAACGACCAGGCCCAGCGGACCGTGCTCTGCAAGGACCCGTTCCGCTCCCAGGACGAGCGGGTGCAGCGCCTCATCGACGGCATGTGAGCCCTCGTACGGACGCCCCCACCGGGTGCCGGACCCTCTCAGGCGCGCCGGATAGGGTGGCCGGGCTCGTGCCCGCCAGGGCCCCCTCGTGACCGAACCGCCCGACCCCGAAGGTGACCCGTGCTCCGTCGACTCCTGCCCCTGCCCCTCGCGCTGCTCCTCGCCGCCACCCTCGTGGCCTGCGGCGACAGCTCCGGCGACGACGGCTCCGGCGGCTCCGGCTCGTCGTCCTCCTCGGCGCTGGACAGCCTGACCATCGAGGGCGACGTGGGCAGCGCACCCGAGGTGACCTTCGACGGTGAGGTGCAGGCCGACGAGGTCGAGACGAAGGTGATCTCGGAGGGCGACGGCGAGGAGATCGCGGCGGGCGACAGCGTGCTGACCCACCTCTGGATCGGCAACGGCGTCACGGAGGAGAAGGCGTTCAGCACCTACGACGCCCAGACCCCGCAGCTGTTCACGGTGGACGAGAAGATGCTCAGCGAGTTCTTCATCAAGGGTCTCGAGGGCCAGAACGTCGGCAGCCGGGTGGCCGTCGCGGCCTCCGCGGAGACCGCCTTCGGCGAGGCCGGCAACGCCCAGCTCGGCATCGGCAACAAGGACTCCGTGGTCGCGGTGATCGACCTGCTCAGCGCCGTGCCCGACGGCCCGGAGGGCCAGGAGCAGGACGCCCCGTCCTGGGCGCCCGAGCTGCAGGGCGACGAGGCCGCCCCGACCGGGTTCGACTTCTCCGGCACCCCGAAGCCCGGCGACAGCCTGCAGTCGGCCTACCTGATCGAGGGCGAGGGCGAGGAGGTCCAGAAGGGCCAGACGATCGTCGTCGACTACCTCGGCCAGGTCTACGGCGGCAAGAAGCCCTTCGACGAGAGCTACAGCGCCCAGCCGACGTCCTTCCAGATCGGCGTCGGCGGCGTCGTCAAGGGCTGGGACGAGACGCTGGTGGGCGCCCCGGTCGGCAGCCGCGTGATCATGGCGATCCCGCCGGAGCTCGGCTACGGCGAGCAGGGCAACCCGCAGGCCGGGATCAAGGGCACCGACACGCTCTACTTCGTGGTCGACATCCTCGCCGCGAGCTGACCGGGGACGGGACGCGAGGGGATCCGGTGGCGGCACAGAAGAGCGAGCGGCTGCTCAAGCTGCTCATCATGCTGCTGGTCCAGCAGCGCTTCGTCTCCAAGGAGAAGGTGCGCGAGCTGCTCTACCCGGACTCCGGTGACGAGGCCTTCGAGCGGATGTTCGAGCGCGACAAGGACGACCTGCGCGCGCTCGGCGTCCCGATCGAGGTCGGCTCGCTCGACGCCTACTTCGAGGACGAGCCCGGCTACCGCGTGCGCGCCGACGAGGCGCAGCTGCCGCAGATCGAGCTGACCGCCGACGAGGCACAGGTGGTCGGGCTGGCCACCAAGGTGTGGGAGCACGCCCGGCTCGCCGAGGCGACGACCGAGGCCGTCCGCAAGCTGGCCGCGGCCGGCCACCCCGTCGACGTACGCGCCCTCGACCTCGTGGAGCCCCGGCTCGGCGCCGACGAGCCGGCCTTCGACGTCTTCTGGGAGGCGACCCAGGACCGGTGCGAGGTGGAGTTCGACTACCAGCGCCCTGGCGGGGCGGTGGCGACCCGGCGGATCCAGCCGTGGGGCGTCGTCCGCTACTCCGGCCGCTGGTACGCCGTCGGCCACGACCTCGACCGCGACGAGGAGCGGGTGTTCCGGCTCTCCCGGGTCCACGGCGACGCCCGCCGGGTGGGGGAGCCGCGGGCGTACGAGGTGCCTGCGGGCCTCGACATCCGCGAGGTGACCCGGAGGTTCGCGCCGCCGGAGTCCCACGAGCCGGTGACGCTGCTGGTGCGCACCGACAGCGGCCACGGCTTCCGGCGCTCGGCCGCGTCGGTCGAGACGGACGTGGCGGGACCGGACGACACGACCGGCTGGGACCGGGTGCTGCTCGAGCGGGGCGGGCTGGAGCTGGCCGACGAGGTGCTCGCCCACGGCCCCGACGTGGTCGTCGAGGCCCCCGAGGCGCTGCGCGACGCGGTCGTCGCACGGCTCACCGCCGTCGTCGGAGCGCCGTCGTGAGCGGCCAGGCCGGGGCCCGCGAGCAGGTCGGCCGGCTGCTGACCCTGGTCCCCTACCTCCACAGCCGTGGCGAGGTCAGCATCGGCGAGGCGGCGCGGGTGCTCGACGTGCCGCCGGACCAGGTGGTCAAGGACCTCAAGGTGCTGTTCATGGTCGGGCTCCCGGACGGCTACCCCGACGACCTGATCGACGTCGACCTCGACGCGCTCGAGGGACCGGAGGGCGACGGCGTGATCCGGGTGTCGAACGCCGACTACCTCGCCCGTCCGCTGCGGCTGACCGCGACCGAGGCGACCGCCGTGATGGTGGCGCTGCTCGCCCTTCGCGGTGGTGCGTCCGAGGAGACCCGCGAGGTCGTCGACCGGGCACTGGCCAAGCTGCAGGCCGCCACGGCCGGGGAGGCGGTGGTCGCGGCGATCGATCCCGGCACCGAGCAGCCCGGCGTCGCGGCCGCGCTCCGCGACGGCCTGGAGCGGGCCGTCCGCGACGGCCGGCAGGTGCGGCTGACCTACTGGGTGCCGGCCCGCGACGAGGAGACCGAGCGGGTCGTGGACCCGCGCCGGATCGTGAGCTCCGGCGGCGCCACCTACCTCGACGCCTGGTGCCACAGCGCCGAGGACGACCGGCTGTTCCGGCTCGACCGGATCCACGCGGCGACGGTCCTCGACGACCCCGTCACCCGCGCGGTGGGGGAGTCGGACCCGGCCGGGCCCGACCTCTTCGACTTCGCCGCCGGCGCCGAGCCCGCCACCCTGGTGCTCGACCCGCCGGTGCGCTGGGTGGTCGAGTACTACCCGGTCGAGGCGATCCGCGAGCTGCCCGACGGCCGGGTCGAGGTCGACCTGCTGGTGGCCGACCGCCGCTGGCTGACCCGGCTGCTGCTGCGGCTGGCTCCGTACGCCCGGGTGCAGTCGCCCGCGGACCGTCACCAGGAGTTCATCGGCCGAGCACAGGAGACTCTCGGTCTTTACGAGGGTGGGCGCGTACAGTAGATCGCGATTGCTCGAAGACCGACACCGAGAATGAGGGACTAGACGATGAACGCACTCGTGGGCATGCCGGGCGGGTGGGAGCTGATTGCCATCATCCTCGTGATCCTGTTGCTGTTCGGCGCCAAGAAGCTCCCGGAGCTCGCTCGCGGCAGCGGCCGCGCCCTCCGCATCTTCAAGGCCGAGACCAAGGGTCTCGTCGACGACGACGACGAGTCCGAGAGCACCAAGACTCCCGAGCAGCGGGAGATCGAGGCTCGCAACGACGCCCAGCCGCCGGTGGTCGCTGACGACGCGGTGACCCGCGAGCAGCGCGACACGACCGCCTGACCCGGCGGTGCGGCTGACAGGGTTCCTCGCCCTCCTGGCCGGCAAGCCCCACCACCCCGTCGGACCCGACGGGCGGATGGCGCTGTCGGACCACCTGCGCGAGCTCCGTGCCCGGATCCTCAAGATCGCGATCGTCCTGGTCCTGGCGATCATCGTCTCGCTGTTCTTCTTCGACCAGATCTTCCAGCTGGTCCTCGGTCCCTACGAGGCAGCCGTCGCCCAGCTCCCTGACGACGTCGAGAGCCTCGCCACGATCGCGGGCGTGGGCGGTCCGCTCATGCTGTACCTGACCCTGTGCGGGACGGTCGCGGTCGTGCTGACCAGCCCGTTCTGGCTCTACCAGATCTGGGCGTTCATCCTGCCGGGGCTGCACCCCCAGGAGCGGAAGTGGAGCCGGGTCTTCGCCGCGATCGCGGGCCCGCTCTTCCTCGCCGGCGTGGCGCTCGGCTACTACACCCTGCCCAAGGGCCTGGAGATCCTGATCGGGCTCACGCAGTCCGATCTCACCAACCTGGTCGAGTTCGGCGACTACCTCAGCTTCCTGATCCGGACGCTGCTGGTCTTCGGCATCGCCTTCGAGATCCCCGTGTTCGTGATCCTGCTCAACCTGGCCGGCGTCCTGCCCGGCAAGGCCTTGGGCGCGCACCGGGCATGGGTCATCATCGGCACCTTCGTCTTCGCGGCCATCGCGACGCCCTCGACCGACCCGTTCACGATGTTGTTCCTCGCCGTCCCGATGGTCGCCCTGTTCGCGATCTCGGAGGTCATCGCCCGGGTCCTGGACCGTCGCAAGGCGGAGCGGGACCCTGCGGTCGGGGTCGGCGACGACGAGCTCTCACCCCTCTGAGCCGCCGCCCGCGCGTCTGACAGGGTGGAGCCGTGGAGACGTCGAGGCTGGCCGAGGTGGACCCGTTCGAGCTCCCTGACTGGCTCGGCACCGGCGAGGTGACCTGGGAGTCCGGCGCCGGGCTGCGGACCGGGCACCACGTGCACGGGGAGCTCCGGGGGCAGGTCGAGGGGCAGCGGCTCCGCTGCGACCTGCTCGCCGTCGACGAGGCGTTCCCGGCGCCGGTCGTGGACGAGGCCTCGCGCTCCCGGGCGCACCAGGCGTGGCAGCACGGCCAGGTGCTCGTGGCGGACGCCGACGGGCTGCTGGTCATGGGCGTCCCGGGCACCCGGTTCGACGCCGACCGGGTGCTGGACGCCCTCCACCGGCTCGCCAAGGCCGTGGGCGCCTCGCCCGACCACTTCGCGGCCCGGATCCGGATCGGCGCCGAGGAGTCGCGTCGCGCCGGTCGCTGAGCCGCCCCGGCAGTAGGGTCGGTGGCATGGACGCGGGCACTGCTCCCGACGCTCGCGGGCTGGCGGACCGGCGAGCGCCCACCGGGAGCCGGGAGATCGCGCTGCTGGTCAACCCCACTGCCGGCAAGGGGCGTGGCCGGCACGCCGGGGAGGTGGCGCTGCCACGGCTCCGCGACGCCGGCTTCGACGTACGCGAGCTGCCGGCCGCCGACGCCGCGCAGGGCCTGGCGCTGGCCCGCGAGGCGGTGGCCGACGGGGTGTGGGCGCTGGTCGTCGTCGGTGGCGACGGGATGGTCCACCTGGGCGCGCAGGCGGTGGCGGAGACGGGCACCCACCTCGGCATCGTGCCGGCCGGCACCGGCAACGACGTCGCCCGCTACCTCGACGTGCCCCGCAAGGACCCGGCCGCGGCGACCGACCGGGTGGTGGCCTCGAGGCCGCGCCGGATCGACGTCGCCCGCAGCGGCGCGACCTACTTCGTGACCGTGCTCGCCGCCGGCTTCGACGCGGTGGTCAACGAGCGCGCCAACGCCATGACCTGGCCCCGCGGCCAGATGCGCTACAACCTCGCCAC
Source organism: uncultured Actinomycetota bacterium (assembly GCA_963724225.1). Lineage (GTDB taxonomy): Bacteria > Actinomycetota > Actinomycetes > Propionibacteriales > Nocardioidaceae > Nocardioides. The sequence goes on along the minus strand of CAVRTX010000027.1, from coordinate 64,923 downwards.
CGTCGCCGAGCTGCGGACCTTCGAGCCGCGGCGCTACACCCTCGACCTCGACGGCCGCAGCCACCACCTCGACGCCATGCTGGTGGCGGTCGGCAACGGGCCGTCGTTCGGGGGTGGGCTGCGGATCACCGAGGGCGCCGTGCTCGACGACGGCCTGCTCGACGTCGTCGTGATCCGGCCGATGTCGCGCGCCGGTCTGGTCCGGGCGTACCCCAAGCTGTTCCGCGGCACCCACGTCCACCTGCCGCAGTACGAGCACCACCGGGTGCGCGAGGTGACCGTGGCCGCGCCCGGGATCGTGGCGTACGCCGACGGCGAGCGCCTCGGCCCGCTGCCCCTGACCGTGCGCTGTGTCCCAGGAGGCCTGAGTGTCCTCAGCTGACCACCCCGTGTTCGACGGCTTCGCCGGCCTCTACGACTTCCCGCTCGACGACTTCCAGGTCCGCGCCTGCCATGTCGTGGAGGAGGGTCGTGGCGTCCTGGTGGCGGCGCCCACCGGGTCGGGCAAGACGGTCGTGGGGGAGTTCGCGATCCACCTCGCCCTCGAGACCGGCCGCAAGTGCTTCTACACGACGCCGATCAAGGCGCTCTCCAACCAGAAGTACGCCGACCTCGTCGCCCGCTACGGCGCGGACAAGGTGGGACTGCTCACCGGCGACAACACCGTCAACGGCGAGGCGCCCGTGGTCGTGATGACGACCGAGGTGCTGCGCAACATGCTGTACGCCGGGTCGCGCACGCTGCTCGGCCTCGGCTTCGTGGTGATGGACGAGGTCCACTACCTCGCCGACCGCGACCGGGGCGCGGTGTGGGAGGAGATCATCATCCACCTGCCCGAGTCGGTGTCGCTGGTGTCGCTGTCGGCGACGGTGTCCAACGCCGAGGAGTTCGGCGAGTGGCTGCAGACCGTCCGGGGCGAGGTCGACACCCTCGTCGAGGAGCGCCGACCGGTGCCGCTGTTCCAGCACGTCATGGTCGGGAAGCGGCTGCACGACCTGTTCGCCTCCTCCGACGTCGACGCCGCGGCGGGCTTCGTGGGCGAGGGTGCGCCGGTCAACCGCGAGCTGGAGCGGGTCGCGCGCGACGACTGGGCCAGCAGCCGGCTGATGCGGGACCGCCGCTCGCCCCGCAAGGGTCGCCCCGGCTCGTCGAAGAACCCGCGCAGCGTCGGCAACGGGCGCCGGGTGTGGATCCCCAGCCGGGTCGAGGTGGTCGAGCGGCTCGAGCGCGAGGCGCTGCTGCCGGCGATCGTCTTCGTCTTCAGCCGGGTCGGGTGTGACGCGGCGGTGACGCAGTGCCTCGCCGCCAACGTCCGGCTGACCACGCCGGAGGAGCGCGACACGATCCACGACCTGGTCGAGGAGGCGTGCCGGCACCTGCCCGAGGAGGACCGCCACGTCCTCGGCTACCACGACTTCCTCGACGGCCTCACCCGCGGCGTCGCCGCCCACCACGCCGGCATGCTGCCCGCCTTCAAGCAGGTCGTCGAGCGGCTCTTCGTGCGCAACCTCTGCAAGGTCGTGTTCGCCACCGAGACGCTCGCGCTCGGCATCAACATGCCCGCGCGCACGGTGGTGATCGAGAAGCTCAGCAAGTGGAACGGCGAGGCCCACGCCGACCTGACGCCGGGGGAGTACACCCAGCTCACCGGCCGGGCCGGCCGCCGCGGGCTCGACGTCGAGGGCCACGCGGTCGTGCTCTGGCAGCCGGGCATGAACCCGCGGGAGGTGGCCGGGCTGGCCTCGACCCGGACCTACCCGCTCCGGTCGAGCTTCCGGCCGTCGTACAACATGGCGGCCAACCTGGTGCACCAGTTCGGCCGCGAGCGGTCCCGCGAGCTGCTCGAGCAGTCGTTCGCCCAGTTCCAGGCCGACAAGGGCGTCGTGGGCCTGGCCCGGCAGCTCCACAAGAGCGACGAGGCGCTCGCCGGCTACGCCGAGGCGGCGACCTGCGACCGCGGCGACTTCATGGAGTACGCCGCGCTCCGCCGCCAGGTCGGTGACCTGGAGAAGTCGGCAGCCCGCGAGAGCCGCGCCGACCGTCGCGAGGAGGTCGTCGAGTCGCTGCGCAGGCTGCGGATCGGCGACGTGATCGACGTCCCGGCCGGCAAGTTCGCCGGCTTCGCGGTCGTCGTCGACCCCGGCACCAGCGGCGAGCACGAGCCCCGGCCGTACGTCGTCACCGCGGCGAGGCAGGCCCGCAGGCTGGCGATGGTCGACTTCCCGCGACCGGTCGAGGCGATGACGCGGATCAAGGTGCCGAAGACCTTCAACGGCCGCAACCCGCAGATGCGGCGCGACCTCGCCTCGGCGATGCACTCGCGGACCCACGGCCTGACCCCACCCCCGCCGCCGGAGGGACGGGCGACGCGTGCCTCGATACCCCGGAACGCGGCACAGGAACGCCACCTGGCCGAGGTCGACCGTCTCCGCACCCGGCTGAAGGCCCACCCCTGCCACGACTGCCCGGACCGCGAGGAGCACGCGCGATGGGCGGAGCGGTGGTTCAAGCTCGACCGCGACGCGGCCACGCTGCGTCGCCGCATCGAGCAACGCACCAACACCGTGGCGCGGCAGTTCGACCGGGTGTGCGACGTGCTGACGGCGCTGGGCTACCTCGACGGCGACACCGTGACCGAGCGGGGTGCGCCGCTGCGCCGGCTGTGGTCCGACATGGACCTGCTGGCCGCCGAGTCGCTGCGCCGCGGCCTGTGGGACGGCCTGGACGCCTCCTCGCTGGCCGCCGCGCTGTCGGTGCTGGTCTTCGAGGCACGGCGCCCCGACGACGCCTCCGCCCCGCGGCTGCCGGGCGGCGAGGTGCGCGAGCGGATCGCCGCGACCGTACGGCTCTGGGGGGAGCTGCAGGCCCTCGAGCGCGACCACCGGCTCGACTTCCTGCGCCAACCCGACCTCGGGTTCGCGTGGGCGGCCCACCGCTGGGCCGAGGGCGAGGAGCTCGACACCATCCTCCACGTGACCGACCTGGTGGCCGGCGACTTCGTGCGGTGGACCAAGCAGCTGCTCGACCTGGCCGGCCAGGTCGCGGACGCCGCCGGGCCCGGAGAGCTGCGCGACACCGCGCGCGAGGTCGTACGGCGGGTCAACCGCGGCGTGGTGGCCTACTCCTCGCTCACCGACTGACCGGGACCACCCGGCCGCGCGGGAACGGGTCCGGCCGCGGGCAGGAGGGCACCACCACCGTGCCGGGCGGGAGCCGGGCCGGCACCACGCACGACACGACGGGCCGCCGGCGACGATCGGGCGGGCACGCCTCGAGGCCGGCGCCGGCCGGGACGGTGCAGCCCTCTTCCGGGGCGGACCGGAACGGGTCCGGGAGGGCCCGGGGCCGAGGAGCCTCGCCGGCAGGAGCCGGAGCCGGAGTGGTGCCGGTGGTCGCCGGCGCGGCAGGCAGCAGCGTGGCCGCCACCGCGGCGGCTGCGACCAGCAGCTGCCTCATGGGCCGATGCTAGACCAGCGCGGAGATCGCGTCCCGGACCGCGACGTCGCCGCCCACGACGACCCACTGGTGGCCGACCGTGGCCGGGTCCTCCAGCACGGCCGCGACGACCTCGGCGACGTCGGCGCGGGGGACCTGGCCGCGCTCCACGTCCGGACCCAGCGCGACCCGGCCGGTGCCGGGCTCGTCGGTGAGGCCACCGGGACGCAGGATCGTCCAGTCGAGCCCGCTCTCGCGCAGGGCGGCGTCGGCGTCGCGCTTGGCCTCGACGTACGCCTTCCAGACCGGCGACGTGTCGTCGGGAAGCGGCTCGTCGACGCCGACGGCCGAGATCTGGACGAAGCGACGGATGCCCGCCTGGTGGGCACCTTCGATCGACTTCAGCGACCCCTCGAGGTCGACGGTCCGCTTGCGCTCGATGTTGCCGTCGGGGCCGCCTCCGGCGGCGAAGACGACGGCGTCACAGCCCTCGAAGGCCGCCGCGAACCGGTCGGCCTCCTCGCCCTCGATGTCGAGCATCCGGGTGGTCACGCCGGTGGCCCCGAGGGCGTCGGCCTGCTCCTGCCTGCGTACGAGCGCGACCGGCTCGTGGCCCGCGCCGAGCAGCATGGGGTGCAGCTGGCGGGCGATCTTTCCGTGGCCTCCGACGACGGCGATGCGAGTCATGGCCCCACCGTAGCGACGACGCCTGAGGCGGCGCGCTCAGCGTGAGGCGAGGGTCTCCACCAGCCGGTCCACCGGTCCGCCGAGGTTGAACTCCCCGGCCAGCGCGGCCAGGAGCTCGGGGTCGCGCGGCTCGCGGGGGAGGGTCGCGTCGTGGTCGCCGGTGTCGAGCTCGCGGGCAACGGCGACCACCTGCGGCGCGACGGCGAGGTAGTCGGCCGCAGCCCGGATCTTGCTCCGCGGGTTGGGCCCGAGGTCGGAGTCGGGGTCGTCGGCGGCGGCCAGGATGCCGGGCATGTCGCCGAACCGCTGCAGCAGCGTCGCCGCGGTCTTCTCGCCGACGCCGGCCACGCCGGGCAGCCCGTCGGAGGCGTCCCCGCGCAGGGTGGCGAAGTCGGCGTACTGGTGCGCCTCGATGGCGTACTTGTCACGGACCACCTGGGCGGTGACCCGCTCGTGGCGGCCCACGCCCCGGGCGATGTAGAGGATGCGCACCTCGGCGTCGTCGTCGACGAGCTGGAACAGGTCGCGGTCGCCGGTGACCACGTCGACGGGCATGCCGGCCCCGGTGGCCAGGGTGCCGATGACGTCGTCGGCCTCGTAGCCGTCGACCCCCACGACCGCGATCCCGAACGCGTCGAGCACCGCCCGGATCACGGGCACCTGCTGCTCCAGCGGGTCGGGGACCTCCTCGATGTCGGGGGCGTCCTGGCGGGCGGCGACCACGCGGTGGCCCTTGTAGGACGGGATCAGGTCGACCCGCCACTGCGGCCGCCAGTCGTTGTCCCAGCAGCAGACCAGGTGGCTCGGCCGGTAGTCGCCGACCAGCCGGCTGATGAAGTCGAGCAGCCCGCGCACGGCGTTGACCGACGTGCCGTTGTCGGCCTTGATGTCGGGCACACCGAAGAACGCGCGGAAGTACATGGAGGCGGTGTCGAGCAGCATCAGGCGGTCGTCGGAGTCAGCCACGCGGGCAGCCTAGCGGCGTACGGCGACGTCATCCCGCCGGGCGCGTCGGCCTCCGGAACCGGCCCTCGGGGGCGGACCCTGGCACTACGCTGTCGGCCGTGACGCAGCCACCGCTCGAGGACACCGACCGCCGCATCGTGGAGCTGCTGGCCGGTGAGGGCCGGATGTCCTTCACCGACCTCGGCAAGGCCACGGGCCTGTCCACGTCCGCCGTCCACCAGCGGGTCAAGCGGCTGGAGCAGCGCGGGATCATCACCGGCTACGCCGCCATGCTCGACCACATGGTGCTCGGGCGGCCGCTCACGGCCTTCATCTCCATCACCCCGATCGACCCGGCGGCGCCCGACGACTACCCCGAGCGGGTGCGCGGCATCACCGAGATCGAGTCGTGCTGGTCGGTGGCGGGGGAGGAGTCGTACATCCTCAAGGTGCGGGTCGGCACTCCCGTCGACCTCGAGGACCTGCTGGCCCGGATCCGCTCCGCCGCCAGCGTGTCCACCCGGACCACGGTGGTGCTGTCCACCCCCTTCGAGAACAGGTCGGTGAGCTGACGATGCGCGTGGTGGTGACCGGCGGCGCCGGATTCATCGGGGCCAACCTGGCCCGGCTGCTGCTGGCCGAGGGCGACGAGGTGGTCGTCGTCGACGACCTGTCCACCGGGTTCGAGAGCAACCTGGCCGACCTCGCGGTGGACCTCCGGGTCGGGTCGATCCTCGACGACGACCTGCTCGAGGCGGCGATGGACGGCGCCGACGCCGTGGTCCACCTGGCGGCGGTGCCGTCGGTGCCGCGATCGGTCGCCGACCCGCTGACCAGCCACCTGGCCAACGCCACCGGCACCCTCAAGGTGCTCGACGCGGCCCGCCGGGCCGCCCGGCCGCCCCACGTCACGGTGGCGTCCTCGAGCTCCGTCTACGGCGCCAACCCCGAGCTCCCCAAGCACGAGGACCTGCGCTGCGTCCCGATGTCGCCGTACGCCGTGTCCAAGCTGGCGACCGAGTCGTACGCCACCGCCTTCGCGCACTGCTACGGCATGGAGACGATGCCGTTCCGCTTCTTCAACGTCTTCGGGCCGCTGCAGGCGGCCGGGCACGCGTACGCCGCGGTGATCCCGCAGTTCGTGTCCGCGGCGCTGGAGGGGAGGCCGCTGCCGCTGGACGGCGACGGCACCCAGTCACGCGACTTCACCTACGTCGGGACGGTGGTGCGCGTGCTCGCCGACGCCGCCCGACGCCGGGTCACCTCGCCGCAGCCGGTCAACCTCGCCTTCGGGGGCTCCACGACGCTGCAGGTGCTGATCGGGATGATCGAGGAGCGGCTCGGCCACCCCGTCGAGCTCGACCGCAGGCCGACCCGCGCGGGCGACGTGCCCCACTCGCAGGCCGCCCCGGCGCGGCTGCTCGCGCTGTTCCCGGACGTGACGCCGGTGCCGCTCGACGAGGGGCTCGACGAGACCATCGCGTGGTTCGTTCAGGAGCGCGGGTGAAGCGGCCGCGCCGGCGACCCGACCACGACCGTCCCCGGGGCCACGTCCCGGGTCACCACCGCCCCCGCGCCGACGAAGGCGCCCGCGCCGACGGTGAGGCCCTGCAGCACGATCGCACCGCTGCCGACCGTGACGCCCTCCTCGAGCACGACCGAGCCCGACACGTTGGCGCCCGGGTAGACGGTCACGAAGTCGCGCAGCACGGCGTCGTGACCGACCGTGGCGTTGTAGTGCACCTGGCAGTGCCGGCCGATGACGATGCTGCTGGAGACGTGCGCGCCGCCGAGCACCAGGCACCCCACGTCCAGCGTGGTCTCGGGGCCGACGATCGCGCGCGGGTGGACGACGCCCTCCGGAGTGCAGCCGCGCCGCTCGAGCCGGTCGACCAGCTGTCGCCGGATCTCCGGGGAGGCCACCCCCGCGAGGTACGCCGACGGCTCGGCCTGGTCGGGACCCACCACAGGCAGCCCGCGGACCGTACGCCCCGCCACCGCGTCGTCGGCGAAGCCGGTGACGGCCACGCCCGCCGCCAGGCAGGCGTCCAGCGCCTCACGTCCCACGCCGCCGGCACCCGCGATGATCACGACGCCATCCTCGCGCATCGGGGCGCCCGGTGAGGCGGATCCTGGTCTCCCCGCTGATCGGGATGGTGCTGCTGGCGCTGATGGGCGGCTGGTCCCTGCTCTCCCACCCGGCGGCGCCGCAGGCCGAGGCGTGGGCGGCGGCGTGCGCCGTGACCGCCGGCGGGCTGCTGATCGGCTGGGCCCTCGGGCAGGCCGACCCGGCCATGCCGGGGCTGCTCGCGCTCGCCGTGGCCGTCGGCGCGCTGCTGGTCACGCTGCCCGAGTCGCTGTCCGGCGTCCCGACGGCACCGCCGTTCGGCTACATGAACGCCAACGGGGCGTTGCTGGTCGGTGGCGCGGCCGGAGCCGTGGTGGCCGCCGGTCACCGCGCCGTGCAGTGGCGGCTGGCCGCCGCGCTGGTGGCCGTCGTGCTGGCGTGGGTCTGCCTCGTCGAGGGAGCCCAGACCGCGGCCATCGCGTGCGTGGCGGTCGCCGTGTGGGCGGTGCTGCGCGACCGCGGCCCGACGTGGGCGTGGGCCGTGCTCGGGGCGGTCTCGGTCGCCGTACCGGCGCTGCTGACGGTGGGCTGGGCCTCCGAGGTCGTCCCGCGCCCGGCCGTCCTGGTCAACGCGCTGTCCGCGGAGCGGTTCGCGCTCTGGACGGAGGCCTGGGGGCTGCTCGGCGACGAGCCGCTCTCCGGGGTCGGCCCGGGCCGGTTCTCCCTGGAGAGCCCGACCGCCGCCGACCCGGACCTGGCGTGGGCGCACTCCGCGCTGCTCCAGACCGGCGCGGAGCTCGGCTGGGTCGGGGTGGGGCTGCTGGTGCTGTTCGTCGTCTGGGCGCTGGTCGCACTGGGCCGCGACGGCGTGCTGCTCGGTGCGCTGCTGCTGCCGGCCTCGGTCGACTACGTCCTTCACTTCGGCGGCGTGCTGCTGGTGTCGTCGCTCGTCGTCGGCGGCGCACTGGCGTCGTCGGGCAGCGGGAAGCCCTGGTTGACGCCGCCCTCGCCGTAGATCCCGCTGGGCCGCACCAACCGCAGCAGGGTCCGCCCGACGATCCGGGCGTCGAGCCGCAGCGAGCGGTGCTCGATGTACCAGAGGTCGAGCTCGATCCGCTCCGGCCACGAGATCGAGTTGCGGCCGTTGACCTGCGCCCAGCCGGTGAGGCCGGGCCGTACGGCGTGCCGGCCGTGCTGGCGTGGCGAGTAGTGCTCCACCTGCTCGGGCAGCGTCGGCCGGGGGCCGATCAGGCTCATGTCGCCGCGCGCGACGTTCCACAGCTGCGGCAGCTCGTCGAGGCTGAGCCCGCGCAGCGTACGGCCGACGGTGGTGTCGCGGTCCGCGTCGGGCTCGCCCGGCCAGGCCTCGGGCCGCATGGTCCGGAACTTCACGATCGAGAACGGCCGGCCGGCCAGGCCGATCCGCCGCTGCCGGAAGATCACCGGGCGGCCCAGCCGCAGCCGGACCAGGACCGCCACGACCGCCATCACGGGAGCCAGCACCACGCCGGCGGCTCCCGAGACGGCCAGGTCGACGAGCCGCCTCACGACGGCTCCTCCACCCAGCCGAGGCCACGCCGGCGCGCCACGTCGGCATACGTCGCGATCGAGCGGGCCGCGACGCGGCGCTGGTCGAACTCGGCGTGCGCCCGTCGCTCGACGGCCGCGGCGAGCCGGAACCGGAGCGCGGTGTCGGTCACGAGCCGCTCGACCTGGGCGGCCAGCGCAGCGGCGTCGCGTGGCGGCGCCAGCAGCAGGTGGGTCTCGTGCTGCCCGATCTCGCGGCAGCCGCGGATGTCGGAGAGCACCATCGCCAGCCGGCAGGCGGCCGCCTCCATCGCCGAGCGGCTGAACCCCTCGCGGTACGACGGGAGCACGAAGACGTCGAGGGCGCTGTAGACGGCCGGCATGTCGTGGCGCTCGCCGAGGAACCGGACCCGGTCGCCCGCGCTCGCGACCGCATCGGGCTTGTCGGGGTCGTCCGGCCCGACCCAGCAGAACATCACCCGGTCGCCGTACGTCTCCCCGAGCCGGTCCGCCATCTCGACGAACTCCCGGATCCCCTTCTCGGCCACCATCCGCCCCACACCCCCGACCAGCACCACGTCGTCCTCGATGCCGAGCTCGGCCCGGACCCGGATCCGGGCGTTCATCGACGGACGGAACCGGTGCAGGTCGGTGCCGTTGCCGACGACCTCGGACCGGCGCCGGGACACCCACGGCGACAGCGTCGCGAGGTCGGTGGCGTTCTGGAAGAGCTCGGCATGGCTGAACCACGAGGCCACCACCTCGGCCCCGTGCACCGGGAGCCGTCGCCGGAGCGGGTCGCCGGGGGAGGCCCAGAGGCCGTGGCAGGTGTTGACCACCACCGGGATCCGGAGCAGCCGCCCGACGAGCCGGCCCACCACGCCCGTCTTGGGGTTGTGGGTGTGGAGCACGTCCGGCCGGATCCGCCGTAGCGCCCGGACCAGCTCACCGGTGGCGCGCAGGTCGCGACGCGGGTCCCAGCTGCGGGTCAGCGAGGGGAGTGGCACGTGTTCCACCCCGAGCGCCTCGACCGCGGGCACGTAGCGGCCCGGCGCCGAGAGCCCGTACGTCGCGAGCCCCGACTCGACGTCGGCGACGAGCTCGGTGGCGAGCAGCAGCGACAGGCTCATGTCGACGGTGGTCAGGTGGGCCACCCGCAGCGGACGGCCGCCGGGGCCGCGCCAGCGGGGGACGGTGGCGGTCTGCTGCTCAGCCACGCAGACCCGCCCCCTTGGCCGTCGAGACCACCCGGCCGTAGAGCCGCTCGGGCAGCAGGTCGCCGCGCAGCTTGGCGCGGAAGAACGGCAACGGGTCGGTCCGCCGAACCGGCACCCGCGTGAAGCGCAGCGGGTCGCCCCCGGGCAGGTTGCGCCCCAGCTCGCCGGTGGCGCAGGTCGTGAACCGCTCGGCCAGCTCCGGGTCCATCGAGGGCACCGGGATGCCCCAGGTGTACGCGAAGTGCCGGGGCACCACCCCGAGCTCCTGCTCGACCAGCTCGGTGCAGCGGTCCAGCTCGGCGGCGGTCAGCCGCTCCGGCCGGACGTGGGAGTGGGTGTGGTTGCCGATGGTGCACAGGCCGGAGTCGACCATCTCGCGGAGCTGGTCCCAGGTCAGCCCGGGGGCGCCCTGCTCCTTCGAGGTCGAGCCCTCCCAGCGCATCGGGCCGCCGACGTACGCCGTGGTCAGGTAGATCGTGAACGGCAGACGTCGCTCGCGCAGCAAGGGCCAGGCGTGGTCGTGGACGTCGGCGAAGCCGTCGTCGAAGGTCAGCACCACGCGGTGCCCGGTGTCACCGGCGCGGAGCGCGGCCACGGCGTCGTCCAGCGAGGCGACCGGCTGGTCGGCGAGCGCGTCGACCTGGGCGCGGAACTGCTCGGTCGTCACGTCGAGCTCGTCGCGCGAACCGCCGCCGACCCGGTGGTAGATGAGCAGCGTCGCACCGCTCGGTCGTCCCCCTGGGATGACCGACAACCCCCGCTTCACGGCCTCACGCACGGGGAAACCGTAGTCCGCGACGGCCGTTCATGCAGCCACTCCCGGTTTCCAGTGGCAGCAGCGGCCCCGAACACTGTCGACGGGACGGGGTCGCGACCGCTCCGAGCATTCCGATCGCCGACGCGGGTGGTTGGCCGTCGGCGGGTCCAGGGGCTCAGCGTCGCGTGTGGCGCAGGACCTCGGCCCATTGAGCGAGCAGCGGTTCCGCGATCGTCGGGGGGACCTCCTGCTGCGCCACGAGCTGCTCCCGGGTGCGCAGGGCACGCGTGGCTCGGCCGGTGAGCCGGCGTGCGGCCCGGCGGACGGGCGGGGGCAGCCGGCGCACCGCGTCCAGGCGGCCGGACTGCCAGAGCCTCAGGACGGCGGGGCTGAACGCGACCTTGTCGGCCGAGACGTTCGCCCGGTCGCGGCGACCCTCCCGGACATCGATTCCGAGGTGGTGCGTCACCTGTTCCCAACCGGGCGCACCGGCGCTCGAGAAGTCCTCGGTCCGGGCAACCAGCAGCTGGTCGCGGGCAAAGACGTCGAGGAACTTCGCTGCGGTGTCGGCGTACTGCGACATCGCGACGTACGGGTTCCCGGGCTCGGCGATCGCCTCGAGGAAGTCGCGGCGCTCCCGGGATCGCTGGAACTCGTGGAGGTAGTGGCTCTTCATCCGCGCCACGGGGTCCCGGACGAGGTAGATCAGCCGCACGTCGGGCGCGACGTCCCTGATCCGGGTCGCCACCGTCGCCGCCACCCGGGGGTCGCCGTACGACGCGGACGCTTCACCGGTGACCAGGTCCGCCGGGACGTCCGCGAACAGCTCCAGGTAGTTCTCGACGCCTTGCGCGAACCTCTCATCCCGCGAGAAGAAGTGCGGCTCCTTGACCGGCGACAGCCGGCACTGCGGGTGGCCGTCCAGCCACTCGAACAGCGACGTGGTCCCGGCCTTCATCGCCCCGACGACGATGACGTCGGGACGCCGTCCTCCGTGGTCCACCACTGCTCCTCCGTCCGTCGATCCACCGTCCCGCCGCGCTGCCCTCCCACCCGGAGCGCGTCCGTGGGGGGACAGTCGGGCCGTGCGACTGGCATCATGCACCTACACAGCCATTGTCGTACGCAAGGTCAGCGGGGGTCTCGACAAGGGTGATGCCCCCGCTTGGGCAGCCCGGAGGTGCTGTGAGCGACCACACGGTCCCCCCGTTGTCCGTACTCCACGTCGTGACGCGCAACCAGCGACGGGGCGCAGAGGCGTCGGCAGTCGAGCTGGCCGACCGGCTCTCGCGGCTCGGCCAGCAGTCCCGGGTCGTGGCGCTCTCGCCCACCGGGGCCGGGGCCAGCCTGTCCGCGGAGGTGCTGGGCCAGTCCACCCTCGGCCCGCGGACGCTGTGGCGGCTGCGGCAGCAGCTCCGCCATGCCGACGTCGCGGTCGCCCACGGGTCGCGCACCCTGCCCGCGGTCGGGATCGCCGGGTTCGGGCTGCGGACGCCGACCGTCTACCAGAACATCGGCGACCCGCACTACTGGGCGAGCAGTCCGCTCCGCCGCTGGCGGGTGCGCCACCTGCTCGCCCGGATGTCGGGCGTCGCCGCCCTCACCGAGTCGCTCGCCACCGTCCTGGTCGGCGACTTCGGCGTGCGTGCCGACCGGGTCACGGTCGTCCCCAACTGGCGCGACGGCGAGCACTTCCGCCCGGCCACCACGGACGAGCGGCGCGCGGCCCGGCGACAGCTCGGGCTGCTTCCCGACCAGCGGGTGGTCGCCATGGTCGGGGCGCTCTCGGTGGAGAAGGCCGTCGACCTGGCCGTGGAGACGGTCGCACTCCTGCCCGGCACCCAGCTGCTGGTCGCGGGCGACGGCCCCGAGCGGGGGTCGCTGGAGGCGCTGGCAGCCGGTACGGCGCCCGGCCAGGTGCGCTTCCTGGGAGCGCTCTGCGACGTACGTCCCCTGCTGCGAGCCGCCGACACGTTCCTGCTCACCAGCCGCAGCGAGGGCGTGCCCGGGGTTCTCATCGAGGCCGGGCTCAGCGGGCTGCCGGCCGTGACGACCGACGTCGGCTTCGTCCGGGACGTCGTGCTCGACGGGGCGACGGGCTGGGTGGTGCCCGCGCCGGAGCCGGCGGCGCTGGCGGCCGCGCTGCGCGAGGCCGAGCGCGACGGCGAGGCGCGGGGGCGCGCCGCCCGCCAGCACTGCCTCGGCCGGTTCGACAGCCGTCGGGTCACCGACGTCTGGCTCTCCCTGCTGCGCACCGTGGCGCGCTGACCCGGTCCTGCCCTGCCGTCGCTCAGACTGGCGCGGACCGCCGGAACGTGAGTGACAGCGGCTGCGGGGACCCCTCGACGGCGCCGAAGCTCGGGAGCCGTTGCGTCCTCGCGTGCCACTGCTCCCGCGGGCGGCCCTCGGCGTCCCAGCGGCGCAGCACCTGCGGCACCTTGGTGCCGTTGAGCCGCACCTCGGAGTCGCTGCGCACCGTGTCGGAGATCCAGAACTTGTTCCCGGAGAACTCGCAGCCGACCACGTCGACGAGGTCGGCGGCCGCCGGCGGCCGCCCGTCCCGAGGTCCGGTGATCCAGATGCCTGCCTTCTGGTAGCCGCGGAGCCGGACCCCCCGGACCACGGTCGGTTTCGTCGTGTCGAGCGTGTGCTGCGTGAACTCGATCGCCGAGGGGGACAGGCCCGCACCGTCGATCAGCAGGTTGACGAACTGCAGGGGCTTGGTGGGCTTGCTGACGGCGTGTGCCAGGACGCCGCCTCCCGCGTTCCCGTACAGGATGCTGTCGCGGTAGGTGTAGCAGTTGCTGTAGGCGCCGTGCGAGACGCCGTACCCGCCGTTGTGGTAGCACACGAAGTCGGTGACGAGGTGCTCCTCGGGGCCGTTCTGCCAGGTGAAGATGCCGTGCCGGTTGTTGTTGTGGCTCACGCACAGGTCGAAGTCCCAGACACCGCGGGAGAGCTCGGGCCACTGGAAGCCCGACGAGTCCGTGGTGCCCTGGACCCCCACGGCCACGCAGCCGGTCGCCCGGTTGCCCGTGCCCGCACCGAGGTTGAAGCCCGCCAGGCGGAAGCCGCGGAAGGCGGGGTCGCACCTCACCTTGGCCGCGACGCACGAGTCGAACAGCGCGTCGTGGGTCTCGGGGTCAGCCGAACGGGTGTCCGCCGCCTGGTCCCACCAGTACGGCGTCTCGACGGTGTCGTAGCTGACGCACGACCGGATCGTCACCCCGTTGCTCAGGTGCGGGACGTAGGCATGACTTCCGCCGTCCCGCATCACGACGCCCTCGAGGACCGAGCCGCGGCTGCCGTCCTGGGCCATGTGGAAGTGGAGGCCGTAGCGGCCGAGCACCTTGGTCGTGTACGCGCCGTCTGCCTGCCGGGGACCGAAGTGCCGGAAGGCGGCGTACCGGACCTGCGAGGGCCGGTTGACCATCATCGCCATGGTGTGCGTCCGGCCCTCGGGCGTCCCCTCGACGCGCACGTTGCGGGTGAGGTTGAGGACCTCGGCGGTGAGCACGTGCCCGTCGCCGACGCTGACCTGCGGGTGCCCGTAGCGCAGTGCCGACGAGAGCGTCACCACGGAGCCGGTGATGGACGTGATCGTGGCCTGGTCGAAGCGCACCGCGTGGCTCTTGTCGACGGGGGTGCCGGTCGGCGTGATGGTGAGCTCGTCACCGACCCGCCAACCCGTGGGCTGGGCGGCCAGCCGGATGGTGCGGTCACCGGCCGAGAGACCGCCGGCCGCACGGACCCAGGCCGTCCGGGGGGTGCCGTGGAGGTCGAGCTGGCCGTCCTCGTGGATCCAGAGGCCGACGTCGGAGGCGAGCACCGACATGCCGCCGCCGACGAAGCGCCGCTCGTCGATGCCCTCGAAGCGCAGCAGGTGCTGCACCTCGGCGCGGGCGGGGCGCATCTCGAGCAGGCCGCAGACCTCGACGTTGCCGGTGGTGCGGATGGTGACCGACCTCTGCGGGTCGAGCACGAGGTGGCCGCCGCACTCGACGTGCAGGCCCGCGACGTCGATGTCGCGGTCGAGCCGGACCGGGAAGTCGACGACGACGACCGAGCCGGGCCGCGGGACGCCGGCCGTGCCCCACGTGGCGGGGTCGGACCAGGCGGGCAGGCTCTCGGAGCCCACGGCGGACGTACGGCTGGCAACGGCGACGACACCGCCGGCGGCGGCGACCGCCACGGACGCGCGCAGCAGCTGGCGCCGCGGCACGGGCGGGACCAGCGAGCCGGCCTCGGAGACGGACGATGCGGTGGACACTGTGGCTGTCATGGCAGTTCTCCTCGCGGACACTCCGAGAGGTGCGCGCGGCTTCTTCGGGGGGCATCCGTGGTGGGGGGTACCACGGCTTCCCCAGACCATAATGGGCCCGGCGCCGGTCATGTTGCCGAAAAGAGAAGAAAGTAACCGTTCTCCGGCAATGGGGGAACAAGTGTTCCCCCGGTGGTGGCCGACAGGTACGTTCCCGACCAGAGCCGGAACTGGGGGGTTGCGGCCGATCAGCACTAGGTGGGGATCAAGTGCAGGCGAGGGCGCGCGCAGCGGCTCCTCTGTTCGTGGGGGATGTACTGCTGACCATGGTGGCGTGGGCTGGGGCATTGCTCCTGCGCCACGACGGAGATGTCTCGAGGTCCGAGTGGCTCGGACTCATCAGCTTCTTGCCGGTGGTCCTGGTGCTCACGCTCGGCGGCTACGCCGTCGTGGGGCTGTACTCCGGACTGCTCAGGTTCGCCAGCGTCCTGGAGGCGCGGCAGATCCTGGTCGTCCAGGTGGTCGTCCTGTCGATGCTGCTGCCCCTGGTGCTGGTCTTCGGCCGGCCGATCCCGCTCTCGGTCCCGATCATGGCGACCGTGCTGGCGTGCGGCCTGGCCGGAACGATCAGGTTCTGGTCCCGGCTGCTGCGCTGGCAGGCGGTCTCCGTCCGTGGTGGTGACCACGACCCGGCCGCCGAGCGGCTGCTGGTCATCGGTGCCGGTGAGGTCGGTGCCGCCCTGCTCCGCGACATGCGGCACCACCCCTCGGCCTCCGTCGTGGGGCTCGTCGACGACAACATCCGCCTCCGCGGTCGCCGCGCCCTCGGCATCCCGGTGCTCGGCGGGATCGACCAGCTGCCCGAGATCGTGGAGGCCACCGCGGCGACGCGGGCCGTGCTCGCGATCGCCCGTGCCGACGCCGACCTGGTGCGCCGGGTCGCCACGCTCTGCGGCGACGAGCTCGGCATCGGCCTGAGCATCGTGCCGCCGCCCTCGGAGCTGCTCGGCCGCCAGGTCTCGCTCCAGGACGTCCGTGACATCGAGATCTCCGACCTCCTCGGTCGGGCGCAGGTCGACACCGACCTGGACGCCGTGTGCGAGCTGATCCGCGGCCGCCGTGTCCTCGTGACCGGCGGCGGAGGGTCCATCGGGTCCGAGCTGGCCCGGCAGGTCGCCGCGTTCGAACCGGCCTCGCTGACCCTCGTCGACTGCGACGAGACCCACCTGTTCGACGCGGTGGCGGGACTGCCGGGGACCGTGCGCCAGCGCCTCGCCGACGTCCGGGACGCCGTGGCCCTCGGCAAGGTGTTCGAGGCGGAGCGCCCCGAGGTGGTCTTCCACGCAGCGGCGCTCAAGCACGTCCCGATCCTCGAGGAGCACCCCGTCCAGGCGGTGCACACCAACATGCTCGGCACCCGCAACGTCGTGGAGGCCGCCGAGCGGGTCGGGGTGGAGCGCTTCGTGTTCATCTCGACCGACAAGGCCGTACGTCCCTCCAGCGTCATGGGGACGACCAAGCTGGCGGGGGAGCACCTCGTGCTCGGCCGCTCCAGCGACATGACCGCGTGTGCGGTCCGTTTCGGCAACGTTCTCGGGAGCCGCGGAAGTGTGGTCCCGACGTTCGTGCGACAGATCCGCGAGGGGGGACCGGTCACGGTCACCGACGGACGGATGACCCGCTACTTCATGAGCATTCCCGAGGCGGTGCGGCTGGTGCTCCATGCCGCGGCACTCTCGCGGGGACGGGAGATCTTCATGCTCGACATGGGCGAACCGGTGCGCATCATCGACCTGGCCCGACGGATGATCCAGCTCTCCGGCCAGCGGCCGGGGGCAGACATCGAGATCCGGGTGACCTCCATCCGGCCCGGCGAGAAGCTGGCCGAGGAGCTGCACGCACCTGACGAGGTCCAGCACCCGACGACGCACCCGTCGATCGTGCGGCTCGAGCCGGTCCACGTGGCCGCTCCGGTGCTGCAGTCGGCCGTTGCCTGCGCCCAGCGTGCGGCGACGACGCAGGACGGGGTGGCTGCGCGGGAGGCGCTGCAGCTGGTGCTGGAGGCACGCAGCGACCTCGTCGCCGCGGAGCCGCAGCCGGCTGCCGTCGCCGAGGAGGTGGCGGCATGGAGCTGAAGTCGTACGCCCGTATCCTCCGGCAGCGGTGGCGGCTGATCCTGGTGCCGTTCGTCGCGGCCGCAGTCATCGCCATGTTGACCGCACCCGACACCGAGGACGCCGCAGCCACTCCGGCCGTGTCCACCTACACCGCCACGTCCACGCTCATCACCTCGCCCACCCAGGCGGTCGACACCACGCCGGTGAGCCTGGCCACCGTGGCGCTCTACGCCACGACCGGGGAGATCCCGAAGGCCGCCGCCCGCGAGCTCGACTACCGCGGCGAGCCCCAGCTGCTCGCGTCCATGGTGACGGTGACGCCCAACGCGGAGACCGGGACGCTCACCGTCTCCGCGACGGACACGGACGCCCAGGCCGTGGAAGAGCTGGTCAACGCGTTCGCCAGGTCGACCGTGTCCTACTTCCGTGACCAGCAGGTGGAGCTCGACCGGGAGCGCGCGGCTGTGCTCGAGGACCAGGTCGCGGACACCACCAAGCAGCTCCAGCAGGCCAGGAACGAGCTCGGCACCAGCGGCAACCCGGTGGTCGAGGCCAAGATCTCGGCCCTCCAGGCGCGCTACGCCACCCAGTTCGGCGAGCTGACCGAGCTGGACACGGGAGAGACCACGGACCTGCTGACGGTCCTCCAGCCCGGCGTGGCCATCCCGGCGGAGACGGCGACCTTCGCGCCGCCGTCGAACCCGTGGACCCGGGGCGGGATCGCCGCGCTGCTCGGGCTGCTGCTGGGTGCCGCCCTCGCGCTCGTCGTGGAGCGGCTGGACTCCCGGATGCGGACCCGCGAGCAGGTCGAGGACACCATCGGGCTGCCGGTGCTGGCCGAGATCCCGCTCATGGCCAAGCGGCAGCGCACCGGTGTGGTGAGCGCCGACCGGCCCGCCAGCTCGGTGGCCGAGGCCTTCCGCGGCCTCCGCAGCTCGGTGCTCCTGCTGAGCCCCTCGCTCAGCGGGACCTCGAGCCAGCGCGGTCGCCGCGGGTCGATCGTGGTCATGGTCACCAGCGCGATGCCGGGGGCCGGCAAGTCCACCACCGTCGCCAACCTGGCGGCCGTGATGGCCGAGGCCGGCCGGACCGTGCTGGTCCTCTCGCTCGACCTGCGCAACCCGTCGATCCACCGCTACTTCGGGGTGCCGGACGGCACCGGGATCTCCGAGCTGCTCGCCGCCGACCGCGGCCGGCACCTCGCCCAGGTGGTCCACGAGACCGACGTCGCCGGCGTCTCGATCGTGACCAGCGGCCACGACACCGACCACCCGGGCGCGCTGCTGGCGTCCGTGGGTCCGCTGGTCGAGGCCGCCCGGTCCATCGCCGAGGTCGTGATCATCGACGTCCCGCCGATGCTGACGGTCTCCGACGCCCTCGACGTGGCGCGGCACGCCGACGTGACGCTGCTCGTCAGCCGGCTCAACAAGACCACGCAGTCGCAGGCGGAGGAGTGCCAGCGCCTGTTCAAGCGGATGGGCGTCTCGGCCCTCGGCACGGTGCTGGTCGGCTCGCGGCCCGCCGGTGCCCGCTACGGATACCCGGTGGTCGCCCCGGCAGACGCCGCACACCACGACCCGCACGCGTCGGCAGACGCCGAGGACGCGGGGACGGGCGCGGCCGGGCAGGACCCGGCAGCCGCCGGGAGGACGAGCACGGAGTCCCGCCCGCGGGACAAGGACTGACACACGGCCCCTCGTGGGGAGGGGCCGGGACACCAGGCTTGGGGGAGCCAATGACAACAACAGCTCAGACAGCCCTGCGACGCCGGATCGACCAGCGCACCGCGCGGGTCTGCGTCATCGGGCAGGGGTACGTGGGGCTCAGCCTCGCAGCCGCGGCTGCCGTGGAGGGGTTCACGGTGACCGGGATCGACGTCGACGACGCCCGGGTGGCCGCGCTGGGACGCGGCGAGCTGGTCGTGCCGGGCGTCGAGGAGCTCGGCTACGTCGAGGCCATGGAGTCCGGACGGCTGGGCTTCAGCAGCAGCTGGGAGCCGGTCGAGACCGCCGACGTCGTGGTCATCTGCGTGCCGACCCCGGTCCACGAGCACCGCCCCGACCTGTCGATGGTCGAGTCGGCCGGCGTCGAGGTCGGTCGCCGGCTGCGGCGGGGGAGCCTCGTGGTGCTCGAGTCCACCACCTACCCCGGCACCACCGAGCAGGTGCTGAAGCCGCTGCTGGAACGGCCGCGGTTCCGTGCCGGCCAGCAGTTCTGGCTCGCCTTCTCGCCGGAGCGGATCGACCCCGGCAACCTGAAGTACGGCCTGCGCACCACGCCCCGCGTGGTCGGTGGCATCGAGCCGGTCTCGACCGAGCTGGCCGCGGCCTTCTACGGCACCGTCGTCGACGACGTCAACGCCGTGTCGGGCTGCCGGACGGCCGAGATGGCCAAGCTGCTGGAGAACACCTTCCGCATGGTCAACATCGCGCTCGTCAACGAGCTCGCGGTGCTGTGCGCCCACCAGGGGATCGACACCTGGGAGGTGATCCAGGCGGCGGCCACCAAGCCGTTCGGCTTCATGCCGTTCCAGCCCGGCCCCGGTGTGGGCGGCCACTGCATCCCGCTCGACCCGACCTACCTCGCCTGGCAGTCCCGTCGCGACACCGGCCGCCCGTTCCGGCTGGTCGAGCTCGCCCAGGACATCAACGCCGAGATGCCGACCTACGTCACCCGGCGGATCATCGACGCGCTCGCCGGCAACGGGGTGGCGATCACCCAGGCCAAGGTGCTCGCGCTCGGCGTCACCTACAAGCCCGACGTCGGCGACCTGCGCGAGTCGGCCGCCGTCGAGACGCTCGCGCACCTCGCCGGCAAGGGCGCCGACGTCAGCTACCACGACCCGTACGTGCCACGGCTGCGCAGCCACGGACTGTCGCTGCGGCGCACCCCCCTGACCCGTGCCAACATCGAGGCCGCCGACCTGGTCGTCGTGCTCACCCCCCACACGCAGTACGACCTGCCCGACGTGCTCAAGCACGCACGGCTGGTCTTCGACGCGCGCAACGCGCTCGGGGTGCGCAGCGACGACCGGGTGGTGACCCTGTGAGCGTGACGACCACCGACCAGCGCTTCGCCCGGCGGCTCGGGACGCTGTGGCGCGACACCGGGCTGCACGTGCTGGCCCTCTCCGAGGACGAGTCGGCGGAGGTGGTCGTGCTCGGCGGCGGGAGCGCCGTCCTCTGGCGGCTGCTCGAGCAGCCGCTGACGCTCGTCGACATCCTGGAGCGCCTCGGCGCAGCCGGGGGTTCCCCCACGGAGGACGACGTGAGCGGGTGCCTCGACGACCTGGTCTCGCGAGGGCTGATCGAGGACCTCGACCGGGAGCCGCGAGCATGAGCCGCTGGGTCCCGCACACCGAGCACGACCTGCTGACGCGGACGGTGGCGTCGCACGGCCTGGCCGGCAGCACCCTGGCGCTCCCCGAGGAGCCGCTGTCAGGGGACGCGTTCGACGACCTGATGCGCCAGGTGCGCCGGCAGCGGCTCTCCGGGCTGCTGTGGGCCGCCGTGCGCCAGGGGGCGATGCCCGTCACGCCAGACCAGGCCGAGCGTGCCGAGTGGGCTCACGTGGAGTCCCTCGCCGGGGTGCTCGCGCTCGAGCACCTGCTGCTCGACTCGGTGGCCACGCTGACGGCGGCAGAGATCCCGACGCGCGTGCTCAAGGGGCCGGTCGTGGCCCACCTCGACTACCCGGACCCGACCTGGCGCACGTTCGGTGACATCGACCTGCTGGTCCGCGGCCGCGACTTCGACCGGGCCACGCGGCTGCTGACGACGCAGGGTCACCGCCGCCTCCACCCCGAGCCGCGTCCCGGCTTCGACCGGCGCTTCAGCAAGGGCACCAGCTACCGCACGGCGGACGGCCTCGAGCTCGACCTGCACCGCTCCTTCACGATGGGCCCGTTCGGCGTGCGGCTCGCCCTGGACGACCTGTGGCGCTCCTCGGAGACGTTCACCGTAGGGGGCCAGGCGATGCACGCACTGCCCGCCGAGGAACGGTTCGTCCACGCCTGCTACCACGCCGTGCTCGGCGAGACCTCGCCCCGGCTGGTGCCGCTTCGCGACCTCGCCCAGCTCGCCCTGACCCGCGACCTCGACCTCGACCGGGTGCACCGGCTGGTGCGCGCCAGTCGGGGTGAGGCGGTGGTGGCCCGGGCCGTGCGCCACGCGTGGCACGCGCTCCAGGTCGCCGACGTCCTCGCCCTCTCGGCATGGGCGCAGAACTATCGCAACGACGAGCGGGAGACGGCCGACCTCGCGGTCTACGGCCAGGGGTCGAGCTACGCCGCCAAGTCCGTCGCCTCGATCCGTGCCCTGCCGCGGTGGCGGGACCGGGCCGCGTTCGTGCACGCCATGGTCCGGCCCAGCCGCGACTACCTCGGGACCCGCCACGACGGCCAGGTCAGCCGGCTCCGCACCGGACTGGCCCAGTCCTCGAGGAAGTCGTCGTGAGCGCGGTCAAGGTCCTGTGGCTGACCAAGGGCCTCGGACGCGGGGGAGCGGAGATGCTGCTGGTGTCCCTCGCCCAGGCGATGGACCGCAGCCGCATCGACATCGAGGTCGGCTTCCGGCTCCCGCAGAAGACGGCGCTGGTCGAGTCCCTGGAGGCCGCAGGGGTCAGGACCCACTGCCTCGCCGAGCGCGGCCGCCACTGGACGCTCGGGCTGCGCAGCCTGCTCGCCGAGGGCGGCTACGACATCGTGCACTCGCACGCCCCGCTGGTGGGCTCGGCCGCACGGCTGCTGGCGCCGCGGGGCACGGTGCTGCTCCACACCGAGCACAACACCTGGGATCGCTACCACCCCGCCACCCGCGCAGTGAACGCACTGACCATCGGTCGCAACCACCGGGTGTGGGCGGTGTCCGACGAGGTGGCCCGCTCGATCCGGGTCCCCGTCGCCTGGCGGCCGACCCCGGTCGAGGTGATGCTCCACGGCGTCGACCTCGACACCGTCCGGCACGGTCCGGCGGCCCGCGCCGCGGCGCGTGCCCGGCTCGGGCTCGGCGAGCACGAGTTCGTCTACGGCACCGTCGGCAACCTGGCCGCCAAGAAGGACCAGGGCACGATGCTCCGCGCGTTCGCCGTGGTCCACGGGCTGCTGCGCAACGCACGCCTCGTCGTGATCGGCACCGGCCCGCGCGAGCAGGAGCTGCGCAGGCTGACCCGCGAGCTCGGGCTCGAGGACGAGGTCCGGTTCCTCGGGATGCGCGACGACGTCCCCGAGCTGCTGCCCGGCCTCGACACGTTCGTCCTCTCCAGCATCCACGAGGGCCTCTCGATCGCGCTGGTGGAGGCGCTGGCGGCCGGCGTGCCGGTCGTGGCGACCAGGGTCGGCGGGATTCCGGAGCTGGTCATCCACGGCCAGTACGGCCTGCTCGTCCCGCCGTCGGAGCCCGGGGCGCTCGCCTCCGCGATGGCCTGGGTGGCCCGTGACCCCGAGGTCCGGACCCGGCTCGCCGAGTCCGGTCCCGTCCGCGCCGCCGACTTCGGGATCCAGCCCGCGGCCGACCGGCTGGTCTCCCACTACCTGGTCCTCGGGCCCCGGCAGCCGGTGGGGGTGGAGGAGCAGTGACCACGGCCCCGACCCTCACCTTCCGGCCGCTCGTCGACGACGACGCACCCGCCGTCCTGGAGCTGCTGACCGCGGCGCTCGCGGGCGGACCGACGGGGGAGCGCTCCCAGGACTACCTGGACTGGAAGCACCGCCACAACCCGTTCGGGCGCTCGCCCGGCATGGTCGCGGAGCACGACGGTCGCCTCGTCGGTGTCCGCCTGTTCCTGCGCTGGGAGCTGCAGGCCGGTGACCGGACGCTGCGGGCAGTGCGCGCGGTCGACACCGCCACCCACCCCGACTACCAGCGCCAGGGCATCTTCCGGACGCTCACGCTCGGCATGCTCGAGCGGCTGGACCAGGAGGAGGACCTGGACCTGGTCTTCAACACCCCCAACGCCGACAGCCGCCCCGGCTACCTCCGAATGGGCTGGCAGCCCGTGGGGGAGCTGGGCGTACGGATCAGCCCGGTACGACCGGTGCGGTTCCTCCGCGGCATGGCCGGCGCCCGCTCCGCCAACGCCTCCGGCTCCGCGGCCGACGTGGCCCCGGTCGCGGCGGGCGAGATCGCCAGCCGGCTGCCCGCGGCCGCCGACGTGCTCGACGACGGCGACGACGTCGCGGCCCTGCTGGCCCGCGGGACGCGCAACCAGCAGATCCACACGCCGCTCTCGGTCGGCTACCTGCGGTGGCGCTACGTGCAGCCCCCGGGCCTCGACTACCGCGCGGTCGAGGTGCGCGACGGCGGCGAGCTGGTCGGGCTGGGCCTGGGCCGGGTCCGACACCGGGCCGGCCTCGCCGAGATGACCCTGGGTGACGTCCTGGTCGCCGACGGTGACGTCCGCACCGCCCGTCGGGTGCTGCGCGCCGCCCGCCGGGCCGGCGTCGACCACGTCGCCGTCCACGCCGCGCCCGGCACCGAGATCGCCCGCGCGGCGCTGTCCGCGGGCTACGTGACCGTCCCCGGCCGTGGCATCGGGCTGGTCGCCAACCCGCGACCCCCGTGCCCGGTCGACGTGCTGGACGCCGCCGCCTGGCGGCTCTCGCTCGGGGAGCTGGAAGTCTTCTGATGGACCGCTCACTCTCACCCCGCGCCCTCACGGCCGTCGCCGTCGTGGGCCTGGTCCTGATCGTCGGCTACCTCTGGCAGCTGATGCAGGTCGCGGCGACCGGGAGCTACGAGGCGTGGAGCGGGATGCTCTTGGTCCCGGTCGTCGTGATGCTCAACGTCCCGCTCCTGCTCCGTGCGGGCAGGCGCGACCCCGACCCCCGGTTCCTGCAGCTGCTGGTGCTGGCGTTCGTGGCCAAGCTGGCCGCCACCGCGGCCCGGTGGGTCATGGCGTTCGTCCTCTACAACGGCTCCGACGCAGGGGTGTACTCCAAGGAGGGTGCACGCCTCGCCGAGGCCTACCGGCACTTCGAGTTCGGGGCCGAGATCGGTCGCGACTTCATCGGGACCGGCTTCATGCGGGTCGCCACGGCCGCGATCTACGTCGTCACCGGACCGAGCTTCTACGTCGCGTGGCTGGTGTTCTCACTCCTCGGTTTCTGGGGCACCTACTTCGCCTACCGCGCGTTCCGCGTCGCCGTGCCCGACGGCAACGCCCGGCGTTACGCCATCCTGCTGTTGTTCCTGCCCTCGCTGCTCTTCTGGCCGGCGGGACTGGGCAAGGAGGCCTTCGTCACCTTCGGCATCGGCCTGATCGCCTACGGCAGCGCGCTGCTGCTGTCCGGCTACAAGACCTTTGCGGTCCCGCTGCTCCTGGGGGTGGCGGCGACGGCGGTGGTCCGGCCGCACATCACGGCCGCCCTGTTCACGGCCTTGGTCCTGGCCTGGTTCCTCCGCAAGCGGCTCAAGCCCGCCAACGAGCTCACCCCGCTGACGTACGTCGGGGGAGCTGTGCTGATCCTGGCTGCGGGCGCGCTGGTGGCGTCGTCGGCGGCGTCGTTCCTCGGCCTCGACGAGCTGAGCGTCACAGGTGTCGACGCCGCCATCTCCGACACGACCGAGCTCACCGACGAGGGCGGCTCGACCTTCACGCCGGCAGCGGTCCACGGCCCACAGGACCTGCCGTGGGCGGCGTTCACGGTCGTGTTCCGGCCGATGGTCTTCGAGGCCACCAACCCGCAGATGCTGCTGGCCGCCGTCGAGGGCTCGCTGCTGTTGCTGCTGGTGGCGCTCTCGTGGCGCTCGCTGCTCAAGCTCCCCGGCCGGCTCCGCCGCCAGCCGTACCTGATCTTCTGCATCGTCTACACGCTCGTGTTCGTCTACGCGTTCTCCAACTTCGGCAACTTCGGGATCCTCACCCGGCAGCGGGTGCAGGTCCTGCCGTTCGTCCTCGTGTTCCTCGCCCTCCGCGCTCCCCGCCCCCGGGCGGAGCACCTCTCCCTGTCCGACCGTGAAGAAAGAGCACTGACATGACCATCCTGCTGACCGCCACCGACCTGCCCGCCGCGCTCGGCGGCACGCCGGCCTTCGACGAGAAGCTCCCGCTGGTCCGGCCCGCGCTCGGACGGACCCGGTCGCTGGTCCGGCGTCAGGAGCGGATCCTCCGGTCCGGGATCCTCACCAACGGTCCCACCGTGCGCGAGCTCGAGGAGACCGTGGCCGCCCGGCTCGGCGTCCCCCACGTGGTCGGTGTCTCCAGCTGCACCTCCGGCCTGATGCTGGTGCTGCAGGCCGTCGGCGCCCGGGGCCCGGTGGTGCTGCCCAGCTTCACCTTCGCCGCGAGTGCCCACGCCGTCGCCTGGGCGGGCGGCACCCCCGTCTTCGCAGAGGTCTCC
This sequence comes from uncultured Actinomycetota bacterium, assembly GCA_963724225.1. Classification (GTDB taxonomy): domain Bacteria; phylum Actinomycetota; class Actinomycetes; order Propionibacteriales; family Nocardioidaceae; genus Nocardioides. The sequence goes on along the minus strand of CAVRTX010000027.1, from coordinate 39,571 downwards.
GAGGACTCCCTGACGCTCGACCCGGCCGACGCCGCGGCCGCCCTCGAGGAGCTCGGTGGCCGGGCCACGGCGATGACCGCCACCCACGTCTACGGGACGCCCTGCCAGACCGAGGCGCTCCAGGAGCTGGCCGACCAGGCCGGGATCCCGCTCGTCTACGACGCCGCCCACGGCCTCGGCTCGGTCCGCCAGGGCACGCCGATCGGTGGGTTCGGCGTCGCCGAGGTGTTCTCGCTCAGCCCGACCAAGGTCGTCGTGGCGGGGGAGGGTGGCCTGGTCGCGACCCGCGACGAGGAGCTGGCGCACACGCTGCGGCTCGGACGCGACTACGGCAACCCCGGCGACTACGACTGCCGTTTCGTCGGTCTCAACGCCCGGATGTCGGAGCTGCACGCCGCCACCGCCCTGCACTCGCTGTCGCTGCTCGACGACGCGCTGGTCCGGCGCCACGCGCTGGTGCGGCTGTTCTGGGCCGAGCTGGGGGAGGTGCCCGGCGTGCGCGGGCCGCGGCTGGACGACGGCGACGTGTCCACCTACAAGGACCTCACCGTGGTTCTCGACGAGGACGTCACCGGCATCTCGGCGCGCACCCTGGGCCGGGCGCTGGCCGCCGAGGGCGTCGACTCCCGCCACTACTACGACCCGCCGATCCACCGCCAGCAGGCGTACGCACACCTGGCGCACCGCCCGCTCGGGCGCACCGAGCGGCTGGCGCGCTCGGTGATCTCGCCGGCGCTGTGGTCGCACATGAGCGATGACCAGGTGCGGCGGATCGCGCACGCCGTACGCCGGATCCTGGACCACGCGTCCGACGTGACCCGGGCAGCGGAGACGGGTGGCGAACGTGACTGAGGTGCTGCTGGCCCCCGGCCACCTGCTCGAGGCCCAGTGCGCGGCCGCGGCGCTGGGTCGCGCCGGCATGCAGGTGTCGATGGTGCCCGCGCCCGACGTGGAGGTGGTCGTGGTGGTGGTCGCCCGGCCCGCGGAGCTGGACCGGGTCCCCGGCGTCCGCAACGGCGCGCACGCCGTGCCGGTGCTGCTGCTGTGCCCGGCCGCCGACGAGGCCGCGATCGGCGCCGGTGCCCGGATCGGCGCGGCCGACGTCGTGGCCTGGGACGTCCCGGTCGACCGCCTGGTCCGGACGGTGTCCGACCTGGCGCGGGGCGGAGGCCGTCCGGCCGCGCCCGAGGCCGCGCCGGACCCGTTGCGCGACCTCACCCGTCGCGAGCTCGAGATCGCGCAGCTGATCGGTGGTGGCGCCACCAACGTCGGCATCGCCGAGGCGCTCGGCATCAGCTACCACACGGCCCGCACCCACGTGGCCCGGCTGATGGCGAAGCTCGGCGTCTCCCACCGCTACGCCGTGGTTCCGTTGGTGCAGCGCAGCGGTCGGGCCAGCAGGACCGTCCAGGGGTACGCGGGAGCGGCCGCCCGATGAGGATCCTGGTCGCCCACCCCGCACCCGTCGTCGCCGACGGGATGGCCGCCACGCTCGCGGAGGAGCTCGGGGCCGAGGTCGACACCGCCCACACCGAGCGGGAGCTCCGGCAGCTGGTGGCCAACGCCGCCGCGGACGTCACGGTGCTGGACGCCGACTTCGGGGGCGACGCCGTCGCCCGCCTGTGCCACGAGCTGTCGGACTCCGGCGGACGGGTCGTCGTGATCACCCGCCCGGGCCGCGAGACCCACCTGGAGCTGCTGGCCAGCGGAGCCGTCGGCATCGTGGCCGCGACCAACGGCCTGGCCGGCCTGGTGCTCGCGGTGCGGACCGTCACCCAGGGCCACACGCACATTCCCGCCCACTTGCTCGGCGCGGTGCTGCACGAGGTGGTCGTCGCTCGTCGCCAGGAGGAGCCGGCCGGCGACCGGCTGGACTCGCTCAGCCCGCGGGAGCGCGAGGTCCTCGCCCTGCTCGGCCGGGGCGCCGACACCCGCGAGATCGCCGCACGCCTGGTGATCTCTCCCTACACCGCCAAGACCCACATCAACCGCCTGCTCGGCAAGCTCGGGCTGGCCTCGCGGACCGAGGCGGCAGCCTTCGCCGTCAGCCACGACGTACGCCCGAAGCTCCTGGAGGTCTCCCATGACTGACGTCCTCCCCGTCCGCCCGCGGCGGACCAGCAGCCAGCCCGTCGAACGCTGGGACGAGGGGGCCGTCGTCGTCCCCGGGACACCCGACGCGCCGGTCGCGCTCGCGCTCAACCCGACCGCGCTCGCGCTGTGGGAGCTGTGCGACGGCCAGACCGCGGTGACCGAGATGGTCGACGCCGTGTGCGTGCTGTTCGAGGTCGACCCGGCCCGGGCACGCGAGGACGTCGAGACCGCGCTCCGGGAGATGGTGTGGGCGGGGGTGATCCGGTGACCACCCTGGTCGAGCGCCCCGCGCCGCCCGCTCCGTCGCCGCAGACCCGGTGGGCGTGGTCGAGCGGGCCGTGTCGCGCACTGGAGCACACCTTCGAGGTCCTGGTCGAGGACGGGTGGCCGGTCGAGCCGCTGGCGCCCGTGATCGCACCCTTCCGCGTCCGCGCGGGCGTCGGCGCGCCCGTCACGCCGCGCGTCCGCTACGAGATCCGAAGCGCCGACCGCGAGGGCTTCGTGTCCGCCTACGCCGGCGACGAGCGGCTCGCGACCGGCCGCAGCACCCAGGCGGTGCTGGGCGGCATCACCTGGCACGTCAACCGCTCGGTGATCGAGCACTCCGTCGACCGCTACGTCCTCATGCACGCCGCCTCGGCCACGCTCGCCGGCGTCACCGTGGTGCTGGCCGCCGACATGGAGTCCGGCAAGACCACGACCGTGGCCGGGCTGCTGCGCAGCGGCTTCGCCTACGTCACCGACGAGGCCGTCGCCCTCGACCCGGAGACGTGCCACGTGTCGCCGTTCGGCAAGACGCTGAGCCTCGACCCCGGGTCGTGGCCGCTGTTCCCGGAGTGCGCACCGCTCGACGACTTCCGGCCCCGGGTCCAGTGGTTCGTCGAGCCGCACCACCTCGGCGCCCGCACCAACACCCGGCCGGTCGCGGCCCCCGAGGTCGTGCTGTTCCCGAAGTACGTCGCCGGCGCGACCACCGAGGTGCTCCCCGTGAGCCCGGCCGAGGCCACCCACGAGCTGGCACGGATGACCTTCGACTTCGCCCGGCACCCGCGCCGCAACCTCGAGGTCGCAGCCCGGCTGGCCCGGACCGCGACCTGTGCCCGGCTCCGGGTCGGCAACCTCGAGGACGCCGTGGAGCTGGTCCACGAGCTCGTCAGCCAGCGCATCCTGGACACGCTGTGAGCACGCTCCCGGGTGAGGTGACGCTCGACGTCGTACCGGTGCGTCGCGAGGCGCCGGTGCTGGAGTGGGTCGAGGTCGACCGCGAGGTCGTCGCCTGGAACGCCGAGCGCGAGGAGCTGCACCGGCTGGACCCGATCGCGTCGCTGGTGTTCCTGCTGTGCGACGGCGTGACGCCGGTCCGGGTCACGATCGAGGAGCTCGCCGCCACGTTCGGGCAGCCGGCCGACCGGATCCGGGCAGACGTGCTCACGCTGCTGACCGGCCTCGCCCGCGACGGCCTCGTGCTGCTGCGCTGACCCGTCCCACCCTCGTGCCCTGGACCGGCACGGCTCCGATGACACTGAGACGGCCCGGCCCCGCTGCCTGAGCAGCGGGACCGGGCCGTCTCGACGTGTGGTTCAGCTCCCGGCGGGGATCACGCTCGGGACCTCGGGCTTGATCGACTCGTCGTCGCCCTCGCCCTCGTCGTCCTTCTCCTCCTCGCCGCAGACGACCTGGTCCTCCTTGCACCGTCCCTCGCTGGCACAGCGCGCGAGCGCCTCCGCCTTGCTCAGGTTGGGGTGCGACTCCACGCACTCGCAGCAGTCGACCGTGGCGACGTAGGTGTACGTGCAGTCGTTGGCCTCCACCTTGGTGTCACACAACGGCGACCCCGCCGCGAAGGCGGGAGACGCGATCGTCTGCACCAGCGGCGTGCTCCAGGCGACGGCGCCGCCCACGACGGCACCCCGCCGCAGCAGGCTTCGTCGGTCCATGCCGACAGGTTCTTCGGGTGATCTCATCGAACTTCCCATTTCCTCATCCCCCCACTAGATCCACCGGGTCACCCGCGACCCGGTGGCACCACAAGAGGTCCGCTTGTGGGGTGAGCGGACCTCTTGTGGTGGGTCAATGCCGCTCAGGCCTCGAAGGTGACCGAGTCACCGCCGGCGGCGACGGTGACGGCGTCACCGTCGGTCGCCACGAGACCACCGGACTGCAAGAGGTCGAGCAGGATCTGCTTCTGCGCCTCATCTGACGTCAGACATGGCGTGCTCCTCTCTCAGCAGTCTTGGGTCGGCGGGCCGGACGGGACGCACGCCTTGGTGGCAGCGCAGACCGCGATCCCGATCGGGAGCGGCAGGCCGCTCCCGGAGATGCAGCTGCAGCACTGCTCCGTGGCGTCGAACGTGAAGGTCACGCACTTCCCGTTGAGACGACCCGTGAGGCTCGTCTCGCACCTGGGCGATCCGGCCGCGAAGGCCGGCCCGGCGATGGTCTGGACGGCCGGAACCGTCCAGACCAGGGCTCCGCCGAGCACTGCGCCCCGCCTGAGGACGGACCGGCGGTCGAGACCCGCCGCTCCGTCGCCCTCGAGCTCCGTGTGATCCATCATTCCCCCCATGGCGTGATGTGTGATCGTGCGGTGTTCGTGCGTCAGCAGCCGGAGCAGTCGTGCTCGAGCGGGCCCAGACCCTCGTGGATCTGGAGGTTGCCGCGGTCGAGCGTCCCGGTGCCGGACAGCAGCGTGGCGCCGCCGGAGTTCCTCACCGTCATCGAGACGAAGTCGACGTCCTGACCGGGCTCACCGTTGTCCACCAGGGTGAACGTCAGCGTGTTGCCGGCGCTGTCGCTGGCGGTGCCCACGAACTGGTTGGCACAGTCCGCGGTGTTGGGCGGCGGGGCCGGGTTGCCGGTCTTGGTGCAGGTCAGCGTGGCCGTCGTGAAGTGCCAGCTGATGTCGTCCTTCGCCTTGTTGGTCGGGTGGGCGTTGACCTCGATCTGCTCGGTCTTCCAGTCCTCGCAGCACAGCTGGCCGAGGCCGAAGCTCAGCTTCGGGATGGTGTTGCCCATGAAGACGACCGGCGCGCCGGCCATCGTGACGATCTGGCCGCCACCCGTCATGCACGACCCACAGGCGCCCGGAGGCGAGCCTGCCGCGAACGCCGGCGAGGCGATCGACTGGATCGTGGGTGTGGCCCAGGCGGTCGCAGCTCCGACCACCGCGGCACGCTTGATGACGGATCTCCTGCTGAGATCCGATGTAGACATGGTGGTGTTGTCCCCCACGTCGATCCCCCCTTGTTCCAATAGTTTCGACGCTGCTCCGACGCTAGGGCAGTCGCGCCGCGGGGGACATACGCAGTTGGTTGTAACCCCGGTCCGTCCCTGCGTACGCAGGGACGGACGTGTGCTCCGCCCGGGACGTGCGGGAGCCCCCGACCCCGCCGTGCGGCGGGGACGGGGGCTCCGGGAAGCAGGGGCTCAGTGGGCCTGCAGCGCCGCCGTACGACGCGACGCCTCGGCCATCTCCGCAGCCTTCAGCGCGGTCTCGTCGAGCCGGCCGTGCTCGGCCCACCAGCGCTGCCCCTCCTCGGGGAGGGTGTGGATCGGGTCGTAGTACTCGTAGGTCCGGGTCAGGGCCTCGGGGTCGGCCGCCTCGATGGAGGTGCGGTAGTTCTTCGTCCAGTACGAGATGCCCTGCACCTGGTCGTAGTCGGCGTTCTGGTGGACCCAGCGCTTGCCGACGAACGGCACGTCGCACACGATGCGCGGCGTCGCGAAGCCCGGCAGGTAGCCCATGATGTGGTGCTGCAGCCGCTGCGCGTCGGCGAGCGAGACCCGCCAGTGCTCCGAGTACGGGATCATGTCGCACATGTAGAAGTAGTAGGGCATGATCTGCGCGCCGTCGAGCAGCCGGAAGCACAGGTCGAGCAGCGCGTGCGGGTCGGCGTTGACGCCGTTGAGCAGCACGCCCTGGTTGCGGACGTCGCGGATGCCGGTGTCGAGCATCGCCCGCGCCGCCTTCGCGACCAGCGGGGTCACCGAGTTGGCGTGGTTGACGTGGGTGTGGATCGCGATCGAGACGCCGCGCTCGCGGGCGATGGCGGCCACCCGGCCCATGCCGTCGACGACGTCGCCCTGCAGCCAGTGCTGGGGGAGGCCCATCAGGGCCTTGGTCGCCAGCCGGATGTCGCGGATGTTGTCGACCTCGAGCACCTGGGTGAGGAACGCCTCGAGCCGCGGCCACGGCATGTTGGCCACGTCGCCGCCCGAGACGACCACGTCCCGCACCGAGGGCGTACGGCGCAGGTAGTCGATCATGTCGCCGAGCCGGTCGTTGGGCTTGCCGACGAACTTGAGCTTGTCGATCACCGCGGTGGAGTTGCCGACCAGGTCCATGCGCGTGCAGTGGCCGCAGTACTGCGGGCAGGTGGGCAGCAGCTCGGCCAGCACCTTGGTGGGGTAGCGGTGGGTGAGCCCCTCGGTCGCCCACATGTCGTGCTCGTGGAGCGAGTCGCGCGTGGCGTGCGGGTGGGAGGGCCAGTCCGTGCGCCGGTCGGAGAGCACCGGGATCATGTAGTGCCGGATCGGGTCCGCGTAGAACGCGTCGGTGAGCGACCCGGGGCCGGCGGGCTCCGTGGTGGGCGCCATCGTGTTCATCATCTGCGGCGGCACCAGCATCGACATGGTGGCCCGCTCGGCCTGGTCGCGCTCGAGGTCGACGTAGAACCGCTCGTCGACGAGGTCGCCGAGCAGCTCGCGGAGCTGCTTGGTGTTCTTGATGCAGTGGGCGCGCTGCCACTGCACGGACTCCCACTCGGCGACCGTGACGTCCTTCCACCCCGGGAAGCGGGTCCAGTCGGGCTCGACCAGCTCGACGGCGGCGTACGGGTAGGGCTGGCCCGTCTCCAGGTCGATCGCGGTCTCGATGCTCATCTGTTCTCCCTCAGGCGTGACGCAGGGTCGGTGCGTCGTTTGTGTGACGCACGGCTCTTCTGTCAGAGTACGAGAACAGTCTCCGGCAAGTCCAACCAACCGCCGGACGTTTTGCGGAAGATCAGCGAAAGCAACGGAGAACACGCTGTGGTCATGTCTACCGAGGGCTCGGTCGTGAGTGACCCGACCGGCCTCCACCGGGTGCTGGACGACGCGGCGGTGCTGCCCCAGGCCGCGCAGCGCCTCGACACCCGCCGCGAGCTGTGGCCCGACGAGGTCCGGATCCGGGTCGAGCGGCTCAACCTCGACGCCGCGTCGTTCCGCCAGCTCGAGCGCACGCACCCCGACGGCGACGCCGTCCGGCAGGCGGTGCTGGAGATCGTCGCCGGGCGCGGCAAGATGCAGAACCCCGAGACCGGGTCGGGCGGCATGCTCGTCGGCACCGTCGAGGCCGTGGGGGAGGAGTCCCCGCTCGGCCTCCGGGTCGGCGACCGGGTCGCCACGCTGGTCTCGCTCACGCTGACCCCGCTGGTCGTCGAGGACGGCCTCGCGCGTTGGGACGGCCGCAGCGAGCAGGTCCCGTGCGACGGCTACGCGATCCTCTTCGGCCGCTCGATCGCCGCGGTGCTCCCCGACGACCTGGCGCCGGAGCTCAGCCTGGCCGTCATGGACGTCTGCGGCGCGCCTGCCCTCACCGCCCGGGTGGTGGGGAGGTACGCCGACCCCACCGTCGTCGTGGTCGGCGGGGCCGGCAAGTCCGGCTCGCTGAGCCTCGCGGCCGCCCGTGACGCGGGCGCCCGGCGGACCATCGGCGTCGTGCCCCACCGCGAGGAGGCCGACCGGCTCGAGGCCGCCTCCCTCGCCGACGAGGTCGTGGTCGCCGACGCGCGAGACCCGGTCGCGCTGCGCGACGCGGTCGCCGCCGCCGGCGGCCCGGCCGACGTGACCGTCGTCTGCGTCGACGTCCCGGGCTGCGAGGGGGGCGCGATCCTCACCACCGCCGAGGGCGGCACCGTCATCTTCTTCTCGATGGCCACCTCGTTCTCGGCCGCAGCCCTGGGGGCCGAGGGCCTGGCCGCCGACGTGACGATGCTGGTCGGCAACGGGTACGTGCCCGGCCACGCCGAGCACGCGCTGCGGCTGCTGCGGCAGCATGAAGGCGTACGACGACTCTTCGAGGAGAGACTGTGACCACCAGCACCGCGGCGCGACTCGCCCTCGACCCGGCGCGCGTCGAGCGGGCCCGGGCCCTGGCCGGCACGGTCGGGCAGCCCGTGGTCACCCTTGCCCAGCAGCACACGACGGTCTCGGTCGAGCGGGCCACGCTGCGGCTGGCCGGCCTCGGCGGCGCCGACCCCGACGGCACGCCGTGGGTCAACCGGCTGGCCGACGCGGTCCGCGCGGACATCGGCCTCGAGCACGGCCTGGCGCTACCGGTCTGGGACGCGCTGCTGCGCGGGGAGGCCGACGACCTGACGGGTCTCGCCCAGAAGGCGGGGGCGGGCTCGGTCCGGTTCCGGCTGCCCGAGGGCGAGGACGCCGAGCGCGCGAGCGGCGCATCCCGGGCCGCCGTCGGTGCGGGCATCGCCCGGATGGACGAGCGGCGCGCCGAGCGGGAGCGGATGATCGCCGACGTCGGCGACGCCCCGGCGCAGCCGTGGGTCTACCTGATCGTCGCCACCGGCGACATCCACGAGGACATCCCGCAGGCCCAGGCGGCCGCCCGGGCGGGGGCCGACGTGATCGCGGTGATCCGCAGCACCGGCCAGTCGCTGCTCGACTTCGTGCCCGAGGGCGCGACCCGCGAGGGGTTCGCCGGGACCTACGCGACGCAGGAGAACTTCCGGCTGATGCGGGCGGCCCTCGACGAGACCTCGCGCGAGCTCGGCCGCTACATCCGGCTCACCAACTACGCCTCCGGCCTCTGCATGCCCGAGATCGCGGCGCTGGCCGGTCTCGAGCGGCTCGACATGATGCTCAACGACTCGATGTACGGAATCCTGTTCCGCGACATCAACCCGGTCCGGACGTTCGTCGACCAGCGGTTCAGCCGCCAGGTCCACGCCCGCGCCGGCATCATCATCAACACCGGCGAGGACAACTACCTCACCACCGCCGACGCGGTCGAGGCTGCCCACACCGTCACCACCAGCCAGCTCCTCAACGAGTTCTTCGCCCGCGAGGCGGGGCTCGAGGACTGGCAGCTCGGCCTCGGCCACGCCTTCGAGATCGACCCCGACGTCCCCGACTCGTTCCGGCTCGAGCTGGCCCACGCGATGCTGGCGCGGGCACTGTTCCCGGACGCCCCGCTGAAGTGGATGCCGCCGACCCGCCACATGACCGGCGACGTCTTCCGCGGCTACCTGCTCGACGGGTTCTTCAACCTGGTCGGGGCCCTGACCGGCCAGGGGATCCTGCTGGTCGGGATGATGACCGAGGCCGTCGTGACCCCCTGGCTCTCCGACCGCGACCTGGCCCTCCAGAACGTCCGCTACGTGATGAACGCCGCCGGCAACCTCCACGAGGACTTCCGCCCGGCCCCCGGCGGCTTCATCGAGCAGCGCGCCGAGCACGTCCTCGACGAGGCGATCTCGCTGCTCGACCGGATCGCCCACGACCAGGACGACGCCGGGCACCCGCCGCTGCTGGCGGCGATCGGCGACGGCACCTTCGGCCTGATGAAGCGCCCGCCCGAGGGCGGACGCGGGCTCGACGGGGTGGCGCGCAAGTCCGAGGCCTACTACAACCCGGCGACGGAGATCCTCCAGGAGGGCCGATGACACCACCCCACCGATCCGGCCGTACGGCGACACCACCGGCGACGGCATGGTGCAGCTCTCCTTCACGCTGCCCATGCCCCACTCCAAGGTCGCCGACGGCGCGGCCCTCCAGCTCGCCAACAAGATGGGCATGGACCCCGCGCTCGTCGTGCACGGCAAGCCGATGGGCGAGGGCTTCTCCTTCTTCGTGGTCTACGGGCGCGTCAACCACCTGGTCGAGCCCGACAAGGTGCAGGTCGTCGAGCGCGACTTCCCGCTGCTGACGCCGAAGGAGGCCAACGCCGCGATCAAGCGCTCGCTGCGCCGCCGGCTGGTGGTGGTCGGCGCCTGCATCGGCACCGACGCCCACACGGTCGGCATCGACGCGATCCTCAACATCAAGGGCTTCGCCGGCGAGAAGGGTCTCGAGTACTACCGCGAGATCAAGGTGGTCAACCTCGGTGCCCAGGTCTCGGTGCCGGAGCTGGTCGAGCGGTCGCTGGCCGAGGCTGCCGACGCGGTCCTGGTCTCGCAGGTCGTCACCCAGCGCGACGCCCACCTGCTCAACACCCGCGAGATGTCAGCCGCCTTCCGCGAGGCGTACCCGGTGGACCGCCAGCCGCTGCTGGTGGTCGGCGGGCCCCGCTTCGACGAGGGCGCCGCCGGCGACCTGGGCGTCGACCGGGTCTTCAGCCGCGGCACCACCCCCGCCGACGTGGCCAGCTTCCTCGTCCACCGCGTCACCGGCTCCCCGACCGAGAAGGCGTCATGACCGCAGCAGTCGGCACCCGCGTCGTCCACCGCCGCTACGTCCCGTACGCGCACGCCCACTACGCGGGCCACCTCGTCGACGGTGCCTACAGCCTCGGGCTGTTCGGCGACGTCGCCACCGAGATGTGCATCCTCACCGACGGTGACGAGGGCCTGTTCGCCTCCTACTCCGACGTCCAGTTCCGCGAGCCTGTCCGGGCCGGCGACGTGCTGGAGATCGGCTGCGAGATCGTCCGGGTCGGCACCCGTTCGCGGCAGCTGGAGTTCACCGTCCACGTCGTCGCCCGAGGCGCCGCGACGCCCGACCGGCCCGGGGCGGCGCAGGTGCTCGACCCGCCGCTGCTGGCGACCACCGCCACGGGGACCGTCGTCGTCCCCTGACCTCCACCGAAAGGCACGTCCCGGGCCGTCGCGGGGAGTAGGGTGTCCCACTCTCGGCCGGTTGGGGGGCAGGCATGGGTGACGCACGGGTCCTGATGATGTTCGGCTACCCGCGCAGCGGGTCCACCGTGCTCGGGCTGCTGCTGCAGGAACGACTCGCCGTCTCCTACTGCGGCGAGGTGAAGCACTTCTGGAAGCGGTACGACACCCAGCGCGACTGCACCTGCGGTCAGCCCCTCGACCAGTGCCCGGTCTGGTCGGTGGTCGCCGAACGGGTGCTGCATGCCGAAGGCGCACCCTTCGGCTCGAGTGCGGACGCGGCCGCCGTGCAGAACGACGACCGTGTTCGTCACGCGCCGGAGAACCACGACGCCTACGCCGCACACCTGAACGAGCTCTACCGGGAGGCCGCCCACGCGTTCGGTGACACCGTCCTGGTCGACAGCTCGAAGGGGGTCGACGACGCCCGTCTGGTGCGCGAGCTCCCCGGGGTGGATGCCTGGCTGCTGCACCTGGTCAGGGACCCGCGGGGCTCGGTCTACTCGCGAGCAAGGTTCCGCCGGCAGCAGAAGGCCAGCGGCGAGGCGTCCTCGCTCGTCGTCCGGTGGGAGGACTACGGTCTCCTCCGCGACGGAGCGGCGTGGAGCCGGACCGACCACCGGGCGGCGGCCTTCCTGGAGGAGGTGCCGGCGGAGCGCCGGATGACGCTGCGCTACGAGGACTTCGTGGCCAGACCCGGAGGAGACCGTGGCCCGGATCTCCGGGTGGCTCGGGGTGCCGGCCGTACCGCCCGGGGACCCGGCCAGGGCGACCCACGTCGTCGCGGCCAACATGCCGGTCCTCAAGTCGGAGTCGCAGCGGACCGTCGAGCTCGCTGGAGATCAGAGCGGACCGGCGCTGGCAGACCGAGCTGCGGCCGTACAAGCGCAGGCTGCTCGAGGCCGTCACCGCACCCGGCCGGCGACGTCACGGCTACCGCTGACCACATCCCGGCGTGTCTGTCGCGACACGCCCAGACCAGTGACTTTTTGCAAACTGGTTCAGACTGTCCGGCCCGCCGCTGACCTGCGGTTTCGTACGTTCCCGCAGGTCATCCGCCGGTTGACACGGGAGGTCGATCCGGCGGAGGCTGCGTCACGTCCGTCATGCAGGTCGCGGCCTCCGGGACCGCCGTCCGAGTGATGGGTCGGAGGTGGGGCGCCACCGCTGTCCGACCTGGTTCACGGAGGTCGGTCCCGCACCGCGAGGACGGAGGCGGAAGGGCTCTCGGGTTCCCTAGACAACGGTGTGGCATCGGCAGCCAGTCGGTGCTGGATCGGCCCGAAGGACGGGGGGCTCTTCCGCGCCCTGCAAGGTCGTGCTCCCGTCGGCCCCGCTGGCCGCGGCAGGTACCTTTGCCCCCGTGCTCCTCCGGTCCGCGTGCGCGCTGCTCGCCGGAGCACTTCTGGCCCAGGCCTTCGAGCCGGTCGGACTGGCCGTGCTGCTGCCGCTCGGGGTCGCCGGACTGGTCCTCTGCGTCCGCGGGCTGCCCGCCCGCCGGGCCTGGTTGCCCGGCCTCGCCTTCGGCATCGGGTTCCAGTTCGTCCTGCTGTTCTGGATGCGGGCGGTGGGCGTCGGGCCGTGGCTCGCGCTCGCCGGGCTCGAGGCCGCGTACTTCGCCGCGCTCGGGTCGGCGGCGGCGGTGCTGCTGCGCCGTCGCGGCGGGGCCTGGTGGTTCGGCGCTGCCTGGGTGGCCGTCGAGACGATCCGCTCGGACTGGCCGTTCAGCGGGATGCCGTGGGGCCGGCTGTCGTACGCCGTCGCGGGCACGCCCTGGCAGGACGCCCTGGCCTACATCGGGATGGCCGGGCTGTCCTACCTGCTGGCGGTGCTGGGAGCGCTGCTGGCCCAGCTGGTCACCGGCCCGGCACGGGTCCGGGTCGGGCTGGTCGCCGCGGGCGTCGCGGCGGTGAGCCTGCTCCCCGCCCTCGCCCCGTACACCGTCCCCACCACCGACCACCGGACCGTCGCGGTCGTCCAGGGCGACGTCCCGGGCGACGGCACCGACATCCTGCTCGACCACCAGCAGGTGACCCGCAACCACGTCGACGCGACGGTACGGCTGGCCGACGAGGTGGCGGCGGGGGAGCAGCCGGAGCCGGACTTCGTCGTCTGGCCGGAGAACTCGACCGCGGTCGACCCGTTCCTCGACAGCGAGGTCAACTCCGGCATCCAGCGCGCCAGCGCGGCGGTGCAGGTCCCGGTGCTGGTGGGCGCGATGGTCGACGCCGGCACCGAGCACGTCCTCAACCAGGGCATCGTCTGGGAGCCCGGCACCGGCGCAGCGGACCGCTACACCAAGTGGCACCCGGTGCCGTTCGGGGAGTACATCCCGTGGCGCGACCTCGGGATCGGCAGCTTCGGGCAGCTGCGGCTGATCCCGCGCGACATGCTCGGCGGCACCCGTACCGAGCCGCTCGCCGTCGGCGACACCCTCGTCGCCGACGCCATCTGTTTCGACGTCGCCTACGACGACGGCATCCACGAGCAGCTGCGGGCCGGGGGCCAGATCCTCACCGTCCAGACCAGCAACGCGATGTTCGTCCTGACCTCGCAGATCGAGCAGCAGTTCGAGATCTCGCGGCTGCGGGCGCTGGAGACCGGTCGCTACGTCCTGGTGGCGGCGACCAACGGGGTGTCCGGGGTGATCGCACCCGACGGCCACGTCGTGGCCCGCGCCGGCACCCGCACCCAGGACGTGCTGCTGGAGGAGGTGGGGCTGGCCGAGGGGCTGACGCCCGCCGTACGCCTGGGTCCGTGGCCCGGCCGGCTCGCCGTGCTGGCCACCGTCGTCGGGCTGCTGCTGGGGCTGCTCCCGTATTCTCGGCGGCAGCGGAGCAAGGGCGGGAAGGCGTGAGCAGGCCAGTGTCAGCACCCGGCAGGAGGCCCCCCGGCAGGGCGTGCATGGTGGTGCCGACCTACAACGAGGCCGCCAACCTGGCCTGGGTGGTCGGACGGCTCCGCGCGGCGCAACCCGACGTCGACGTGCTCGTCGTCGACGACGCCTCGCCCGACGGCACCGGCGAGGTCGCCGACCGGCTGGCCATCGCCGACCCAGCGGTCTCGGTGGTCCACCGGACCAGCAAGGAGGGCTTGGGCGCCGCCTACCTGCACGGCTTCCGAGTGGCGCTGGACGCCGGCTACGACGTGCTCGGCGAGATGGACGCCGACGGCTCCCACCAGCCCGAGCAGCTGCAGCGACTCGTCGACGCCCTCGCCGACGCCGACCTCGTCATCGGCTCGCGCTGGGTGCCCGGGGGGTCGGTGACCAACTGGCCGCTCCGCCGGCAGGCGCTGTCGCGGGGCGGCAACCTGTACGTGCGGCTGCTGCTCGGCATCGACGTCCGCGACGCGACGGCCGGCTACCGGCTCTACCGGCGCGAGGCGCTGGAGAAGATCGAGCTCGAGACCGTCCGCTCCACCGGCTACGTCTTCCAGACCGACCTCGCCGCCCGCGTGGTGCGGGCCGGGATGGTCGTGCGCGAGGTGCCGATCGAGTTCGTCGAGCGGGTCCGCGGCGACTCCAAGATGGGTCCGGCCGTGGCGGCCGAGTCGCTGCGCCGGATCACGGCGTGGGGGCTGGGGGAGCGGGGCCGACAGCTGTGGCACTGGCTGCGCAGCCGGGGAGGCCGCCGATGACCCGCAGGCGACGCTGGACGCGCCTGATCCTGGTCGTGCTCTTCGTGGGCGTGCCGCTCCTGGAGATCTACGTCCTGATCCAGATCGGCGAGGTGATCGGGGCCTGGTGGACGATCCTGCTGCTGATCCTGTCGAGCGTGATCGGGACCTGGCTGGTCCGGCGCGAGGGCGGCCGCGCCTGGGAGGCGCTGACCACCGCGCTGCAGACCGGCCGGATGCCGCACCGCGAGCTCGCCGACGGGGGGCTGATCCTGATCGGTGGCACCCTGATGCTGACGCCGGGCTTCGTCTCGGACGCGGTGGGGATGCTGCTGATCCTCCCTGTCACCCGGCCGGTGGCGCGGGGGCTGCTGGCGAGGGCGGTGGCGCGACGGCTGCTGGCCTCGAACCAGCCCCGAGACGTACGACGCCCCGGACCCGCCGGCGAGGGGCCGGTGATCCGGGGCGAGGTCGTCGACGACGACTAGGCCGTCACGGTGCGGGTCAGCTGACCTTCTTCTTGCGGCCGCGGTGGAGGTGGGCCGGGCCGATCTCGCCACCCCGGAGCAGCTCGAGCCGCTCCTTGAGGATGTCCTCGAGCTCCTTCTCGGACCGGCGCTCGAGCAGCATGTCCCAGTGGGTGCGGGCGGGCTTCTCGGCCTTCGCCTCCGGCTGGATCCCGTCGACGCTCAGCGACTCCGCGCCGCAGCGCGGGCACTCCCACGTCGCGGGGATGTCCGCCTCCACCGACATGGTGATCTCGAAGTCGTGGCCCCGCTTGCAGCGGTAGCCGACCTGCTGACGTGCCGCGAACTCGATGCCGCGCTCGTCCTCAAAACTCTGGCCACCGAGTCGGGCGCCACGTAGTGTGCGCTCCGCCATGAGCCACCTCCCTGGTCGTTGGTTCCCCCGTCGAGGCGCCGCAACGGGAACGATCACCCGAGAGCTGCGGCACGCAAAGGACTCACCTTGTTCAACGGTTCGCCCTGTCCAACGGTACGGGCGGGCACAAGATTCCCCGAATTGCGGACGATCCGCCGCCTCAGCGAGATCTCCAGCACACCCGAACGGGCGAGGCCCGGTCTCAGATGGTGGAGGGGACGACGTTGCCCGCGTCGCGGATGCCGCGCTCGGTGTCGACCCGGAGCAGCAGCAGCCCGCCGATGACGAAGAACGCGATCAGGGCGAACAGCGCCGGCCGGTAGGAGTCGGTCAGGGCCAGCACCAGGCCGAAGGTGGCGGTGCCGAACCACGACGTGCCGCGGTCCATCGCGTGGTAGAAGCTGAAGTACTCGGCCTCCTTGCCGCGGGGGATCAGCAGCGAGAAGTAGGAGCGGGCCAGCGCCTGGGTGCCGCCGAGGACGATGCCGATGGCCGCGCCGAGGGTCAGGAAGAGTGCGACGTTCCCGGCCGGCAGGAACAGCCCGGCGGTCACGATGACCATCCACGCCACCAGGCCGACCAGGATCGTCCGCTTGGCGCCCCAGCGGCCGGCGGCCCGTCCGAAGAGCAGCGCACCGCCGAAGGCGACGAACTGGACCATGAGGATGGTCGCGATCAGCACGGTCTGGCTGTGGCCGAGCTCCTCGGCCCCGAAGACCGACGCGGAGGCGATGACGGTCTGGATGCCGTCGTTGAAGAAGAGGTAGGCGAACAGGAAGGTCAGCGCGACCGGGTAGTTCTTCAGGTCCCGCAGCGTCGCTGCCAGCTGGCCGAAGCTCGAGCGCAGCACCCCCGACTCGCTCGTGGTGACGACGTGCGTGGGGGCGTGGTTGCGCAGCCGCAGGAAGGGGATGAACGTGAAGCCGGCCCACCAGAGGGCTGCCGAGAGCATGCACAGGCGGGCGGCCAGACCGGTCTCGAGGCCGATCGCGTCGCGGCCGAGGTAGACCGCGAGGTTGAGCACCAGCAGCAGGCCGCCGCCGAGGTAGCCGAAGGCCCAGCCGCGCGAGGAGACGCGGTCGCGCTCCTCCTCGGTGGAGATCAGCGGCAGGATCGAGTCGTTGACCACGCCCGCAGCCCCGAAGCACAGGTTGCCGCCGACGATGCCGATCGCGGCCAGCCACCAGTTGTCCCCGGTCGCGAGGAAGATCAGCGCGGCGAACGCGGAGCCGGTCCACGCGAACAGGCCGAGCAGCCCCTTCTTGTTGGCCGTGCGGTCGGCGTACGCCCCGAGCGGCGGCAGCAGCAGCGCCGACAGGATCGTGGACACGGTGATCAGCCAGAAGAACAGCGACCCCGGGGGCAGGGTGAACGCCCCGAAGTCGAACCGGCCGCCGTCGCCGACGGAGTTCTCGGCGAGGCTGATGAAGTAGGGGCCGAAGAAGACCGTGCCGATGGTGGTCGTGTAGGCGCTGTTGGCCCAGTCGTACCAGTACCAGGCCTTCTGCTCCTTCGACCGCGACAACGGGTCGAGGTCGGCGATGCCGGCTGCCGGTGCGCTCATGTCGGTCCCTCTCGTCACCCTGGCCACTGACCGCGCCGGGCCAGGACGTCCCTGAGTATGTCGGTGCGATCGGTCATCAGCCCGTCGACACCACGGTCGAGCAGCACGATCATCTCGTCGGGGTCGTCGACGGTCCATGAGTGCACGTGCTTACCGGCCCGGTGCGCGCGCCGGACCAGACCGGCCGAGGTGACCGTGACCGGGCCGCGCCGGTGCGGGACCTGCAGCGCGGCGACCCGGCCCCGGGTCACGCGGTCCGCCAGCCGACCCGACGGCAGGAAGCGGAACGCGACCACCTCCAGGGGAGCCGCCGAGGTGGGCACCCGGCCGCCCGTGAGCCGGCGGAACCGGTTGAGCCGGCGCAACGAGAAGGACCCGACCAGCACCCGGTCGTACGCCTGCCGCTCCTCGATCAGCCGAGCCAGCAGCGGCACCGCCGCGTCGGCCTTGAGGTCGATGTTGAACCGGACGTGGGGGAGCGCGTCGAACAGCTCCGCGAGCGTGGGGATCTGCTCCCGGCCGCCGATCCGGACCCGCCGGATCTCGTCGTACGTCGCGTGCACGATGCCGCCCGTGGTGTCGCTGACCCGGTCGAGCACGTCGTCGTGGAACGCGAGCAGCACGCCGTCGCGGGTGGCGTGCACGTCGGTCTCCAGGTAGCCGTAGCCGAGCGCCGCGGCGTGCCGGAACGCCGTGAGCGTGTTCTCCAGCCCGACCAGCTCGGGATGGGTCGCGCCGCCGCGGTGCGCGAAGGCCAGCGGGCGCTGCGAATCGTCGAGGTAGGCGTACCCGGTGGGCCGGGGAGTGGACTGCGTCACGTGGTGCATTGTTCCCCGCGTGGGTCCCGGGACGGGCGCCGGAGCGGGGAGTACCGTCGGCGGCATGGAGGAACTGACCTGCCCCCGTTGCGACTCACCGATGACCAGCCGACCCCTCGGCACCGGGCAGGTGAGCCAGTGCCCGGAAGGTCACGGGGTGTTCCTCGAGCGGGCCGACCTCGGCAGCCTGATCGAGGCCGAGACCGACTGGCACCGCCACTCCGCGCAGTCGACCGCGCCGCTCCCGAAGATCACCCCGGACATGACCGCCCCGCCGGCCACCCGCAAACCCGCGCGCGCCTGGGTGGAGACCCTCTTCGGCTGACGCCGGCCGCGCGTCACGCGACGACGTGCCGCGGCGCACCGCTGGGACGGTCGTCCCAGCCGCCCCACGGGTCACGCTGCGCAGGCAGTCCCTGCGCTTCCCGGCCGGAACTTCGCCTTGGAAGTGCAGGAATCCCCGGCTCGCCGGGGATTCCTGCACCCCGACGCGTACCCGCCCCTCAGATGTCGCGGAACGTCTCGATGTTGGCGCCGAGCTGGTTGAGCCGCTCGGCGAGGTCCTCGTAGCCACGGTGGATGACGTACGTCGACCGCAGCACCGACGTGCCCTTGGCGGCCAGCATCCCGAGCAGCAGCACCACGGCCGGCCGCAGCGCGGGCGGGCACATCATCTCGGTGCCGGTGAAGCTGCTGGGTCCCTCGACCAGCACCCGGTGCGGGTCGAGCAGCTTGACCTGGGCGCCCAGCTTGTTGAGGTCGGTGAGGTAGATCGCGCGGTTCTCGTAGACCCAGTCGTGCAGCAGCGTCTGCCCGGTCGCGACCGCGGCGATCACCGCGAAGAACGGCAGGTTGTCGATGTTGAGCCCCGGGAACGGCATCGGGTGGATCTTGTCGAGCGGGGCGTGCAGCACGCTCGGGAACGTCGTCAGGTCGAGCAGCCGGGTGTGGCCGTTGCGCGCGACGTACTCCTCGGAGCGCTGGTAGTGGAAGCCCATCTCCTCCAGCAGTGCCAGCTCGATCTCGAGGAACTCGATCGGGACCCGCTCGATGGTGATCCGCGACCCGGTCACGATCGCGGCCGCGAGCAGCGACATCGCCTCGATCGGGTCCTCGGCGGGGGCGTAGTCGACGTCGACGTCGATCCGCTCGCAGCCCGTCACGGTCAGGGTGGTGCTGCCGATCCCCTCGACCTGCACGCCGAGGCGCTGCAGGTAGAAGCACAGGTCCTGGACCATGTAGTTGGACGAGGCGTTGCGGATCACGGTGGTGCCGGGGTGGAGCGCGGCCGCCATCAGCGCGTTCTCGGTGACGGTGTCGCCGCGCTCGGTCAGCACGATCGGCCGCGCCGGCGCGGTCTGCTTCTGCACCTGGGCGTGGTAGCTGCCCTCGGTCGCCTTGACCTCCAGCCCGAACGGCCGCAGTGCGGTCATGTGCGGCTCGACGGTGCGGGTGCCGAGGTTGCAGCCGCCCGCGTACGGCAGCTCGAAGGTCTCGGCGCGGTGGAGCAGCGGCCCGAGGAACATGATCACCGAGCGGGTGCGCCGCGCGGCGGTGACGTCGATGTTGGACAGGTCGAGGTCGACCGGCGGGATGATCTCCAGGTCGTTGTCGTCGTTGAGCCAGCGGGTGTGGACGCCGAGGCTGGTCAGCACCTCGAGCAGCCGGTTGACCTCCTCGATCCGCGCGACCTTGCGCAGCGTGGTGCGGCCCCGGTTGAGCAGCGAGGCGCACAGCAGCGCGACGCCGGCGTTCTTGGAGGTCTTGACGGCGATGCTGCCCGACAGCGTGGTCGGCCCGGTCACCCGCAGGTGGGTCGGTCCGGCGCCGAGGGCGACGATCTCGGAGTCGAGGGCCGACCCGATGCGGGCCAGCATCTCGAGGGAGAGGTTCTGGTGTCCCTTCTCGATGCGGTTGATGGCGCTCTGACTGGTGGACAGCCGTTCGGCCAGCTGCTGCTGGGTCATGCCGCGGTGCTTGCGCGCGTCGCGGATCAGGTTGCCGATGCGGCCCTTGTAGTCCTGGGTCATGACCGCCACGGTATCTCAGATATGAGATAGCACAAATCATCGCGAGGGGGGTGTCGGGGGAGCGCGGGAGGGGGCCTCGTGGGTCCGGTTGCAAGGATGGCACGCATGCGAGCGACGACGATCCACGCCCCCCGCGACATCCGCCTCGGCGACGAGCCGGACCCGGTGCTGGTGGAGCCCACCGACGCGATCGTCAAGGTGGTGGCCGGCTGCGTCTGCGGCTCCGACCTGTGGCCGTACCGCGGGGAGAACAAGATCGACCCCGGGTCGACGATCGGCCACGAGTGCGTGGGCGTCGTCGAGGAGGTGGGGAGCGAGGTGCGGTCGTTCGCTCCCGGCGACTTCGTGGTGGTGCCGTTCTGCCACTGCGACAACACCTGCGTCCACTGCCGGGCGGGCGTGCAGTCCGCCTGCACCCACCAGGGCTTCACCGCGAGCGGCCAGGCCGAGTACGCGCGGGTCACGCAGGCCGAGGGCTCGCTGGTCAAGACCGACGGCATGCCCGACGACGACCTGGTTCCGTCGTTGCTGGCGCTCTCCGACGTGATGGCCACCGGCTGGCACGCGGCCGTCACGGCGGGGGTGCGGCCCGGCAGCACCGCGGTCGTGGTGGGTGACGGCGCGGTCGGGCTGTGCGGGGTGCTCGCCGCCTCCCAGCTGGGCGCGGAGCGCGTGGTGGCGATGTCGCGGCACCAGCCCCGGCAGCAGCTGGCACGGAAGTTCGGCGCCACCGACGTCGTCGCGGAGCGTGGCGAGGCGGGCGAGGCGGCCGTGGCGGAGATCACCGGCGGTGTCGGGGCCGACGCCGTCCTCGAGTGCGTCGGGACCGACGCGGCCGTACGCACCGCCTTCACCGTCGCCCGGCCGGGCTCGACGGTCGGGTTCGTCGGTGTGCCGCACGGCGTGGAGCTGCCGGTGCGCCGGATGTTCCAGAAGAACGTCGGCCTCGCCGGAGGCATGGCACCCGTACGCCGCTACCTGCCCGACCTGCTGGAGCGCGTCCTGTCCGGGGCCATCGAGCCCGGCCTGGTCTTCGACCTCGAGCTGCCGCTCTCCGAGGTCGCCGAGGGCTACCGCGCGATGGACGAGCGGCGGGCCATCAAGGTGCTGCTGCGGCCCTGAGGGCGCGTGCAAGGATCGCGCCATGACGACCCTCGTGCTCGGTCCGCTGCTGCGGTACGTCGACGAGACCTCCGCCTCGATCTGGGTCGAGGTCTCCGACGCCGCCACCGTGACCGTGACGGCGGGCGACCACGTCGCCACCGCCCGCACCTTCTCCGCGCACGGCCACCACTACGCGCTGGTGGAGCTCGCCGGGCTGGAGCCGGGCTCGCACACTCCCTACGCCGTCGACGTCGGCGGGGAGCGGATCTGGCCCGAGCCGGACTCGCCGTTCCCGCCGTCGATCATCCCGACGCTGCGGCCGGGCAAGCCGCTGCGGATGGCGTTCGGGTCGTGCCGGGTCAGCGTGCCCCACGACGAGGCGGGAACCGACGCGTTCGGCGTCGACGCGCTGCGCTCGTACGCGCTCCACATGGCCGGCGACGACGCCGAGCGGTGGCCCGACCTGGTGCTGTTCCTCGGCGACCAGGTCTACGCCGACGAGACCAGCCGGGAGATGCAGGAGTTCATCGCCTCCCGTCGCGACATCGACGAGCCGCCGGGGGAGGAGCTCAAGGACTTCGAGGAGTACGCCCACCTCTACCGCATCGCCTGGGGCGAGCCCGCGAACCGCTGGCTGCTCTCGACGCTCCCCAGCGCGATGATCTTCGACGACCACGACATCCGCGACGACTGGAACACCAGCTGGAGCTGGCGGCAGCAGATGGCCGAGACGTCGTGGTGGCACGACCGCATCGTCGGCGGGCTGTCGTCGTACTGGGTCTACCAGCACCTCGGCAACCTGAGCCCGGCCGACCGGGCCGAGGACACGCTGTGGCAGCGGGTGGCGACGTGGGAGGGCGAGGAGGAGCTCGACCTCGGCGACGAGCTCGACGAGCTCGCCGAGCGGGCCGACCAGGACCCGGGCTGCTACCGCTGGAGCTTCGCCCGCGACTTCGACGGGGAGGTACGGCTGGTCGTCGTCGACTCGCGCGCGGCGCGGGTGCTGCAGCCGGACTCCCGCTCGATCCTCGACCGCGAGGAGATGGGCTGGCTGGACCGGCAGCTGCGCGGCGACGTCGACCACGTGCTGATCGGGACGTCGCTGCCGTTCCTGCTCGCGCCGGGGCTCCACCACGCCGAGGCGTTCAGCGAGGGGCTCTGCCAGGGCGCGTGGGGCAAGCGCGCGGCGGCCGTGGGGGAGCGGCTCCGGCAGGCGATGGACCTCGAGCACTGGGCGGCGTTCCAGCAGGGGTTCCGCGAGGTCGCCGAGATGGTCCTGGACGTGGCGTCGGGCGGCCGGGGCCGGGCGCCGCACACGATCACGTTCCTGTCCGGCGACGTCCACCACAGCTACGTCGCGACCGCCTGGCCGGACCCGGACGTCACCGACGTCCGGGCCACCAGCACGATCCTGCAGGCAGTCTGCTCCCCGATCCGCAACCCGTTGCCGGTGGGCATGGAGCGCGTGACGACCCTCGGCGCCCGACCGCGGCTGGCGCGGTTCGTGCAACGGCTCGCGCGCCGGGCGAAGGTCGAGAGCAGCCCGCTGCGGTGGGAGCTCGACCGGGGACCCTGGTACGACAACAACCTGGCCGTGCTCGAGGTGCGCGACGAGGGTCGGCTCCACCTGCGCTGGGTGGCCGGCGACATCGAGGGCCGGCCGACCGACCGGCCGAGGCTCCGTACGGTGTCGGAGGTCGACGTCCCGCTCAGGCGGTGAGCCGGGTGGGACGGCCGTCGCCCTCGGCGGTGTCCGGGAGGCAGGAGCAGGTGTCCGAGCACGCGAGGTAGGTGTGTCGCCCGTGGCCGCACCGCGGGCACGGCATGTCGTGGCTCATCCGGGTGCTGCTGGTGTCGACGGTGTCCCACATGGTGCGTCCCTCGGGGTTTCGGTGATTCGTCCGCTGCTGTGACGACGGTAGGCGCGCCCGGACGCACCCCGTGGGAGGACACGGTGAAGTTGACTCGACCTGACTAGTCCGGTCGGGCGGGTGGGTCATGCGGATCAGCCGATCGGCGGGGGCAGCGCCTCCAGCAGCCGGTCGACGTCGTCGTCGTCGCTGTAGGGGGCCAGGCCGACCCGGACCGCTCCGGCGGTGCCGAGCCCGAGGGCCTGGCACGGCTCCCACGCGTAGCAGTTCCCGGAGGAGATGCTGATGCCGCGCTCGCCCAGGGCCGCGTGCACCGCCTCCGGGTCCCGGCCCTGCATCGTGAAGTAGAGGGTCGAGGTGCGCTCGGGTGCCCGGGACCACAGGGTCACGTCCGGCCGCTCGAGCAGCGCCTTCTCGATCCGGGTGCGCAGCACGTCCTCGTGCGCCTCCATCGCGTCGTACGTCGCCACGAGCCGGGCGCGACGGGTGGTCGCGCCGCTGGTGTCGAGCGAGGCGAGGAAGTCGACGGCGGCAGCGGTGCCGGCCATCAGCTCGTAGGGGAGGGTGCCGAGCTCGAACCGCTCCGGGACCTCGTCGGTCGACGGCAGCAGCTTGTCGGGGTGCAGCCGCTCGAGCAGGGCCGGGGCGGCGGCCAGCACGCCGCAGTGGGGGCCGCCGAACTTGTAGGGGGAGCAGGCGTAGAAGTCCGCGCCGAGCGCGCCGAGGTCGACGGCGCAGTGGGAGGCGTGGTGGACGCCGTCGACGAACAGCAGCGCGCCGGCGGCATGGACCAGCTCGGCCAGGGCGGGGACGTCGGGACGGGTGCCGAGCACGTTGGACGCCGCGGTCACCGCGACCAGCCGGGTGCGCTCGCCCAGCACCGCCGCGAGGTGGTCCGGGCGGAGCTCGCAGGTCTCGAGGTCGAAGTCGATCCAGCGGACCGTCGCGCCGGCCCGCTCGGCAGCCTGCACCCAGGGCCGGACGTTGGCGTCGTGGTCGAGCCGCGACACGACCACCTCGTCGCCGGGCCCCCATCCCTGCGCGAGCGTGCGCGACAGGTCGTACGTCAGCGCGGTCATGCTGCGGCCGAAGACGATGCCGCGGGGGTCGGCCGCCAGCAGGTCGGCGAGCGCGCCCCGGCACTCCTCGACGGCCGTCGCGGCCGCACGCTGCGGGCGCGAGTGGGGGCTGCGGTTGGACAGCGGCCCCGCGAGCGTGCGGCTCACCGCATCGACGACCGGTTGCGGCACCTGGGTCCCGCCGGGACCGTCGAAGAACACCTCGCCCGAGGCGAGGGCGGGGTAGTGGGACCGGACTGCCGCGACGTCGTAGGCCATGCCTTGTTCCTAGCAGACCGTCGCTGGTGACCCCACCGGCCCCGCGGTAGCGTGGCGCGGCGCCGGCCGGAGGGACGGCGCGCCCGACCGGAGGAGCCGCCCGTGCCGCCCGTCCCCGCCACGCGCCGGCTCGACCTGGTCGTGCACGTCGGCACCGGCAAGGCCGGGTCGTCCTCGATCCAGCAGATGATGAACCAGAACCGGGAGCTGCTCGCCGCCGCCGGGACGCTCTACCCACGGTCGCCGGGCGTGGCCCGGCACACCCACCTGGCGCTGTCGCTCAAGACCGACGAGGAGCTCGACCTCGACCCGGCGTGGCAGCGCGCGAGGGCGAAGGACCCCACGGTGTTCCGGCGGCGCTTCCGGCGCCGGCTGCTCGCCGAGATCGACGGGTCCGGGCTCGACCGGGTGGTGTTCTCCGACGAGACCCTGTTCGGCTCGCCGACGCCGATGCTCGAGGGGCTGCGCCGGCTCACCGACGAGCTCGGGCGCAGCCTCCGGGTCGTGGTCTACCTGCGCCGCCAGGACGACCACCTCGTGAGCCGCTACCAGCAGAACGTCAAGGTCGGCGAGATCCGCCGTCTCGCCGACCGTACGCTCCACCTCGACCTCAGCAGCACCTACGACTACGCCGGCCGGCTGGCGCGGCTCGAGGACGTGCTGCAGCCGACCGAGCTCGTCGTACGCCGCTTCGAGCAGGACGCGTTCGTCGACGGCTCGCTGTTCGCCGACTTCCTCGACGCCGCCGGCGTCGAGCTGCCGCCGGGGGACCTGGTGGTGCCCGAGGACGCCAACATCAGCCTGGACGCCGAGTCCGTGGAGTTCCTCCGATTGCTCAACCTGCGGCGGGTGCACAGCGAAGGGGCCCGGGTCGGGGTGATGGACAACCGGCGCGTCGTACGCCGACTGGCCGCCGCCGCGTCGGGGCCGACGCTGACGCTGCCCGATCCGGTGCTCGACGCGTTCATGGACCGGTGGGCCGACGGCAACGTCGCGGTGGCTCGCCGCCACTTCGACGACGACGTGCTGTTCCGGGTGCCGCGCAGGACCAGCGGCACGGTGTCCGATCAGCGCCTCGACCCGCACCGGCTCGGCCACTTCCTGGAGGTCGCCGAGGTCCCGGAGAAGCTGCACACGCCGCTGCGGATCCTCGCCGAGCAGGAAGCGGGACTGTGACGTCATGACAACCTGGGAGCCGATCCTGACCGACTCCCGGGGAGGCTGACGCCGTGCGGACGCTGGGTGGGCCGGGCTGATCGACGAGTACGCGGACGTCACCCACCCGGTCCTGGTGGGCGGCGGCACGCCGTTCATCACGGCACTGGACACCTGGGTCCACCTGGACCTGCTGGAGACCCGGGTGTTTCCGGACGGCGTGGTCCTGACCAGGTACCAGACCAGACACGCAATGCGCCGATAACCGACATTATGTCAATACCCGCAGAGCAGAGCCCCCTTCGGGCTCTCCGGACCCTCCCCTTGTCGGAGGTTGAGGTGTGAGGGCCGCCAGGCCCGAGCCTCGAAACCCCCGCACCGTCGCAGGGCGGCGACCGAGGTGGTCACCGCCCTGCCCGAAGTTCCGGGGTTTCGAGGCTCGCTGGCGCTCGCACCTCAACCTCCGGGGACGCGAGACCGCCGCACCGTCGCAGTGCGCTGACCGCGGTGGTCCTGTTTGACGCTCGCCCTGCGGGTCGCGTCGCCCAGGAGCAGGATCGCGACCACGCCGACCGTCCCGGCGCGAGCCCTGCGGATGCCCGCCATGCGACGACGCTACGTCGGGCGCCCCACCGTCGCGGGTGCGTGGACGCTGGTTAGCATCGCCCGCATGCGCTCGCGCCTGCTGACCCTCCCTGCGGTCCTGGTGCTGGCCGCCGCGCTCGCGGCGTGCGGCACCGACGACGGCACCGCCGGGGAGGCGACCGACTCCTCCGGCTCCGAGTCGGGCCCCACCGGCCCCACGACCGACTGCACGTACCCCGAGAACGGCAGCCCGCCCGAGGAGTCCGTCGAGCCCCCGGCGTCGGAGGCCCCGGCCTCGGGCGAGGCGACGGTCACCCTCTCCACCAGCGAGGGCGACATCGAGGCGACGCTCGACCAGGAGGCGACGCCCTGCACGGCCCACTCGTTCGTGTCCCTGGCCGAGCAGGGCTACTTCGACGGCACGACCTGCCACCGGCTCACCACGCAGGGGATCTTCGTGCTCCAGTGCGGTGACCCGACCGCCACCGGCAGCGGCGGCCCCGGCTACTCGTTCGAGGACGAGCTGGACGGCTCCGAGAAGTACCCCGCCGGCACGATCGCGATGGCCAACGCCGGGCCCGACACCAACGGCTCTCAGTTCTTCCTCGTCTACGAGGACACCGAGCTGCCGCCGAGCTACACGACGTTCGGCACCATCGACGACGCCGGGCTCGACGTCGTGAAGAAGATCGCGGACGCAGGCGTCCGGGGCGGCGCCGCAGACGGCCCGCCGGCGACCGAGGTCACCATCGAGTCCGCCACGGTCGGCTGACGCGTCAGTCGCCGGCGAGCCGGTAGTCGAGCGGCGCGCCGAGCTGGACCGTACGTCCGACGGTGCACAGCCGGTCCCGGGTCTGGCCCACGGCGCGGGGCAGCACGGCACGGGCCGCGTCGCCCTCCTCCCCCGCGGGGAACCGCACGTCGAGCGTCACCGACAGGTTGACCAGGTGGTTGCCGTCCTCGTCGCGCACCTTGTCGCCGCTCGTGGTCACCGTGAACGACTCCGCGCTCGCGCGCTTGCGGGTGATCGCGTCGACGTCGGCGGCGCTGCACCCGGCGATCGCGGCAAGCAGCAGCTCCACCGGCGTGAAGTCGGGGTCCTCTCCCCCGCCCCCGATGAAGGTCTCACCGCCGCGGACGTTGACCGCCTTCCAGCGGTCCTCCCCGATCTTGGTGAGCTCGATGGAGCGGAAGGTCTCGCGCTGGTCGCTCATGGCAGCAAGCCTGCCAGAGCACGCCGGGCGGACCGGACCTCTCCCCCGGTGCCGGCCCGGGCTCAGCGCAGGAAGCGGCGCCGTACGTCGGCGCGACGGGCACGCCGGGCGTCGGCGCGCTCCAGCTCCACGGCTCGCAGGAGCTCGAGGTCCCGGTCGGAGTGGGTCCGGCCGTCGACGACCCCGAAGGACAGGTACTGCGTGCTCATGGTGCTTCCAGCTCCCCTCGACCCGGTCCGGGTCGGAATGTGTAATAGACTCAGACGGTTCCGAGCCTCTTACATTCTACGGGTATGCGGACTGGTTACGCAGCCACGCGCGCGTGACGTCGGACACCACGGCGGGCAGGCCGGGAGCAGCGCTCCCGACCCGCCCGTGGGGTGGTACGGCTCAGCGGCGGCGGACGACCACCGAGGCCGACCGGTTGCCCTCGACCACCAGGGCCTGCGGCTCACTGACCAGCCGCCGGCCGGTCTCGGCCCGGCGCGACCAGAAGCTCAGCCGGGTCTCGACCTCGTCGTTGCGGACGTCGCCGGCCACGGCCTGCTGGACCTCCTCGAGGGTGTCGGCGTCCCACAGGTCGTCGTTCCAGGTCCACGAGCCGCCGGTCATGGAGAGCCGGCCCTCGCCCCGGGCCTGGTGGGGCACCCGGACCTGCTGGGTCAGCCACTCGGTGCCGTCCGGGCTCGAGAGCGCGGCCCGCACGGTCAGCAGGCCACCGGGCGTGACGACCGCCGGCTCACGACGGCCGATCGAGACCCACGAGCCGCCGCGCCGCTGCTGCATCCGGCCGACCCGCGAGGTGTCGGTGCTGTCGGTGACGTGGCTGGACGTCGTGATGCCCGTGATCTCAACATCGTCGAGCCGCGAGATCGCGTAGATCAGGTCACCGGTCGACCAGAGGCCCTCGTACGCGATGTCGTAGTCGGACACGTAGCGGTCGGTGCTGGTGATCGGGACCTCGTGGCCGTCGGCCGACACGGTCACGGTGACGCCCGAGGTCTCGGACCCGGGCTGGATCGCGTCGACGACCACGTCGTGCATCGCCAGCATCTGCATCAGGGTGACGTCGGTGGTCCACTCCTGGGAGAGCGAGCTGCTCGTCCCGGTGCGGGGGACGCGCTCGCCGTAGCTCACCGTGGACTCGATCGGGACCTCGACCGGGAGGCTCGCGACCGTCCCGGTGATCCCGGTGAGCCGGTCCTGGGTGATGGTGCCCGCGGGGGCCGCGAGGTTGGCGACCTTGAACGGGGCGCCGAGCGACTCCTCCTGGACGTAGAGCGCGTCGGCGGGCATCAGGCCCAGCGAGGTGGCCCCGCTGAACATCATGGGGTGCCCGAAGCCGACCACGTCGTCGCCGCAGCGGTCGGTGACCGTGCCGACGCCGCCGGCCGTGATCGTGCCGTAGGACATGGCCGCCCCGAGGTTGCCGCCGTCGACGACGGAGGTCGCGTCGGCCATCACGCCCGGTCCGGCCGCACCCACGAGGGTGCCGGCCCGGCCCTGCCCGTGGAGGTAGTCGCCCTGCTCACCCGATCGGAGGTCCTTGAGCCGCGACTGGCTGATTCCGTTGATGGTCAGCGGGACCCGCAGCTGCTTGAGGCCGTTGCTCGCCTGCCGCGCCGACACGTCGGTGCCGGAGGCGATCGCGCGGGCCAGGCCCTCGGTGACCGGCACCTCGGTCTCGACCTGGCCCGGCAGGTAGTCGTCCATCTGCTCGTACGGCGTGATGCCGGCGACCGTCGAGGGACCCCACGACAGCCCGTACGACACGGCGCCGAGCAGGTCGCCGTCGGCATCGTAGACCGGAGACCCCGACATGCCCTGCCAGATGCCGCCGACCTCGTCGATCCGGGTGTCGTTGGTCGGGTCTCCCGACTGGTTGCCCAGGTCGGCGAGGATCATGTCGACGCCGGGGGCGATTCCGTCCTTGAGGACACCGATGACCTTGCCGGCGAACTCGGTCGGCTCGGTGCCCTCGGTGACGGTGAGTCCCTCGACGTCCATCCCCTTCGTGATGCTCGAGACGGGGACGGCGTCTGCGCAGTCCAAGCTCGGCGCCGGTGGTGCCGACTGGGCGGGCGCGGCCGTGATCGCGGCGCCGCTCCCGAGCAGCGCCAAGCTCGCCACGGTGGCAGCCACGGCGCGGCTGCGCGCGGACCTGGTGTCCATGCGGGTCTCCCTCTGAGAGAGGAGGCGATCGCCCCCCGTTCATGCCGTACGACGCGCGACGGGGGCAATCGGTTGCCCTGGTCGTACCGGCTGGTCGGATGATCTCCGGGCGAGACCGGTCCGCGCCGGAGAATCGCCGATCTAGGCTGGCATCGTGATCCACACCGAGCGCCCGGGGCCGACGCTCCGCCTGACCACCGCGGAGCACACCGAGGCGGGTGAGCGCAGCCGCGAGGACCGGGTGGCCGCCGAGGAGCCGCTGGAGATCCGGCTGGCGTGGCCCGGCGGGCCCGCCCGTCGGGTGTGGGTGACGATGCGGACCCCCGGCCACGACTTCGAGCTCGCGGCCGGGTGGCTGCTCCACGAGGGCATCGCCGGGCCGGCGCAGATCCACACGGTGGCCTACTGCACCGACGAGGACCTCACGCCGCAGCAGGAGTTCAACGTCGTCACCTCGACCCTGGACACTCCCCCGGCGCGTGACGTCGGCCACCGTCACGTGGCCGCCTCGACCGGGTCGTCGGCCTGCGGGGTCTGCGGCAAGGACTCCGTCGAGGACGCCCTCGCCACCCCCCGGGCCGCCCGCTGGGCCGGCCCGCTGCCGCAGGCGGAGGTCGTACGCACGCTGCCGGACCGGCTCCGGGAGGCGCAGCCGGTGTTCGGCCAGACCGGCGGCGTGCATGCTGCCGGGCTGGCCACCGCGGACGGCGAGCTGCTCGTCGTGCGGGAGGACGTGGGCCGGCACAACGCGGTCGACAAGGTGACCGGCGCCCGGGTGCTGGCCGGTGACCCGGTGGCCGAGGCGGTGCTGGTCGTGAGCGGGCGCGCCGGGTTCGAGCTGGTCCAGAAGGCGGTCGCCGCGGGAGTCGGCAGCCTGGTCGCGGTGGGTGCGCCCACGTCGCTGGCGGTGGCGCTGGCGCGGGAGGCCGGGCTGGGTCTCTGGGGCTTCACCCGCACCGACCGCACCGTCCGCTATGCGTGACCGAGTTTGTGTCGACGGCCCATGTGCGCAACGGTGGAACGCGTACTGAACCTCGACCAGGAAGCGAGCGCATGCTCACCCTCACCGAGAACGCCAGCACCGTCGTCAAGGGAATCTCCGACCAGATCCCGGAGGCCAACGGCCTGCGGATCACCTCCCTGCCCACCGACGAGGCCCAGCCCCCGTCGTTCGACGTCGCCCCCGCTGCCGACGCCGAGCCCGGCGACGAGGTCGTGGAGGCCGACGGCGCGACCGTCTACCTCGACGGCGGCGCCGCGCAGGAGCTCGACGACAAGGTCCTCGACGCGAGCGTCGACCAGGAAGGCCGCGTGGAGTTCGCCCTCGCCCCGCAGGGCTGAGGCACCCGTACCACCAGGCGGTCCAGTCCGCCTGCGAGGTCCGCGCGGGACGACCGCGGCGTGGGTCCCCGGCTCTGTCGGTGACCGCCCGTAGCGTCGTCCCGTGCGGATCCTCCACACCTCTGACTGGCACCTCGGGCGGTCCTTCCACCGCGAGGGGCTGATCGGCGCCCAGGCCACGTGGGTCGACCACCTCCTCGACGTCGTCGAGTCCGAGCAGGTCGACCTCGTCGTCGTGTCCGGCGACGTCTACGACCGGGCGCTCCCCCAGGTCGACGCGGTGGCGCTGGCCGACGAGGCCTTCGCCCGGCTGGCCGCCTCCCGCGCCCGGGTGGTCGTCACCAGCGGCAACCACGACAGCGCCCAGCGGCTCGGGTTCGGCTCCCGGCTGATGGATGCCGCCGGCGTCCACGTCCGCACCGACGCCGCCTCGGCCGGCCGGCCGGTGCTGCTCGCCGACGCCCACGGCCCGGTTGCCGTCTACGGCCTCCCGTTCCTCGACCCCGACCTCCTGCGTGAGCCGTGGCAGCTCCCGGGGCGGTCCCACGAGGCCGCCCTCGCCGCCGCGATGCACCGCGTACGGGCCGACCTACGGCAGCGCCCGTCCGGCACCCGCTCGGTGGTGATGGCGCACGCCTTCGTGGCGGGCTGCCGGCCCAGCGACTCCGAGCGCGACATCAGCGTGGGCGGCGTCTCCATGGTCTCCTCCGACGTCTTCGACGGCGTCGACTACACCGCACTCGGCCACCTGCACGGCCCCCACACGGTCACCGACACGGTCCGCTACAGCGGGTCGCCGCTGGCGTACTCGTTCTCGGAGGCCGACCAGCGCAAGGGCTCGTGGCTGGTCGACCTCGACGCCCACGGCGTGGCGGCCGCCGAGTTCGTGCCCGCACCGGTCCCGCGTCCGCTGCGCGTGCTCCGCGGCGAGCTCGACGCGCTGCTGGCCGATCCGGGCCTGGTCGACCACGAGTCCGCCTGGCTGCAGGTCACGCTCACCGACACGCTGCGCCCCGAGCGGGCGATGGAGCGGCTCCGGGGCCGGTTCCCCCACACCCTCGCGCTGCTGCTGGAGCCCGACCGCCCCGCCGAGGCGACGACGCCCCGGGCGCGGCTCCGCGGCCGCTCCGACCACGACGTCACGCTCGACTTCGTGTCCGAGCTGCGGGGGCGCGGCGCCTCCGAGGAGGAGTCGGCGCTGCTCCGCCTCGCCTGCGACTCCTGCGGCGACGACCCCGAGGTCGACACCCTGTTCTCGGGGGTGACCGGATGAGGCTCCACCGGCTCGAGGCGGTCGCCTTCGGCCCCTTCGCCGAGCAGGTCGAGGTCGACTTCGACGCGCTCTCCGACGCCGGGCTGTTCCTGCTCACCGGGGCGACGGGTGCGGGCAAGACCAGCGTCCTCGACGCGGTCTGCTTCGCCCTCTACGGCGCGGTCCCCGGCGACCGCCAGGGCGCCAAGCGGCTCCGCTCCGACCACGCCGCACCGACGGTGGCACCCTCGGTGACCCTGGAGTTCTCGGTCGCCGGGCGACGGTTCCGGATCGTGCGGTCCCCGGCCTGGGAGCGGCCCCGCAAGCGCGGCACCGGCATCACCCGCGAGCAGGCCCGGGTGCTGCTGACCGAGCGGCTCGGCGACCGCTGGGCGGGCCGGGCGACCCGGCTCGACGAGGCCGGCCACGTCGTCTCCGAGCTGCTCGGCCTGACGATGAGCCAGTTCTGCCAGGTCCAGATGCTGCCGCAGGGCCGGTTCCAGGCGTTCCTGCGGGCCGACTCCGACGAGCGCCACCGGCTGCTGCAGCGGCTGTTCCGGACCTCCCGGTTCGAGGACGTCGAGCACTGGCTGCGCGAGCGTCGCCGGGCGCTGCGCCGCGAGGCCGACCGGGCCCACGACGCCGTGGCGGGCCTCGTCGGCCGGGTGAGCGAGGCGGCCGACCGGCCGCTGCCCGAGGGCTGGGACCCCCACGACCTGCGCGAGGCCGCCGACGCGGTCGGTCCGTGGGCCGCCGACCTCGCGACCGCGGCGGCCGACACGCGCCAGGCCGCGGCCGGGGCCGTGACCGCCGCCGGCGTCGCCGAGGCGACCGCCCGCGAGGCACTCGAGCGGGGTCGCACGATCGCCGAGCGCCACGACCGTCGTGCCCGGGCCGAGGCCCGCGCCGCTGCGCTGGCCGCCGGGCAGGCGGCCCACGACGCCCGGGTCGCGATGCTCGGGCGGGCCCGGCGGGCCGTGGCCGTGCTGCCTCTGTGGGACGAGGCGGCGCGCGCGGACCGCGAGGCCCGCCGCGCCGACGCCGAGGCGACGGACGCGCTCCGGGCCGCCCGCGAGGTGCTGGGCCGTCCGGCCGACGCCGACCGGCTCGACGAGGCCGCGCGCGACGCGACCTCGGCCGCGGCGCACGCCCGGGCCCGCGAGCCCCACGTCGCCGAGCTGTCCCGGCTCGACGCCGCGATCACCACGTCCGAGAGTCGCCGCTCGGAGGTCCGCCACCGCTTGCAGGCGCTCGACCTGCGTGCGGCGGAGCTGCCGGCGCAGGTCACCCGGGCCCGGGGCGTCGAGACCGCCGCGGCGCTGGCCGGCGACCGGCTGCCCGCAGCCCGGCAGGAGGCCACGGCCGCCCGCGAGCGGCTCGACGCCGCCCGCGCCGTGGCACGGTTGGTCGCCGACCTCGCCGAGGCCGAGACCCTCCACCGGGCGTCGGTCGACGCCGCCCAGGAGCTCCGCGAGCACTGGCTCCGGGTGCAGGAGCAGCGGCTGGAGGGGATGGCCGCCGAGATCGCCGGCGCGCTCGCGGTCGGCGCCTCCTGCCCGGTCTGCGGGTCGGCCGACCACCCCCACCCGGCGCGGGCCTCGGCCGGTGCCCCCGACCTGGCCGTCGAGCGCGGTGCTCGCCGGTCCGTCGACGACGCGGAGGTCGAGCGGCACGCCCGCTCGCTCGCCGTCCACGACCTCCGGACACGGCTCGAGGTGGCGCGCGAGCGCTCCGGCCACCGGACGGTGCCCGTGCTCGAACGCGAGCACGGCGCCGCCACGGCCGCGCTGGCGCGGCTCGAGCGACACTCCGCGACCCTGCCCGACGCCCGACACGCACGTGAGGAGCTCGAGGCCGAGGTCACCGGACTGGTCGAGCGGCGCTCGGCGCTGGTGGCCGACGAGGCCTCGCTCGACGCCCGTCTCGCCGAGCTGCGCGACCGCGCGACCAGGCTCACCGCCGAGCTCGACGACCTGCTCGCCGACACCGGCCACGACACCGTGGCCGGGCTCGCCGACCACCTCGACGCGGTGGCCTCTGCCTGCCGCGAGGCGCTCGCCGCGGCTGCCGCACACGAGGCGGCTCGCTCCCTGGTCGACGGGGCAGCGAGGCGCGCGGTGGAGGCCGCCACCGCGGCCGGCTTCGCCGACGAGGCCGAGACCCGCCGCGTGGCCCTCCCGTCACTGCTGCTGGAGCGGGTCGAGCGCGAGGTGAGCGACCACGAGGCCGCGGTGGCCGCCGTCGCAGAGACCCTCGCCGACCCCGACCTGGCCGCCTCGGCGGCCGCCGAGGTCCCCGACCTCGAGCTGCTCGCCGAGCGCCACACCCGCGACCACGACGCCCTCGCCGCAGCCCGCGCCGCAGCGACGCTGGCCGAGCGGCGCGAGGAGAGGCTGGCGCGGCTGCGCGCCGACCTCGACGCCGCGCTCGCCGCGTGGGCACCGGTCCGCGCCGCGCTCGGGGTGGCCGAGCGGATGGCCTCCCTCGCCGACGGCACGTCCTCCGACAACCGGCTCCGGATGCGGCTCTCCGCCTACGTCCTCGCCTCCCGGCTGAGCCAGGTCGTCGACGCGGCCAACGAGCGGCTGGCCCGGATGTTCGACCACCGCTACGCCCTCGAGCACACCGGGGCGCGCGGGGTGGGCGAGTCCCGGGGCGGGCTCAGCCTGCGGGTGCGCGACGACTGGACGGGCGAGTCCCGTGACCCGGCGACGCTCTCCGGCGGCGAGACGTTCGTCGTCTCGCTGGCCCTCGCCCTCGGGCTGGCCGACGTCATCGCCCACGAGGCGGGCGGCTCCGAGCTCGACACGCTGTTCGTGGACGAGGGGTTCGGCTCGCTCGACGCCGAGACGCTCGACCAGGTGCTCGACACCCTCGACTCCCTGCGCGACGGCGGCCGGGTGGTCGGCGTGGTCAGCCACGTGGCCGAGATGCGCGACCGGATCCCCACCCAGCTCCACGTGTCCAAGCGACGGCTCGGTTCCACGCTCAGCCAGGCCCGCTGAGGGCCGCGATCCTGGCTCGGGCCACGCCCGAGGCATCGGCTAGGTTCGGCGCATGACCGGCGTGCTCGACCCCACCTTCACCGCGCTCCCCTACCGAGACCTCGGCGACGTGGCCCTGGACCGGGCCCGCAGCCTGGGGGCCGACCACGCCGACTTCCGCTTCGAGCGGGTCCGCTACCAGCGCCTCGGCGTACGCGACGGCGTGCTCCAGGGCGCCGCCGACTCCGAGGACGTCGGGTTCGCCGTGCGCGTCATCCACCGCGGTGCCTGGGGGTTCGCAGCCGGGGTGGTGCTGACCCCCGAGGAGGCGGCGGCCGTCGCCGAGCGCGCGGTCGAGGTCGCCGTCGTGGCCGCGGCGATGACCACGACCCCCGTGGTGATCGCTCCCGAGCCGGTCCACGACGACGTCACGTGGGTGTCGTCGTACGAGGTCGACCCGTTCACGGTCCCGACCGCGGACAAGGCCGCGCTGCTCGTCGACTGGACCCAGCGGCTGCTGCGCCACGACGCCGTCCAGCACGCGACCGCCACCCTGCAGCAGGTCCACGAGAACAAGTACTACGCCGACCTCACCGGCACCCGCACCACCCAGCAGCGGGTACGGCTGCAGCCGATGTTCGAGGCGATGGGCACCGACGAGGCGTCGGGCGTCTTCGACTCCATGGCGTCGATCGCCCCGCCCGTGGGCCGCGGCTGGGAGTACCTCACCGGCGGCCCCGCCGCTGCCTGGGACTGGGACGCCGAGCTCGCCGAGACCCCCGAGCTGCTCGCCGAGAAGCTCCGCGCGCCGGGCGTCGAGCCGGGCGACTACGACCTGGTCATCCACCCGTCCAACCTGTGGCTGACCATCCACGAGTCGATCGGCCACGCCACCGAGCTCGACCGGGCGCTCGGCTACGAGGCCAACTACGCCGGCACCTCCTTCGCGACCTACGACCAGCTCGGCTCGCTGCGCTACGGCTCGGACGTCATGAACGTCACCGGCGACCGCACCGTCGAGCACGGACTGGCCACGGTCGGCTACGACGACGAGGGCGTCGCGACGCAGAGCTGGGACATCGTCCGCGACGGGGTGCTGGTCGGCTACCAGCTCGACCGGGCCATGGCCGCCATGAAGCCCGAGCTGAGCCCCGACCACCCCGGCGGCCGCTCCAACGGCTGTGCGTACGCCGACTCGTCCGGCCACATCCCGATCCAGCGGATGGCCAACGTCTCGCTGCAGCCCTCCCCCGACGACCTCTCGACCGACGACCTGATCGGCCGGGTCGAGCGCGGGCTGTACGTCGTGGGTGACAAGTCCTGGTCGATCGACATGCAGCGCTTCAACTTCCAGTTCACCGGCCAGCGGTTCTTCCGGATCGAGGGCGGCCGACTGGCCGGCCAGGTCCGCGACGTCGCCTACCAGGCCACCACGACCGACTTCTGGGGCTCGATGGAGGCCGTCGGCGGCGCCGACACCTGGGTCCTCGGCGGCGCGTTCAACTGCGGCAAGGCGCAACCCGGCCAGGTCGCGGCCGTGAGCCACGGCTGTCCCACGTCGTTGTTCCGCGGCGTCCGCATCCTCAACACCACCCACGAGGCAGGCCAGCGATGACCACGGCTGTTCCCGCAGGAGGCACCCTCGCGGCCACGCCGCAGGGCCTGGTCGAGCACGCGCTCGCGACCTCCACCAGCGACGACTGCATCGCCATCGTCCGTGACGGCACCCGCGCCAACCTGCGCTGGGCCAACAACACGCTCACCACCAACGGCGTCATGCACTCCGTCGACGTGACCGTGATCGGGTTCGTCCGAGGCCGGGGCGGCGTCAGCAGCGGCTCCGTCAGCGGCAGCGCGACCACCCCGGCCCAGGTCACCGCCCTCGTGCAGGCCGCCGACGCAGCCGCCCGCGCCGGCTCGCCGGCCGAGGACGCGGCCGACCTCGCCACCGGGGAGGCGTCGCCCGACTGGGACGACGCTCCGCTGCCGACCGACATCCACGTCTTCGACCGGTTCGCGCCCGAGCTCGGTGAGGCGTTCGGCCGGGCCGGCGCCGGCGGCCGGGTGCTCTACGGGTTCGTCTCCCACGAGCACACGACCACCTACCTCGGGTCCACCACCGGGCTGCGGCTGCGCCACGTGCAGCCGACCGGCCACTGGGCCTGCACCGCCAAGGACTCCACGCTGACCCGCAGCGCCTGGGTCGGTGGTGCCACCCGCGACTTCGCCGACGCCGACGCCCTCCGCATGGAGGCCGACGTCGCCGAGCGGCTCCGCTGGGCCGAGCGCCAGGTCGACCTCCCGGCGGGCCGCTACGACACGATCATGCCGCCCTCGGCGGTGGCCGACGTGATGATCGACGCCTACTGGTACGCCGGCGCGCGCGACGCCCACGACGGGCAGTCGGTCTACAGCCGGCGCGGCGGCGGCACCCGGATCGGCGACCGGATCGCCCGCGAGGGCGTCCACCTGTTCTCGGACCCGGCGCGGCCGGGACTGGAGTGCGAGCCGTTCGTCACGGCGTCGACGTCCAGCAACGAGCAGTCGGTGTTCGACAACGGGCTCCCGCTCGGTCGCCACGACTGGATCACGGACGGCACCCTGACCTCGCTGATCCAGACCCGGCACTCCGCGGGCATCACCGGCCAGCCGGTCACGCCGTACGTCGACAACCTGGTGCTCGAGGTCGACGGCGCCACCGGCGGCATCGACGAGCTGGTCGCCGGCACCGAGCGCGGGCTGCTGCTCACCTGCCTCTGGTACATCCGCGAGGTCGACCCGCAGAGCCTGCTGCTCACCGGGCTGACGCGCGACGGCGTCTACCTGGTCGAGAACGGCGAGATCACCGGCGCGGTCAACAACTTCCGCTGGAACGAGAGCCCGGTCGACCTGCTCCAGCGGTTCACCCACGCCAGCGCGACGGTGCCGAGCTTCAGCCGTGAGTGGGGCGACGACTACTTCTCCCGCACCGCCACGCCTGCGCTGCGGGTCCCCGACTTCAACATGTCGAGCGTGTCGCAGGCCCGCTGACGGCGGTCACGGTCGATGGCTCCGCCAGACCTCGGCGGTGGCCTCCCACCGCTGGTCCAGTCCGAGGTCCAGCAGCTGCCGCCGCTCGTCGGCGCGACCCATCAGCGCGCCCCAGGTGCGGGAGGGCTCCCCTGCTTCCTCGGCCGCGTCGGCCATGGCGGCCAGGTCGGCGCGGACGAGCATGAGGTCCTGCCGGTCGCCGAGGTGCTCGGAGAGCGCGCGGGCGGCCCGGCCCAGCTCCCAGGCGTCCTCACCCCACACCGGACGCATCGTCTCCGCCGAGTAGCGCAGCCGCCGGGCCGCCTTGCGCGCGTCGTGGAGCGCCTCGTCCCGGTCCACCGCCTCCGCCGAAGCGGCCATCCGCGACCGCAGCCGCTTCCAGTCCCGGCGGACCAGTCCCGGCAGCACGTCGCTCGCCGGGAGCGCGGCCGTCGCGGTCCACGGCGGTGCGGCGACCAGCCGGTCCAGCCCCGCCACGAGGGACGCATGGCGCGGGGACGCCATCGCCGCGTCGAGCCGCTCCTCGCCCTCGGCGATCCGGACGGCGTACGTCGTGTCGAGCCGGCGCTGCACCGGGCCGGCGAGCTCGTCCGCCGGCTCGGCCGCGAGCAGCTCACGGAGCCGCTGCTGGGCCACGTGCGGGTCGCGCGCCTCCCCCAGCACCCGCCCCAGCCAGCCCAGCTCCTCGCCCACCGCGGCGGTCACCTCGGGGTCGAGCAGGGTCCCGAAGGTCGCGAGCGCCGCGCGCAGCCGGCGGCCGGCCACCCTCGCGTCGTGCACCCCCTCCTGGGTGTCGCCGACCCGGATCTCGTGCTCCTGCCGGTGCACCTCGGCGACCTGCAGCGACAGCCGCTGGTGGACGACCGCCCCCGCACCCACGTCCGGGGACAGCCGGGTCGGGACGTCCTCGGCCCCGGTCATCGCACGTCGCTGCGGGGCGCGGGGTGGCCCCCGGGGATCGGCGCCTCCGGGTCGTACGGCGTGCGGGTGTAGACGAACGTCGCGCACTCGAGGTGGCTGACCGAGCCCTCGGGGCGCCGGTGGACCACCAGCGTCTCGCCGCGGTGGTAGCCGGAGACGCCGACCAGCCGGCCCTCCTGCAGCTCGAACCGGTAGGGCGCACGGTCCGGGGTGGCGAGCGCGCGCAGGTCGAGCCCACCGTTGTGCCAGCGCAGCTCCATCGCGGTGTTGCCCCAGAACCACAGCCCCGGCAACCCCTCCACCTCCGACGGCACCGTCACCGTGGGCTCCCACGGGTCGGGGACGTCGTCGATGAAGTCGCCGTCGATCAGCTCCATGACCAGCTGCTCGGTGTCGATGCCCGTCGTGGCGTTGGTGAGCACCGTCGCGCCGATCCCCGAGCCGGGGTCGACGAACAGCGAGGCGAGGAACCCGGGCATCGAGCCGTTGTGGCCGACCAGGACGCCGCCGGCGTTGGCCGTCAGCCGCAGCCCCAGCCCGTAGTCGTCGACCACCGGCACGGTCATCTCGTGAAGCGTCGACGGGTCGAGCAGGTCGGGCCGTGCGCCGGCGAGGAACTGGCCCCACAGCACCAGGTCGTGCGCGGTCGACCACAGCTGTCCGGCCGGCGCCATCGCGCCGGTGCTGGTCAGCGGCTCGTGCGTACGGACCCCGGTGAAGTGGTCGACGCTCCAGCCGGGCTGCGCGTGCGGGCGCGGCAGGTACGAC
>CAVRTX010000026.1:0-34800 GCA_963724225.1 uncultured Actinomycetota bacterium | reverse complement strand
TCCCCCACTTCGGGCTGGTCCTCGGCGTCGATCGGTTCCAGGAGCTGGCCGCCCGGCTGACGGAGGCCGGCACCGACTTCGTGATCGAGCCGTACGTCCGGTTCGCCGGCGAGCCCGGCGAGCAGTGGACGATGTTCTTCCTGGACCCCTTGGGCAACGCCCTGGAGTTCAAGGCGTTCCGCGACCCCGCGCAGCTGTTCGCGGTCTGACCCCGCCCGGGCGGGGTCCGGCGTCGCGACGGCCCGGGCCCGCTGGCTGCGGACGCCGGACCGACGCGCTGCCGGGCTCAGGACACGCTCCACCTGACGCGGTAGACGGCGCCGGAGCCGGCGACGTCGGTGAGCTCCCCCGGGTTGTTCTGGCAGGGGACGTTGTTGAGCACTCCCACCTGGGTGAGGTTCGCGCCGTCCCGCTCGAAGACCTTGACGTCGATCGAGTTCTGGAAGACCTCGGACCCGATGTTGACCCGCCGCTGGTTGAGGGCGTACTGCCGGATCGGGGTGTTCCTGGTTCCCAGCTTGAAGAAGATCTCGTCGGTGTTGTCGCGGTCCTCCAGGTTGAGCACCTTGTTGGAGTGGACCGTGACCTCACAGGTGGCACTGGCGGACGCCGGGACGCCCCCGCCCGCCGCGAGCGAGGCGAGGGCCAGCCCCGTCACGCCCAGGGCCGACGAGGCGAGCTTCGTACGTGTGTTCATGATGGGTCTCCTTGACCGGTGGCCCGAGCCTGCTGCTGCGAGCCGTGCCCCGACTGTCGGTCCGCCGGTCCCGGCCCGGCATCGGGCAGGGCACCCTAGAAGGCCTCGGGCGGGCCTCAGATACCGCAGGAGCAGGCCTCGGCAGAGCCGGGCCGGTAAGCGCTGGGTCCCCGAATCTGAGGGGGTCGGCCGATGTGCCGCGTCCCGGTGCGGCGGCACAGTCGTGGCACGTCGCGGACCAGCCGCGGCACCACCCCAGGAGCAACGCCATGGCCCACACGACGAGGAGCCCGGCCCCGGACCGTACGCGGTTCGGAGCGGTCGTACGCGCCACCGTGGACCCGCTGCCGAGCTGCGGGTGCGGCCAGGCGCTGGACCGGGGGCGACCCCGGTACTGCCCGCGCTGCGGGGTGACGCTCCGGCGCGGCCCGATGACCGGATGGGCCGCCGTGGCCCCGTGACCCCGAGCGGCTCGCGACCTCAGTCGAGGACGTCGACGCCGGGCACCGCCGGCCCCTCGCCCCGCAGCAGCACGGCGAACCGGCTGCCCCGCTCGGCGTGGACGCGGGTGCCGAGCACGCTCAGGGCGACCGAGAACGCCTGCGGCTCCGCCCGGGCCAGCGGACCCCAGCCGTCCCACAGCAGCACCGTGCCCTCGCCGCCCGACACGTCGCCCAGGCAGTCGGCGAGCGCGTCGAAGTTCTGTCCGTACCACTCCGGGAAGTCCAGCGCCTCGCCCGCGGCGCGCAGGAACTCACTCTTGGTCTGGGCCTGCAGCCCGTCGACATGGGCGAACCGCCAGCCGGCGTGCTCGACGGTGTGGCGCACGTCGGCGACCTCGAACCCGGAGTGCCAGATGTGCACGCCGGGCGGCACCCGCCCGGCCAGCAGCGCTGCCAGTCCGCTCATGACGTCCTCATCTCGCGATCCTCTCGAACGACGCGTAGTGGTCCGGGTCCAGTAGTACTCCCCGTCGGCGCCCGTGACGATCCTCCGGGCCCCGCGGTCGTCCTCGCGGGGTCTCGACGGTGTACTCGCGGTAGTGGCCCCCGGCGCGCTCGGGCAGCAGGCCCTCGCGATTCAAGAAGGTCCGGTCGTCCTCCTCGTACGGGAACGGCCCGCCGGCGTCGATCAGGGCGAGCGTGTCGCGCGCCGCCGCGGGCAGGTCCGCCTCCTCGACCCACGGCAGCCCGCTCGCGGGGTCGGTCGCCGCGGCGGACGGGCGGTCGGTGGTCGAGGCGGGGCCGTCGAGCAGGCCGCAGCCGGCGAGCAGGAGTGCGAGGAGCAGCGCGACCAGCCGGACCGGGCTGCGTCGCGCCACGGGGTCAGGCCAGGGCCTGGGCGCGGCGCTTGACCTCGGCGCCGCGGTTCTCCCGCAACGCGTCGATCGGACGGCCCGGCAGGTCCGCGTCCGCGTAGATCCAGGCGATGCACTCCCGGTCGTCGAAGTCCGCGTCGTGCAGCAGGGTCAGCAGCCCCGGCAGGCCCTTGAGGACGAGCCCGTCCTGCAGGAAGTCCGCCGGCACGTGGGGCCCGCCACCGGAGGCGGGCACGGCCGCGGCCAGCTCGTGGTCGCGGACCATGGTGCGGACCTTGGCCGGCGTGACGCCGAGGACGGCGGCGGCCTCGGACCAGTCCAGCCAGTCGGTCACGAGGGCGTCGAGGTCGGAGGCTGCGGGAGAAGACAGGTCGCTCACGGGGCCAGCCTAGGCATCCCCCACCACCCGGGGGCAACACGCCCGGCGACCCGGACGTCCGCGCCACCGGTCCGGACCGGCCTACCGTGGTCGGTTCGTGCCACGCGACGCTTCCCCTCTCGGCGGCACGTGCTGCCGGGTGTCGCGCGGCGGACAGGAGACCACCGTGCGCCTGCCCACGACCCCTGCCCTGATCGGCCCGCTGCTCGGCGGGCTCCTCGCGGTCGCCGCGACGGCCGCGCCCGCCGCGGCGTCGCACGCACCGCTGCCCCCGGGCCGCGACCTGCGGACCCACGTCGTGCAGCCGGGCGAGACCGCCACCGAGCTGGCCGTCCGCTACCACGCCTGGACCGCCGAGCTGATCGCCCACAACCACCTCGGCTCGTCGGCGACGCTGCACACCGGGCAACGCATCGAGATCCCGGTCGTACGGTCCGCGGTCCCCGACCGGGATCGCTCCCGGGACCGCGCCCACGCGCCCGCGGCGCAGCCGGAGCACTCCCCCGTCACCGACCCGTCCCGCGCCCGGGTCCACGACCGGATCGCGCAGGTCTCGCGGCGGCGCGGCGTCGACCCCGAGCTGTCGCTCGCGGTGTCGTGGCAGGAGGCCGGGTGGCAGATGCACCACGTCTCGGACGCCGGCGCGATCGGCGCGATGCAGGTGCTGCCGTCCACCGCGCGGTGGATGGAGTACTACGTCGGCCGGCGGCTGCACCCGCGCCGGCTCCACGACAACGCCGTCACGGGCGTGACCCTGCTGCGCGTGCTCGCCGACAACACCCGTACGCAGCGGCACCGCGTGGGTGCC
Source organism: uncultured Actinomycetota bacterium (assembly GCA_963724225.1). Taxonomy (GTDB): domain Bacteria; phylum Actinomycetota; class Actinomycetes; order Propionibacteriales; family Nocardioidaceae; genus Nocardioides. The sequence continues at coordinate 31,598 of CAVRTX010000026.1, read as the reverse complement.
TACTACCAGGGCCTCGGAGCCGTCCGCGACCACGGGCTCTACGGCGAGACCCACGCGTACGTCGACAACGTGCTGGCGATCAAGCGCCGGCTCGAGCAGGGCCGACCGCCCGCCTGACGCGACACCGCTCGGGGACCACCCGGAGCGCCCGACTGCCTCCCGGGGGCGCCGCGCCACGCCGGGGAGGGACCAACCGGGCCGCACGGCGACCCCCCTCCGTACGATTGAGCCCCGGATCCCTTCCCCGTCCGGCCACCAGGAGGCTCGTGGTGCAGTCCGACCAGCGCGCCCGCTCCGGCGACGTGACGGGCTTCGGCGACCCCATGACCGGGCGGGTGCTCGACGGTCGCTACCGGGTCGGACCCCACATCGCCCGCGGCGGCATGGCCAGCGTCTACGAGGCCACCGACCTGCGGCTCGACCGCGTCGTCGCGGTCAAGGTGATGCACCCGGGGCTGGGCGACGGCGAGGACTTCGCGGCACGCTTCGTACGGGAGGCGCGCGCCGCGGCCCGGCTCTCCCACCCCCACGTCGTGGCCGTCCACGACCAGGGCTCCGACGACGGCACGGTGTTCCTGGTGATGGAGCTGGTCGCGGGCCACACCCTGCGCGACGTGGTCCGCAAGGAGGCGCCGATGCCGCCGGCACGCGCCCTGGAGCTCGTGGAGCCGGTGCTGTCGGCGCTCGCCCACGCCCACCGGGAGGGCCTGGTCCACCGCGACATCAAGCCCGAGAACGTCCTGATCGCCGACGAGCCGGGCCAGGACCGCGGCCGGGTCAAGGTGGCCGACTTCGGGCTGGCCAAGGCCGTCAGCGCGGACACCCAGCACACCGCGACCGGCGGCGTCCTGATCGGGACCGTCTCCTACCTCGCCCCCGAGCTGGTCGTCGACGGGCGCTCCGACGCCCGCGCCGACGTCTACGCCGTCGGCGTCGTCCTCTACGAGCTGCTCACCGGGCGCAAGCCCCACGAGGGCGAGTCGCCGATCCAGGTGGCGTACAAGCACGTCCACCACGACGTACCGCCGCCGTCGCAGGTCGTCCCCGGCATCCCGGCGTACGTCGACGCGCTGGTCGCCCGCGCCACCGCCCGCGACCAGGGCCAGCGGCCCGCCGACGCCGGCGTGCTGCTCCACCAGGTCCACCGGGTGAGCCTGGCGCTGCGCGATGCCGTGGTCGACGACGACGAGCTGGTGACCGACCTGCTGCCGACGGTCCGGACGCCGTCGCCCGACACCGAGGCCGAGCCGTTCGACCCCGACGAGCTCGCGACGCTGCTCGCGCCCGCCGACGCCGTCGCGGGCGTCGGCTCCGGCACCGGCTCGCTCGACCCGTCGGCCACCGACGGTCACACCACCCGCCTGGAGCAGGTCCGGCCGGAGCCGGCGCGTCCCGCCTCCCCGCCACCCGCCCCGCCGGTCGCCCCGCGGCGCCGCTCGCGCCGTGGCCCGCTGCTGCTGGTCCTCGCGCTGCTGCTCGCCGTCGGGCTCGGCGTGGGCGCGTGGTGGTTCGGCTGGGCCCGGTGGACGCAGACCCCGAGCGTGCTCGGGCTGCGCGAGGCGGCGGCCGTCGAGCGGCTGGAGTCGGCCGGGCTCGACGTCCGCGACGGCGACGCCGCGTACTCCGAGACGGTGCCCGCCGGCCGGGTGCTCGAGACCGACCCGGCCGCCGGCGACCGGGTGCTCGACGGTGGCACCGTGACCGTCGTGCTCTCCCTCGGCAAGGAGCGCTACGACGTCCCGAAGGTCCGGGGGCTGTCGGAGGACCGCGCCCAGGACGCGCTCGCCGAGCGCAACCTGGAGTTCGGCGAATCTGTCGGCGTGTGGTCCGAGGAGGTCCCGCAGGGCACGGTCATCGGCAGCGACCCCAAGGTCGGCACCACGCTGCGCCCCGGCACGCCCGTCGACCTGCGCGTCAGCAAGGGCCCGCGCCCGATCCAGCTGCGCGACTGGACCGGTGCGGACGCCGACAAGGCCGAGCAGGCGATGGAGGACAAGGGCCTGGTCGTCGAGCGCGGTGAGGGCGAGTACTCCGACGACGTCCCCGAGGGCCGGATCATCAGCCAGACCCCGACCAGCGGCACCCTGTTCCGTGGCCAGACCGTCGAGATCGTCGTGTCCCGCGGCCCCGAGCTGGTCGAGGTGCCCGGCGGGCTGGTCGCCTCCGGCGTCGACTCCGCGACGGCACAGCTGGAGGAGCTCGGGTTCGAGGTCGAGGTCGTCCGCGGCGGCCCCGGCTACATCGGCCTGGAGTACGTCTTCTCCGTCGACCCCGGCTCCGGGACGATGGTCCCCCGCGGCAGCACGATCACGCTGACCCTGGTCTGAACCGCGACGCCCCGGCCGCCGATCCGCAGGTCTCGGGGCACCCGCCCTCTAGGCTGACCGTCGGAGGGAGGTGAGGGCGTGGACGTCTGCAGCCAGTGCGGGCACGAGCTCGGGATCGGCAGGTTCTGCACCAACTGCGGCCACCCCGTGGGGGACGGACCGCTCCGCGACTCCTCCCCCGGTCCGACCTCGCCACCCCCGGTCCAGCAGGCCGACTGGCGCACCGACACCGCCGAGCGACCCCGCGCCGTACCGCCCTCGGAGCCGCCGACTGCGGCGACCCCCGCGTCCGCACGCTTCCCGCTCTACGCCGACGAAGCGGCGCCGACGACCGCGGAGACCGGCCCGGAGCCGGAGACCGCCACCCGACACCGCCACGTCGACGAGAGCCGGCGCCGCGGCGCGGCCGCGGGCTGGGTGCCGTGGGTGGCCGGCCTGACCGTGATGCTGCTCCTCGCGACGCTCGGCCTCTGGATGCTGCTGCAGGGCGACGAGGACCCCGCGACGTCCGAGCAGGCGACCGACCCGGTGCGCACCGAGCAGCCCAGCACCGACTCCCGTACCCCCGAGGGCCGGGCCACCCTCGCGCCCGTCCCGGAGGTCGAGCCCGGCAACCTCGCGGACTCGGCCACCGTACGGGCGCCGCGGCCGGCGCCGGCCACCCAGGACGTGACCGGCAGCCCGGTGACCTTCGTGGCCGCCCACCTGCTCGACGGCGTCCCCCAGACCTGCTGGCGGATGCCCGGTGACGGCACCGGCGAGTCGATCACGTTCAGCTTCGACGAGCCGGTCGAGATGACCGAGGTGGGGCTGGTCAACGGCTATGCGAAGACCGCCTCCAACGCCGCGGGCAGCTACGACTGGTACGCCGGCAACCGCCGGACGCTGGAGGTCGAGTGGACCTTCGACGACGGCACCATGGTCTCCCAGGACCTCCGGCAGACCCGCGCGATGCAGACCGTCGCACTCGAGGAGGGCGTCGTCACCGAGCAGGTGACGATGCGACTCATCGAGGTGTCCCCGCCCGGCACGGGTCCCGCCTCGCGCGACTACACCGCGATCTCCGAGGTCCTGCTGCGCGGCGCCGCCGCCCCCTGACAAGCCGCCGATGGGGCACGCGTGGGGGACCCCACGCACGCAACTGCCCGGTCACCGGGTTCGGTGGGCGCACAACTGCCGGGTCACCGGGTCTGAAGGGCGCACAACTGCCGGGTCACCGGGTCTGCAGGGCGCACAACTGCCCGGTCAGCGGAGGGGGGCGAGGGCGGCGGCGGCCTTCTCCACGGCGGCGCGGTCGACGTCGAGGTGGGTGACCAGCCGGACGGCACGCGGTCCGACCGCGCCGACCTTGACCCCCGCCTCGGCGGCGCGGGCGACGAAGCCGGCCGAGTCGTCGGTGGGAACCACGACGATGTTGGTGTCGACGTCCGCCGGGTCGACGCCGCAGGCCTCGGCCAGCAGCCGGGCGTGCTCGTGGTCGTCGGCCAGCCGCTCCAGGTGGTGGTCGAGGGCGTGCCGCCCGGCAGCGGCCAGCACGCCGACCTGCCGCATCCCGCCGCCCATCCGCTTGCGGCGCACCCGGGCCTCCACGACCGCCTCGGCCGAGCCGACCATGAGCGACCCGACCGGGGCGCCGAGGCCCTTCGACAGGCACACCGCCATCACGTCGGCGAGCCCGCCGTACGTCGCGAGCGGGACGCCCGAGGCCACGTGCGCGTTCCAGATCCGGGCGCCGTCGACGTGGACCCGGGTGCCGACCTCGTCCGCCCAGGTGCGCAGCGCCTGCAGCTGCTCGAGCGGTACGACGGCGCCGCCGGCGAAGTTGTGGGTGTTCTCCACCGCGACCGCGGCGGTCGGGACGAAGTACGGGCCGAGGTCGGGGGCGAACATGTCCTGCACCCGCTCCAGCGGGAGCCGGCCGTCGGGCGCGTGCCAGGTCCGCATCGTGATGCCGCTGTGGGCGCCGTGCGCGCCGAGCTCGGCCCGGGCGATGTGGGCCCGCTCCTCGCAGAGCACCTCCTGGCCGGGGGCGACGACGCTGCGTACGGCGAGCACGTTGGCCATCGACCCGGTAGGGGTGAACAGCGCGGCCTCGTGGCCGAGCAGCCCGGCCACCTGCTCCTCGAGCGCCGTGACGGTGGGGTCCTCGCCGTAGACGTCGTCGCCCACCTCGGCGTCGGCCATCGCGCGACGCATGGACTCGGTGGGCCGGGTGACGGTGTCGCTGCGCAGGTCGATCATGCCGCCGAACCTACCGACCGGCCACGCGAGCCCGGACGGGCCGGTCGGTCACGCCTGTCGCAGCATCTTCGCGACGAGGAACGACAGCTCGAGGCTCTGCACCCGGTTGAGCCGCGGGTCGCACACCGACTCGTAGCGGTCGGACAGGCCCGCCTCGTCGAGCAGCTCGCCGCCGCCCACGCACTCGGTCACGTCGTCGCCGGTCAGCTCGACGTGCAGCCCGCCCGGCCAGGTGCCGAGCGCGCGGTGGACGTCGAAGAAGCCCTGCACCTCGTCGATCACGTCGTCGAAGCGGCGGGTCTTGTAGCCCGAGGACGCCTCGAAGGTGTTGCCGTGCATCGGGTCGCACACCCACGCCACCTCGACGCCCGCGGCGCTGACCTTCTCGATCAGCTGCGGCAGTCCGTCGCGGATCCTCGCCGCGCCGAACCGGGTGATGAAGGTGAGCCGCCCCGGCTCGTTCTCCGGGTTGAGCCGGCCGGCGAGCGCCAGGGCGTCGTCGGGGCTCGTGGTGGGACCGAGCTTGACCCCGATCGGGTTGCGCACGTGGCGCAGCAGCTCGACGTGGGCGCCGTCCAGCTGGCGGGTGCGCTCACCGATCCAGAGGAAGTGTGCCGAGACGTCGTACGGCGCCCGGGTCCGGGAGTCGATGCGCGTCATGGCGTGCTCGTACTCCAGCACCAGCGCCTCGTGGCTGGAGTGGAAGTCGACCCGGTGGAACTCGTCGGGGTCGGCGCCGATGGCCTGCATGAAGGTCAGCGCCCGCTGGATGTCGTTGGCCATCTCCTCGTAGCGCTGGCCGGCGGTCGACTCGCGGACGAAGTCGGTGTTCCAGGTGTGGACCTGGCGCAGGTCGGCGTAGCCGCCGGTGACGAACGCGCGCACGAGGTTCAGCGTCGCCGCCGACGCGTGGTAGACCTCGACCAGCCGCTGCGGGTCGGGCCGGCGCGACTCCTCGGAGAACCCGAAGCCGTTGACGGCGTCGCCGCGGTAGGCGGGCAGCGTCACGCCGTCGCGGGTCTCGAGGTCGGAGGACCGCGGCTTGGCGTACTGGCCGGCGATCCGGCCGAGCTTCACCACGGGCACCGACGCGGCGTACGTCAGCACGACCGCCATCTGCAGCAGCACCCGCAGCTTGTTGCGTACGTTGTCGGCGGTGACCCCGTCGAAGGTCTCGGCGCAGTCGCCGCCCTGGAGCAGGAACGCCTCGCCCCGGGCGACCGCACCGATCTTGGTCTTGAGGGCGTCGCACTCTCCGGCGAAGACCAGCGGCGGCTGCGTGCGCAGCCGCGCCACCGCCGCGTCGAGGGCCACCGGGTCGGCGTACGTCGGCTGCTGCGCCGCCCCCTGGGCGTGCAGCACGGCGAGATCTGGGACGGCGTTCACCGGTCCAGCGTACGCGCGCGGAGGCCCGCTCCCCGGGTCGGGGAGCGGGCCTGAGACCGGCGGGACCACGCTCAGTGCTGGTCGTCCTCCATGTGCTCGATGTCGCGGAACCCGGTCTTCTTGGCGCGTACGCCCCGGTTGGTCATCCAGGTGATGGCCCAGAGCACGACGCCGATCGCGAGCAGACTTCCGGCGATCTGGTAGATCAGCAGCGGTCGGTCCACCCACGGCCCGGCGAGGTAGAGGCAGCAGAGGGCTGCCAGCGCCGGCGTCGGCCCGGGCGAGCGGAAGAAGCCCCGCTCACCGTCGCGCCGGGTGACCAGGCAGGCGATGTTGACCACGGTGAACACCCCGAGCAGCAGCAGCGCAGTGGTGCTGGCGAGGTTGAGCACGATGTCGCTCTCGGGCCGGCTGGCGACGTAGTAGATCAGCCCCAGTGCCAGCAGCGTCGAGAAGGCGATGCCGACGTACGGCGTGCGCGTGTTGGGCGAGACCTTGCCCAGCGAGCGCGGCAGCACGTCCTGGTTGGCCAGGCCGTAGAGCAGCCGGCTGGCCATCAGCATGTTGATCAGAGCGGTGTTGGCGACCGCGAAGCAGGCCAGGAACGGGAACACCAGGTCGATCGGGAAGTCGGGGGCGCCCTGGCTGACGACCGCGATGAGAGCCGGGGACTCCTCCTCGACGAGGGTGAAGATCTCGTCGGACGTCAGGACGGAGACCACCGACACGGCGACGAGCATGTAGAGGATGACCGCGACCCCGAGGCCGGTCAGCATGGTGCGGGGGAAGATCTTCTCGGGCTTCTCGACCTCCTCGACCATGTTGACGGAGTCCTCGAAGCCGACCATCGCGAAGAACGCGATCGAGGTCGCCGTCGTGGTGGCGAGGAACAGCCCCTTCCCCTCCGGCGACTCGAAGACCGTGATCCGGCTGAGGTCGCCCCCGCCGGACGCGATGGCGTAGAACCCGACGCCGATGACGATGGCCAGCGCCGCGACCTCGACCAGCGTCAGCACCACGTTGAACTTCACGCTCTCGCCGACGCCGCGCAGGTTGATCAGGGCCAGCAGGACCATGAAGCCCATGGCCACGGCCGTCGTGACGCCGGTGCTCGGCATGCCGTCGATCCAGCCGTTGACGTCGAGCCCGCCGAAGAGGTTGAGGGCGAGCACGTTGGAGGACGTGGACGCACTGGTGATCCCGGAGCAGATCACGGCGAAGGCCACGAGGAAGGTGATGAAGTGCACCCCGAAGGCCTTGTGCGCGTAGAGCGCCGCCCCCGCCGCCTGTGGGTACTTGGTCACCATCTCGAGGTAGGACAGCGCGGTGAGCGCTGCCACGATGAAGGCGACCAGGAACGGCAGCCACACGACCCCGCCGACGATGGCGGCCATGCTGCCGGTGACGGCGTAGACGCCGGCACCCAGGATGTCCCCGACGATGAACAGCAGCAGGAGCTTGGGGCCCATGACCCGCTTGAGGTCGGGCTGTGGTCCGTTGACGTCCTGGGTCTCAGGCGCGGAAGCACTCAACGTTCTCCCCTTTCAGGAGGAAACCGGATGCTTGTCATGGTGGCCCAGATCACTCCGCCACGCCACCACCGCTGCGCGCGGCGAGCCGCGAGAACCTCTCAGCCGAAGAAGACCTCGGCCTCGGCGTACTCCTCGGGGCGGACCAGCTTGAGCTCGCCGGTGCCCTCGATGAGCGGCACCCGGACGATGTCGGTGCCGCGCAGCGCCATCATCGTGCCGAACTCGCGGTCGGCCACGGCGTCGATCGCCTGCAGGCCGAAGCGGGTGGCGAGCCAGCGGTCGAAGGCGGTGGGCGTGCCACCACGCTGGATGTGGCCGAGGACGACGGCGCGCGCCTCCTTGCCGGTACGGGACTCGATCTCGTGGGCGATGCGGTCACCGATGCCGCCGAGCCGGACGTGCCCGAAGGCGTCCTTCTCCCCCGAGACCAGCGTCATGTCGCCGCCCTCCTTCGGGACCGCCCCCTCGGCGACCACCATGATCACGGCGAACCTCGACTCGAAGCGCGACTCGACCAGGCGACAGACCTCCTCGATGTCGAAGGGCTGCTCGGGGATCAGCACGATGTTGGCGCCGCCGGCGATGCCGGAGTGCAGCGCGATCCAGCCGGCGTGGCGTCCCATCACCTCGACCACGAGGACCCGGTGGTGGGACTCGGCGGTGGTGTGGAGCCGGTCGATGGCCTCGCTGGCGATGTTGACCGCGGTGTCGAAGCCGAAGGTGAAGTCGGTGCCGGACAGGTCGTTGTCGATGGTCTTCGGCACGCCGACCACGTTCACGCCGAGGTCTGCGAGCTTGGTCGCGACGCCCAGCGTGTCCTCGCCGCCGATCGCGACCAGCGCGTCGACGCCGTCGCGGGCGAGGTTCTCCCGGATCCGGTCGACGCCGCCGTCGATCTTGAACGGGTTGGTGCGGCTCGAGCCGAGGATGGTGCCGCCGCGCGGCAGGATGCCGCGCACCTCGGGCACGCCGAGCTGCATCGTCTCGTCCTCGAGCGGACCCCGCCACCCGTCGCGGTAGCCGACGAACTCGAAGCCGTGGACCTTCACCCCCTTGCGGACCACGGCGCGGATCACCGCGTTGAGCCCGGGGCAGTCGCCCCCTCCGGTGAGCACTCCGACGCGCATGAAGTCTCCTCGTGACCTCTCGGGATTGGATCGTTCAAGACGAGCGGCACGACTCTAGCGAGGTCGCGACCCCACGACCAGTGGCGCCCGGCGTGCGGGACGGGCGGTGGAGGACGGCGTGCCCGGAGAGCCCCTAGGGTCCGGTCATGACCTTCTCCATCGTGGCCCGCTCCCGGGACGGAGAGTCCTGGGGCGTCGCCGTGGCCTCCAAGTTCCTGGCGGTCGGATCCGCCGTGCCCGCCGCCGTCGCCCAGGTCGGCGCCCTCGCCACCCAGGCCGACGCCAACGTCGCCTGGAAGGGGCAGGGGCTCGCCCACCTCGACGAGGGTGCGACCGCCGCGGTGGCGCTGCAACGCCTGCTCGAGGAGGACGAGGGACGCGACCGCCGGCAGGTCGGCATCGTCGACTCCGACGGCGGCGCGGCGAGCCACACCGGGCCGGCGTGCCTGGAGTGGGCCGGCGGGGTGACCGGCGACGGGTACGCGATCCAGGGCAACGTGCTGGCCGGCGAGCAGGTCGTCACCGCGATGCAGGCCGCGTACGAGACGTCGGGCAACGACACCCCGCTCGACCGACGCCTCCTCGCCGCGCTCGCGGCCGGCGACGCAGCGGGCGGTGACCGGCGCGGCCGGCAGTCCGCGGCGCTGCTGGTCGTACGGGACGGGGCCGGTTACGGCGGCCTCGACGACATCGCCGTCGACCTGCGCGTCGACGACCACCCGGAGCCGCTGACCGAGCTGGCCCGGCTGCTCGACCTCAACGACCTCTACCTGACCGCCTCGACGGAGGAGGAGCGGGTGCCGGTGACCCCGGAGCTCGCCGCGGAGCTCGAGGCGTTCGCCGTCGCGCGGGGCCACGCGGACTTCCGCGCGTGGGTCGGCAGCGAGAACTACGAGATGCGGGTCGACCCCGGCCTCGACTGGATCGACGAGGTGGTCCTCGACATCGTCCGTACGTCCGCGGCGCGGGACGGGGAGCAGACGTGAGCGTCCTCGCGATCGACGCCGGCACGACCGGCGTCACGGCCGTCGTCGTCAGCCCGGAGGGCCGGATCGTGGCCACCGGCCAGGAGGAGTTCCGCCAGCACTTCCCCCACCCCGGCTGGGTCGAGCACGCGCCCGAGGAGATCTGGCAGGCCACCATCGAGGCGACCCGCAGGGTGCTGCGCGAGGTCGACGCGTCCGAGCTCACCGCCGTCGGCATCACCAACCAGCGCGAGACGGTCGTCCTCTGGGACCGCGAGACCCTCGGCTCGCCGCGGCGGGCGATCGTGTGGCAGGACCGGCGTACGGCCGACATCTGCCGGAGGATGCGCGACGAGGGGCACGAGGACCGCGTCAGCGAGCTCACCGGGCTGCGGCTGGACCCCTACTTCTCCGGCACCAAGCTCCGGTGGCTCGCCGAGGAGGAGCCCCACACCTGGACCCACGTCGAGTCCGGACGCTGCGCGGTCGGCACCGTCGACTCCTACCTGGTCGCCCGGATGACCCGGGGCCTGCACCACGTCACCGACGTCTCCAACGCCTGCCGCACGCTGCTGTTCGACCTCGCCGAGGGCGACTGGTCCGACGAGCTGTGCACGCTGTTCGGGGTCCCCCGCGACGCGCTGCCCGAGCTGGTGCCCAACTGGGGCGAGGTCGCCGCCACCGACCCGAAGACGTTCTGCGGGCTGTCGCTGCCGATCGCGGGGATCGCCGGCGATCAGCAGTCGGCGCTGTTCGGCCAGACCTGCTTCGACGAGGGTGACTCCAAGTGCACCTACGGCACCGGGTCGTTCATCCTGCTCAACACCGGCACCTCGGTGCAGCGCTCCGACGCCGGGCTGCTCTCGACCGCGGCGTGGCGCTCCCCCGGCGGCGAGCTGACGTACGCCCTCGAGGGCGCGATCTTCGTGACCGGCGCGGCCGTGCAGTGGCTGCGAGACGGCCTGCAGATCGTCGGGTCCGCCGCCGAGACCGCCGCGATCGCGGCCACCGTCGACGACTCCGACGGCGTGGTCTTCGTGCCGGCGCTGACCGGGCTCGGCGCTCCCCACTGGGACCCGCACGCCCGCGGCCTGCTCATCGGGCTCACCCGCGGGACCACCCGTGCCCACGTCGTCCGGGCCACCCTCGAGGCGATCGCGTTCGAGGTGCGCGACGTCCTGGAGACGATGCCGGGGCACCCCGGCGACAGCCGGCCGCTGCGGGTCGACGGCGGGGCCGCGGCGAACGACCTGCTGTGCCAGGTGCAGGCCGACCAGCTCGGCATCGCCGTCGAGCGCCCGGAGATCGTCGAGACCACCGCCCTCGGCGCCGCCTTCCTCGCCGGCCTCGGCACCGGCGTCTGGTCCTCGACCGACGAGCTGCGCGAGACCTGGGCGCTGGACCGCTCCTTCGAGCCGGTCGCCGACCGCAGCCGCGCCGACGCCGCCCACGAGCGCTGGCTGGAGGCCGTGAGCCGCTCGAAGGGCTGGGCAGGCTGACGCCCGCGCGGGGTCAGCCCGGCAGGTCGGAGAGCGCGACCGACGGGTCGCGGACCCGGTCGGTCGCCTCGGTGCCGACCACCGCACGCAGCGCGTCGGTGGCGTCCCAGTCGTTGGCGTGCATCCCGGCCACGACCCGGCCGCCCTGCAGCCACAGCGCCGTGAAGACCCGGTCGCCGGACAGGTCGCCCCGCACCACGACCTCGTCGTAGCCCTCCGGCCCGACGTGGCCGACGTACTCCATGCCGAGGTCGTACTGGTCGGTGAAGAAGTACGGCTGGCGGTCGTACGCCGCCTCGTCGCCCAGCATCGCCCGGGCGGCGTGCCGGCCCTGGTGGATCGCGTTGTCCCAGTGCTCGACCCGGACCCGGCCCAGCGTGGGGTGGTCGTGGCGGGCGACGTCGCCGGCGGCCCAGACGTCGGCCGTGCCGGCCCGGAGCGCGGCGTCGACCAGCACACCGTCGTCGGTGGCCAGCCCGGCGGCCGCCGCCAGCGCGTCGTCCGGCCCGGCCCCGATGCCGACGACCACGAGGTCGGGGTGCAGCTCGTGCCCGTCGCTGAGCCGGGCGGTGGTGCGGCCGGACTCCGCCGAGATCGCGTCCAGCCCGGTCCCGAGCCGCAGGTCGACGTCGTGCTCGCGGTGCAGGCTCGCGAACGACGCGGCGACCTCCGGCCCCAGCACGCGCGCCAGCGGCAGCGGCGCGGTCTCGACCACGGTGACGCTGCCCCCCGCCTGCCGGGCGGCCGAGGCGACCTCGAGCCCGATCCACCCGGCACCGACCACCAGCAGCGTCCCGCCGAGCCGCTCCTTGAGCGCCAGCGAGTCCTCGAGGGTGCGCAGGTACGTGACCTCGGCACCGGAGTCGTCGACCGCGGCCAGGTGGCGCGGCTGCGCCCCGGTGGCCAGCAGCAGCCGGTCCCATGCGATCGGGCGGTCACCCACCGTCACGGTGCGCCCCGCGACGTCCAGGGCACTCACCGGGTCGCCGGTCAGCAGCGTGACGCCGTGGTCGGCGTACCACCCGGCCGCGTGCACGAACGGCGCGTCCGGCTCGTCGGTGCCGAGCAGCAGTCCCTTGGAGAGCGGCGGCCGCTCGTACGGCGTGTGGTGCTCGGCGCCGACCAGGGTGACGTCCCCGTCGTACCCCTGCTCGCGGAGCTCGTTCACGGCGCTGGCACCGGCCAGCCCGCCCCCGACGACGACGATGTTCACGGCTGCCTCCTGGTGAGTGAGAGGAACTCCGAACGGCTCCGGCCATCATCGCGCAGCTGCCCCAGCAGCGCCGAGGTCAGCGTCCGGCTGCCGGGAGCCCGGGTCCCGCGCAGGCTCATGCAGGTGTGCTCGGCCTCGACCACGACGCCCACCCCGCGCGGCCGGAGCCGCTCGTGGAGGTCGTCGGCGATGCCCTGGGTGAGCCGCTCCTGGGTCTGCGGCCTGCGCGCGTGGAAGGTCACCATCCGCGCCAGCTTGGACAGTCCGAGGATCCGGTCGCCGGGGAGGTAGCCGACGTGGGCGACCCCGACGAACGGCAGCACGTGGTGCTCGCACAGCGACGCCACCGGCAGGTCGCGGACCAGCACGAGCTCGTCGTACCCCTCGTCGTTGGGGAACGTGGTGAGGTCGAAGTCGGGCACCGTGGTCATCTCCAGCAGCGCCTGCGCCATCCGCCGCGGGGTCTCGCTGAGGTGGTCGGCGGTGAGGTCGAGGCCGAGCGCGGCGAGCAGGTCGGCGGCGGCGCGCTCGGCGGCGGGGGCGTCGGGCTCGCCGCGGCGGTCCGCGACGATGCGCGCGCGCCACGGGACCGTCGCCCGCGACCCGAGGGCAGTGCTGGTCATCTCCGACTCCTTCTAGAACCCATACCGTCGAGTCTTAGAAAACATCCGGCCAGCCTCTTGTGTCAAGAGTTGTGTGTTTTAGACTTCTCGGGTGGACCTCGCCCGTCACGCCTCCGGCATCGGCGCACTCGCCGACCCCACCCGGCGTGCGCTCTACGAGCTCGTCGTCGCCGCGCCGGACGCGGTGGGGCGCGAGCAGGCGGCCGCGGCCGTCGGGGTGCCGCTGCGGTCGGCGAGCTTCCACCTCGACCGGCTGGTGGCGGAGGGACTGCTCGAGGTCGACTACCGGCGGCTGAACGGCCGGTCCGGGCCCGGCGCCGGCCGGCCCAGCAAGCTCTACCGACGGGCCGGGGAGGAGTTCGCGGTGTCGTTGCCGCCGCGGAGGTACGACCTGGTCGGCGACATCCTCGCCGAGGCGGTCACCCGGGCGGCCGACGGCCGACCGCTGGCCGGATCGCTCGCAGCGGCGGCCCACGAGGAGGGCGTCGCGGTCGCGGGCGCGGTGTCCGGCGTCGACGCGGAGCCCTCGCTGCCGGCGGTGGCGCGGGTCCTCGCCGGGCAGGGCTTCGAGCCCCACGTGGAGGACGACGGCGTGGCGCTGCGCACGTGCCCGTTCGACGCGCTGGCCCAGAAGCACACCGAGCTGGTGTGCGGGCTCAACGAGAGCTTCGTGCAGGGGGTGGTCGACGGCCTCGGCCGCGACGACGTACGGGCCCGCCTGGAGCCGGAGCCCGGATCGTGCTGCGTGAGGGTGCGGCCGAGGTCCGCGCCCGGGTCAGCCCTGTAGCCGGGCGAGCGCCGCGGCGGCCTCGTCGTGGTCGGCGGTCGCGGAGGTGAGCGAGGCCTCCGCCTCGGCGCGGACGTCCTCGGCGTCGGCGAGCTCCTCCTCGACCTGCTCCGAGGACTCCTCCAGCTCGGTCAGCCGGCGGCGCGCCTCCTCGACCTCCGCCTGCACCTGCATCCCCCTCGCCTCGAGCTCGGCCACCTCGGCGGCCGCGGCGTCGAGCGCCTCCCGCGCCCCGGTCACGGCGGCCTCGGTCTCGGACACCCGCTCCCGGGCCGCCGCCACTGCCTTCTCGTCGGCGTCCGGGTCGGGGACGACGTGGAGCTCGGGCGGCGCGTGCTCGTAGGGCGTGGCGCTGAAGCCGAGCGCCTCGGGGGTCGCCACCGCGGCGGACAGGTCGACCTCGTCGACCCCGGTCGCGGCGAGGGCGGCCACGAGCAGCCCGCTGCGGACCGCCTCGGCGCACCGCTCGTCGACCATGGCCGCCGTCAATGTCGCCTCGACCTGGTCGGCCACGGCCGGGGTCACCCGGACGCCCTCCCCCGCGGCCAGCGACCGGGCGCCGGTGGTCACGGCCGCGGTCAGCTGCCGCCGCTGCCGGGTGAGGGCGCGCAGCTCCTCGCCCTCCATCCCGGCGGCTGCCTCCCGCAGCGCGGTCCCGAGGTCGAGCACCTGGGTCACCTGGTCGGCGTCGCGGCGTACCAGCAGGTTGACGACCCACGCGGCGAGCGAGGGCTTCTTCAGCGCCTTGACCGGCGCCGCCAGCTCGGTGCCCTTGAGCTCCTTCGCCCGGGCGTCGCGCGCCGGCGTGAACTCGCCGAGCGGGAGCGCGTAGAGCTCGTCGGCAATCTCCAGCAGTCCCTCGCTCACATCGGGCATCCTAGGCAACCCGTCCGCTCCGGGCGGGACCGTCGACGCGCGAGGAGGCAGGATGCAGGTCTGGGTCACGACGGAGTGCAGCAAGACGCGGGCGGCCCTCGCCGTGCTCGAACGACGCGACGCCGAGTACGACGCCCGACCGTGCCTCGACCAGCCGCCGTCCGCCGATGAGGTGCGTGAAGTCCTCGGACGGCTCGGTGCCGAGCCGTGGGACATCGCCCGCGACCGCGAGAGCCGGGAGGCCGGCTTCGGCGACCTGCCCCGCCACCCGGAGCACCGGGACGCCTGGATCGCCGGGCTCGTCGCCCACCCGCGGGCGATCCAGCGGCCGATCATCCTGCTCGACGACGGCACCGCCGTCGTCGCCCGCGACGCCGACGAGCTGGACCGGATCCTCGGAGTCTAGGTCCGCGCGAGCTCCAGCTCCGTGGGGTACGGCGGCCAGGGCGCCTGCCGGCTGGTGCCGGTCTCGACGTAGCCGAGGTGGTCGTAGACGGCCCGGGCCCGGTGGTTGTCGACGAGACACCACAGCCGGGTCGCGCCCGCGGCCAGCGCACGCTCGACCGCGACCCGCGCCAGCCCCTCGCCCCACCGGTCGGGGTGGACGGCGAGGTGGCGCAGCGTCACGCCGTCGTGGGCCACGAACACGTCCAGCCGCCCGTCGCCGTCGAGCACCTCCACCACGACGCCCGGCTCGGCCAGGGTGGCCGACCAGCGCTCGCGCACGCCCTCCCAGGGGAACGGAAAGCGGTCCGCCGGGAACACGTGGGCCAGTGCGACCAGGTTGGCCGCGCGCTCGAGGTCGGCGAGACCGTCGGCGTCGCCGGGGACCGCCCGACGCCACTCAGTCATCGTCGCCGTCGAGCCCCCGCTCGATCGCGTAGCGCGTCAGCTCGACCCGGTTGTGCATCTGCAGCTTGCGCAGCGTGTTCTGGACGTGGTTCTGGACCGTCCGGTGGGAGATCACCAGCCGCTCGGCGATCTGCTTGTAGGACATCCCCTTCGCCACCATCTTGAGCACCTCGGTCTCGCGCTCGGTGAGCTGCTCACCCCCCGTCGGCTCGCCGCCGGCCGGGGCGTCGGCCATCCGGCGGAACTCGCCGAGCACCAGCCCGGCCAGCCCGGGCGTGAACACGGTGTCGCCCGCGGCCACCCGTCGTACGGCGTCGATCAGCTCGGCGCGTGAGGCGGACTTCACCAGGTAGCCGGTGGCGCCCGCCTTGACCGCGGCGAGCACGTCGGCCTGCTCGCCCGACGCCGAGAGGATCAGCACCCGCGCGGAGGGGTCGTGCTGCAGCACCTTCCCGGTCACCTCGACGCCGTGGGGGCCGGGGATCTGGAGGTCCAGGACGACCACCTGGGGCCGGCAGGCGGGGAACCGGGCTATCGCCTGGGTGCCGTCGGCGGCGACCCCGACGACGTCGAAGCCCGCTGCCTGCAGGTCCCGCTCGACCGCGTCACGCCACATCGGGTGGTCGTCGACGACCATCACGCGGATCGGCTCCTCGCTCATGCCGCCGACCCTAGTGGCGATGTGCCGGTCAGGGGCGGACCCAGCGACCCCGGCGGTGCAGCAGCGGCTCGTCGTCGTCCTCGTCGAGGGCGATGGTGTCCAGACGACACGTGACCAGCCGCGACCAGCCCACGTCGCGGACGTCCTCCAGCGCGACACCGGCGCTGCTGGCCACGTCGGTGAGCAGCGGTCCGTCCGGGGTGTCGGCGAAGTCGCCGGTACGGAACGCGCCACCCGGGGCCGGCGCGGTGCCGGCGAACGCGTCGGCGAGGTCCTTGTGCCGCCACGACAGCACCTGCACGACGGCCCGCCCGGTCTCCTCGAGGGCGGCGGTGAGGTCGGCGTCGGGGTCGAGCAGCGCCAGCACGCGGCCCGGCTCGCCGCCGGCCACCATCAGCGACGTCACCGTCAGCCCCGCCCGGTCACGCCCCGCCCCTGCCGTCCACAGCGTCACCGCCGCACCGAGCCGGCCCCGGAGCCGGCGTACGGGATCGGGCTCGGGGTCCGCGAACGGGTGCCCGGAGTGGATGGTCATGACGACGACCCTAGGCGCCCCACCCGCCGTCGGGGGTGTCGTGCGGCGGGCCGACGGGCGCAAGTCCACGGGCGGGGCAATCACGGCTGACCGGAGCCGCGCTCAGCGCGGGACGGTGAGCTCCCACTCGGTGCCGTGGCTGCCACTGTCGAGGGTGGCGGTGCCGCCGAGCTCCCCCACCCGCGCCACGATCGACTGCGCGACGCCGAGCCGGCCCTCGGCCTCGGCCTCGGCGAGCCGGTCGGCGGGGATCCCGGGGCCCTCGTCGCGCACCGACACCGTGACCTCGCCGGGTCCTGCCTCGAGCAGCACCCAGGCCGGGGCGTCCGCTCCTACGTGGGTGGCGACGTTGTCGAGGCACGCGCGTACGGCGGCGACCAGCTCGGCCACCACCTCGGCAGCCAGCTCCACCGGCTGCCCCGGCGTCGACACCGTGACCGGCGACCGGACCGTCCGGGTCAGCTCCTCCAGCGCTGCGGCCAGGTCGGTCGCGCCCGCCGACTCCCGCCGGTCCTGCTGCCGGATCAGGGAGCGCAGCGCCGTCTCCTGCTCCCCCGCCAGCCGGCCCAGCTCGGCGAAGTCCGCCGACACCGGCGCCAGCTCGGCCCCGCGCCGCTGCACCAGGGCCAGCACCTGCAGCACCCCGTCGTGGACGGCGCGCGCCAGCCGGGCCCGCTCCTCGCTCGCGATCGCCTCCCGCTGCGCGTCGTCACGCTCGCGCGCCATCCGCTCCAGGGACTCGCACAGGAAGCCGACGATCGGTCCGACCACGAGCAGCAGGAAGATGTTGCCGTAGTTGCCCTGGGTGACCTCGCTGCGCACGGACAGGTCGGCCGCCGTGACCAGGACGCCGGCCGCGAGCCCGCCCCGCCAGTGCCAGTGGATCGCCCACGCAAGCACGGCGGCCATCACCCAGAAGCCGGGGATCGTGGCGCGCAGCCCCTCGCCCTTGACCAGCGGCGAGGCCAGGAGCAGGCCGAGCGCCACCGCCAGGTCGGCCCCGAGCAGCCACGCGGTCCGGCGCGCCGGGTCGGCGTACAGCTTGGTGACCAGGACCGTCCAGCCGACCATCACGGCCACCGTGACCACCCCCGCCGTGGGGTGGCGGAAGTTGTCGGCGCGGTAGGCGTTGAGCGCGACCGCGTTGAGGAGGAGGACGACCCGCAGGATGGCCAGCGCGCGGAACAGCCGGTCCTCGACCGCGAGGGCGGGGTGGGACCAGAGCCGCATCCGGCTCAGGACGCCTTCCGGTGCTCGTCGGCGGCCGCGTCGGGCGCGGCGCCGTCCTGGGCCTCCTTCGCCTCCTTCGCAGCCTTCTCGAGCCGCTTGGACTCCTCCTTGGCGCGGGTGGCGTAGGCGTCGACGTACTCCTGGCCGGAGAGCCGCATGATCTCGTACATGATCTCGTCGGTGATCGAGCGCAGGATGTAGCGGTCGTTCTCCATGCCCTCGTAGCGGGAGAAGTCCAGCGGCTTGCCGAACCGCACCCCGGGCCGGGTGAAGGTGCCGAACTTCTTGCCGGGCGGGGCCACGACGTCGGTGCCGAGGACGGCGACCGGGATGACGGGCACGCCGGTCTCGAGCGCGAGCCGGGCCACGCCGGTCTTGCCGCGGTAGAGCTTGCCGTCGTGGGAGCGGGTGCCCTCCGGGTAGATCCCGAACAGCTCACCCTCGTCGAGGATCCGCTTGGCGGCACTCAGGGCGCCCTCGGCGGCCGAGGCGCCCGACCGGTCGATCGGCACCTGGCCCGAGCCCGAGAAGAACTTCTTCTGGAACCAGCCCTTGAGGCCGGGGGTGGTGAAGTACTCGGCCTTCGCGACGAAGGTGACGCGGCGGGCCAGCGTCAGCGGCATGAACAGCCAGTCGGCGTACGACAGGTGGTTGCTGGCGAGGATCGCCGGCCCCTCCTCGGGCACGTGGTCGGCACCTTCGACCACCGGCCGGAAGACGATGCGCAGCACCGGCCCGATCGCGATCCACTTGAGGAACCAGTAGAACACCCGCCGACCTCCCCGACCCCGCGTGACCCGTCAGCCGAACCCTAGACCCTCGCCCCGTGTCCGCCCCACCGCCGTGGCCCGCGCTCGTGCACAATCCTCGCCATGACGATGCACCCCCTGGCGCAGCCCTTCGCGCGGGAGCCCAAGCCCGAGCTCACCGACGACCGGAACATCGGCGTGCTGCTGCTCCACGGGTTCAGCGGGTCCCCCGCGGCGATGCGGCCGTGGGCCAACCACCTCGCGGGCCGCGGCTACGCCGTCGAGGTGCCGCTGCTGCCAGGTCACGGCACCCGCTGGCAGGACCTCAACCAGGTGGCCTGGACCGACTGGTACGCCGAGGCCGAGGCCGCCCTCGACCGGCTGCTGGCCACCTGCGACGCGGTGGTCGTCGGCGCGTTGTCGATGGGCGGCTCGGTGGCGCTGCGGCTGGCCGAGGAACGCGGCACCGACGTGGCCGGGCTGGTGCTGGTCAACCCGTTCGTCTCGAGCGACCGCAGGGAGCTGCTCGCGCTCCCGGTCCTCAAGCGCGTCGTCCCCTCCCTCAAGGGCGTGGTCAACGACATCAAGAAGCCCGGCGAGGACGAGGTCGGCTACCCCCGGCTGCCGCTGAAGGGGCTCGGCGAGGTCGTGGCGATGTGGAAGGTGGTCGTGCCCGACCTGCCGAAGGTCACCCAGCCGCTGCTCTACTTCCGCTCCCGCGAGGACCACGTCATCGACGACTCCTCCAGCCGGACCGTGCTCGGCGCGGTGAGCTCCCGCGACAGCGAGGAGCGGATGCTGACCAACAGCTACCACGTCGCGACGCTGGACCACGAGGCCGAGATCGTGTTCGCCGAGTCCTCCGACTTCGTCGCCCGCGTCACCACCTGACGTATCGTCGTCCGGGTGAGCACCGGGCGCAGCGAGGACGAGGCCTGGCGCTCGATCGTCGACAACTTCGGAGACCGGGCCCGGCTCGACGACGAGCCGCCGGCGCCGGCCGACGACACCACCCACGACCCCGTCACCGAGCCCGGCCAGACGGCGCCCGGGGCGTGGGACGAGGACGCCGAGGAGCGGTTCGTACCGCCCGTCCCACCACCGGCCCCGCGGCTCCCGCTGCCGCAACGGCTGTCGTGGTTCGCCGTGCTCGGGAGCCCGACCCTGCTCTTCGTGGCGCTGCTGTTCTCGTACGACCTCCCGTCGCTGGTCGGCTACGCCCTCGTGGCCGGCTTCCTCGGCGGCTTCGGCTACCTCGTCGCCACCATGCAGCGCGCGGACGAGCGCAACCCCTGGGACGACGGCGCCCAGCTCTGAGCGACCTCGGAGGTCGAGGCGTGAGGACCGCCGGGCCCGAGCCTCGAAACCCCCACGCCGGAGGTTGAGGTGTGAGGGCCGCCAGGCCCGAGCCTCGAAACCCCCGCACCCTGGCAGCGCCCCAACCCCGTGGTGGTCGCCGCCCTGCCACCCTTCCGGGGTTTCGAGGCTCGGCCGCGGGCGGCCTCGCACCTCAACCTCCGGCGAGCGGGCGGCCTCGCACCTCAACCTCCGGACGCGGAGGCCTCGCAGCTCACCCTTCGGTGCCGGCGCGGCTGCTGCGAGGGCGGCCGCACCGACCATGCCGGCGGCCGGGCCGAGCGCGGCGAGGACCAGGGGCGGCACCTCGCGGTGCCCGGCCCCGACGAGCGTCCCTGCCAGGGCCTCCCGGGCGGGGCCGAGCAAGCGCTCCCCCGCGTCGGCGACACCGCCGCCGACGACCAGCAGCGCCGGGTCGAAGGCGGCCACCAGGTTCGCCAGGCCGACGCCCAGCCAGCGCCCGACCGACGCGAACGCCGCCCGGGCCACCAGGTCGCCGGCGGCCGCGGCGTCGGTCACCATCGGTCCCGTCAGCGCCTCGGGGTCTCCCTCGCACAGCTCGGCGAGCACCGTCGGCTCGGTCGCGAGCCGCGACCGGGCTGCGCGGACGAGTGCGTTGCCGCTGGAGTACTGCTCCCAGCAGCCGCGCCGCCCGCACTCGCACGGCGCCCCGTCCGGCACGACCTGCATGTGGCCGAACTCCCCGGCCATGCCGTGGTGGCCGCGCCACACCCGGCCGTCGAGCACCAGCCCGCCGCCGATGCCGGTGCCGAGCGTGACGAGCAGCATCGACGCCGCACCGCGCCCCGCGCCGTACGTCGCCTCCGCGTGCGCGGCGCAGGTGGCGTCGTTGTCGAGCAGCACCGGGGTCCCCAGCCGGCGCTCCAGCCTGCCCCGGACGTCCTCGCCGCGCCACGGCAGGTGCGGCGCGAAGACCACCCGTGACCCGTCACGGTCGACGAACCCCGCCGCCGCGATCCCGACCGTGCCCACGGGTTCGCCGGCGGCCACCGCGGTCACCGCCTCGACGACCGCGTCCTCGACGGCCTCGGCCGGGACCAGCCGCCCGGGCGTGCTGCGGTGGGCGGTCCGGGACACCTCGCCGCTGCTCGTGACGACGCCGGCCAGCACCTTGCTGCCGCCGACGTCGACACCGATCCGGTGGCCGGCGCCTGACCCCACGCGTGCCTCAGCGACGGGCCAGGTCGGCAGCGCCGACCAGGCCGGCGCCGTTGCCGAGGGTGGCCTTGCGGATCTCGGCGATCGGCCGGTGGTCACCCCCGGGCAGGTTGCGTACGAACGCCTCGCGGGCCGGCGCGAGCAGCAGCTCGTCGGCCTCGCTCAGGCCGCCGCCGATGGCCACCACGGTGGGGTCGAGCACGGCCACCAGCGACGCGATGCCCTGACCCAGCCAGTGGCCGAGTGAGGCGAGCCGCTCCACCGCGAACTCGTCACCCTCCTGGGCTGCCTGCGTGATCATCGGGCCGTCGATGTCCTCCACCCGGCCACCGGCGCGCTCGAGCAGGCTGTCGGACCCGGTGGACTGCCCGGCCGCGAGGTCGCGTACGTCGCGCACCAGGGCCGACCCGCTGGCGTACTGCTCGAGGCAGCCGCGCATGCCGCAGCCGCAGCGGACGCCGCCCGGCACCAGCCGCAGGTGGCCGATCTCGGAAGCCACCCCGAAGCCGCCGCGATGGAGCTCGCCGTCGACGACGAGGCCACCACCGACACCCGTGCCGAGGGTCACCAGCAGCAGGTCGTCCACGTCGTGGCCGGCGCCGAACCTGAACTCGCCCCAGGCCGCGGCGTTGGCGTCGTTCTCGATCACCACCGGGACCCGGACCCGCTCCTCCAGCTCGGCCTTGAGGTCGACGTCGCGCCAGGCCACGTTGGGCGCGAACATCACCGTGGCGCGCCGGCTGTCGACGTAGCCGGCCGCGCCGACCCCCACCGCGGTGATCTGGTGGCGCGAGGCCAGCCGCGCGACCAGCCCGGCGACGGCGTCCTCGATCGCCTCGACGTCGGTGGCCGGCGACTCCACGCGCAGCTGCTCGACCACGGTGCCGTCCTCGTCGACGACCCCTCCCGCGATCTTGGTGCCACCGATGTCGACGCCGCAGGTGAGACTCATCGCAGGGGCTCCTGACGGCAGCCGGGCTCCGTGAGCATTCGCATGGGATGCATCATCGCTCCTCCTCGGGCCAGATGGCGTCGGGCTCCCCGTCCGGGTCCCCGTCCAGGTCGATGTGCTCGACCCCGGGCGGCCGGCGGTCGTGGGGTGTGCTCGCCGCGGCGAGGATCCCGGCCGCGGCCTGCATGAGGGAGGCTGCCGCGGTCGCGAGGTGGTCGCGGACCTCCGGGCTGGTGCTGCGCACCAGGTGGACGGTGCGGCACACCGGGCACCACGCGCACTCCGGGGCACCCGTGTCGACGTGGTCGGAGACCCCCTGCACGGCGGCGGCTGCGCGTCCGGCCAGGCTGCCGAGGCCCTCGCCCGCCTCGCCGAGGTCGGGGCCGTGGTCGCGGGCCCAGTCCGAGAGCGCGCCGAACAGCCTGGCCGCCTCCTCCGAGACGCTGCCGACCTGCTCGCCGGGGTCCTCCGGCGGGACTTCCCGCGGACCGCTGTTCACGTGACCGTCTCCTCGAACCTGACCTGTAGCTCGCCCTGCTCCACCCGGGCTCCGGCGACACGGTGGCGCGCGAGTGCCGCAGGCAGTGTGAGGAGACGACGATACGACCCCACGGTCACGACCAGCTCGTCGCCGTTGCGGGCGAGGTCGACCTCGGCCCGGGTGACCAGCGGCAGGGCGAGGTGCAGCACCGATCCCGACGCGACCCGGCTGACCCGGAACGGACCGTCGCCGGTGGGGGTGACGAACGGGTCGTCGCCGGCGTACAGGTCGGAGGCCAGGGCGCCGAGCGCCTCGACGCCGACCGGCTCCTCGGGCCGGTAGAGCGAGCGCCAGACGGGCAGCCCGTCGAAGGACGCCGCGACCTCGGCCAGGACGGCGTCCTGCGCCCGGACCCAGCCCGCGCGCCACGGGTCGGCCCCCTCGCTCGGGAACACCCGGTTGGCCACCACCCCGTCGACGCGGTAGCCGAAGAGGGAGAGCGTCGTCCACGAGCGCCGGGCCTCCGCGAGGACCACCGCCTCCGGGGTCAGCACCAGCCGGACGCTCGCGTCGGGACCGGTCAGCACCGCCCGTACGTCGTCCAGCTCGGCGTGCAGCCGCTCGACCGCGTCGAACACCGAGTCGCCCGGCATCGGCACCCCGGCCGCCCGGGACAGCACCGGCTTGAGGGCCTTCACGACCCGCCGCTCGACCGGGAAGACCCGCTGCATGTACCAGCCGAGCGCCTCCGGGAGCGCCAGCAGCCGGAGCGTCTCGGCGCTCGGGGCGCAGTCGACGACGACGAGGTCCCAGTCCCCCGAGCGCGCGTGGAGCCGCAGCTCGAGCAGCGCCAGCACCTCCTCGGCCCCGGGGATCACGGTCATCTCCTCGGCGGCGACCGGGTCGAGCCCGGCCACGTCGAGGACCGAGAGCAGGTAGCCCTGGATCTCCGCCCACGACTGCTCGAAGCGGAGCTGGGCGTCGACCTGCTGCACGTGGAGCCGCTCGGCCACCTCGGTCGGCTCCGGCCCGACCGGCACCCCGAACGCGTCTGCGAGCGAGTGGGCGGCGTCCGTCGACAGCACCAGCGTCCGCCGGCCGGACGCGGCGGCCAGGGCGGCGGTCCCGGCGGCGACCGTCGACTTGCCGACGCCGCCCTTGCCGGTGAAGAGGAGCGTCCTCACCGCGGGGATTCGACGCGCTTCTTCAGGCCCTTGAGCGCGGTGTCGATGAGGATCTTCTCGCCCTTGCGCTTCAGCATCCCGATCAGCGGGATCGACACGTCCAGGGCGAGCCGGTAGGTCACCTCGGTGCGGCCGCCCCCGAGGTCGCGCAGGGTGTAGGCACCGTCGAGCGCGCGCAGCATCTTGCCCTCGACCAGGGTCCAGGTGACCTCGTCGTTGCCGTCCCACTCGTACGCGAGGGTGTACTCGTCCTTGATCGGAGAGACGTCCAGCCGGAAGAAGACCCGGCGCGCCCAGGCGTCGGGACCTTTCTCGACGACCGTCGCCTCCTGCACGCCCTTGGCCCACTCGGGGTAGGAGGGGAAGTCGCCGATCACGTCCATGACCTCGCCCGGCTCGGCGTCGATGACGATCGAGGACGTGGTCTGGTCCGCCATCAGTCCTCCTGCTGGTGGGTGGGGGCGCCGGCTGGGCAGCGAGCGTACCGGATCGGGACCCCGGCTCCGGCCACCGGTAACCTGCCGCGGAGACCGTCCTCGACCTCCGGGTCGGCCGCTCGAGGAACGCCCAGGAGACAACGTGCGGGAGTACGCCACACCGCTCGGGACCGCGATCCCGGCGACCGGCAACCTCACCGACGACGTGGTCCGCAACGCCACGGACCACCCGGACGCCGTCGTGCTCGCGCGGCCCGGGCCGGACGGCTGGGCCGACGTCACGGCCGCGGAGTTCCTGGCCGAGGTGCAGGCGGTGGCGAAGGGCCTGCTGGCCACCGGCCTGGACGCGGGTGACCGGGTCGCCCTCGTCTCGCGCACCCGCTACGAATGGACGCTGCTCGACTACGCCATCTGGTTCGCCGGGTGCGTCACGGTGCCGGTCTACGAGACCTCCGCGGCGGACCAGCTCGCCTGGGTCGTCGGTGACTCCGGCGCCCGCGCGGCGGTCGTCGAGACCCCGGACCACGTGGCCCGGGTCGACGAGGTGCGCGAGCGGCTGCCGGACCTGCAGCAGGTGTGGTGCCTCGACGACGCCGGCGAGGGTGCCGTTGCCGCCCTCACCAGGCTCGGGGGCGAGGTGACCGACGACGAGCTCGAGCAGCGGCGTACGGCGGCGACGCCACTGGACCTCGCGACGCTGGTCTACACGTCCGGGACGACCGGACGGCCCAAGGGCTGCATGCTCACCCACGGCAACTTCATGTTCGAGCTCGCGGTCGCGACCACCGAGCTGTCCGAGCTGTTCGAGGACGACGACGCCTCCACCCTGCTGTTCCTCCCCCTCGCCCACGTCTTCGCGCGGGTGATCCAGGTCGGCAGCATCCGCACCCGCACCCGGCTGGGCCACTCCTCCGACGTCACCGACCTGGCCACCCAGCTCGCGGGGTTCCGACCGTCGTTCCTGCTGGCCGTGCCGCGGGTCTTCGAGAAGGTCTTCAACACCGCCTCCCAGCGCGCCACCGCCGACGGCCGCGGCGCGCTGTTCGACCGGGCGGCACGGGCCGCCATGGACTGGTCGCGGGGGCTCGACCGGGGCCGGCCCGGTGTCCGGGTCCGGGCCCGGCACGCGCTGTACGCCCGGCTGGTCTACCCGCAGCTGCTCGACGCGATGGGCGGCCGGTGCCGCCACGCCATCGCCGGCGGTGCCCCGCTCGGCGAGCGGCTGGGCCACTTCTACCGCGGCATCGGGCTGACGGTGCTCGAGGGCTACGGCCTGACCGAGACCACCGCGGCGGTCACGGTCAACCTGCCCGACGCCCAGAAGGTCGGCACCGTCGGGCGGCCGCTCCCCGGCACCGCCGTACGGGTGGCCGAGGACGGCGAGCTGCTGTTCACCGGCGGCCAGGTCTTCGCCGGCTACTGGGACGACGAGGACGCCACCCGCGAGGTCCTGGACCGCGACGGCTGGATCCACACCGGCGACGTGGGCGAGGTCGACGACGAGGGATTCGTCCGGATCACCGGCCGCAAGAAGGAGATCCTCGTGACGGCAGGGGGCAAGAACGTCTCCCCCGCCGTGCTCGAGGACCGGGTGCGGGCACATCCGCTCGTGAGCCACTGCCTGGTGGTCGGTGACGGCCGGCCGTTCATCGGCGCCCTGGTCACGCTGGACCCCGAGGCGTTCCCGGCCTGGGCGGAGGCCCACGGCAAGTCGGGCGCCCCCGCCGACCTCACCGACGACCCCGACCTGCGGGCCGAGATCGAGGCCGCGATCGAGGACGCCAACGCCGGGGTGTCGAAGGCCGAGTCGATCCGCAGGTTCGCCGTCCTCGCCCACGAGTGGACCGAGGAGGGCGGCCAGCTGACGCCCAGCCTCAAGCTGCGCCGGTCGGTGGTCCTCGGCCAGTCACGGGCCGCGATCGAGGCGCTCTACCGCGGCTGATCGGCCCGCCGCCCGCGTGGACATCCCCACCGCGGAGCAACAATTCCTGAAACGTCTGTGACGCCCGGTGTTTCTCATTACAGTGATCCGCGTTCCGGTCTAGCCCCCTCGGACCCGCTCCCGGAACGGCACCGCCCCCCTAGTACACCCCCCGCGCGACCACGGGTCGCCGCCTGAACCAAAGAGGTACCGATGGACCGCCGACGCATCTTCCTCGTGGTCGCCGTCATCGTGGCGCTGATGGGCACCGCACTCGTGTTCCTGTACGTCCGCGGCGCCGACCAGCGTGCCGAGAGCCGCTTCGAGACCGTCGAGGTGCTGCGCGTGACGCAGGCCATCGAGGCCGGGGAGTCGATCGACGACGCGGCCGCCGCCGGCAAGATCGCGATGCAGCCGGTCGTCCGCGACTACCTGCAGAGCGGCTACCAGACCTCGCTCGAGGCCCTCACCGGGCAGTACGCCACCGTGAAGATCTACCCGGGTGAGCAGGTCGTCGAGGGCAAGTTCGACACCGAGGCCGCCGCGGCCGACTCCGCCCTCCCGATCAAGGAGGACGAGTCCGCCGTCTCGGTCAACCTCACCGACCCCGCCCGGGTCGCCGGCTTCGTCAACCCCGGCTCGGAGGTCGCCATCTACTACAGCGCCCAAGGTGACAACGGTCCCTTCACGCGCCTGCTCCTCGAGCGGGTGACCGTGATCGGCGTCGGCTCCACCACGCCCGCGCCGGCGGCCACGGCGACGACCACGGCGGAGGGGGAGGCGGCCCCGGAGGCGCTCCCCCGGACGCTGCTGACGCTGTCGCTGGACCAGAAGTCCTCCGAGAAGGTCATCTTCGCCCAAGGAAACGGCGAGCTGTCCTTCGGCCTGCTCACCGAGGACAGCAAGATCTCCGCCAGTAATGGCACCACCTCCGCCAACCTCTTCGAGTGAGGACCCATGCCAGTCGTCGTCGACCCTGACAACGAGACCATCGAGGCGCTGCTCACGACGGTCCCGGCGGGTGCGCACGCCATCGACCAGCCGGACCGGCTGCAGGCGTGGCTCACCCACCGTCCCGAGGAGTACGTCGTCGTGCTCGGCCCGCAGGTCGAGCTCACCGCCGCCCTCGCCCTGGCCGACGGGATGCGGCTGAGCCGTCCGTCCACCAGCGTCGTGCTGGTGCGCGACGAGGTCGACGCGATGGTGATGCGCGACGCCATGCACGCCGGCATCCGCGACGTGGTCCCGCTCAAGGACACCGACTCGATCCGCGCGGCCGTCGACCGGGCGTACCAGCTCTACGTCGCGCTGCGCGGCCCCGGCGGTGCGATGCACCAGGGCCGGATCGTGACCGTCTTCTCCCCCAAGGGCGGGGTCGGCAAGACGACCGTGTCGGTCAACCTGGCGCTCGCGCTCGCCGACAAGGGCGCCCGCAAGGTGTGCCTGGTCGACCTCGACCTCGCCTTCGGCGACGTCGCGATCACGCTGCAGCTGTTCCCGAGCCACACCCTCGAGCACGCCATCGGGTCCGAGGACTCCATCGACGCGCCGCTGCTGGAGTCGCTGCTGACCCGGCACGCCGACAACGTGATGGTGCTGGCCGCGCCGAGCCACCCCGACGTCCGCGAGCGGGTCTCGCCGATGCTGGTGTCGCGGATCCTCAAGGCGCTGCGCGAGTCCTTCGACTACATCGTCGTCGACACCGCGCCGGCCTTCGACGAGCAGACCCTGACCGCGCTCGACGAGACCGACGAGTGCCTGATCGTGGCGACCCTCGACGTCCCCACCCTCAAGAACGTCAAGGTGGCGCTGGAGACCCTGGAGATGCTCGACATCGCCCGGGGCCACCGCCACCTGCTGCTCAACCGTGCCGACGACGAGGTCGGCCTCGGCGCCGACCGCGTCGAGTCGATCCTGGGCATGGAGATCTCCGGTCGCCTGGGCTCGTCGATGGAGATCGCCGCGGCCACCAACGCCGGCCGGCCGATCATGAGCGAGAACCCCCAGCACCCCTCGAGCCAGGCGCTGCGCGAGATCGCGACCCGGCTCACGGGCGAGCCGGTCGCACCGGAGTCGTCGTCGTACTCGGACGGTGTCGGGAGCCACCAGAGCCAGCAGGACAAGAAGTCCGGGCTGTTCCGCAGGAAGAAGTGAGGTACGGCCCATGAGCAGCCTCGGAGACCGGCTCAACGCGGCACGTCGGGTCCACGGACCCGACGACGCCGTCGCGACCGACGAGACCAGCGAGATGCCCGCGGCTCCCCCGGAGCCCGTGGACCTCGCCGACGACAGCGGCGACGACTACGACGACGACCCGCTGACCAGCCCGACGTACGCGATCCACAGCGCGGGCCCGCAGGCGCCGTCCCACGCCTCGGTCGCCGCCGCTGCGGCCGCCGCGCCGGCGACCACCCCGGCCGGACCGACGCTCACCGCCGCCAAGCCCGACGCCGCCGGCTTCGGCGAGGCCGGCCGCCGGTCGCTGGGCAACCAGCAGGACCGGCTCGAGGACATCAAGCAGGCCGTGCACGCCGAGCTCCTCAAGCAGCTCGGTCCCAAGCTCTACGCCTCCGACATGGACGCCAACGAGCTCGACCGCCAGGTCCGCAACGTGCTGTCCGACGTGCTCACCCGGCAGGAGAAGCCGCTCAGCAACAGCGACCGGATGCTGATCACCCAGGAGATCAGCGACGACATCCTCGGCTACGGGCCGATCGAGCCGTTCCTGCGCGACGGCGAGGTCTCCGAGGTCATGGTCAACGGCCCCGACAGCATCTGGGTGGAGCGCAAGGGCCGCCTCACCCCGGTCAAGGCCCAGTTCACCGACGAGAAGCACCTGCGCCGCACGATCGACAAGATCGTGTCCCGGATCGGCCGGCGCGTCGACGAGTCCAGCCCGATGGTGGACGCCCGGCTCCCCGACGGCAGCCGCGTGAACGCCGTCGTCCCGCCGCTCGCGGTCGACGGCTCCGCGCTGACGATCCGGAAGTTCTCCACCGACCCGCTGACCGTCAACGACCTGATCAAGTTCGGCTCGCTGAGCCCGCAGACCGCCAGCTTCCTGGAGGCCTGCGTCCGCGGCCGGCTCAACGTCATCGTCTCCGGCGGTACCGGCTCGGGGAAGACCACCACGCTCAACGTGCTGTCGTCCTTCATCCCGAGCGACGAGCGCATCGTCACCGTCGAGGACGCCGCGGAGCTCCAGCTCAAGCAGGAGCACGTCGTACGCCTGGAGTCGCGCCCGGCCAACATCGAGGGCAAGGGCGAGGTCACGATCCGCGACCTGGTCAAGAACTGCCTGCGGATGCGGCCCGACCGGGTGATCGTCGGCGAGGTCCGTGACGCCTCCGCGCTGGACATGCTGCAGGCCATGAACACCGGCCACGACGGCTCCCTCTGCACGCTGCACTCCAACGGCCCCCGCGACACGCTCTCCCGCATGGAGACGATGGTGCTGATGGCCGGCATGGACCTCCCGATCCGCGCGATCCGGGAGCAGGTCGCCTCCGCGGTCGACCTGGTCGTCCACCAGACCCGGTTCAAGGACGGCAGCCGACGGATCACCCACCTCACCGAGGTGGAGCGGATGGAGGGCGACATCATCACCCTCCAGGACGTCTTCGTCTACGACCACGGCGCCGGGTTCGACGGCGACGGCAAGGCCATGGGGTCGCTGCGTGCCACCGGCCTCCGGCCCAAGTTCCTCGAGAAGATGGAGCACGCCAACGTGACCGTCGACCCCCGGATCTTCGTCACGGGCAGGCTGTGATGCGCGGCCGGCTCGTGCTCGCGCTGGCGACGGCCTCCCTGGCCGTCGCCGGCCCCGCGGTCGCCACGACCACCCCCGACCAGGCCAGCATCGGCTACGTCGAGCGCACCGACGAGGGCCTGCAGATCCTGGTCAACGTCCCGCCCGACGCGACCGTCGACGTCGAGGACGTGTCGGTCACGGTCGACGGCGCCGAGACCGAGGCCACCGCGGCCCCGGCCGACTCCACCACCTCGGTGAAGCGGACCGCCGTCCTGGTCATGGACACCAGCAACTCGATGTCCGGCGAGCGCTTCGAGGCGGCGCAGACCGCCGCGTACACCTTCCTGGACACGGTCCCCGAGGACGTCTACGTCGGCATCGTCACCTTCGACAGCGACGTCACCGAGGACCTCGCCCCCAGCCTGGACCGCGACGCGGCCCGCGACGTGGTCGGCGGGCTCGAGCTCGCGCAGCAGACCCGGCTCTACGACGGTGTCCAGCAGGGCCTCACGATGGCCGGCAGCGACGGCCAGCGCCAGCTGCTGGTGCTCTCCGACGGCGCCGACACCAGCGGCACCGACCTCGGGAAGACCGCCGCCACGGTCGAGGAGTCCGGGATCCTCGTCAACGTGGTCGGCCTCGAGCAGACCGGTCGCGCCGTGGACGCCCTCGAGCAGCTGAGCGCTGCGGGCGAGGGGTCGCTCATCAACGCCGACTCCCGCGCCCTCGAGCAGGCGTTCTCCGCCCAGGCCGACGTGCTCGCCCGGCAGGTGCTGGTGACCGCACCCGTGCCCGCCGAGGTCACCGCGACCGACGCGACCGTCGCGGTCTCGCTCGGCTCCGACACCGGGGTGCTGACGGCCGAGGCCTTCACCCGGCTCGGCGACGCCGCGGGCGGCGGCAGCGCCGCCTCGGTCGTCCCGACGTCAGAGCACCCGATGGTGCTCGCCAACACCTGGCTCTACGGCGGCCTCGGCGCCCTCGGGGTGGGCCTCCTGGTCCTGCTCCTGGTGCTGGCCCCGCGCAAGCCCAAGCCGCTGACCGCCGACGAGCTCGCCGTCAGCTACACCCAGCACGTCACCGGCGGGGCGCACCGGGCGCAGGCCGCCCAGGGCCAGGCCGGCCAGGTGACCGATGCCGCCGAGCGGGTGCTCAAGGCCAACAAGAACCTCGAGACACGGATCGCCGAGCGGCTGGACGGAGCCGGCAACCCGTTCAAGCCGGCCGAGTGGGTCCTCGTGCACCTCGCCGTGTTCCTCGGCGCCGGCGCGGTCGGCATGCTCCTCGGCGCCGGCAACATCGTGCTGGGGATCGTCTTCCTGGCCGTCGGGGCCATCGGCCCGTGGTTCTACCTCGGCTTCAAGCGTGGCCGCCGTCGCAAGGCCTTCGAGGGGAGCCTGCCCGACACCCTGCAGCTGATGTCCGGCTCGCTGGCGGCCGGTCTCTCGCTCGCCCAGTCGGTCGACACCATCGTCCGTGAGGGCCAGGAGCCGATCTCGAGCGAGTTCCGCCGGGTGCTGATCGAGACCCGGCTGGGCATCAGCCTCGACGACGCGCTCGAGGGCGTGGCGCAGCGCTTCGACAGCAAGGACTTCGCCTGGGTCGTCATGGCCATCCGGATCCAGCGGCAGGTCGGCGGTAACCTCGCCGAGCTGCTCGACACGGTCGCGGCCACGATGCGCGAGCGTGAGTACATGCGCCGCCAGGTGTCCGCGCTCGCCGCGGAGGGCAAGC
>CAVRTX010000025.1:0-61415 GCA_963724225.1 uncultured Actinomycetota bacterium | reverse complement strand
CGACCAGCTTGCCGCGCTCGTCGGTCAGCTGCGCCTGGCCGAGGGCGGTACGCCGACCGCGCTGGATCACGGTGCCCTCGCAGGTCAACAGGCCGGAGTCGACCGTGACCGGGCGGAGGAACTTCACGGTCAGGTCGAGCGAGGTGTACATCTCCCCCACCGCGAGCGTCGAGTGGACCGCGCAGGCGGCGGCGGTGTCGAGCAGGGTCGCGATCACGCCGCCGTGGACGCCGCCGAGCGGGTTGTAGTGGAACTCGGCCGCCGGCATCTCGACGACCACCCGGCCCCGCTCGGGGTGGAAGCCGGTGAAGCCGAGGGTCTCCATGATCGGCGGCGACGGCGCGTCGCCCCGGACCATCGCCTCGAGCTGGCCCAGCCCGTCGAGCTCGAGCAGCGTGTCGAGGTCACCCTGCCCCGGCGAGGCCCAGCGGAAGGTGCGCGACTCGGTGCGGAACGGCTGGGTCTGCGTCATGGACCGAGCGTGGCACGCCCTTGCTGAGTCTGTCAACAAGACCTAGCATGCGACCGTGGTCACTCCTCCCGCCCTCGCGTACTCCACCGACAACTGCACGATCGGCCGCGCCATGGCGGTGCTCGGCGAGCGCTGGACGTTCGTGGTGCTGCGCGAGGTGTTCAACGGGATCCGGCGCTTCGACGACATGCGCCGGCACACCGGGATCCCCCGGCAGGTGCTCACCCACCGGCTCACCCTGCTCGTCGAGCAGGACGTGCTGCGGCGCGAGCCCTACCGGGAGGCCGGCCAGCGGGAGCGCCACGAGTACCGGCTGACCGAGAAGGGCTTCGCGCTGTTCCCGGTCATGGTCGCCGTCGCGCAGTGGGGCGACCGCTACCTCGCCGATGCCGACGGCCCGCCGGTCGAGTTCGTGCACCGCGACTGCGGGGCCCCGGTCGAGGCGCACCTGCGCTGCCACGAGGGGCACGAGGTCGGCGAGCCGCGGGACGTGGTGGCGCGGCCCGGCCGGGGCGTACGACCGGCGGCGTCAGCGCAGGCGTGAGGCGAGCTCGTCGGCCGCGGCGATCACCTGCGGGCCGAGCCGGGCGACGTCGATGTCGTCGAGCGTGACGATCCCGACGCTCGCCTCGAGCCCGTCGACGTCGCGCACCGCCGCGGCGATCCCGCGGGCGCCCGGCTGCAGCTCACCCGTCGTCGCGACGTACGCAGCTCCGTCCGGCTCGCGGGCCGCGAGGATCGCGCGGCCGGCGGCCCCCCGGTCGAGCGGGTGCCGGGCGCCGACCCGGTAGCTGACGTGGAAGTCGGTCCAGGACGGCTCGATCACCGACAGCGCCAGCGCCTCGTCGCCGTCGGAGATGGTGAGGTGGGCCGTGCAGCCCACCTTCTCGGCCAGCGCGCGGAGCACCGGCCCGGCCGCCTCGCGCAGCACCGGCTGCACCGCGGCCGAGAGCTGGAGCACGCCGAGCCCGACGTGGAGCCGGCCCTGCCGGTCGCGGCGTACGAGCGCGTGCTGCTCGAGGGTGCTGATCAGCCGGTAGACCACGGTGCGGTTGACCCCCACCTCGGCGGCGAGCTGGGTGACCGTCAGGCCACTCGGGGTCGCGGCCAGCACCGACAGCACCCGCAGCCCCCGGTCGAGGGTCTGCGACGTCTCGGTCGCCATGGCGGAACGGTATCGGTCCCGACGGCGTACGGCCCGGCCGCCCCGAGGGGTGGTCAGGAGGTCTTGCGGGCGGCCCACTCCCGGATCCGGTCGATCCGGGTCAGCAGCTGGTCCGCGTTGGCGATCGCGGCGGCCGGTCCGCCGCACTCCTTGCGCAGCGCCGCGTGGGTGATGCCGTGCGCCTGGCCGGTGCGGTGGTGCCAGGCGGCCACCAGTCCGTTGAGCTCGCGCCGCAGGACGGCGAGCTGCTCGTGGGTCGACACCTGCTCCACCGAGTCGGGCTCGGCGACCGGGCGGCGCTTGGCGCGCTCGGACTGGCGGTGGTGGAGCAGCTCGCGCACCTGGTCGGGCTCGAGCAGGCCCGGGATCCCGAGGAAGTCCATCTCCTCCTCCGAGCCCGCGTGGACCTCGCCCGCGTGGCCGAAGGAGGCGCCGTCGAAGAGGACGTGGTCGAACCGGGCGTCGGATCCGATCGCCTCGTAGGACCCCTCGAGCTCGTCGGAGGCGCCCTCCCCCTCGTTGGCCCGCTCGAGCAGGTCGCGCTCGGCGGCGAAGATGTCGTCCTCGTCGGTGATGGTCCGCCCGAGCACGTGGTCGCGCTGCGCCTCGAGCTCGGAGGCGAAGCCCAGCAGCGAGGGCACCGACGGCACGAAGACGGTCGCGGTCTCGCCGCGGGTCCGGGCCCGCACGAACCGGCCGACGGCCTGCGCGAAGAACAGCGGCGTCGCGGTGGTCGTGGCGTAGACGCCGACGGCCAGCCGGGGCACGTCGACCCCCTCGGACACCATCCGGACCGCGACCATCCACCGCGCCTCGGAGCCTGCGAACTCGGCGATCCGCTTCGACGCGAGCTTCTCGTCGGAGAGCACGACGGTCGGCTTCTCCCCGGCGATCTTCGCCAGCAGCGCGGCGTACGCGCGGGCGGAGGTCTGGTCGGAGGCGATGACCAGCCCGCCGGCGTCGGGGACGTGGCGGCGTACCTCCGAGAGCCGCCGGTCGGCCGCGGCCAGCACCGACGGGATCCACGCGCCCTGGGGGTCGAGCGCCGTCCGCAGCGCCTGGGCGTGCAGGTCCTTGGTGAGCGGCTCGCCGAGCCGGGCCGAGACCTCGTCGCCGGCGCGGGTCCGCCACTCCATCTGCCCGGAGTAGGCCATGAACAGCACCGGGCGCACGACGTGGTCGGCCAGCGCGTGGGCGTAGCCGTAGGTGAAGTCGGGGACGCTGACCCGCACGCCGGCGCCCCGCGCGGGGTCGGGCGCGTACGTGACGAACGGGATCGGGCTGACGTCGGAGCGGAACGGCGTGCCGGTCAGCGCCAGCCGCCGGGTCGCGGGCTCGAACGCCTCGCGGACCCCGTCGCCCCACGACAGCGCGTCGCCGGCGTGGTGGACCTCGTCGAGGATCACCAGCGTCTTGAACCGCTCGGTCCGGATCCGCATCGCGAGCGGGTTCACCGCGACCCCGGCGTACGTCACGGCGACGCCGACGAAGTCGGTCGAGGTCTTGCCCTTGCCGGCGCTGTACGTCGGGTCGATCGGGATGCCGGCACGTGCGGCTGCCTCGGCCCACTGGCTCTTGAGGTGCTCGGTCGGCGCCACGACCACGATCCGGTCCACGACCCGGCGGCCGAGGAGCTCGGAGGCGACCGACAGCGCGAACGTCGTCTTGCCGGCACCCGGCGTCGCCACGGCCAGGAAGTCGCGCGGAGCGCGGGAGAAGTAGTCCTCCATCGCGGCCTGCTGCCAGGCGCGCAGGGAGGTGGCGGTCCCCCAGGCGGCGCGGTCGGGCCACGCAGGTGAGAGGGGGACCGGCTCGAGCCGGCCCGTCACTCGGTGGAGTCCCCTCCGCCGTCGCCGTCGCCGCCCCCGGGCTTCATCTGCTCCCAGATCTCCTTGCAGGAGGGGCAGACGGGGTACTTCTCCGGAGCCCGGCTCGGGACCCACACCTTGCCGCACAGCGCGGTGACGGGGGTGCCCATGACCATGGCCTCGGTCAGCTTGTGCTTGTCCACGTAGTGGGAGAACCGCTCGTGGTCGCCGGGGTCCGTCGGGGCGGTCCGACGGTCCTCGAGCGTGTCGGTGCCGGCTGAACGCGAGGTACCGAATCCGAGGGGGCTCATGGTCACCAGACTCTAGTTCAGATCCGGCCGTCGTCCGAGTCGGACGCACAGGCTCGTGCGGCATCACTGTCGAGCCAGATCCCGAGCAGCGAGCGCAGCTGCCGGTGGCCGCGCTCGCCCAGCAGGTCGTCGATCTTCGCCTCGAGGTCGGTGACCGTCGCGACTCCGGCCGCGACGCACTCGTGTCCGCGCGGGGTCAGCGTGATCAGCTTGGCGCGCCGGTCGCGGGGGTCGGGCCGGCGTACGACGTATCCCAGCTCCTCGAGCTCGTCGACCAGCTCTCCCATCGCCTGCGGCGAGATGTGGGCGCCCCGCGCGAGCTCCGTCAGCCGCGACCCCTCGGGCGAGATCTGCGCGAAGACAGCCGAGTGGGACGGCTTGTGCGGGTAGCCGGAGCCCACCACGCCATCGACGATCTGGAACCCCAGCAGGCTGTACGCCTGGCCGAGCATCGCGACCGTGTTGGCGTCCCGATCTTCTGGACAATCCCAATTCCTTTCGGTATGCCTGAATATCAAGCCCACCTTAATACATCTCTCGGGACGACCCGGAGAGACCCGCCATGACCACCACCGCCGACCTCACCCGCCTCTCCCCCGTGCGCACCCACACCCTCGGGGTCGTCTGCGCCGTCGCCGGTGTGCTGGGCGCGGCATCGGGGCTGCTCCTGATCGTGGTGCGCCCGCGGTGCCCGAGGACGTCTTCAGCTATCCGCTCGACTCCGGATCCTTCGCAGCGATGCAGGTCTGGTTCTTCGTCCAGCACCTCGGACTGGCCGCCGGGATCGTCGCCGCCGGCGCACTGGCCCCCGGCTCCCGGCTGGCACGCGTCGGAGTCGTCGTGGCAACCGTGGGCATGCTGCTGCTGGGAGCCACCGAGCTGTGGGCGATCGGCCTGGGGGACGCGACCTACCCGAGCGCTGCGACCGATCCGCTGGACGTGGCGTACGGCATCGACAGCGTGGCGTGCGGCCTCGGGCTGGTGCTGCTCGGTGTCGCGGTGGTGCGCGGAGGCCGCGTCCAGGGATGGCACGGTGGTCGTGCTCGCGACCGGGGTCTGGGTCTTCATCCCCATGACACCCATGATCGTCGCAGGGTTCGTCCCCGCCCGGCTCGGCATCGTCGGCTGGATGCTGCTCTTCGTCCTGCTCGCTGGACGATCGCCCGCCACCCGGTCGACGGGCGCGTGGGAACGACAGCGTCGGCTAGTTCAGGTTGGGGTCGACCGGCCGCGTGGAGTGCCACGCCATCTCGCCGGGCTGGCGCCGCATCACCTCGCGCCACAGGTCTGCCGGGTCCTCGCGGAACACGTCGGGCGCGAGGGCCGGTACGACGTACCAGCTGCCCTCCTCGATCTCGCCGACGAGCTGCTCGGCGCCCCAGCCGGCGTAGCCGGCGAAGATCCGCATCCCGCTCAGCGAGCCGTCGACCAGCTCGACGGGGGTGTCGAGGTCGACGACGCCGAGGCCGTCGACGACCTCGCGGAAGCCCACCGGGACGTCGTCGAGGTCGCGCAGCCAGCCCACGGCCAGCGCCCCCTCGGTGCTGACGGGGCCGCCCTGGAAGAGCACCTCGGGCTCGGCCACGACCTCGCCCCATCCGGCGAGCACCTCGTTGACGGCGACCGGGGTCGGCCGGTTGAGGACCACGCCGAGCGCACCCTGCTCGTCGACGTCGAGCAGCAGCACCACGGTGTCCGCGAAGTTGGGGTCGACCAGCTCGGGGGTCGCCACGAGCAGCATCCCTGCCCGCGCCGGCGTCCCCTCGGTCATGGATCCATCATGACCGAACACCTCCGGGCGTGCGACGACCCCGGCGCCGACGCGGAGGGAGGGCCGCGGCACGAGGCCGCGGGGAGGGTGCGTCGACAGCCGGGGTCGCCGGGTCGGGGTCAGGCGGCGAGCGCCGCCCGCAGCCGGTCGATGAGGCCGGGGGCACGCCGGGGCCGGGACCGGGGCTGCCGCCGGGCCGGGCGGCGGCCGGCGCGGGCCCGGCTCTCGAGCACGGCGCCGACGGAGGCCGCGCCGGTGCTGTCGGTGCCGGCACGGCCCGCCATCACGGCGAGCACGGCCTGCTCCTTGGCGGCGGCGGTGTCCATCACCTCGGCCATCCGGTCGTCGTACGGGTGCTCACGGTGGTGGTCGAGCACCAGCCGGATGCCGGGCAGCTCCTCGGCGGTGGCGCGCCACGCCTCGATCACGGCAGCCTCGAGGTCCATCGGCTGGGTCATCAGCGCCCGGTCGATGCGTCCGGCGAGCCGGGTGTGCCACCGCAGCTGGAGCGCGCCGAGCAGGTCGATCTCGTCGTCGAAGACCCGCTCGACGCCCTCGACGTCCAGCGGGAGCCGGCCGTCGAGCCGGTCGTCGGCCGCAGCGGTCACGGTGCGGAGGATCTCCCCGCGGGAGTGGAAGGCGTTCCAGGTCATGGTCGGCTCCTTCGAATTCACATACCGTCGGTACGTACTCACAGTATGTGGGGAGCCTCCGCCCTACGCAAAGCCGAGCACGGTGACGTCCCTCACCCCTCCCCTAGACTCGGCAGATGAGCAAGGCGACCGTGTCCAAGCTGGTGCCCCGGGTGCCCACCCGGCGGCAGCAGTACTCCGCGTCCACGCGCCGGGCGCTGATCGACATGGGCGAGCAGCTGTTCACCGAGCACGGCTACGCCGCGACCTCGCTCGACACGATCGTCGCCGGCGCGCAGGTGACCAAGGGCGCGCTCTACCACCACTTCAGCGGCAAGCAGGCGCTCTTCGAGGCCGTCTTCGAGCGGGTCGAGAGCCAGGCGGCGCGCGACATCACCGACTCGCTCGAGGGCCACGACGACCCGTGGGACAAGGCGCTCGCGGGGCTCGACCGGTTCCTCGCCGTCGTCCAGCAGCCCGCCTACCGGCGGATCGTGATCCTGGAGGGGCCGGCCGTCCTCGGCTACGCGCGGTTCCGCGAGCAGTCGGAGCGGTCGACCTTCGCGACCGTGATGGACATCGTCGGCTCGGTCCTCGAGGCCGGCGACTGGCAGCTCGACGACGACATGGTCGAGACCTTCACCCGGATCTTCTTCGGGGCGATGTCGTCGGCCGGCGAGTCGGTCTCGACCAGCGACGACCCCGAGGCCGCCGCCCAGCGGGTCGAGGCGGCGATCCGGTTCATCCTCGCCGGCTTCGCGGCGCTCGCCGAGCAGGGCGTCCAGGTGGGCGAGGCCACGCCCACCTGATGGCCGAGGCCGTCACTCACAGCCCTGCCCACGCTCCCCGGGTTTCGAGGCTCGTCGCTGGCGCTCCTCGCACCTCAACCTCCGGGACCCACGGTCCCGGGGTTTCGAGGCTCGACCTCCGGGTGCGTCAGTGGTACGTGACGTTCCCGTTGTTGGCCGGCACCAGCTCGATCCAGGTGTTGCCGGCGGGCACGGTCAGCTCGCCCTTGCCGGCGCTGAGCTGCAGCGGGCTCTCGAGGCCGGGCTTCTCCCAGGTGCCCTTGACGACCTCGCCGCCGTGGAAGAGCAGCGCCTCGCCCTTGCCCTCGAACTTGGTCTCCGGGACCGGGTTGCCCGCGGGGTCGGTGTAGCCGGCGTCGCCGACGGGGACCCGCAGCACGAGGACGTTGTCGGGGGTGAACTCGTCGCCGTCGGCGGCGTAGGTGTTCTCGTTGACGTACTCGCCCCCACGGAACGCCCAGTTGGTCGTGTGGTTGCCGAAGTTGGCGGCCAGCGTGGTGGCCTTCTTGCCCTTCGGCAGGTCCGACTCCTCGCCCCACGGCAGGTAGTCGTCGGGACGCTGCTCCTCGCTGTCGGGCAGCGAGCCGACGAGCTGGGAGACGTCGCTCATCAGGTTGTACGGCGCGCTGCGGTCGGTCGCCCGCGACATCCCCTCGGAGCCCTCGCCGTAGAACTTGATGCCGGCGCCCTGGATCCGCTTGATCGTCACCGGGGCCGCGCCGCTGGTCACGATGGAGCCGTCGACCGGGGAGACGATCCCGATGTCGCTCGCCCGCATCGACCGGACCGGACCCGCCAGGTCGGGGATGTCGGAGTAGAAGAACGCGGCGAGCCGGGTCGAGCCGCCCTCGACGAGCTCCTCGACGACCATGTCCGCGGAGCCGAGGCCGACCTGCGGGGCGCTGGACTCGGTGTTGTCGATCTTGGTGACCATCACCGGGTGGGCCTGGGCGGCGCTCGCGTCACCCTCCACGTCGAGGCCGGTCAGCGGCCAGGTCTGGTTGAGGGTCGAGCCGCCCGCGACCTCCTGGCCGGGCGTGGGCTCGTCGGCGGTCTCCTCGCCCCCGCCGCAGCCGGCGAGCAGCAGGCTCGCGGTCAGCAGGGTGGCGGCGGTCTTCAGGGGAGCTTGTGCGGTCAGGTGCAAGTGGCGCACGATGACTCCGATCGGTGGATCTCGGGGGTTGGTGCAATTCGGTCAAGTGTGGAGGCGCGCCGTACGCCGGTGCGGCAGGCGCGCCCGGTTCGCCGGGCATTGTGCAGCAGTGCGCTGCACAATGCGAACCGACGGGTCAGTCGAGCCGGGCGCCGCCGTCGACGTACAGCACCTGGC
The DNA here is from genome assembly GCA_963724225.1 of uncultured Actinomycetota bacterium. Lineage (GTDB taxonomy): Bacteria > Actinomycetota > Actinomycetes > Propionibacteriales > Nocardioidaceae > Nocardioides. The sequence continues at coordinate 53,117 of CAVRTX010000025.1, read as the reverse complement.
CCGTCACGTACGACGCCTCGTCGCTGCACAGGAAGGCGGCCGCGGCCGCGATGTCCTCGGGGAAGCCGACCCGGCGGACCGGGTTCGCGTCCGCGCTCAGCTTGCGGAACTCCTCGACGCCGATGCCCAGCCGCTCGGCGGTGGCGTCGGTCATCTCGGTGGCGATGAAGCCCGGGGCGATCGCGTTGGCGTTGATCCCGAACGGGCCGAGCTCGATCCCGAGGGTCCGGGTGAAGCCCTGGATGCCCATCTTGGCCGCCGAGTAGTTGGCCTGACCCCGGTTGCCCAGCGCGGACGTGCTGGAGAGGTTGAGGATCTTGCCGTACTTCTGGGCGACGAAGTGCTTCTGGGCGGCCCGGGTCATCAGGAACGCGCCGCGCAGGTGGACGCCGATCACGGAGTCCCAGTCCTGCTCGGTCATCTTGAACAGCAGGTTGTCGCGGGTGATGCCGGCGTTGTTGACGAGGATGTGCACGCCCCCGAGCTCGGCCACGACCTTGTCGACCGCGGCGTCGACGCTCTCGGCGTCGGAGACGTCGCAGGCCACGCCGAGGTGGCTGGTGCGCGGGTGGTCGGCGCCGGGGAGCGCCGAGGCGGACTTCTTGGCGGTGGCCTCGTCGAGGTCGAGGACCGCGACCCGCGCGCCCTCCTCGGCGAACCGCCGGGCGATGCCGAAGCCGATGCCCCGGGCGGCGCCGGTGATCACGGCGACACGTCCGTCGAAACGGCCCATGCTGACTCCTGTGGTCGGGTGCTAGGTGCCCGGTCACTGTAGGACGGACCCCCGCCGGGACGCATATCGGGCCGCAGGGGCGGGAGGGTCAGCGTGAGACCAGGCTGGCGACCAGCGCGTCGGCGACCTCGTCGGCCCGGGCGCGGTCGACCTCGCTGATCGTGATGATCAGGGTCTGGTCCTCCTGCGGCACCACCAGCGAGGCCCCCTCGACGGTGGTGTCCCGGGTCGGCAGCCGGTAGCTCACCACCGCGACCTCCCCGGCCGCGGTCTGCTCACGCCGCAGGTCACCGACCTCGGCGCCGATCCGGGCGAAGTCCTGCTCGATCTGCTCGTCCGCGGGGACCGCTCCCGGCACCGGGTAGACGTCGATGGTGGGGAGGTAGTCCTGGTCCGCGACGGTGTCGCCGACCAGGTAGAGCTCGGTCGTCGAGAGCTGGCGCTCCAGCTGCCCCGGGCGTACGCCGAGCTGCTCCGCGACGGTCCGGGCGGTGGCGTCGGAGGGGTCGATGTCGTCGACCTGCAGCTTCTGCCAGCCCGCCGGGACGTCGAACCCGACCCCGAGCACCTCACGGTCCGGCTTTCCGGACGGCTCCGCGGCCTGCGAGCCCGCGACCTCCAGGTCCCCGGGGTCGCCCGACTCCGCGTCCGAGGCGGACGCGTCGCCGCTCACGGGCTCCTCTCCGGCCCCCGTGCACCCCGCGAGCCCCAGGCAGCCGGCTGCGAGCAGCGCGACCAGCCGGGTTCCCCCCAATGACCCCATGCGCACAAGGTACGCGGCCGGGCCCTGCTCGGGGAGGGTCAGCCGGTCGTCCCGCCGGTCGCACCGAGCACCGAGCGCAGCCGGGCGGCGTAGCCGGCCGACTCGTCGCCGTCGGCGTACCTGGTCCGCGGCCAGAAGAACCCGCGGAGCCCGTCGCCCTTGGTCCGCGGCACGACGTGCAGGTGCAGGTGGGGCACGGACTGGCTGACGGTGTTGTTGACGGCGACGAAGCTGCCCTGCGCCTCCAGCCCCTCGACCATCGCCGCGGCGAGCCGCTGCGCCAGCGCGAGGAACGGGTCACGCAGCGCCGCCGGCAGGTCGGGCAGGGTGTCGACGTGGTCGCGCGGCACCAGCAGCGTGTGCCCCTTGAACACCGGGCGGGCGTCCAGGAAGGCGACGAAGTCGTCGTCCTCGTGCACCAGGTCGGCCGGGGTCTCCCCCGCCACGATCGCGCAGAAGACGCAGCCGGCCATCCGTCGTACGTCCTCAGTGGCAGACGTCGTCGGCGCAGAGCTCGGCGCGCGGCATGATCACCCGTCCGCTGCCGGCCGGCGCGTCGAAGTGCTGGGAGTCCTGGGTGCCGTAGGTCCACCGGAATCCGTGGTTGAGCATGACCCGCACCACGGGGTGCTGGCGGGACCGCCACGCCACCCGGCCGTGCGAGCGGCTCGGCCACCAGCCGTTGGGCGTCCAGCCGTGCGAGGAGTGGTACGGGTTCTCCCAGGTGTTCAGGTCGAGCGCCCGGCCGTACGCGTGGGGCGACCGGACGCCGGGCCGTCCGACGACGCTGCGGCAGTTGAACGCCGAGGTGTTGCCCGCGGCCATCGACCGGTAGTCGTCGGCGCCCTGCAGCCGGCGGGACCAGCCGAACCGGTCGACGCGGTACATCGAGCGGATCGGCAGCTTCTGCTGGTACATCGCGGTCAGCGCGCCCCGCATGTTGGGCATCGCGTCGGCGTGGGCGACCAGCTCGCCGCGGTGGCGGTAGCCCTGGTAGTCCCAGTAGTTGATCCGCAGCAGCCGCAGGCTCGTACGGCCGACGGGGCAGCCGCGGTGCCAGGAGCGGCCGGTCATCTGGTTCCAGACCGCGTCCGGGATCCGGGTGACGACGGCGTGGGCGCCCTCGCCCACGGCGTACGGCTGGTCGGGCAGGTTGACCCGCGGCCGCGGGGCGCCGGCGGGCAGCTGCACGGGGTTGCCGGGCGGCAGGTTGTCGACCCGGTGGAGGCCGCTCCGGTCGCCGGTCACCCAGTCGAGACGACCCGCCCTGGCCCGCCAGCGTGAGTCCTGCCGGGGGCGGGAGGTGACCGTGGCCGTGCCGTCCTCGCCCAGCCGCGGCCGGGCGACCCGCTTCCAGTCGCCGCCGCCGAGCCTGCGCTCGACCGTGACCCGCCCGGGGACCGGGGTGCCGTTGCGGGCGCGCCACCTCACGGTGAGCGACACCTGCCGCTCGTCGACGACGCTGCCGGGCCCGTTGAGGCTGACGATGCCCTCGCGGCGCTCCATCCGCAGCTGCTCCGGACCGGTGCGGTCGCCGGCGTACGTCACGTCGTCACCGTCGTACGTCGCGCGGACGACGTTGTCGCTCGCGTCGCGGGCCAGCGGCAGCTCGGTCACCGCCTCGCCGTCCGCGTCGGTCACGAGCGCGGCCACCTGCTGCCACTCGCCGTCGCGGCGGCGGTCGAGGGTGACCGGCTGGCCGGCGACCGGCTGGCCCTCGGACTGCAGCGCGAGCCGCACCGGGGTGGTGTCGTCCGCGAAGCGCTTCAGGTTCGACAGCGCGAGCGTGGTGGGCGCCGGTTCCGTCGGCGTGCCGGCCGAGGCCGGGGCGGCTCCCACCGCGAGCAGCAGGACCGTGGTGAGTGCCGTGAGTCGCCCGAGCATGGGCTGATTGTGCACGACCCGGGCGACGCGTGGGTCGAGCGTGGCCGCGGGCCGATGCATCCCCTGGTGCGGTCCGGGTACGCACCGCGGGTCCGCATCCCGACGATGAGAGGTGACGCATGAGCAGTGGCGACCAGGAGCGGCTCGGCCGTGTCGAGGACGACGTCGAGGAGCGCGAGCAGTCCTCGACCACGGGCGGCGCTGCCGCGGACGGCGACTACGACCCGGCCCAGGGCTCGCCCGGCCAGGACCACCCGGTCGGCGAGGACTACCCGGACGAGGCCGTGCGCTACGACGACCCGGACCACCCCCGCCGCGAGCAGCCGCCGCAGGAGTGAACCCGCTCGCGACGGGTACGTGTCGGTGGTCCGCCACACGTCACCAGGAGCCGCCCCATGTCGACCGACGCGATCGTCCTGCTCAAGGACGACCACAAGCAGATCCTCCGTTGCTTCAAGAGCTTCGAGCAGGCCGGCGACCGGGCCGTGAAGAGCAAGGGTGACCTGGTCGATCGGATGATCGAGCTGTTGACGGTGCACACCTACCTCGAGAACGAGGTGATGTACCCCCGGGTCAGGGAGCTCGTCCCCGACCTCGAGGAGGACGTCCTGGAGTCCTACGAGGAGCACCACGTGGCGGACCTGCTGGTCGTGGAGCTTGCCGCGATGAAGCCCGATGACGAGCGCTTCACGGCCAAGACCACGGTGCTCATCGAGAACGTCCGGCACCACATCGAGGAGGAGGAGCAGGAGTGGTTCCCGCAGGTCAGGGAGGCGCTCGGTCGCAAGGTGCTCCAGGAGATCGGCGCCGAGATGGAACGGCTCCGGGAAAAGGCGCCTCGCCGCCCCTCCCAGCCCAGCGCCCTCAAGAAGACCCTCGACGCCGTCATCTCCTGATCCACCCGATCCCCTCGCGGTGCGGGCGATGAGTTCCGCGCGGACCGCGGGTCGGTCCGGGTGGAGGTGGAACCCATGGAAGGACACCTGTTCGCCGGGGTCGCGGTCAGCGACTTCGCCCGCGCTGTCACGTGGTACGAGCGGCTGCTCGGCACGCCGGAGACGTTCCGGGCCCACGACACCGAGTACATCTGGACCCTGGCCGAGGACCGGTCGGTCTACGTCGTGCGCAAGCCCGGGTCCGCGGGCCACGGCCTGCTCATGGTGATGCTGGACGACCTCGACACGTTCCTGACCGACGCGGCAGCGCGGGGCCTCGAGCCCGAGGCCGTGGAGTCGTACGAGGGCGGCGTACGGAAGGCGGTCTTCCGCGACCCCGACGGCAACGAGGTCGGGTTCGGCGGCATGCCGGCCTGAGCTGCGTCCTCACTGGAGGGTGTGCACCGTGGCCACCTCGGCGAACCCCAGTCGCCTGAGGATCGGTACCGAGCTCCCGTACTGCGCCTGGACGGCGAGGCCCGGGGTGCCGAGCCGGACCGCCTCGTCCCACCGTGCCCGTACGAGGGCGCGGTAGCAGCCCCGGCCACGCGCCTCGGGCAGCGTCGAGCCGCCTGCGAGGTGGAGCCCGGCGGCCGCCCGGTCGGCGAGCGCGAACGCCACCGGCCTTCCCTCCACCCAGGCGAGCCACTGGTAGCCGCCCCGACGGGTCCGCCGCTCGAAGACCTCCTCCGCTCGCGCGCGCTCGGCGGCGGCCGCGCTGTCGGTCCAGCTGGAGGCGGCGAGCATGATCTCCAGCCCGGCGAGGTGGTCCTGCAGGGTCTCGATGCGGCGTACCTCGACGGCCGCCACGGTGGGGGGTTCCTCCGTGAGCGCCATGCCCGCGCAGACCGCGTCCATGGGCGGATCCGGATCGCTCAGCCCGAGCTCGCGGAGGCGGTCGGGCAGGTCCCCGGGGGTGGCCGAGGAGCCGACGTTCCACACCACGGGGTCGATGCCCCGGACGTGCCCACGGATCTCCGACACGGCAGCGGCCAGGTCGTCCGGGGCGGTCGGGAGGCGGAGCCGGCAGACGCCCGCCCAGCGACGGTCCGGGCCGATGACGACGCAGGAGCGGTCGTCCACGATCCGCCGCGAGCCGTCCGGTGGCTCGATGAAGAGCTCCGGGTCCTCCGCAAGGGCGACCAGCTCGGGCGAGACCACCCGACCAGCATCGCGGCGGCACGGAGGACGCGGCAAGGGTTCAGCTGCCCCGGACGCAGCAGTGCCCGGGACCCTGGGGTCCCGGGCACCTGCCACGCGGCTGTCTGGTGGAGCTGGCGGGAATCGAACCCGCGTCCTCGAGCACCGATCCAGGTCTTCTCCGGGTGCAGTCAGTGACATCGCTTTTCTCGGCCCCGGCGCTGGCACTGACACCTCGCCGACGGGCCCAGTCAGGAAAAAGTCCCGTTCACCCCTCCTGACAGGAGATGAACAGCAAGTCCTCTAGATGAGGCCTGGGTCCGGGACGAGGACGGGTGCCCGGTCAGACCCTTCGATCACTGCTCAGGCAGCGAGAGCGAAGTCGTTGCGCTCAGAGTTGGCAACTATGGTTTTCCAGCGATCGTTTACGAGATGACGCTGGCTTCTCGACCCGCTTCCCCTGGAACTAGCGTCCCAAGTCGAAACCGATCAGCCCCTGTGGAGTTTTCAAACGTACTGCTCGTCGCAGTCTACGGGTGCAACCGCGAGCGCGTCCCCTCCATTCCCCCGTGGCCGGTGCCGAGCAGCTCCGCGCCGTTCTCCCACAGCACTGCCCGCAGCCAGTCGTCGCCGAGGCCGAGCCGCTCCAGCGCGTCCAGCTGGTGCTCGTAGGGGTACGGGATGTTCGGGAAGTCGCTGCCGAGCAGCACCTTCCCGGCCAGGCCGAGGTCGCGCAGCCGGGGCAGCAGCACGGGCGGGTACGCCGCGCCCATCCCGTCGAAGAAGTCGGTGAACACCATCGTGGTGTCGAGGGCCACCCGCTCGTGGCGCTCGGCCAGCTCCAGGAACTCCGCGTACTCCGGGGCACCTGCGTGGGCGACCACCAGCCGCAGCCGCGGGTGCCGCGCCAGCAGCTCGGCCACCGGTCCGGGCCCGGTGAACTCGGTCCCGACCGGGCCGCTGCCGGCGTGGACCACCACCGGCGAGCCGGCCTCGGCGAGCGCGCCCCACGCCACGTCGAGCAGCGGGTCGCGGACGTCGAACCCGCCGACCTGGACGTGCAGCTTCCACACCTCCGCTCCCCCGGCGACCCGCTCCGCGACGTACGACGCGGCCGACGGCTCCGGGTAGAAGGTCGCGCAACGCGCCGCCTCCGGCACCCGGTCGGCGAAGTCCGCGGACCAGTCGTTGAGGAACTCCGCCATCCCCGGCCGGTGGGCGTACGCGAGTGCGGTGAACCGCCGTACGCCGAGGTCCCGCAGCACCTCGACCAGCGCCTCGTCCGTGTCGCGGTAGTGCAGCGGCCACGGCCGGCCGATGAGCGGCCCCGCGGCGTCGAACTGCGCCCGGACCTTCGCCATCACCCGGGGCGGCAGGAAGTGGGTGTGGAGGTCGACCAGGCCGGGGACGCCCAGGGTCTCGAGGAGCGCGGGGGTCGGCATGCCCGCATGCTCGCAGGCCCTCACGGACGGGCCAGGACCTCCCCGTGGAGCAGCGTGAACCACGCGTCCGGGGACGTGGCCCACGTACGCCAGCCGTCGGAGAGCCGGCCGAGGTCCTCGTCCGTCGCGCCCAGCCGCCGGGCGTCCTCGGCGAAACGCCCCTCGACGACGCGGTCGGCCCACAGCCGGCCCCACCAGTCGGCGTCCTCGCCGGCGTACAGCCAGGTGCTGGTCGACGGCTTCACCGCCGACGCCCCCGCCTCGCGGGCCCAGGCGTGCAGGTGTCGGCCGGCGTCCGGCTCACCGCCGTTGCCTCGCGCCACCCGCAGGTAGAGGTCGAGCCACTCGTCGAGGAGCGCCGACCGCGGGTACCAGGTGAAGGCGGAGTAGTCGCTGTCGCGGACCGCCACCAGCCCGTCGTCGGCGGTGACCCGCAGCAGCTCGCGCAGGGCGCCGACCGGGTCCGCGACGTGCTGCAGCACCTGGTGCGCGTGCACGACGTCGAAGGCGCCGTCGGGCAGGTCGAGCGCGTGCACGTCCCCGACCAGGCAGGTCACGCCGTCCAGGCCACGTCGCCCGAGCTCCGCACGGGTGAGCGCGATCGCGTCCCCGGTGTGCTCCAGCGCGGACGTCGTCCCCGGACCCACCAGCTCCGCCAGGTCGGCGGTGATGGTGCCCGGCCCCGACCCGACGTCCAGCAGCCGCATCCCTTCCCGCAGGTGCGGGAGCAGGTAGCCCGCGGAGTTCTCCGCCGTACGCCACCGGTGGCTGCGCAGGACGGGCTCGGTGTGGCCGTGGGTGTACCGGGAGGACATGGCCGGATCGCGGTCGTCTACGACTGGTCCATCCCCTTGAGCCGGCGACCGAGCGCCTGCTGCTTCTCCCGCTCGGCGGTGCGCGCGGCGAGCGTGTGCCGCTTGTCGTACTGCTTCTTGCCGCGGGCGACCGCGATCTCGACCTTGGCGCGCCCGTCCTTGAAGTACAGCGCCAGCGGCACCAGCGTGTAGCCCTTCTCGGTGGTCTGGCGCTGGATCTTGGCGATCTCGGTGGCGTGCAGCAGCAGCTTGCGCTTGCGACGCGCGGCGTGGTTGGTCCAGGTGCCCTGGGAGTACTCGGGGATGTGGACGTTGTGCAGCCACGCCTCGCCGCCGTCGATGTCGGCGAACCCGTCGACCAGCGAGGCGCGCCCCAGCCGCAGCGACTTCACCTCGGTCCCGACCAGCACCAGGCCGGCCTCGTAGGTGTCGTCGATGTGGTAGTCGTGCCGCGCCTTCTTGTTCTGCGCGACGATCGTGCGCCCCTGCTCCCTGGCCATCCCGCGATTCTCTCAGGTCGAGGCAACGGGGTTTGGAGGGCACCGGAGGTTGAGGTGCGAGCGGAGCGAGCCTCGAAACCCCCGCACCCCGTGCAGGGCGAGGAGACGGCGCACCGGAGGTTGAGGTGCGAGCGGAGCGAGCCTCGAAACCCCCGCACCCCTGCAGGGCGAGGAGTACGTCAGAGCCAGTTCATCGGCTGCACGGGCTGGCCGTTGACCAGCACCGTGAAGTGCAGGTGGCAGGCCGTGGACCAGCCGGTGTCGCCCATGTAGCCGACGGTCTGGCCCCGGCTGACCGACTGCCCGACGCCCACGGTGTAGCCGGAGGCGTGGTTGTAGACGATCGTGACGTTCTTGCCGTTGACCGTGCCGACGCTGACGTAGAGCCGGTTGCCGTAGACCGAGGAGTAGTACTTCGAGATCACCTTGCCGCTGGCCGCCGCGAGCAGTGGCGCACCGCAGCCCTTCCCGAAGTCGGTGCCGTCGTGGAGGCTGTAGTAGCCGTAGATCGGGTGGGTCCGGTAGCCGAAGGGCGAGGTGACGTAGCCGCCCGAGACCGGCCAGCCGAGGAAGCTGCCGGTCGAGCCGGTGAAGCCGCCCGACGACTGCGCGGCCCGGCGGGCCCGCTCCATGATCAGCTGCTTGACCTTGTTCTCCTGCGCCTTGAGCTGCTGCAGCTCGCGGAGGTCGCGCTGCCGCGCCACGGCGGCGGCGTTGCGCGCGTCGCGCCGGGCGCTGACGGTCTCGCGGACCCGGGCCCGGGCGTCGCGCGCCTGCCGGGTCAGGTCCTGGGTCTCCAGCAGGTGGGCCGCGGCCTCCTCACGCTGCACCTCGACGGACTGCTCGGCCTCGGCGACCTGCTGCTCGCGGACCTCGAGCAGCACCTCGGAGGCGCGCAGCTCGTCGTACGCCTGCGTCTCCTGGCGCACGACGACGTCGCGGCCCTCCTCGGCCCACGTGAGGTCGGCGGGGTCCTCGGCACTCATCATCGAGGTCAGCGCCTGCAGGTGCGGGTCCTCGGCCTGGTACATCGAGGTGACCATCTCGGTCACCGCTTCCTTCTGCACCGAGAGGTCCTCGCGCCCCGTGTCGAGCTCGGCCTGCGCCTGCTCGAGCCGCGCACGGGCCTGCTCCAGCTTGAGCTGCATCTCGCGGTCGCGCTCGCGGGCGGCGTCCAGCGCGACCTTCGCCGCGTCCAGCTCGGCGCGGGCCGAGTCGAGCGCCCGCTGGGCGGTGTCGAGCGCCGCCATCGCACGACGCATCCGCGCGCTGGAGTGGTCCAGGTCGTCGTCGGCGTGCTTGATGCGGTCCTCGATGCGCTCGCGACGGTCCTTGAGGTCGTCGGCGTGCGCGAGAGGAACGCTCACGGCGCCCATCGCCAGCGCCGCCGCCGAGAGGGCGGCGAGCAGGCGGTGACGGGCGGTACGGGGGAAGAGACGCACCGGGCTGCCTTCGGTTCGGGGAAGTCGTGCGCGTCGAACGTAACCGAGCCGGGTCAGACTTTGAGGTATTTGCGTGTCAGCACGAGTGTCGGAAGCAGGGTGAGCACCGGTCCCAGCACCGCCACGGCGGTGACCGCGTAGACGTACTCAGGCCAGCCGACCCACGGGATGAAGCCCGCGAAGTCACTCAGCCGTTGCTCCACGCCGAAGTACATGAACGCCGCCATCGCACCGCTGGCGAGCCCGACGCCGAGCACGGCGGTCACCAGCGCCTCGAGCAGGAAGGGCAGCGTGATGTAGAGCGTCGAGGCACCGACGAGCCGCATGATGCCGATCTCCTTGCGCCGTGCCAGCGCCGCGAGCCGGATCGTGTTGGCCACCAGCAGCAGCGCCGCGACGATCAGGAAGCCGGCCGCGAGCAGCGCGCCCCACTGGATCGCCTCGATGCCGCCGAGGACCGGGCCGACCGTCTCGCGCTGGTCGCGGATCTGGCTCACGCCGTCGAGCCCCTCGACCGCGCTGGTGATGCCGGCGTACTGCGCGGGGTCGTCGAGCGTGATCCAGATCGACTTCGGCATGTCGTCGACGGTCGCGGCGGCGTTGGGGCCCTCGAACTTCTCGGCGCCGACCAGCTCCTTGACCTTCTCGAACGCCTCGGACTTGGACTCGACGTACGAGCTCGCGACCTCGGGGTTCTCGTCGACGACCTCCTGGATCGCCTTCTGCTGCGGCGGGGTGACCTCGGTCGGGCAGGCGGGGTCGGGGTCGTTGTCACGGCACAGGAAGACGGTGATCTGGAGCTCGTTGCCCCACTGCTCGCTCATCCGGTCGGCCTGCTGGATCAGCAGCGTGCCGAGACCGACGAGGGTCAGCGAGACGAACAGGGTGAGGATGACCGCGACGTGCATGGACAGGTTGCGGCGGAGGCCCTGGCCGAGCTCGGAGAAGACGTAACGCAGCTGCATCGAGGAGTTGCTCTCTTCGTCGGGGGTGTCTGGGTGGGCGGGTCGGGTCAGTGCTGGAAGCCGTAGACGCCCTGCGCCTGGTCGCGCACGACGCGGCCGCCCTCCAGCTCGATGACGCGCTTGCGCATCTGGTCGACCACGCCCGAGTCGTGGCTCGCCATGACCACGGTGGTGCCGGTCCGGTTGATCCGGTCGAGCAGCTTCATGATGCCGACCGAGGTCGCCGGGTCGAGGTTGCCCGTGGGCTCGTCGGCGATCAGGATCATCGGCCGGTTGACGAAGGCCCGGGCCACCGCGACCCGCTGCTGCTCGCCGCCCGACAGCTCGTCGGGGAAGCGCTCGCCCTTGCCGTCGAGGCCGACCAGCTCCAGGGTCTCGGGCACCAGGCTGCGGATCTCCGAGGCGCCCTTGCCGATGACCTGCAGGGCGAAGGCGACGTTCTCGGAGACCGTCTTGTTGGGCAGCAGCCGGAAGTCCTGGAAGACGGTGCCGATCTGGCGGCGCAGCCGCGGCACCTTCCACGCGGCGAGCCGGTTGATCTCCTTGCCGGCCACGTAGACCCGGCCGTCGGTCGGCCGCGACTCGCGCAGCACCAGCCGCAGGAAGGTGGACTTGCCCGACCCGGAGGCGCCGACGAGGAAGACGAACTCGCCCTTCTCGACGTCGACTGTCACGTTGTCGAGGGCGGGAGCGCCTTGACCGGGGTAGGCCTTCACGACCTTCTCGAAGCGAATCACCGCATCGAGAGTAGCCGCATCACCACGGCGGTGCCCAAACCTGGCCCCCGGGCGTGGCTACAGTGCAGCCCATGCGGAGGTCGACGGCGACGGTCGCGGCGCTCGTGGTGCTGCTGGCGGGGTGCACGCCGAGCTCGACGCCGCCCGAGCCTTCGGCCCCGAGCACCACCCCCGACGCCCCGCCGACGACCCTCGACAGCTACGACACGAGCGGGATCGCGGTGTCCCGGTCCCCGTTCTGCGACCGGGTCTCCCCCACCGGCATCGAGCACGCCCTCGGCGCCGCGGCGGCGTCGCATCGCGACTACGGCAACGGCGACCGGATCCGGCTCCCCGACGGCAGCCGCACCCTCGCCCACGAGTACGGCTGCGAGTGGTCCGCCGACGGTGGGGTCACGGCCCGGGCGTGGGTTTTCGTTCCGCCGGTGAGCCGCGCCCGCGCCGGGCGGCTGGTGAACGAGGCGCTGACGGGCGGCTGCTCGCGTACGGGGTCGGGCCAGTTCGGCACCCCCTCCGTGGCCGCTCGGTGCCGGACCGACGAGGGCGTCGAGCGGTCCTGGCGGGGGCTGTTCGGCGACGCCTGGCTGGTGTGCACCTTGTCCGGCCCGAACCCCTCGGACGCGACCGAGCAGCGCACCAGCGAGTGGTGCGTCTCGGCCCTCGAGGCCGCCCGCGCCTGACCGGCGGTCGATCGGGTCCGTCGGCTGGACCGGCTCGACCTCAGGTCGGGGCGAGGTCGAGCCGCGCCAGCACCTGGCCGGCGATCACGCCCGGCCGCAGCGCCGGGTCGAGCACCATCCCGGCCTCGTCGGCCGCCAGCGGCTCGAGGGTGTCGAGCTGGGACTCCAGCAGCGTCGGGGGCATGAAGTGCTCCCGGCTGCTCATACGCTGCAGCACCATCCCCTTGTCGCCGTGGAGGTGGACGAAGAACGTGTGCTCCCCGCCGCCGCGCAGGATGTCGCGATAGCTGCGTCGCAGCGCCGAGCAGGTCATCAGCGTGGGCCGCCCGTCGGTGTCGTGCTCGCGCGACCAGGCGGCGAGCGACTCCAGCCACGGGCGCCGGTCCTCGTCGTTGAGCGGCCGGCCCGCCGACATCTTGGCGACGTTGGCCGGCGGGTGGAAGTCGTCGCCCTCCGCGAACGCCCACCCCAGCCGCTCCTCGACGGCCCGGGCCGCGGTGGACTTGCCCGCGCCCGAGACGCCCATGAAGACCAGGTGCCAGACCGGATCGGTCATACGAGCAGCCAGAGGATGCCGGCGATCGCGAACGCCGCGACACCCAGCGTGGTCTCCATGACGGTCCACGTCTTGAGGGTGGTCTTCTCGTCCATCCCGAAGAAGCGGCTGACCAGCCAGAAGCCCGAGTCGTTGACGTGCGAGAGCACGGTGGCACCGGCGGCGATCGCGACCACGAGCAGCGTGAGCTGGACGTTGCCGAGGTCGGCCGCCGCGGCCGGCCCGGCGATCAGGCCACCGGTCGTGGTCAGCGCCACCGTGGCCGATCCCTGGGCCACGCGGAGCAGGGTCGCGATGAGGAAGGCCTGCACGATCAGCGACATCCCGAGCCCGGAGAGCGAGGAGCTCAGGGCCGCCCCGATCCCGCTGAGCTCGAGGACGCCACCGAACATGCCGCCGGCACCCGTGATCAGGATGATCGCGCAGATCGGCCCCAGGGCGTGGTCCAGGATCGTGGTGATCCGTGCCATCGAGGCGTTCGGACGCCCCAGGACGAAGACCGCGACGAGCACCGTCACCAGCAGCGCGACCGGGGTCTGGCCCAGCAGTCCGAGGAAGTCGACCCAGCCGGTCCCCTCCTCCAGGACCCCCGCGATGACGAGGGTGTCGAGCACCGTGTCGAAGGAGATCAGCACCAGCGGGATGAGCAGCAGCCCCAGCACCGTCCCGAAGGAGGGCGGCGAGTCGCCGAGCCGGTCGGTCTCGTCGTCGTGCGGGTCGTCGGCCTTGCCGAAGACCACGCCGGCCACGTCCACGTAGATCCGCTTGCCCAGGAACTTCGAGACCAGGTACGACCCGAAGTACCACGCGACGACGGCGATCGGGACGCCCATCAGCAGGGTGAGGCCGACGTCGGCGTTGATCTGCTCCGCCGCCGCCACGGGCCCCGGGTGCGGGGGCACGACGGCGTGCATGGCGGCGAACGCGCCGGCCGCGGGGAGTGCGTAGAGGAGCAGCGAGCCGCCGAAGCGCCGGGCCACCGTCAGGATGATGGGGAGGAAGACGACCAGGCCGGCGTCGAAGAAGATCGGGAAGCCGAAGATCAGGGCCGCCACGCCGAGCGCGAAGGGCGCCCGCTTCTCCCCGAACCGGCCGATCAGGGTGTCGGCCAGCACCTGCGCGCCGCCGGTCACCTCGAGCAGCCGCCCCAGCATCACCCCGAACGCGACCAGCAGGGCGACCGACCCGATCGTGTCGGCGAAGCCGTACAGCAGGACGTCGGGGATCTCGGCGTAGTCGAAGCCGACGGCGACGGCCGTCACGACGCTGACCAGCACCAGCGAGAGGAAGGCGTGGAGCTTGAGCCCCATGATCAGGACGAGGAGCAGGGCGACGGCTCCGGCGGCGATCAGGAGCAGCGTCACCGTGCCGTAGACCGGGTCGATCGGTTCCATGGGGTCCTTCCCGAGCGGTGTGGGGCCTCACTCTGCCGTCGTCGGCAGGCCCCTGCAACCACCCGGGGAGGTGGCCGATCCGGTCAGGCCCCGGCGGCCGCCTTGTCGGTGCCGCGGCGCCAGCGGATGCCGGCCTCGAGGAAGTCGTCGAGCTCGCCGTCGAAGACCGCCTGCGGGTTGCCCGACTCGTGGCCGGTCCGCAGGTCCTTCACGATCTGGTACGGGTTGAGGACGTAGTTGCGCATCTGGTCGCCCCACGACGCCTGGACGTCTCCCTTGAGCTCCTTGAGCTGCGCCTCCTCCTCGGCCTTCTTGAGCGCGAGCAGCTTGGCCTTGAGCACCACCATGGCGCTCGCCTTGTTCTGCAGCTGGCTCTTCTCGTTCTGGCAGCTCACCACGACCCCGGTCGGGATGTGGGTGAGGCGTACGGCGGAGTCGGTGGTGTTGACCGACTGGCCGCCGGGACCGCCCGACCGGTAGACGTCGACCCGGACGTCCTCGTCGGGGACCTCGATCTCGTCGGTCTGCTCGAGCACCGGCACCACCTCGACGGCGGCGAAGCTGGTCTGGCGGCGGCCCTGGTTGTCGAAGGGGCTGATCCGGACCAGCCGGTGGGTCCCGGCCTCGACGCTGAGCGTGCCGTACGCGTAGGGAGCGTGGATCGCGAAGGTGGCCGACTTGAGGCCCGCCTCCTCCGCGTAGGAGGTGTCGAAGACCTCGACGCCGTACTTGTGCTGCTCCGCCCAGCGCGTGTACATCCGCATCAGCATCTCGGCGAAGTCGGCGGCGTCCACGCCACCGGCGCCGGACCGGATCGTGACCAGCGCCTCGCGGGCGTCGTACTCACCACTGAGGAGGGTCCTGATCTCGAGGCTCTCGACGGCCTTGTGGATCCGGCGGAGCTCGCGCTCGGCGTCGGTGAGCGTCTCGGCGTCGTTCTCCTCACGGCCGAGCTCGACCATCAGCTCGAGGTCGTCGAGACGGCCGCTGAGCTCGGTGAACCGGTCGAGCTCGCCCTGGAGCAGCGAGAGCCGGCCGGTGACCCGGGTGGCGTTCTCCTGGTCGTCCCAGAGGTCGGGGGCGGCGACCTGCTCGCCCAGGTCGGCGATCTCGGCGCGCATGCCGTCGAGGTCGAGCACCTGGCCGATCGTCTTCATCGTCGCCTGGAGCTGCTTGATCTCGGTGTCGAAGTCGGGGCCTGCCACGACAAGGAAGGCTACCCGTGGCCCGAGACGCCGGCCCCATCGGCGGACGGGCAACACGCTCCCCGGTTCCTCGCGCGGTTGTCGCCGCCCGTTAACGTGCTACACACCTGTTCCTCGCCCGTCCGTCACCGTCGGCCCTGCCCGTGCTCCACTCGAGGGGGAAAGACATGAGCACTCCGCTCGACGGCGTGCTGCCCCGCGTGCGCTCCGAGGCGGCGTCGCTGCGCAGCTCGCTCGGCCGCGTGCTCAGCCGGGTGCGCGGGCGCGACACCGTGAGCGGGTCGCCCGACGGCGTGCCGGGCATGGTGGAGCTGTTCTCGCGCAAGGCCGTCAAGGGCTGGGTCTCGGTGCCGGCGGACGCGCCGCCGACCCGGGTGACCCTCCACCTCGACGACCTCGCGATCACCTCGACGTACGCGGCCGCGGAGGAGCCCGGGAGGGCCGACGCCGAGTCGACGGCCTCCGGTCAGGTGCCGGGCCCCCTGCAGCACCTGCCGAGCCCCGGCGAGGAGCAGCGCAACACCGGCCAGCAGGTCCGCTGGTTCCGGTTCCGCCTGGACGACATGTGGCAGTTCTGCGACACGTCCACCCGCGTCTCGGTGCGTGTCGAGGACGCCATCCTGCCCATCGTGGGGCACGGCATGTTCCTGCTGCCCGACCGCGACGGTGGGCGACCCCTCGCGGAGCTGCGGCGCCAGGTGGGACACGGCCACGTCTTCTCCCAGAAGGGCCGGCTGCAGGCCAGCAAGCAGCGCGACACCGGGTGGCAGGCCAGCGTGATCGGCCTCTACCACCGGACCGACGAGGTGCTGCGCGCCGAGTACGGCTACGACGCGTTCTTCGTCTACGGCACGCTGCTGGGCGCGATCCGCGAGGGCACCTACATCGGCCACGACGTCGACTTCGACGCGGCGTACGTCTCCGCGAAGACGCATCCGGCCGGGGCCTCCCAGGAGCTGGTCCGGATCGCGTTGACCCTGATCGAGCACGGGTTGGCCGTGACCTGCCTCCCGACCCACCTGCACATCAGCGATCCCGACGAGCCGGACCTCCACATCGACCTGTTCCACACCTACTTCGACACCGACGGGGTGCTCAGCTTCCCGTTCGGCGTCGCCGGGACGTCGGTCATCCGCCAGGAGGACTGGCAGGGCGTCCGCCAGATCCCGTGGCCCGGCGGGCACGGCTCGGTCCCGGTCAACGCCGAGCAGGTCGTCGAGTGCCTCTACGGCGCCGACTGGCGGCAGCCGAAGCCCGGGTTCCACTGGCCCCGCGACCGGGTCAGCTCCTCCCGGGGCAAGCTCACCCGGGCGCAGCGCTCGAAGGTGTACTGGACGAACTTCTACGCCCACCACCAGTACACGAGCGGCTCGCCGTTCTCCGAGCTCCTCAACGCGCGGCCCGACACGCCCACCACCGTCATCGACATCGGGTGCGGCGACGGTCGTGACGCCTGTGCGTTCGGCGCGGCGGGGCGGCAGGTGCTGGGCCTGGACCAGTCCCCCGTCGGGGTGGACCACGCGGCGGCGCGGGCCGGCATCCTCGGCCTGCAGGACCGCACCCGCTTCACCGTCTGCGACGTCGCGGAGTCCGAGGAGCTCACCACGCTGGTGGACGAGGTGATCGCGTCGTCCGCGGGCGAGCCCGTGCTGTTCTACCTGCGGTTCTTCCTGCACTCGATCCCCGAGGGTTTGCAGGACAGCCTGCTCGAGGTGATCGGCAACTGCGCCCGCCCCGGAGACACCCTGGCCGCCGAGTTCCGGACCGAGGAGGACGAGTCCGCGAGCAAGGTGCACGGCCAGCACTACCGCCGCTTCCAGAACGGGCCGGCGTTCGGCGACCAGCTCCGCGACCGCGGCTTCGCCGTGCTGCACGAGGAGGAGGGCACCGGGTTGTCGCCGTACAAGGGCGAGGACCCCGTCCTCTACCGCGTCATCGCCCGGCGGCAGCCGGCCGACGCGGCCTGACCCCTCCTGGAGGGATGCCTCCCGCCGGCCGCACGGCCGGCACGAGGACGCTAGGTGAGGGTCATGAGGGGCCGGTCAGTGCCGGCCGAACACCTGCGCGGCGTACATGTAGCCGTTGTCGCCGCGGCGGGCGGCCATCCCGATCAGCCGATAGCCCGGGTTGAGGATGTTGTGCCGGTGTCCCTCGGACCGCATCCAGGCGCGGACGACGCCACGACCGGTGTCGTAGCCGTAGGCGACGTTCTCGCCGACGGCGTCGAGGTTGCAGCGACGCATCACGGCACCGAGGTCCTGGTGGAAGATGCGCTCCTGGCGCGCCATCCTCTGCGCCTGCCGGACGGCGTAACGCTGGACGCACGGCTTCTTCCGCAGGTCCGACAGCCGGTGGTTGTCGCGGGCGTTGTTGGTCACGACCCGGGCTTGTCGCTCGTAGCGGTCGATCGACTGGGCCTGGGCGGCCGGCGGCGCGACCAGGGTGAGGGGCAGGGCGAGGAGGACCGTCGCCAAGACGGCCCGTGGCAGGTGAGTGCTCACGGTGGGGGGCTCCTTGTCGGGGGGTGGCAGGAGTTCCCGTGAGAGTAGCGCCGATCGGGCCGATTGACGAGGGTCAGGCGGCGGCGGGCTCCTCCGCCGGCTCCTCGTCGTGCGCCGGGCCGTCGGCCCGGGCCGGCAGGGTCAGCACCAGGCCGACCACGCCGAGGGCGATCAGCGCGGCAGCGCCGAAGGCCCACTGCACGCCGCCGACGTACGCCGCGGCCGGGCTCGCACCCGCCTCCAGCAGGGAGGTGGTGCGCGACGACAGCACCGTCACCGAGACGGCGGTGCCGATCGCGGCCGAGACCTGCTGGGTGGTGCCGAGCAGCGAGGAGCCGTGGGAGTAGAGGTGCGGCGGCAGCGCGCCGAGGCTCAGCGTGAAGACCGGCGTGAACAGCGCGGCCAGGCTGACCATCAGCAGCACGTGGGCGCCCAGCACGACGGCGTACGGGGTGGTGCCGGAGACCTGGCTGAGCAGCCCGAGGCCGACGACCACGCCGATGCTGCCGGGGATCACCAGCGGCCGGGCGCCGAGCCGGTCGAAGACCTTGCCGACGCGCGGACCGAGGAGGCCCATCGCCAGGCCGCCGGGGGCGACCAGCAGGCCGGTCTGCAGCGGGGTCAGCCCCCGCAGGTCCTGGAGGTAGAGCGGCAGCAGGATCATCGCGCCCATCATCGCCAGGAAGGAGACCGCCTGGATGGTGACGCCGACGGCGTACGTGCGGTGGCTGAGCACCCGCAGGTCGAGCAGCGGCACGTCACGCTTCTGCAGCGAGACCTGCCGGAGCAGGAAGGCGCCCACGACGACGAGTCCACCGACGACCAGGGCCGGGGCCGGGACCGCGGCGCCGTCCTCGGCGCCGATCCGGCTCAGCCCGTAGACGAGGGTGCCGAAGCCGAGGGCGGCGAGCACGACGCTCGGGACGTCGAGGGTGCTCGGGCGGGTCTCCCCCACGTCGGTCAGCCGGCGCATCGAGACCCACGTGATGACCGCGGCGATGGGGAGGACCAGGCCGAAGAGCCAGCGCCACGACGCGAACTGCAGCACCACGCCGGAGACGGCCGGGCCGAGCGCCGGGGCGACCGAGATCGCGAGCATCACGTTGCCCATCACCCGGCCGCGGTCGCGCTCGGGGACGATCGTCATCAGCGTCGTCATCAGCAGCGGCAGCATCACCGCGGTGCCGGAGGCCTGCACGACCCGGCCGACGACGAGCACCCAGAAGACGGGCGCCACCGCGGACAGCAGGGTGCCGCTCAGGAAGACGGTCATCGCGGTCAGGAAGGCCTGCCGGGTCGTGACCCGCTGCAGGAACCAGCCGGTCACCGGGATGACCACGGCCATCGTCAGCATGAAGGCGGTCGAGAGCCACTGCGCGCTGCGGGCGGTCACGTCGAGCTCGACCATCAGCCGCGGGATGGCGTTGACCATGATCGTCTCGTTGAGGATCACGACGAAGGTGGCGAGCACCAGCCAGCGCAGGACGGCGTACGGCGACTCGACCTGCTCGGCCTGGTGGGTCGGGGTCTGCTCGGGCACGCGGAGGTCCTCGGTGTCGGGGTGGATGGTGGCGCTCATGCCGGTGTCGACCGGCCGGATGGGGAGAACTCATCGGACCATGCGGGGATTCCCGTCGGCGACCGATTTTCCGCGGACGGTTGGCGCATTCCGGCACCACGACCGGCCGACCCGGGAGAGGATGGGACCTCGTCTTCTCGGTGTGTGGCGGAAGGGTCGGTCCCGTGGGTGTGGTCAGTCGCGGCCTGGTGGCGGTCGGGGTGTCAGTCGTGCTGTCGGCGACGGCGGTTCCGGGGTCGCTCGCGTACGACGGGACGGCTCCCCCGCAGAAGATCGTCCGCGGCCTCGTGATCGAGCGGGCTCCGAAGCCGAAGCCCGAGCCGAAGCCGCAGCCCGAGCGCGACCCGCTGGCCGACGCCGTCGACGGGACGTCGGCCGGCACCCGCGACCGCGCGCCGCGCCCCGCCCCGCCCGCGACCGAGATGGACGTGCGGATGGTGCACGCCAACATCCTCAGCCGGATGGGCGCGAGCCAGTTCAGCGCCGACCTGCGCGAGGCGACCGCCGGGGCGCCGGACTTCGTGACGCTCAACGAGGCGGTCCGCCCGCCGGAGCTGCTCGCGCTGCCGAGCTACGCCTACTACCGCGGCACCGACAGCCGCTGGACGCTCGAGACGACGGTGATGTGGCGCACCGACCGGTGGCAGGCGCTCTCGACCGGCACCCGCTACCTGCACCAGCGCGGCGGCACGTACGGCACCCGGGCCGTCAACTGGGTGACGCTGCAGTCGGTCGAGACCGGCAAGGTCGTCTCGGTGGTCTCCACGCACGCCTCCCCCGTCGGCAAGGGCACGCCCGACCTGCTCCCGCTCTACATGAGCGGGCTGTCGGCCCTGGTGCGCGAGCTGTCGGCGCAGGGCCCGGTGTTCGCCGGCGGCGACCTCAACGCCGACTACGGCTCGGGCCGGTTCCCCCGCGGCGGCATGGAGGCCGGCGGGCTCGCCACGACGTACGACGTCCACGGGATCCCGCCGGGCGGCACCGGCGACCACGGCGGCCACACGATCGACTTCCTGATGTACCAGCCCGGCGCCGGGGTCAGCTCGACCACCCAGTGGAAGATGGAGCTGTTCTCCGACCACGACGCCGTCGCCGGGGACTTCCACCTCGACTGGTGACGCCGGCTCGCTGACTCACCAGGTGGTCGGCTTCACCGGGGTGCGGACCCAGACGTCGAAGAACTGCTCGAGGTCCTCGCCCGACGCGTCCTCCATGACGGCCTGGAAGTCGTCCGTGCTCGCCGTCCCGTCCTGGTAGGTCGCCACCCAGTCGCGGGCGCCGGCCAGGAAGGCCTCGTCGCCGATCTTCTCGTGCAGCGCGTGGAGGGTGGCCGCGCCGCGGTCGTAGCTCGGGGCGTTGAACAACCCGAGGGGCCCGGGATCCGCGACCACGGTCGCCCAGAACGGGTCGTCGGCCGGGGTGGCCATGATCTCGTCGAAGCTCTCCTGGGCGGTGACACCGCCCTGCTCCTCCTCCCAGAGCCACTCGGCGTACGTGGCCCAGCCCTCGTTGAGCCAGATGTCGGCCCAGCGGAACGGGCTCACCGCGTTGCCGAACCACTGGTGCGCGAGCTCGTGGACGACCGTGCCCCGGTTGGCCAGTCTGGAGTAGATCGGCCGGGTCTGGGTCTCCAGGGCGTAGCCGATGGAGTCGTCGTCGACGATCGCGCCGGCGGAGCCGAACGGGTAGGGCCCGAACATCTCCAGGAACCCGATGATCTCGGGCTGGAGGGCGAGGCTGGCGTTCGTGACGTCGAGACGGTCACCGACGACGCCGTCGTCGACCGCGTCGATGACCGGCAGGCCGTCCGGCGTCTCGGACTCCCGGAGGTCGTAGTCCCCGACCGAGGCGGTCGACAGGTAGCTCGCCTGCGGGTCGGGAGCCTTCCAGTACCAGGTCGTCCAGCCGCCGGTGGTGGTCGGCTCGCGCCGCGGCAGCCCGTTGGCGACGGCCACCTTGCCCTCCGGGACCGTGATGTCGAAGCAGTACGTCGCCTTGTCGGTGGGGTGGTCGCTGACGGGGTACCAGGTCATGGCGCCGTCGGGCTCGTTGGCGACCATCGCACCGTCGCGCGTGGTGACCCAGCCGTACAGCGCGCCCTCGATGTCCTCGGGCCGGGTGGTGGCGCCGCCGTACTCGACGACGACCTCGACGGTCGTGCCCTTCTTGAGCTTGGGCCGCGGCTGGACGACCAGCTCCCAGATCCGCTGCAGGTCGTCCTGCACCTGCCAGTACGCCGCACCCGACACCTCGGCACCGGGGGCTGGCGCCGCGACCTCCGCGGCCGGCTTGCCGTCGATGGTGAGCCGGGTGACGTCCAGCCCGCGCAGGTCGAGGTTGAACCGGTCGAGGTCCTGGGTGGTCCGCAGCGTGATCGTCGCGACGCCGGTCAGCTGTCCGGTCAGCGGCGCCGGGTCGGGTGCGGGCGGGGTGTAGGTGAGGTCGAGCTGGTAGCGCCTGACGTCGTAGCCGCCGTTGCCGGAGTACGGGAAGTAGGGGTCGCCGGCGCCGCTGGCCCCTGCCACGTACTGCGGCCCGCTGTGCGGGCTTGGCGTTCGAGGCGACCGGCGCCAGGAGCAGCCCGAGCCCCACACCCCCCGCGACCAGTGCCCGACCGATCCGGCTGTCAGCGACCATGACGC
Organism: uncultured Actinomycetota bacterium; assembly: GCA_963724225.1. Lineage (GTDB taxonomy): Bacteria > Actinomycetota > Actinomycetes > Propionibacteriales > Nocardioidaceae > Nocardioides. Next base: position 31,204 of record CAVRTX010000025.1, on the reverse strand, counting down.
TCTCCCTCGTGAGGCGTCGAGGCTAGCGCGGCGAGGTGCCCGGGGGGACCCCCCGGAACGGGGCACCGACGACGCCCGTCACCTCGGGTCGAGCTGCACGGTCGCAGAGGCAGTCGCGCTGACGGGACACTCGCTCTCATCAGGTCGACGGCCAGGCCGACTCCACCAGCACCTGAGAAACGGTCGATACGTCGTCAATCTGCCCGAGGGCCAGGGACTCCGGTTGTCGCTCAATGCCGGACCAGTACACGGGCGTGGCGCACGAATCCAAGAGCATGGGCGCCACGCCGCGATGAGTTCGGCTGGCCAGCCCTAACGTGAGCCGAATGTCCGAAGGACGTGTTCAAGAGTCGAGGCAAGCACCTCGTGCGTCGACTCGCGAGTCGCCTCGTCGCGTAGCCAGCGGCGCGTCGCGATCCGATTGAGGCCGGTCCAGCACTCCAAGGCGTAGCGCATGCGCGGGGAATCCTCAGCGATATCGGCATGGAGGGCCGTGACCTGGCCACCGCGCGGTGCAGCAGCAGGGCGACTACTCGCCGCACGTCGGGGTCGGCAATGTCCTCGCCAGGTGCGATCGTCCCGAGGTAGATCGTTCGGTTCGCCTCGGTCCAGTCCATCCAGCGTGAGACAGAGTCCGCCACTCGTGCGCGAGCGCTGCGACCGAGGGCCGGCCGCAGTCCATCTTCGCGTCCGGCAGCAAGCCGCTCCAGAAGTGCGAGGTAGACCTCCTTTCGACCGCCGAAGTAGTGGTGCACGAGTCCGCGCGCCACACCTGCAGCCTTCGCCACGTCCTCGATCGTGACCGCGTCGTAGCCGCGCTCGGCGAACAGCGAGTTGGCAGCGTCAAGAATCTGCTCTCGCCGCGCTACGGGATCGAGGCGCTGGAACTTCCGCGGGGTGCTCACCGGGTGAGCCTAGCGTCAATTGGCGCGCCGTCAACAACACTGTTAGCATATCGCCAACAGTGAGGCACCAGCCCACCACGCCACGGTCGAGTTCCGGTACTGGACGAAACGACCATGCTGACGCCGAAGCCTCGCTGCGGACCTGCTGCAGACGAATCTCGGCTCGGAACGACGCAGGAGCTGCGATTGCATCCGGTGACGAACTGCTGCCGGGCACGCAGGTGGCGCGTGGCTCATGCAGAGCGCCCTGTCTACCGGCACGACGATCGAGCACCCTCCGCGTCAGAGCGACGGCCCGCTATCGCCGTGATTAGCGTACGCACCCCCAGCGCCATGTCATGCGTCAAGAGGCCCGGACCCGTCTTGCGTACCCCGCGCGCCGCATCAGCAGTGCGTCACGCTGCGGGTCCGCAGCGCATCGGCCACCGATCAGCAATGGTGGGGCGACGCCACCGAGGGTCAGTCCAGCTGCACGGTCGCGGAGGCGGTCGCGCTGACGGGGGCGCGGTTCGGCGCGCCGGGGAAGTCGAGGGGCAGGTCGAGCGGCGCCCGGACGCGTACGACCACGCTGTCGCCGCCGTCGGTGAGGGCGACGGTCCACGACAGTCCGGGGTAGTCGGCGTGGGCGCCGATCGATGCGAGGTGGTCGGCGACGGCGGCTGCGGCGACCCGCTGCTGCAGGTCGAGCCGGGGGTCCTCGGCGATGCCGTCGGTGTAGAGGTCCGGCTCGTTGCGGGATCCCGCGTCGGCGCCGGCGAGGGCGGCGCCGTCGGCCAGGGTCATCAGTCCCTGCCGTTGGAGGTACGCCGCGGTCGCGTCGACGACGACCGCGATGACCGTCATCAGGATCACCGCCAGGCCGACGATCAGCAGCGTCATCTGGCCGCACTCGTCCCGACGCCGCATCAGAAGTCCCGGAACTGGCCGAGGGGCACGGTGTGGGTGGAGTCGAGCGCGAAGCTCGGGGAGTCGCCGCCGAGGACGTCGGGCAGCAGCGGCAGGTCGACCCGGGTCCAGACCTGGACCGTGATCACCTCGCCGGTCCGGTGGCAGTCGCCGCTGCCGCACCGGACGTCGAACCGGAACTCCCGGTCGTCGCCGCCCTGGTCGTCCAGCGCCTGCCGGATCGCAGCCCGCGCGTCGGCCTCGCCGGCCACGTCGGTGTCGGCCAGCGCGAAGGCCCGGGCCGCGGACCGGGCGGCGCTGCTGACCGCGAACGCGCCACGCTGCACCTCGAAGACCGAGAGCACGATCCAGACCAGCGGCACCAGCAGGATGATCCCGAGCCAGACGAACTCCACCAGTGCGGTCCCTGCCTCGTCCCGCGGCCGGCTCACGGCGCCTCCTCCACGGCATGGCCCTCGACCGAGATCGCGACCCCGGGACCGCCGAGGCCGAGCGCCGGCACGGTCGCGCGGACCGTCACCCGTACGGTCGGGCGGCCGTCGACCGAGACCGTCGTGGCGTCGACGTCGTCGGCGAAGCGCCCCGAGAGCGCATCGGCGATCTGGGCGCGGGTCCGGGCCTCGCCGTCGGCGAGGTCGCGGTCGAGGGCAGCCGCGTGGCGGGCACCCTCGGCCGCAGCGGAGGCGAGGGTGTTGCGGACCATCAGCACCAGCCCGAGCTGCAGGATCCCGAGGAACAGCGGGACCAGGATCGTCAGCACCAGCACGAAGTCGACGATCGCGGCCCCGCGGGCCGAGCGGCGACGACGCGGGGACATGTGGCTGGTCAGTTGACGCTGCGCAGCGCCGAGCGGAGCAGCCGGGTCAGCTCGTCGCCCGCGACGGCGCTGATGATCGCGACCAGGCCGACGGTCATCACGGTGATCAGGACCCAGCCGGGGACGTCACCCCGGTCGTCACGCTGGCGGGGCAGGGTCAGCAGGAGGTGGAGCCGGATCGCCCGGCCGGTCAGGTGGTGCATCTCGTACCTCGATCTCTCGGTGTCAGGGTGTGGTCAGGGAGAGCCCGACGACGCCGGGCCAGAAGGCGAAGAACACGGTGACCGGCAGCACCAGGAAGACCACCGGCACCAGCATCAGCACCTCCTTGCGGGCGGCGACCTCGATCAGCTCGCGGCGGCCGGCCTCGCGCACGTCGGCCGCCTGGGCGTGGAGGACGTCGGCGAGCGGCGTGCCGCGCTCGACGGCGACGGCGATGCCCTGGGCGAACCGGGCCACGATCGGCTGCGTCGTGGTGGCCGCCCAGCGGTCGAACGCCTCGCCGACCGGCTGTCCCGTGCGGACGTCGGCGAGCACGACGGCGAGGTCGCGGGACAGCTCGCCACCGCTGCGGCGGACCACCCGGTCCAGCGCGGCGACCGGGCCCTCTCCTGCCGCGACCGCCAGCGCGAGCAGCTCGGCGACCGTCGGGAACTCGCGGACGATCTGCCGCTCGCGGTCTCGCACCTGGCCGGTGAGGTGGTAGTCGCGCCAGATCACGCCGACCGCGAAGCCGACCACGCAGAGCAGGGTGGCCGACACCACCCCGCCACCACCGCCCCGTGACCCGACCAGCGCCCAGCCGGCACCCAACCCGAAGCCGGCCAGCCCCCAGACGACCTGCTGCACCCGGAAGTCGGCGACGGTCATCGTGAGCCCGGCCCGGTCGAGCCGACGGCGTACGGAGGGCGCGCCGCCGAGGACGCGCTCGACCACGCCGGCGAGCCCGCGCAACAGCGGACCGAAGACGGCGACGGCAGCCGGGAGCGGCGAGTACGCCGACGCCGCGGCCGCGCGGGGACGCTCGAAGGCGGGGAGGTCCTGCAGGTAGGGCAGCACCCGGATCGCCAGCTGCGGCCGGCGGATCGCCGCCACCCGGGCGACGACGAGCAGCAGCCCGGCCGCGGCGACCAGGCCGAGCAGGGCACCCCACCAGCCGGCGGTCACGTGAGGATCCGCCGCTCGGTGGGGAGCCGGCCGATCCGCATCATCAGCCGGTAGGCGACCAGGCACGAGGCCGCGCCGGTCACCAGGACGACGACGCCGCCGACCGAGTCGTAGCGGCGTACGGCCTCGGTCTGGAAGCTCATGAACAGCAGCACCACCCACGGCGCGGCCACCGCCAGCCGCGCACCGTTGACCGCCCACGCCTGCCGCGCCTCCATCTCCGAGCGGGTGCGCGCGTCGTCGCGGAGGTAGCCGGAGAGGTTGCGCAGCAGCCGTCCGAGCTCGCCGCCGCCGACCTCGCGGGCCACGCGCAGCCCCTCGACGACCCGGTCGCCGACGGGGTCGGCCAGCCGCTCCTTGAGCCGGTCGAGGCTCTCGTGGAACCGCCCGCTCAGCTGGTAGTCGGTCGCGAACGCGCGGAACGCGGGGCGCAGCGGCTCCGGGCCGCGGGTGCCGAGGTTGCCGAGCGCCTCCGGCAGCGACAGCCCGGCCCGGACCGCGGACGCGAGGTTGTCGACGGCCTCGGGCCACAGGTCGGCGAGCTCACGGGTACGCCGGCGCGCGCGACCGGACACGACGGTCACCGGCAGGCTCGCCGCCAGCACCGCGAAGCAGAGCGCCACCGGCGTGGTCCGCGAGAGCAGCTGGACGAGCAGCCCCGCCGCGAGTCCGAGGACCAGGCAGAGCACGACGAAGCCGGCCGTGCTCACGCCGCCGAGGCCAGCGGCCACCAGCGCGCGCCGCAGCCGGCCGGGTCCCCGCGTACGTCGCGGCTGGCGGGGCAGGAAGAACGCCGACCACACCAGCATCAGTCCGATGCCGATCCCGAGCCCGACCAGCGCCCCCATCAGCGAGCACCCTCCAGGATCTGGTGGACGTCGATGCCGAGCCGGGCGAAGCGGTCGAGCCGCGGCGGCATCCCGGTGGCCCGCCTGAGCTCGTCGCCGGACTGCTCGAAGATCGCCTCGGTCTCGATCACGTCGGCCTCGACCCGGCCGGGCACCGACACGATCTCCCGCACCCGTCGTACGCCTTGCTCGTCGATGCCGAGGTGCATCACCAGGTCGACCGACGACGCGACCGTCGGGACCACGAACCGGGCGGAGATGTTCTCGCCGGCCAGCAGCGGCAGCGTGCACATCTTGACCAGCGCCTCGCGGGCGGAGTTGGCGTGGATGGTGCACATGCCGGGCAGCCCGGCGTTGAGCGCCAGCAGCAGGTCCATGCACTCCTCGGACCGGACCTCGCCGACCAGCAGCCGACTGGGCCGCATTCGCAGGCTCTCCTTGACCAGCTCGCGCAGCGTGATCTCGCCGGTGCCCTCGAGCCCGGCCTGGCGGGTCTGCATCGGCACCCAGTCGGGGTGCGGGAACCGCAGCTCGAAGACCTCCTCGACGCTCACCACCCGCTCGCCGCCGGGGATGGCGGCCGACAGGCAGTTGAGCATCGTGGTCTTGCCGGCCTGGGTGCCGCCGGCGACCAGGATGTTGAGCCCGGCCCGCACCGAGGCTTCCAGGAACCGTGCGGCCCGCGGCGGCATCGATCCGAGGTCGACCAGCCCCTGCAGGCTGGCGGCGCGGAGCACGAACTTGCGGATGTTGACCGCCGAGAAGCCGCGGCTGATCCCCTCCAGCACCACGTGCAGCCGGTGCCCTTCCGGCAGCATCGCGTCCACGAACGGCCGGCTGATGTCGATCCGCCGGCCGCTGGACTTGAGCATCCGCTCGACCAGCTCCTGCACCTGCCCGGTCGACAGCATCAGGTTGGTCAGCTCGTGGCGGCCGTGGCGGGCCACGAACACCCGGGACGGGTCGTTGATCCAGATCTCCTCGACGGCCGGGTCGTCGAGGTAGGGCTGCAGCGCCCCGAAGCCCGAGACCCGCGCCACCAGCTCGCCCACCACCGAGTCGACGTCGGCCACCGGATCGACCGCGCCGGTCAAGGACCGCTGGTCGTGGTCGCGTACGACCCCCTCGGCGATCCGCCGCACCAGCGGGGCGTCGCGCTGCGGGTCGACACCTTCGCGGCGGACCTGGTCACGGACACGCCCGTCGAGCGTCTCGACCAGCTCCGCGTGCGCATCGGTCACCGACATGGGTCCCCCGTCCCGAGTGAGGTACTTGGCAACCTAGGCGTCTTTACCCGCCGTTTCGAGAGGCATCCGCAATCTGTGGAGGACGCCTGTGACGTCGTACGACCGGTGTGACGGGTGAGGCCCCGAGGTTTCGAGCCGGCGACGGTCTCCTCGTTCTCCGGATTTCGAGGCCGTCCTCGTGTACCAAAGGAGGGCGAATCGATTCGATCCAAGGGGGGACCCGCGACATGAACAACCTCCAGGCTGCTCCCGGCCCCAGCAAGCGCCGCCGGGTGCTGGCCGTCGCTGTCGTCGTCGCGGCCCTGCTTGCGGGCCTGGGAGTCGGCATCATGCTCCCGGACTCGACCACCCAGCTGGACGCCGCCCACGAGCAGGTCGAGAGCCTCACCACCCGCACCGAGCTGCTCTCCGCCGAGCTCGAGGGCGCACGGTCCGACAACTCGTCGTTGACGGACCTGTTCGAGGAGACCGAGGCCGAGGTGCGTTCCCTCGGCAAGGACCTGGAAGCCGCCCAGAAGCGCGGCGACGCCCGGGAGTCGAAGCTCGACCAGCGCGGGAAGGCCCTCGACCAGCAGGAGAAGGACCTCGAGCAGCGGGAGAAGGCGCTCGCCCAGGGGAAGAAGGACGTCGCCCAGCGCGAGGACGCTCTCGACCAGCAGAAGAAGGCACTCGCCCAGCAGGACCAGGACCTCGACCAGCGGGAGAAGGCCCTCGACCAGCGGGAGGAGGCCCTCGACCAGCGGGAGAAGACCCTCGACCAGCAGGCCGCCGCTACGGCGAACGACACCCGCGGCGGGCGTTGACGGCGTCCTGACGCCGAGGTCACCGACAACCGCGAGACACTGCCGCTGCGCGGTCGATCGCGGTCACCGGGTGACTGCGATCAACCGCGCAGGCGTCGGCGGACTCAGCCGAGGAACGGCTGCACGAACTCGTAGCTGTTGACCGTGTCCACGCGCCAGGAGTAGTCGGCTCCGTGGCAGGTCCCGCTGAATCCGTACGAGACCACCGCGATCACCTGGTTGGTGTTGTTGACGAACACCGGCCCGCCGGAGTCGCCGAAGCAGGTGCCGCCACGCCCACCGACGGCGCTCGGGTTGTTGAGCGTGTGCAGGTTGCCGGCGGTGGAGGCGCTGCCGTTGACCTCGACGATCCGCGAGGTGGACTTGTAGCGCGACTCCACGTCCATCGGCTTCGGCTGGATCGACTGGACGCCGTAGCCGACGTTCTCGACCAGGGCGTTGTTCTTGCCGCCCTTGCCCTTGGCGCCGGCCAGGCGCTCGGCGGTGCCGAGCGGAGCCAGCTCGCCGTACGGTCGACATCGTGACGGGCTCGTCGAGCTCCACGACCCCGACGTCGTAGTTGACGGGGAACTGCGCGAAGTCGTCGTACGACGGGTGCGGGATCGCCGTGCCCGAGGTGTAGTCGGGGTTGGCGTCGAGCCAGGCGCTGCGGGCGTCGTAGAGCGCCTCCTCGGTCGGGTAGTCGGCCCGAGCCGGCCACCCGGCCAGCACCTCGGTGTCGTCGAAGGTCACCCACACGTCTGTGCCGCCACTGAGGACCGGGTCACCGTCGGGGTCGACCACCTGGTCGCCGTCGGTCCCGATCCCGGACGTGCAGTGGCCGGCGGTGAGGAACGTGTCCGCGTCGAGCAGGGTGCCGCTGCAGCTGAACCAGCCCGGGTCGCCCGGCGAGAAGAAGATCATGAAGCCGACGTACGGATGCTCCCCCGCGTCCGGCTCCCCGTAGGTGATGGCTCCCGCGGGACTGGCAGCGGTGACGGCTGCGAGCAGCAGGGCAGCGAGTGAGAGTGCGAGCTTCCTCATGTGGGACTCCTCGTGACGGACGCCGGATCCCCCCTGGACCGGCGACGCCCGACACTGTAACCCCGGATCGCCCCGGCGGGACCCCCCGAAATTCCGCCCTACCGCTCGACCCCGTCGTACGGCACTCTGGACACGTCGGTCTGAGGGGAGCGGGCGATGACGGTGACGGTGGAGCTCACGGTCAACGGTTCCGCCGACCCCGTCGGGCGCTACCTCACCTGGACGCCGTACCCCGCCCAGCTGCGGCTGGTCGCCCCGGACGCCGCCACCGGGCCGGTGACCGTGCTGCTCCGCAACGCGAGCGGCAACGTCGGGCGGCTCGCCTTCCGGGCCGCGCCGACCGAGGACGGCGAGCCGGAGACCACGCTGCAGCTCCCGGTCGACGGGTCGCCGGTCGACGTCCTGCTCTCCGGTGAGTTCATGGCGCCGAGCGTCGAGGACGGCGACGCCGTGCTCGAGGCGGTGGTCGACGGCGAGGTCGTGGCGCAGGTGCCGTTCATGGTCCGGGTCCGCAAGGACGCCGAGACGCTGACCGATGCCGAGCGCGACCGGTTCGTCAGCGCCTTCGCCTCGCTCAACAACCGCGGGCTCGGCATCTTCCGCGGCTTCCACGCGATGCACACCGAGGACACCAACGACGAGGCCCACGGGCTCGACGCGTTCCTGCCGTGGCACCGGGCGTACCTGCTCGACCTCGAGCGGGAGCTGCAGGTGATCGACCCGTCGGTCGCGCTGCCCTACTGGCGCTTCGACGCGCCCGCGCCGCGGCTCTTCTCCCCCGACTTCGTCGGCGCCCCGGCCGGCGCCCCCTCGTCGTTCGGCGGCCCGCCGCCGGTGCTGTCCGCGGCCAACCCGCTGCGGTCCTGGACCATCAACGGCGCCCCGTGGGTCGACCGGCACCCGAGGTTCGCCGACCCGCGGACCGGCGCGGCGTCGCCGCAGCGGGGCCGCACCGTCCTCGACGAGCGCACGCTGCTGCTGTTCGCGGCCCAGGAGGACCTTGCGTACGCGTACGTGGACGACGTGGACCAGCGACCGGGCTTCCGCGACATCCTCGAGGGCAACCCGCACGGCGCCGCCCACGTCAGCTTCGCCGGCTACATCCGCTCCCCCGGCACCGCCGCCGGCGACCCGCTGTTCTTCCTGCTCCACTGCAACGTCGACCGGATCTGGGCGCAGTGGCAGTGGCACGAGGAGCGGTTCGACGGCGAGGCGGTCGAGGCGTACTTCTACCGCGGCCGCTCCGGCGACGCCGTGCAGACCCGGGTGGGCCACAACCTGCACGACACGATGTGGCCGTGGAACGGCGTGACCGGCGGAGTACGGCCGGTCACCGCACCCCGGCAGCCGCTGCTCGCGTCGCGGGTCGTCGCCGGGCCGCCCACGACGCCGACCGTCGGCGACCTGATCGACTTCCAGGGCCACGCCGCCGGCCGGCCGCCGTGCGGCTTCGACTACGACGACGTGCCGTTCGAGATGAGGCCGCAGCCATGAAGGCCAGTGACTACCGCCGGCAGTTCGACGAGGAGCTGCAGCGCGCGTCGACGCAGCGGGGCGCGTCCGCCCAGCGCGCGGAGCGCGACGAGTCGGTCGACGACCTGATCGCCGAGGTGTCCAACCGGAGGTACGGCGCCAAGCGGCGGATCGACGCGATCGTGAGGGCCGGCGCCAGGGCCGTGAGGCGGCCGCGGCTGATGAACACGATGATCCTGATCGTCGCCGAGCCGACCGAGGACGGCGAGGTACGCCGGGCGGCGCTGTCGGTCATCGAGGCGGCGTCGTTCAAGACCGTCGAGTTCCGGCAGTACGCCTCCGACTACCGGGCGGCGCTCCGGGTGGCCGCCACCGACGCCGACGCCGACCTGCGCGCCGAGGCGCTCGACGTGCTGGCGCTCGGCAGGGACTCCTACGCCCAGCAGCTGCTGGTCGACGGGCTGCGCGACCCGGCCGAGGCGCAGGTGCCGCCGCTGCAGGCGGTGCGGATGCTCGGCTACGACGTGCACGCCGAGCACTACCCGCTGCTGCGCGAGATCGTCGAGACGTCGCGACAGCAGCCGCTGCGGCGCGCGGCGCTGCGGCTGCTCGCCGCCGACAGCGGGTCGCGCGCACTGATGCGCACCATCGCCTCCGACAAGGCCGAGGACAAGGCGTGCCGCGCCACCGCGGCGGTCGCGCTGCAGGCGCTGGCGCCGCGCGACTTCGACCGGGTCGCCCGCACCGTCGTCCTCGACGACGACGAGGACGACGACGTCCGGGCGACGGTGATCAGCGCCATCACCCACGGCCCGACCGCGCCCGGCCGCGACGTCGAGCGCAAGGTCCGCGAGCTCGACGCCGCCCCCGGCGGCACCCGCCAGCTCAACCGCGCCGCCCGCGCGTTCACCACGTCGCGCACCACGCGGCGTACCCGCCCCTGATGGACGTCGAGGCGCTGGTCGCCGAGGTCCGGGCCGACCCGGCCCGCCGCGACGAGCTGCTCCCGCTGCTCCACGAGGGCCACCCGGCGTACGACGGGCGGGGCGAGTCGGCCGCGCTGCGCACCCGCGGCTGGGTGATGGCGGCGTACGAGTCGGTCGGCCTGCCGCCCGAGGCCGTGCCGGCCGTGCTCGAGACGCTGCGCACCGGGCTCGACCCGTTCGCCGTGGCCGCGGCCGCCCGTGCCGCCCGCGGCGCCGCCGCCCCCGACCCGGACCTGGCCAAGGCGCTCGCCGAGGCGCTGGTCGGGATGCGCGGCCGCGACGACAGCGTGTCGTTCGCCGGGCTCCGGCCGCGGTGGCCGGACCCGGAGTCGACGACCGCGCTCACCGAGGTGCTGCGCACGCTGCGGGCGCTCGGCTCCGCGGCCCACGACGTGCACGGCGACCTGGTCGAGGCCCGCCGCCTGCACGCGGGGACCTGGAGCCCGGCGGTGCGGGCGGAGCTGGACGCCGCGATCGAGGCCACCGCCCGCGCCCCGCTGACGCTGACCGAGCTGGTGCCGTCCCCGTACCGCTCCCCCGTCCCCGCCGGCAGCCAGGACGTCGGGAGCGTCGTGCTCGAGGACCAGGCGGGACGGCGTACGACCTTCGGGGAGCTGTTCGGCGGGCGCCGCCACGTCGTCGCGTTCTTCTACACCCGCTGCGGCAACCCCGCGAAGTGCTCCGCGACCGTCACCCGGCTCGCCGCGCTGGCGGCCCGGCTGCCGGAGGCGCTGCCCGACGAGGGGGTCGGCGTGGTCGGGATCAGCTACGACCCCGGCTACGACACCCCCGAGCGGCTGGCGGCGTACGGCGCGGCCCGCGGCCTGGCGTTCTCCGACACGGTGCGGCTGCTCCGCGCGCCGACCGGCCACGCGGTGCTCCGCGAGCACTTCGACCTCACCGTCGGGTACGCCGGCAGCCTGGTCAACCAGCACGGCGTCGAGCTCTACGTCGTCGGCGGCGACACCCGCACCAGCCACGCCTGGACCCGGGTCACGTGGACCGTCGACGAGGTGCTCGACGTCCTCACCGCACCTGCCTGACGCCGCTCCTCAGTCGGCGGCCGTCGCCTCGAAGAGCAGCGTCGGCTCGACCCCGACCAGCAGCGCGAGCGCGAAGCCGATCATCGGCTCCGCGTCGATGCGGGCCTTGGTCTCGGCGATCGGGAGCGTGGCGCCGCGGTCCTCCGGGTCCGCGACCGCGAGGGCGGCGGTCTCCGCGCCGGGCAGGTAGCAGCAGACCAGCACCGCGTCGGCGCCCGCCTCGGGCTGGTGCAGGAGCGTGGCGAGGATCCAGCGCGCCGGCTGCCCGCCGGCGTCGGGCGTCAGGTCGAACCGGTTGGAGTCGCCCCGGCGTACGGCGGTCCCGGTGGTGTGCGGCGCGAGGTCCGGGAAGGACACCGCCGTCACCCGGAGCCGGTCGGCGGCGGTCGTGACGTTGCGCAGCAGCGGCAGCTCGTCGAGGGCGCGCGCGTCGTCGATCGGGTTGTCGTGGAACCGGAACGGCCGGACGACGACCCCGTCGGCGAACTGGGCGGGGTCACCGTTGGCCAGCGTGAGGTTGCGCAGCCGCGGGAAGTTGCGGAGCACGTCGAGGGTCTCGACCCGGTTGCCGCCCAGGTGCAGGTCCTCCAGCCGGGTCAGGCCGGCGATCGGGGCGAGGTCGGCGATCTCGTTGTCGATCACGAACAGCGACGTCAGGCCGCCGAGCGAGGACACGGGCTCGAGGTCCTCGACCTGGTTGCCGTGGCAGCCCAGCGACTCCAGCCCCGGGAACTGCTCGACGCCGGCCAACGACGTGACCCGGTTGAGGTTGATCGACAGCCGCCGCAGCGGCGCGTCCAGGATCGCGGGGAGCCGGGAGAGGCCGGTGAGGTCGCCCTGGCTGAGGTCGAGCTTCTCGATGAACGTGGAGCCGCGCTCCACGACGGCCGGCGTCGCGTCCAGGATCGAGACGGTGAGGTGCTGGGCCACCTCGTCGCCGATGCGGTGGATGATCAGGCTCTCGTCGGCGATCAGGGTCGGGTCGTCGCGGCGGGTCCACCACTGGCCGAAGTTGGTGGAGCTGCGCCGCTTCAGCAGCGGGAGCGCGGGCTCTCCGACCGCCTCGAACAGCTCGGGCTCGATCGTGCCGTCGGCCACCTTGCGGGCGTGCGTCATCAGGTCGTTGAGCAGCGAGGTGAACCGGGCGATCAGGTCGTTGAGCTCCCCGGCCGGCGGCAGCGCACTGAAGAACAGCCCGGCGTCGGGCCCCTGGGCGAGCCGCAGGTCGGCCAGGATCGACCAGTAGCGCTGCTTCTGCCGCAGGCAGTCCTCGAGGACGTCGCGCTTGTCGGCCAGCTCCAGCGGCGACGGGAACGGCAGCGCGAGCGCGTCGTACGACAGCAGCTCGGCCTCGTACGCGACGGCGTGGTCGTGCACGGCGGTGGCGAAGACGTTCATCTGCGCCCGGATCTTGTCGGCCTCGGCGCCCACGAACTGCAGCTGCGCCCCCTGCCCGCCGATCTGCATCGAGGTGATCTCCACCTCGGTGTGCGACGAGGCGTCCGACCTGGCCTGGTTGAACGACGCCTGGAACGACCCGCCCACCGCGAGCCCGTTGTACTCCGCGTGCAGGCTCGCGGCGACCGAGCTCTGGTGCTTCATGTTCGACGAGGTCACCCGCACCAGCACGTAGAGCTCGCCGCCGGTCCGCAGCGCCTGCACGAAGCGGGTGCCGAACGCCCGGTGGAAGCCGTCCTGGTCGCCCGCGTCGATCAGCCGCTGCGCCGCCTGCGTCGGCACGAAGTCGCGACCCGACCGCAGCGCGTTCTTCACCGTCGCGCTGGCGAGGATGTAGGTCGACTTGGTGTCCAGCGAGCTCGACTCGGCGAAGTCGAAGCGCGCGCCCCCGCTGAAGAGGCCGTAGCGGGCGTCGACGCCGACGCCGATGTTGAGCTCCTCCTCGAGCGACTGCTGCGAGGTCACCATGCGGAACTTGAACTCCGCCGTCTGCCCGTCGGCCAGCACGTCCTCGCCCTCGGTCCCGGCGTCCACGCCGGTGCCGATGCGCTCGAGCGTGCCCTCGGAGATGCCCTCCCCGATCGTGTGCCCGGCGAAGGGCGCCACGATCCGTTGCTGGCCTGCCATCCCTCGACCCCCCAGCCCGTGCCGCCGGCGGCACGTCCCTCACCGCAGGGTAGTGGCGGGAGGGCGGTGGCGTCTCGGGTCGGTCCGGCCGTTTCCGGCGGTCAGCCGACCAGTGTCCGGGCCGCGTCGAGCACCTGCTCCTCCGACACCAGCACGAGGTGGGCCGCGTCGCCCAGCGGGACGTAGCTGTCGGCGCTCGCCACCCGGGCGACCCGGCCCGGGAAGCCGTGGTCGACCAGCGCGGTGACCACGCCCTCGGACACCCCGCCGGAGCGGCGGGTCTCGTCGACCACCAGCACCCGGCCGGTCGCCGAGGCCTCGCGCAGCAGGTCGTCGACGGGCAGCGGCGCGAGCCAGCGCAGGTCGAGCACGCGGGTGCCGACGCCCTCCGACTCCAGCCGCCGCGCAGCCCGCAGGCTCATCGGCAGCCCGTTGCCGAAGGTCACGATCGTCAGGTCGCCGCCCGTGCCGTACGTCCGGCCGCGACCGACCGGCACGTGGGCCTGCGACCAGCGCTCCGGCCCGTCGTACGCCGCCAGCCAGCCGCCGTCGCCGGGCTCGTGGAGGTCGCGGGAGTGGTAGAGCGCGATCGGCTCCAGGAAGACCGACACCGTCCCGTCCGCCTCGGCCGCGGCGGCGCAGGTCCGGAGCATCGCGGCCGCGTCGTCGGGCCGCGACGGCGAGGCGACGACCAGGCCCGGGACGTCGCGCAGCACGGCCACCGCGTTGTCGTTGTGGAAGTGGCCGCCGAAGCCCTTCTGGTAGCCGTAGCCCGCCACTCGTACGACCATCGGGTTGCGGAACTGCCCGGCCGAGAAGAACCGCTGGCTCGCAGCCTCGCCGCGCAGCTGGTCCTCGGCGTTGTGGAGGTAGGCGAGGTACTGGATCTCGGGGATCGGCAGCAGCCCGCTGCTCCCCGCGCCCAGCGCCAGCCCGAGGATCGACTGCTCGTCGAGCAGGGTGTCGAAGACCCGGGCCCGGCCGAACCGCTTCGCCAGCCCCCGGGTGACGCCGTAGACGCCGCCCTTGACCGCGACGTCCTCGCCGAAGACCAGCGCGCCGGGGTGGCGGGCCAGGACGTCGGCGAGCGCGTGGTTGACGGACTGCGCCAGCGTCAGCGGTCCCTGGTCCTCCGGGAGCCGGTCGCCGAAGACCTGCCGGCGTACGTCGGGGTCGGGGCCGGTCGCGACGACCCGGGCGACGGCGTCCGGCTCCGGCGGGGCGAGGGGTGCGGCGACCTCGGCGGCGGTCCCGAGCCGGGGCAGCTCGGCCACCTCGCGCGCGAGCCCGTGGACCTCGGCCCGCAGGTGCTCGTAGCGCGCCAGCACCTCGTCGGCGCTCGCGGCGCCGCCCTCGACCAGCAGCCTCGCGGTCGCCACCAGCGGGTCGCGCGCGACGTCGGCGGCGACCGCGGCCGTGGTGCGGTACGACGCCTCGACGTCGGACCCGGCGTGGCCCATCAGCCGGACGGTGCGCAGCCGCAGGAACGCCGGCGCCCGCCGCTCACGGACGTGGTCGGCCGCGCGCTGCGCGGTGGCCACGGCGGCGGGCAGGTCGTTGCCGTCGGCGTCGAACCACGCCAGGCCCGGACGTCCGCCGTACGCGTGCTCGACCCAGCCGGGCGGCGTCGGCACGCTGATGCCGAGGCCGTTGTCCTCGCAGACCAGCAACAGCGGCACCGCGATCCCCTGGAAGGCGGTGTGGATCGTCGCGTTGATCGCACCCGTGGCGGTGGAGTGGTTGACCGAGGCGTCTCCGACGCTCGCGACGACGAGGGCGTCGTCGGGCCACTCCGACGGGACTCCGAGCCGCTGCGTGCGGCCGATCGAGACCGCGATCCCGAGCGCGCGCGGCAGGTGCGAGGCGATGGTGGACGTCTGCGGCAGCACGGCGAGCCGCTTGCTGCCGAAGACCTTGTGCCGGCCGCCCGAGGTGGGGTCCTCGCGGGCGGCGACGACCCCGAGCAGGACGTCGCGGAGCGCGGTCGTCACGCCCGCCTGCCGCGCCCGCTCGAGGAAGAAGGCGCCGGAGCGGTAGTGGAGCAGCGCCGGGTCGGTCGGCCGCGTGGCCGCGGCGACTGCGGCGTTGGCCTCGTGGCCCGCCGACCCGATCGTGTAGTAGCCGCGGTCCCGGGTCCGCAGCCAGCGGGCGGCGAGGTCGAGGTGCCGGCTGCCGGCCTGCGCCTCGAACAGCTCCAGCGCCCGCGCGGGTGGCAGCGCGCCGAGCGCGGACGGGTCGGCGCCGTGCCGGTCGGCCAGCCCGGCCACCGCCTCCCGGAACGCGGCGTCGACCTGCTCCTCGGGCGTCACGTCAGGGTGCCCCGCGCAGCTGCCGGGTCCGCTCCTCGTCGACCCGGTAGTGGCCCGGCGGCCGGACCAGCGCGTCGTCGGGTCCGAGGTAGGCGACGGCCACGCCGTACAGCCGAGCGGCAGCGTCGATCGAGACGTACCCCTCGACCACGTCGTGGAGGACCGCCTCGACCGGCCGCTCGTGGGCCGGCCCGTAGCCGCCGCCACCCGGGAAGCTGAGCCGTACCGCCTGGTCGGCCGCGAGCCGGACCAGCTGCTTGCGGGGCAGGTCGTCCCCGGTGCCGACCTCCACGAACGACCCGGTCACGCCCTCGCCGCCGCCCTCGGCGCCCGGCGCCGCGTGGACCACCCGGTCGACGTTGGCGTTGACGCTCCACCCGGACGACCCGGTCCGCCCCATCTCGACCACCTGGCCGAGCCCGCCCCGGGTCCGGCCGGCCCCGGCGGAGTCGGGCCGGAGCTCGCGGCGCCGTTGCACCAGCGGGCTCAACGTCTCGACCACCTCGGTCGGCGCGGCGCGTACGCCGGTCGGGAAGCCCGTCGTCGTGAGTCCGTCCTTGTCGTGGCGCCCGCCCGAGCCGCCGGCGCCGAACGTCGTCAGCGCGAACGGCCGGACCTCGTCGACGTCGGCGCCCCGCCACACCGTCATCCAGAGCGCGTCGGCGCTGGCCGCGGGCAGGTTGCCCACCGTCGGGCGCAGCGCCTCGAACAGCAGCGACGGCAGGAAGTGGCCGACGAGGTGTCGCGACGCGACCGGCGCCGGGTCGACGCAGTTGAGCACCGAGCCGCGTGGGGCGGTGGTGGTCACCGGCCGGAACGACCCCGCGTTGTGCGGTACGTCGGGCGCCAGCGCCGCCTTGACGGCGAACGAGGTGTAGGCGCTGGTGTAGTTGAGCACCACGTTGATGCCGTAGCGCGACTGCGGCGAGGAGCCCTCGTAGTCGACGTGGATCTCGTCGCCCTCGATGGTGACCCGGACCCGCAGCGTGAGGTCGTCGTCGCCGAACCCGTCGGTGCGGAACTCCGCCTCGTGGCTGGCGTCCGGCAGCGCCCGCAGCGCCGTCCGGAGCGCCTCCTCGGAGCGGCGCATGATCTCGGCGGCGACCGTGTCGAGCTCGTCGAGGCCGAGCTCGTCCATCATCGCGTTGAGCGCCCGCGCCCCGACCTGGTTGGCCGAGACCTGGGCGTAGATGTCGCCCATCGTCTCGTCGGGCGTACGGACGTTGGCGCGGATCAGCTGCTCGAGCACCTCGTCGGGTCCCTCGGCGGTGCGCAGCCGCATGATCGGCAGCCGCAGCCCCTCCTCGAACACCTCGGTCGCCGCGGCCGACAGGATCCGGCCGCCGATGTCCGGGGAGTGGCAGCAGCTGGCGAACCACGCGACCAGCCGGCCGTCGCGGTAGACCGGCGTCGCGATGGTGAGGTCGTTGATCTGCCCGGCGGTCATCCAGGGGTCGTTGGTGATCAGCACGTCGCCGTCGCGGAGCCGCCCGGGCGGGAACCGCTCGACGAAGTGGCGCATGCCGGTCGCCATCGCGTTGATGTGGCCCGGCGTCCCGCCGGTCGACTGGCCGACCATCTCGCCGCGCGAGTCGAAGATCGCGCACGCGAGGTCGAGCGACTCGCGGACCACCGGGCTGAAGGCGGTGCTGACCAGGGCGGTCTGCTGCTCCTGGAGCATGCTGTGGAGCCGGTTGGCCACCAGCCCGACGGTGATCGGGTCCGCTCCGGTCGTCATCGCTCCCCCTCCGGCGCGAGCTCGAGCAGCGCGGTGCTGTCGTCGCCGATCGTGCAGCGCGCCCCGGGCGGGACGACCAGGGTCGACTCGCGCTCCTCGAGCAGCGCCGGGCCGTGCAGCTCCTCGCCGGGGCGCAGCAGCGAGCGGTCGTGCACCGCGGCCTCGACCCAGCCGTGGTCGGGGAACCACGCCCGCCGGGTGCCGGTGCGCGAGTCAC
Source organism: uncultured Actinomycetota bacterium (assembly GCA_963724225.1). Lineage (GTDB taxonomy): Bacteria > Actinomycetota > Actinomycetes > Propionibacteriales > Nocardioidaceae > Nocardioides. Next base: position 13,637 of record CAVRTX010000025.1, on the reverse strand, counting down.
CGCCCTCGCGGGGAGCGAACCGCAGCCGCGCCTCCGGGTCACGGCCCCGGGAGCCGACCCGCCAGGTGAGGATCTCGACCTCCACGTCGCGCGGCGCGACGGTGCCGAACCGCCCCTCGTACGCCGACCGGAACCCGGCCTCGACCCGCGCGACCCAGTCGTCCCCCTCGGCAGGCACCGCCACCGTGGTCTCGGTGCCCTGGCCGACGAACCGCATGTCGCAGCCGTGCTCGTGGACGATGTCCCCGGCCGGCACCCCGGACTCGGTCAGCACCTTCTCGGCCTCGGTGCGCAGCTGCTCCAGCCGCGCGTGGGCGGTGTCGGCGGCGAGGTCGCCGAGCCGTACGTGGGCCGACTGCACCAGGTCGATGCTCAGCGGCGCGGACAGGAAGCCGAGCGCGCTGAGCACCCCGGCGGCCGGCGGCACCAGCACCGACGGCGAGCCGAGCGCCCGCGCCAGACCGGGTCCGTGGAGCGGGCCGTTGCCGCCGGAGGCGAAGAGCGGCAGCCGGGTGACGTCCTGGCCGCGCTCGACGGCGTGCACCCGGGCGGCGTTGGCCATGTTCTCGTTGACGGTCGCGTGCACGCCCCACGCGGCCTGCTCGACATCGATGCCCATCGGCTCCGCCACCTGCGTGCGGATCGCCTCGCGGGCGGCCTCGAGGTCCAGCGGCATCGACCCGCCGAGGAAGGAGTCGGCACCGAGGTAGCCGAGCACCAGGTCGGCGTCGGTGACGGTCGCCCGGGTCCCGCCGCGGCCGTAGCAGACCGGCCCCGGCTCCGAGCCGGCCGACTGCGGCCCCACCGTGACCAGCCCGAGCGAGTCGACGGCGGCGATCGAGCCGCCGCCCGCCCCGATCTCGATCATGTCGAGGACCGGCGCCCGGACCGGGAGCCCGGAGCCCGGCCGCATCCGGTAGAGCCGGGCCACCTCGAAGGTGTGGGTCACCAGCGGCCGGCCGTCCTCGATCACCGAGAGCTTGGCGGTGGTCCCGCCCATGTCGAAGGCCATCAGGTCCGAGAGCCCGCGGCCGGTCCCGAACGCGACGGCCCCGAGCGCGCCCCCGGCAGGCCCCGACTCCAGCATCCGGATCGGGTGGCGACGCGCGACGTCGAGCGTCGCGACCCCGCCGTTGGACAGCATGATCAGCGGCGGCCGCGGCACGCCGACCGCGGCCATCCGGTCGCGCAGGTCCGCGAGGTAGCGCTCGACGATCGACTGCACGTAGACGTTGGCGACCGTGGTCGAGCTGCGCTCGTACTCCCGGATCTCGGGGTTGACCTCGCTGGACAGCGCCACCCGGAGACCGGGGGTGACCTCGGCGATCGCGTCGCGTGCGGCGCGCTCGTTGCGGTCGTCGACGTGGCTGTGCAGGAAGCAGACGGCGACCGCCTCCACTCCCGCGTCGACCAGCTCGCGCGCCAGCCGCTGCACGTGGCGTACGTCGACCTCCTGCTCGACGGTGCCGTCGGCCAGCGTCCGCTCGGGGACGCCGTGCCGCAGGTGTCGCGGCACCAGCGGCCGCGGCATCTCGATGGCCAGGTCGTAGAGCTCGTAGCGGTGCTCGCGTCCCATCTCGAGGACGTCGCGGAACCCCTCGGTCGTCAGCAGCGCGGTCGGCGCCCCGCGCCGCTCGATCAGCGCGTTGGTCACCAGCGTGGTGCCGTGGATCAGCGACCCGACGGCGTCGGGGTCGAGGTCGTGGTCGGCGACCGCCTCGCGCAGCACCTCCTCGACGGCGCGCGCGGGCTCGTCGTGGGTGGTGAGCACCTTGCCGACCGCGACGATCCCGTCGTCGTCGAGCACGCAGAGGTCGGTGAAGGTGCCGCCGATGTCGACGCCGATCCGCAACGAACCTGACACCGACCCTCCCCGACGTCGCCGGACGCGTGCTGGACCTGTGCCACACCGCCTTTCGACCCTAGGAATCATCAGCCGATCTGTCCACCGTCGCGATCCCAGCGTGCTGGGCCATGGCCACGCCCTGCCCACGCTTCCGGGGTTTCGAGGCTCGTCGCTGGCGCTCCTCACGCCTCAACCTCCGGGGCGGTCCGCTCGCGCGCTCGCTCACGCCTCAACCTCCGGGGACGCCGGAGGTCGAGGTGCGAAGGCCCCCGGGCCTGAGCCTCGAGACCCCCGCACCGTGCAGGGCACCCACCACCCACCACCCCGCAACGCCCTGCCCACGCTTCCGGGGTTTCGAGGCTCGTCGCTGGCGCTCCTCACGCCTCAACCTCCGGGGCGGTGGCGCTCCTCGCAGCTCAACCTCCGGGGCGGTCGCTGGCGCTCCTCACCCCTCAACCTCCGGGGCGGTCGCTGGCGCTCCTCACCTCAGCCTCCGGAGCGTCAGCGGAAGGCCGCGTGCCCGGTCAGCGCCTGGCCGATGACCAGCTGGTGCACCTCCGAGGTGCCCTCGTACGTCAGCACCGACTCGAGGTTGTTGGCGTGCCGCATCACGGGGTACTCGAGGGTGATCCCGGCGGCGCCGAGCAGGGTCCGGCACTCCCGGGCGATCGCGATCGCCTCGCGCACGTTGTTGAGCTTGCCGAGGCTCACCTGCTCGGGGCGGAGCGTCCCGGCGTCCTTGAGCCGGCCCAGGTGCAGCGCGAGCAGCATCCCCTTGCCGAGCTCGAGGGTCATGTCGGCCAGCTTCGCCTGCGTGAGCTGGTAGGCCGCCAGCGGCTTGTCGAAGATGTCGCGCTCGGCGACGTAGTCGAGCGCCGTCTCGAGGCAGTCGCGGGCGGCGCCGAGCGAGCCGAACACGATGCCGAACCGGGCCTCGCTCAGGCAGGACAGCGGCCCGGACAGCCCGCTCGCCTCCGGCAGCACCGCGTCCGCGGGCAGCCGTACGCCGTCCAGCACCAGCTCGGAGGTGACCGAGGCGCGCAGCGACATCTTCCGCTTCACCTCGGTCGCGGTGAAGCCGGGGGTGTCGGTCGGGACCAGGAAGCCTGCGATGCGGTGGTCGTCGTCGTCGGTGCGCGCCCAGACCACGGCGACGTCGGAGATCGAGCCGTTGGTGATCCAGAGCTTGGTGCCGTCGAGCACCCAGTCGCCGCCGTCGCGACGGGCCCGGGTGCGCATGCCTGCCGGGTTGGACCCGAAGTCGGGCTCGGTGAGGCCGAAGCAGCCGATCGCCTCGCCGGCGGCCATCCGCGGCAGCCACTCCTGCTTCTGCTCCTCCGAGCCGAACCGCCAGATCGCGTACATCGCCAGCGAGCCCTGCACGCTCACCAGCGACCGGACCCCGGAGTCGCCGGCCTCGAGCTCCAGGCAGGTCAGGCCGTACGCCGTGGAGCTGGTGCCGGCGCAGTCATAGCCCTCGAGGTGCATGCCGAGGGTGCCGAGCTTCCCGAGCTCGCGTGCCAGCTCGCGCGCCGGCAGGGTTCCGGACTCGTACCACTCCGCGAGGTGGGGCCGGACCTGGTCGGTGACGAACGCGCGCACCGTGTCGCGGATCGCGCGGTCCTCCTCACCGATCAGGTCCTCGGTGCCGAAGAGCTCGAGCGGAGTCTGGGTGGACGTGGCCATGGCGTGCTCCTCCGGCGGCCGTACGGGCAGGGTTCGTCGACGCTATCGCAGCGCCGGGTTCCTCCCGGAGGGCAGTAGTTCCACCGATGGACAGGACCTACCGGCAGGTGCACCATTGAAAGGTTCTCTGGTGGGGAGGGGCCATGGCCACGACGAACGGCGCAGCCGCGACACGACGACCACACTGGTGGCAGCGTGCGCGGGACGAGGTCGAGCAGCACCACCGCGACGCACCTCGTCGCCGGCGGATCTGGGTGCAGCACGTCGACTCCGAGCTCCAGGGCATGCTGATCCGGATCAAGGTGCTCAGGGCAGCAGGCGGCCTCACACCGGCCCAGGAGGCCGCCGCGGAGGGCGTGTGCGGCCTGATCGACCGCGCCCAGAACGCCGCCAACCGGGTGGACCCCTACCCCAGTCGCCTCATGAACTGGTGGCGCGGGACGCTCGTCGAGTCCGCCTACCGGAACCTGCACGAGGCGAAGGCGCAGATGGTCGACCTCTACGACGCCTACGAGCTCAACGCCGAGATCCCCGGCGTGGTGGCCCGGGTGCACTCGACGATGTCCCTCTCCGACCCGCGTCGGGTCAGCTCCCACGACCTGCAGACGCTGGGGGTCGAGGACCAGCGGGCGTGGCTGCGACGGCTGATCTGCGACAGCTACGACGCGCTGGACATGAAGTACTCCCGGCTGCGCAACTTCCGCAACGTGATCCTCAGCGCGGCGTCCGTGCTCGCCATGCTCACCGGGCTCACGGTGATCCTGATGTGGTTCCAGCCCAGCTTCATCTCGCTGTGCTTCCCGGCCGGTGACACCGGGCTGCTGAACTGCCCCTCGGCGACCGCCGTCCGCGAGCCGGACAGCTGGGACGTGATCGTCGTCGGGCTGCTCGGACTGCTGGGCGGCGCGCTCGCCACCTCGGTCGCGATCCGCAAGATCGAGGGCGCCGGGACGCCGTACGACGTACCGGTCGCGCTGGCCTGGCTCAAGGTGCCGCTCGGCGCCTTCGTCGCGATCCTCGGCATCCTGGCCGTCCGCGGTGGGTTCGTGCCGGGGCTGTCGCAGCTCGACACCCAGGACCAGATCCTGGCGTACGCGCTGCTGTTCGGGTTCTCCCAGCAGCTGTTCACCAGCGTCCTGGACAGCAAGGCGCTCTCACTGGTGGCGGACCTGCCGACCAAGGAGCACAGCGTCGAGACCCGGGTGACCGCGACGACCCACACGACGGGGTCCGCCCGGCCGCTGGACCTGCCGGCGCCACGGCCGCCGGACGACGCACCCGAGGTCGTGCGCCCCTCGCCCGCCTGAGCCGACGGACCCGGCGCTCACCGACGGGGCAGCAGCACCTCGACCTCGCCGCCGTCGGCGCCGGTCACCCGGCCGCCCTGCGAACCGGCCAGCACGGCCGCCGCGTCGAGCCCGTCGCGCCGGCCGTCACCGGGCATCGTGCCGGGCGCCAGCCGGACCCGGACGTGCCCGTCCTCACCGGTGAAGACCAGCCGGGCCGGGCCGCTCCCCCGCCGGACGTCGGCGAGCACCAGGTCGAGCAGCTGCTCCATGGGTCCCGGGGTGAGCCGCAGCGACAGGTCGCCCTCGACGACCGCCGAGACCTGACGCCGTCCGGCCAGCTGGTCCGACCAGTCCTGCGCGACCTGGCGGGCGAGGTCCGCGACCGTCGTCTCGGCGCCCTCGACGAGCGCGGCGCTGCGGGTGAGGGCGACCAGCTCGCCGGCCGAGACGTTGACCGCGTCGACCCGCTCGATGCACCGCCGGGCGGCGTCCTGGACGTCGGCGGGGACGTCGTCGCGCATGGTGAGGTCCTCCAGCTCCAGCCGCAGCCCGGTCAGCGGGGTGCGGAGGACGTGGGAGGCGTGCTCGGCGAACTCGCGCTCGCGGGCGAGCCGGGCCTCCAGCTGGGCGGCGCTGACCTTCAGCGCGCGGGCGATCGCCTGCGCCTCGGGGACGGTGGTGTGCGGCAGCGAGAGGTCGAAGCGGCCCCGGCCGAGCGCCGCGGCCGCACCCGCCAGCCGGGTGAACGGCTCGGAGAGCCGGACCGCCAGCCACCAGCCGGCGAGGCCGGCGAGCAGCGCCACCAGCGCCCCCAGCATCAGCAGCGACCAGAAGTCGTCGGCGTAGTAGTCGACCGGCGTCGGGGCCCGTGCGGAGAGGGTCACGGTGCCGGCGAGCGACTCCGCGCTGGCCCGTACGTCGTCGGGACCGTTGCCCTCGTAGTCGGGTCCGTTCAGCGCCAGCGTCTCGCCGCCGTCGGCAGGCGTGAACTCGATCCGCGCCCCGCTGTCGAGCACCCGTTGCACGATCCGCGGGGTGATCGGCTCGGCGCCCTCCACCCGCTCGTCGAGGACGGCCGCGACCACCTGCGCCTGCTCGTCGAGGTGCGCGTGGGTCTCCTCGCGCAGCAGGTTGTCGAGCGCGACGACCCGCAGCCCACCGGCGAGGAGAACAGCGGCGACCGCCAGGGCGCCGAAGGCGACAGCGAGTCGCTCACGCATGGTCCGGCCCCTCGAGGCGGAATCCCACCCCGCGGACCGCGACCACGCGTTCGTCGACCTGGGCACCCTCGAGCTTGTTGCGCAGACGTCCGATCGTGACGTCCAGGGTCTTGGTCGAGCCGTACCAGTTGGCGTCCCACACCTCGGCCATCAGCCGGTCGCGCGAGACGACCTTGCCGCGGTGGGCGACGAGGATGTCCAGGACGTCGAACTCCTTGCCGGTCAGCGACACCTCGGTGTCGCCGAAGAAGACCCGTCGGGCGTCCTGGTCGATCACGATCTCGGGGCGGCCGGGCGCCTCGGACCCCCCGCCGGGCGCCTGGCTGGTGCGCCGCAGCAGCGCCCGGACCCGGGCCTGCAGCTCGGCGAGGCCGAACGGCTTGGACAGGTAGTCGTCGGCGCCGTAGTCGAGGCCGACCACCCGGTCGAGCTCACCGGCACGCGCCGTGACGATCATGATCGCGCCCGTGAAGCCGTCCTTGCGGGCCCGCTGGCACACCTCGAGGCCGTCCATGTCGGGCAGCCCGAGGTCGAGGATCACCACGTCGGCGAAGGTCGTACGCATCTGCTCGAGCGCGGCACGACCGCTCTGGAGCCACTCGACGTCGTACCCCTCGCGCTCCAGCGTGCGGACGAGGGGGAATGCGATGTCCTCCTCGTCCTCCACGATCAGCACGCGCGCCATGGCGTCGAGCATAGGGGGTTCGGCCGCGCCTGACCGGCGTTCGCGAACGACGGTGTCGTCAGAGCGCAGCAGCAGCAGAGACATCGGGGACCGTCCGGACGGTGCAGGGGTCGCGCGCGGCCTCGCGGCGCGCCACCACGAGGGCGGCGAGGGCGGTGAGGCCCGCCAGCACGGCGAGTGCCACCCAGGTCAGCCACGGGACCAGGAGCTGGGGGTAGCCGGCGTACGGCAGGGCGAACACCGTGAGCGCGGGCTCGACACCGTCGACCTCGAGCACCCACGGGTCGGCGCCCGGCATCGTGTCACCGCGGGTGACGACGTCCGCCCCGTCGATCGAGGCCACGCGCCGGGTCACCAGGGCGGCGGGCGCGTCCGGACGCGGGAAGGTGATGACGTCGCCGACGTTGAGCTCGTCGGCGGTGTGGACGGTCCGCTGGAAGAGCAGGGAGCCCCGCGCCAGGCCGCCGCCCATGGCATCGTCCGCGACGACGTGCTGGGACAGCCCGAGCGAGGCGGGGAGCAACAGGCAGGCCGCCATCGCGGCAGTGAGGAGCGACAGCCACCCGGCCAGTCGGCGCCAGCGGCGCGACCGCGGTCGTGTCGTGATCTCCATGCCCCGTCCCATGTCCCCAGCCCTCGTGCCCAGCCCTCGTGCCCAGCCCTGGTGCCCGGTCCACCCGTCCAGACGAAACGGGGCGACCGCCGGTCTCCCCCGATCCCGTGCGGCCGCCCCATGCTCACGTCCGTGCCGACCCGTCTCGCCCCCTCCTCGAGACCGACCAGCGTGGTCGTCCGTCCCGGCTTCCCACGAGTGGGACGCGGGGACAACACCACGGTAGGAGCGTGCTCGCCACGACGGCTCCTCGCCGGGTTTACGTTCGGTGCACAAGTGGGTAACGCCCCGGGGCGGGCGCTTGCGGGAGGCGTTCGCGGGGGGTCTAGCCCACCAGTCGCGCCAGCAGGTCGCCGCGGTCGGCCACCCGTTGCAGCACCTGGTCGTACCCCATCTGCTCCAGCGCCACCGGGTCCTCGGCGCCCTCCTCCACCTCGTCCCACGACAGCGGCGTCGCGACCCAGGGCCGCTCCCGGCCGCGCAGCGAGTACGGCGAGAGCGTCGTCTTGGAGCCGGCGTTCTGGGACCAGTCGAGGAACACCTTCCCCGACCGCCGGGCCTTGGTCATGGTCGCGGTCACCTGCTGCGGGTGGGCCTTCTGGAGCTCCTCGGCGACGGCCTTGGCCAGCCCGGTCGTGCCCTCGGGGTTGAGGTCGCCGGGCAGGGCGGCGTACAGGTGGAGGCCCTTGCTGCCGCTGGTGACCGGGAACGACTCGAGGTCCCGCTCGGCCAGCGCCTCGCGCACCAGCAGCGCGACGGCGGCGCACTCGTGGAGCCCGGCGCCCTCGCCGGGGTCGAGGTCGATGACCAGCCGGTCGGGATTGCGCGGCCGGCCGTTGCGGCCGACCGTCCACTGGTGGACGTGGAGCTCGAGCGCGGCCAGGTTGGCCAGCCAGGTCAGCGTGGCCAGGTCGTCGACGATCGGGAACTCCAGGTGGTCGCCGTGGCGGCTGTCGCCGCGTGACCCGGTCGTCGGGACCCGGGCGGTGTGCACCCAGGACGGCGTCCCGGCCGGGGCGTTCTTCTCGAAGAAGCTGCCCCGCTCGACGCCGTGCGGCCACCGGACGCGGGTGACGGGACGCGCGGCCAGGTGCGGCAGCATCACCGGCGAGATCCGGGCGTAGTAGTCGAGCACCTCGCCCTTGGTGGTGCCGGTGCGGGGGTAGAGCACCTTGTCGAGGTTGCTCAGCGACAGGGTGCGCCCCTCGACCTCGACCCTGATCCCCGCCTCGGCCACCGGCTCACCTCCCGACCGCGACGACCGGGCCCCGGTCCTCGTCGAGGCGGCGCATCACCTTCTTGACGAACCAGCGGGGTGCGCTGACGCAGCCCGCCGTCGCGCCGCTGCCGTTGACGTGGACGAAGATCGCGCCGCCGCGGTGGCGTACCTGGCGGCTGTTGAAGCTGGTGGTGATCGCCCACTCGTACTGGACGGGGAAGTCCTTGAGCCGCTCTGAGGAGTCGGGGTGGCTGGGCCCGAGCCGCCAGCGGAAGCCGCCCTGCCGCTTGTTGCGGTAGCGGTTGTAGTGGCGCGACTGGTTGTCGAGGACCCAGTAGTCGCCGCGGCGCACCTTCCGGTACGAGGGGTCCCAGGTGTCGCGCTGCGGGTGCATCCCGAACGCCCACGGCAGCCGGAAGGTGCCGAGAGGGGTCTTGCCGGATCCCTGGACCCGGCGCTGCGCCGGGACCAGCCCGCCGTAGCCGACCCGGCCGTCGGCGGCGGTGAGCTGGCGACGCCACCGCCCGTCGGAGCGCTGCCACCAGACGACCCGGGCGTGCCAGCCGGAGGTGCGGTTGACCGTGAGCACCTGGCGGGTGCCGCGCCGGAGTCGTACGGGGACGCCGTCGAGGCGGACCCGGTCGCGGGCGACAGCCCGGTCGGCGGTGGCGGCCGCACTCGTGGCCTGGGCCGGTGGCGCGGCCTGGGCGGGGCCCGGCGCGAGGAGCGCGGTGGCGAGCAGGGTCGAGGCGAGGAGCGGGAGGATCGGCTTCACGTGAGGTCCTCGGGGGTCAGGTCGGAACGGACGCCCTGGAACGACGGCTGGCGCAGGCGATCGTAGCCGAGGCCGTGGGTGTCGACGTCGACGACCACCGTGGGCTCGACCCAGCGGGTGCCGAGCGCGTCGACGCGCGGCACCTCGTCGGCGAACGGGCTGCGGCCGGTCCCGAGCGGCTCCAGCAGGTCCTGCAGCCGACGGGCGGTCGAGCCGGTGATGCCACTGCCGACGCGGCCCCGGTACATCAGCCCGTCGGGGGTCAGCTCGCCCACCAGCACCGCTGCCAGCCGCTCGCTCGTGCCGACCTGCGGCCGCCAGCCGCCCACGACGAAGGTGCCGCGGTGGCGGTGTGCCTGCTTGAGCCAGTCCTTGCTGCGGGTGTCGAACCGGTAGCGGGAGGACAGCCGCTTGCTGACGACGCCCTCCAGTCCCTGCTGCAGGGTGGCCTGCCACAGCATGTCGCCGTCGTCGTACGACGCGGGGACCTGCCAGGTCTCGAGCCCGAGCCCCTCGAGCAGCGCCCGCCGCTCCTCCAGCGGGCGGCCGGTCAGGTCGTCGCCGTCGAGCCGGAGCAGGTCGAAGACCATCAGTGTGGCCGGGATCCGCTCGGCCAGCCGCGCCGCGTCGGAGGCCCGGCGCACGTGCATCCGGTGCTGCAGCACCCTGAAGTCGGGCAGCCCGCGGTCGTTGAGCGCGATCACCTCACCGTCGAGCATCAGGTCGCGGTCGCCGAGCGGGGCCCGGCTCAGGTCGGGCCAGGCGGCCGTGACCGGGTTGTCGTTGCGGCTGGTCATCCGTACGGCGCCGTCGGTGACGTCGACCAGCACCCGGACGCCGTCCCACTTCACCTCGTGGACCCACGCCTCCCCCGGCGGGACCCGGTCGGTCGGGGTCGCGAGCATCGGGCGCATGGGGGTCATCATGCCGGTAGTCGGGGGCCCTGCATGATTCCCCGGCTCGCCGGGGAATCATGCACTTCCAAGGCGAAGTTCCGGCCCGGAAGTGCAGGGACCGCCCGAGCCGTGTGGCGCGTGTGGCGACTCAGCCCCGGGCAGGCAGCACGCAGAACACGTTGCCGGAGGGGTCGACGTACGACCGCCACGGCAGGTCACCCCAGTCGGGGTGGATCTCGTGACCGCCCCGCTCCTCGATCTCCCGGGCGACCTCGTCGGGGTCGTCGCCGGCCTCGAGCCGCAGGTCGAGGTGCATCCGGTTCTTGCCGGGCCCGTGGGGCGCGGGCTCCGGGCACAGCTCCAGCAGCGGGCCACGCCGCGACGGGTGCCGCAGCGAGACCAGGCCGGCGCCGTCGACGCGCGTCCAGCCGGTCAGCCAGGCCCAGAAGTCCGCGTCGCGGTCCGGGTCGGCCGAGTCGAGCGGCAGCGCGGCGACCGGCCCGGTGTCGACGTACGCCAGGCGCGACTCCATGACGCAGAACGGGTTGCCCTCGACGTCCCCGAGCACCACCCACGGCACCTCGCCCTGGCCGATGTCGAGGTGCCGGGCGCCGAGGCCGAGGAGCCGCTCGACCACCTCCCGCTGCCGGTCGTCGCCGCGCAGGTCCAGGTGCAGCCGCTGCGGCTCGACCGGCGGCTCGGGGACCCGCGGGAAGCAGTAGTCGAGCGTCGGGCCGCCCTCGACCACGACGCGGGTCTCGAACCCCTCGGGCTCGTCGGTCAGGGTCTCGCCGCCGAGCGCGGCCTCCCAGAACCTCCCCAGGGTCTGCGGGTCGACCGCGTCCACAACGACGTTCTCCCAGTACATGCGACCACCGTAGGACGACCCACCTCTCGGACGCATCCGGCTACCCTCGTCCCATGCGTGCGATCTGGAAGGGCTCGGTCAGCTTCGGCCTGGTCAACGTGCCCGTGAAGCTCTACTCCGCGACGGAGTCCCACGACGTGTCCTTCCGGCAGGTCCACGCCAAGGACGGCGGCCGGATCAAGTACCAGCGGGTCTGCTCGATCGACGGCGAGGAGATCGCGTACGCCGACATCGCCAAGGGCTACGAGACCGAGGACGGCGAGATGGTCATCCTCAGCGACGACGACATGGCCGACCTGCCGGTGACGTCCTCGCGCGAGATCGCGGTCGAGAAGTTCGTCCCCCGCAGCCAGATCGACCCGATGCTGCTCGAGAAGTCCTACTACCTCGAGCCGGAGAAGACCGGCGCCAAGCCGTACGCCCTGCTGCGCCAGGCGCTGCTCGACGCCGACCGGATGGCCGTGGTCACCGTGGCGCTGCGGCAGCGCACCACGATCGCGGTGCTGCGGGTCAAGGACGACGTGATCGTGCTGCAGACCATGATGTGGCCCGACGAGATCCGCACCCCCGACTTCTCGATCGACGCCGGCGAGGTCAAGGACGCCGAGGTCAAGATGGCCAACATGCTGGTCGAGACCCTGGCCGGCGACTTCGACGCCTCCGAGTTCGAGGACGACTACGCCGAGGCCGTGCAGGAGCTGGTACGGGCCAAGATCGAGGGCGGCGAGATCAAGCGGACGCCCACCTCGACCAAGTCCTCCGGCGAGGTCGTCGACCTGCTGGCCGCGCTGCAGAAGTCGGTCCAGGACGCCAAGGACGCCCGCGGCGAGTCCGAGGACAAAGCCCGAAGAAGTCCGCCGCCAAGAAGTCGGCGGCGAAGAAGACCACCAAGAAGGCGGCCAAGAAGAAGGCCAGCTGACCCGGCCCGGCTGCGACCGGCGATCGCCGCGAGCCGCGTCGACCAGTCGGAGATCGCCTCGCGGAGCACGTCGGGCGCGTCGAGCAGCGTGACCGGGGCGTCGAGGTGGACCAGCCCGAAGACCGCCCACGAGAGGTCGTTGGCGACGAGCTCGAGCTCCACCGCGTCGTCGGTGACCGCCGTGATCGTGGCCCAGGGGCCGATCCGGCGGCGTACGTGCTGCTCGCTCGCCGCCACCGACGCCCGGACCGCAGCTCCTGCTCGCCCCGCGACAGCCCCGACCGGATGTACGCCGCGGCGTCGCCGCCGGGGATCTCGCGCGGCCGGAACACGGCCCGGGTGCCGGCAGGGTCCGAGAGCCGGTCCAGCCGGAAGGACCGCCAGTCGTGGCGCTCGAGGTCGTACGCGAGCAGGTACCAGCGTCGGCCGACCGTCACCAGCTGGTGCGGCTCGGCGTGGCGGCTGCGGTCCTCCCCCGGCGCGCTCCCGCCGCGCGCGGTGTAGCCGAACCGGAGCCGCTCGCTGGTCGCGGATCGCCTGGGCGACGGTCGCCAGCACCGACGCGTCGACCTCGGGTGCCCGGGAGAACGGTGCGTCGACGGTGGCCGCCGCAGCGACTCGGCCCGCCGCCGCAGCCGCGAGGGCAGCACCTGCACCACCTTCGACATCGCCGACAGCGCGGCCTCGGAGAGGTGCCGCCGTAGACGCTGGCGGCGGAGCCGAGGGCGACGACCATCGCGATCGCCTCGTCCTCGTCGACGACCAGCGGCGGCATCGAGCCGCCCGCTGCCAGCTGGTAGCCGCCGTCGACGCCGCGGTTGGAGTGGACCGGGTAGCCGAGGTCGCGCAGCCGCTCGATGTCGCGCCGCAGCGTCCGCTCGGACACCTCGAGCCGGCCCGCCAGCTCGGTGCCGGGCCAGAACCGGTGGGTCTGCAGCAGCGTCAGCAGCCGCAGCGTCCGGGAGCTCGTGTTCGCCATGTCGTCCAGAGTCTCCCACAATCCGGTCAGGAACTGACCGGATGCGGCCATAGCGTCGGAGCCATGGCACTCACACACGACGTAGGTGAACTCGACAACCCGACCACCGAGGAGCTGACGACGCGCACCGTCCCGACCGCAGTCGCCGGGCGTACGGCCGCCCTGATCAGCCTGCTCCTCGCCTCGACGATGGAGCTCATCGACACCACGATCGTCAACGTCGCGCTGCCGACGATCGAGCGCGACCTTGGCGTGACCGGGTCGCAGCTGCAGTGGATGGTGGCGGCGTACCCGCTCTCGTTCGCGGTCGCGCTCGTCACCGGCGCGCGGCTGGGCGACGCGTTCGGCCGCAAGCGGCTGTTCCTCGCCGGGCTGGTGACCTTCACCTGATGTCCGCCGCGTGTGGGCTGGCGCCCGACCGCCACTGGCTGGTGGCCGCCCGAGCGCTGCAGGGGCTGGGCGCGGCCGCGATGATCCCGCAGGTGATGTCGAGCATCCAGGTGATGTACGCCCCCGAGGAGCGGGCCAAGGCCATGGGCGCGTTCACCGCCCTCGCCGGGATCGCGACGGTCGCCGGGCCGGTGCTCGGGTCGATCCTCACCGAGGCCGACATCGCAGGGTCCGGCTGGCGCCCGATCTTCC
>CAVRTX010000024.1:0-66545 GCA_963724225.1 uncultured Actinomycetota bacterium | reverse complement strand
GTGCCTTCCTGCAGCTCCGGGTGACCGTTCGGCGCGCCGCGGAGCGCGAAGTCGTCGGACTTCGTGGCCACGGCGTTGGCCATCACCACGGCGACGTACGGCAGCAGCAGCGCGGCGGCCACCAGCACCCACCGCAGCCAGCCCGGACCGACCAGGATCGCGGCCACGAAGCACACGGTGCGCAGCCCCATCGAGAAGACGTAGCGGCGCTGCCGACGGGCGATGTCGGCCTCGCGGCTGGCGGCGGCGGTGGTGATGCGGACCGCCCTGGTGTCCCGGGCCATGGCTCCGACTCTACGTCGCTACGATCGCAGGACCCACCCGCGATCCACCCGGTCGCCCGTCGCCAGGAGGAAGCATCGTGTCCAGCCGCACCTACCGCGTCACCGAGATCGTCGGCACCTCGCCCGAGGGGATCGACCAGGCCGTCCGCAACGGGATCGAGCGCGCCGCCCGGACCCTCCGACACGTCGACTGGTTCGAGGTCACCCAGGTGCGCGGGCACGTCATCGACGGCACCGTCGACCACTTCCAGGTGGGGATGAAGGTCGGGTTCCGCCTCGAGGACGACTGATGCGGCTTTCGTCGTACGCGCCGGTAATCACTAGCGTCGGTGACCGTGACTGACACAGACGCCCGATCCGTCCTCGTGACCGGTGGCAACCGCGGCATCGGCCGCGCCATCGCCGAGGCGTTCCTCGCCCGGGGCGACCAGGTCGCCGTGACCAGCCGCAGCGGCGGTGGTCCGGAGGGTGCGCTCGACCTGGTCTGCGACATCACCGACCCGGCAGCCGTCGACGAGGCGTTCGCCACCATCGAGGCCGAGCACGGCCCGGTCGAGGTGCTGGTCGCCAACGCGGGTGTCACGGCCGACACGCTGCTGCTGCGGATGAGCGAGGACGACTGGTCGAAGGTCATCGAGACCAACCTGACCGGGTCGTTCCGGCTCGCCAAGCGGGCCTCCAAGGGGATGCTGCGGCTGCGCCGCGGTCGGATCGTCTTCATCTCCTCGGTGGTCGGGCTGCTCGGCTCCGCCGGCCAGGTCAACTACGCCGCCTCCAAGGCGGGGCTGGTCGGCATGGCGCGGTCGCTGACCCGCGAGCTCGGCTCGCGCTCGATCACGGCCAACGTCGTGGCGCCCGGCTTCGTCGACACCGACATGACCGCGGTGCTCACCGACGAGCAGAAGGACACGATCAAGCAGCAGGTGCCGTTGCAGCGCTACGGCACCCCGGAGGAGATCGCCGCGGCCGTCCTGTGGCTGACCGGCGAGCACGGCGGCTACGTGACCGGAGCCGTGATCCCGGTCGACGGCGGACTCGGAATGGGGCACTGAACATGGCTTCCTCTGGCATCTTGGCGGGCAAGCGGATCCTCGTCGCGGGAGTGACGATGGACTCCTCGATCGGGTTCGCGGTGGCGCGGATCGCGCAGGAGCAGGGCGCGACCGTGCTCATCTCCAACTTCGGCCGCGCGCTCGGCATCACCAGGCGGATCGCGAAGCGGCTGCCGGAGGAGACTCCGGTGCTCGAGCTCGACGTCACCGACCAGTCCCACCTCGACGGGCTCGCCGACGCCGTGCGCGAGCACGTCGACGGGCTCGACGGGGTCGTGCACTCGATCGCGTACGGCAACCCCGAGACGCTGCTCGGCGGCAAGTTCCTCGACGGTCCGTGGGAGGACGTCGCGCAGGCGGTGCAGGTCTCGGCGTACTCCCTCAAGGCGCTGGCGGTGGCCTGCCGCCCGCTGATGGGGTCCGGCGGGTCGGTGGTCGGCATGACGTTCGACGCGACCCAGGCATGGCCGGCGTACGACTGGATGGGCGTGGCGAAGGCCGGCCTCGAGTCCACGTCGCGCTACCTCGCCCGCGACCTCGGCCCCGACGGCATCCGCTGCAACCTGGTCTCGGCAGGCCCGCTCAAGACGCTTGCCGCCAAGGCGATCCCGGGCTTCGAGGACCTCGAGTCGCTGTGGCGCGACCGCGCCCCGCTCGGCTGGGACGAGACCGACCACGCGCCCACCGCGCGGGCGGTGTGCGCGCTGCTGAGCGACTTCTTCCCCGCCACCACGGGCGAGATCGTGCACGTCGACGGCGGCTTCCACGCGATGGGCGCCTGAGCGACCCGTCACTCGTGCAGGCTGAGTACGTGCCGACCCGTCACTCGTGCAGGCTCAGAACATGCTGACCCGTCACTCGTGCAGGCTCAGCACGTGCCGACGCCGTCACTCGTGCAGGTCTGACGGTGCATGGTCCGCGCGCCGACGCCGGCGGGGGTGACGGCTCGCGCCACTTCGCACCTGCACGAGTGACGGCTCGTGGCCTCTCGCACCTGCACGAGTGACGGCTCGCGGCCTCTCGAACCTGCACCAGTGACGGCTCGGCGGCCTGAGACCTGCACACGTGACGGGTCGCGGTCTCCGCTAGCGTCAGCCCGGTGACCTCACTCGTGGAGCTCCGGGTGCTGGAGGGGCCGAACCTCTACTTCCCCCGGGCGGCGATCAAGCTGACCCTCGACGTCAGTGAGCTGTCCGACGTCCCGACCGCGACCGCCCAGGGCCTGGCGACCCGGATCGGGCTGGTGAAGGCGCGGCCGGGGGAGCCCGGCACCGGCTTCCGGCAGCGGTTCGCGATCCGTGCGGTCGCCCGGCTGGTACGGGCGGTGGCGGCGGAGACCGGGACGACCAGGCTCGCCGTCCGGGTCCGGCCGACGAGCGACCCCCACCGGGTGGTCGTCGCGTACCCCTGGCGGCACCGCGAGCGCGCCCAGGAGATGGGCCGTGCCGTGGCCGAGCTGCTCGACGGGTTGCCCACGACCGACGTCGACACCCTGATGCAGCGGGCCGCGGGCCGGGTCGGTGACGCCTCGCCGGGGCTCGGGCCGCGCACCATCACGCCCCGCATCCCGGTCGTCGCCGTCACGGGCACCAACGGCAAGACCACGACCAGCCGGCTGATCGCCCACGTCGCACGGACGTGGGGCAAGGTGGTCGGCTGGTCGAGCACCGACGGGATCTACGTCGCCGGTGAGCTGGTCGAGGCTGGGGACTACTCGGGGCCCAGCGGGGCCGGCCGGGTGCTGGCCCACGGCCGGGTCGAGATCGCGGTCACCGAGACCGCCCGGGGCGGGATCCTGCTCAAGGGCATCGGTGTCACCCGCAACGACGTCTCCGTCGTCACCAACGTCTCCGCCGACCACCTCGGCCTGCAGGGCATCGACACCGTCGACCAGCTCGCCGAGGTCAAGTCCGTCGTCCCGCGGATCACCCGCAGCGACGGCTGGGCGGTGCTCAACGCCGACGACCCCCGGGTGCTGGCGATGCGCGGCGTGGTCAAGGCGCAGCCGTGGGTGTTCTCCCGCGACCCCGACTCGCCCGCGCTGCGCGACGTCGTCGGCGACGGCGGCCGGGCCACGACCGTGATCGACGGCTGGATCTGCGTCCTGTCCCGGGGCAGCGACCCCGAGCCTCTCGTGGAGCTCGCCGACGTCCCGATGACCCTCTCGGGGCTCTCGCGCTTCAACGTCGAGAACGCCCTCGCCGCGGCCTCGGCGACCCTCGCCCTCGGGATCCCGCGCGACGTCGTGGTCGAGGGACTCTCCACGTTCCGGCCCGACCCGGAGCACAACCCCGGGCGCATGAACGTGTTCAGCATCGGCGAGCGGACCGTCGTCGTCGACCTGGCCCACAACGAGGCGGGGCTGGAGGCGCTGCTCGAGGTGATGGCGGGCGTACGACGTCCCGGTGCCCGGCTGCTGCTCGGGCTCGGCGCGGTGGGGGACCGGCAGGACGACCTGATCGAGCGGCTCGGCGAGATCGGCGCCATGGGCAGCGACGTCGTGGCCATCGGGCACAAGGCGCACTACCTGCGCGGCCGGACGGTCGAGGAGCTCGACGGGCTGCTCCGCACGGGCGCGTCCCGGGTGGGCGTCGACGACATCCGGAGCCACGCCACCGAGGTGGAGGCGCTCGCCGCGCTCGTGGAGCTGGCGCAGCCGGGCGACGTCGTCGGCCTGATGTGCCACGCCGAGCGGCAGGCGGTGTACGACTGGATCGCCGCGCAGGGCGGCACCGCCGACGACCCGCGCGTGCTCGCGGACAAGGTCCGTGCCGCGCTCTCCTGAGTCGCCGACGGCGCTGCCGGGCCGTGCGCAGGCACGGCACCCTGCTCGCGGCCGGGGTCGTGACGGGCCGGTCGGTCAGGCCTGCTCGGTCGGCGCGTAGTCCGGGTCGGCGGCGGGAGCGTCCGGCGAGGCGCCGGCGCCGGCGTACGCCTGGTGGGACCAGGTCTCCAGCTCGGTCATGACCGCGGCGTGCTGGTCGACGCAGACCACGACCAGGTCGCCCTTGTTGGCGCGGCTCATCGCGTGCCGGACCGCCTCGATCTCCTCCAGCACCACCTCGACCTGCTTGCAGCGGGCTCCGTCGGTGATCGCACCCTGGACGCCGTCGCGCACCAGCCCCGCGACCTCGCCGCGCTCACGGCCGCGCAGCGCCTCGTCCTCACGGACGATCACCACGTCGAAGTGCTGCGCCGCGATCTGGCCGAGCTCGCGCATGTCCTCGTCACGGCGGTCGCCCGCCGTGGCGATGATGCCGATCCGCGACGGCCGCGCCAGCTCGTGGGAGGAGGAGAGCGTCTCGCCGACCCGGTCGACGAAGTCGCCCAGCATCCGCATGCCCGGAGCGTTGTGGCAGTAGTCGACGATGACGTTGACGCCGTTGACCTCGACCTCGTTGAGCCGGCCGGGGGAGAGGTAGTAGTTGGTCGAGAAGCTCCGCAGTCCCTGCCGGATGTCGTGGAGCGGAGCCCCGGCGGCGAAGGAGGCGGCCGCGGCGGCCAGGGTGTTCTGGACGTTCATCCGGGCCCGGCCGTTGAACGTCGCCGGCAGCAGGTGGGTCCAGGCGAGCTGCATCTCGCGCCGGCCGTGCTTGACGACGATCATCTCGCCGCGGTCGGACGGGTTGAGCACGAGCGCCTTGCCGCCGCGGCGGCAGTGGGCGTCGATCATGTCGCGCTCCTCGGAGCCCGGCTCGGCCATCGAGAACCACACGACCTCGCCGCTGCACTTGCGGCGCATCTCCCGCACCAGCGGGTCGTCGGCGTTGAGGACCGCGGCGCCCGTACGCGGGACCGCCTCGACGACGACCGCCTTGACGTCGGCGAGCTGCTCGACGGTGTCGATCCCGCGCAGCCCGAGGTGGTCCGGCTGCACGTTGATGACGACGGCGACGTCGTTGCGCTCGTAGCCGAGGCCCTCGCGCAGGATGCCGCCGCGGGCGACCTCGAAGACGGCGAAGTCGACGCGCGGGTTCTGGAGCACCATCCGCGCCGAGCGGGGCCCGGACGCGTCGGCCCTGATCAGCAGCCGCTCGTCGATGACGACGCCGTCGGTGGACGTCATGCCGACCTTGCGGCCCATGCCCTTGAAGACGTGGGAGATCATCCGCGACGTCGTGGTCTTGCCGTTGGTGCCGGTGACGGCCACGATCGGGATCCGCGACGGGGCGCCCGGCGGGAACAGCATGTCGACCACCGGCTTGGCGATGAACTGCGGCTCGCCGATCGTCGGGTGGGTGTGCATCCGGAAGCCCGGCGCGGCGTTGACCTCGCAGATCGCGCCGCCGGTCTCGCGTACGGGCTCGGTGATGTCGGGGCAGATGAAGTCGATGCCGGCGATGTCGAGGCCGATCATCTGCGCGGCCTCCTCGGCGATCTCGACGTTCTCCGGGTGCGCCTCGAAGGTGCGGTCGATCGAGATCCCGCCGGTCGACATGTTGCCGGTGAGCGCGAGCTTGACCATCTCGCCCTGCTCGGGCACCGACTCGAGGGTGTGGCCCTGCGCGGCGAGCACCTCGCCGGCGGCGGCGTCGACCTTGATCCGGGTCAGCACCTTCTCGTGGCCGACGCCGCGGCGCGGGTCGGCGTTGGTGTCGTCGACCAGCTCCTGCACCGTCGACGTGCCGTCGCCGACCACGTGCGCCGGGACCCGCTCGGCGATCGCGACCATCCGGCCGTCGATGATCAGGCAGCGGTAGTCCTTGCCGGTGACGAACGACTCGACGATCACCCAGCCGCGTCGCGACTGCTCCTCCGCGATCGGGAACGCCTCCCGTACGGCGGCCTCGTCCTGGAGGTCCAGGCAGACCCCGCGGCCGTGGTTGCCGTCGAGCGGCTTCACGACCACCGGGTAGCCGATCCGCTCGGCGACGCGGACCGCCTGGTCGGCGGAGCGGACCGAGTCCTGCTTGGGCACCGGCAGCCCGGCGGCGCCGAGCAGCTTGGTGGTGAGGTCCTTGTCGGAGGCGACGTCGACCGCGATCGAGGAGGTCTCGGAGGTCATCGTCGCCCGGATCCGCTTGGCGTGGACGCCCTGCCCGAGCTGCACGAGGGAGTGCGGGTTGAGCCGCAGCCAGGGGATGTCGCGCGAGACGGCCTCGTCGACGATCGCCTGGGTGGAGGGCCCGAACGCGGTGCGCTCGGCGCGCTTGATGAACGCCTCGAGCTCGGCGTCCCAGTCGAACTCCGGGTCGCCCTCGACCAGGTGGTTGACCAGGCGTACGGCGAGCTTGCCGGCCGCGAGGCCGACCTGCTCGTCGACGTAGCCGTAGACGACGTTGTAGACGCCCGGCCGGTCCTTGACCATCCGGGTCTTGCCGCGGCGGATGTCGTGGCCGACGACCTGCTGCAGCGCCAGCGCGCAGTGCTCGGCGACGTGCCCGAGCCAGGTGCCCTCGTGGAGCCGCTCGACGAAGCCGCCGCGGCGGCCGCGGGAGCAGGAGTGCTCGCGCAGCCCCGGCAGCATCTGCACGAGGTGGTCGGTGAAGTCCGGCAGCAGGTTGCTGGGGTACTGCTCCAGGACGCCGAGGTCGACGACCAGGTGGATCGCACGCTCGTAGGACCAGACGTTGGCGCCGCGATAGACCCGGGTCTCGAGGATCCTGAGGTCGGGGGTCGGCCGTTCGGTCATCGTGCGTCTCCGTCCTGTCGGGTCCCGGACCTGGGGTGGGTCGCGGGCTCGTGCCTGGTGCGGCTACGCGCCTGGCGCCGGCGCAGGGTGCCGGGCGAGATGTCGCCGGCCGCGATGTCGCGGGCCACCTGCCGCATGTCGCGCTGCGCCGCGGCGATCTCGGCGGCGTCCTCGGGGTCGACCGACGGCTGCTGCACGACGAGGGCGCGCTCGGTGAGGTCGAAGACCGCGCCCTCGGGGAGGACGTGCAGCGTCACCCCGCTGGCGAGCAGCGGCCGCGACCGCTGCGCCTCGTACGCGTCGGTGACCATGCGGGAGGGGTCGAAGATCGTGACCGACCCGCGTCCGAGGACCCGCAGCACCTGGCGCTCGCCCTCGTCGGTGACGACGGCCGCGGTGTCCTCGTCGACGCCGATCCCGAGCAGCTGCGGCGACTGGCTGACGATCATCAGCAGCCGGCCGTAGCGGTTGCGCTGGTCGAAGTGCTGGTCGATCACGGCCGACTCCACCAGGCCGAGGCCGGCGGCCACCTGGGTCATCCGCTGCTTGGGCGTGGCCCCCGGTCCGCCGAAGGCCACCATGTGGGAGGACTGGATGCTGGCGCCGGCCGAGGTCCCGGCCACCATGACGCCGTCGCGGTGGGCCTCCCTGATCGCCTCGCCGAGCGGCGTACCACTGATGACGGCCGAGAGCTTGAGCTGGTTGCCGCCGGTCATGAAGATCCCGGTCGCCCCGTGCAGCCGCGCCACGAGGGCGGCGTCGTGGGCGTCCTCGCGCGTCTCGGGGCGCACGGCCACCACGTCGGCCGCGCCGAGCTTGCGGAAGACGGCGTCGTAGACCTCCACGACCTCGTCGCCGAGGGAGGACGCGGTGGGGATGACGGCGATCCGGGCGTCGGGACCGCCACTGGACGCCACGAACTCCGTGAGGATCGTCCGCTTGCGCAGCTTGTCCTCCGCGCCACCGATGATCATGAGCGGTCCGGCTGGCATGACACGGAGGCTAGCGGCTGGGACAGTGGGGCGGTGCAGCCGCGTCGCCTCCTCGTCATCCGCCACGCCCACGCCGGGCAGGGCGCCGCCACCGATGCCGAGCGGCCGCTGACCGACGACGGCGTCCGCGAGGCCGAGGCCGCGGGGGTGTGGCTGGCCAGCCGCGAGCTGCGCCCCGACCACGCCCTGGTGTCCTCGGCACGCCGTGCCGTCGAGACCTGGGAGGCGCTCGCCCGCGCCGCCGGCTGGGGGCTCACGCCCGACGTGGCGCAGGCGATGTACGCCGCCGAGCCGGAGTCGGCCCTCGACCTGGTCCGCGAGGCGCCGGCCGACGCCGGCACGCTCGCGGTGGTCGGCCACAACCCGACGGTGGGCTCGATGGCGCAGCTGCTCGACGACGGCGAGGGCGACGAGGACGCCGGCGCGGAGCTGGCGACCAGCGGCTTCCCACCCGGCGCCGTCGCCGCCTTCGAGCACGACGGCGCGTGGGCCGACCTCGGCTGGGGCTCCGCCCGGCTGGTGGCCTACCGGGCTCACTGACAGGTCACGAGCGCCGACCGCGCGTACGGAGGTGCCCGGTCTGGCTACAGCGGGGGAGCGGGGGTGGTGACGCCCGCCTCGGCGTCGGCGGCCTCGATCTCCTCGCGGGAGATGCCGAGCAGGTACATGATCGCGTCGAGGTACGGCACGTTGACCGCCGTGTCGGCGGCGTCGCGGACCACCTGCTTGGCGTTGTACGCGATCCCGAGCCCGGCGGCCGCCAGCATGTCGAGGTCGTTGGCGCCGTCGCCGATGGCGATGACCGCGTCGAGCGGTACGCCGACCGCCTCGGCGAACCGGCGCAGCGCCGTGGCCTTGCCGGCCCGGTCGACCACCTCGCCGACGATCCGCCCGGTCAGCCGGCCGTCGACCACCTCGAGCTCGTTGGCGTGGGAGTAGTGGATGCCGAGCTCCTCGGCGAGCCGGTCGGTGATCTGGGAGAACCCGCCCGACACCAGCGCGAAGCGGTAGCCCAGCCGCCGCAGCACGCGCACCATCGTCCGCGCTCCCGGCGCGAGCACGAGGTCGTCGTACACGCGGTCGAGCGCGGTGGCGTCGACCCCCTCGAGCAGCGCGACCCGGGTGCGCAGCGACTCCTCGAAGTCGAGCTCGCCCGCCATCGCCTGCTCGGTGACCCGCGCGACCTCCTCGGCCTGGCCGGCGTGCTCGGCGAGCATCTCGATCACCTCGCCCTGGACCAGCGTGGAGTCGACGTCGAGCACGATCAGCCGCATGCCGCGACGCATCAGGGTGGCCGGCTGGACCGCCACGTCGATGCCCTGGGTCGCGGCCTCGGTGGCCAGCAGCGTCCGCAGCTGGTCGGGGTCGGCGCCAGAGACGTGGAGGTCGATCGCGGTGACGGGGTAGCGCGCCATCCGCTCGATCCGGTCGATGTTGGCGCCGCTGTCGGCGATCCGTCCGGCCACCGCGGCCATCTGCGAGGCCTTGAGCGGGGTGCCGATCACGGTGACGTGCGACCGGCCCTGCTGGCGCGCCCTGTTGTCGCCGACCCCGCGGTCGACGTCGACGCTCATGTCCAGGGCCGCGGCGGTGGTCTCGACGGCGTGGCGCAGCTTCTTCCAGTCCCGCGGGGCGGTGACCAGGACGCCGAGCACGAGGCGCCGGCGGAGCACGATCTGCTCGACGTCGAGCACCTCGACGCCGGCCCCGCTGAGGGTGTCGAAGACCGCCGAGGTGACCCCGGGCCGGTCCCTGCCGCTCAGCGTGATCAGCAGGGTCTGCGGTGCCCCATCGGCGTTGGCGTCCATCGTGGCCGAGGCTATCCGGGATCGGGGTCGCTGTCGGTGCCGGGCCGTACGGTGACCGCATGAGCGCACCACCCACCGCGGGCGAGGCCCTGGTCCGGTTGTCCGACGCGATCGACGCCGAGGACTGGGACGGCCTGGCAGCGCTGCTGGCCGACGGGTTCACCGCCCACCACCCCGCCACCGGCGAGAGCTTCGACCGCGACGCCTTCGTCGTCCTCAACCGCGACTACCCCGGCTCCTGGCGGTTCGTCCGCGAGGACCTCGTCGACGGGGGAGCCCGCGCCGTGCTGCGGGCGCGGGTGAGCCCCGCCGCGGGTGGCGACGACGAGGTCCACCAGGTCGCGTCGTTCGCCTCGGTCGACGCGTCCGGGCTTGTCAGTGAGCTGGTGGAGGTGTGGGCCGAGGTGACCGAGCCGCCGGTGGGGGACC
The DNA here is from genome assembly GCA_963724225.1 of uncultured Actinomycetota bacterium. GTDB lineage: Bacteria > Actinomycetota > Actinomycetes > Propionibacteriales > Nocardioidaceae > Nocardioides. Next base: position 56,348 of record CAVRTX010000024.1, on the reverse strand, counting down.
GACGACCCCCCGGATCCTGACGGCGGCGCCGGGTGTCGGTGGTGCGCCGTAGCGTGAGCCGCATGACCCATCTCCACCACGCCCTCGACTACGTCGAGCTGCGGGTCACCGACCTCGCGGCGACCAGACAGTTCTACGAAGCGGCCTTCGGCTGGCAGTTCAACGACTACGGCCCGGCCTACGCCGGCATCCGCGGGCCGGGCGACGAGGGCGAGGTCGGTGGGCTCGACGCCACGACCGCGCCCACGCCGGGCGGCCCACTGGTGCTGCTCTACTCCGACGACCTCGACGCGAGCGTGGCCGCCGTGCGCGCGGCCGGTGGCGACGTGGTCGCGGAGCCGTACGAGTTCCCGGGCGGCCGTCGCTTCCACTTCGCCGACCCCAGCGGCAACGAGCTGGGGGTCTGGGCGGAGTCATGACCCGCGGGCTCTAGTCCGGGGGCCAGGCCTCCGGCGAGCACGCCGCCACGAGCGCACCGCGGGCGGCGCGCTCGAGCGGGTCGAGCGCGGCCCGGCGCAGCATGATCTCCGACGCGGAGACCGCTGCCCCGTCGTCCTCGAGCGCCACCGCCACGACCGCCTCGGCAACCAGCGCCCGTGCCGCCAGCTCCACGCAGCGGGCGGGTACGCCGCGGGGAGCGCGGAGCGCCGTGCGGCGCGTCCCGGTCAGCAGGTCCGCCGCCTCGGGGCGCCACCGCGCCACGTCCAGCGAGGCCAGCGCCTCGGCGGCCTCGATCGTCGTGCGCCGCAGCGTCCGGTCGGCCTCGCCGACGTCGGGGAGCTGCCGGGGCCGGGCGGGCAGCACCTGCCAGGTCACGACCTCCTCGCCCACGTCCGGCACCAGCGCCAGCCCGGCCGCCGGGGCGACCACGGCCTCGCCCGCGTCCAGCGCCGCGCCGGTCAGGTCCGCCGGGCCGCCGAGCCCCAGCGGGTCTCCCTCGACCGGGAGCGCCAGCCCGCAGCCGGTCGCGCCCGCGGCCCGGAGCCGGCCCAGCAGGCCGGCCAGCGGCTCGCCGTCGACGCCGACGTGCAGCCGGTCGTCCGCGGCCACGGCGTCGAGGGCGAGGTCGGTGACGACCAGGCCACGCAGCCAGCCGGTCGCCCACCACGCGAGGGTCGCCGACACCGGCAGCGCGGGGTGCCGGGTGGCGGGCTGGGCGGTCACGCCGGGCGACGATACGCCGCTGCCACGAACCGCGGGGCCGGTGGATAGGGTGACCGCCATGGTCGCTGTCCTCGAGCTCGCGGGCGTGACCGTACGTCGTGGGGAGTCGCTCCTGATCGACTCCGTCGACTGGACCGTCGCCGACGACGAGCGATGGGTGGTGCTCGGTCCCAACGGTGCCGGCAAGACCACCCTGCTGCAGGTCGCGTCGGCCCAGCTGCACCCGACGACCGGCGTGGCGGGCATCCTCGACGAGGTGCTCGGCACCGTCGACGTGTTCGACCTGCGGCCCCGGATCGGGCTCACCAGCGCCGCGCTCGCCGAGCGGATCCCGCGCGACGAGCGGGTCCGCGACGTCGTCGTCTCCGCGTCGTACGGCGTCGTCGGCCGCTGGCGCGAGGCCTACGACGAGCTCGACCACGAGCGGGCCCACGAGCTGCTGGTCGAGGTGGGGGTGGCCCCCCTCGCCGAGCGCACCTTCGGCACCCTCAGCGAGGGGGAGCGCAAGCGGGTCCAGGTCGCCCGCGCGCTGATGACCGACCCCGAGCTGCTGCTGCTCGACGAGCCGGCCGCCGGGCTCGACCTGGGCGGCCGCGAGGACCTCGTCAACACCCTCTCCGTGCTGGCCGCCGACCCGGCGTCGCCGGCCACCGTGCTGGTCTCCCACCACGTCGAGGAGATCCCGCCCGGCTTCACCCACGCGCTGCTCCTCCGGGGCGGCCGGGTGGTCGCCGCCGGCCCGATCGAGGAGGTGGTCACCGAGGAGCACCTGGGCGAGACCTTCGGCATGCCGCTGGTGCTGCGGCGCGAGGACGACCGGTTCAGCGCCCGACGACGTACGCCGCACCGCGCGTCGAACGGCCGGTGAACCTTCCCCCTCCCGGATAGGCTGGGCGGCATGGACTGGATCCGCGACCACCTGACGGAGTCGTGGCTCGCGCTCGCCGTCGTGCTGGGTGTCGCGGAGATGTTCTCGCTCGACCTGGTCCTGATCATGCTGGCCACCGGTGCGTTCGCCGGGATGCTGACCTCGCTGTTCACCGACGCCGTGGCCATCCAGGCCGCGGTCGCGCTGATCACCGCCGTCGGCATGCTCGCGGTCGTCCGCCCCGGTCTGGCCCGCAAGCTGAACACGGGCCCCGAGCTCCGGCTCGGCCACGGCAAGCTGGTCGGGACGCAGGGCACCGTGACCGAGACCGTCACCGCCTTTGCCCCCGGCCGGGTCCGGCTCGCCGGCGACGTCTGGAGCGCCCAGCCCTACGACGAGACGCTGACGATCGAGGCGGGCGAGACCGTCGAGGTCTTCGAGATCCGCGGCGCCACCGCCTACGTCCATCCCGTGCCCCGACTGGAACCCTGAGAAGACCGGAGGAGATCGATGACCGCGCTCATCGTGCTGGCCCTGCTGGCGCTGTTCGCCATCGTGATGCTGGCCAAGACAGTCAAGATCATCCCGCAGGCACGCGCCGGCGTCGTCGAGCGGTTCGGGAAGTACCAGCAGACCCTCGACGCGGGACTGAAGATCATCGTCCCGTTCATCGACCGGGTCCGCTACCTGATCGACCTGCGTGAGCAGGTCGTCAGCTTCCCGCCGCAGCCCGTGATCACCGAGGACAACCTGGTGGTCTCGATCGACACGGTCATCTACTTCCAGGTCACCGACCCGGTCGCGGCGACGTACGAGATCGCCAACTACATCCAGGCCGTCGAGCAGCTGACCATGACCACGCTGCGCAACATCGTCGGCGGCATGGACCTCGAGCAGACGCTGACCAGTCGCGAGGAGATCAACACCGGGCTGCGGGGCGTGCTCGACGAGGCGACCGGCAAGTGGGGGATCCGGGTCAACCGGGTCGAGATCAAGGGCATCGACCCGCCGCCGTCGATCAAGGACTCGATGGAGAAGCAGATGCGTGCCGACCGCGACAAGCGGGCACTCATCCTCACCGCCGAGGGCCAGCGCCAGTCCGCGATCCTGACCGCGGAGGGCTCCAAGCAGTCGGCGATCCTCAACGCCGAGGGCGACCGGGAGTCGCAGATCCTGCGGGCCCAGGCCGACCGCGAGTCGCAGATCCTGCGGGCCCAGGGCGAGGGGCAGGCGATCCAGACGGTGTTCCAGGCGATCCACGACGGGCAGCCGGACCAGAAGCTGCTGGCCTACCAGTACCTCCAGATGATGCCCAAGATCGCCGAGGGCGAGGCCAACAAGGTGTGGGTCATCCCGTCCGAGATCACCAAGGCACTCGAGGGACTCGGCTCCTCGATCCACGAGGTCGCCGGGATCCCGCAGGACGCCACGCCGCGCAAGCGGGTCGACATGGGACCGACCGAGCCGCAGCTCGACTCGGCCAGCGACCGTGAGCTCAGCGGCGCCAACAAGGCGGTCCAGGAGGCGATCGCGGCGGCGGCCAGCGCGGCCAACCCGGGCAAGGACACCAAGCACACCGCTCCGCCGCCCGCGGACGACCCGCTCGGAGGCCCGCCGCCCGACGACCCGGCCGCGTCGGGAGCCGACCCGACCGCGTGACCTGGCCGGAGGCCGTCGCGATCCTGCTCGCCGGGCTCGGGGCGGGCACCATCAACACCGTGGTGGGGTCCGGCACGCTGATCACCTTCCCCACGCTGCTGGCCTTCGGCGTGCCGCCGGTGACGGCCAACGTGTCCAACAACATCGGGCTGGTGCCGGGGGCGGTGTCGGGCGCGATCGGCTACCGCGCCGAGCTGGTCGGCCAGCGCACCCGCTTGATCCGGCTGGGCTCGGCGTCCCTGCTCGGCGGTACGGCCGGCGCGGTGCTGCTGCTGGTCCTCCCGTCGCAGGCGTTCGACACGATCGTGCCGCTGCTGATCGGGCTGGGCGTGCTGCTCGTGGTCGTGGGGCCGCTGATCTCGCGCCGGGTGGCCGCACGGGCCGAGCGCCGCGGCACCACCGTCGCCGAGCACGGCCCGTGGTGGGTCTGGCCGGCGGTGGCGGCCGCCGGCATCTACGGCGGCTACTTCGGCGCCGCGCAGGGCGTGCTGCTGGTCGCGATCCTCGGTATCGGGGTCGCGGACACGCTCCAGCGCAACAACGCCACCAAGAACGTGCTCGCCGGGCTGGTCAACGCCGTCGCGGCCGTGATCTTCATCCTCGTCGCCGAGGTCAACTGGCTGGTGGTCGCCCTGATCGCCGCCGGCTCGATCGTCGGTGGGCAGCTGGGGGCGACCGTGGGTCGCCGGCTGCCGCCGATGGTGCTGCGCGGGGTGATCGTCGTGGTCGGCCTGACGGCGCTCGTGGTCTTCCTGGTCGACTGAGCCCGGTGTGCTGACGACTTCGCTCCCGGCGATGAGTCGCGGGGCTGTCCCCGGTCGGTACCCAACGACCACACCTCGCCCGAGGAGGACGACATGACCGCGACGTACACCTTCGACGTCTTCTCCAGCCTCGACGGCTACGGCTCCTACGGCCCCGACGGCGACTGGGGCGGCTACTGGGGCAAGCAGGGCCCGGAGCTCCTCGACCACCGGCTCTCCGCGTACGGCGGCGAGCAGCGCATGGTCTACGGCGCCACGACGTTCCGGGCGTTCGCGCGGATGCTGGCCGAGAGCACCGAGGAGTCCGAGGTCCGTGACGCATGGGTGACCCGGATGCGGAACCTGCCCACCACGGTGGTGTCGTCCACGCTCGAGGGAACGCTCGGCTGGCCGGACGCGACGGTGGTCCAGGGGGATGCGGTCGAGGTCGTGTCCCGGCTCAAGGAGGAGTCCGACGTGCCGCTGCGCTCGCACGGCAGCCTCTCGCTGAACTGGGCGCTCATGGCAGCGGGCCTCGTCGACCGCGTGCAGGTGACGGTCTTCCCCGTCCTCACCGGGCGGACGGGTGTGGACCCGGTCTTCGGCGGCGCGGGAGACTTCGACCTCGAGCTGCTCGAGAGCCGGACCCTGGACGGTCACACCCAGGAGCTCACCTACCGCCCCACCCGGCACTGACCAGCGCGGCCCCGACCATGGCGACGGTGGAGGACGTACGGCCGCTGGGCGCCGAGCTGGAGCGGTCGTACGAGGTGTACGTCCGCGGCAGGCTGAAGTTCCGCGTCGGGCAGATCGTCTACGTGGCGTTCTCCCAGGACGAGACCGTGATGGGGTTCGGGTTCCCCCGGGAGGAGCGGGAGGCGCTCGTCGCGAGCGAGCCGCACAAGTTCCACATGCCGTCGACCTCGGACCTGCGCTTCCACTGGGTCCACGCCGACCTCGCGGCGCTCGACCGGGCGGAGGCCCGTGAGCTCGTCGTCGACGCGTGGCGGATGGTCGTCCCCCAGAAGCTCGCGCGCGCCTACGACCTCGCCCATCCCGACGGCCCGGGCTGACGACGGCGTCCGACCATCACTCGGTCTGTGGCGGGCCCTCGAGGCGTCGGTAGCGCAGCAGCATCGCCCCGCGCGGGTAGGACCGCGGCGGCTCGACCAGCTCGAACCGGGTGGCCGCCGTGCCCTCGGGGAAGAGCCGCTTGCCGTGGCCGATCACGACCGGGCACACCCAGAGGTTCACCTGGTCGACCAGCGCCTCGCGGAAGAGGGTCTGCAGCAGGTCGCCGCTGCCCCACACGTGGATCTGCTGGTGCCGCTCGCGCAGGTCGCGGACCTCGGCGCCCGCGTCCGTGAGCTGGGTGCTGTTCTCCCACGACAGCTCGGGGGTGCCGCGCGACGCGACGTACTTCGGGACCCGGTCGAAGGCGCGACCGATGTCGTCGGTCTTGCCCGGCCAGTAGCCGCGGAAGATGTCGTACGTCGTGCGACCCAGCAGCAGTGCGTCGGACGCCTCCACGTCGGCCGTGATCTGCGCGCCGGACTCGGCGTCCCCGTACGGGCGCTCCCAGCCGGCGTGCTCGAAGTCGCCGTCCTGCTCGCTGGGTCCGCCGTTGGCCTGGATCACGCCGTCGAGCGTGATGTTCATGTTCACGTGCAGCTCACCCATCGCCCGTCCTCTCTCGCTCGTCCCCGTCGCCGTCCACTCTGCGCCGCCGGGGCCGCCCACGCCATCCCCCATGGCGTGGGGGAGCGAGGGCACGGGCGGGCGGTCGGCCGGCTGTGGGATAGTGCGCGCGATGACGGAGGGCGCGGGCACCGGATCCGGAACCGGTGCGTGGAGAGAGTTCCGGCGCACTCCGTCGCGCCTGCAGGCGTACCTGGGCGTCGCGCTCGTGGCGGCCTGCGCGCTGCCGTTCGTGACCAGCGGGGGCCCCGGCACGCTGCGTTCGACCTGGCTCACGGTGGCGGTCCTGGTCGGCATCTCGGTGCTCAACGTCGAGATCGGGCGGCGGCTCTTCGGCGGCCTGTCCCACACCCAGCAGCCCCACAAGGCGCTCTCGGCGTGGGCGTTCTCGTGCGCGATGCTGCTGCCGCCGCCCTGGCTGCTGGTGGTCGTCCCGTTCACGTACGCCCACGCCCGCTGGCGCGGGCTGCGGGTGCCGCTGTGGAAGTGGATCGGCTCCGCGGCGTTCCTGGTGCTCGCCGGGCTGGCCGCCGGCGCGGTCGCCGGCCAGGTGGTCGGCACCCAGACCAACTGGATGTCGGGCACCGGCGGGCTGGGACTGCTCGGGCTGGTGCTGGCCGCGCTGACGTTCGTGGTCGTCGAGAGCGTCCTGCTCGCGGGGAGCGCCGCGCTCAACCACTCCGAGGACGAGGAGTGGTTGCGCCGTACCCTCCGCGACCCGTCGTTCTACCTCACCGAGCTGGGCGTGCTGTTCGTCGCGTGCCTGCTGGTGGCCGTGTGTACGGGCGGGCCGTGGTTCGTGCTGCTGCTGCTCCCGCTGTACGCCCTGGTGCAGCGGGCCGCGCTGCACGAGCCGATGCGCGAGCGCGCCGAGGCCGCGGCCCAGCTCGCCGAGAAGAACGCGCAGCTCGAGGAGGCCAACCAGTTCAAGATCGACCTGGTCGGCATGCTCGGCCACGAGGTCGGCAACCCGCTGACGTCGATCGTGGGCTACGGCCAGGTGGGCCGCGAGGCGATCGAGGACGGCGACATCGCCCTGGCGCGGCGCTGCTTCGAGGTGGTCGAGCGCAACGCCGCCCAGATCGAGCGGGTGTGCGCCGACATCCTGACCCTGGTCAGGAGCGACCGCGGCGCCCTTTCCGCGCGGCCGCAGTCGTGCCAGCTGCGGCCGCAGCTCGAGGCGGCGGCCGCCGGTCAGCCGCCCGGCCGGCAGCCCGAGGTCGAGTGCCCCGACGACCTGCGGGCCCACGTCCAGCCCGACCACCTCGACCAGGTGGTGGCCAACCTGCTCAGCAACGCCGACAAGTACGGCGGGGGCGCCACCAGGGTCGTGGCCGTCGCCGACGGTCCGGACCGGGTCGAGGTCTCGGTCGTCGACGAGGGCGCCGGGGTCCCGGCGGAGTTCCAGGGGCGGCTCTTCGAGCGGTTCAGCCGCGACGTCGCCTCGGCCCGGCAGGCACCCGGCACCGGCCTGGGGCTGTTCATCACCCGCGAGCTGGCCCGCGCCAACGGGGGCGACGTCGGCTACCGCGACAACGACCCGACGGGTTCGGTCTTCACGCTGACGCTGCCCCGCGGGGCCGCCGCGGATCCCGAGTCCGCGTGGCCGGCCGCTCAGCCGGCGGCCGGCTCCTCGACGTAGGCCGACCACCAGCTCGTGAGCTCGGCGTACGCCCGGTCGCGGGCGGGCTGTCGCGACAGCACGACGTCGTGGACGGCGCCGGGGACGGCCACGTACGTCACGTGCCGGCCCAGCGCCGGCACCCAGCGCCGGATCTGCTCGACGTCGAGCACGATGTCGTGGGAGAACACGTCCTCGCCCATCTCCCGCGGCCAGGTCGTCCGGTCAGAGGACAGCACCAGCGCCGGGCAGGGCAGGTCGAGCCCGCCGTGCAGCCGGGCGTGACCCTTGCGGATCGCGCGCAGCCAGCCGGCGCGGACCGCGAACGAGTCCACCGGCTTGAGCTCGAGGTCGAAGTCCCACTCGCCCTCGTGGTCCCGGTGCAGGCTGCGGGTGTAGAAGCCCTCGACGCGGCGCACGATCTCGCGCTGCGGCCGGTGGCGGCCGAGCAGGTCCAGCCCGACCGACGCGACGAGGCTGCGCATCCAGGCCTTGCCCTGCAGGTCGAACCACGGCGAGTTCAGCACCAGGCCGCGGAGCTCGGCGGGTTGGCGCATGTCGGCCCACAGCGACGTCACCAGCCCACCGGTGGAGTGGGCGGCCACCACGACGTGGTCGTGGCCGTCGCGGGTGGTGATCCGGTGCCAGGCCGAGTCGAGGTCGGCGTCGTACTCGTGGAGGTCCGCGACGTACGTCGGCGTCTGGTGCGGCAGCGTCGACCGGCCGTACTTGCGCAGGTCGAGGGCGTAGAAGTCATAGCCCCGGTCGAGCCACCACTGCGCGAAACCGGTCTGGAAGAAGTAGTCGGCGAAGCCGTGGACGTAGAGCACGGCGCGCCGGGTCGGTGCCTCCGCGCGCCGCGCGACCAGCGTGGCGACGACCCGCCCCTCGTCGTCCGGGGGGAACTGGATCGTCTCGGCGGTCCAGGGCTCGCCCAGGACGTCGGTCCTCACCATGCTCGCGGTCACGGGGAGATTGTGGCAGTCCCCTCCTCGGCGTACGCCGCGGCCGCCCGGACCAGCCCGGCCAGCAGCCCGACGTCGTCGGCGGTCTCGGGGTGCCACTGCACGGCCACCCGGAACGGCTCGCCGGCGCGTTCGAACGCCTCGAGCGTGCCGTCGTCCGCCGTGGCCGCGGGCACGAACCCCGGGTGCGTGCGCACCGACTGGTGGTGGTGGCAGCTGACCGCGAGCCGCTCGCCCAGCAGCGCCGCGACCCGAGTGCCGGGGACGGTCCGCACGTCGACCGGGCCGTACGCGTCGCCGCCCGGGCTGTGCCCCTCGTGGCCGGTCAGGTCCGGCGTGTGCTGGTCGAGCGACCCGCCGGCGTGGACGGCCATCACCTGCATGCCTCGGCACACGCCCAGCACCGGCAGCCCGACCGCGTCGGCCGCGTCGAGCAGCGCGAGCTCCCAGGCGTCCCGGTCGGCGCGCCACCGCGCGGTCTGCGGGTGTGGCTGCTCGCCGTAGCGCGCCGGGTCGACGTCGGCGCCACCGGTGACGACCAGCCCGTCCAGCCGTGCGACCAGGACGTCGGCCGAGCCGGGCTGCGCGACCGGGGGCAGCAGCACCGGGACGCCACCCGTCGACTCGACCGCGACGGCGTACTGGGTCGGGAGCACGTCGGCGCGCTGCTGCCAGACCCCCCACGCGGCGTCCTCGCGGTAGGTCGTCAGCCCGATCAGCGGTGCCGGCACGTCAGAGGGGGGTGACGTAGGCGCCGGAGATGCCGCCGTCCACGAGGAACGTGCTGGCGGTGACGAAGCTCGACTCGTCGGAGGCGAGGAACAGCACGGCGTTCGCCATCTCGGCCGGCTCGGCGAACCTGCCCATCGGCACGTGCACGAGCCGGCGGGCCGCGCGCTCGGGGTCGGCGGCGAACAGCTCCTGCAGCAGCGGGGTGTTGACCGGTCCCGGGCACAGCGCGTTGACCCGCACCCCCTGCCGTGCGAACTGCACGCCGAGCTCCCGCGACATCGAGAGCACGCCGCCCTTGGAGGCCGAGTACGAGATCTGCGACGTCGCGGCGCCCATCACGGCGACGAACGACGCGGTGTTGATGATCGACCCGGAGCGCTGCTCGAGCATGTGGGGGAGTGCCGCCTTGCAGCACAGGTAGACGCTGGTGAGGTTGACCTCCTGCACCCGCCGCCACGCGTCGAGGTCGGTGTCGAGGATCGAGTCGTCCTCCGGCGGCGAGATGCCGGCGTTGTTGAACGCCACGTCGACCGACCCGTACGTGTCCTTGGCAGCCTGGAACAGCGCGTCGACCTGGTCCTTGTCGGTGACGTCGACGCGCTGGTAGGTCAGCAGGTCCGTGCCGCCCAGCTGGCCGACCAGGACGTGGCCGCGCTCGTCGTCGATGTCGCCCACGACCACCCGCGCGCCCTCCTCCACGAAGCGCCGGACCGTCGCCAGACCGATCCCCGAGCAGCCCCCGGTCACGACGGCGACCTTGCCGTCGAGGCGTCCTGCCATGGTGGTCTCCTTTCGGGTCCCGGGGTTTCGAGGCTCGGCGCGGGGGCGCCTCGCACCTCAACCTCCGGTGGTCAGTGGGCGATGAAGACGTTCTTCTCCTCGGTGAACGCCTGGGGTGCGTCCGGCCCGAGCTCGCGGCCCAGCCCGGACTGCTTGTAGCCCCCGAACGGCGTCCAGTAGCGCACCGAGGCGTGCGAGTTGACGCTGAGGTTGCCGGCCTCCACGCCGCGTGAGACCCGCAGCGCGCGCCCGAGGTCGCGGGTGTAGATCGACCCGGAGAGGCCGAAGTCGCTGTCGTTGGCGAGCGCGACGGCGTCGGCCTCGTCGTCGAACGGCATCACGGCCACGACCGGCCCGAAGACCTCCTCGCGCCAGATCCGGGCTGCGGGGTCGTCGACGGTGACGACGGTGGGGGCGACCCAGAACCCGTCGCCGCCGGGAGCGCTGCCGGTGAAGGCGACGTCCGCCTCGTCGAGGAAGCCCAGCACGGTCCGCCGCTGCCCGGCGGAGATCAGCGGACCCATCTCGCTGCTCTCGTCGACGGGGTCGAGCACCCGGAAGCCCGTGACCGCGGGCTCCAGCAGGCCGAGGAACTCGTCGTAGCGGGAGCGCTCCACGAGGATCCGGGAGCGGGCGCAGCAGTCCTGGCCGGCGTTGTCGAAGACGGCGTACGGCGCGGCCGCGGCAGCCGCTTCCAGGTCGGCGTCGGCGAAGACGATGTTGGCGCTCTTGCCGCCCAGCTCGAGCGTCACCCGCTTGACCTGCTCGGCGCAGCCGGCCATCACCCTCTTCCCGACCTCGGTGGAGCCGGTGAAGCAGACCTTGCGGACCAGCGGGTGGGTCACGAAGCGCTCACCGACCACCGACCCCTTGCCGGGCAGCACGGTCAGCACGTGCTCCGGGAGCCCCGCCTCCAGCGCCAGCTCGCCGATCCGGATCGCGGTGAGCGGGGTGAGCTCGGCCGGCTTGAGCACCACGGTGTTGCCCGCGGCCAGCGCCGGTGCGAACCCCCAGCCGGCGATCGGCATCGGGAAGTTCCACGGGACGATGATCCCCACGACGCCGAGCGGCTCGTGGAAGGTCAGGTCGGTGCCGCCGGCGACCGGGATCTGACGACCGGAGAGCCGCTCGGGGGCGCCGCTGTAGTAGTTCAGGCAGTCCCGGACGTTGCCGGCCTCCCACCTCGCGTTGCCCCAGGTGTGGCCGGCGTTGCGCACCTCCAGCCCGGCCAGCTCGTCGACGTGGGCGTCGACGACGGCGGCGAACCGCCGCAGCAGCGCGGCCCGCTCCCCGGGCGCGACCGCCCGCCAGGTGGCGAACGCCTCGTGGCTGCGCTCGATCGCCGCGTCCGTGCCGGCCAGGTCGGTCAGCGCGACCTCCGTCACCGGTGTCGCCGTGGCGGGGTTGAGGACGGTGAAGGTCTCGGTCATCACAGCCTCTCGAATCCCCGGCGCAGCTCCCAGTCCGTCACGGCGGCCCGGAACGCGGCCAGCTCGACGTCGGCCATGTTGACGTAGTGGTCGACGACGTCGTCGCCCAGGGCGTGGCGCGCGACGTCGGAGGCCGCGAACGCCTCCCGGGCCGCCGCCAGCGTGTCCGGCACCTTCGCCCGCCCGGAGGTGTACGCGTTGCCGACGAGCTCGTCCTCCAGCGGCAGCTGCTGCTCGATCCCGTGCAGGCCGCCGGCGAGCATCGCCGCCAGCGCCAGGTAGGGGTTCACGTCGCCGCCGGGGATCCGGTTCTCCATCCGGGCCGCGGCCCCCTCCCCGACGAGCCGGACCGCGCAGGTGCGGTTGTCGAGTCCCCAGGCGATGGTCGTCGGCGCGAAGGAGCCCTCGGCGAACCGCTTGTAGGAGTTGACGTTGGGGGCGTACAGCAGCGTGAAGTCGGCGGCCGTCGCCAGCACGCCGGCGACGAAGTGGTCGTAGAGGGCGCTCCGGCCGCCGGCGTCCGCGTCCCAGAACACCAGTGCCCCGTCCGCGCCCCGCAGCGAGAGGTGGATGTGGCACGAGCTGCCCTCGCGCTCGTCGTACTTCGCCATGAACGTGATCGCCTTGCCCTGCAGGGAGGCGATCTCCTTGGCGGAGTTCTTGTAGACGGCGTGGTTGTCGGCGGTCGTGAGCGCGTCGGCGTACAGGAAGCCGATCTCGTGCTGCCCGAAGTTGCACTCGCCCTTGGCGCCCTCGACGTCGAGCCCGGCGTCGTACATGTGGTTGCGGATCGCCCGCAGCAGCGGCTCCGCCCGGGTGGTGCCGAGGATGGAGTAGTCGACGTTGTACTGGTTGACGGGGGTCAGGTCGCGGTAGCCGTCGTGGTGCGCCTGCTCGTACGTCGTGTCGAACGCGATGAACTCCAGCTCGGTGCCGGCCATCGCCACCCAGCCGCGCTCGGCGAGCCGGTCGAGCTGCCGCTGCAGCACCGCCCGCGGCGACTGCACCACGGGGGAGTGGTCCGGCCAGACCAGGTCGCACTGCACCAGGGCGGTCGCGGGCAGGTGCGTCAGCCGGCGGATGGTCTGCTCGTCGAGGACGAACTCCATGTCGCCGTAGCCGCGCTCCCAGGACGAGATCGCGTAGCCCCCGACCGTGTTCATGTCGACGTCGACCGCCAGCAGGTAGTTGCACCCCTCGGTGCCGTGGCCGACCACGTGGTCCACGAAGTAGCGGCCGTGCAGCCGCTTCCCCTGCAGCCTGCCCTGCATGTCGGTGAACGCGACCACGACGGTGTCGACGGTCCCGCGGCCGATCTCCCCGACCAGCTCCTCCATGGTCAGGTGACGGTCGTTGCGCAGCGGCATGGGTGCTCCTCGGTTCAGCCCACCAGGCCCCGGAGCAGCGCGGCGGTGTCGTCGCAGTGCTCCTCCATGGCCCGGTGGGCGTGGTCTGGGCGTCCGGCGAGCACGGCGCGTACGACGGCCGCGTGCTGTCGGTCGGAGTGGGCGATGTTGGCCTCGAGCACGGGGATCGCCAGCAGCATCTCGTGCAGCTGGGCCTGGACGGCGGTGACGGCCTGCACGACGTGTGCCGAGCCGGTGATGCTGGCCAGGGTGAGGTGGAACCGGGAGTCGGCCTGACGATGTGCCGCGGCCCGTCCGGCCTGCGCCACCTCGGTGTGGGCCTGCTCGAGCTGCTCGCGCTGCGGCGCGGACAGCGCGTCGTCGGCGGCCAGCTGGGCGGCGAGCCCGGCCGCCCCGGGCTCGACGATCCGGCGGTAGACGAGCGTGTCGTTCCAGGTGCGCCGCCTGGCCGGGGAGATCCGGGATGCGGCCCGGCCCGAGGGGGTGCGCGGCCGGAGCGTGACGACCGTCCCGCCGCCGCGGCCGCGGGTCGTCTGCACCATGCCCGCGGCGCGGAGCGCCGCCATGGCCTCGCGGAGGGTCGCCCGGGAGACGTTGAGGAGCGGTGCGAGCTCGCGCTCGGGAGGGAGCGTCGACCCGCGCGGGTAGACGCCCAGCCGGATCGCGGTGCCGAGCTGCTCGACGCAGGACTCGAAGGCGTGGTGGCCCCGCACCGGCCGCAGCACCGTCTCGGTCAGGTGGGGGGCGGGGACGGGCATGTCGCCATCTTTGGATCGCCCACCCCGGCTGTCAACGGATCATGACCACAAAGGTCCGAACTCAGACCAATTTTCTCCGACCCCTCGACACCCGGTCGCGCGCGGGTCTACCTTCCCGAAGAGGGGTTCGAGGGGTACGGGGAAGGGAGCCGTCGTGGCCGAGGGGACGTCGCAACGCAAGCCGGGTGGTGGGGTCACCTACTCCCACGCGGTCGAGGGGTACTTCGAGAAGCGGCAGCTGCAACGCTCCGCACGCTTCTGGGGACTGTGGGGCATCGGGGTCGCAGCGGTCATCTCCGGGGACTTCTCCGGATGGAACTTCGGCATCGGCGAGGCCGGCTGGGGCGGCCTCCTGGTCGCCAGCGTGGTCATCGTCGTCATGTACTTCGGCATGCTGTTCTCCATCGGGGAGATGGCGGCCGCCATGCCGCACACCGGCGGCGCATACTCGTTCGCCCGGGCCTCCATGGGCCCGTGGGGCGGCTTCGTGACCGGGCTGGCCGAGACCATCGAGTACGTCTTCACCACCGGTGTGATCGTCCTGTTCTCCGCGCAGTACGCCAACGCGGCCACCGACGAGCTGTTCGGGCTCGACCTCTCCGACAACATGTGGATCTGGTGGCTGGTCCTGTACGCCGCGTTCGTGGCGCTCAACGGCGCCGGCGCGGAGCTGTCGTTCAAGTTCGCGATCGCGGTGGCCGTGCTCTCGATCGGCATCCTGGTGCTGTTCGGGATCCTGGCCCTGTTCAACGGGGCGGTCGACTTCGGCAACCTGCTGGACATCGAGCCCGAGGCCGGCAACAGCACCTTCCTGCCGTTCGGCTGGGAGGGCGTGCTCTACGCGCTGCCGTTCGCGATGTGGTTCTTCCTCGGCATCGAGGAGCTGCCCCTGGCCGCCGAGGAGGCGCACGACCCGGCCACCGACATCCCGCGGGCGGGCATCATCGGCCTGCTGACCCTGGTCGGCACGGGGCTCCTGGTGCTGTTCCTCAACCCCGCCGTGACCGGGTCCGCGGCGCTGGGCGCGTCCGGGGAGCCGCTCCTCGACGGCTTCCGGGCCTTCCTCTCCGACGACTGGGCCGCGATCCTGTCGCTGTTCGCGCTGGTCGGCCTGCTGGCCAGCCTGCAGGGGATCATGTTCGCGTACGCCCGCAACATGTACTCGCTCTCCCGCGCGGGCTACTACCCCAAGCCGCTGTCGGTGACGGGCAAGCGCAAGACGCCGGTCGCCGCGCTGGTGACAGGTGCCGTGTTCGGCTTCCTGGTGCTGCTGCTGGTCGACTTCATCGCCTCGCGCAGCTCGGACCTGGCGGACACCGCCAACGCGATCGTGCTCAACATCGCCGTCTGGGGTGCGGTGCTCGCCTACCTGCTGCAGATGGTGTCGTTCGTGCTGCTGCGCCGCAGGTTCCCGAACGCGGCGCGCCCCTACAAGAGCCCGACCGGTGTGGTGGGCGCCGTGGTGGCCGGTGTGATCGCGGCCGTCACGTTCGTCGGGCTGTTCCTCAACCCCGACTTCACGGAGGCGATCATCGCCATCGCCGTGGTGTACGCGATCGCGCTCGTGCTGTTCGGCCTCTTCGGCCGGCACCGGCTGGTGCTCTCGCCGGAGGAGGAGTACGCCATGAGCGGCGGCCTCCACCGCGACCCGGAGGTCGAGAAGTACGGGACCGATCTCGAGAAGGAGCTCCCGCCGGAGGACTTCAGCGCCCGCTGACCGGCGGGGTGGTGCGCCCCGCCGGCCAGCGAGCCGGTGACGGGACCGGTCAGTCGCCGGCGTGCGTCCGCGACTCCACGACGGGGTCGGAGGCGTCCTCGGCGGCGTGACCGGGCTGGGCTCCCGGTGCGCCCTGGTCGCCGCCGCTGCGTACGGCCTCCTCGATCTGCTTGCCGGTGTCCGCGTCGACGCTCTTCCAGTACTGGAAGGCACGCTCGAGCACGTCACCCTCGACCCCGCCGAGCAGGTGCCCGGACACGGTCCTGACGAAGCCGGCGCGCTGCTCGTCGTCCCAGACCTCGCGCACCAGCGCGCCGGCCTGGGCGAAGTCGTCGTCGTCCTCGCGCAGCGTGTACGCCTGCCGGACCATCGCCCCGTCGGCCTCCCAGCCGTCCTCGGCCACGCCCACCTGGTCTGCGTAGCCGCGACCGAAGGAGTTGGGCGCGTACACCGGGTCGTCGGCGCGGTGCTCGTAGGCCATCGCGCCGTCCTGGGTGTAGGTGTTGACCGCCACCCGGGGCCGGTTGACCGGCAGCTGCAGGTAGTTCGGCCCGATCCGGTGCCGGTGCGTGTCGGAGTAGGCAAACGCCCGTCCGAGCAGCATCTTGTCGGGGGAGAAGCCGATGCCGGGCACCACCGCGGACGGCTCGAACGCCGCCTGCTCGATCTCGGCGAAGAAGTTCTCCGGGTTGCGGTCGAGGGTCATCGTGCCGACCTCGATCAGCGGGTAGTCGGCGTGCGGCCAGACCTTGGTGAGGTCGAACGGGTTGATCCGGTAGGTGCGGGCGTCCTCGTAGGGCATGGCCTGGATCGACAGCGTCCAGCTCGGGTGGTCGCCGCGCGCGATCGCGTCGTACAGGTCGCGCCGGTGGAAGTCGGCGTCCTCGCCGGCGATCCGGGTGGCGTCCTCGTCGGTGAGCCCGGCGACGCCCTGGTCGCTGTGGAAGTGGTACTTCACCCAGTGCTTCTGGCCGGCCTCGTTGACCCAGAGGTAGGTGTGCGAGCCGTAGCCGTTCATGTGGCGGTACGACCGCGGGATGCCGCGGTCACCCATCAGGTAGGTGACCTGGTGGGCCGACTCCGGGTTGAGGCTCCAGAAGTCCCACTGCATGTTGTTGTCGCGCAGCCCCGACCCGCCACGCCGCTTCTGCGAGCGGATGAAGTGGGGGAACTTCATCGTGTCGCGGATGAAGAAGACCGGGGTGTTGTTGCCGACGAGGTCGTAGTTGCCCTCGCTCGTGTAGAACTTCAGCGCGAAGCCGCGCGGGTCGCGCCAGGTGTCGGGGGAGCCCTGCTCCCCGGCCACGGTCGAGAACCGGGCCAGCATCTCGGTCGTCGCGCCCTGCTGGAACACCGCCGCCTTCGTGTACGCCGACACGTCCGCCGTGGTCTCGAAGCGGCCGAAGGCGCCCGACCCCTTGGCGTGCACGTTGCGCTCGGGCACGCGCTCCCGGTTGAAGTGCGCCATCTGGTTCAGGAAGTGGACGTCGTGGAGCAGGATCGGCCCGTCGGCCCCCAGGGTCAGCGAGTTGCGGTCGCTGGGAGCCGGAGCGCCGGTGTCGGTGGTCGAGCCGAGCTCGGCCTCGGTGCTGGGGTGGGTCGCGATGGCGGTGCCGTCGTCGGGCTGGGGCAGGTCGGGCATGGTGCGCTCCTCCGTGGTCGTCGGACGTCTCCTCCAACCAAGCACCGGATCTGGAACGAGTCAAAAAGAATGTCAGGACCCGGACGGCTCCTCGAGCAGCGACCCGGTGCCGAACAGGTGCGCCGCCTCCCGGGCGGTCGGCGTGCCGTGGTCGAGGTCCGCGCCCGCCCGGACCAGCAGCCGGACCACCTCCTCCTCACCCTTGAACAGGGCTCCGGCGACGGGGGACTGGCCGCGGTCGTTGAGCCGGTCGGGGTCGGCGCCGTGCTCCAGCAGCACCGAGACGGTGTCCGCGTGGCCGTGGTAGGCCGCCAGCATCAGCAGCGTGTTGCCGGCGGCGTCGGGGTGGTCGACCGGGTAGCCGCCGGCGACGTACGACGCGAGCAGCTCGGTCTGCCCGTCGCGGGCACAGTCGGTCGCGAACCCGACGATCCGCGCGAGGTCCTCCGGCGTCGGCTCGCTCATGCCCCGACGCTAGCCGTTGACCGCTGTGCCGGGGCGTGGGGGAGGGGCGTCCGCCAGCCCCTGGCGGACGCCCCTCGCGCCGAGCAGCCGGCAGCCCACAAGCCGGCTCCTCGACGGGCCCGCCGGGGGGCGGGTCGAGGGTGGCGGCTCTAGGTGCGGTCGCCGAAGTTCAGGACGGCGTACGTACGTCCGTCGCTGCCGACCCGGACCCCGACGCCGGCCCAGACCGCGCGGCGCTTCATCAGCACCTGCCGGTGCGGGGGCGAGTCCATCCAGGCCCGGACGGCGGCACGCGGC
This sequence comes from uncultured Actinomycetota bacterium, assembly GCA_963724225.1. Lineage (GTDB taxonomy): Bacteria > Actinomycetota > Actinomycetes > Propionibacteriales > Nocardioidaceae > Nocardioides. The sequence goes on along the minus strand of CAVRTX010000024.1, from coordinate 38,442 downwards.
CGCAGGGCGGTGCCGCTCACGAGGTTCTCGCCCACCCAGTTCAGGTCGCAGCCGTCGAGCACGGCGCCGAGGTCCCGGTGGACCATCTCGCCGCTGCTCCGCAGCTTCTGCGACCAGCGCTCGGAGTAGCCGTCGACGCAGGACTGGAACACCCGGACCTTCGAGAGGCCGCGCCGTTCGCGGGCCCGGTTGACCCGGATCAGGATCCGCGACTCGAACTCGTCGAGGTCGCGCTGCGGGTCGAACGACTGGGAGGTACGGGGTGCCCAGGTCGCGGCGGAGGCCGGCAGGGCCGCGACGATCGCGATCCCGGCCGTGACGGCCAGGGTGAGCGTCGTCGCCAGGACGAGGCGTGCGGTGGAACGCATGTGGGGGGCTCCGGGTTCGGTCGTGCCGGTCACGGGTGATGACCGTCTGGGGGGCTGTGCTGTGGCCGGGGGGACCACGTGCCGCTGGGGGAGGCGGCGCCGACTCCGGGGGGTGCCGGTGAACCCATGGTGGCGAAGCGCGAACCGGCCGTCCATAGTCTCTCGGGGCCATCCCTCGATGGCCGTTTGGGCAGGTCAGCGCGGCTCTCGGGCCTCGTACCGGTCTGGACCAGTGCTCTCCACACCGGCGTGGCGGAGCCACCCGGAGGTGCTCCGCCGTTGGTAGCGTCGCCGCGGTCCCCAGGCCGCTCACCGCGCGACAGCCCCCGTAACCCCCCGCCGGAGAGTTCGTTGACGGGACATGTCCGCATCAACAGGTGCGGATACCGGACGTGGGGGGTCGGGCCGTTCGTGCCTGGTCCAACAGGGGGTTTGAACTCAGATGTACGTGGGGAAGCATGCGCGCGCGCTCGCGACCGTGGCCGTCATGGGGGTGGCGGTCCTCGGGCCGGTGGCCCTGACCAGCACCGCTGACGCGGCGCCGGGGGGCAACGGCAAGGGCCACGGTCAGGACCAGGGCCACGGCCAGGGCAGCACGGTGAGCCCGGGCCGGGCCCAGGACAAGACCAAGGACAAGACGAAGGACGAGGACACGAAGAGCAACGACCGGAGCAAGGACGAGGACCCGGGCGGGGCCCAGGCCGAGGACCAGCCCCAGGGCCAGCCCGAGGGCCGGGCGGAGAGCACGAGCCACGGGCAGGCGCACGGCCACACCCCGGACCACGGGAACGGCCATGGCGCCGGCGGCAACGGTCGCGGCAACGGTGGGGACCACGGCAGGGATCACGGCGGGGGCGACCCGGCCGGCAACAACGGCACAGTCAAGATCGAGACGGCGGGTGACGCCGACGGCACGCCCGACAACGTCCCGCACGTCCCGTGCGAGCTCCAGGTCGAGTGGTACGGCTTCGACGCGGGCGACGACATCGTGTCGACCGTGACCTTCGCCCCGCACGCGCCCACCGGCGACGTGACGATCAGCGGCGACCAGCCCTCGCGGGTGTTCGTGGGCAGTGACGCCGCCAGCGGTGCCGGGACCGCGACCGGGCTGGACGCCGTCCAGCGCTACCGGCTCTCCTTCGACGGCGAGCCGCACCCGCAGCAGGGCTACCACGTCAAGCTCACCGTCCACACCCCCGGCTCGATCGGCGCGGACACCAAGCACAAGGTGTTCTGGGTGCAGCCGTGCCAGGAGCAGCCTCCGGGCGAGGAGCAGCCTCCGGGTGAGGAGCAGCCTCCGGGTGAGGAGCAGCCTCCGGGCGAGGAGCAGCCCCCGGGTGACGAGGAGACCCCGGCCGGTGACGACACCGAGGTCGAGGGCGAGCAGGAGACCGACCGGGGCGACGACCTCGAGGTCCGCGGCGCGCAGGCCACCCGGGACGAGCAGGCGACCACCATCGCCGGCACGGTGCCCACGGCGATCGACGCTGGGCTGCGCGCCGGCCTCGCGATCGTGACCGGGCCGGTGTCCTCGCTGGTGTCCCCGCTGTGTCCGCCGGTGTCACTGCTGGTGGTGCTGGCGGGCCTGCTGGTGACCGGTGCGGGATATCTGGTTCGCCGACGGCGGGCGTGACGCAGAAGTACACTCCGAGCACGACGTGCCTCGCCGGCGACCCTGCGGTCGCAGGCGGGGCGGCGTCGCGTCAGCGCCCGTGGAGCCCGAGCAACCGGGCCGGGCCCGCCCGGCCGGGAGGTGGTACGACGTGGACCTGCGCAGCCAGCGATGGTCGTGGGTGGCCCTCGTCGTGCTCGGCATCGTGCTGGTCGCCTCGGGGGGTCTGTGGTGGATCACCCAGAACGACCCGGCGGAGAGCCGTACGCCGTCCGGCTCGCCGCCGGCCCGCGGCGACGGGGTCTCCAAGGTCGTGCCGGGCAGCCGGGTGCCGGAGGCGACGCCGGCGACCAAGCGACGCGGCGACCCGCTCAGTCTCGAGATCCCCGACTTGGACGTCGACGCCCAGGTGCTGCCGATCCTCGCGCCCGACGGCGTGCTGACCCCGCCGTCCGACCCGCAGGAGCTCGGCTGGTGGGCCGACGGCGCCCGCCCCGGGGACCCCCGGGGCTCGGCGCTGGTCACGGGCCACACGGTCAGCACCGGTGGCGGTGCCCTCGACGACCTCGAGGACCTCGACGAGGGGGACCGGATCCTGGTCCACTCGGCGCGCAAGGAGTCCGGCTACTCCGTCGAGAGCGTCGAGGTGCTCGCCAAGGGCGACCTCGCCGACCAGGCCGAGCTGCTCTTCAGCCAGGCGGTGCCGGGCCGGCTGGTCGTCGTGACCTGCGAGGACTGGAACGGCGTCGAGTACCTCAGCAACGTCGTGGTCACCGCGACGCCGACCGCTGCCCGCTGAGCTCCGGCGGGTCTGCGGCCCGGTCGCTCAGTGCTGGTAGGTGCCGCGGATGATGGCGCGGCCCAGAGTCTTGAACACCAGGTTGAAGCTCATCACGGCGTTGGACGCGTCCGCGTCGATCCCGAGGGTGTCCTCGCCGACGGCGTGCACGACGAAGAAGTAGCGGTGCGGCTGGTCGCCCGGCGGGGGAGCGGCGCCCATGAAGCCCGCCTGGCCGCCGTCGTTGCGCAGCATGAACGCGCCACCGGGGAGTGCGGCCCCCGGCGCACCGGCCCCGGCCTCGAGGGAGGTCGTGTCGGCGGGCAGGTCGACCAGGGCCCAGTGCCAGAAGCCGCTCGGCGTCGGGGCGTCCGGGTCGAAGCAGGTGACCACGAAGGACTTCGTGCCGTCGGGCGCGCCAGACCACGACAGCTGCGGGGAGCGGTTGCCCTGGTCGGCGACCTGGTCGTCGGACAGCGGCTGGCCGTCGGTCACGTCGTCACTGGTGACAGTGAACGACGCGACGGAGGGCAGCAGCTCGTAGGGGTCCGGGGTGACGGGGCGGTCGAGGGAGTTGTCCACAGTCATGACACCGACCCTACCCACGGCGCCGGTCGGGGAGAATGCCTCGCGTGGAGCCCACCAGCCAGCAGCCGCCGTACCCCGTCGGACTGCGCCTCGCGGGCCGACGCGTCGTCGTGGTGGGCGGTGGCTCGGTGGCGCAGCGCCGGGTCCCCGTCCTGATCGAGGCGGGTGCCCGGGTGGTCGTGGTGTCCCCGCGGGTCACGCCGGCCCTGGAGGGCATGGCCGACGAGGTGACGCTGGTGCTGCGGGAGTTCACCGAGTCCGACCTCGACGAGACGTGGTACGCCATCGCGGCCACCGACCAGCCGGAGGTCAACGCGCGGGTGCTCGCGGCGGCCGACGAGCGGCGGGTCTTCTGCGTCCGCGCCGACGACGCCCGGGAGGCCTCGGCGTGGACGATGGCGTCGGGCCGGCACGGCCAGGTCACGGTCGCGGTGCTCGGCAACCGCGAGCCGCGGCAGTCGGCCGCGCTGCGCGACGACATCGTGGAGGCGCTCCGCGACGGCCGGCTCACGACGGCCGGCTCCCACGACCTCGTACCGGGGGTGGTGCTGGTCGGGGGCGGACCGGGCGACCCCGCGCTGGTCACGGTCGCCGCGCGGCAGGCGCTGGCCGCCGCCGACGTCGTGGTGGCCGACCGGCTGGCGCCGCGTGCGCTGCTCGACGAGCTGAGCGCCGACGTGGAGCTGGTCGACGTGGCCAAGCTGCCACGCGGGCGCGCCGCCCTGCAGGAGCAGATCAACGAGGTGCTGGTCGACCGCGCCCGGGCCGGCAAGCGGGTGGTGCGGTTCAAGGGTGGCGACTCGTTCGTGTTCGGCCGCGGGTTCGAGGAGGTGCTGGCCTGCCGCGCCGCGGGCGTGCCCGTGCGCGTCGTGCCCGGGCTGCCCAGCCCGGTCGCCGTCACCGGAGCGGCCGGCATCCCGCTGACCCACCGCGGGGTCGCCCACGACTTCACCGTCGTGTCCGGTCACCTGCCTCCCGGGCACCCCGACTCGCTGGTCAGCTGGGAGTCGCTCGCCGGCCTCGCCGGGACCCTCGTGCTGATGATGGCCGTCGACAACGCCGGGGCGATCGCGGCCGAGCTGGTCCGGCACGGCCGCCCGTCCGCGACCCCGGTGGCCGTCGTCTCCGACGGCACCATGCCCGACGAGCGCACCGTGCTCGCCACGCTCGGGACGCTGGGCGCGCGGATCGCCGAGGACGGCGTACGACCCCCGGCGATCATCGTGATCGGCGACGTCGTGGCCGTCGCCCGGCCCGACGCGTTCGCGGAGGAGTGATGGCGGTCGTCATCGAGCTCGACGACCCCGACGACCCGCGGCTCGCCGACTACCGCGACCTGCGCGACGTGCAGCTGCGCCGGCACCTCGAGAGCGTCGAGGGGCTGTTCCTCGCCGAGGGCGAGAAGGTCGTGCGCCGGGCGGTGGAGGCCGGCCACGACCCCCGCTCGTTCCTGATGGCGCCGCGCTGGCTCGACGGCCTCGCGGACGTCCTGGCCAGCACCGAAGCGCCCTGCTACGTCGTCCCCGAGGCGATGGCCGAGGAGGTGACCGGCTTCCACGTCCACCGCGGCGCGCTCGCCTCGCTCCACCGGCGGCCGCTGCCGGGCATCGACGAGGTGCTCGCCGGTGCCCGGTCGGTGCTGGTCCTCGAGGACCTCGTCGACCACACCAACGTCGGGGCCGTCTTCCGGTCGGGAGCGGCGCTGGGCTTCGACGCCGTGCTGCTGTCCCCGCGGTGCGCCGACCCGCTCTACCGGCGGGCGGTCAAGGTCGGCATGGGCGCGGTCTTCACGGTGCCGTGGACCCGGCTGGCGGACTGGCGAGACGCGCTGCCGGACCTGTCGCGGCGTGGCTTCACGACCGTGGCGCTGACCCTGGCCCCGGACGCTGTCCCCGTCGAGGAGGCGGTGGCGGGCGTCGACCGGCTCGCGCTGGTGCTCGGCACCGAGGGCCACGGCATCTCGGCGAGGTGGGAGCAGGACGCCGACCGACGCGCGGTGATCCCGATGCGCGCGGGCATCGACTCCCTCAACGTCGCCGCCGCCTCGGCCGTGGCCTGCTACGTGGCGGCCCGGCGCTGAGCCGCCTGGCCGGCGCTCCGGACGCCTGAGGGTCACGAAACGGTCACCGCCTGCCGCCCCGGGCCGCAATCGTTGACTTCGGCAAGGTACGTGGCTAAGAACACGGTGCAGCACCTCGCGGGGGCTTCTCGGGCTGTCACCTCTCCGACCTCCCCCGACCATTCACCTCTTGGGGAGATCTGACGTGATCCGTCGTTCCATCGCCGTGTCGGCCGTGGCCGTGCTCACCCTGGGGCTGGTCCCCGCCGCCACCGCGGCACCGGGCCGTCCCGCCCCCTCCGACAAGTCGCCCGCCCTCACGTCCGCGCCGGCCACGCTGGCCGCCGCCGAGAAGGGCACCGTCCTCTCGCTGGGCGAGGGCTCCGGGCGCGAGCTCTACCTCGTCCAGCTCGAGGACGCCGCCGTGCCGACCTACACCGGCGGCGTCAAGGGGCTGGCCCCCGTCCAGGCCGCCGGCCGGAGCTTCGCGCCCGACGCCGCCCGCGAGCGCTCCTACCGCCAGCACGTCGTCTCCGAGCAGGCCGACCTCCGCCGCGACATCGCCGGCGTGACCGGCCGCACCGCCGCAGGTGAGGTTCTCGCTACACCGACGCCCTCAACGGCATCGCGGTCTCGCTGACCCGCGACGAGGCGCAGCAAGGTCGCCGAGATCGACGGCGTCGCCGCCGTCCAGGTCGACGAGGTGCGCCAGCTGCAGACCGACGTCGGCCCCGAGTGGATCGGCGCCCCCAGCATCTGGGACGGCTCCGCCACCCCGAGCGGCGAGGGCACCAAGGGCGAGGGCGTCGTCGCCGGCATCCTCGACTCCGGCCTCAACGCCGCCAACCCGTCCTTCGCCGACGCGGTGCCCGAGGCCGACGGCGGCGACGGCTACGTCCTCCCGAACCCGCTCGTGACGCAACTACCTCGGCATCTGCGACCCGGCCAACGTCGCGCATCTACAATCGCCGACTTCGGCTGCAACGACAAGCTGATCGGCGCCTGGGACTTCGCGCCCGGCGACGACGCCGACCCGTGGCTACGCCTACGACGACGACGGCCACGGCAGCCACACCGCGTCGCACGACGGCCGGCAACCAGGTCGACGCGACGACCTACAGCGCCGAGGAGACCGAGGCCGACCGGTTCTCGGCCACCCGCACCATCAAGGGCGTCGCCCCCCACGCCAACCTCATCACGCTACGACGTGTGCGACGACGGCTGCCCGCTGACCGCGATCATCGCCGGCATCGACCAGGCGATCGACGACGGCGTCGACGTCATCAACTACTCGATCGGCAGCGCCGCCGCGTCGAACCCGTGGTCCGACCCCGACGCGCTCGGCTTCCTCAACGCCCGCGCGGCCGGCATCCACGTCGCCACCTCCGCCGGCAACGACGGCCCCGGTGCCGCGACCGCTCGGCTCGCCCGCGCGACGTCCCGTGGATCACCTCGGTCGGCGCCACCCACGCACAACCGCCAGTGGCAGCGCCACCGTCGCAGGACATCACCGCCGACGGCGCGGCCACCCTCCCCGACATCCAGGGCCTGGCGTTCGCCAACGCCACCGACGGGGCGTTCCCGCTGGTCGACGCCGCCGACTCTCGGCAGCAACCTGCCTGCGCTGGCCGACGAGCTCGACGGCCGACGGACCTCACCGGCAAGATCGTGGTCTGCGAGCGCGGCGACAACGGCCGCGTCGAGAAGGGCGCAGGTCGTCGCAGCCCTCGGCGCCGAGGGCATGATCCTGATCAACGACCAGGCCAGCGGCAACTCGCTCAACGCCGACCCGCACGCGCTCCCGGCCGTCGCACATCACCTACGCCGACGGCGTCGACGCTCGAGGCAGTGGATGGACACCGTCACCGGTCGAGCAGGCCTCGCTGTCCGGAGGCACGGAGTACATCGGCGACGACGTCGCCGACATCATGGCCGGCTTCTCCAGCCGCGGACCCAACCGCGCGGTCGAGATGATCAGCCCGAGCCTCTCGGCTCCCGGCGTGGACATCCTGGCCGCGCAACGGTGCCGACAACGAGGTCGCGTGGGGCTTCATCTCCGGCACCTCGATGGCCAGCCCGCACGTGGCCGGCTCGTTCGCGCTGATCGCGGCGCGAGCCACCCGGAGTGGACGCCCGGCCGAGGCGCAGTCCGCGCTGATGACGACCGCGTTCACCGACATCACCGACACCGACGGGTCCGACGGCCGACTGGTTCGACATGGGCTCCGGCCGCGTCGACCTGACCAAGGCCGCCGACGCCGGGCTGGTGCTCGACGAGACCGAGGCCGACTACCTGCGCCGCCGACCCGACCCTGGGTGGCGACGTCAAGGAGCTCAACACCGCCAGCATGGCCGAGCAGCCAGTGCCTGCGAGACGTGCACCTGGACCCGTACGGTGACCGGCCACCGCGACCGGTGCCGGCACCTGGTCCGGCCGAGGGCGTCCCCGGTCACCGACGGCATCGACGCTCACCGTCGAGCCGGCGACCTTCACCCTCGCCGACGGCGAGACGCCAGGAGATCACCGTCACCGCCGACGTCACCGGCAGCCCGACCGAGGACTACCAGTTCGGCACCGTCGCGCTGACCCCCGCCGCGGGGTCGGAGGCCCCGGCCGCGCACCTGCCCGTGGCGGCGCTGCCCGTCGACCGGCGTCTTCCAGGACGAGATCGACGATCGACACCCGTCGTGACGCCGGCTCCCAGGAGTCCGAGCCGATCGAGGCGGTCGAGATCACCGACCTCGACATCCGAGGCCCAGCGGCCTGGTCCCGGCCGAGGTCGCAGGAGCTGTCCATCGTCGAGGACTCCACCAACGACCGACGCGTTCGACGGCAACGGCACCGAGGTCGTCGACGTCGACTGTGCCCGCAGGGCGCGACGCGGTTCGTCGCCAACCTGGCGCAACGCCGACCGCACCCGACTTCGACATGTACGTCGGGCACGGGCGCGGTCGCCGCGGAGAACGTCGTCGCGAGCAGCGCCTCGGGCGGCTCCGAGGAGAGCGTCGACATCGCCGCTCGGCGAGGGAGACGCCGGGCACGTGGTGGATCCTGGTCCAGAACTGGGATGCCAGCACCGCCGGTGGCACCGACACCGTCGACCTCGAGCACGCGGTGGTCAGCCGGCGACGAGGGCAACCTCCGGGCCGAGGGGCCGGCGACCCAGCCCGCGGGCGACGCCGTTCACGATCCGCACCTTCTGGGACGAGACCGCAGATGCGACGCCGGTCAGACCTGGTACGGCTCGCTGACGCTCGACGCGGCCCCGGGCGGCACCGACGATCGGCACCATCCCGGTGACGGTCGACCGGCTCGAGGACGACGTCACCAAGACCGTCGGACGAGGACCACCGCGGCCCCGGGCGACACCCTGACCTACACGGTCGAGGTCGCAGCCCAACGTCACGCCCGGAGGACCTCACGTACACCTTCGAGGACGCAGCTGCCCGACGGCACGACGTACGTCGAGGGCTCCGGTCCCGAGGGCGCGACCGTCGAGGACGGCGTGCTGACGTGGGAGCACACGATGCCCACGGCCGTCGGCTCGCCAGGGCGACCTACGACATCACCACCAGCGCCGACGACGAGTCGTGCGTCAACCCGCTCACCGACGAGGCCGAGTTACTTCGACCTCACCGCGGCCGGGATCGGGCGGCAGTCGGTGGTGACCGGTGACGGAGCGGTGTTCACGGCGTTCGGCGACCTCGCGAGTTCGGCTGGTACGAGCCAGACCTTCCAGGGGCTGAGCTTCAGCGACGACGGGTTCCTGGATCTACGACGCCGACAACTACGGCACCACCACCGACCCCGGTGTGCCGCAGACGCTGCCGGACGCGGCGACGCCCAACAACCTGGCCGCCGATGCTGTGGCAGGACATGCGGTTCACCTACTCCGGCGCGTCACCGACCGATCCCGCCGGCGCCGGCGTGTCCATCGCCTCGGCCGGTCCGTTCCGGATCGTCGAGCTCGACAAGATGCGCCTGGCGACTGACCCGACCGGGGCGCAGGGCACGTACGACTACCAGGTGATCGCAGGAGACCGGCAGCCCGGACGTCGTGATCGCGTACGACAACGTCACCGGTCCGCTCGGCAACGTCACCATCGGGGCCGAGAACCTCGAGGGCGACAACGGCCAGGCGCTGGTCAACAGCGGGCAGCGCCGCAGGCGTCGTGGCCGACGACCGGGTCGTGTGCATGACCTACAGCACCGACCTGGCGGCGGAGGAGTTCACCTACCAGGTGACCGTCGACGACGATGTCATCGAGGGCGACGTCCTGCGCAACCGGCTGACGCACACGGTGGACAACCCCGGCGCTGAGCCGGTCCAGGTGTCCAGCTTCACGCAGGTCGTCGAGGGCGCGGCCGCCCCGGCCGTCCGCGTCGTGCCGACCCGCGACGCCCGGGAGCCGCGCAGGGACGGCATCGTGACCTTCAAGCGGCCGGCCTCCGCAGTCGGCGAGCAGCTGGCGGTCGCGTACGACGTCAGCGGCACGGCCGAGCGCGGGGTCGACTACCGCGGCCTCGACCGGCGTGGTCACGTTCGCGCCCGACGCCCGCGTCGTGCGGGAGCAGGTCCGGGTCATCAACCGGCCGGGCCGGCAGGGCGTACGCACGGTCCGGTCACGCTGGCCGCGGGCGAGGGCTACAGCGTCGGCGAGCCGTCGGTCGCCCGGGTGAAGATCCGGGACGCGAGGCGGAGCCGTCGCTGACGCTCCACCAGCACCACCGGCCGGCCGGTCGCCCCACGGGGTGGCCGGCCGGTCGGCCGTCCGGGTGGAACGCTCGGGGCGCGCCCCGCGTCCCACCTCCGGAGCCCACCGTCCCCGACCCCGGGAGGTCGTCCCGTGCCCCGTCGTCCCGTCCTGGCCCACCTGGCCCCTGCCGTGCTCTGTGCCACGCTGGTGCTGGGCTCGTGCGGCACCGACGAGACCGCCACCGACCAGCCGTCGACCGGGGAGGAAAGCGTGGGCGAGACCACCGGGCCCGCGGGGTCACCGACGACCCGGGAGGCCGTCGCCGACCTGGCCCGCCGGCTCGACGTGGCCGAGGACGAGATCGCCGTGGAGCGCGTCGAGGAGGTCACGTGGAACGACGGCAGCCTCGGCTGCGCGAAGCCGGGGATGATGTACACGCAGGCGATGGTGGACGGCAGCCGGATCACGCTGAGCGCCGGTGACCGGAGCTACGAGTACCACTCCGGCGGGCGGCGGGGGCCGTTCCTGTGCGAGAAGCCGACCCAGTGACCTGCCCGGTGAGCTATTCGGCGGCGGGCTCCAGCGGCCAGCCCGCGGGGTAGTCCTCGACCACCCCGTCGTGCTCCTTCTGGAGCTTCTTGCGGGCCTTGGTGGCCAGCCGGTCACCGAAGACCGTCCCCCGGGTGTGATCGGTCTCGTGCTGCAGGCAGCGCGCCAGCAGGCCGTCGCCGGAGAACTCCACCGGCTCCCCGTCGAGGCCGGTGCCGGTCACGCGGGCGGTGTCCGGGCGGGCCAGCGGGGTGAACGCGCCCGGGAAGGACAGGCACCCCTCGTCGTCCTCCTCGAGCCGCCGGTCACGGCCCTCCGGGAGCTCGAGCTCGGGGTTGCACACCACCCCGACCGTGCGCTCACCGTCGGCGTCGGGGCAGTCGAAGACGAAGACCGCGAGGTCCACCCCGATCTGGCAGGCCGCCAGCCCGACGCCCTCCGCGGCGTACATCGTGGCGACCATGTCGGCCACCAGGGCGCGCAGCCCGTCGTCGTGGGCCTCCACCCGGGCCTGCGGCCGGTGCATCACGGGGGTGCCCCAGCGGGTGATCGGCCGGACGGCGCCGCCCCCGGGAAGCGGTCCGTACGGCGCGTGCTCCGGCGGCGTCGAGGGGTCGGGCATGGCGGTGATCCTAGGGCGGGCGGGTCGCCGGGGTGTGACCGGGGACACCGGCGGGGCCGGTGGCCGCAGGTGTAACTCGGAGTTACATTATCCGCATGTCCCTCACCAGGAACCTCCGTCCCGGCGGGAAGCTCGGGCTCGCCCGCGGGGAGTCGCGCGACCCGATCGGGCTCGCCGTCGCCGCCCTCAACCGGGTCGCGCAGAGCGACCTGATCGACCGGATCGGGCTGCGCAAGCAGGCCGAGCAGGCGGTCTTCACGGTCACCCGGAGCGGCTTCCGGACGATGACCACGGCGGCGCGCACCTTCGACCGCTCCGGCTCGGCGAGCGCGACGGGCGTACGCGTCCCGTCGGCGCCCCGGCCGGGCGTCTTCGACCTGAACCCCAGCGAGGACGAGCAGATGCTCGTCGACGTCGTGAGCGAGTACGCCGCCGAGGTGCTGCGGCCGGCCGCCGCGCAGGCAGACGACGACTGCGCGGCCCCTGCCGAGGTGCTGGCGTCCGGCCAGGAGATCGGGCTGCCGATCCTGGGCGTCCCCGAGGCGCTCGGCGGGATCTCCGAGGAGCGCTCGGCGATGGCCGGGGTGCTGGTGGCCGAGGCGCTCGCCCGCGGCGACATGGGCCTCGCGGTGGCGGGCCTGGCGCCCGGTGCGGTGGCCACGGCGCTGTCGCTGTGGGGCAGCGAGCAGCAGCAGGCGACCTACCTCCCGGCGTTCACCGGCGACGACGTCCCGGCGGCCGCGCTCGCCCTCAACGAGCCGGCGCCGCTCTTCGACGTGCTCGCGCCGACGACGACCGCCCGCCGCGAGGGGGACGGCTTCGTGCTCGACGGGCTGAAGTCACAGGTCCCGCGCGGCGCCGAGGCCGAGCTGTTCGTCGTCGGCGCGATGCTCGACGACGCGCCCACGCTGTTCCTCGTCGAGGGCGGCACCGACGGGCTCACCGTCGAGGCCGACCCCGCGATGGGGCTGCGAGCGGCGTCGATGACCCGGCTCTCGCTCGACGGCGTCCGGGTGCCGGCCGAGGCGCTGCTGGGCGCGAGCGACGGGTCGACGTACACCGAGTGCGTCCGGCTGGCACGGCTCGCGTGGTGCGCCCTCGCGGTCGGCACCGGCCAGGCCGTGCTCGACTACGTGACGCCGTACGTCAAGGAGCGCGAGGCGTTCGGTGAGCCGATCGCCCACCGGCAGTCGGTCGCCTTCATGGTCGCCGACATCGCCATCGAGCTGCAGGCGATGCGGCTCGTCACCTGGAAGGCCGCCTCCCGCGCCGCCGCCGGCAAGGACTTCGCGCGCGAGGTGGCGCTGGCGCGCCAGCTCTGCACCGACAAGGGGATGCGGATCGGCCTCGACGGCGTGCAGCTGCTCGGCGGCCACGGCTACGTCAAGGAGCACCCGGTGGAGCGGTGGTACCGCGACCTGAGAGCGATCGGCGTGATGGAAGGGACGGTGCTGGTCTGATGGCGATCCACCTCGACGACCCGAAGAAGTTCCGGCCGCTGCGCGACCAGGCCCACCAGGTCGCCATGAACATGCTGCGGCCGATCTCGCGCAAGTACGACCGCGCCGAGCACGCGTACCCCAAGGAGCTCGACATGCTCGCCGCGATGATCGACGGGCTCTCCGAGTCCGGCGCGTCGTCGGGGGCGGGTGCCTCCGGCGTACGACGCGACGAGAAGCCGGAGCAGGACGGCAGCGGCGTGAAGAACGGCGCCAACCTGGCCTCGGTGATGTCGATCGCCGAGATGTGCTGGGGCGACGTGGGGCTGTTGCTCTCGATGCCGCGGCAGGGACTGGGCAACTCCGCCATCGCCTCGGTCGCCGACGACGAGCAGCTCGCGCGGTTCGACGGCACCTGGGCGGCCATGGCGATCACCGAGCCCGGCACCGGCTCGGACTCCGCGAGCATCCGCACCACCGCGGTGCTGGACGGTGACCACTACGTCCTCAACGGCGAGAAGATCTACGTCACCTCCGGCGAGCGGGCCGACAGCGTGGTCGTCTGGGCGACGCTCGACAGGAGTCTCGGCCGGGCGGCGATCAAGTCGTTCGTCGTCGAGAAGGGCACGCCCGGCATGGCGGTGGAGCGGCTCGAGCACAAGCTCGGCATCCGCGCCTCCGACACCGCCGCGATCACCTTCACCGACTGCCGGGTCCCGAAGGAGAACCTCCTCGGCTCGCCCGACGTCGACGCGAAACAGGGCTTCGCCGGCGCGATGGCCACCTTCGACAACACCCGGCCGCTGGTCGCCGCGATGGCAGTCGGCGTGGCCCGGGCGGCGCTCGACCTGACCCGCGACCTGCTGGCCGACGCCGGAGTGGAGGTCGACCACGACCGGCCGGGCTTGCTGCAGCACGCCGCCGCGGCGAAGTTCCTGCAGCTCGAGGCCGACTGGGAGGGCGCCCGGCTGCTCACGCTGCAGGCGGCCTGGCTCGCGGACAACCGCACGCCCAACTCGCTGGAGGCCTCGATGGCCAAGGCGAAGGCGGGGCGGGTCGGCTCCGACGTGACGCTGTCGTGCGTCGAGCTCTGCGGCACCCTCGGCTACTCCGAGGCGGAGCTGCTCGAGAAGTGGTCGCGCGACTCCAAGATCCTCGACATCTTCGAGGGCACCCAGCAGATCCAGCAGCTGATCGTGGCCCGCCGGGTCCTCGGGCTGAGCAGCGCCGAGCTCAAGTAGCCGCCGAGGCCCTGCGCGGGTGCGGGGGTTTCGAGGCTCGCTGCGCTCGCACCTCAACCTCCGGGTGGGGGTTTCGATGGCTCGCTCGCGCTCGCTCCTCAAACCCTCCAGTCGGAGGTTGAGGTGCGAGGCGCTCTGGCGCCGAGCCTCGAAACCCCGGAAGCGTGGGCAGGGCTAGGACCGCGGTGGTCGTCGCCCTGCTGGGGTGCGGGGGTTTCGAGGCTCGCTCCGCTCGCACCTCAACCTCCGGGTGGGGTTTCGTGGCTCGCTGCGCTCGCTCCGCTCGCTCCTCAAACCCTCCAGTTCGGAGGTTGAGGTGTGAGGCGCTCTGGCGCCGAGCCTCGAAACCCCGGAAGTGTGGGCAGGGCTGGGACCGCGGTGGCCGTCGCGCTGCTGGGGTGCGGGGGTTTCGAGGCTCGCTCCGCTCGCACCTCAACCTCCGGGTGGGGTTCGAGGCTCGCTGCGCTCGCACCTCAACCTCCGGGGTGGGGGTTTGGAGGCTCGCTCCGCTCGCTCCGCAACCTCCGGGACGCTCCCGGTGCGAGGGGAAGGTCAGATGCCGACGATGCCGTGGCCGGCGCGGGCGGGCAGCTTGGCGCCCGGACCGCTCCGGCGCGGTGCCTGCCGGCGCTGGGTGGCGGGGTTGGTCCGCGACAGGCCTGCTGCGTTGCGGGCCACGGCGCGGGCCACCGCGGTCGGCGAGGCGGCGGCCGCGCTGCCGGTCGTCGGCTCGGGCTGCGGCACCGGATCCACCGGTGTGGCCTCCGGGACCCGCGGTACGGCACCCGGCGGAGTACTGCTCCGCGCGGCACGTCGCTCGGCGATCCGGCCGGCCACTCCGCGCGCCACGCTGGTGGCGGTCCGGCCGGCGGTCGTGCCGACCCGGAGGGCGATGGTCCTGAACGTTGCGAGCGAGGTGCGGTGCTCCACGGGAGCTCCCTTCGTCACGGGTGTTCGGTTCCCCGCAGTCAAGGCCGAAGGACGCCGCCGCGTCAACGGGTCGGCCACCTTCGGCGTGGCGCACCACCTCAGTCGGGGTGGGTGTCCCTTCCGACCTGGTCAGCGACGTCGGCCGGCGTGACGTCCACCTGCTCGGGATCGGCCGCGGCGTCGATCCCGGTCACCGGCTCCTCACCGCCCGTCGCGGACTCCGCCACCGGGGCCGGGTCGAGCCCGAGCTCCTCCACGACAGATCGTCGTCACCGGGTTCGGATCCTGCGGTCGGCCGGGGCTCCGCGGGGAGGTCGGGGCCGCCTTGGTGACGTGGCTGACAGCCGCCTCGGCCGTGCGGACCAGCCGATGGCCTGCGGCGCCGGTGACCTGCAGTCCGACGTCCACGGACCCCTTCGCGAGGCGTCCGGCGGTACGGGTCACGCGGACCGGCAGCGAGGCGAGTCCCTTGAAGGTGTCGAGCGGGATGCTGGGCACGTGCTTCTCCTTCCGTGGGTGACGGACCGGGTCCGTACCCGTTCGAGGCGGCGGCACGCGACCGGCCGGTCACGACACCGAGCGGAACGGGTCGTGGTCGCTGAGGATCTTGTCCACCCGGGCCTGGTCGAGGCGGGCGTAGACGGCCTGGTTCTCCTGGGCGTCGCGGATGCACTTGGCGAGGGTGAACGCCGAGGTCGTGAGGTAGAGGGTGCCGAGGCCGAGGAAGGCGCGGACCCACGGGTCGACCGGCAGGTAGAGGACGGCGAAGACCATCGCGAGGAGTGCCACCGCGAAGGAGATGCCGGCCTGGGCGAAGAAGGCGTTGGTGTTCTTGGACGGGTTCGGAGTGCTCATGCCGCCAGCGTGCTGGGGGCGGCCGCCCGGCGTACCCGCCGCGCTACCCGGCTCGCGGTGAGCACCCGTACCCATGTGGTCCGATGGGGTCATGAAGCTGTACGCCGAGAGCCCCGGCCGCCGGACCGCCCAGCTGCTCGCCGACCTGCTGCTCGTCGTGTGGCTGGTCGCCTGGGCGTGGACGGGGACCGTGGTCCACGACGCGACCCTCGCGCTGGGTGCCCCGGGCCAGCAGCTCGCGGAGTCGGCGACCGGGCTGTCCGGGGCGCTGCAGGACGCCGGCGGCACCCTCGGCGACGTCCCGGTCGTCGGCGACGAGGTGCAGACCCCCTTCGACGAGGCGTCCGGCGCGGCCGACCAGCTGGCGGAGGTCGGGCGCGAGCAGGTGCGCTCGGTCGAGCGGCTGGCGCTGTGGCTGGGCCTCGCGGTGGCGGCGATCCCCATCCTGCTCGGCTGCCTGCTCCACCTGCCGCGCCGGGTGAGGTTCGTACGCCGGGCGACCGCAGGGGCGCGGTTCGTCGACGCCGCGGACGACCTCGACCTGTTCGCGCTGCGCGCGCTGGCCCACCAGCCGATGCACGTGCTGGCGAAGGTCTCCGACGACCCCGCGGGTGCGTGGCGCCGCGGCGACCGCGCCGTCACCGACCGGCTCGCGGAGATCGAGCTGCGCTCGGTCGGACTGCGGATGCCCTCGCACCGGTAACCGCGCGGCAAGGGCCTGGTCAGCGGCGGGCGGTCTGCTGGGTGCTCGGGCGACCGACCGGCGGTCGCCCCGGACCCAGGAGTGGAGCCATGACCGTCTTCTTCGACCACCACATCGTGCCGAGCAGTGACCGGGCGCGCTCGGCCCGGTTCTACGCCGACCTGCTCGGGCTGCCCGAGCCGCGCCGCGAGGGGCCGTTCGCGGCGCTCGACCTCGGCAACGACGTCGCCCTCTACGTCGCCGGCTGGGACGCGCAGGTGACGCCCCAGCACTACGCGTTCCTGCTCAGCGAGCCGGAGTTCGACACGTTCTACGCGCGGCTGCTCGCGCGCGGACTCGACCACTGGGCCGACCCGCACTGCCGGATGCCGCAGCAGGTCAACCACGACGACGGCGGACGCGGCACCTACTTCCGTGACCCCGACGGGCACTTCGTCGAGGTGCTGACCGTGCGCTACGGCGGGCGCCCGACGACGCTCACGCCCGCCTGACCGAATGCGTACGCACGATCGCCCGCGTGGGCGGCTAGGTTGATCCGCCAGCGGACCGAGGAGGACCCATGCGCTATCGCGTGTTCGGCGAGGTCGCGCTGCTGCCCGGGCAGGGACCCCCGCGCCCGATGCGGCGCCGGCGGGAGCGCACCGTCCTGGCGGTGCTGCTCGCCGCCCACGGCCGCCCGCTGACGGCGGAGCGGCTGCTGGCCGACGTGTGGGGCGAGTCGGCGGGCTCCGGGCTGGGCTCGCTGCAGGTGGCGGTGTCGCGGTTGCGGGCCGACCTCGAGCCCGACCGGTCGCCGCGCGACGCGCCCCGGCTGCTGGTCAGCACCGGCGGCGGCTACGCCCTCGAGGCCGGGACCGCCGACGTCGACGTCTGGCAGTTCGAGTCGCTGGCCGATGGTGCCCTCGCCGCGAGTGACCCGGCCACGACCCTGGCCCTGGGCGAGCAGGCGATCGGGTGGTGGGCGGGGGCGCCGTACCCCGACTGCGACACCGACCTCCTGGCCCGCGAGCGGGACCGGCTCGAGGAGCTGCGCGCCTCCCTGCTCGAGCGGCGGGCGGAGGCGCTGCTCGCCCTGGGCCGCGACCGGGAGGCGCTCGGGGTCGCCACCGACGCGCTCGGGGACAACCCCTACCGCGAGCGGCTGTGGTCGGCGCTCGCGCTCGCCCACTACCGCGGCGGACGCCAGGCCGAGGCGCTGGCGACGCTGCGGACCCTCCGGGAGCGGCTCGCCGACGAGCTCGGCGTCGACCCGACGCCGGAGGTGCAGGACCTCGAGCAGCGGCTGCTGCGCCAGGACGCGGGGCTGTTGCAAGCGCCGGCCCCGGCCGCCGTACGGCCCAGGCAGCCGGAGCCTGCCGTACGGACCGCGCCACCCGGCGCACCCGCAGACGCCGCCCCCTCCACGGTCGGACGCGAGGACGTCGTGGACCGGATGGCGACCCTGCTCGACGCCCTCGCGGCGGGCGGTCCGGTGCGGTTCTGGAGCCTCACGGGGGAACCGGGCATCGGCAAGACCCGCGCCGTCGAGGACCTGCTCCGGCTCGCCGGCCACCGGGGGCTCCGGACGGCCGTGGGCCGCTGCCCCGAGTCCGGGCTCGCGCCGCCACTGTGGCCGTGGGTGGCCGTCGTGCGCAGCCTGGCCGGCGAGGGCCCGGCTCCGGACGCGCTCCGGCCGCTGCTCGAGGACCAGCCCGTCGAGGCCGACCACGGCGCCGGGACCAGGCTGCGGCTCTACGACGCCGTCGTCGACCTCGTGGTCGGGGCCGCGACCCGCTCGGGCGGCCTGGTCGTGGCGCTGGAGGACCTGCACCGGGCCGACGCGTCGTCGCTGCAGCTGCTCGCCCACCTCGCGGCCTCGGCGCCGCCCGCCCCGCTGCTGCTCGTCGTGACCCGCCGCTCCACCGACACGGGCGACGCCGAGGAGCCGCTGGTCGAGGCGCTCGCGGCCCTGGCCCGGGCGGGCGCCGACGGCCTGCGGCTCGACGGCCTCGACACCGTGGCGGTCGGTCGGCTGATGTCGGGCCTGCTGGGCGACCACGACCCCGGGCTCGACGAGCGGGTGGCCGAGGCGACCGCCGGCAACCCGTTCTACGTCGCCGAGTACGCGCGGCTGCTCTCCTCCCGACCCGATCTCGCCCGCCTCGACCCGGACCGGCTGCCCGTGCCGGACGGCGTACGGGACGTGCTGCGGCAGCGGCTGGGACGGCTGCCCGCAGAGGCCCGCACCGTGCTCGGCCAGGCCGCCGTGCTGGGCCAGCTGGTCGACCCGTCGCTGGTCGCGGCCGTGTCCGGGGAGCCGGAGGAGGAGGTGCTCGACGTGCTCGACCTGGCGGCGGCGTCCGGGCTGCTGGTCGGGCAGGGCGCCAGCTTCCGGTTCGCGCACGCACTGACCCGCGAGGCGCTGCTCGACGACCTCACCCCGGCCCGCAGGATGCGGCTCCACGCGCGGGCCCTCGCCGCCCTCGAGGCGACCCACCCCGCACCCGACTCCGACGTCGTCAGCGTCCTCGCCGGCCACGCGCTGGCGGCCGCGCCGCTCGGCGGGGAGGCCCGAGCCGCCGCGCGCCGCTGGCTGCCGAGGGCGGCGGAGCTGGCGGCCACCCGGCAGGCGCACGTCGAGGCGGTCGGACTGTGGCGTGCCGCGGCCGACCAGGCCGAGCCGGACGGGGACGACTGGATCGCGGCCCGCCAGGGCGAGGCCCGGGCCCTGCTGCGGCTCGGCCACTTCGCCGAGAGCCGCGCCGTCGTCGGCGCCCTCGTGACCGCGGCGGTCGAGCGCCAGGACTGGAAGGTCGTCGCCGACAGCGCCGCCGTCTCGAGCGGGGCGGGAGTGTGGACCTGGCGCGAGCACGGCGGCAAGGACGAGCAGCTCATCGCGGCGCTGACCGAGGCGCTCGACCACGTCGAGGGGGTCGACGAGGCCCGGCTGTCGGCGACGTTGATGCTGGAGCACCACCTCGGCTTCGACCGCGACCTCACGACGGCGTACGGCGACCGGGCGTCGGCGGCCGCGGTCGCCGCGGGCGACCCCGGCCTGGTCGACCAGGTGCTCTACCTGCGGGCGCTCTCGCGCACCGGCCGTCGCCGCCCCGGCGACCGGGAGGAGCGGCTCGCGCTGCTCGAGGAGCTGCTCGACCGCCGTCCCGGCGGCGAGATCGAGGTGGCGGCCCGGTTCCACCTCGGCTGGACCCTCTTCGAGCTCGGCCGGGTCGCCGACTCCGACGCCGCGATGGCACTCTGCGCCGAGGCCGCCGCGACCGTCCGGCACGCCGGCGTCGACGTACCGCTCGCGTGGTGGCGTGCGGCTCGGGCGCGCGACCGGGACGACGACGGCTCCACCCGGCTGGCCGACGAAGCGCTCGCGCTCCACGTCGGCTCCGACCTGGTGGGTGCCGCCGAGGCCCGCTGCGTCCACGCGGTCGCCACCCGCCCGCCTGACGCTCCGGTCCCGGACGACGTGGTGGACCTCGCACGGCAGTGCGGCCCGCCGACGCGGGCAGCCGTGGCGTGGGGGCTGGTCGAGTCGGGCGACCTGGCGCGGGCGCCGGAGCTGGTCGAGCAGCTGGTGCCGGCGGGCGTCGAGGACTACGCGGCGCTGGCCGGGGCCTGCCTGCAGCTGGCCGTGCTGGCCGGGCTCGGGGACCGACCACGGGTCGCGGTGCTGGTCGACCAGCTGCTCCCGAACGCCGGCGACGTCGTCACGTACGGCGCCCTGGACCACCTCGGCGTGGTCGACCACTTCCTCGCGCTCGGCCTGCAGGCACTCGGCCGCGACGAGGACGCGCTGGCCCGGGCGCGCCGGGCGGTCGAGCTCAACCGGGCGCTCGGGGTCGGGCCGTGGCTGCGCCGCAGCGAGCGGCTGGTCGCGACCCTGGAGCGCGGGGTGTCGCCCGGCGGTCCGGCATAGTGGCGGCATGCCCGCCTCCCGCACCACCCGCCAGGACCGCCGCGCCCAGATCGTGGAGGTGCTCGACGACGCGTTCGCGCCGCTGATGCGGGCCGACCCCAAGGCGTTCCGTGCCAAGTACCGCAAGATGGCGGCCGACCCGCACGCCTTCTACCGCGGCAGCGCCTGCCTGTTCTACGCCGACGTCACGGTCGAGGACGACCCGTTCGCCGACGAGCACAGCGGTCGGATCTGGATCCACGGCGACCTGCACGTCGAGAACTTCGGCACCTACCTGAACTCCGACGGCCGGCTGGTCTTCGACATCAACGACTTCGACGAGGCGTACCTCGGCCGGTTCACGTGGGACCTGCAGCGGTTCGCGGCGTCGCTGGCGCTGGTCGGCTGGCAGAAGGCGCTGCCCGAGGACGACGTACGCCGGCTGATCGGGCGGTTCGTGCGCTCCTACCTCTCGCAGGTCGACGAGTACCGCAAGAGCGAGGACGACGACTTCGCGCTCCACCTCGACAACACCTCGGGGCCGATCCACGCCGCGCTCCGCATCGCCCGGCTGCAGCGCCGGGCCGACCTGCTCGACGGGCAGACGGTGCTGCACGACGGCGTGCGCAAGTTCGACGCCGACGCGTCGATCCGCCGGCTCAGCCGCTCGGAGCGGACCAAGGTGGTGCGGGCCTTCAAGGACTACCTGGAGACGATCCCGGACGACAAGCGCTTCAACCGCGCGCTCTTCTACGACCTCCGCGACGTCGTCGGCAAGAGCGGGTTCGGCATCGGCAGTGCCGGCCTCCCGGCGTACAACCTGCTGGTCGAGGGCTACAGCCAGGCGCTCGACAACGACGTCGTGCTGTCGATGAAGCAGGCCAACATCCCCGCGGTGAGCCGGTTCGTCGACTCCGGGGACGTCGACTCCTACTTCCAGAGCGAGGGCCACCGCACCGTCGTCAGCCAGCGGGCGCTGCAGGTCCACACCGACCCGCTGCTCGGCCACACCACCGTCGACGGCGTGGGCTTCGTGGTCGCGGAGGTCTCGCCGTACGAGGTGGACCTGGACTGGTCCGGTCTCACCGAGCCCGACGACATCCGCGAGGTGGTCGACCTGCTGGGACGGGCGACGGCCAAGATCCACTGCGCGTCCGACGAGGACAGCGAGCAGGACCTCGTCGACTTCCAGGTGGAGGAGGCGATCGCCGCGTCGCTCGAGGGCCGGCGACGGGAGTTCACGACGTGGCTCACCGACTGGGGCATGGCCTACAGCGACCGGGTGCGCGAGGACCACGCGCACTTCGTGGCGGCGTTCCGCGAGGGGGAGGTCGGGGTCTCCGCGACCTGAGCGTACGCCGGGCGTGACCTCGGGGCGGCGCGCTCGTTGACCTGCCAACCGTAGGTCGACCCTGGAGGACATCCGATGCGCCGATCCGTGCGCCTGCTCGCGGCAGCGGTCCTGGCCACCGCTGCCCTCACCCCGACCGTGCCCGCCCAGGCCGACCTGTCCCGGGCCGACCTGTCACGGGCCGACCTGTCCGACCACCTCGCCGAGGAGCTGCCGACCCTCGGCCTCCTCGAGCGCACCACCGTGCTCGTGCACGGCACCGACCTCGCCGCCGCCGACCGCGCCGTCGCGCGCACCGGGATGACCGAGACCATGAGCTTCGACCAGATCGGGGTGGTCGTGGCGCGGGGCACCCGCTCGCAGATCGCGGCGGCCCGCACCCAGCCGGGCGTGACCTACCTCGAGGGCAACCAGCCGATCGAGTTCTCCCAGTACACCTCCCACCAGGCGACCCGCGGCGACGAGGCGATGCGGACCCTCACCGGCGCCGACGGCACCGCCTTGACCGGCACCGGCGTCAGCGTCGCCGTGATCGACTCCGGCGTCGACCCGACCCACCCGTTCCTGACCGAGGAGGACGGCACCTCGGCGGTGGTCAGCAACCAGAAGACCGTGTGCGACCCGCTCGAGACCTTCTGCCAGGTCGTCCAGGTGCCCAACAACGTCGACACCGACACGCTGTCGGTGGGCGGCCACGGCACCCACGTCGCCGGGATCGTCGCGGGCCGGCCGACCGAGCTGTCCGACGGCACGACCATCCACGGTGCCGCCCCCGGCGCCAAGCTGGTGTCGCTGTCCACCGGCGCCGGGCTGGTCATCATCGGCGCCGACGCCGCGCTCAACTGGGTCCTGGAGCACCACGAGGCTCCCTGCGGCGAGGGTGTCCCGGTCGCGGAGTGCCCGCCGATCAAGGTCACCAACAACTCGTACGGCCCCTCGGGCGGCGGCGAGTTCGACCCGCAGTCCGCCACCGTCAAGCTGCAGCGCGCGCTCGCGGCCGAGGGCGTCGCGACCGTCTGGGCCGCCGGCAACGACGGCGGCGACGGCTCCGAGAGCCTCACCAACCCGCCGGGACAGGACCCCACCGGCGGCATCCTCAGTGTCGCGTCCTACAACGACCTCGAGACCGGCACCCGCGACGGCGAGGTGAGCGAGTTCTCCTCGCGCGGGAAGGACGGCGACCCGTCGACCTACCCCGACATCTCGGCGCCCGGCGACACCATCACCTCGTCGTGCCGGATCTACCTGCCGATCTGCTCGACCGGTCTCGACCCGGTCGACGGCGGCGACTACAACACGATCAGCGGCACCTCGATGGCGGCGCCCCACGTGGCCGGCATCGTGGCCCAGATGTTCCAGGACTCGCCGAGCGCGACCCCGGCCCAGGTCGAGGACGCGCTGACGCAGACCGCCCACCCGTACCCGTTCGGAGCGCCGTACGTCGGCGGGACGTCGTACGACAAGGGGCACGGGCTGGTCGACGTCGTGGCGGCGGCGAACGCGCTCAACTGACCATCACCCCCCGGGGAGGCCGTGCCGGGCGTCGCACCGCCCGGCGCGGCCTTCCGCTGTCCGGGGTCGGCCGCTGACGGGGGTCAGCCGCGGGAGCTGCGGCCGGTGCGTCCCCGGACGACGCCGACCATCGCCTGGGTCTGCTCGTCGTCGCGCGTGACCAGCCAGGCGAGGCCGACCCGGGTCGGCGGCAGGTCGGCGACCGGGCGGCTGGCGACGTCCCTGCGCTGGAGCATCCGGGCGACCGACATCGGCAGCAGGGCGATCCCGCCGCCGGAGGCGACCACCTCGACGGCCTCGCGCTCGCTCATCGCGGGCCAGCCGAGCTGGTCGGCGGTCGGCGTCCAGCCGGAGGGGTGGGGGAGCACCAGCTGCTCGTCGGCGAGGTCGGAGAGCGCCACCTCGGTGCCCGCGGTGGCGAAGTGGTCCCGGGGGACGACGACGACGGCCACCTCGTCGTACAGCTCGACGATGTGCAGGCCCTCGCGGTCGACGGGGAGCCGGACCAGGCACATGTCGAGGCGGCCGTCGCGCAGCATCGGCTCCTGCTCGGCCTCGGAGACGGGCACCAGCTCCAGCGGCCCGCGACGCTGGTCGCGCCAGGCGGCAGCCCACTTGTCGGGCGTCGTGCCGGTCACGAATCCCAGCCGCAACGGGTCCATCACGCCTCCCGGAAGCCGAGTCCGCGTTCGGCGAGCGCGACCCCGAGCCGGTCGACGGCGACCGGTCCGACCCCGTGGAGGGCGAGCAGCTCGGCGGCGGTCCATGCGGTGACCTGCTCGAGGCTGGTGACGCCCTGGACCCGTAGCGCCCCGGTCGCGGGGGCGCCGATGGTGCGGGGGAGCGGGGTGCCGGTGGGCCGTGGCGCCCGCTCGCGTGGAGGGCCGCCGTGGTCGAGGACCACCTCGCCGCGCGGGGAGAGCCGGTAGCCGATCGCCAGCGACTCGGTCAGGCCGAGCTCCTTCAGCTTGCGGACGTCGGTCTTCCAGTCCTGGGTCTCGCGGCCCAGCTGTGCGGCCAGGTCGGGGGCGCGGACGCCCGGGTTGCGGTCGATCAGCTCCAGGCTGGCGCGGGTCCACGGTCCGTGCCGCGACGCGGCGTCGAGCCGGTCGAGACGGTCCCGGATCCGAACGACCTCGTCGGCGTCGGGCAGCTGCTCCCGGAGCGCCTCGCGCGGGTCCGCGCCGGCGTACCGCAGCCCGACCCGCCACACCGGGCGGTCGGTGCGGTGGGCCAGCGCCTGCCGGAGCGCGGTGACGGTGGGCGCCCCGGCCCGGCGGGCGTCGTCGGCGCGGAGGGCGCTCACCGGCACCCGCTCGACCGACGTCACCTCGACCACCCCGACACCGGTCCGCATCCGGGTGCCGACCTTGACGCGGGGCCGGTCCCAGCGCCGGAACGCGAGGTCGAGGGTCCCGTCCTTGATCGCCGTCAGCTCGGCGGGCCGGATCATCACGGGGTCAGTCCATCACGTCCCCGTGCGTCCGTGCCGCGCTACGCGGTGGGGTGGGTGCCCCCACCGGCCTCGGGACCGGACGGCGGCGGCGTCGTCGGGTGCTGGGGGAAGGGCTGGGTGGGGACGGGTAGCCGTCGGGGGCGCCGTCATCTCGGAGAGATGAACGGGCCTCCACCGCTTGCGCCGACTGGCGGTGGTGGCCCGGGACCGCCCGAGCGTGTCGGTCTCTCCATTGCTCAAGTGCCCCGCGGCGAGACGATTCAGGCACCGACGGACCCGGCTCCGGCCGCCGCCCCGGGACAAGCTTGGAGGGCGACCGAAGCCTACGTCGAACACAGGAACCCAAACCGAGCTTCCGAACCGCGCCTCTGGGATCCCGGTAGCGAGACTCCCCGAGAGCCGAGAACATGACTCCGGCCGCTCCAGGTACTGCTCCGGGGGAGAGCGGCCGGAGCCTCCGGCGAACCTAGGGCTCAGGGCCCAGGGTGATCGACCAACGATGGGGTAACAGCTACGCGCGGCCGCCCCCTACGTGGAAGGCAGGGGACAGCCACGGTGGTGCCCAGGTCGACGCCGCGATGCCCCCCGGCTCACGGCGCCTGCACACCCCCCAGGGTGCAAGCGGGCACTCAAGAAGACGTTACGCCCCCGCGATGCGCGTCGCTCTCATCCGACGGGGTGCTTCTCACCGCACTCAACGGCATGAGGACTCGACGGGACAGCCCGACTCCCCGCTGGGCGTGCGCGTCTGTCGGTCCGACTTGTGGCAGGGGCGGTCTCATGCCCCGCCCCTCGCCAAGCGCAGCCCCCACGAGCCATGCCAAGGTTCCCCGGGCTCCAGCTCTATGAGGTTCACGCCCGTGCGGAGTGCGTCTGGCGGACAAGTCATGGGTTCGATGGCCACAGCTGTCCGCCGCCGCTGGGGTTCACCCAGGTGGTCTCCGGTGTAGACCATCAGGTAGCGGAAGGCATGATCGACCCACAGCTCGACTGATCGCTTGCTGTTTGGGTCGCTGAGTTGGGCCACTGTGCGTCCGTCGGGTCCGACTGCGAGGTCACAGAACGCCCGGTCGAGTTCAACCGCCCCGATCCTGCGGGGTTGCCGGAAGTCATCGGGAGTCCCCGCGACCGGGTGGGGTGTTGACCCGCCGGACGGGCCGTCAGAATCCAGAGTGCGGGCAGCAGGGATGACCAGGTCGAGCAGGTTGATCGAGGACCTGTCGAGCGTGAGGTAGGGATGGAATCCGAGTCCGAACGGCGCAGGCTCGCGATCGGCATTGACCGCTTGGAAGGTCACCGTCAACCCGCCGTCGTCCAGTGCATAGGTGATCTGGAGGTCGAGCTGCCATTCGTATCCGGGTTGTGGGCGGAGCGCGCAGGCCAGGGTGATCATGGCTGGGTGGCGCTCGATGGGGGTCCAGTCGAGCCAGCGCACCAGTCCGTGAATGGCGTCGTGTCGGCTGATCTCGTTCAGCGGCGCCTGACAGGCTCGGCCGTGGTACTGGTAGTGGCCGTTGGTCAGCCTGTTGGGCCAGGGGGCGAGCACTTGTCCCCGGCCATCGGCGGCGCGCTCGTCGACTTCGAACCCATCGACCACGTGGTGCCCGCCGACGGTGTAGCTGCGAAGGGTCGCACCCACCTGGGTGATGCAGGCCTGTGAGTCGGCGTGGGCGATGCCGTACTGCTCACCCGACGGTGGGGGATGCATTCCTCGTGCCCCTTCACTTGTGCGGTAAAGGCCGGCCGGTCACCGGTGGTCACGGAGGGGGGCATGAACACCGGGCCGGCTGCCACCGTGCTGCAGCCGTGGAGGTCAGGAAGGGACGGCGGGTCGCCGTAGATGGGGCCGGTGAACACGATCGGGTCACCGCCGCTTGCCCTTGTTCGACGCGTGGGCCCACTCCGAAGGCGGTGATCCCGTAGCGACCTGGTAGACGGCGATGGCGCCTCTCGCCACGGCTGGTCCATGTCACGTGAGCTCTCGCAATCGCTCGGCGGCGATGATGCGTCCCGCTGCCTCGATGAGAGCGAGGTGGGAGAAGGCCTGGGGGAAGTTCCCGAGGTGTCGACCTGTGTCAACGTCGAACTCTTCGGCGAAGAGTCCGAGCGGTGAGGCTATCCGCAGCAGTCGCTCCATGAGGTCCTGGGCGCGCTGCTCCTCGCCGATGATCGACAGCGCAGAGACCAGCCAGAACGAACAGATCAGGAACGTCCCCTCCTTGCCAGACAGCCCGTCGTCGGTCTCGTCGGTGCGGTAGCGCAGCACGAATCCGTGCTCGGTCAGCTCGTCGGCGATCGCAAGCACGCTGGCGCGCAGCCGCTCGTCCGTGGCTGGAAGGAAGCCGAAGAGCGCTGCTAGCAGCGTGGAGGCGTCCAGCGCGTCGGTCTCGTAGTGCTGGCGCAGGACGCCCCGGGCGTCGACGCCGTTCGCCAGGATGTCGGCCTTGATCTCATCGGCGGTATCTCGCCACGTTGCGGTGAGCTCCGCGTCGCCCCGAATCTCTGCCAACTTCGACGCACGGTCCAGCGCAACCCAGCCCATCAGCTTGGACGACACGTAGTGCTGGGGCTTGCCGCGGGCTTCCCAGATCCCCTGATCGGGTTCGCGCCACACCTCGGTGGCGCACCTGGCCTGCGATTGGACGATGGGCCACAGTCGTCGAGGCAGCCGTTGGCTACGTTGGGTATGCAGCAGGACGGAGTCAAGGACCGCTCCGAACACGTCGTTCTGGCGCTGATCGAAAGCACCGTTGCCGATTCTCACGGGCCGAGCATTCGCGTAACCGGACAGGTCGTCGCGGGTGGACTCCGTCAGGTCGCGCCTACCGTCGATGCCGTACATGATCTGCAGCGAGCCCGTTTCGGTTGGTTCGAGGTCAGCGACGAACTGCATGAACTCGTCGGCCTCCCAGTCCAGGTTCAGGAAGTGCAGCGCCTGCAACGTAAAGGTGGTGTCGCGCATCCAGGTGTAGCGATAGTCCCAGTTCCGCTCGCCACCGGGCGTCTCGGGCAGCGAGGTTGTCAACGCCGCAACGGTGGCGCCGGTCGGCATGTAGGTGAGGCCCTTGATGGTCAGCGCCGACCGCTGGATCGGGTCGCGCCAGCGGTGGTCGGGCATCCGCGCGCGTCCCAGCCAAGCACGCCAGAACCGCGTGGTGGCGTCCACGCGGCGGATGGCCTCGTCGACGTCCGCGGGTGCGACCAGTCCGTCGGCCCACGAGAGGGCGCAGAAGCACTCCTCACCGGCCGAGAGCACGTGCCGGGCCCGGACCCGGCTGCCCTCCACGCCGAGCGCGAGGTCGGTCTGCAGCCTGATGGTCTGCCCCCCGGCGGTTGCGTCGGCGGCGTGCCGCCCTCCGTCGACCAGGGTCCACTCCGCCGGCGTCCGGCCGTAGTCGAAGGCCGGCTCGCACACCAGGTCCATCTCGACGCTGCCCTCCAGGCAACGAGCCGTCCGCACCAGGAGATGGTCGGCGTCGTCGTCGGCCGGAGGCCGGGTGTGCGGCGTCACCGCGTCCTCGGACTCTCGTGGGCCCATGGTCAGCGCGTCGCGGACCAGGACCCATCCCGAAGGGGTCTTCCACGTCGTGGACAGCACATTCGAGCCGGGCTCGTAGACCCGCGAGGTCGAATGGTTGATCCCGAAGGGCCCGAACCTGAAGTAGCCCGCCTGACGGTCGAGGAGGGTGCCGAACACGCTGGGGGAGTCGAAGCTCGGGAGGCAGAGCCAGTCGATCGCGCCGTCCGGTGCGATCAGGGCCCCGGTGTGGCAGTTGGACAGGAAGGCGTAGTCAGCGATGGGCGGAAAGGGGGAGGGCATCGCGGCGCTCTGCGGGGCCATGTCGTTCATGACGCCACCCACGGGGCGTGCCATCCGCCGTGCTCCGCCGTCAGTCGATCGGCCTCCGCTGGACCCCAGGAGCCGGGCGCGTACCCCTGTACCGGAGGCGGCGCGTCCAGCAGCGGCTGCATGACCCGCCACGTCTCCTCGACCCCGTCCTGCCGGGTGAACCGGGTGCTGTCCCCGCGCAGGGCGGCGTACAGGAGCACTTCGTACGGCGTGGCTCCCTCACCACCCTGCTCTGCGAACTCCATGTCCAGATCGATTCTTCCGATCGCCGAGATGTCAGTTCGGCGCGCGTCGAGGATCACCCTGATCCCGGTCGCAGGGTCCAGCTTGACCACGACCTGGTTCGTCTCGGTCTGCGGTCCCATCACCCCGAAGCCCAGCCGCGGTGGACGCTTGAAGACGAGCCGCAGCTCCGTCTGCGTCATTGGCAGCCGCTTCCCGGTCCGAATGAAGAACGGGACACCCGACCACCGCCAGTTCTCGATCTCGAGCCGCATCGCGGCAAAGGTCTCCGTGGCCGAATCCGGTGCCACCCCGTCGATGTCGAGATACCCGTCGTACTGGCCGCGCACGTAGTCGGCCGGGTCCGCTTCGACGACCGAGTTGAACAGAGCCACCTGGGCATCCTTGATCGTCTTCAGGTCACCCCGGGACGGTGCCTCCATCGCAGCCGCAGACACGACCTGCATCAGGTGGTTGACCACGACGTCGCGCATCGCCCCGACCGGGTCGTAGAAGTGCCCCCGGTCCTCGACCCCGAAGCTCTCGGACATGTTGATCTGCACGCAGGAGACGTAGTTGCGGTTCCACACCGGCTCGAGGATGGTGTTGGCGAACCGCAGGTGCAGGATCTCGTCGATCCCCATCTTCCCGAGGTAGTGGTCGATCCGGAACAGCTGGGACTCGTCGATGTACTGGTGCAGCTCGTCGGCCAGCTCGCCGGCGGAGGACTGGTCATGCCCGAACGGCTTCTCCACCACCACACGAGCCGACCTGGTCAGGTCCGCCTCGGACAGGCCGTGCACCACCCGTCCGAAGAGGAACGGCGGAATCTCGAGGTAGAAGACGGGGCACTCGGCGCCCTTGATCGCATCCGCGACTCGTTGATAGGTGTCCCGGTCGGTGAAGTCGCCGTGCACGTACGACAGCCTCGCGGTGAACCGGTCGAACACGCCGGGCTCGATGACCTCACCCGTGCTCGCAATCGACTCGCGGGCGCGCTCGATGAGCTGTTCCTGCGTCCAGTCGTCGGCGGCGACGCCCACGATCGGGCAGTCCAGCAGTCCGCGGGCCTCCAGGCGGTACAACGATCGGAACGTCATCACTTTCGCCAGGTCACCAGTGATACCGAAGACCACCAGGACGTCCGCGGGGCGCTGCTCCTGGCTGTTGGTAGGTGACATCGTGATCTCCTCCGAGCGGTCGTCTTGGCGGCAGGTTGGCGCGGGACTCCTCGGTTCGCGCCGGCCGAAGCCAGCCCCCGTGTGTGAGACAGCTCCCGGACCGCAGCGCTGTTCCCCTCTACGGATGATCCGACCTTCTTCCGCAGAGAACCTCCTCTGATTCGGGGGAAGACGAGCGATGGTCGGCGGGAGATCGTCGAGGTACGGGTGTTCACCTCGGGAGGGGTTCAGCCATGGCGGACGACCAGCACTACGACGCGGTGATCATCGGGACGGGTGCCGGAGGGGGGACTCTCGGGCATCGGCTCGCCACGAGTGGCGCGAGGGTGCTGTGGCTGGAACGTGGGGACTTCCTGCCACGGGAGCGCGACAACTGGTCTACACAGGCGGTGTTCGTGCGAGGCAAGTACCTCGCACCGGAGGTCTGGTACGACGGGCACGGCCAGGACTTCCAGCCCGAGGTCAACTACTACGTCGGCGGCAACACGAAGTTCTACGGAGCCGCCCTCTTTCGACTGCGGCCGGAGGACTTCGGCGAGCTACGTCACCACGGCGGCATCTCCCCAGCCTGGCCCATCTCCTACGACGAGCTCGAGCCCTACTACACGCAGGCGGAGCACCTGTACCTGGTGCACGGCGAGCACGGTGAGGACCCGAGCGAGGGCCACGCCAGCGCGCAGTACGCCTATCCGCCCGTGTCCCACGAGCCTCGTATCCAGCAGCTGAGCGACGACCTGGAGAAGCTCGGGCTCCATCCGTTCCACCTGCCGGTCGGCGTCAAGCTGGACGAGGAGCGTCCGGGTCGTCCTACCAGGACGAGCGTCTGTATCCGCTGTGACCGCCTCGACGGCTTCCCGTGCGTGCTCGACGCCAAGTCGGACTCACAGGTCATCTGCGTGGACCCGGTTCTGTCCCGAGACAATGTCACGCTCGTGACAGGCGCCCGCGTTCAACGCCTGGAGGTCGACGCCTCCGGACGCACCGTCACAGGGGTCGTCACGGCCATGGATGACGGATCGGTCACCACGTTCACCGGCGACATCGTGGTGGTCGCGTGTGGCGCGGTGAACTCCGCCGCGCTGCTGCTGAGGTCCGCCGGTGAACGCCACCCGGAGGGGCTGGCGAACAGCTCGGGAGTGGTCGGTCGGCACTACATGCGACACAACAACATTGCCCTGATGGCCGTCTCACGGGAGCCCAACCCCACCCGGTTCCAGAAGACGTTGGCGATGAACGACTGGTACCTGGGCGCCGACGACTGGGAGTTCCCTCTCGGCGGGATACAGATGCTGGGCAAGTCAGACGATGCGGAGATCCATGCGCAAGCGCCCCGGTGGGCGGGTCGGCTTTCCCCGGATCTGCCATTCGAGGTGCTGGCACACCACGCGGTCGACTTCTGGCTCTGTGGGGAGGACCTGCCCCGCGCCGACAGCCGTGTGACGGTGGACCGGGACGGAGCGATCCACCTCAGCATCGACGAGCAGAACAACGTCGAGGGGGTCACGCGGCTGCGCCACAAGCTCGACGGCATGCTGGAACACTTGGGGATGCACAAGCACCACCTGCTGGACCGCAGCCTGTACCTGCACAAGAGCATGCCGATCGGCGCGACGGCCCACCAAGCGGGGACCGTCAGGTTCGGCCTCGACCCGGCGTCGAGCGCTCTCGACACGAACTGCAAGGCCCATGACGTGGACAACCTGTACGTCGTGGACACGAGCTTCTTCCCCAGCATCGGAGCCGTCAACCCGTCCTTGACCGCCATCGCCAATGCTCTGCGCGTCGGCGATCACTTGATCCAACGCTTCGGCTGAGACCACGTCGACATGGCCGATGTTGCAGTTCACCGGGTTGTCATCGTCGGAGGAGGTTTCGGCGGGCTGTTCGCGGCGAAGTTCCTCCGACGCGCTCGCGTCGACGTCACCGTGGTCGACGCCCGGAACTACCACCTGTTCCAGCCGCTGCTCTACCAGCTCGCGACCGGCATCCTGTCCGCGGGAGAGGTGGCGCCGCCGATCCGAGACATCCTGCGTCGGCATTCGAACGTGACCGTCGAGATGGCCACGGTGGAGGGCTTCGACCTCGCAGCTCGGACGGTGAGCGCCAGGCGACCCGACGACAGCGTGCGCACCTACGAGTACGACAGCCTCATCGTCGCCGCCGGGGCGGCTCAGTCCTACTTCGGGCACGACGAATTCTCCCGGTTTGCGCCGGGCATGAAGACGATCGACGACGCCCTGGAGCTGCGGGGCCGGATCTTCGGTGCCTTCGAGATGGCAGAGCACGAGGAGGACCCGGAAGCACGTCGCGCGTGGCTCACATTCGTGGTCGTCGGGGGTGGGCCGACCGGTGTCGAGGTCGCAGGTCAGATCGCCGAGCTGTCCCGCACGGGCCTCAAGGACAACTTCCGTCGGATCAACCCCGCCGACGCCCGGGTCCTGCTGGTCGACGGTGGGAAGGAGGTCCTGTCGACGTTCGGCGACCGGCTCTCCGAGAGGGCGGCCACTGAGCTGCGCCGGCTCGGTGTGGCGATCCGGACCAGGACGATCGTCACCGGGGTGGACCCGTTCGGCGTCGAGGTCCGGACCGCGGACGGCTCGACCGAGCGGATCGTCTGTCGTACCAAGATCTGGGCCGCAGGGGTGCAGGCCTCGCCCTTGGCCGGCCTGCTTGCCGAGGCCAGCGGCGCGACGTGCGACCGGGCGGGCAGGATCGCGGTGCTCGAGGACTGCACACTGCCCGACCACCCCGAGGTCTTCGCGGTCGGGGACATGATGGCGCTCGATGACCTTCCCGGCGTCGCTGAGGTGGCCATGCAGTCGGGGATCCACGCCGCCAACACGATCAAGCGCCGGCTGCATGGCAAGCAGGCGGCGAAGTTCACCTATCGCGACCTCGGCAGCATGGCGACCATCTCCCGCTTCAACGCCGTGGTCAGCTTCAAGAAGGTCCGGCTGTCCGGGTTCCTCGGGTGGTTGATGTGGCTGCTGGTGCACATCACCTTCCTGACCGGTTTCAAGAACCGGCTCTCGGCGATGTTCCACTGGACTGGGACGTTCGCGGCCGGGGGACGGGCGGAACGAACCATCACGATGCGCCAGACGGTCGGTCGGGTCGTCCTCGAGCAGGCCGGCGACGGCGACGTCGGAGGTGTCGTCCCCGCCTTCGAGAAGCAAGGTGACGCAGGTGACGCAGGTGACGCCGTAGCGGCGGACGAGGGGTGACCCGTGGTGATCGAGGTCTTGTCGAACGTGGCCCTCGGCGTGGATCCCGTGCCATGGGCCCGGTCCCAGATGGCCTTCACCCTCGCGTTCCACATCATCCTGGTGCCCCTGGGGGTGTCGTGGTCGGTGATGACACTGATCGCCAACTACCGGGGCATCAGGCATCGGGACGCGGACGCGATGCTGCTGGCCCAGCGGTGGTCGAAGTACATGGCGGTCACCTTCGCCGTAGGGGCGGTGACCGGGACCGTGCTGTCCTTCGAGTTCGGTCTTCTGTGGCCGAAGTTCATGGGGCAGTGGGGCGCCGCGTTTGGTGTGCCGTTCGCCTTCGAGGGGATCTTCTTCTTCACCGAGGCGGTCTTCATCTCGATCTACATCTTCGGGTGGCGTCGGCTGAAGCCGTGGGCCCACTTCTGGACCGGCGTGCCCATCGCAATCGCGGGCATCTTCGGCAGCATCTCGGTGGTGGCCGCCAACGCCTGGATGAACTCCCCCCAGGGTGTCACCCTCGACTCCGGCGGCCGGGTGACCGACGTCGACCCGATGGGTGTGATCTTCAACGACGCGATGCCGTTGATGGCCGCACACATGGTGGTCGCGGCGTACCTGGTCGGTGGTTTCATGGTCGCCTCGGTGTACGCGGTCGGCATGTTGCGCGGCCGCACTGACCGCTACCACCGGTTGGGCTTCATCATCGGGTTCACCGTCGCCGCGATCGCGACGCCGGTCCAGATGGGGGTCGGCGACGGGCTGGCGCGCTGGGTCTACGACAGCCAGCCGACGAAGTTCGCCGCCATCGAGATGGTGCCCAAGACCAGCACCGACGTGCCGGAGGTGCTGTTCGGTCACCTCAACTCCGAAGGTGAGGTAGTCGGAGGAATCCGGATCCCCGGTCTCGCCTCGATCCTGTCCGACCCCCGCCAGGGGACGTCCACCGAGATCCAGGGGCTGGACGAGACACCCGCCGCGGACCGACCGTCCATTCACGAGGTCAACGTCACCCACCTGGCATGGGACCTCATGGTCGGCCTGGGGACGCTGCTGTTCCTGCTCACCCTGTGGTGGTGGGCTGCGTGGATCTTCCGAAGAGACATGCCCAGAAGCAGGTGGTTCCTCCGGGCGTCGGCCACGACAGGGGCACTCGCCGTGATCACCCTCGAGGCGGGCTGGACCGTCAGCGAGGTCGGACGGCAGCCCTGGATCGTCTACGAGAAGATGAAGGTGGAGGACGCTGCCACCGCGAACACCGGTATCTGGATCACGTTCATCGGCGTGGTGTTCCTCTATCTGGGGCTCGGCATCACCACGGTCCTGGTGCTGCGGATGATGAGTCGCCGGTTCCGCGAAGGTGTCCGCTCCGGCGAGGCCGACGTTCCCTACGGGCCAAGCGAGCCGATCGAGACCGGCGCGGACGATCCGGTGGACGAGCGGAAGGCCCTGCGGTGATGGCCACCGCAGCGGCCCTCATCCTGTTCGCGGCGATCACGACCTACGCGGTCTTCGGCGGAGCCGACTTCGGCGCCGGATTCTGGGACCTCGTGGCGGGAGGGACCAAGCGGGGCGGGCGGCCACGCGAGGTCATCGACCACGCCATCGCTCCCGTCTGGGAGGCCAACCACGTGTGGCTGGTCTTCGTGTGGGTGCTCCTGTGGACCTGCTTCCCGGAGGCCTACGCCTCGATCACCCTGACGTTGTTCGTGCCGCTGACGCTCGCCGCGCTCGGCATCGTGCTGCGCGGTGCCAGCTTCGCGTTCCGCAAGGCCGTGTTCCGGACCCGCGACCGACGCAACTTCGGCGCCGCCTTCGCGGTCTCCTCGGTCCTGGTCCCCTACTGCTTCGGCGCCGTGGTCGGTGCCATCGCCTCGGGCCGAGTCCCGGCCGGCGGCAGGGCGGGTGACCCGTGGGACAGCTGGGTCAACCCCACCTCCGTCCTCGGCGGGGTGCTCGCCGTCTGCCTCACCGCGTACCTCGCCGCCTTCTTCTTGGTCCGCGATGCCGACCGGCTTGCCGACGAGGCCATGGTCGCCTACTTCCGGCACCGGGCGACAGGAGCTGGCGTCGCCGCCGGCGCAGTGACGCTGATCGGGATCTTCGTGCTCGCCAACGACGCGGAATACCTCTTCGACGGCCTCACCTCACAAGCGCTGCCGCTCGTGATCCTCTCGGCCATCTGCGGCCTGGCCGCCCTCGTGCTGGTCACCCGCGCCATCCGGCGCGGCGCGCGCCTGGCCGCTGCTGGCGCGGTCGCGAGCGTCATGCTGGCCTGGGGGGTGGCGCAGTGGGACTACCTGCTCCCCGAGTCCTTGACCGTCTCCGCCGCGGCCGCACCCTCAGGCACCATCACCGCCGTGCTGGTCGCCACCGCACTTGCAGCAGTCCTGATCGTGCCCGCCTTCGTGCTGCTCTACGTGCTTGACCAGAAGACACTGCTGCCCGAAGAGGGCATGCCTGAGCCCCCACGCGTCCCGCCGCGGCAGGAGTCAAACCTCACCGACGGGCCAGGCGCTCGTTCGACGTAGGTGGTGTGCGGTAGCACGGCGGCAACGATGGCGGCAGCTGGGTCCGCCTTGTCGGCCTTCCGCACGCGGGCCAACAAGCTCGTCAGCGACGTCGAGTCGACCTGCTGACGGTCGGTCCTGGCGCCCCCCATCGACGCGGCTCCGACCTCGTTCTCGTGACCTTGCTCGGCACACACCAAGCACCTCCCGTGTCCGGGGACAGGGGCGGTTGTTCAGGCCGCGGTGGCGGAGTGACCGTGGCCGCGCACCCCCGAGACGACCAGCTCGATCAGGTGCACGTGCGGCGGTCGCGAGCCATCGGACGTGAACCACCCGCACCCGAACGGCGGGTGGAACATCTCCGTGACCCGCTCGTAGCCATCGCCTTGGAGAATCACCGGTCGTCCTCGGTCGCCGCGTCGATGCCGAGATCGCGTCAGGGCATCGATCCTGCCCGTGGAGCTCGTCGCTGTGACCCGGTCGGCGGCGGTCTTGAATCGATGTCCGAGGCGGCCGCTGCGGTCAAGGCAACTCGCGGCGGCGGACAAGCTGGGAGAGAGTCGGCGCGGACGCTCATCGACGAGGAAATGCGTAGTCCCCATGCCGCTGACCTGCAGAAACGTGGGGACCTGGTGGTGTCCGAGGGGGGACTTGAACCCCCACGCCCTAATACGGGCACTAGCACCTCAAGCTAGCGCGTCTGCCAATTCCGCCACCCGGACGAGTGCGTCGGGAACATTAGCAAAGGAAGGTGTCGGATCCCGCATCGGGACGCCGCCGCGGGAGGCGTGCAAGATGGGGGGATGACCACCGACGCCGACCGCCCGTCGTACGACCCCACGACCGAGGTCGTCGAGCTGTGCCGGGACCTGATCCGGATCGACACGTCCAACTACGGCGACGACACCGGGCCGGGGGAGCGGAAGGCGGCCGAGCACGTCGCCACCCTGCTCGACGAGGTCGGCATCGAATCGACGGTCGTCGAGCGGACGCCGGGCCGGACCAGCCTGATCGCCCACTGGGGCGGGTCCGGGTCGCGCGAGGACGCGCTGCTGCTCCACGCCCACCTCGACGTCGTGCCGGCGGCGGCCGAGGACTGGCAGGTCGACCCGTTCTCCGGGGAGATCCAGGACGGCTTCGTGTGGGGCCGCGGCGCGGTCGACATGAAGGACTTCGACGCGATGCTGCTCTCGGTCATCCGGGCGCGTGCCCGCGCCGGGGCGGTGCCGGAACGGCCGATCGTGCTGGCCTTCACCGCCGACGAGGAGGCCGGGGGCCACCACGGCGCGCAGATCATGGTGGAGGAGCACGCCGACCACTTCGACGGCGTGACCGAGGCGGTCGGCGAGGTCGGCGGGTTCAGCGCCACGGTGCGCGGGCAGCGGATCTACCTCGTGGAGGCCGCCGAGAAGGGCATGGCCTGGATGAGGCTGACGGCGCGCGGCCGCGCCGGCCACGGCTCGATGATCAACCCCGACAACGCCGTCACCCGGATCGCGCAGGCGGTCGCCCGGCTCGGCTCCCACGAGTGGCCGGTCCGGTTGACGCCGGCGATGGAGGTGCTGCTCGCGACCGTGGCCGACCTCGCCGGCACCGAGGCCACCCCGGAGAACGCCGAGGCGCTGGTCGAGGAGTTCGGCAGCGCCGCCCGGATGCTCGGCGCGGTGATCCGCAACACCACGAACCCGACCGTCCTGAATGCCGGTTACAAGGCCAACGTCATCCCGACCGAGGCCATGGCACAGGTCGACGGCCGGTTCCTTCCCGGCTTCGAGGACGAGTTCTTCGCGACCGTGGCCGAGCTCGTCGGCGACGGGGTCGAGGTCGACTACCTGTCCAACCAGAACCCCTGGGAGACGCCGTACGACGGGGCGCTGGTCGACACGATGCACCGCAGCCTGCTGGCCGAGGACCCCGACGCCCTC
The DNA here is from genome assembly GCA_963724225.1 of uncultured Actinomycetota bacterium. GTDB lineage: Bacteria > Actinomycetota > Actinomycetes > Propionibacteriales > Nocardioidaceae > Nocardioides. Next base: position 895 of record CAVRTX010000024.1, on the reverse strand, counting down.
GTGGCGCCGTTCCTGATGAGCGGCGGCACCGACGCCAAGCACTTCCGCAAGCTGGGCATGCGCTCGTACGGGTTCACCCCGCTGCGGCTGCCCGCCGACCTCGACTTCACCGCGCTGTTCCATGGGGTCGACGAGCGGGTGCCGGTCGACGCGCTGGAGTTCGGGGCGCGGGTGTTCGACCGGTTCCTCGACGAGGTCTGAGCCGGCCTCAGACCAGCGCCCGCTGCCGGATGATCCGGCGGCGCAGCACCACCCGACGGGTGCCGTCGGCCTTGATCTGCACCCGGTCCAGCTCCCAGCCGCCGTGCTCGGCGCGGTCGACCAGCAGCCGGGTGACGACACTGCGGGAGAGCTCGCGCGAGATCACCATCTTGTCGAACTCCCACTCCACACCGGCGCGGAGCGGGCGCTGGGTCGGTCGAGTGGGCATCGTCACTCCCCGGACACGTCGTCGAGCGCGGCGATGATCTCGGCAGGCAGGGTCAGCTCCTCGGTGGCCAGCGCGGCCTGCAGCTGGGCGGAGGTTCGCGCCCCCACGACGGGAGCGGTCACGCCCGGGCGGTCGCGCACCCACACCAGCGCCACCTGCAGCGGCGTCCAGCCGAGGCCGTCGGCCGCCCGGCAGACCGCCTCGACGACGCCGGCGGGCCGCGCTGTGAGGTAGCCCTCGACGAAGCCGGAGAAGTGCGGCGATGCGGCCCGTGAGTCGCTGGGCGTGCCGTGGCGGTACTTGCCCGTGAGCACGCCGCGCCCGAGCGGGGACCACGGGAGCACGCCGAGCCCGAGCGCGTGGGCGGCGGGGAGCACCTCCGCCTCGACGTCGCGGTTGAGCAGCGAGTACTCGACCTGGGTCGACGCCAGCGTCGCCCGGCCCGGCACCGCACGCTGCCAGGTC
>CAVRTX010000023.1:0-79949 GCA_963724225.1 uncultured Actinomycetota bacterium | reverse complement strand
CTCTGGAGGGCCCTGGCGCGTCTCGCGGCGGGTGGACAGGCCGCGCGACCCGCCGTGTCGGCGGTGGGTCCGCCACCGTCCTGCAGGCCCGATCGGTGGACCAGCCACCGCCGGGGTGCGGGTCGCTACTCGGTGCCCTGGTCGCCGGAGCGGCGCGGGTTCGCGGGCCCGTCGGGCACGGGCTCCTCGGACGCGGGTCTCGGCGGCGGACTCGTCGGGAGCGTCGCCGGAGGCGTCGACCGGGGCGTCGGGCACGGAGCCGTCCGCGTACACGACCGTCTCCCGGCCGGGGTGGCGGCGTGCGGACCAGACGAAGTAGACCGCCGCGGCCACGAACAGCACGATCGAGGTCCACACGTTGAGCCGCAGCCCGAACACGTCGTTCATCTGGACGTCGTCGATCCGCAGCGCCTCGATCCAGCCGCGTCCGGCGGTGTAGGCCATGACGTACAGCGCCACCACCCGGCCGTGGCCGAGCTGGAACCGCTTGTCGGCCCACACCACGACCACGAAGGCCGCCAGGCACCACAGGAACTCGTAGAGGAACGTCGGGTGGAAGGTCGCGACGTCGTAGTAGCCCTCGGGCCGGAACGCCGGGTCGATCTGCAGCGCCCACGGCAGGTCGGTCGGGCGGCCGAAGAGCTCCTGGTTGAAGTAGTTGCCCCATCGGCCGAGCGCCTGCGCGACCAGCACCCCGGGGGCGATCGCGTCGAGCACCGGCAGCAGCCTGATCCCCTTGCGGCGGGCACCGATCACGACGCCGACCGCCCCGAGGGCGATCGCGCCCCAGATCCCGAGACCGCCCCGCCAGACGTACAGCGAGGCCCAGGGGTTGTCGGGGAAGTAGAGCTGCCAGTCGGTGATCACGTGGTAGAGCCGGCCGCCCACCATGCCGAACGGCACCGCCCAGATCGCGAGGTCGGTGACCTCGCCCTGCCGGCCGCCGCGGGCGACCCAGCGGCGCTCCCCGATCCAGACCGCGGCGACGATGCCGAGGATGATCGAGAAGGCGTACGCGCGCAGCGGGACCGGTCCGAGGTACCAGACGCCCTCGCCCGGGCTGGGGATGCTCCAGATGATCGTGGCGACGTTCATGCGACCTCCCCGGTCAGCAGGGTGTGGACGTCGTCGGCGAACTCGGCCGCCGAGGTGCCCTCGGTCCACAGGATCGGCACCTGGTCGTCGCGTCGATCCCGACGACGGGTGTGCTGTGGGTGACCTCGTAGCCGCCGCTCGGCAGCCGCTCGCCCTTCTCGACCGCGATGCCGAGCTCGCCGCCGATGTCGGTGATCGTCCCGAGGTCCCCGGTGAGGCCCTCGAACTGCGGGTCGAACCGGTCGAGGTAGGCGCGGAGCGTCTCCTGGTCGTCGCGGGCCGGGTCGGTCGTCACGAACACCACCTCGACGTCGTCGCGGTCGGCGTCGGAGAGCCGGGTCATGGCGCTGGCCAGGCTGGACATGACGACCTGGCAGATGTCGGGGCAGTTGGTGTAGCCGAAGAACACCAGGGTCAGCCGGGCGTCGGTGTCCTTCGCCAGCGAGTACGGGTCGCCGCCGGTGTCGACCAGCGTCGTCTCCGGCACGACGTACGGGTCGGTCAGCACCGCGCCGGCGAGGTCACCCTCCTCGGGGGCGCCGCCGCCGCAGCCGGCCAGCAGCGCGGCCGCGAGCACCCCGACCAGCGCTCGTCGGAGCAGGTCAGCCACGTCGTACTCCCCCGGCCAGGTCCTCGGTCAGGGTCGCGAGCGCGCGCAGCCCGGCGGGACGGTCGTCGGCGTGGTCGAGCAGCACCCGGACGAACGCCGAGCCGACGATGACGCCGTCGGCGTACGACGCCACCTCCGCGGCCTGGTCGCCGTTGCTGACACCGAGGCCGACCGCGACGGGCAGGTCAGCCCCTGCCGGGCGGAGCGCCTTGGTGCGGGCGACCAGGGGTCCGGCGAGGTCGCTGGTGCTGGCCCGGGCGCCGGTCACGCCCATCACGGCCGTGGCGTAGACGAAGCCGCGGCACGAGGCGGTCGTCATGGCGATCCGGGCGTCGGTCGAGCTGGGTGCGACCAGGAAGATCTTGTCGAGGTCGTGGCGGTCGGCGGCGGCGATCCAGTCCTCACCGCTGTCGGGGGTCAGGTCCGGCGTGATCAGCCCCGCTCCCCCGGCGCCGGCGAGGTCGGCGGCGAACCGCTCGACCCCGTAGCGGTCGACGGGGTTCCAGTAGGTCATCACGACGGTCGGCGTGCCGGTGGCGGCGACCGCCTCGACCGTGCGCAGCACGTCGCGGGTGCGGACGCCGCCCTCGAGGGCCTGCTGGGCGGCGGCCTGGATGGTCGGCCCGTCCATCACCGGGTCGCTGTAGGGCAGTCCGACCTCGATGACGTCGCAGCCGGCGTCGACCATGGTGCGCAGCGCCTCGATCCCGCCCGCGACGTCGGGGTAGCCCGCCGGCAGGTAGCCCACCAGGGCAGCGCGGTCCTCCCCGCGCGCGGTGTCGAACGCGGTGGCGACGGTGGGGGTCATCCGATCGGCTCCTCGGTGGCCGACTCGGGATCCAGCCCGAACCAGTCGATCGCCGTCCCCATGTCCTTGTCGCCGCGCCCGCTCAGGTTGACCAGCAGGATCGCCTCGGGGCCCTGCTCGTCGGCGAGCCGCTTGGCGACGTCGATCGCGCCGGCCAGCGCGTGGGCCGACTCGATCGCCGGGATGATCCCCTCCGTACGGCTGAGCAGCGCCATCGCGTCCATCGCCTCGGCGTCGGTGACCGGGACGTACGTCGCCCGCCCCGTCGCGGCGAGGTGGGCGTGCTGCGGGCCGACGCCCGGGTAGTCCAGCCCCGCGGAGATCGAGTGGGACTCGACGGTCTGGCCGTCCTCGTCCTGCAGCACGAAGGTCCGGGCTCCGTGGAGCACGCCGGCCGCACCGGCGGAGATCGTGGCGGCGTGGCGGCCGGTCTCGACCCCGTCGCCGGCGGGCTCGAGGCCGAGGATCGCGACGTCGGGGTCGTCGAGGAACGCCGTGAACAGCCCGATCGCGTTGGAGCCGCCGCCGACGCAGGCGGCGACGGCGTCGGGCAGCCGCCCCCACCGGTCGAGGCACTGCTGGCGGGCCTCGTCGCCGATCCCGCGGCACAGGTCGCGCACCATGCTGGGGAACGGGTGCGGCCCGGCCGCCGTACCGAAGAGGTAGGCGGTGTGGTCGACGCTGGCGACCCAGTCGCGCAGCGCCTCGTTGATCGCGTCCTTGAGGGTGGCGCTGCCGGAGGCGACCGGCACCACCTCGGAGCCGAGCAGCTTCATCCGGGCGACGTTGAGCGCCTGGCGGCGGGTGTCGACCTCTCCCATGTAGACGGTGCAGTCGAGCCCGAAGTACGCCGCGGCGGTCGCCGCGGCCACGCCGTGCTGGCCGGCGCCGGTCTCGGCGATCACCCGCGGCTTGCCCATCCGCCTCGTGAGCAGCGCCTGCCCCAGCACGTTGCGGATCTTGTGGGCGCCGGTGTGGTTGAGGTCCTCGCGCTTGAGCAGCACCGTCACGCCGAGCTGCTCGGCTGAGCCGCTCGGCGTGGTAGAGCGGGCTCGGGGTGTTGGCGAAGTCGCGCAGGATCGCCTCGAAGTCGCGCTGGAACGCCGGGTCGACCCGGGCCTCCTGCCACGCGGCGTCGAGCTCGTCGAGGGCGGCGACCAGCGCCTCCGGCATGAACCGGCCACCCCACGTGCCGAAGTAGCCGCGCTCGTCGGCGTCCCACGTGCCGCTGGGGGGCTGCTCCTGCGTCATGCCGTCACTCCCGTCATCGTCCGGACGGCGCCCTCGGGGTCGCCGTCGCGCACCAGCGCCTCGCCGACCAGCACGGCGCGGGCGCCGAGGCCGACGTAGGTCGCCACGTCGTCGGGACCGGTGATGCCCGACTCGGCGACCAGCACCCGGTCGCCCGGCACCAACGGTGCCAGCCGGGCAAAGGCCTCGGGGTCGACGTCCAGCGTGCGGAGGTTGCGGGCGTTGACCCCCACCAGCTCCGCCCCCAGCGCGACGGCGCGCTCGGTCTCGGCCTCGTCGTGCACCTCGACCAGCACGGTGAGCCCGAGGCCGCGCGCCTCGTCGTGGAGCCGGTGGAGCGTGTCGTCGTCGAGCGCGGCCACGATCAGCAGCGCCAGGTCCGCGCCGGCGGCCCGGGCCTCGAGCAGCTGGTAGGGCTCGACCATGAAGTCCTTGCGCAGCAGCGGGACGTCGACGGCGGCGCGGACGGCGCGCAGGTCGGCCAGGCTGCCGCCGAACCGCCGCTCCTCGGTCAGCACGCTGATCGCGGCGGCCCCTCCGGCGGCGTACCTGCCCGCCAGCTCGGCGGGATCGGGGATGTCGGCGAGGTCGCCCTTGCTGGGGCTGCGCCGCTTGACCTCGGCGATGACGCTGGACCCGGCGCCGCGGAAGTGCGGCATCGGGTCACGCGGCGGGTCGACGTCTGCCAGGGCGGCGCGCAGGTCGGCCACGGGGGTCGCCGAGCGTCGGCGGTCGAGGTCGATCCGTACGCCGGCGACGATGTCGTCCAGGACGGACATGGGCGGGGTCCCTGTCGCGATCAGTGCTCGGAGCTGTTGAGGCCCATCTTCGCCATCACGGCGAACACCACGAGGGCGCCGACGCCGAGGGCGCAGCCGACCCAGAACAGGGTCATGCTGACGGGATCGAGCATGAGGCCGACGCCGCCCACGAGGAAGCCGACCATGGCGACGGTGACGCCGGTCCACGCGGCCGGGGTGTTGCCGTGGTTGTCAGCCATGCCGGGTGCTCCTCGGTACGTGGTGGGCGGTGCGGGGCAAGTGTAGTGAAGAGCTCACGCCGTCGGGTCGCGACCCTCGTCGAGCTGCTTCCACAGGTCGAGGTTGCTGCGCTCCTCCGGCGGGACGTCGTCGGCGGGCTCGTCGGCCGACCCCGGCGCGTCGTAGCGGCTGCCCATCTCGGGCCACGCCGGGCACCAGGCGACGGCCAGCGCACCCGCGACGACCAGCACCACGGACGAGGCCGCCGCCACCCAGAACCACGCGGTCAGCTCGGTGCCGAGGGCGTCGTCGGGCACCCCGCTCTCGCGCATCGCCTCGGCGACCTGGTCGGGGAGACTGGAGAAGCCCACCACCACGGTCGCGGCGAAGCCCAGCGAGGCCACGACGGAGAGCACCGCCACCGCCCGTCGTACGACCCCGCGGGTCACCAGCAGCACCCCCCAGCAGGCGAGCACGACCAGGCTCAGCGCGGCGGCGAGCGGCGACTCGCCGACGTCCGCCGCGGTGGGCAGCACCGGCGGCGTGCCGCCGGGGGCTGCGTCGGACCCGGCCACCCACGCCCGGGCCCCCGCCAGCGCGGCCAGGGCGCCCGCGAGCACGCCGACCCCGACGACCGGGAGCGAACGTACGGCGCCGGTCGGGGGTGGAGTCGGTCGTCGGCTCAGGCACGGTGCACCAGGTCGGCGTCGAAGCAGGTGCGGTCGCCGGTGTGGCAGGCGACCCCCGTCTGGTCGACCTTGACCAGCAGCGTGTCGCCGTCGCAGTCGAGCCGGACCTCCCGGACCTGCTGGACGTGGCCGGACGTCTCGCCCTTGACCCAGTACTGCTGCCGGGAGCGGGACCAGTACGTCGCCCGGCCGGTCTCGAGGGTGCGGGCCAGCGCCTCGTCGTCCATCCAGCCCAGCATCAGCACCTCCCCGGTGTCGTGCTGCTGCACGACCGCGGGCACCAGGCCCTCGGCGGTCCGCTTGAGCCGGTCGGCGACGGCGGGGTCGAGCTCGGTCATGCCGCCCAGTCTCGCATCCGTGCCAGAACCCGCTGCCCGGGCAAATCCGTGCCCACCCCACCCACTGACCGGCAGTCCGTGCGGGGGCGGAGCTGTCCACCGGGCGATCCGCACCTCCCGGGGACCACGCAGTGCCCGGTCAGCGGGGTTGACGGTGCCGCACGTGCCCGGTCAGCGGGTTGCCGACTGGGCCACCCACGAGGCGTGGAGGCCGGCGTAGACCGAGCCCTCCTGGCGCCGCAGCTCGTCGTGGTGGCCGCGCTGCACGATCCGGCCGCGGTCGACCACGACCACCTCGTCGGCCGCCTCGGCGGTCGAGAGCCGGTGGGCGATGGTGACGCTGGTACGGCCGGTCATCAGCCGCTCGAGGGCACGCTGGATGCGCATCTCGAGCTGCGGGTCGACGGCGCTGGTCGCCTCGTCGAGCACCAGCAGGTCGGGGTCGGCGAGGTGGGCGCGCAGCAGCGCGACCAGCTGTCGCTCCCCCGCCGACATCGACTCCCCGCGCTGGCCGACCTCGGTGGCCAGCCCGTACGGCAGGCCGGCGACCCAGTCGGCGAGGCCCAGCTCGGCGGCGCTGGCGAGGATCTGCTCGTCGGTGGCGTCGAGCCTGCCGTAGCGGACGTTGGCCGCGATCGAGTCGTCGAAGAGGAACCCCTCCTGCGGCACCAGCACCACGCTGCTGCGCAGGCTCGCGGAGGCCACGTCGCGGATGTCGATGCCGTCGAGCAGCACCCGGCCCTCGGAGGGGTCCATCAGCCGGGTGAGCAGCTTGGCGAACGTCGACTTGCCGGAGCCGGTCTCGCCGACGACGGCGAGCCGGGTGCCGGCGGCGATCGACGTGGTGATGTCGCGCAGCACGGGCGGGCCGCCGGGATAGGCGAAGCCCACGTCGTCGAAGGCCACGTCGATCGGTCCCCGCGGCAGCACCCGCCCCTCGGGCCCGGGGTCGACCAGGTCGGCGGGCGTGTCGAGGATGCCGATGACGCGCCGCCAGCTGGCGATGGCGTTCTGGGCGTCGGTGAGGATCTGGGTGCCCATCTGGACCGGTCCGACGAACAGCGTCACCAGGAAGGCGAACGCGAGCACCGTGCCGACCGAGACGTCCCCGACGAAGCCGAGCAGCACCCCGATGACGAGCACCCCGGCGTTGGCGAGGCCGGCGGAGAGGCCACCGAGGGAGAACGAGACGACGGTGAACTGCTGGGCCTTGACGCTGGCCGCCTGGAACTCGTCGATCGCGGTGTCGATCCGCTCCTGGGTGCGGTCCTCGATCGCGTACGAGCGCACCACCTCGGCCCCGACGACCGGCTCGGAGATCGCCGAGAGCAGCACCCCGACCTGGCGGCGCACGACGGAGTAGGCCGCGGTCAGCTTGCGCTGGAACCAGCGGATCGAGAGGAACAGCGGCGCGAACGCCACCCAGACCACGAGGGCGAGCTGCCAGCTGTAGAACACCATCACCACGGTGGCGACCAGCATCTGGCCGATGCTGATGATGAAGATCAGGCCGCCGAACACCAGGAACTGGCTGACCTGGTCGACGTCGGTGGTCACCCGCGAGACCAGCGCCCCGCGGCTCTCGGTGTTCTGGGTCAGCAGCGGCAGGTCGTGGACGTGGCGGAACGCCTTGATCCGGAGCGTGGCCAGGCCCCGCTCGGCGGTACGGAACAGCCGGCTCGTCATCAGGTAGGACGCCACGCTGGTGAGGATGATCGCGACGGTCGCCAGCGCGCCCGTGAACAGCACGAACGGGACGTCGGGGCCGCCGGCCGCGTTGATGCCGCGGTCGAGCGCCTGCTGGACCGAGATCGGCACGATCACCTGGCCGAGCGACGCGAGCGCGGCGTAGAACAGGGTCAGCCCGAAGCCGTCCTTGAGCTCGGGGCTGTAGGCGATGCCGCGCCGGATCGTCTCGATCGGCGCGATGTCGTCGCCGGAGTCGAAGCGGGTGCCGGTGGTGCGTGACGGTGGTCATCGGCGCTCCACCGCCTCTCCGTCGCGGCCCGCGGCCGCGGCCTCCGCCTGCTGGGCGTGGTCGGCGGCGGCCTGCTCGTAGGCGTTGACCAGCCGCGCGTACGCCGGGCTGCGGCCGAGCAGCTCGGCGTGGGTGCCGCGGTCGGCGACCCGGCCCCCCTCGAGGTGGACGACCTCGTCGGCGAGGGCGATCGTCGCCTTGCGGTAGGCCACCACCACGACCGTGCCGCCGCGGCGCTCCTGGCGCAGCGTGGCGAGGATCCGCGCCTCCACCTCCGGGTCGACCGCGGACGTGGCGTCGTCGAGGATCAGCAGCCGCGGCCGGCGCACGAGCGCCCGGGCCAGCGAGATCCGCTGCCGCTGCCCGCCGGAGAGCGAGGTCCCGCGCTCGCCGAGCGTGGTGTCGAGCCCGTGGGCCAGTGCCGCGACGAAGCCGTCGGCCTCGGCGGCGCGCAGCGCCTCCCAGACCTCCTCGTCGCTGATGTCGGCCCCCAGCGTGACGTTGCCGCGGACGGTGTCGTCGAACAGGAAGGCGGTCTGGCCGACCACCGCGACCGCGTCGGCCAGCTCGCCGCGGCCCAGGTCGCGCAGGTCGACGCCGTCGACCCGGATCGCCCCGCGGTCCGGGTCGACCAGCCGGGTCATCAGGCTGGTCAGGGTGCTCTTGCCGGACGCGGTGGCGCCGACCAGGGCGACCGTACGGCCCGGCTCGACGTCGAAGGTGACCTCGTCGAGGAGCGGCACGTCGGGGTCGTAGGAGTAGCCCAGCCCGTCGACCTCGAGCCGGGCGGCGCGGCCGGACTCCGGCAGCGCCGCGGGGCCGTACGGCATCGCGCCGGTCGCCTCGATCACCCGCCGGGTGCGGTGGAAGCCCACGACGCTGCGCGGGAACTCGCCCAGCAGCCAGCCCAGCGAGCGGATGGGGAACGAGACGATCGTCAGCAGGTAGGACACCGTCACCACGTCGCCGGCGTCGGTGCTGCCGGAGAGCACCCGCTCGACGCCGACCGCCAGCACCACCATCACGCCGAGGTTGGGCAGCGCCGCCAGCGTCGGGTCGAAGGCCGCGCGGAACAGGCCGACCCGGATGTTGGCGTCGCGCAGCTCGTGGGCCTTGGTCGTGAACCGGTCGGTCTCCTCGGTCTCACGGCCGAGGGTCTTGACCACCATCGCGCCGTCGAAGGACTCGTGGGCGATCTCGCTCACCTCGGCCCGCAGCTGCTGGGCCCGGGTCGCCCAGCCGGACGCGAGCCGCTGGTAGACGACGTTGGTGACGATGACGGCCGGGAAGACGAACAGCCCGACCATCGCCAGCACGAGGTCGGCGACGAACATCTGCACGACCGCGACCACCATCATCACGACGGTGCCGACGGCCATGGGCAGCGGCGCGATCGGCCCCCAGGCGGCCTCGACGTCGGAGTAGGCGTTGGACAGCAGCTGCCCGGTCGGGTGGCGCTGGTGCCACTCCATCGGGAGCGTGAGGTATTGGCGCGTCACGGCGCGGCGGGTGTGGGCCTGCATGCGGTACTGCATGACGCCGGCACCGAGCCGGCGGGCCACGATGCCGACCGCGCGGAGCACCGCCACCGCCATGAACAGCCCGAGGACGGTCCAGAGCAGGCCGGTGGCGATCTCGCCGTCGCGGAAGGCGGGGATCACGACGTGGTCGGTGGCCCAGCCGAGCACCCAGGCGTCCGCCACGGTCATCACGCCGAACAGCAGGCTGCCGATGGTGGAGAGGGTGAAGATCAGTGGTTCGCGGCGGATCGCGACCCCGAGTACGGCGAAGCCCTCACGTGTCGTCGACCCCTTCGACGCTGAACGATCGCTCCACTCGTCCGCCACTGGTCCCCAGGCTCCCCTCGTCGTCACGCGCAACCGCGCGCCCGGACAGGCTATTCCGGCGGACCCACAGCGACCCAATCGGTTGCCGAGGTCAACTGCGGCGTCAGGTCCGCAACCGGGACAGGAAGGCGCGGGTGCGCTCCTGCTGCGGGTCGGCGAGCACCTGGCCGGGCGTGCCCGACTCGTGCACGACGCCGTCGTGGAGGAAGCAGACCTGGTCGGCGACGTCGCGGGCGAACCCCATCTCGTGGGTGTTGAGCAGCATCGTCACGCCCTCCGCCTTGAGGTCGGAGAGCAGGTCGAGCACCTCCCCCACGAGCTCCGGGTCGAGCGCCGAGGTCACCTCGTCGAGCAGCATCAGCGCCGGCCGGGTCACCAGTGCGCGGGCGATCGCGACCCGCTGCTGCTGCCCGCCCGAGAGGTCGTCGGGCCGCGCCCGGGTCTTGTCGCTCAGCCCGACCCGCTCCAGCATCTCGGTGGCGCGCTGGTCGGCCTCCGCGGCGTCGACGCCGTGCACCTTCCGCAGCGCGAGCGTGAGGTTGCCGAGCACGTCGAGGTGCGGGAACAGGTTGTACGCCTGGAACACCAGCCCCATCCGAGACCGCACCGCGTCGGCGTCGACGCGCGGGTCGCTGATGTCGTCGCCCTGGAAGGTGATCACGCCGTCGTCGACGGTCTCCAGCAGGTTGGCGCAGCGCAGCAGCGTCGACTTGCCCGAGCCGGAGGCGCCGATCAGCACGACGCACTGCCCCGGCTCCACCACGAGGTCGACGTCGCGCAGCACCAGGTTGTGGCCGAACGACTTGCGGACGCCGGACATCTCCAGCAGCGCCATCAGAGCATCCCCCCGGCGCCGTGGAAGCCCTGCTTGCGCGCGAACCGGTCGGTCAGCCGCGCCATCGGGACGGTGAGGCAGACGAACAGCACCCCCGCGACGACGTACGGCGTGTAGTTGAAGTCCTCGGCCGTCTCGATCTGGGCGGCCCGGATCGCGTCGACGACCCCGACGACGGCGATCAGGCCGGAGTCCTTCTGCAGCGACACCAGGTCGTTCATCAGCGGCGGCAGCACCCGGCGCCACGCCTGCGGCAGCACCACGAGCCGCAGGTTCTGCGAGTAGCTGAGCCCGAGCGCCCGGCCGGCCAGCCGCTGCGAGGGGTGGACGGACTCGATGCCGGCCCGGAACACCTCGGCGACGTACGCGGAGTAGGAGAGCACCAGGGCCGCGCACGCCCAGTAGATCGCCTCGCGCGGCAGGCCCGCCAGGTTGAGCGCCGGCCCGCCGAACCCGAGCAGCAGCAGGAGCAGCAGCAGCGGCAGCCCGCGGAACACGTCGACGTACACCGTCCCGAGCAGCCGCAGGGGGAACGTCACCGGGCCGCGCAGCGTGCGCATCACGGCGATGCCGAGGCCCAGCAGCAGGATCAGCACCCCGCTGACCAGCGTGACCCGGATGTTGAGCCACAGCCCGTCGAGGACGGCCGGGAACGAGTCGACCGCCTTGTCCCAGTCGAAGTACGTCTGCTGGACCCGCTCCCACCCCGGCGAGGTGACGAGGGCGGCGCCGACCAGGCCGAGGACGACGAGGCTGCTGAGCAGTGCGACGACACCGCTGCGCAGCGTGCGCCGCCGCCGGAACGCGTCCCGCTCGCGCTGGGCCTCCGACGGCTGCCAGCCGTCGGAGGTCCCCTCGCCGGGCTGGGCGTCGGCCTGCGTGCTCAGGACAGCTCCGGCGCGCCCTGCTGCGACAGCCACTGGTCCTCGAGGTCGGCAAGGGTGCCGTCCTCGCGGAGCGTGTCGACGGCCTGGCTGACACAGTCGGTGAGCGGGCTGCCGAGGTCGAGCACGGCCCCGAACTGCTCCACGTCGTCACCGGCCTGTGGGAGCTGGCCGACGATGACGCCCTTGTCGAGCTGGACTGCCGTCATGAAGTACGCGGTCGGCAGGTCGACCACGATGCCGTCGATCTGCCCGTTGTCGAGGGCCTGCACCGCCTGGTCGTTGGTGTCGTACGGCGCCGCCTGCTCGGTGGTCTGGATCTGGTCGGTGATCGCGGTGTAGCTGGTGGTGCCGACCTGCGCGCCCAGCTTCGCGTCCTGCAGCTCGGCCATCGAGGTGGCGCCGTCGATCGGGCTGCCCTCCGTGGACACGACGACCTGGCGGACGTCGTAGTAGCCGCTGGAGAAGTCGACCGCCTTGGCCCGCGCCGGGGTGATCGAGACCTGGTTGACGTCGAAGTCGAACTTCTTCTCCCCCGGGCTGACCACGGCGTTGAACGGCACCTTGACCCACTCGACCTCGTCCTCGGCGAAGCCGAGCTCGTCGGCGATCGCGTAGGCGACGGCGGACTCGTAGCCCTTGCCGTTGCTGGGGTCGTTGTCGACGAACCACGGCTCGTACGCCGGGTTGTCGGTCGCGACGGTCAGGACACCCTCCGAGTAGGTGTCGAGAGCGTCCTTCTCGCAGTCCGCGGCCGCGGCAGTGGAGCCGCTGTCGGACGCGGTGTCGTCGGCCTCGTCGCGCGGGGCGCAGGCCGTGGTGATCAGCAGGGCCACGCCGAGCGTGGCGAGGGCGGTGCCTCGGATGGTCGTGCTCATGCGAGAAGGGTAGGACCTGCCGCCCTCCCCGTACGTCGCCCGCGCGCGGCGTGGCCGCCGGGACCACGCGAAGGGGTGGTTGCGGATCTCCGGACCCGGGAGGAAGAGTGCGGCGTGCGGGGCCGTCTCGGGTGCCGCTGGCACCGGGAGGACTGCATGACCGACACCGTCGAGCCGGAGGCCTCGGGGTCCGCACCCCAGGGCGAGCTGCGCAAGGGCCTCAAGCAGCGACACCTCACGATGATCGCCATCGGCGGCGTCATCGGGGCCGGCCTCTTCGTCGGCTCCGGCGCCGTGATCACCGAGGCCGGACCGGGAGCGTTCCTCACCTACCTGGTCACCGGCGGCCTGATCGTCCTGGTGATGCGGATGCTCGGCGAGATGGCCACGGCGAACCCGTCCACCGGGTCCTTCTCCGACTACTCCCGGATGGCGCTCGGCGGCTGGGCGGGCTTCTCGGTCGCCTGGCTGTACTGGTACTTCTGGGTCATCGTGGTCGGCTTCGAGGCGGTCGCGGGTGCCCAGATCATCACGTACTGGGTCGATGCGCCGCTGTGGCTGCTGTCCCTCGGCCTGATGCTGCTCATGACCGGCACCAACCTGATCTCGGTGTCCTCGTACGGCGAGTTCGAGTACTGGTTCGCCAGCATCAAGGTCGCCGCGATCGTGGTCTTCCTCGTGCTGGGAGCCCTCTTCGTCGTGGGGCTGTGGCCCGGCCAGGCGTTCGACGTCAGCAACCTGACCGCGCACGGCGGGTTCCTGCCCAACGGCGTCGGCGCGATCTTCTCCAGCATCGTCGTCGTGGTGTTCTCGATGGTCGGGGCCGAGATCGCCACCGTGGCGGCAGCCGAGTCGCACGACCCGGAGAAGGCCATCGCACGTGCCACCCAGTCGGTGATCGTGAGGGTGCTGACCTTCTACGTCGGCTCCGCGTTCCTGCTGGTGTGCATCCTGCCGTGGGACGACAACGAGCTCGGCTCCTCGCCGTTCGTCGCCGCGTTCACCGAGATGGGCATCCCGTACGCCGACCACCTGATGAACGCCGTCGTGCTCACGGCCGTGCTCTCCTGCCTCAACTCGGGGCTCTACACGGCATCCCGGATGCTCTTCGTGCTCGGCGCACGGCGCGAGGCGCCGATGAAGCTGATCACGGTCAGCTCGCGGGGCGTCCCGGTCTGGGCGATCCTGGCGTCGACGGTCGTCGGCTTCCTCAGCGTCATCGCCGCGTACGTCTCACCGGACACCGTGTTCCTGTTCCTGCTGAACTCCTCCGGTGCGGTCATCCTGTTCGTCTACCTGCTGATCGCCGTGTCCCAGTTCGTGCTCCGCCGCCGCACCGACGAGGCGGAGCTGACCGTGAAGATGTGGCTGTTCCCCTGGCTGACGATCACGGCAGCCGTGGGCATCGTCGTGGTGCTGGGGCAGATGGCGTTCTCGGCCGACACCCGCTCGCAGCTGCTGCTCAGCCTGCTGTCCTTCGGCGTCGTCCTCGTGCTCTACGGCGTCACCCGGTGGCGCGGCGGCTCGGTGTCCGCGGAGGAGGTCCGATCGATCGGTGCCGCTGGCCGTGCGGACGACGAGCGGGCCCACCGGGTGCTGGTGCTCGCCAACCGGACGCTGACGGGCGACGAGCTGCACGACGCCCTGGAAGCGCTGCCGGGCAGCGAGTCGGCGGACTACTACGTCGTGGTGCCCGCCAACCCGGTCGACACCGGTGAGGCCGACCGCGAGGGCGCGGCCTTCGTGTGGGAGGCGACGACGGCGGCCGCGGAGCGCCGGCTCGAGCAGACCCTGGCGATGCTGCGCGATCGCGGGCTCACCGTCGACGGCGAGCTGGGGGACTACCGACCCCTGGTCGCGCTGGAGCAGGCGATGCAGCGCTTCGGCGCCGACCACGTGGTGATCTCGACGCAGCCGGACGACCGGTCCACGTGGCTGCGCCACGACGTGGTGGCCCGGGCGCGGGAACGCCTGGACGTCCCGGTCCACCACGTCGTCGTGCGCGAGGCCGAGCGGCGCTGACGCGAGCCGGCCCGCGATGGCCATGGAGGGTAGGTGCTACCAGGCGCCGGGGGCCGGAGTCACGGCTGCAGCTCGCCCACCGGGACCTCGACGTCGACCGTGTTGCCGGCCGGGGCGAGCGGGCAGGCCCAGCTGGGGTCGTAGGCGCAGGAGGGCGGATAGGCGAAGTTGAGGTCGACGACCAGCCGCCGGCCGTCGCCGCCCAGGTCGGCTCCCTTGACGGTGTCGAGCAGGTAGCGGCCACCGCCGTAGCCACCGCCGGGCTTCCCGCACGCGGCGTCGAGGAGCGGCAGGAACACGCCGCCGCCGTACGTCGCCAGCCGCCACACGTCCAGGTCGCCGACGCCGGGCAGGGACACCACGCCGAGGCGTACGAACGGCACGACGCCGTCCGTGCCGGTCTCGACGTCCCACGGGGTGGGGGCGGCGTCGGCCAGCTCCACCTCGAACCGCCAGTCCGGGTCGTACGGCGCGACGTACAGGCCGTCGAAGCGGGCCCGGTCCTCGGGCAGCAGCGGGCTCGCGGGGTGCTCGGCGAAGAGCCGGTCGCGGCCGCGGCGCCACAGCGCGTGGGCCGCCTCCGGAGCGGATTCCGCCCGCACCTCGGCGTAGAGCGCGAACACCTGGCGTCGCCAGTCGAGGACGTCGAGAGCCTGCACGGTGTCGAACCCTACGCAGGGCGTCCTAGAGACGGACGGGGTGACCGGCGGCGGCGAGCGCCTGCTTGACCTCGCCGACCCGGAGCGTGCCGAAGTGGAACACCGTGGCGGCGAGCACCGCGTCGGCGCCGGCATCGACGGCGGGCGGGAAGTGCTCCAGCCGGCCCGCTCCCCCGCTGGCGATGACGGGGATCGTCACGGCGCGGCGTACCGCCTCGATCAGCGCGAGGTCGAAGCCGTCGGTGGTGCCGTCGGCGTCCATCGCGTTGAGCAGGATCTCGCCCGCCCCGAGCTCCGCGGCGCGGGCCGCCCACGCGACGGCGTCGAGCCCGGCGGACTCCCGACCGCCGTGGGTGGTGACCTCGAACCCGGAGTCGGTGCCGGCTGCGACCCGGCGGGCGTCGACCGACAGCACCAGCACCTGGTTGCCGAACCGGTCGGCGATCTCGGCCACCAGCGCGGGCCGGCGGATCGCCGCGGTGTTGACCGCGACCTTGTCGGCGCCCGCGCGGAGCAGCCGGTCGACGTCGTCGGTCGACCCGACGCCGCCGCCGACGGTCAGCGGGATGAACACCTCCTCGGCGCACCGCGACACCACCTCCATCGTGGTCGCGCGGCCCTCGTGGGAGGCGGAGATGTCGAGGAAGGTGAGCTCGTCGGCACCCTCCGCGTCGTAGAGCCGGGCCAGCTCGACCGGGTCGCCCGCGTCGCGCAGCGACCGGAAGTTGACCCCCTTGACCACCCGGCCGCCGTCGACGTCGAGGCACGGGATGACGCGGACGGCGAGCGTCACCGGAGGGTCCCGGGCTTCGTGAGCTCGAGGGCGTCCTCGAGGGTGAACCGGCCCTCGTAGAGCGCGGTGCCGATGATCGCGCCCTCGACCCCGTCGCCGACCAGCGCCTGGAGCGCACGGAGGTCGTCGAGCTCGGTGATGCCGCCGCTCGCGACCACGGGCCGGTCGGTGGCGGCGCAGACGTCGCGCAGCAGGTCGAGGTTGGGGCCCTGCAGCATGCCGTCCTTGTTGACGTCGGTCACGACGTAGCGGGCGCAGCCCTCGCCGTCGAGCCGCGCCAGCACGTCGTACAGGTCGCCGCCGTCGCGGGTCCAGCCCCGCGCCGCGAGGGTGCGGCCGCGGACGTCGAGGCCGACCGCGACGCGGTCGCCGTACGTCGCGATGGCGGCTGCGCACCACTCCGGCTGCTCGAGGGCGGCGGTGCCGATGTTGACCCGCCGGCAGCCGGAGGCCATCGCCGCCGCGAGCGACTCGTCGTCACGGATCCCGCCGCTCATCTCGACGTCGATGTCGAGCGCGGCCACGATCCGCGCCTGCAGCTCGCGGTTGTGACCGCGCCCGAACGCCGCGTCGAGGTCGACCAGGTGGATCCACTCCGCGCCGGCGTGCTGCCAGCGCAGTGCCGCCTCCACCGGGTCGCCGAACCGCTTCTCCGACCCGGCCACCCCCTGCACCAGCTGGACGGCCTGGCCGCCCGCGATGTCGACGGCGGGCAGCAGCTCGAGGTAGTCGCTCACGGCGTCGAGCGTAGAGGTCGGCTGCGGGCTGGGCGCGGGGTGTCCGGCCGGCCGTCGGTTTCCCCGGCTCGCCGGTGAATCCTGCACTTCCAAGGCGGTGCACCGCCTTGGAAGTGCAGGTTCCGACCCCGCTGTGTGACGGGAGTGGCCTCGTGGAGCCCCGGCGGTCAGGCGACGGCGGCCGCCATCAGCCGCCGCGCCTGGCTGGCCTGCGCCGGACGGGCGGCGGAGACGTCGTGCTGCTCACTGCCGTCGCGCCTCAGGTCGTAGAGCTCCACGGCCTGCCCGGGTGCCTTCCGGACGCCCTTCCAGTGGCCGAACCGCACCGCCTCGGCGGTGTCGTCGTCGGCCCAGTAGAAGTACTCGCGGTCGGGCGCCTCCCCGCCGGTGACCAGCGGGAGCAGCGACAGCCCGTCGACCGGCCGCGGCACGGACGCACCGGCGGCCTCGGCGAACGTCGGCAGCAGGTCCCACAGCGCGATCGGCTCCTTGACGACCCGGCCGCCGATCCCGCCGAGCGCCTCGGGCACCCGCACGATGAACGGCACCCGGATGCCCGCCCTCGTACACGGTGAACTTGATGTCGCGCAGGTCGCCGTTGCTGTCGAAGAACTCCGGGTCGTGCGGCAGCGTGCTGCCGACGTGCTGGTAGGCCTTGCCCGCGGCGTGGGGGCCGTTGTCACTGGTGAACACCACGATGGTCTCGTCGGCGATGCCCTGCGCCTCGAGCTCGGCGAGCACCCGCCCGAGGTCGGTGTCGAGGCGGGTGATCTGGGCGGCGTGGTTGCGCTCGCCCTCCGGCCAGTCCTCGTCGGAGTACGGCGCGTCGCTGGGGATCTCGTTGGGCGCGTGGGGCGTGGTGTAGGCGAGGTACAGGAAGAACGGCTCGTCACGGTGGGTGCGTACGAAGTCGAGCGCGTCCTCGGTGAACAGGTCGGTCGCGTACGTGACGTCGGCGCCCTGGTTCTCCGGGTAGGAGACCTGCTGGCCGTCGCGCCACAGCGTCGTCGGCCAGTAGTCGTGGGCGGCGTTGTGGCCGATGTAGCCGAAGAAGTGGTCGAAGCCCTGGTGCTGCGGGTGGCTGCCGTCGACCTGGGTGTTCGAGCCGAAGCCCCACTTGCCGATGATCCCCGTCGCGTAGCCGGCGGACTTCAGCACCTCGCCGATCGTGGCGTCCTCGGGCGCGAACCCGGTCGGCGCCTGGTTGTTCTCCTTGACGGTGGCGTGGCCGGTGTGGAGGCCGGTGAGCAGCGAGCACCGGGTCGGCGCGCAGGACGGGTTGGCGTACGCCTGCGTGAACCGGAGCCCCTCGAGGGCCAGGGCGTCGGCCACCGGCGTCTGGATCCGGTCCTGGCCGTAGCAGCCCAGCTCGTGGCTGCCGAGGTCGTCGGCGAGGACCAGCAGGATGTTGGGTCGGCGCCCGGACGCCGTCGTCGGCGCGGCCGGCAGCGCCTGCGCCGCCGGGGCGTCGTACGAGAGCCGGGCGGCGACGGCGGCGCCGGCGATGCCGAGGGTGCCGCGCAGCACGTCGCGGCGGTCCGGCCGGGGGGTGGTGGAACGGGTCATGGGGTCCTCCGAGCAGGTGGTCCGAATGGGTGTATGTCGAGTGTATTACACGACTTTAACCCATCCGCCCACCGCCGTTGAGTTGCCACCGCCGCGCGTCGAGTCGCCAGCGGCGCGCGCCGCAGTGGCGACTCGACCCGCGTGCGTGGCGACTCGACGGACAGGGGTGGCGACTCAACGCGGGAGGGAGGCCACCCAGTTGCGGAGGAGGACGGCGCCGGCGTCTCCGGACTTCTCGGGGTGGAACTGGGTGGCGGTGAGCGGGCCGTTCTCGACGGCGGCGACGAACCGGTCTCCCCCCGCGCCGGGCGGACCGGTCTCGGCCCAGGTCACGAGCGGGGCGCGGGTGCGGCCGTGGGTGACCAGCGTCCACTCCCGGACGCCGTAGGAGTGGACGAAGTAGAACCGCTCCCCCTCCACGCCGGCGAACAGCGCGGTCCCCTCGGGGGCCTCGACGGTGTTCCAGCCCATGTGCGGCACCACCGGCGCCTGCAGCCGCTCGACCACCCCGGGCCACTCGTCGCAGCCCTCGGTCTCGACCCCGTGCTCGACGCCGCGCTCGAACAGCACCTGCATGCCGACGCAGATCCCCAGCACCGGCCGCCCACCCGCGAGGCGTCGCCCGACCAGCCGGTCGCCCTTGACCGAGCGCAGGCCGGCCATGCAGGAGGCGTACGCCCCGACGCCGGGGACGACCAGGCCGTCGGCCGCCAGCCCCGCGTCGAAGTCGGCGGTCAGCGTGACCTCGGCGCCGGCCCGCTCCAGCGCGCGGACGGCCGAGCGCAGGTTGCCCGAGCCGTAGTCGAGGACGACGACCTGGGGGCTCAGAGTGCGCCCTTGGTCGAGGGGATCCCCGTCTCGCGCGGGTCGATCGAGACCGCGTCGCGGAACGCCCGCGCGAACGCCTTGAACTGCGCCTCCACCAGGTGGTGCGGGTCGCGACCCGACAGCACCCGCACGTGGAGCGCCAGGTGGGCGTGGAACGACAGCGTCTCGAAGACGTGGCGCGTGAGCGAGCCGGAGAAGCCGGGTCCGGAGTCACCGCCGATGACGACGTACGCCTGGCCGTCGGGCTCGCCGGTGTGGACGCAGTACGGGCGACCCGACACGTCGACCACGGCCTGCACCAGCGCCTCGTCGAGCGGGACCGTGGCGTCGCCGAACCGGCGGATGCCGACCTTGTCGCCGAGCGCCTCCCGGATCGCCTGGCCGAGCACGATCGCGGTGTCCTCGACGGTGTGGTGGGCGTCGATGTGGGTGTCACCGGAGGTGTGGACGACCAGGTCGACCAGCCCGTGGCGGGCGAACGCCGTCAGCATGTGGTCGTAGAACCCGACGCCGGTGGAGACGTCGTGGCGCCCCGAGCCGTCGAGGTCCAGCTCGACGTGGACCTTGGACTCGCTGGTCTGGCGGTCCACGGTGGCGGTGCGGTTCATACGCCCTCCTTCACGGGTTCGGCTCCATCGCCTCGGTGAGTGCGTGCCTGAAGTGTCCCATCTCCTCGGGCGTCCCCACCGAGACCCGCAACCATCCGGACGGCCCGGTCTCGCGGATGAGGACGCCGCGGTCCAGCAGCGCCTGCCAGACGGAGTGGCGGTCGTCGAGGACGCCGAAGAGCACGAAGTTGGCGTCGGACTCGGCGACCTCGAACCCGC
Organism: uncultured Actinomycetota bacterium; assembly: GCA_963724225.1. Classification (GTDB taxonomy): domain Bacteria; phylum Actinomycetota; class Actinomycetes; order Propionibacteriales; family Nocardioidaceae; genus Nocardioides. The sequence goes on along the minus strand of CAVRTX010000023.1, from coordinate 60,324 downwards.
CGTCGCGCAGCCAGGTGACAATCCGGTCGCGCTCGGCCCGCAGGTCGTCGACGCGGGCGAGCAGCTCCGGGGCGTGCCGCAGCGCCGCCAGCGCGGTCGCCTGGGTCACCGCCGAGAGGTGGTACGGCAGCCGGACCACCCGGATCGCGTCGCAGATCGCAGGGTCGGCGGCGAGGTAGCCCAGCCGGGCGCCAGCCAGCGCGAACGCCTTGCTCATGGTGCGGGTGACGACCAGGTTGCGGTGGCGTGGCAGCAGCTCCAGCGCGCTCGGCGTCCCGGCCCGCCGGAACTCGCCGTACGCCTCGTCGACGACGAGGATCCCGGCGTCGCCGACGGCCTCGCACAGCGTGGTCACGGCCTCGGGTGCCAGCGCCGTGCCGGTGGGGTTGTTGGGGCTCGGCAGCAGCACCACCGAGGGCCGGTGCTCCTCGACGAGCGCCCGGGCGTGGCCGAGGTCGAGGGTGAAGTCCTGCTCGCGGTGGCCGACGACCCACTCGGTGACGGTGTCCCGGGCGTACTCGGGATACATCGAGTACGTCGGGGCGAAGCTCAGGGCGACCCGCCCGGGGCCGCCGAACGCCTGCAGCAGCTGCAGCATCACCTCGTTGGAGCCGTTGGCGGCCCACACCTGCTCGGGCGTGACCCCCTGCCCACCGTCGCCGTCGAGGTAGGCCGCGAGCGCGGTGCGCAGCTCGACGAACTCGCGGTCGGGGTAGCGGTGGAGGCCGGTCGCCACCGCCGCCACCGCCGCCGCGATGTCGGCGGCCGTCTCCGGGCTGGGGCCGTACGGGTTCTCGTTGACGTTGAGCTGGACGGGCGCCTGCTCGAGGGAGAGCTGGGGGGCGCCGTAGGGCGCGAGGCCGCGCAGCTCCTCCCGCAGCGGGGGGAAGGTCATCGCGGGCCGTCCTCCGACCGGTCCTCGAGCCTGATCGAGACCGCGCGCCCGTGGGCGGGGAGGTCCTCGGCCTCGGCGAGCGCCCCGACGTGGCCGGCGACCTGGGCGAGAGCCTCGCGGGTGTAGTCGACGACGTGCACGGACCGCAGGAAGGCGCGGACCGACAGCCCGCTGGAGTGGCAGGCGCAGCCGGCCGTCGGCAGCACGTGGTTGGACCCGGCGCAGTAGTCGCCCAGGCTGACGGGGGCGTGCGGGCCGACGAAGATCGCGCCGGCGTTGCGCACCCGGGCGGCGACCGCCGCCGCGTCGCGGGTGTGGATCTCGAGGTGCTCGGCGGCGTACGCGTCGACGACGGCCACGCCCTGGTCGAGGTCGTCGACCAGCACGATCCCCGACTGCTGCCCGGCGAGCGCGGTCCGGATCCGGTCGGCGTGACGGGTCTCGGCGACCTGCTTGTCGAGCTCGGCGACCACGTCGTCGGCGAGCGACTCGGCGTCGGTCACCAGGACGCTCGCAGCGGCCGGGTCGTGCTCGGCCTGGCTGATCAGGTCGGCTGCGACGTACGCAGCATCGGCGGTGTCGTCGGCGAGCACCGCGATCTCGGTGGTGCCGGCCTCGGAGTCGATGCCGACCCGGCCGCGCAGCAGCCGCTTGGCGGCGGCGACGTAGACGTTGCCGGGGCCGGTCACCAGGTCGACCGGCCGGCAGGGGCCGGCGCCGTGGCCGAACATCGCGATCGCCTGGGCGCCGCCGACCGCGTAGACCTCGTCGACGCCGAGCAACGCGCAGGCGGCCATGATCGTCGGCTCCGGGAGGCCGCTCCCCCACTCGCCGTACGGCGCCTGCCGCGGCGGGCTGGCGAGCGCGATCGACCCGACGCCGGCGACCTGGGCCGGCACGACGTTCATCACGACGCTGGAGACCAGCGGGGCGAGCCCGCCCGGCACGTAGAGGCCGACCCGGCCCATCGCCACCTTGCGGTGGGTGACGACGGCGCCGGGGGCCAGCTCGGTCGTGACGTCGTGCTCGAGCTCGGCCTCGCACGTCGCCCGCAGCCGGCGTACCGCCTCCTCGAGGCCGGCGCGCACCGCCGGGTCGAGGTCCGCGAGTGCCTGCCGGAGCGCCTCCGGCGGCACCGCGATGTCGTCGCGGGACACCCCGTCGAACTGCCGGGTGTACTCGAGGACCGCCTCGACGCCCCGGTCGCGCACCGCCTCCACCACCGGCCGGATCAGGTGGCTGGCCGCCTCGACGTCGAGCTCCGCGCGCGGGACGACGGCGCGGTAGTCGAGGGTCCCGGAGGCTCCCCGGAGGTCGATGCGGCGGATCATGGCGTCGAGTCTAGGTTCGGGACGCCGCCCACCCCGAGCCGGCGCCGACCACCGGGACGCGCGCCTGCCGCGGCGGCGGCCGGGTGCCACCTAGAGTCGGGGGCGTGAGCGACACGTTGCCCATGTTCCCGCTCGGGACGGTGCTGTTCCCGGGCGTCAGCGTGCCGCTCCACGTGTTCGAGGACCGCTACCGCGCGATGGTCCACCACCTGCTGCGCGTCCCCGACCCGATCGACCGGGTCTTCGGCTCGGTCGCCATCCGCGAGGGCTACGAGATCGGCGAGCACGGCAACCAGTCGCTCTACCGCGTCGGCTGCCGGATCCGGATGACCGAGGTCGAGTCCCACCCCGACGGCACGTTCGACCTGGTCGGCGTCGGCCTGGACCGGATCGCGCTCGACAAGCTCGACACCCGCGGCCCCTACCCGGTCGGGCACGTGAGCGCCCGGCCCGACGCGGCCGACCCGGCGCCCGAGGACGTCGTCGAGCAGGCGCGGGTGATGTTCACCGCCTACCGCTCGGCGCTGGCGCAGGTCCGCGGCGACCTGCTGCCCGCCGAGCTGCCCCAGGACCCGACGTACCTCTCGTGGACGCTGGCGGCCCTCACGCCGCTCCCGATGCCCGACCGGCAGTCGCTGCTGGAGGCCGAGGACGCGGGGGCGCGGCTGCTGCTGGCCACCGACCTGCTGCGGGCGGAGCTGCGGGCCATGAACGTCATCCCGTCGCTGCCGGCCACCGAGCTGGCGCGCACCCGCTGGTCGCCGAACTAGCAGCGACTGTGCGAGGAACGAGCAGAGTCGCGTCGCTGGTGAAGGTTGAGCAAGCGACGCGACCGAGGCACGAGGTCGCGCGAGCGCGTCGAAACCCGGTGAGGTAGGAGCAAGCCTGTGGCGAGGAAGAGACCGGGCGGCACCCCCGCCACCGTGGCCCTCGACGCAGCCGGCATCGCCTACGGGCTGCGGCCCTACGAGCACGATCCGCGGGCGGAGTCGTACGGCGAGGAGGCGGCCGCGGCGCTCGGGGTGGACCCGGCGCGGGTGTTCAAGACGCTGCTGGCGTCGCTGGACGGCAGCCTCGTCGTGGCGGTCGTGCCGGTGTCGGGCCGGCTCGACCTCAAGGCGCTGGCCCGGGCGCTCGGCGGCAGCAAGGCGGTCATGGCCGAGGTGGCCGCGGCCGAGCGCGCGACCGGGTACGTCGCCGGCGGCATCTCACCGGTCGGGCAGAAGCGCCCGCACCCCACCGTCGTCGACACGACCGCGCTCGACCACGCGACGGTGCTGGTCTCGGGCGGCCGGCGCGGCCTCGACCTGGAGATGGCACCGGCCGACCTGGTCGCGATCACCGGGGCGATCGTCGACCGGGTCGGCCGGGCCTGAGGCTGCTCAGTCGGTCGTCAGCCGCAGCTTGCCGTGGGTGGTCCCGTCCTCGAGCCACGAGCTGAGGCCGAGCGCCGACAGCGGCTCCAGGTTGGCCTGGGCCTCCTGGTCGCCCTGGCTGAGGCTGGTCAGCCAGTCACCGGCGTCGAAGTCGACGTACACGACGTTGCCGGCCTGGTCGGCCTCGGGCACGACGTCCTGGAAGGTCTCGGAGTCGCCCAGCCCACCGTCGCCCGCAAGGGTCTTGCGGTAGTCGGGGTTGAGGCTCCAGGAGACGGTGTCGCCGCTGGTCTCGGTCTCGAACCACTCGGGCATCCCGGAGGACGTGCCGAGCGTGTCCATGACGCCGTTGATCCCCTCGGCGTCGCCCCGCACCTTCATCCCGAGCGGCAGCCCGGTCGGGTCGCCGGAGTTGACCAGCTGCTCGAGGTCGAACTCGCCGCCGAAGGCGACCGCGAACTGCTCACCGAGCAGGGTCTCGACGTCCTCGGGCAGCGAGAGGCCGGTCTGCGCCTCGGCCTGGGCGAGGCCCTGGTCGATCTGCTCCTGCGGGATGCCGTAGGACGGCAGCGCCTCGAGCAGGGACTGGGCCCAGCCCTCGGGCAGCGCCGCTGCGTACGCGAAGGCGGTGCCGGCCGGGAGCGTGCCGACCACGTCGACGGTGGCGCCCTCGGCGGACGGCAGCGTCATCATCGTCTTCTCGGGCACGTCGGCGGCGAACTCGACCTCGACCCCGCCGTCGGCGAACCGGACCGTGCCGGCCGCACCCTCGAAGTCCTCGAACGCCTTCAGGAACTCGTCGGGGACCTCGGGCGCGGGCGCCTCGACGGCGTTCTCGACCGCGCCGTCCTCGGTGACGGTGGAGGTCGCGGACGCGCTCTGGGCGCCGAGCTCGCTGGCCATCAGCTCGGCGAGCACCGGGCCCACGTCGGGCGAGGCGTACATGCTGACCACGCCGGGGTCGCCGACCTGGTCGGTCCACTCCTGGTACGTGCTGTCGTCGGCGAGGGTGCCGTCAGCGGTCGCGTCGACGACCTGCTGCGCGATCTCCTCGGTCTCGGCGACGATCGCCCAGTCACCCTCGACGACGAAGCCCGAGGTGGCGTCGCCGCCCTCGCACTCGGCGAGCGTGGCCAGGCCGTCCTCGGCGGCGGCCGAGTCGGTCACCTCGAGGACCCCGACCGGCGACGGCTCCTTCTCGCCCGCGTCGACGGCCGCCACGGCGAAGGTGGTGCCGATCCACGGCGCGATGTCGGCGTCGTAGTCGAGGCCCTGGCAGTCGGCCTCCTCGAAGACCTTGCGCCGGATGTCGTCCTGGGCGTCGAAGCCGCCGAGCTCCTCCTTGATCGCGGGGAACTTCTCGAGCATCCGGAACGCCTCGATCTTCTGCGAGCCGCTGGGGTCGAGGTCGACCGAGGCGTACGCGAGGGTGCCGGACGGCAGCGCCTCGGTCGGCGACGCACCGCTGCCGAGGAAGCTCATCGCGGCCCAGGTGCCGGCCCCGGCCAGGGCGAGGACCACGACGGCTCCGCCGGCGACGAGGGCGGTACGGCGACCGTTGCCGCCGGACGTGGACGGCGGGACGGGGTCGCCGCCGCCCTGCTCGAGGTACTCGGGGCCGCTCGGGCCCTCGGGCGGCGGACTGGTGGTGCTCACGTGGTTCCCCCTGTGTGCGAAGAGACGTTCTCCGAGAGTGATGGACGCGGGCCGGCACGGGCCGGTTCCGGCGCGACCCAGCCTATCCGGCGGAGTCGACCGGATGCGGCTCTTCCGCGGGTTTGCGGGTGACCCCGATGAAGACCACGCAGAGCGCCACGAGCGCGCCCGTGGGGAAGGCGACGTACGGGCTCCAGCCGCGGACGGTGAGGGTCGCGGGGAGCTCGGTCCGGTTGGCGGTGGTCCTGGCGAGCTCGGTCGGGTCGGCCGGCATGCCGAGCCCGCCGACCAGCAGCATCAGCCAGGCCGCGAGCAGCGACCCCACCACCACGAGGCCCAGCACCAGCAGCTCGCGGCGGTCGGTGACCAGTGCGCTCAGCAGGCCGAGGACCAGGCCGAGACCCAGCCCGATCAGGACGTAGAGCCCGGTCGCGGAGAAGTCGGAGGTGTTGGTGGCGGGGTACCAGACGCCCTCGAAGACGGTCCCGCTCACCGGCGTCCAGAGCCAGCGCCACAACGCGCCGCCGACCAGGCCGCCGAGCGCGAACAGCAGCAGGACGAGCGTGGCGTCCCGGACCACTCCGTCTCCTGCGTGCCGGGCGCCGGTCAGACCGCGAGGCACCCGGGCCCCAGCAGCTGCTTGAGGTCGGCGAACAGCGCCGGGCTCGGCGTGACCCGGTGGGTGTCGCCGATCCTCATCACCAGCGTCTTGTCGCGCATCATCACCTGCACGTGGACCTCGGTGACGCCGGGATGGGTGCGCAGCACCTCCTTGAGGTGCTCGACGGTGCCGCTGTTGACCCGGGTCTGCGGCAGCTTGACCACCACCGGCCCGCTGGGACCGTCGCTGAGGTCGGGGACGGTCACCTCCTGGCCGTGGATCTCGGGCTGGTCCTTGCTGCGCGAGAGCCGGCCCCTGACCGTGATGATCGCGTCCTCGGTGAGCAGCGGGCTGGCCAGCTGGTAGGAGCTGGGGAAGAGCAGGACGTCGATCGCGCCGTCGAGGTCCTCGACGGTGACCATCGCCCAGTTGTCGCCGCGCTTGGTGATCTTGCGCTGCACCGAGGTGACCAGCCCGGTGATCGTGATCGGCGAGCCGTCGGCGCGGTCCTCGTCGAGCATCAGCTGGCCGACGGTGCAGTCGCTGCCGTTGGCCAGCAGGTGCTCCAGCCCCAGCAGCGGGTGGTCGGAGACGTAGAGCCCCAGCATCTCCCGCTCGTGGCCGAGCAGCGTCATCTTGTCCCACTCGTCGAGCTCGGGGATGGTGACCGAGATCCCCCAGCCGTTGCTCCCCCCGGCGTCGCCGTCGTCGAGGCCCGCGAAGAGAGAGTCCTGGCCGATCGCCTCGTTGCGCTTGATGTCGACGTACTGGTCGACCGCGGTCTCGTGGACGGCGACCAGCGCCCGCCGGTGGTGCTTCATGTCGTCGAAGGCGCCGGCCTTGACGAGGGACTCGATCACCCGCTTGTTGCAGACCAGCGCGGGGACCTTGCCCATGAAGTCGTTGAAGTCGGTGTAGCGGCCCTGCTCCTCGCGCGCGGCGACGATCTGGGAGACGACGTTGCCGCCGACGTTGCGGATCGCGGTCAGGCCGAACCGGATGTCGCGGCCGACCGGCGTGAACGTCGCCTGCGACTCGTTGACGTCCGGCGGGAGCACCTGGATCTTCATCCGGCGGCACTCGTTGAGGTAGATCGCCATCTTGTCCTTGTCGTCCTTGACGGACGTCAGGAGCGCGGCCATGTACTCGGCCGGGTGGTTGGCCTTGAGGAACGCCGTCCAGTACGACACCAGGCCGTAGGCGGCCGAGTGGGCCTTGTTGAAGGCGTAGTCGGAGAACGGCAGCAGGATGTCCCAGAGCGTCTTGACCGCGCCCATGGAGTAGCCGCGCTCCTGCATGCCGGCGGAGAAGCCGGCGAACTGCTTGTCCAGCTCCTCCTTCTTCTTCTTGCCCATGGCGCGGCGCAGGATGTCCGCCTGTCCCAGCGAGTAGCCCGCGAGCTTCTGGGCGATCGCCATGACCTGCTCCTGGTAGACGATCAGGCCGTAGGTCTCCCCCAGGATCTCCTCGAGCGGCTCGGCCAGCTCGGGGTGGATCGGCTCGACCGGCTCGCGCCCGGTCTTGCGGCGGGCGTACTTGTTGTGGGAGTCGGCGCCCATCGGCCCCGGGCGGTAGAGCGCGCCCACGGCCGAGATGTCCTCGAAGGTGTCGGGACGCATCGAGCGGAGCAGCGCCCGCATCGGCCCGCCGTCGAGCTGGAAGACGCCGAGGGTGTCACCGCGCTGGAGCAGGGCGTACGTCGCCGGGTCGGCCAGCTCGAGCTCCTCGAGCACCACCGTCTCGCCCTTGTTGGCCTGGATGTTGCGCAGCGCGTCGTCGAGGACCGTGAGGTTGCGCAGCCCCAGGAAGTCCATCTTGATCAGCCCGAGCCGCTCGCAGGTCGGGTAGTCGAACTGCGTGATGATCGCGCCGTCCTGGGGACGCTTCATCAGCGGGATCACGTCGAGCAGCGGGGCCCGCGACATGATGACGCCGGCCGCGTGGACGCCCCACTGCCGCTTGAGGCCCTCGATGCCGATCGCGGTGTCGACGACGGAGCGGACGTCGTTGTCGCCGTCGTAGAGCGCGCGGAACTCCCCGCCCTCGCCGAACCGCTTGTGCTCGGAGTCGAACAGCTCCTTGAGCGGGACGTCCTTGCCCATGACGGCGGCCGGCATCGCCTTGGTGATCCGGTCGCCCATGGCGAACGGGTAGCCGAGGATCCGGGAGGAGTCCTTGACCGCCTGCTTGGCCTTGATCGTGCCGTAGGTGACGATCATCGAGACCCGGTCCTCGCCGTACTTCTCGCTGACGTAGCGGATCACCTCGCTGCGCCGACGCTCGTCGAAGTCGATGTCGAAGTCGGGCATCGAGACCCGGTCGGGGTTGAGGAACCGCTCGAAGATCAGTCCGTGCTTGAGCGGGTCGAGGTCGGTGATCCGCATCGCGTACGCCACCATCGAACCCGCGCCCGAGCCGCGCCCGGGGCCGACCCGGATGCCGTTGTCCTTGGCCCAGTTGATGAAGTCGGCCACGACGAGGAAGTAGCCGGGGAACCCCATCTGGGTGATCACGCCGACCTCGAAGTCGGCCTGCGTGCGGACCTCGTCGGGCACCCCGCCGGGGTAGCGGAACTGGAGGCCCTTCTCGACCTCCTTGACCAGCCAGGAGGTCTCGTCCTCGCCCTCGGGCACCGGGAAGACCGGCATGTAGGTGCCGTTGCCCTCGGTGAACGAGACGTCGCACCGCTCGGCGATCAGCAGCGTGTTGTCGCAGGCCTCCGGGAAGTCGCGCCACAGCTCGCGCATCTCGGCGGCCGACTTGATGTAGTAGCCGTCGCCGTCGAACTTGAACCGCTTGGGGTCGCTCATCACGCTGCCCGAGGAGACGCACAGCAGGTGCTCCTGGGACGGCGCGTCCTCGCGGAGGACGTAGTGGGAGTCGTTGGTGACGATCGGCGGGATGCCGAGGTCCTTGCTGAGCCTGAGCAGGTCCTCGCGCACCCGGCGCTCGATGCTCAGGCCGTGGTCCATCAGCTCGAGGAAGTAGTTGTCGCGGCCCAGGATGTCCTGGAAGTCGGCGGCCGCCTGGCGGGCCTTGGCGTAGTCGCCGATCCGCAGCCAGGTCTGGACCTCGCCCGAGGGGCAGCCGGTGGTGGCGATGATGCCGCGGGAGTATTCCGACAGCAGCTCGCGGTCGGCACGGGGCTGGTAGAAGAAGCCCTCCATGCTGGCCCGGCTGCTCAGCCGGAACAGGTTGTGCATGCCCTCCGTGGTCTCGGAGAGCAGCGTCATGTGGGTGTAGGAGCCGGAGCCCGACACGTCGTCGCCGCCGCCGTCGTTCCAGCGGACCCGCTTCTTCTCGTAGCGGGAGGTGTTGGGCGTGAAGTAGGCCTCCATGCCGATGATCGGCTTGACCCCGTGGGCCCGGGCCTTGGACCAGAACTCGTAGGCGCCGAACACGTTGCCGTGGTCGGTCATCGCGATCGCGTCCATGCCGAGCTCGGCGGTGCGCGCGAAGAGGTCGTCGAGCCGGGCCGCCCCGTCGAGCATGGAGTACTCGGTGTGGACGTGCAGGTGCGCGAAGGAGTCGCCGGAGGATCCAGCCATCGGTGGTGGTGCCACTCCCCTCAATGAGTCGGGCCTCGGGTCGGACGAGCATGCTGCGGCCGGGCAGCCGGCAAGGCGCCGACGAGCCACGGCGGGTGGCGCTGGGGGAAGGAACTGAAGCCTACGTCAGCCGCCGGGGCGATCGTGTCAGGACGCACCGACAGCTCCGCAGCCGACCGCCGTTGACGCCCGCCCCGGCGCAGGAGTTTGCTGGATCCGTACGGCGATCGCCGCCGTCTGGAGGGAGGTCCCCATGTCCGGCAGGGTGGTGCACTTCGAGGTCCCGTACGACGACGGGGACCGCGCCCGGGAGTTCTACGGCGCAGCCTTCGGCTGGCAGCTGATGCCGATCCCCGAGATGGACTACACCATCGTGATGACCGGCCCCACGGACCAGGAGACCGGGCCCACCGAGCCGGGCTTCATCAACGGCGGGATGTTCGAGCGCAGTGACCAGTTCCCCGCCAAGGGCCCCAACCTGGTGATCGAGGTCGCCAGCGTCGACGACCAGCTGGCGAAGGTCACCGAGGCCGGCGGCACCGTGCTGACCCCGCGTACCGCCGTGGGCGACATGGGGTTCACCGGCTACTTCGCCGACACCGAGGGCAACGTCATCGGGCTCTGGGAGAACCTGCCGCCGAGCTGAGCGCGGGAACGAGGCACGACTCGACCCGAACCAGGCACGACTCGACCCGAACCAGGCACGACTCAACGATCGGGGGGCGAGGCGTCGAGGCTCTCGCGGATGATGACGTCGAGGATCCGCGCGATCCGCTCCTCCCCGAGCCCGGGGGCGTGCCGCGCCAGCCGGGCGGCGATCGCGCCCTCGCGCACGGCGTCGCGGTCCTGCCCCGGCTTGAGCGGCTGCACCGCCGCCGTCAGCGCCGCCCGCCGCGCCAGCAGCTCCCCGAGCTGGTCGTCGACCTGGTCGATGAGGTGCCGCAGGTAGCGCGAGCGGGTCGGGCCCGGGCCAGGCCATCCGCACGTCGGGTGACTGCTCGGCGTTCGTCGAGCCGTCGGTCGACTCGAGCTCCAGGAGGCCGTGCCGCCCGTAGAAGCGCCGGGCGCCCCGGTTGCTCTCGAACACCCACAGGCAGAACCCCTCGGGCCGTTCGGCCTTGGCGACGTCGAGCAGCGCCGCCCCGATCCCCTGCCCGGTCTCGCCGGGGGCGAGGAACAGGTCGTCGAGCCACTCGCCGGTCAGGACCAGGTAGCCGACCAGGCGTCCGTCGCGCTCGGCGACCCAGCCCGTGCTGTCGCCCTCGAGCCGCCCTCGCATCCACCGGTGGGCGGTCTCGCGGGGGTGGACCATGGGCGGCATGCTCCCGACGTTGGCGAGCCGGCAGTCCACGTGGACGTCCGCCATCGCGTCGGCGTCCTCGGTGGTCGCCGGCCGGAGCACCAGGTCTGCTGCCGGATGCCCGGCAGGGCCCTCAGGCGGCATCCTCGACTCCTCTCGCGGGGGGCGGCAGGGCCCTCAACGTACCCGTCCGCTCCCGTCGGCGGAGAGGGCGTCGACGTGCCGGCACCGGGACCTGGGTCCCGTCGTCCGGGGCCCGGGAAGGGGAGACGATCCGGGACCGCGGTCCCTGTGGCCGGGACCCGCCTGCAGCGGACCGTGGGTGTCAGCCGCCACGCACGTGGCCCGACACCGAGGAGACACCATGACCGCCACCACCGCTCCCGAGATCCCGGCCCGTCGGGCCGGTGCTGAGTCGTCCACCCGGACGTTCGACGTCCGCCGCGTCGCTGCCGTCGCGCTGCCCGCCGCGACGGCCGCGATGCTCCTCGCCGCCACGGTCACCGACCCCGGCGCCGGGTCGGAGGGCAGCGAGATGATCCGCGTGTACGCCGACCAGGTCGACCAGCTCCAGTGGCACGCCGCCCTGCTGCACTGGGCGTACGGCCTGTGGGGCCTGATCCCGATCGCGCTGGCGGGCCTGGCCCGTGGCCGCGGCCGGCAGTGGCTCAACGTCGCAGCGGTGCTGGGGGCCCTGGTCGCCATGAGCATGCCCGCCCTGATGATGAGCGACCTGTTCTTCGCCGGGATCGCCAACCACGTCGACGTCGCCACCGCCGACCGGATCGGGGAGGACATGATCGCCGGCCAGTGGGCCGTCAGGAGCTACCTGCTCCCCGGGCTGCCGTCGCTGGCGTTGTGCCTGCCGATCGCGTTCGTGGGCCTCGCCCGCGCCGGACGGGTCCCGAGGTGGGCCCCGGTCGTGGCCCTGGTGGCGTTCCCCGTCTTCATGGTCAGCGCCGGCACGCTGCCCGGCGCCGCAGCGACGGCGGTCTGCCTGGTGACGCTGTCGGTCGTGCTGGCCCGGAGGGCGCGGGACTGACCACGCACCACCGAGGTGCCCGGCCACACCGTGGTCCGGGCACCTCGTGCGTGTGTCAGTGGGCCTCCCGGACGACGTCCAGGGCGCGCTGGAGGTCCTCCGGGTAGCTCGACTCGTAGGTGACGTAGTCGCCCGTGTCGGGGTGCTCGAAGCCGAGGCGTACGGCGTGCAGCCACTGCCGCTCCAGGCCGACCCGGCGCGCGAGGACGGGGTCGGCGCCGTAGGTCAGGTCGCCCACGCAGGGGTGCTTCAGGGCCTGCATGTGCACCCGGATCTGGTGCGTGCGACCGGTCTCGAGGTGGACCTCGAGCAGGCTCGCGAACCGGTGCGCCTCGAGCGTCTCGTAGTGGGTCACGCTGGGCCGGCCGCCCTGCTCCTCCGCCATGACCGCGAACCGCCAGTCGTGCTTGGGGTGCCGGCCGATCGGGGCGTCGATGGTGCCCTCGAGCGGGTCGGGGTGACCCTGCACGAGCGCGTGGTAGGTCTTGTCGACGGTGCGGTGGCGGAAGGCGTTCTTGAGCACCGAGTACGCGTGCTCGGACTTGCAGATCACCATCACGCCGGACGTGCCGACATCGAGCCGCTGCACGATGCCCTGCCGCTCGGACGCGCCGCTGGTCGCGATCCGGAACCCGGCGGCCACGAGGTGGGCCACGACGGTCGGCCCGGTCCACCCCGGCGAGGGGTGCACGGCGACGCCGACCGGCTTGTCGATCACGACGATCGAGGAGTCGTCGTGGAGGATCCGGATCCCCTCGACGATCTCGGGCACGACCTCCAGCGGGTCCTCGCGCGCGGGGAAGCTGACCTCGAGCATCGCACCGGGCTCGACCCGGTGGCTCTTGAGGACGGCCTGGCCGTCGACGAGCACGTTGCCCTCGGCCACCAGCTCGGCGGCGCGGGTGCGGGAGACGCCGAAGAGGCGCGCCATCGCGGCATCGACCCGCTCGCCGTCCAGGCCCTCGGGCACCGACAGGGTGCGGTGGTCGGCCTGGGTCACTGCGACGTGGCCCTCTCCCGGGTGCCGTCGACCGCGATGCCCCGGACCGCCTGCAGCACGATCAGGCCGGCGGCGAGGTTGATGCAGATGTCGGCCACGTTGAAGACCGGCCAGTGCGGGACCATGAACAGGTCGACCACGTGGCCGCGCATCGGGCCCGGGTCGCGGAACAACCGGTCGGTGAGGTTGCCGGCGACGCCGCCGAGCAGCAGCCCGAGCGCCAGCGCCCACACGAGGCTGCCGACCTTGCGCGAGACGACGAGGACCACGCAGACCGCGGCGATGGCCAGGCAGCTCAGGGCCACCGTGAAGTCGGTGCCGAGGCTGAAGGCCGCGCCGGGGTTGAAGGTGAGGTGCAGCACGAACCAGTCGCCGAGCAGGGGCACGTCACCGTCGGCGAGCCGCGTCACGGCGAGCTGCTTGCTGAACAGGTCGAGCCCGTACGCCAGCAGCGCGACACCCGCCAGCAGCACCCTGGGTCGCGACGAGCCGCCTGCGAGGCGGCTCGGACCGGGGCGGGTGTCGTCGTCGCTCAGCGACGTTCCTCGCGCTGCTTGCATGTCATGCACAGTGTCGCACGCGGGAAAGCCATGACCCTCATCTTGCCGATGGGGTTGCCGCACGACTCGCAGATGCCGTACGTGCCGTCCTCGATGCGCGCCAGCGCCCGGTCGATCTGGGCGAGCTTCTCGCGCTCGTTGTTGACCACGATGAGCTCGTGGTCGCGCTCGAAGCTGGTCGCGCCCATGTCGGCCTGGTCGTGGCCGGCGCCGTCGCCGGCATCCCGCATCAGCCCGGCCAGCTCCTCCTCCTGGGCGGCGAGCGTGGCGGTGACCTTCCGCCGGTGCTCGGCCAGCTCGCTGCGCACCTCCCTGATCTCGGCCTTGGTCCAGGCGCTCTCGCCCTCCTTGACCGCGAGCGCCTTGCGCGGGGTGCCCGCCGGGCCAGTCTTCTTCGCGACAGCCTTCTTCGCAGCCGTCTTCTTCGCCGCGGACTTCGTGGCCGCGGACTTCGTGGCCGACGTCTTCTTCGCCGCCGTCTTCTTCGCGGTGGGGGCTGCGGCCTCGGTCACCGTCCTCGTGGCGGCGGCCTGCTTGGCGACGGTCTTCTTGCCCGGGGCCTTCTTCGCCGCCGCCTTCTTGGTCGGCGCCGCCGCCTTGCTCGTCGCCTTCTTCGCGGTCTTCTTCGCCGCCGCCTTCCTGGTCGGCGCCGCCGCCTTGCTCGTCGCCTTCTTCGCGGTCTTCTTCGCCGCCGCCTTGGCCGGGGCCGCCTTCGTGGCCGCCGACTTCTTCGCCGGAGCCGCCTTCTTCGTCGCTGCCTTCGCCGGGGCCGTCTGCTTCGCCGTCTTCTTCGCCGGGGCCGCCTTCTTCGCGGCCGCCTTGGTCGGGGCGGACTTCGTGGTCGCGGACTTCGTGGTCGCCGCCTTCTTGGCCGGCGCCTTCGAGGTGGTCGTGGCGGCCTTCTTCGCCGCCCCGGAGGAGCCCGCGGCCTTGGCCGGCGTACGGCCGATCGCCTTGCGCGCCGCCGACACGGCACTGCCGGCGAGCGACTTCCTGGTAGTGCGAGCCATGGGGGGCCTCCCTCGTCCCGGATGACGCGTGGCGGCCGCCACCGTGTCGGCGGAAGGTTAGCCCGCCTGCATGCCCCCTTCAAGCAGCGGCACGCCCCTCCCGAGACGGCCGTCGGCCCGGCCCCACCCCTGCGGGTGAGACCGGGCCGACGGAACGACGTGCGGGGCTGCTGTCAGCCCTCCTCCTCGCCGAGGATCGAACGGAGCCGCTTGGGAGCCGGCTCGCCCTGCGAACCGGACGGCGGCGCCTCCGCCGGCGCCTCGAGGGCCTCGAGCTGCTGGCTGAAGTACGACTTGAGCCGGGCGCGGTACTCGCGCTCGAACGACCGCAGGTTCTCGACCTCTCCGTTGAGCTTCTCGCGCTCCTTCTCCAGCTCGCCGAACAGCTGCTGACGGCGCTCGGCGGTCTCGGAGTCGAGCAGCTCGGCGCGGCGACGCGCGTCCGCCTCCAGCCGGTCGGCACGAGCCTTCGACTCGGAGTCGAGCCGCTCGGACTTGGTGCGGGCCTCGCCCACGATCCGGTCGGCCTCGTCCTTGGCCTCGTCGACCAGCTCGTCGGCGTTGCGGGTCGCGATCTCCAGCAGCCGGGCGGCGGCGTTGGACGCCTGCGGCACGGTCTCGACCTTGAGCGTCTCCACGGAGGACGCCGCGGCGGCCGCCACCGGCGCGGCCGGCTCGGGCGCCCGCTGGGGCTCCGGCTCGGGCTCGGGCTGCGGCTCCGGCTCGGGCTGCTTCTGCTCGACCGGCTTCTCCGCCGGCGCCGGGGCACCCGACTGGGCGGCAGACAGCTTCGACCTCAGGTCGTTGTTCTCCTGGGTCAGTCGCGCCAGCTCGGCCTCCACCTCGTCGAGGAACTGGTCGACCTCCCCCATGTCGTAGCCCTCACGGAGGCGGACGGGAGTAAAGCGCTTGTTGCTCACGTCCTCAGGCGTCAAAGGCATGACCACACCCATTCATTCGTCGGCAACTGAAAAAGTCTGTCGAAGCGACACAATAGCGCCTGCCCTGCGGCCCGGGACCCGGTTGGGCCCCCTCTGACGCGCCGGGCACACGCGTCACACGATGAACACCCGCTCCACGACGGTCCGCAACAGGTACGCGGACACGATCACGATCAGGAAGCTCAGGTCAAGGGCGACCGAGCCGATGCGCAGCGGCGGGATCACCCGGCGCAGCGCCTTGATCGGCGGGTCGGTGATCGAGTACACGATCTCGAGCACGACCAGGAGCGGTCCCGACGGGGACCAGGACCGGGCGAACACCTGGACCCAGTCCACGACGAACCGGATCCAGAGCAGCCAGATGAACGCTGTGAGGACGCCGTAGAGCACCTCACCGAAGACCACCACCGCCGGGTCAGCTCTGGTTGAAGAAGCCGCCCTCGGCGAGGCGCTGCTTGTCCTCGGCAGCGACGGTCACGTTGGGCGGGGACAGCAGGAACACCTTGTTGGTCACGCGCTCGATGCTGCCACGCGTCGCAAACACCAGGCCCGCGGCGAAGTCGACCAGCCGCTTGGCGTCGGTGTCGTCCATCTCGGAGAGGTTCATGATGACGGGCGTGCCCTCGCGGAAGTTCTCGCCGACGGTGCGCGCCTCGTTGTAGGTGCGGGGGTGGAGGGTGGTGATGCGTGACATCTCGGCGACGACTCCAGTGGGACCCGAGACCGGGCGCCGGCGCTCGGAGAGATCGGACACGGGGGCAGGGTGGGACTCCCGGACCTGCGGGCTGCGGCCACCGGTGACCGCCGGCGTGTCGGCGGTCTCGTAGTCGCTGTCGTAGTCGTCGTCGTAGCGGCCAGTGTCCTCGAGCAGGCCGAGGTACTCGCCGATCCTGCGCATCGCGCCGCTCATGACGTTGTCTTCCTCCGGGTTCCCGGCGCCCGCGAGGGCGCTGTTGGTGTTGTCGACACTACTTGTCCTGCGGCCTCGGGCCGAGGATTGCGGAGCCGACGCGCACGTGTGTCGCGCCGGCGCCCAGGGCCGCCTCCAGGTCGCCGGACATGCCGGCGGAGAGGGCGGTGGCTTCGGGGTGGGTGGCGAGCAGCGCGTGGTGGATCCCGGCCAGCCGGCCGAAGGCCGCGGCGGGGTCCTCCCCGAGAGGCGCGACGGCCATCAGCCCCCGCAGCCGCAACGACCCGGCCTCCTCGACCGCGGTCGCGAGCTCGTCGAGCGTGTCGGGCTCTGCACCGGACCGGCCCGAGGCGTCGGGCGGGTCGAGGCTCACCTGCAGCAGCACGTCGAGGTCGCGGCCCCGCTCGTGGGCGCCTCGCTGCAGGCCGCGCACCAGCTTGGCCCGGTCGACCGACTCGACGACGTCGGCGTACGACGCCACGGCGGCAGCCTTGTTGCTCTGGAGCCCGCCGACGAAGTGCCAGGTGAGGCCCAGGTCGGCGCACTCGGCCGCCTTGTCGACAGCCTCCTGGTGGCGGTTCTCGCCGACGTGGGTGACGCCGAGGTCGGCGAGCACCCGGACGTCGGAGGCGGGGAAGAACTTCGTGACCACGACCAGGGTGACGTAGGCGGGGTCGCGGCCCGCCTCGGCGCAGGCCGAGGCGATGCGGGACCGGACCCTGGCCAGGCCGTCGTGGATCTCGTCGGGGCGGCTCATGCGTGCATCCAGACCACGCCCGCGAACCGGGTGGCAGCCAGGCCGTCCCGCCGGTGGGAGGGCCACGCGTGGTCCTCGAGGGTGCAGATCGCGACGTCGTGGACCTCCTCGACTCCGGCCCGGTCGAGCTGGGCGAGGATCCCGGCACCCAGGTCGAGCCCGGGCGTGTCCCAGCGCGTGGTGGCCCACGACTCCGGGACCGCCGCCGCCACCTCGTCCCGCATGTCCGCGGGGACCTCGTAGCAGGCGCCGCACACGTGCGGTCCGACCCAGGCGGTGATCCCACCGGCGCCGAGGTCGCGCATCCGGGCGACCGCCGCCGGCGCCACCCCTGCCGCGAGGCCGTGCCGACCCGAGTGGACCGCGGCGACGACGCCGGCCGCGGGGTCGCCGAGCAGGACGGGGACGCAGTCGGCGGCCCGGGCGAGCAGGGCCAGCCCGGTCTCGGCGGTGGCGAGCGCGTCGCAGGACGGCGGCTGCGAACCGGCTCCCGGGACGACGGCCACGTCGGCGCCGTGCACCTGGTGCATCAGCACCGGCTCCGCCTCGGTCTCGGCGGCGACGGCGGCCAACGCCGCCGCGCGGGTCGACACCTCGGCCCGGTCGCCGAGGTCGAGGGAGGAGTCGGTGAAGGCGACCTCGATCACGAGGTCGCCTTCGAGCCGGTCCCGGAGCAGCAGGGTCACTTCAGGAAGTCGGGCACGTCCAGGTCGTCGTCGTCGAACTGCACCTGCCGCGGCTGGGGCTTCGGCGTCGACGACGGCGGCGCCTGCTGCGGCGATCGCGCCGGCTGCCCCGCCTGGGCGGGCGCCGCGGGCTGGGACGGCTGGGACGACGGCTGGGCGGCGGGCGCAGCCTGCTGCGTGGGCCGCGGGCGGCTGGACGCGAGCGCCTCGGCCGCGTTGCGGGTCTCGGTCTGGCTCTGCTGCGGCTGCTGGCGCAGCACGGTGCCCTCGTTGCGCCGCTTGGGCATCCCACCGTCGAAGCCGGCCGCGATGACCGTCACCCGGACCTCGTCACCGAGCGCGTCGTCGATGGTGGCGCCGAAGATGATGTTGGCCTCGTCGTGTGCCGACTCCGCCACCAGCGCCGCCGCCTCGTTGATCTCGAACAGGCCGAGGTCGGAGCCGCCGGCGATCGAGAGCAGCACGCCGTGGGCACCCTCGATGCTGGCCTCGAGCAGCGGCGACGAGACCGCCATCTCGGCCGCGGCGACCGCGCGGTCCTCGCCGCGTGCCGACCCGATGCCCATCAGGGCGGAGCCGGCGTTGGCCATGACCGACTTCACGTCCGCGAAGTCGAGGTTGATCAGGCCGGGCGTCGTGATCAGGTCGGTGATGCCCGAGACACCCTGCAGCAGCACCTGGTCGGCCTGCTTGAAGGCGTCGAGGACCGACACGTTGCGGTCGCTGATCGAGAGCAGCCGGTCGTTGGGGATCACGATGAGGGTGTCGACCTCCTCGCGCAGCTGGGAGATCCCCTCCTCGGCGGAGTTGGCGCGGCGTCGTCCCTCGAAGGCGAACGGCCGGGTCACGACACCGATCGTCAGGGCACCGAGCGAGCGGGCGATCCGGGCCACGACGGGAGCGCCACCCGTGCCGGTGCCGCCACCCTCGCCGGCGGTCACGAAGACCATGTCGGCGCCCTTGATGACCTCTTCGATCTCGTCGGCGTGGTCCTCCGCGGCCCGCGCGCCGACGTCGGGGTTGGCCCCGGCGCCGAGACCGCGGGTGAGCTCGCGACCGATGTCGAGCTTGACGTCGGCGTCACTCATGAGCAGCGCCTGCGCGTCGGTGTTGATCGCGATGAACTCGACGCCCTTGAGACCGACCTCGATCATCCGGTTGACGGCGTTGACGCCGCCTCCGCCGATGCCGACGACCTTGATGATCGCCAAGTAGTTCTGTGCTGCTGCCATGGCTGCTGGGCCTCTCCCTGCTGGTGGCTGTGGTGGTGCTTGTCCTGGAGTCCGGTCCGGCCGGCGAACTGTAACCCTGAGCCTGAGGGTTATAGTTATGTCAACCTCGCGTTGCAGAAGAACCTAGGAACCGGCCCGCCCGCGATCGCGCAGACACGCCGCGCGTCGAGCTGATTTCGAGATTGTCGGAACGGTGGCGGCCGTCAGCGACGGATCGTCGGCTGGCCCGGCACGCTGACGTCGTACGTCGACCCGGGCTGCTCGAGCAGCGCGGTCAGCACCTCGGCCTTGGCCTCGGACTCCTCGGCACTCCCCCACACGACGGTGCGTCCGTCGCGCAGCTCCAGCGAGATCTGGTCGACGGTGGCGACCTCGACGTGGTCGACCCGGCGGGTGAGGTCGCCCGGCAACGCCGACACGACGCCGGCGGCCTCGAGCAGCGCGTCGCGGCCGGTGTCGGCCGGGGTCTCGACCCGGGGCAGCCCCTCGGGGGCAGTCCGGTACTCCCGGAAGACGACGCCGTCGGCGTCGAGCGCGCGCAGCGTGCCGCCGATCTCGACGACGGCCACGGGGGTGCGCTCCTCGACGGTGATCGTGACCGTGTCCGGCCAGGTCCGGGTGACCTCCGCGGCCCGGACGTCGGCGAGCGCCTGCACCCGTGCCTCCACGGTGGCGAGGTCGACCCGGGCCAGCGGCTCCCCATCGGGCACGGCGGCCGCGGCGCGCACCTCGGCGTCGCCCAGCCGCTCGACGCCGGAGACCTCGACGGTCCGCACCGCGAGGTAGGAGGAGAACCAGAACAGCCACGCCCCGCCGACCAGCAGCGCGACCAGGAGGAGCACCAGCAGGACGTACTTCCAGGTGAGCCAGCGGCGTGCCCACTGCCTCCGGGCGAACGCGCGGCGGCTCCGCACGCTCGTGGCGTCGGGGGCGGGACGCTCTGTCACGCGGCTAGGCACCGGACCGCTCCAGCAGCTCGAGGACGCGCGGTCCCAGCTCGGTCACGTCGCCCGCGCCGAGGGTCAGCACGAGGTCGCCGGGGCGTGCCATCGCGACCAGCAGTCCCGGGACGGCGGCGCGGTCGGACTCGTGGCGGACCCGCCCGGCCGGCAGCGGTACGGCCTCGGCGACCATCCGGCCCGTGACCGCGGGGTCGAAGTCCTCACGGGCGAGGTAGACGTCGAGCACGACGACCTCGTCGGCCGCGCCGAGCTCGCGTCCCATCTCGGCGCCGAAGATCCGGGTGCGGGAGACCAGGTGGGGCTGGAAGGCGACCAGCAGCCGGCCCTCCCCCGCGACCGCCCTCGCGGCCTGCAGGTCGCCCGCGATCTCGCGGGGGTGGTGGGCGTAGCTGTCGTAGACCCGTACGCCCCCGGCCTCGCCCTTGCGCTCCATCCGCCGCTGGGTGCCGGTGAACGACTCCAGTCCGCGGCGCAGCGCGTCGAAGCCGTGGCCGAGCCGGAGCCCGACCGCCAGCGCGGCGGCGGCGTCGAGGACGTAGTGGCGACCCGGGATCTGCAGCGTCACCCGGCCCAGCTCGGTGCCGGCGTCGACGACCGTGAAGGCCGAGGTGGTGCCGTCGAAGGCCAGGTCGGTCACCCGCAGCTCCGCGTCGCCGGTCTCGCCGACCGGCACGACGTCCATCCCGCGACCGCGAGCGGCCCGGGCCAGGTCGGCCGCGCCGGGGTCGTCGACGCAGCACACCAGGAACCCGGCCGGGTCGATGCGGTCGAGGAACTCCACGAACGCCGCGCGGTAGGCCTCCTCGCTCCCCCACTGGTCGAGGTGGTCGGCGGCGACGTTGGTCACCAGCGCGGCGTGGGGACGGTAGACGAGGAAGGCGCCGTCGCTCTCGTCGGCCTCGGCGACGAACAGGTCGCCGCTGCCGGCCTCGGCGTTGTGCCCGGTCGCGGCGAGCACGCCGCCGACGGCGTACGTCGGGTCGGCCCCGGCCGCGAGCAGGGCGACCGTGAGCAGCGAGGTGGTCGTGGTCTTGCCGTGGGTGCCGGCGACGGCGAGCACCCGGGAGCCGTCCATGACCGCGGCCAGGCCGGCCGACCGCGGCAGCACCCGCAGCCCGCGCCGGCGGGCCTCGAGCACCTCGGGGTTGTCCTCGCGGGCGGCCGTCGTGACGACGACGGTGTCGCCCTCCCCCAGGTCGCCGAGGTGCGCGGCGTCGTAGCCGAGGTGGAGCGTGACGCCGAGCTCGCGCAGCGACGGCAGGAAGGGCGTGTCGTGGTCGTCACTGCCGGTGACGGTGACGCCGCGCGCGGCCATGATCCGGGCGATGGCGGACAGCGCGGCGCCGCCGACGCCGATGAAGTGGACCCGGCCCAGCCTGTCGGCGGGCAACAGCTCGTCGGGGACGGGGATCCTCATCGGGCGCCTCCCGTCTCCAGCACGATCCGCGCGAGCTGCTCGTCGGCGTCGCGCGGGATCAGTCCGGCCGCGGCCACCCCCATCGCCGCCAGCCGGTCCGGGTCGGTGACCAGGCCCGGGACGCTGCCCGCGACCCACTCGGGGGTCAGCGCCTCGTCGGCCACCAGCAGGCCGCCGCCGGCGTCGACCACGGGACGGGCGTTGTGCTCCTGCTCGCCGTTGCCGATGGGCAGCGGCACGAACACGGCCGGCAGCCCGACGGCGGCGGCCTCGGTCACGCTGGAGGCGCCGGCGCGGCACACGACCAGGTCGGCGGCGGCGTACGCGAGGTCCATCCGGTCGACGTAGGGGACGACGACGTACGGGACGCCGGTCGTGGCGGGGTCCGCCTCGCCCTGCGGGCCGACCACGTGGAGCACCTGGACCCCGGCGGCGCCGAAGGCCTCGGCGGCGCCGGACACCGACTGGTTGAGCCGGCGGGCGCCCTGGGAGCCGCCGGTGACCAGGACCGTGGGCCGGTCCGGGTCGAGCCCGAAGTGGGCGCGCGCCTCGGCGCGCAGGGCGCTCCGGTCGAGCGTCGAGATCATCCGGCGGATCGGCAGGCCGACGTACTCCGCACCCGGCAGCGGCGTCGCCGGGAAGCTCACCGCCACCCGGCGGGCGACCCGGGCGCCCACCTTGTTGGCGAGCCCCGGCAGTGCGTTCTGCTCGTGGACGACGAGCGGCAGCTTGCGGCGGCGGGCGGCCAGGTAGGCCGGCATGGAGACGTAGCCGCCGTAGCCGACGAGCACGTCGGGCCGCACCCGGTCGAGCACCTCCTCGGTCGCGCGTACGGCGCCGCGCAGCCGGGCGGGCACCTTCAGCAGGTCGACGCCCGGACGCCGCGGCAGCGGCACCGGCGGGATCAGCTCCAGCCGGTAGCCGGCCTCGGGGACGACGCGGTTCTCGAGGCCGCGCGGGGTGCCGAGGCAGGTCACCTCGACTCCCGCGTCGAGGCGGCACAGGGCGTCGGCAGTGGCGATCAGGGGCGAGGTGTGGCCGGCGGTTCCACCGCCGGCGAGCAGGACGCGCATGTCGGGTGCCAGCCTAGAGGAGCCCGCGTCAGCCGCGGCCGCGGGCAGCGAGCCCGGTCGACCGGTGCCGGCGGCGCTGCGCGAGCGCCTGGGCGGCCTCGGGCTCGCGGCGGGCGAAGCCGATGAGCAGGCCGAGGGCGACCAGGGTGGGCAGCAGCGCGGAGCCGCCGTAGGAGATGAGCGGCAGCGGGATGCCGATGACGGGCAGCAGCGCCAGCACCATGCCGACGTTGACGATCATCTGCCCGAGCAGCCACGCCACCAGGCCGAAGGACATGTAGCGCACGAACGGGTCGTCGGTGTGCATGGCCACCCGGATCGCGGCGTAGGCGATGACCAGGAACAGGCAGACGACCAGCAGCGTCCCGATCAGCCCGAGCTCCTCGCCGAGCACCGCGAAGATGAAGTCGGTGTGGGCCTCGGGGAGGTCGCCCCACTTCTGCTGGCTGGCGCCGATCCCCTCGCCGAACCAGCCGCCGCTGGAGAGGGCGAACAGTCCGTGGGCGGGCTGCCAGCCGGCGTCGTGGTAGTCCTTGAACGGGTCGACGAAGTTGGTGAGCCGCTCGCGCCGCTCGGAGCTGGTGGTGGCCAGCCACACCGCCGCCACGCCGATCACCGACAGCGCGATCGTGAACAGCCGGGCGGGCGCCCCCACCACCCAGAGCATCGCCAGCAGGATCGCGCAGAGCACCAGGGCGGTGCCGAGGTCGCGGCCGATGATGACCAGCAGGATGATCCCGAGCAGGACCGGCACCACCGGCACCATCACCTGGTGGAGGTTGCCGAGGCGACGCTCCTTCTGGGCGTAGACGTGGGCGGCCCACAGCACGATCGCGAGCTTGGCGATCTCGGACGGCTGGATCTGCACCGGGCCGACGGCCAGCCAGTTCTTGTTGCCGTTGACGACGACGCCGAACTTCGCGGTGAGGCCCAGCAGCACCACCGAGACGACGATCGCGAGCCACGAGATCTGGCGGATCGCCTGGTAGGGCAGCCGGGAGGCCACCCACGCGCAGGGGATGCCGATCGCGACCCACATCAGCTGCCGCCTGACGATGGCGTACGAGTCGCCGTCGTAGACCTCGAACGAGTGCACGCTCGAGGCCGAGAGCACCATGATCAGGCCGACGGTCAGCAGCATCGCCGAGGCGCCGAGCAGCAGGTAGTAGGAGGTGAGCGGCCGGTCGAGGGCCGAGCGGAGCGCCGACCACCACGACAGGGCGCGGACCCGGCGCCCGGAGCGGGTGCTGCTGGTGCTCCCGGTGGTGGGATCGGCGGTCGTCGTCACTGCGGCGCTCGCCCTCCCCTCAGGTCGTCAGCCCGTCTCGTCTAGCCCTGTCCGGTCCTGCGTCGTACGGCGGTCGCGAACGCGTCGCCACGTGCCGCGTAGTCGGTGAACATGTCCATGGACGCGCAGCCGGGCGCCAACAGCACCGTGTCGCCGGGTCTGGCCAGCTCGGCGGCCGCCGCCACGACGCGCGCCATGGGGTCGTGCTCGGCATCAGTCTCGTCGCCGGTCGGGTCGATGACCGGCACATCGGGCGCGTGTCGCGAAAGCGCCTCCGCGATCACGTGGCGGTCGCGCCCGAGCAGCACGACACCGCGCAGCCGCGGACCGACGGCGCGCACCAGGTCGTCGAACCGGGCCCCCTTGGCCAGTCCGCCCGCGACCCACACGACGTGGTCGTAGCCGGCGAGCGAGGACTGCGCGGCGTGCGGGTTGGTCGCCTTGGAGTCGTCGACCCAGGTGACGCCGCCGGCCTCGGCGACGGTCGCGATCCGGTGGCCGTCGGGATGGAACGAGGCGAGCCCGGCGCGGACCGCCGCCTGCGGCACGCCGTGGGAGCGGGCGAGCGCCGCCGCCGCCAGCGCGTTGGCGACGAAGTGGGGCGCCGGAGAGGCGAGGTCGGCGATGGTGCAGAGCTCGGCGGCGCTCGTACGGCGCTCCTCGACGAAGGCGCGGTCGGCGAGGATGTCGTCGACCACCCCGACCATGCCGACCGACGGCATCCCGAGGGTGAAGCCGACGGCGCGGGCTCCCTCGACGACGTCGGCGTCGCGGACCAGCTGCTCGGTCATCGGGTCGGCCACGTTGTAGACGCAGGCGCGCTCGACGCCCGCATAGATCCGTCCCTTGTCGGCGGCGTAGCCGCGCATCCCGCCGGCGTCGTCGTACCAGTCGAGGTGGTCCTCGGCGACGTTGAGCACGGCGGCCGACTGGCACGCGACCGAGTGGGTGTAGTGGAGCTGGAAGCTGGAGAGCTCGACGGCGAGCACGTCGTGGGGCTCGGGGTCCATCACCGCCTCGACGGCCGGACGGCCGACGTTGCCGACGGCCGCGCTGCGCAGGCCCGCCGCGGCCAGGATCGCCTGCAGCATCTGCACCGTCGTGGTCTTGCCGTTGGTGCCGGTGACGGCCAGCCAGGGCGCGGGGTGTCCGTCCGGACCCGGGGCGCGGAGCCGCCAGGCCAGCTCGATCTCGCCCCAGACCGGCACGCCGCGCGCCGCGGCCTGCCGCAGCAGCGGGTGGTCCGGCCGCCAGCCCGGGCTCACGACCAGCAGGTCGGTCGGCTCCGGGAGCTCGGCGGTGCTGCCCTCCCCCAGCCGTACGTCGGCGCCGAGGACGCCGAGCAGGGTGCCGCGCTCCTCCTTGGTGGCGTCGGAGCGGTCGTCGAGGGCGGTCACCGTGGCCCCGAGGTGGGTCAGGTTGTCCGCCACCGCGAAGCCGGTGACGCCGAACCCGGCCACGGTGGCGCGGACCCGGGACCAGTCGCTGGTGCGGCCGAAGCCGGAGAGGTCGGGGCGGTCGGCAGCCACGGTCAGTACCCCGCGACCCACTCGGCGTAGAAGATGCCGAGGCCGGCGGCGACGCAGAGCCCGGCGATGATCCAGAACCGGATCACGACGGTGACCTGCTCCCACCCGAGCATCTCGAAGTGGTGGTGGATCGGGGCGATCCGGAAGATCCGTCGCCCGGTCCCGGTGAGTCGCTTGGTCGTCTTGAACCAGGTCACCTGGAGCATCACCGAGACGGTCTCCAGCACGAAGAGGCCGCCGAGGATGACCAGCAGCAGCTCGGTCCGGGTCATGATCGCGAAGCCGGCGACGGCCCCGCCGAGGGCCAGCGAGCCGGTGTCGCCCATGAAGATGGCGGCGGGCGAGGCGTTCCACCACAGGAAGCCGAAGCAGGCCCCGGTGATCGCCGCGGCGACGACGGCGAGGTCGAGCGGGTCGCGCACCTCGTAGCAGGCGTTGCCGGGGGTGATCGCGCAGGACTGGTTGTTCTGCCAGATGTTGACGAGCATGTAGGCGCCGAACACCATCACGCTCGCACCGGTGGCCAGGCCGTCGAGGCCGTCGGCCAGGTTCACACCGTTGCTGGTGCCGGCCACGATCAACCAGATCAGCAGCACCACCAGGACGGCCGGCAGCGTGATCGCCTCGAAGTCGCGGATGAAGGAGATGTGCAGGCTGGCCGGGCGCTCGCCGCGGCTGTCCTCCAGCGCGGGCAGCAGCGCGAGGACCCCGAAGGTGATGGCCACGGACGTGAGCCCGATCATCTTGGCCTTGCTGCGCAGCCCGAGGCTGCGCTGCTTGACGATCTTGATGAAGTCGTCGAGGAAGCCGACCACGCCGCAGCCCACGAACAGGAAGATCAGCAGCAGCGCCGAGGCCGACGGCAGGTCGAGGGTGATCAGCTTGGCGGCGAAGTAGCCGAACAGCGTCGCCAGGATGATGACGACGCCGCCCATGGTGGGCGTACCGCGCTTGGTGTGGTGGGTCGTCGGCCCGTCGTCGCGGATCTCCTGGCCGTAGCCCAGCTTCGTGAACGCGCGGATGGCGACACGGGTGCCGAGCAGCGACACGAGGAGGGCGAGCCCTCCCCCGAGCAGGATCGCTCTCATGCGCTGCTGTTCCTCTCGTGGCTCGACCGGCCAGGTGCTGGGCGCGCCCCCTCGTCGAGCACGGCCGGTTCATTGTGCCGCAGGGTCGGCCCCGGGTCCGCGTCCGGCCCCGCCCCGGCGAGCCGGTCGCCCAGCCAGCGCAGGCCGGCGTCGCGGCTGGACTTGAGCAGGACGACGTCGCCCGGGCGCAGCCGGGCCTCGACCCAGTCGTACGCGGCGTCCGTGTCGGTCACCCAGTGGGCCTCGCCCGTGCCGACCGACTCGAACCCGGACACCACGTCGCGGGCGAGGTCCCCCACGCCCAGCAGCACGTCGACCCCGAGCTCGGCGGCCGTGCGACCCGTCGCCCGGTGCTGCTCCTCCGAGGCGGGCCCCAGCTCGAGCATCCCGCCGAGGACGGCGATCCGGCGGCCCGACGCCTCCATGGCGGCCAAGGCCTGCAGGGCCGCCCGCATCGAGTCGGGGTTGGCGTTGTAGGCGTCGTTGACGACCGTCGCCCCGTCGGCCCGGTCGGTGATCTCCATCCGCCACCGGCTCACCGGACCCGCCGTGGCGAGGGTCCCCAGCACCTGCTCGACCGGCACGCCCACCTCGAGCGCGGCCGCGACCACCGCCAGCGAGTTGCCGACCTGGTGCCGACCGGGCTGCGCGAGGGTGACCGGCAGGTCAGCGGCTCCGCGACGCACCAGCGTGTACGACGCGCGTCCCCGCGCGTCGAGGGCCACGTCGACCGCGCGCAGGTCGGACTCCTCGTGCTCGCCGACCAGCACGACCCGGCAGGCCAGGCCCGCGGCCATCGCGTGCACGGCGGGGTCGTCGCGGTTGAGGACGGCGAGGCCGTCGGCGGGTACGGCGCGGGGCAGCTCGGACTTGGCGAGGGCGATGTTCTCGACCGACCCGAACTCGCCGACGTGGGCCATGCCCACGTTGAGCACGACGGCGACCCGCGGCGGCGCGATGGTGGTGAGGTATCTGATGTGGCCGATGCCGCGCGCCCCCATCTCGGCCACGAGGTAGCGGGTCCTCGGCTCGACCCGGCACACCGTGAGCGGGACGCCGATCTCGCCGTTGAGGGAGTTCACCGGGGCGACGGTGGGGCCGCTGGTCGAGAGCACCGCGGCCAGCAGGTCCTTGACCGTGGTCTTGCCCGAGGAGCCGGTCACGCCGACGATCGTCAGCCCGGGAGCCCGGTCGACCACGCCCCGCGCCACCCTGCCGAACGCCGCCTGCACGTCCTCGACCACGAGGGTGGGCACGCCGGCCACCGGCCGCTCGCCGAGCACCGCGACCGCGCCCGCGGCCGCGGCGGCCGGCGCGTAGTCGTGGCCGTCGGCGTGCTCACCCCGGCGGGCGACGTAGAGGCTTCCGGGCACGCACTCGCGGGAGTCGGTCGTGACCGACGCGTCCACCACGGTCTCGCTCGTACCGCCGACGAGGCTCGCGCCCGTGGCGGACGCGAGCTCGCCCAGGGTCATCGGGATCATCGCGGGCCTCCCTCGTCGTGGAGCGCGCCCAGCTCCTCGCGGGCCACCGTCCGGTCGTCGAACGGGTGCACGACGTCGCCGACCTCCTGGCCGGTCTCGTGGCCCTTGCCCGCGACCAGCACGATGTCGCCGGGCCGGGCCCGCGCGACCGCCTCGCGGATCGCGCGCCGGCGGTCGCCGACCTCGAGCACCTCGGCGGCGGTGCCCCGGGTGCCCTCGAGCACCGCGGCCCGGATGGCCGCCGGGTCCTCGGTACGGGGGTTGTCGTCGGTGACGACCAGGACGTCGGAGAGCCGGCCGGCGATCTCGCCCATCAGCGGGCGCTTCCCCGGGTCACGGTCTCCGCCCGCGCCGATCACCACGATCAGCCGGCCCTCGGCCAGCGGGCGGAGCGTGCGCAGGGCGGACTCCACGGCATCGGGCTTGTGGGCGTAGTCGACGACCACGACGAAGTCCTGGCCGGCCTCGACCCGCTCCAGCCTGCCGGGGACGCCGGGGCCTGCGGCCATGCCCGCGACCAGGGCGGCGGGGTCGTAGCCGGCCTCGGCCGCGCCGGCGACGGCGGCGAGCGCGTTGGCGACGTTGAAGTCGCCGGGCAGCGGCACCGCCGCATCCAGCACCAGGCCGTCGGGGCCGTGCAGGGTGAACCGGCTGCCGGCCGCCTCGAGCACCACGTCGGTGGCGCGCCAGTCGGCGTCAGCCCCGGTGGCCGAGAAGGTGCGCAGCGGGATCTCGGCGACGTCGAGGAGCCGGCGGCCGTACGGGTCGTCGACGTTGACCAGCCCGCGCCGTGCCCGGCGGGGGGTGAACAGGGTGGCCTTGGCGGCGAAGTAGTCGTCGAGGTCGGCGTGGAAGTCGAGGTGGTCGCGCCCGAGGTTGGTGAACACCGCGACGTCGAAGACGACACCGTCGACGCGGCCCAGGACCAGCGCGTGGCTCGAGACCTCCATCAGGCACCCCGACACCCCGCGCTCGCGCATCATCGCGAACAGGCCGTGCAGGTCAGGTGCCTCCGGTGTGGTGAGCACGGTCCGGACGTCCTCGCCGTCGACGCGGGTGCCGACGGTGCCGATGACCGCGACGTGCTCGCCGGCGGCCTGCAGGCCGCCCTCGGCCAGCCGGGTGGTCGTGGTCTTGCCCTGGGTGCCGGTCACGCCGACCAGGCGCAGCGCGGCGGCCGGCTCGCCGTACACCCGGGCGGCGAGGCCGCCGAGCACGTCGCGCGGCCGGTCGACCACGAGCAGCGGTACGTCGGGCGCCGCGGCGGCCCCCTCGTCGTCGGTCAGCACGGCGACGGCGCCGGTGGACACCGCGTCGGCCGCGAACCGGATGCCGTGGACCCGGTTGCCGGGCAGGGCGGCGTAGACGTCGCCGGGCAGGATCCGCTGGGAGCTCAGTGACACGCCGGTGACCGGAGTCGTCAGGTCGCCGACGGTGCGGGACCCCGCCGCGTGGTCGCCCAGCCATCGCGCCAGGTCGGCGAGCGGGGTGGCCGCCGGCCGGGCCGGCCGCGTGCGCGCGAGGTTGTCGTCGGTCACCATTCCCGCGAGGCTATCGCTGGGCGTGGCTGAGGAAATGGCCGGTGGCCGGAGCCCGCTGACGCGGGCCCGGCCCGGCCGCTCGCTCCACGCCGCCGCCACTCGCAGGCTCGTGGCACCGGCTCCGCTCGCCTACCACTCGATCGGCAGCTGCGAGGGCCTGGTGCCGGTCGGCGGCACGGCGTAGCGGCGCAGCGCGTAGCTCATGATCCTGGAGAACGCCGGTCCGCCGACCGAGCCGCCGCCACCGCCGTTGCTCGGGTTCTGGACGACGACGTAGATCGTGAACCGCGGGTCGTCGGCCGGGGCGAAGCCGGCGAACGAGACGGTGAAGGTGCCGTCGTAGCAGCCGCACTCCTCCCCCACCCGCTGCGCGGTCCCGGTCTTGCCGGCCACCCGGTATCCCGGCACGGCTGCGGCGGGGGCGGTGCCGACCTCGGGGTCGACGACCCGCTCCATCATCTCCATGGTCTGCTCGGCGGCGCGGGTGCTGACGACCCGGCGGGTGGTGGTGTGGTCGGTGCCGACCTCGACCCCGTCCTCGGTCGTCGCGCTCCCGCTGATGACGGCGGGGTCGACCCGGACGCCGCCGTTGGCGATGGTGTTGACCGCCGCGGTCATCTGCACGGCGTTGACCGACAGCGACTGGCCGAAGGCCACCCGGTCGCCGGTCAGCCGGTCCCAGAGGCTGGGCGCCGGCAGGATGCCCGCGCTCTCACCGCGGATCCCGATGTCGGTCGGGCTGCCGAGCCCGAACCGGGTGAGGTAGCGGCGCAGCTCGCCGGACCGGAACTCGTCGGCCGCCCGGACGGTGCCGATGTTGGAGGACTTCGCGATCACGCCGGCGAGGGTCAGCTTGAGGGTGGGGTGGGGGAACCAGTCGTTGATGACCCGGCCGTCCCGGTCGAGCTCGGGCGGTACGACCAGCCTGGTCCGCGGGGTGACCCTGCCGGCGTCGAGCAGCCCGGCCACGGTCAGCACCTTCTCGACCGACCCCGGCTCGTACACGTCGCTGATCCCGCGCGAGCCGAGGTCCTCCTTCGGCGCGACCAGCGGGTCGCTGGCGTCGAACGTGGGGTGGTCGGCCAGGGCGAGCAGCTCGCCGGTCCGTGAGTCCATGACGACCGCCATGCCCGACTCGCCCCCCGAGTCCTCGACGGTCTGGCGCAGCACGCGCTGGACGTACCACTGCAGGTCGAGGTCGATCGTGGTGTGCAGGTCGTGGCCGTCGACGGGCGGGGTGACGGTGTTCTCGCCGAGCGGGATCCGGTTGCCGTCGCCGACCTGGTAGCGCGCCGAGCCGTCGGTGCCGGCGAGCAGCCCGTCGAAGGTCCGCTCGAAGCCCGCCAGCGGGTCGTCGGTGCCCATGAAGCCGACCATGTTGGCCGCGACGTCCTCGGCGGGGTAGTCGCGGACCGGGTCGCGGCTGGTGGTCAGGCCGGTGTAGCCGAGCTCCTCCGCCTCGGCGAGCACCTTGTCGGCCTGCGTGGTCGGCACCCGGCGGGCGACGTACTCGTAGCGGCTGCCCTCCTCGCGCAGCCGCGGCAGCACCGAGAAGTAGTCGACGTCGAGCCGGTTGGAGAGGAACTTCGCGATCTCCGGCGCCTGGCCGGCGGTGAGCTCCGGGTCGGCGATGATCGTCACGCCCTCGACGGAGCGCGCCAGCGGCTCGCCGTTGCGGTCGAGGATGTCACCGCGGGCCGCCGGGAGCACCGCCTCGACGGTGCCGGCGGCGGCCGCCATCTCGGCGTACGCCTTGGGGTCGAGGCCCTGCAGCTGCACCAGGCGCGCCCCGAAGACGGAGAGCACCATCGCGATGACGACGAAGCCGAGCCGCAGCCGGAACAGCGGGGAGCCGCGCATGCTGCCGCGGGGGCGGTGGGTCCGTGCGGGGCGCGTCCTGGAAGACGTGGTCGGCACCGGCCCCCCTCTCAGTCGCGGGCCCGGCCGCGAGCCCGGTCCGTGTCGCTGTCTTCATCCGCGTCGGTCCCCGCGGCACCGGCGGCGTCGGCCCGGGCCGTGGCGCCCGCGGGGGTCCCGGTCGGGAACACCTGCTGGACGACGGGCTCCGGCGTCAGCACGGCGGGCTTGGCGGGAGGACGTGGGAGCAGTCTGAGGCCGTCGGTGGGCGCAGCCGGTGCAGGCTCGCCGAGCACCTTGCCGGAGGGCAGCTCGAGGTAGGCGGGCTGGTGGGCGGGGACCATGCCCATCCGCTGCGCCTGCTCGGCGACCCGCTGGGGGTTGCGGAGCACGTCGAGCTCCATCTCCAGCGTCTGCTGGCGGGCGTTCAGCGTCTGCGCCTGCTCCTCCAGGGCGGTGGTGGCGAACGCGGCCTGCTGCATCGAGGTGTTGAAGAGCAGCAGCCCGACGACCCCGCCCAGCATGAGCAGCGACATGAGGACCACGAACGGCACCTTCGAGGCCCGGGTGCGGCGGCGTGGGACCACGCGCAGCCGCGCTCGCTCGACCGCCGCCTCGCGGAGCGGGGCGATCCGCGAGCGGAGCTGGACGACCGGGCTGCTGCTCATTTGGGGTCCTCGCGGAATCGTGGGCTGGAGGAGCGAAGCGGGGGAAGGACGCGATTCCGTGGGGCCTTCATGACGCGACTCCTCTGACTCGTTCGATCGCCCGGAGCCGCACCGACGCGGCCCGGGGGTTGTCCTCGATCTCCTGCTGGTCGGCCTTCTCGGCGCCGCGGGTGACCAGCCGCAGCGCAGGCTCGTGGCCCTCCGGGACGAAGGGCAGCTCCGGCGGGACGTCGCTGCGGGTGGCGGCCGTGAACGCCTGCTTGACCAGCCGGTCCTCGAGCGAGTGGTAGGACTCGACGACGACGCGGCCACCGACCCGGATCGCGTCGATGGCGGCGGGCAGCGCCCGGCGCAGCACGGCGAGCTCGTCGTTGACCTCCATCCGCAGCGCCTGGAACGTGCGCTTGGCGGGGTGGCCGCCCGTGCGGCGGGCCGGCGCGGGGATCTCGGCGTAGAGCAGCTCGACCAGCCGGGCCGAGGTGGTGAACGGCTCCCGGTCGCGCTCGCGCACGACCGCGGCGGCGATCCGGCGGGCGAACTTCTCCTCGCCGTACTGCCGCAGCACCCGGGTGAGCTCGGCCTCGGGGTAGCCGTTGAGGACGTCGGCCGCGGTGGGGCCGCCGGAGGTGTCCATCCGCATGTCGAGCGGCGCGTCCTCGCGGTAGGCGAAGCCGCGCTCGGTGACGTCGAGCTGCATCGAGGAGACGCCGAGGTCGAACAGCACCGCGTCGACCGCGGCCAGCCCCAGGTCGTCGAGGACGTCGGGGATCTCGTCGTAGACGGCGTGCACGCCGGTGAAGCGGTCGCCGTACGGCGCCAGCCGCTCCGCGGCCAGGGCGAGCGCGGCCCGGTCGCGGTCGATGCCGACGACCCGGGCCAGCCCGCAGTCGCGGAGCACCGCCTCGGTGTGGCCGCCGAGGCCGAGGGTCGCGTCGACCATGACCGCGCCCTCGTGGTCGAGGGCGGGCGCCAGGAGGGCGACGACCCGGTCCAGGAGGACCGGGACGTGGGAGGGGCTGCTCATGGTCAGGCCTGGTGCCCGAGGGTGGTGAGGAGCAACAGGCAACCCGCGAGGGTGGTGGACGCGACCGCCGAGAACGCCATCAGCCCGATCGCCTCGCGGGCGAGGTGGCGCACCCGCGGCGTGGCCCGCGACCCGGACGGGCGCACCTCGACGGTGCCGTCCGCTGCTCGCGTGAAGCTCATGGTCTCGACCCCTGGATCACGTCTGGTGCTGCCGGTGGATGCTGGCTGGTGCTGCTGGATCGCCCGGCCAGGTCCCAGCCCGCTCCCGGTGGGTGGTGGGTGGTGGGTCGACGCCTGGAGCCGGGGAAGTGGCCCCAGATGTCGTGGGAGCGGGCTCGAGACCTCGCCGTACGATCCGTTCTTCTGTTGGTGGTGCGTCCCGGGACCGTCAGGTCGTCGGGAAGACCTCGTCGCTGAGGTCCGAGAACGCCTGCTCGCGGCCGTCCGAGTAGTCCTGCCAGCGCGCGGAGTCCCAGATCTCCAGCCGGTTGCCGACCCCGATCACGATCACGTCCTTGGAGAGCGACGCGTACTCGCGGAGCATCGGGGGGATCGACAGCCGGCCCTGCTTGTCGGGCTGGTCGTCGGAGGCGCCGGCGAACAGCAGCCGGGTGTAGTCCCGTACCGCCTTGTCCGTCACCGGAGCCTCCTGGGCCTGCCCTGCCAGCTGCTCGAAGGCACGCATCGGCCACACGGTCAGACAGCGTTCCTGTCCCCTCGTGACCACGAGCCCCTCCGACAGCTGGTCCCTGAACTTCGCCGGGAGGAAGAGCCGACCCTTGTCGTCCAGCTTCGGGGTGAAGGTGCCCATCAACATCGGGCACCTCCGCTTTCCCTGGAGCCCCGACTCGGGACCCGTCCTCCACTGCGCACCACTCTAACCCACAACGCTCCACCGTCAACCATCTTCCGGATGTTTCGCGGCTGTTTTCCTCCCACCCCGGCCGCGGCCGTACGCAGCACTGCCCCGCCCGGTTGCGCGGTGGTACGCGGAGCGCGCCCGGGAGCACGGCGTGGTGGAGCGGGGTGGAGCGTGGGGTGGTGCCGGGTGGAGGAACGTGTGGAGGCCGGTGGAGGAGCGCGGGGAGGGCCGTGGGTGGAGCCGGGTGGAGCAGCGCGCCGGATCGCAACCAAACCGTGACAAGCCGAGCCCGGACGAGGCAGCTCGCTCGTCCTAGGGTTTTCGCGCGCTGCTCTACCGTGGGCACACGACGAACGACCAGGAGGACATCGGGTGGCCAGGCACGACGATGGGCACGACGTGGGGCGCGACACCGCTCCGGGGCAGATCGCGAACGGAGCGGACCTCGAGACGCTGGACGCCGTGGTGGGCCGGGTCCGGTCCAACATCGAGCGGGTCATCGAGGGCAAGACCGAGGTGGTCTCGGCCAGCCTCATCGTGCTGCTCGCCGAGGGTCACCTGCTGATCGAGGACGTGCCGGGGGTCGGCAAGACCCAGCTGAGCAAGGCGCTGGCCCGCAGCATCGACTGCTCCGTGCGCCGGATCCAGTTCACCCCGGACCTGCTGCCCTCCGACGTCACCGGCGTCTCGGTCTACAACCAGGAGAGCCGCACCTTCGAGTTCCGGCCCGGCGGGATCTTCGCCAACATCGTGGTCGGTGACGAGATCAACCGGGCCTCCCCCAAGACCCAGTCGGCGATGCTCGAGTGCATGGAGGAGCGGCAGGTCACGGTCGACAACACGACCTACGAGCTGGAGTCGCCGTTCATGGTGATCGCCACCCAGAACCCCGTGGAGATGGAGGGGACCTACGCCCTGCCGGAGGCGCAGCGCGACCGGTTCATGGCCCGCGTCTCGATCGGCTACCCGGTCGAGAGCGCCGAGATCGCCATGCTGGGCTCGCACACCCGCTCCAACCCGCTCGACGACCTCGAGCCGGTCACCGACGCCGCCGAGGTGCGCAAGCTGTCCTCGATCGTCGGCGCGGTCTACGTCTCCGACGCGGTGCAGCGCTACGCCGTCTCGGTCAGCGCCGCGACCCGTCGCTCGCCCGAGCTCACCCTGGGAGCGTCGCCACGCGCCACGCTCCACCTGGTCCGTGCCGCCAAGGCGCGGGCCGCCATGGCCGGCCGCGACTACGTGCTCCCCGACGACGTCCGGGCGCTCGCCGGCTCGGTCCTCGCCCACCGGCTGATGCCGAGCGTCGAGGCGGCCATGAGCGGACGCACCACCGACGCGATCCTCGCCGACGTCCTGGAGTCGGTCCCCGTGCACGACAGGCAGGCCTGACCCCGCCCGGGTCGGAGGAGGTCACGTGCGTGAGGCGCTGTCCGGTCTGACCCTCCGGGGGCGGGCCTTCCTGGCCGCGGGGATCACCGCGATCGTCAGCGCGGTCGTGATGGGCCAGGACCAGCTGGTCCGGGTCGGCGTGCTGGTCGCGGTGCTGCCGCTGCTCGCCGCGGCCCTGATCGGTCGCTCCCGCTACCGGCTCGCACTGGTGCGGACCGTCAACCCGCAGCTGGTGAGTGCCGGGTCGCCGGCCACGGTGACGCTGACGCTCAGCAACGAGGGTCGCAAGCCCAACGGGCTGCTCATGCTCGAGGACCACGTGCCGTACGTGCTCGGCACCCGGCACCGGTTCGTGCTCGAGGGGATCGGCACCGGCTGGCGGCGCCAGGTGACCTACCAGGTCCGCTCGGACGTGCGCGGCCGGTTCGAGATCGGACCGATGACGGTGCGGGTCAGCGACCCGTTCGGGATGATCGAGCTGGGCCGCTCGTTCCGGACCACGATCCCGCTCACGGTCACCCCGCGCACCACTCCGCTCCCCCACATCCCGCTGGGCGGCGCCTGGACCGGGTCGGGCGACAACCGCCCGCGGGCGTTCGCGACGGGCAGCGCCGAGGACGTCACCGTCCGCGAGTACCGCCGCGGCGACGACCTGCGCCGCGTCCACTGGCGCAGCTCGGCCCGCGTCGGGGAGCTGATGGTCCGTCGCGAGGAGCAGCCTTGGCAGTCGCGCGCCACGGTCTTCCTCGACAACCGGGCCGGCGCCCACCGCGGCCGCGGCGTCGCCTCGTCCCTGGAGACCGCGGTGTCGGCGGCGGCGTCCATCGCGGTCCACCTGAGCCAGCGCGGCTTCACGGTGCGGCTGGTCACCGCCGCGGGCGAGGACCCCGCGCACTCCTGGCACTCCCGGCAGGCCGAGCTCAACACCGGGCCGCTGCTCGAGGCGCTGGCCGTGGTGGAGCCGCTGCCGCGGCAGCGGCTGGAGACCAGCTGGCTGGCCGACCCCACCCACGGTGGGCTGCTGGTCTCGGTCACCGGCAGCCTCGACGACGTCGACCTGCTGGTGTTCAGGCGGATGATGCACCACTCGACGGCGGCCCTCGCGGTCTGCCTCGACGTCGACTCCTGGCTCGGCGAGGGCAGCCGCGGCTCCGGGGCCGGCGCGCTCGGCAGCCACGGCTGGCGCGCTGCGACGCTGGGCCCGCGCGACCGCCTCGACAAGGTCTGGCAGGACCTCGGCTCGAGCGCCACCCGCGCCGGCCGGGTGGCCGCCGAGGCGCGGGAGCGGGTGCGATGAGGTCCCGGCGACCCGGACTGGTCGAGGTGCTGGCGATGAGCCTGGCCGCCTCGCTGACCACGTGGCTGGCCACCCTCGCCTGGCGCGGCTTCACCCGCGACCCGTCCGGCTACCTGGCGCCGCTGCTGCTGATGGCGCTGTTCGTCGCGCTGGTGGGCGCCGGGCTGCGACGGCTGCACGCCCCGGGCTCGCTGGTGCTGGTCGCCCAGCTCGTGCTCGGGCTGGTGGCGGTCACCATGCTGATCACCGGGAGCCTGCTGCCGGTCGGCAACGGGCTGACCGAGCTGCTGCAGGCCCTCGGGACGGCGGTCACCAACGCCCAGCAGTACCGTGCCCCGGTCCCGGCGGAGGGGGCGATCGACCCGCTGCTGGTGCTCGGCGGCTGGTTCTGCATGGTCCTGGTCGACCTGTGTGCCGGCACCCTGCGCCGGGTGCCGCTCGCGGGGCTCCCGCTGCTGGCGATCTACAGCATCCCGGTCAGCGTGCTCGGCGGCGGCGTCGCCTGGTGGGCCTTCGCGCTGACCGCGATCGGCTTCCTGCTGATGCTCTACCTCCAGCACGGCGAGTCCGTGGCCCGCTGGGGCCGCAGCCTCGAGGGCCAGCGCGGCGGCCTCGACGGCCAGTCCTCGACCGTCCGCGCCGGGGCCGGCTCGGTCGGCATCGCGGCCACGGCCCTGGCGGTCTTCGCCCCGCTGCTGGTGCCGACCCTGTCGCTCGGGCTGTTCGGGTTCGGGCCGGGCGACGGTCCGGGCTCCGACATCCAGGTCGAGAACCCGATGACCGACCTGCGTCGCGACCTGCTCCAGAGCGAGGACGTACCGCTGATGCGGGTCACGACCGACGACCCCAACCCGGCGTACCTGCGGATCGCCGCCCTCAACCGGTTCAGCGACAACGAGTGGAGCACCGGCGACCGCGACATCCCGGTCGAGAACCGTGCCGACGGATCGGTGCCGCTGCCCGAGGTCGACCGCGCCATCGAGCGCTCGCAGTACGACTACGAGATCACGGGCCTCTCGGAGTTCCAGTCCCGCTGGCTGCCCACCCAGACCCTGATCTCCCGGATCTCCGCCGCCGGCGACTGGCGCTACGACGTGGAGACCCTCGACTTCCTCGCCGCTGACGAGGACCTCGACACCTCCGGCCTCACCTACACCTTCACCAGCGTGGACCTCGACCTCGACGGCCAGATGCTCGCCGACTCCGCCTCGGCGGCCGGTGACGTCGACAGCTCCTACCGAGACCTGCCGGCCGACCTGCCGACCCTCGTCGACAACCTGGCGCTGGAGGTCACCCGTGACTACCCGAGCCGCTACGAGAAGGCGGTGGCGCTGCAGAACTGGTTCCGCGAGGACGGCGGCTTCGAGTACTCCCTCGACAACGTGCAGTCCGGCAACGGGACGGACGAGCTGTCGGAGTTCCTGACCGAGGGACCCAACGGCCGCACTGGCTACTGCGAGCAGTTCGCCTCCGCCATGGCGGCGATGGCGCGCTCGCTCGGCATCCCGGCCCGGGTCGCCGTGGGCTTCCTGGAGGGCGAGCCGGTCGGTCCGGGCACCTACGAGTTCTCCTCCGACGACATGCACGCCTGGCCGGAGCTCTACTTCAGCGGGGCGGGCTGGGTCAGGTTCGAGCCCACACCGTCCGACCGGGCCGAGGAGGTCCCGGCGTACACGACGCAGGACCTGCCGGCGCTGCCCGTGCCGGAGCCGAGCAACGGCGCGAGCCAGGACCCCGGCCAGCAGCCCAGCCTCGGCCAGAACCCGCGGCTCGACGAGGGGGCGATCCCCGAGGAGCAGTCGCCGCGGGCGAACCAGGGCTTCCCGTGGGCGCCGGTGCTCGGCGGGGTGGCCGGCGTGGTGGCCGTGGTGCTGCTCCTGCTGCTCCCCCGCACCGTCCGGCGGCGGCAGTCGGCCCGCCGGCTGACCGGTTCGCCCGAGCCCGCCTGGGCCGAGCTGGAGGCGACCGCCCGCGACCTCGGCGTCCCGTGGCCGAGCGGGCGCTCCCCGCGGCAGACCCGCGACCGGCTGGTCGACCAGCTCGGCTCGACCCATCCCGACGACCAGGTCGAGCGACCCCGTCGCGGGGCCGATGCCTCACCCGACGGCGTGGCCGCGCTCGACCGGCTGGTGCTCTCGCTCGAGCGGCTGCGCTACTCGCGGGCGCAGGACGCCGGCGAGGCGGAGGCCGTGGTCGCCGACACCCGGACCGTGCTGAGCGCGCTCCACGGCGGCGCCGACGAGCGGGCCCGGCGCCGGGCCCGCTGGTGGCCGGCGTCGGTGCTGCCCTGGCGGCGCGGGCGCCAGGTGGCCGCCACGGAGCAGGCCGTGGTGGTCAGCCACGGCTCGGTCGTGGACCACGTCGGCTGACCGCTGAGCTGATCGCGTCGGGCTGGGCTCGCCGGACGCTCCTGCCCGGGAGGGACACGGCAGGGAGGACCGGGTGGCGACCTAGAAGCCGCCGCTCTCCTTGCGGCGGCGCCAGCGCTCCTCCATGCGCTCCATGAAGGAGCCACGGCTGGGGCGGGGCGTACGACGGGACTTGCGGCCGCGGCCGCCGCCCTGGATGACGGTGAACCGGCGCTCCTCGCGGGGCTCCTCGGCGGTCGGCTCCTCCTCGGAGCCGGCGGCACGCTGCCCGCGCAGGGCGGTCAGGCCCATGGTGGCCGACGCGAGCATCACCAGGAAGCCGACGATCCCCACCGGGATCAGGTTGGCGACGACGCCCGTCATCATCACCGCGATGCCGATGACGAAGCAGACGCCGGCCAGGATCGCGCGGCGGCGGGCCAGGCTGCGCAGCGAGGTGCCGCGGAGCGTGGACGCGAACTTCGGGTCCTCCTCGACGAGGGCGCGCTCCATCTGCTCGAGCAGTCGCAGCTCCTCTTCGGAAAGAGGCACGGTGTCTCCCTGGAGGGTCGGCCGATGACGGGATGTCGTGTGACCAAGCATAGGCAGCCCGTGGGCAGGCGGGTACACCCGACGGGAATTTTCTTGGCATCCGCCCACGTCAGCCCAGCAGCGAGGCCGGCCGGACCGCGGCACTGCCGAACCGGCGGGCCGCCCGGTCGACCGCACGGTCGGCCTCGGCCCACCCGTGCTCGCGCTCACCGAGGACCAGCTGTCGGTGGACCCGCTCCCGCGGCACCAGCCCCTCGGCCCGGACCCCCACCAGCCGGATCCGGGCTCGCTGCAGCCCGAGCCCGTCGAAGAGCCGGGTCGCCGCCCGGTGCAGCTCCACGGTGACGTCGGTCGCCTCGGGGAGGGTGCGGGACCGGGTGATCGTGGTGAAGTCGGCGAACCGCACGGTGAGGGTGACCGTCCGCCCGGCGACCCCCGCCACCCGCATCCGGCGGCCCACCTTGTCGGCGAGCCGCAGGATCTCGCGGACGACCGCCTCCCGGTCGTCGGTGTCGCGGCCGAAGGTCTCCTGGGCCCCCATCGAGTGCTCGGGGTCGGCCGTCCCGAACCCGCCGAACGCACTCCCGTTGCGGGAGGTGATCGGGCGGCGGTCGGCGCCGCGGGCCAGCTCGTGGAGGTGACGCCCGAGGTGGTGGCCGAGCGCGCGCTGCAGGGTGGCGGTGGGGGTCCGGGCCAGGTCGCCCACCGTGAGCAGGCCGAGCCGGTGGAGCATCGCCGCGGTCTTGTCGCCCACGCCGTAGAGCTCCCCGACGTCGAGCGGGTCCAGGAACTCCCCGGCCCGGTCGGGCGGGACGACCACCACCCCGTCGGGCTTGGCCCGGCGGCTGGCCAGCTTGGCGACCGAGGGCGCCGCCGCCACCCCGACCGAGCAGGTGACGCCCTGCTCGTCGTGGATGGTCGCCCGCAGCTGCTCGGCGACCTGCAGCGGCGAGCCGAGCCGGCGGGCGGCACCCCGTACGTCGAGGAACGCCTCGTCGAGGGAGAGCACCTCGACCAGCGGGGTGACCCGGCGGAAGGTCTCCATCACCGACGTGGAGACCTGCCCGAAGGTCTCGAAGTCGGGGGCGATGACGACCGCCCGGGGACACAGCCGGCGGGCACGGGTCATCGGCATCCCGGAGTGGATGCCGTCGCGGCGGGCGCGGTAGTCGGCCGAGAGCACCACCCCCCGGCTGCCGCCCCCGACGATCACCGGCACCTCCGCCAGGTCGGGCCGCTCCCGGACCGCGACGGAGGCGTAGAAGGCGTCCATGTCGACGTGGAGGACCGGGCAGTCCCACGAGTCGTCGCGCACCGTCATCGGCCCAGTGATCGGTGGGGTCATCGGGCACCCCGGGGGTCAGCGGGTGGCGAGGACCTCCGCGATGACGTGGAGCTGTGCGGCGAGCGGGAAGAACTCCGGCCGCTCGGCGACGGCCTGCTCGAGCTCGAGCAGGTGGTGGGCCGCCCCGGGCTCGAGGTCGAGCAGCGAGCCGGGCACCAGGTCGGAGAAGACCCGGACGGCGTGGATCCCGACCGGGGTGAACCCGGCGGCGGGCAGCAGGTCGTCGAGCTCGGCGGCGGTGAACCGGCGCCCGGGGGTGCGAGGGGTGCGGCCGCCGGGCGGGTTGCCGTCGAGCAACGCGCGGGCCTGCTCGAAGTGGCCGGCCATCGCCCGGGTGACCACCGCGGCGTGGCGCTGGGCCACGAGCAGGCTGAGCACCCCGCCGGGGCGCAGCACCCCGCCGATCGTGGCGAGCGCGGCGGCCGGGTCGTCGACGACCTCGAGCACGCCGTGGCAGAGCACCAGGTCGGCCCCGTCGGTCGTGCCCTCCGGACCGGCGGCCAGGTCACCCAGGTCGCCCTGCACCCCGGTGACCCGGTCGGCCACCCCGGCCTCGCGGGCGCGCCGGTCGAGGGAGGCCAGGGCGTCGGGGCTGGGGTCGACGACGGTGACCCGGTGGCCGAGCCCCGCGAGCGGGACCGCGAAGCCGCCGGTGCCGCCCCCGATGTCGAGGACGTCCTGGCCCGGGGCGCGGTCGAGCACCGGCTGCAGGCCCGCCCACACCACGGCGGTCCGTACGGAGTGGCGACGCTCGCTGGGCCGATCCTGGGGCCGATCTGGGGGACGCTCGGTCGGCATGGGGGCAACCCTAGGGGGTGGGTCATCCGGGGCTCCCGGGACTGCGGTGCCACAGCGTGCGGGCGACCTCGGTCATCGGTCCCTTGACCGGGCCGCCGGCCGGCTTGACGTCGGCGTAGGGAGACATCTGGAACCCGCTGGAGTGGACCAGCACCCGCTGCTGGGTGGGCGGGGTGGTGCCCTCCGGCGCCGCGTGCTCGACGGCGATCGCCTCGTGGACCGCGGCGATCCCCTCGCGCTCCCACAGGTCGTGGAGGGCCGGCAGCTCCCACGCCCCGGTGGCCCGCAGCGAGACGCCCCGGTGGCCGGTCCGGCGCAGCTCCCCGCGGACGACCAGCAGCCAGGACCCGAAGACGGTCGCGGCGTAGGGACCCTGGGCGTCCTCGAAGAACGTGGCGTCGACCGGGCCGGTCGCGTCGTCGAGGGTCAGGAAGACCACCCGCCGCCCGGAGCGGATCGGCGGGGTCTGGGTCGCGACCTTGACCCCCGCGACCAGCAGCTCGGAGCGGCTGCGGCGGGTGAGCAGGTCGCGGCTGCGGGTCACCTCGAGCTCGTCGAGGAACTCGGCGTAGCGGTCGACGACGTGGCTGCTGACGTCGAGGCCGAGGATCTCCAGCTCGGCCCGCATCCGCTCGTCGGCGGTCATCTCGGGCAGCCCGCTGGGATCGGTCTCGTCGGGTCGGTCGCCGAGGTCGAGGGTCAGCTGCACCGAGTCGACCGGCTCGGCCGCCGGGGTCGCCCGGGACTGGGCGCTGGCGCGGGCCCACACCCCGCCGTCGGCCAGGGCGTGCCGCTCGGTGGCCGGGGCCGCCTCGCGGCTCACCGGGTCGGTGGAGTTGCGCGAGGCCACGTCGGCCACCGGCTCCCGGCCGCGGCCGGCGGCCGCAGGCCGGCGCGCCGCCAGGCCGCGGCCGCGGGCGGTGCGGTCGAGGTTGCGGGCGTAGCGGTCGAGCTCGGTCACCTGCAGCAGCAGGTCGCGCCGGGTCACCCCGCCCGGCGGACCACCGGGTGCCCCGATGCCGTAGAGCCGGTCGAAGCCGCCGGTGAGCACCA
Source organism: uncultured Actinomycetota bacterium (assembly GCA_963724225.1). Lineage (GTDB taxonomy): Bacteria > Actinomycetota > Actinomycetes > Propionibacteriales > Nocardioidaceae > Nocardioides. Next base: position 17,902 of record CAVRTX010000023.1, on the reverse strand, counting down.
GCCGCTCGACCACCGGCCGGGAGACCCGGGCGCGGTGCCAGAAGTCGGGGAGCGAGTGGAACGGCCGGGCGGCCAGCACCCGCGCGACCTCGGCGTCGCTGATCCCCTTCACCTCGGACAGCGCGATCCGGATCGCATGGTCACCCTCGTCCTCACCAGCGGCGTCAGGCGTGGGACGGCGTCGCTCGACGAGGTAGTGGCGGCCGCTGGCGTTGACGTCGACGCCGAGCACGGGGATCCCGCACTGGCGGGCGTCCTCGAGGATCAGCCGCTTGGGGTACATCCCCGGGTCGTGGGTCAGCACGCCCGCCAGGAAGTGGGCCGGCCAGTGGGTCTTGAGCCAGGCGGACTGGAAGGTCGGCAGCGCGAACGCGGCGGCGTGGGCCTTGCAGAACCCGAAGCTGGCGAAGGCGGCCAGCACCTCCCAGACCCGCTCGACCACCGGGAGCGGGTAGCCGCGGCCGAGCGCGCGGGGGTGGAACCAGGCCCGGGTCTCGGCCATCCCCTCGACGTCGCCGAGCGCCCGCCGCCACTCGTCGGCCTCGGCGAGGGTGACGCCGGCGAAGCAGGCGATCATCTCGATCACCTGCTCGTGGAAGACCACCACGCCGTGGGTGCCCTCGAGGATGGGGCGCAGGTCGTCGTGGAGGTAGCCGACGTCCTTCCAGCCGTGCTTGACCTCGAGGTAGGGGGTGATCATGTCGCTCTTGACCGGGCCCGGCCGGAACAGCGAGATGTCGGTGATGATGTCGGAGAAGGACTCGATGCCGGACTTGCCGACCAGCTCGCGCTGGCCGGGCGACTCGATCTGGAAGACGCCCAGGGTCCGGGCCGAGCTGATCAGCTCGTAGGTGTCGGGGTCGTCGAAGGGCACCTGCGCCTCGTCGTCGAGGTCGACCCCGACCCCGTCGACCCGCTCGACCTCGGCGACGGCGTGGGCCATCGCCGACTGCATCCTGATGCCGAGCACGTCGAGCTTGAGCATGCCGAGGTCCTCGACGTCGTCCTTGTCGAACTGGCTCATCGGGAAGCCGGCGTACGACGCCTCGACGGGGGTCCGGTCGAGCAGGGTGCGGTCGGAGAGCAGCACCCCGCAGGGGTGCATCGCGACGTGGCGGGGCAGCCCGTCGAGCCGCTCGACCATCCGGAAGAACAGGTCGAGCCGGGTGTCGGTGAGCCCGCCGGCGGCGAGCTCGGGCAGGTCGCGCAGCGCCGTACGGGCGTCGCGGGCGCGGATGTGGGGGAACGCCTTGGCGATCGCGTCGATCTCGCCCGGCGGCATCCCGAGCGCCCCGCCGACGTCGCGCACCGCGTGGCGGACCCGGTAGGTGTCCATCATCGAGACGCAGACGCACCGCTCCCCGCCGTAGCGGTCGAGGATCGCCTCGTAGACCTCGAGCCGGCGCGCGGACTCGACGTCGATGTCGATGTCGGGCAGCGAGTCGCGCAGCGGCGAGAGGAACCGCTCCATCAGCAGGTCGTGGCGGATCGGGTCGATGCCGGAGACCCCGAGCAGGTAGTTGACCAGGCTCCCGGCCCCCGAGCCGCGGGCCGCGCACCGGACCCCCATGTCGCGGATCAGGTCGGTGATGTCGCCGACGGTGAGGAAGTAGGGGGCGAAGCCCAGGCCCCGGATCACCTCCAGCTCGTCGTCGAGCCGCTTCCAGATCCGCTGCCGGGGCGCCGACCCGTAGCGGTCGCCGACCCCGGCCTCGCAGCGCTCGCGGAGCAGCCGGTCGGGCCCTCCCCCGGCCCGGTCGCCGGCGGTGGCCAGCTCGGGCAGGTGGACCTGGCCGATCCCGAGGTCGGCGGCCGGGTCGAGGGCGCACCGGTCGGCGACGGTGCGGGTGCGGGCCAGCAGCCTCATCGCCTCCCGCGCCGGGTCGCCGAGGCCGGCCAGCCGGCAGACCTCCTCGGCGACCTCGGCCATCTGCTTGCCGGACTTGAGGAACCCCTCGGCGTTCCCCCTGAATCCAGAGGGGGCCACATGGCGCAGGTCTACAGAGCCGAGGGCCACCAGCCGGCGGGCGGCGTCGAGGACGTCGATGGTCGGGGCGTCGAGCCGGTCGGCGTAGCGGACGGCGTTGGTGAGCACCGCCTCCAGCCCGGCCTGCCGGGCCAGGCCCGCGGTCCGGGCGGCGTGGGCGGCGGTGCCGGGGCCCCAGGTGCCGTCGCGCCCCGGGAGCCGGTGGGAGACCAGCTCGAGCAGCAGGTTGTCGGCCGGGACCACCTCGCGCCACGCCGCGACCGCGGCCAGCGCCTGGTCGTCGCGGCGCCGGGTCACGGCCGCCCCCACCTCGGAGGACGGGCCGAGCAGCACCACCACGTCACCACCGTCGAGATGGGGGGCGAGCAGGTCGAGGGTCGCCGTCGGGCGGCCGCGCTCGCCGGCCAGGTGGACCGCGGAGACCATCCGGCAGATGGCCGCCCAGCCGGCCCGGCCCCCGCCCGGGCCGCCGGCGTGGGCCAGCAGGGTCACCCGGGGCAGCCCGCCCCGGTCGCTCGCAGGGTCGCGGAAGCTGCCGCCCCGGACCGGGGTCCGCGTCCGGGGACGCGGGCCGGGAGCGGCTCCCGGCGGGACGGCGACGGGCTGGTAGGCCAGGTCGACACCGAGCACCGGCCGGATCCCGGCTGCCTGGCAGGCCCGCGCGAACTTCACCGCGCCGTAGGTGCCGTCGCGGTCGGTCAGCGCCAGGGTGTCCATCTCCTGCTCCGCGGCCCGCTCGACCAGGGTGTGCGGGTGGGAGGCGCCGTACTGGAGGGAGTATCCGGAGGCGACGTGGAGATGGACGTAGGGATCAGGCGACACCGGCCCGTGACCCAGCCGTGCCGTCGCGGCGGATCCCCTGGACGGGACTCCGCCCGGCACCGATCGAGGGGTGCGGGACCAGGCCGAGCGACTGCTCGACCACCGCGAGGAACCGGTCGGCGTCACGGACCAGGTCGTCGGCCTCCCGCTCGGTGACGGCGCGGGTCGAGCCGGCCTCGGCGGCGGCCCGCTTGCCGGCTCCGGCGGCGAAGAACCGGGCCCACTCCTCCAGCTCGGGCGCCACGTCGGTGAGCAGCACCCAGGCGTTGCGCTGCTGGCGGCCGCGGGCCGGGGTCGGCCGGGCGCGGGCCGCGAGCAGCGCGGCGGCCGCCCGCAGCGCCGCGACGTGGGCGGCGGCGTAGCGGGTCGGGACCTCCGGCGTGGTGACCGCCTCCTCCAGCGAGGCGGCCGCGCGCGAGAGGTAGGAGTGGGTGGTGGCGGGCAGGGCGTGTGGGTTGGTCATCTCAGGGCTCCTCAGTCGAGGCAGCCGACGAGCTGCCAGCTGCCGTGGGTCCAGTCGAAGGAGAGGTCGAAGACCCCGCTGTTGTCCGGGTCGCTCCGGGCGGGGCCGCGGCCGGCCTCGACCCGCCACAGCTCGCGCTCGACGAGCAGCTCGGCCGTGGCCGAGCCGACCTGGGTGCTGCTGCTGGCGGCCCCGTCACCGCTGCCGGTGGCAGCGGGGTCGTCGGAGCCGATGACGGCCCGGACTCCCGGGGTCTGCCACCAGGGACCGGTCTCGACCCAGTGGGCGAGCACCGCCCGCACCTTCCACAGCCGGCCGCGCCACAGGAACTGCTCGGGTCCCTCGCCACGGTGGGCGGGGCCCTCCACCCAGCCGCTGCGCACCTCCACGGGGTCGTCGTACCGTCTCACCGCTGCTCCTCCCGGCACCTGCTCGACCCCTCGACCCGCGACGTCGGTCGACCGGGCACCGCGGTGCACCGGCCGGGTCCGGCGGCGCGGGGGTCGAGGTCGCCCCGCCGGACCCGATGATCGAACAGGTGTTCGAACACGATCACGGTACACCGCCCCACCCCGGGGCCGTCAAGACCCGGGGCGCGGGTGTGGAGAGGACGTCAGGACCGACGTCCGGACGGTGGCCCGGCCGGCCGTCAGGCCGAGTGCTCGCGCTCCTCGGCGAGGTGGGCGCCCCGGACGAACTCCGCGGTGTCGCGGCTCGCGAGCAACCACAGCAGGACGGCGTTGAGGACGACGCCGACGGCGCCGACGGCGAGCAGCGCGACCGGCGGGTCGGCGCGGTAGATGACCAGCATCGTGAAGACGAACGACACCGCGGTCGCCCCCAGGGCGTAGCGCGCCCAGCCGTGCCCCTTGCCGAACAGCGAGGCGATCACCCAGACCAGGAGGGCGTAGACGATGAAGGAGACCACCGCCACCGGCACGAAGGCCGGCGCGTCGAGCTGGCTCTGCCGCACCGCGTCGAGGCCGCCCTGGGACTGCGCCCACTCCCGCACCAGGTCCTCGCGCAGCACCGCCACCGTGGCGGTCCCGAGCGCGCTGACGACGACCAGCGCCGCCTGCACGCGGATCGCGTTGGTCACCGAGCCCGGTCGCTGCCGACCCATCCTCACCCCTTCGTCTGCCCGGCTGCTCCACCGAACGCCTGCCCGCGGTCCCGGTCACCGCCGGACCTGGCGGATAGGGTCGCACCATGCCAGAGCACGCCGCGATCACCCGGTTCCGCGAGGAGCACGCACGGCGCGGCGGCACCGGTGAGGTCGTGGTCCTGCCGGAGTCCGTCCACACCGCTGCGCTGGCCGCCGAGGCCCTCGGCTGCGAGGTGGGCGCGATCGCCAACAGCCTGGTCTTCACATCTGATCTGGGGACCCACGGTAGTCCCTTGCTGCTGCTGACCTCCGGTGCCCACCGCGTCGACACGGCCGCGACCGCGCCGCGGGTCGGTGCCGGCAGGCTGGGCCGCGCCGACGCCGAGTTCGTACGGCGCCACACCGGGCAGGCGATCGGCGGCGTCTCGCCGATCGGCCACCCGGCGCCGGTGCCGACCTTCATCGACACCTGGCTGCAGCGCCACCCCGTCGTCTGGGCCGCGGCCGGGCACCCGGCGGCGGTCTTCTCCACGACGTACGACGAGCTGGTGGCGCTGACCGGCGCCCGGCCGGTCGACGTGGACTAGGAGCCGGCGTGGAGTCCCTCGCGCTCGCGTTCACGGGCGGCTGGGCCAGCGGGGTCAACGCCTACCTGGTCGTCCTGGTGCTGGGCGTCGCCGACCGGGTCGGCCACCTCGAGCAGGTGCCCGACGCACTGGGCCGCTGGGACGTGCTGGCCGTCGCCGGGTTCATGTTCGCGATGGAGTTCGTGGCCGACAAGATCCCGTACGTCGACTCGACCTGGGACGCGATCTCCACCGCGATCCGCCCCACGGTGGGAGCCGTCATCGGCGTGCTGGTGGCCGGCGACGCGAGCAGCCTGGACCAGGCCGTGCTCGGCGTGGTCGGCGGCGGCACCGCCCTGGCCTCCCACGTGGTGAAGGCGGGCAGCCGGCTGGCGATCAACACCTCCCCCGAGCCGGTCTCCAACATCGCCGCCAGCCTCACCGAGGACGCCGCGGTGCTGGCCGTGGTGTGGTTCGCGATCGAGCACCCCCGGGCGGCGGCCGGGATCGCCGGCGTGCTGCTCGCGGGCGGGCTGGTGGTCCTCTACCTGGTGGCCCGGCTGGTACGGAGGGGCTGGCGGCGCTGGAAGCAGCGCGAGGGCGGCCGGTCCGGGGAGCCCGCGACGGGCGGATAGGTTCACGCCATGCGCGTCGTGGTGATCGGCGGCGGCCTCGGCGGCCTCGCCACGGCCGCCCGGCTGGCCAAGCTCGGCCACGCCGTCACGCTGCTGGAGCAGGGCGACCGGCTCGGCGGGGCGCTCGCGCCGTGGGAGGAGGCCGGCTTCACCTGGGACCGCGGCGCCCACGGCACGCTGCTGCCCGCGGTGCTCCGCGACCTGTTCCGCAAGTCCGGCCGGCCGCTGGAGCGCGAGGTCGACCTGGTCCCGGTCGACGTGATCCGGCGGCACCGGTTCGACGACGGGAGCGTGCTCGCGCTGCCGGGCGGCCGGGCCGCACAGGCCCGCGCGGTGGACGAGCTCGGGCCGGGGCTGGGCCGGCGCTGGCTCGACCACGTCGCGTCGTACGCCGACACCTGGGAGGCGCTGCGCCGCCACCACCTCGAGGTGGCGACCCCTCGCGACCGGCTGCCCGACGAGGCGCGCGCGGTGCTCGACAGCCGCGAGTCTCTGCACCGGCGGCTGCGCCGCGACCTGCGGGACGAGCGGCTGCGGCTGGTCGCGGGCCACCGCTTCGTCGCCGAGGGCCACGACCCGCGCAACGTGCCGTCGTGGCTCGGCGTCCACGCGTACCTCGAGCAGCGGTTCGGCGCCTGGACCGTGCCGGGCGGCCTGTTCGCGGTCACCGACGCGCTGGCGCGCCGGATGGAGACCCGCGGGGTCGACGTCCGGACCGGCACGCCCGCCCGTGACCTCGTCGTCCGGGACGGGCGCTGCGTCGCCGTGGCGACCGATGACGGCGAGCTCGACGCGGACGCCGTCGTGTGCGCGGTCGACCCGCGCCGGCTCCCGACCCTCGCGCGCCACGTCGAGGCGACGATGCCGGCGCTGCCCCCCGTGCTGGTCCACCTGGGCCTCGCCGGCTCCGTGGGCGACGGGGTGCCGGACGTCGGCCACGAGCTGGTGCTCCACGGCGACCCGCTGCTGGTCGTCCGGACCGGCGGCACGGCACCCGAGGGCCACACCGCGTGGACGGTGCACGGGCGCGGCCGGATCGCCGAGGACCTGCTGCTCGCCCTGGCCCGGGTCGGGATCGACGTCCGCGACCGGGTGGTCGTACGCGTCGACCGTTCGGCCCGTGCCCAGGTCGAGGCGGGCGGGTCGGCGATGGGCGTGCTGTGGCAGGGCCGCGGCACCGTACGCCGCCGGCTCGGTCCGACCACGCCGGTGCCCGGGGTCTACGCCGCCGGCGCGCACGCACGGCCCGGCGGCGGGGTGCCGATGGTGGGGCTGTCGGCCGCGCTCGTGGCCGAGGTGGTCGGCCCGGCCGGGGACCGCAGCGTCAGACGGTGATCCGCAGCGCCGCGAAGATCTCCCGCGTCGCGCGCGACCGGTTGAGCGTGTAGAAGTGCAGCCCGGGGGCGCCGCGGTCCAGCAGCTCCTCGCACAGCTCGGCGGCCATCGCGATCCCCTCGGCGCGCAGCGCCTGCGGGTCGTCGGCGTGGGCCTCGACCCGGGCCCGTACCCCGTCCGGGATCTCGCGCCCGGACAGCTCGGCCATCCGGGTCACCTGGCGCAGGTTCAGGATCGGCATGATCCCGGGCAGGATCGGGATGTCGACGCCGGCCGCCGCCGGCCCGGTCGGCGAGCTCGGCGTAGTCGACGGCGCGGAACAGCATGTCGGTGATCGCGAACTGCGCCCCCGCCCGCTGCTTGGCCAGGAGCACCTCGGTGTCGCGCGCGACGGAGTCGGCCCCCGGGTGGCCGCCCGGGAACGCCGCGACCCCCACGGTGAACCGCTCCCGCGCCAGCGTGACGAGCTCGACGGCGTTGCTGAAGCCACCCTCGGTCGGGGTCCACGGTGCGCGCGGCCCCTCGCGCGGGTCGCCCCGCAGCGCCAGCACGTTGTGCACCCCGCCCCGCTCGTAGGCGTCGAGGATGTCCTCGAGCTCCTCGCGGGTGTGACCGACACAGGTCAGGTGGGCCATCGGGACCATCGAGGTCTCGCGCGCGATCCGGCCGGTCACGCGCACGGTCGTGTCGCGCGAGGTGCCGCCGGCGCCGTACGTCACGGAGACGAAGGTGGGCTGGTACGGCTCGAGCTCGCTGATCGCGGTCCACAGCTGCTGCTCGCCGGCCTCGTCCTTGGGCGGCATGAACTCGAAGGAGTACGAGCGGCCGCCCTCGCGGATCAGGGAGGCGATGCTGAGGGGGCTGCGGGGGGCGGTCGCACGGTCAGGGGTGCTGCGGAGGGACTCCGGCATGCCTGGAGTCTAGGCAGCCGACCGCGCGCGGACCGGCGTCGTCCACGTGCTGGGGCGTGGCCTAGTCTCGCCCGGGTGACGAGCTGGGACGGTGCCGCCTTCCGTGCCGACCTGCAGGCGGTGCTCGAGGAGTTCCTCGACGAGATGGCCGACCGGCTGGCGCCGCTGGGCCCCGACGCCGACCGGTTGCTGGCCGAGGCACGGACCTGTGTCGAGCGGCGGCAAGCGGTTCCGGGCCGCGTTCTGCTACTGGGGCTTCCGGGCCCACTCCCCCGTGGTCGCCGACGAGCGGGCGCTGCTGCGGGCGTGCGCGGCGCTGGAGCTGCTCCACGCCAGCGCGCTGGTCCACGACGACTACATGGACGCCTCCGACACGCGGCGCGGGCGGCCGGCCAGCCACCGCGCCTTCGAGGCCGAGCACCGCGCCGACGGCTGGCGCGGCGACCCCGGGCAGTACGGCGCCGCGGCGGCGATCCTGCTCGGCGACCTGCTGCTCAGCTGGTCCGAGGAGCTGCTCCGCCGGTGCGGCCTGCCGCTGGACCGGGTGGCGGCCGCCATGGGCGTCTTCGACCTGTGCCGCAGCGAGGTGATCACCGGGCAGTTCCTCGACGTGTCGGTCCAGGCCCGGGGCCGCGCCGACGTCGACGCGGCGATGACGGTGCTGCGCTACAAGTCCGCCAAGTACTCCATCGAGCGGCCGCTCCACATCGGCGCCACCCTCGCGGGCGCCGACGACGCCGGGCTGGCGGAGCTGTCGGACTTCGGGCTGCCGCTCGGCGAGGCCTTCCAGCTGCGCGACGACCTGCTCGGCGTCTTCGGCGACGCCGCCACCACCGGCAAGCCCGCGGGCGACGACCTGGTCGAGGGCAAGCGGACCGTCCTGGTGGCGCTGGCGCTCGACGCCGCCCCGCCCGAGCAGGCGGCGCTGCTCGACCGCAGCCTCGGCACCCGGCTCGACGAGGCGCTGCTGGGCACGCTGCGGCGGGTGATCGACGACTCGGGGGCCCACGGCCAGGTGGAGGCGGTGATCGACGCCCTCGTGGAGCGCTCGACCGCGGCGCTCGCGGCGGCGCACGTCGACGACGACGCCCGGCGGGTGCTCGGCGAGCTCGCCGCTGCCGCCACCGACCGCGTCGTCTGACACCCCGGAGCGCGCCTGCCGCCGCCCCATTTCACCGGCCAGCCGGTGAAATGCGTGCTGGTACCCCGAAATATCAGCGCACCAGCACGCATTTCGGTGCACCAGTACGCCGGCGGCGTCGCACGAGCAGGCCGGGGATAGGCTGCCGCGATGAGCAGTGCGACCACCCCGCTCCCGCCCTTCCACCTCGCGATCCCGGTCCACGACATCGAGGAGGCCCGCCGGTTCTACGGCGACGTCCTCGGCTTCGGCCGGGGCCGCTCGGACGTCCGGTGGACCGACTGGAACGTCGAGGGCCACCAGGTCGTCACCCACCAGGTCGACGGCCACTCCGCCCACGTCGCGGGGACCAACCCGGTCGACGGCCACGACGTCCCGGTCCCCCACTTCGGGCTGGTCCTCGGCGTCGATCGGTTCCAGGAGCTGGCCGCCCGGCTGACGGAGGCCGGCACCGACTTCGTGATCGAGCCGTACGTCCGGTTCGCCGGCGAGCCCGGCGAGCAGTGGACGATGTTCTTCCTGGACCCCTCGGGCAACGCCCTGGAGTTCAAGGCGTTCCGCGACCCCGCGCAGCTGTTCGCGGTCTGACCCCGCCCGGGCGGAGGTCCGGCGTCGCGACGGCCCGGGCCCGCTGGCTGCGGACGCCCGGACCGACGCGCTGCCGGGCTCAGGACACGCTCCACCTGACGCGGTAGACGGCGCCGGAGCCGGCGACGTCGGTGAGCTCCCCCGGGTTGTTCTGGCAGGGGACGTTGTTGAGCACTCCCACCTGGGTGAGGTTCGCGCCGTCCCGCTCGAAGACCTTGACGTCGATCGAGTTCTGGAAGACCTCGGACCCGATGTTGACCCGCCGCTGGTTGAGGGCGTACTGCCGGATCGGGGTGTTCCTGGCTCCCAGCTTGAAGAAGATCTCGTCGGTGTTGTCGCGGTCCTCCAGGTTGAGCACCTTGTTGGAGTGGACCGTGACCTCACAGGTGGCACTGGCGGAGGCCGGGACGCCCCCGCCCGCCGCGAGCGAGGCGAGGGCCAGCCCCGTCACGCCCAGGGCCGACGAGGCGAGCTTCGTACGTGTGTTCATGATGGTTCTCCTTGACCGGTGGCCCGAGCCTGCTGCTGCGAGCCGTGCCCCGACTGTCGGTCCGCCGGTCCCGGCCCGGCATCGGGCAGGGCACCCTAGAAAGCCTCGGGCGGGCCTCAGATGCCGCAGGGCCGGCCTCGGCAGGGCCGGGCCGGTAAGGGCTGGATCCCCGAATCTGAGGGGGTCGGCCGATGTGCCGCGTCCCGGTGCGGCGGCACAGTCGTGGCACGTCGCGGACCAGCCGCGGCACCACCCAGGAGCAACGCCATGGCCCACACGACGAGGAGCCCGGCCCCGGACCGCACGCGGTTCGGAGCGGTCGTACGCGCCACCGTGGACCCGCTGCCGAGCTGCGGGTGCGGCCAGGCGCTGGACCGGGGGCGACCCCGGTACTGCCCGCGCTGCGGCGTGACGCTCCGGCGCGGCCCGATGACCGGATGGGCCGCCGTGGCCCCGTGACCCGCGACGGCCCGCGACCTCAGTCGAGGACGTCGACTCCCGGGCACCGCCGGCCCCTCGCCGCGCAGCAGCACCGCGAACCGGCTGCCCCGCTCGGCGTGGACGCGGGTGCCGAGCACGCTCAGGGCGACCGAGAACGCCTGCGGCTCCGCCCGGGCCAGCGGCCCCCAGCCGTCCCACAGCAGCACCGTGCCCTCGCCGCCCGACACGTCGCCCAGGCAGTCGGCGAGCGCGTCGAAGTTCTGCCCGTACCACTCCGGGAAGTCCAGCGCCTCGCCCGCGGCGCGCAGGAACTCCGCCTTGGTCTGGGCCTGCAGCCCGTCGACGTGGGCGAACCGCCAGCCGGCGTGCTCGACGGTGTGGCGCACGTCGGCGACCTCGAACCCGGAGTGCCAGATGTGCACGCCGGGCGGCACCCGCCCGGCCAGCAGCGCTGCCAGTCCGCTCATGACGTCCTCATCTCGCGATCCTCTCGAACGACGCGTAGTGGTCCGGGGTCCAGTAGTACTCCCCGTCGGCGCCCGTGACGATCCTCCGGGCCCCGCGGTCGTCCTCGCCGGGGGTCTCGACGGTGTACTCGCGGTAGTGGCCCTCGGCGCGCTCGGGCAGCAGGCCCTCGCGGTTGAAGAAGGTCCGGTCGTCCTCCTCGTACGGGAACGGCCCGCCGGCGTCGATCAGGGCGAGGGTGTCGCGCGCCGCGGCGGGCAGGTCCGCCTCCTCGACCCACGGCAGCCCGCTCGCGGGGTCGGTCGCCGCGCCGGACGGGCGGTCCGTGGTCGCGGCGGGGCCGTCGAGCAGGCCGCAGCCGGCGAGCAGGAGCGCGAGGAGCAGCGCGACCAGCCGGACCGGGCTGCGTCGCGCCACGGGGTCAGGCCAGGGCCTGGGCGCGGCGCTTGACCTCGGCGCCGCGGTTCTCCCGCAGCGCGTCGATCGGACGGCCCGGCAGGTCGGCGTCCGCGTAGATCCAGGCGATGCACTCCCGGTCGTCGAAGTCCGCGTCGTGCAGCAGGGTCAGCAGCCCCGGCAGGCCCTTGACGACGAACCCGTCCTGCAGGAAGTCCGCCGGCACGTGGGGCCCGCCCCCGGAGGCGGGCACGGCCGCGGCCAGCTCGTGGTCGCGGACCATGGTGCGGACCTTGGCCGGGGTGACGCCGAGGACGGCGGCGGCCTCGGACCAGTCCAGCCAGTCGGTCACGAGGGCGTCGAGGTCGGAGGCTGCGGGAGAAGACAGGTCGCTCACGGGGCCAGCGTAGGCACCCCCCACCACCCGGGGGCAACACGCCCGGCGACCCGGACGTCCGCGCCACCGGTCCGGACCGGCCTACCGTGGTCGGTTCGTGCCACGCGACGCTTCCCCTCTCGGCGGCACGTGCTGCCGGGTGTCGCGCGGCGGACAGGAGACCACCGTGCGCCTGCCCACGACCCCTGCCCTGATCGGCCCGCTGCTCGGCGGGCTCCTCGCGGTCGCCGCGACGGCCGCGCCCGCCGCGGCGTCGCACGCACCGCTGCCCCCGGGCCGCGACCTGCGGACCCACGTCGTGCAGCCGGGCGAGACCGCCACCGAGCTGGCCGTCCGCTACCACGCCTGGACCGCCGAGCTGATCGCCCACAACCACCTCGGCTCGTCGGCGACGCTGCACACCGGGCAGCGCATCGAGATCCCGGTCGTACGGTCCGCGGTCCCCGACCGGGAGCGCTCCCGGGACCGCGCCGCGCGCCCGCGGCGCAGCCGGAGCACTCCCCCGTCACCGACCCGTCCCGCGCCCGGGTCCACGACCGGATCGCGCAGGTCTCGCGGCGGCGCGGCGTCGACCCCGAGCTGTCGCTCGCGGTGTCGTGGCAGGAGGCCGGGTGGCAGATGCACCACGTCTCGGACGCCGGCGCGATCGGCGCGATGCAGGTGCTGCCGTCCACCGCGCGGTGGATGGAGTACTACGTCGGCCGGCGGCTGCACCCGCGCCGGCTCCACGACAACGCCGTCACGGGCGTGACCCTGCTGCGCGTGCTCGCCGACAACACCCGTACGCAGCGGCACCGGGTGGGTGCCTACTACCAGGGCCTCGGCGCCGTCCGCGACCACGGGCTCTACGGGGAGACCCACGCGTACGTCGACAACGTGCTGGCGATCAAGCGCCGGCTCGAGCAGGGCCGACCGCCCGCCTGACGCGACGCCGCTCGGGGACCACCCGGAGCGCCGACCGGCTCCCGGGGCCGCCGCGCCACGCCGGGGAGGGACCAACCGGGCCGCGCGGCGACCCCCTCCGTACGATTGAGCCCCGGATCCCTTCCCCGTCCGGCCACCAGGAGGCTCGTGGTGCAGTCCGACCAGCGCGCCCGCTCCGGCGACGTGACGGGCTTCGGCGACCCCATGACCGGGCGGGTGCTCGACGGTCGCTACCGGGTCGGGCCCCACATCGCCCGCGGCGGCATGGCCAGCGTCTACGAGGCCACCGACCTGCGGCTCGACCGCGTCGTCGCGGTCAAGGTGATGCACCCGGGGCTGGGCGACGGCGAGGACTTCGCGGCGCGCTTCGTACGGGAGGCGCGCGCCGCGGCCCGGCTCTCCCACCCCCACGTCGTGGCCGTCCACGACCAGGGCTCCGACGACGGCACGGTGTTCCTGGTGATGGAGCTGGTCGCCGGCCACACCCTGCGCGACGTGGTCCGCAAGGAGGCGCCGATGCCGCCGGCGCGCGCCCTGGAGCTGGTGGAGCCGGTGCTCTCGGCGCTCGCCCACGCCCACCGGGAGGGCCTGGTCCACCGCGACATCAAGCCCGAGAACGTCCTGATCGCCGACGAGCCCGGCCCGGACCGCGGCCGGGTCAAGGTGGCCGACTTCGGGCTGGCCAAGGCCGTCAGCGCGGACACCCAGCACACCGCGACCGGCGGCGTCCTGATCGGGACCGTCTCCTACCTCGCCCCCGAGCTGGTCGTCGACGGGCGCTCCGACGCCCGCGCCGACGTCTACGCCGTCGGCGTCGTCCTCTACGAGCTGCTCACCGGCCGCAAGCCCCACGAGGGCGAGTCGCCGATCCAGGTGGCCTACAAGCACGTCCACCACGACGTACCGCCGCCGTCGGAGGTCGTCCCCGGCATCCCGGCGTACGTCGACGCGCTCGTCGCCCGCGCCACCGCCCGCGACCAGGGCCAGCGGCCCGCCGACGCCGGCGTGCTGCTCCACCAGGTCCACCGGGTGGGCCTGGCGCTGCGCGACGACGTGGTCGACGACGACGAGCTGGTGACCGACCTGCTGCCGACGGTCCGGACGCCGTCGCCCGACACCGAGGCCGAGCCGTTCGACCCCGACGAGCTCGCGACGCTGCTCGCGCCCGCCGACGCCGTCGCGGGCGTCGGCTCCGACACCGGCTCGCTCGACCCGTCGGCCACCGACGGCCACACCACCCGCCTGGAGCAGGTACGGCCCGAGCCGGCGCGTCCGGCCGCCCCGCCCGCCGATCGCCCCGCCGAACTCGCCCGCCGCGGCGCCGCTCGCGCCGCGGCCCGCTGCTGCTGCTCCTCGCGCTGCTGCTCGCCGTCGGGCTCGGCGTCGGCGCCTGGTGGTTCGGCTGGGCCCGGTGGACGCAGACCCCGAGCGTGCTCGGGCTGCGCGAGGCCGCGGCCGTCGAGCGGCTGGAGTCGGCCGGGCTCGACGTCCGCGACCGGCGACGCCGCGTACTCCGAGACGGTGCCCGCCGGCCGGGTGCTCGAGACCGACCCGGCCGCCGGCGACCGCGTGCTCGACGGCGGCACCGTGACCGTCGTGCTCTCCCTCGGCAAGGAGCGCTACGACGTCCCGAAGGTCCGGGGGCTGACCGAGGACCGCGCCCAGGACGCGCTCGCCGAGCGCAACCTGGAGTTCGGCGAGTCGGTCGGCGTGTGGTCCGAGGAGGTCCCGCAGGGCACGGTCATCGGCAGCGACCCCAAGGTCGGCACCACGCTGCGCCCCGGCACGCCCGTCGACCTGCGCGTCAGCAAGGGCCCGCGCCCGATCCAGGTGCGCGACTGGACCGGCGAGGACGCCGACCGGGCCGAGCAGGCGATGGAGGACAAGGGGCTGGTCGTCGAGCGCGGCGAGGGCGAGTACTCCGACGACGTCCCCGAGGGCCGGATCATCAGCCAGACCCCGACCAGCGGCACCCTGTTCCGCGGCCAGACCGTCGAGATCGTCGTGTCCCGCGGCCCCGAGCTGGTCGAGGTGCCCGGCGGGCTGGTCGCCTCCGGCGTCGACTCCGCGACCGCACAGCTGGAGGAGCTCGGCTTCGAGGTCGAGGTCGTCCGCGGCGGCCCCGGTTACATCGGCCTGGAGTACGTCTTCTCCGTCGACCCCGGCTCCGGGACGATGGTCCCCCGCGGCAGCACGATCACGCTGACCCTGGTCTGAGCCGCGACGCCCCGGGGCGCCGATCCACGGGTCTCGGGGCACCGGCCCTCTAGGCTGACCGCCAGAGGGGGTGAGTGCAGTGGACGTCTGCAGCCAGTGCGGGCACGAGCTCGGCATCGGCCGGTTCTGCACCAACTGCGGCCATCCCGTGGGGGACGGACCGCTCCGCGACAGCTCTCCCGGTCCGGCCTCGCCACCCCCCGGTCCAGCAGGCCGACTGGCGCACCGACACCGCCGAGCGACCCCGCGCCGTACCGCCCTCGGAGCCGCCGACGGCAGCGACCCCGGCGCCAGCGCGCTACCCGCTCTACGCCGACGAGGCGGCGCCGGCGGCCGCCGAGACCGGCCCGGAGCCGGACACCGCGAGCCGCCACCGCCACGTCGACGAGAGCCGGCGCCGCGGCGCGGCCGCGGGCTGGGTGCCGTGGGTGGCCGGCCTGACCGTGATGCTGCTGCTCGCCACGCTCGGCCTGTGGCTGCTGCTGCGGGGCGACGAGGACCCTGCGACGCCACCGAGCAGGCGACCGACCCGGTGCGCACCGAGCAGCCCAGCCGCGACCCCCGTACCCCCGAGGGCCGGGCCACGCTCGCGCCCGTCCCGGAGGTCGAGCCCGGCGACCTCGCCGACTCGGCCACCGTCCGGGCGCCGCGGCCGGCGCCGGCCACCCAGGACGTGACCGGCAGCCCGGTGACCTTCGTGGCGGCCCACCTGCTCGACGGCGTCCCCCAGACCTGCTGGCGGATGCCCGGCGACGGCACCGGCGAGTCGATCACCTTCAGCTTCGACGAGCCGGTCGAGATGACCGAGGTGGGGCTGGTCAACGGCTACGCCAAGACCGCGTCCAACGCCTCCGGCAGCTACGACTGGTACGCCGGCAACCGCCGGACGCTGGAGGTCGAGTGGACCTTCGACGACGGCACGATGGTCTCCCAGGACCTCCGGCAGACCCGCGCGATGCAGACCGTCGCGCTCGAGGACGGCGTGGTCACCGAGCAGGTCACGATGCGGCTGATCGAGGTGTCCGCCGCCCGGCACCGGCCCCGCCTCGCGCGACTACACCGCCATCTCCGAGGTCCTGCTGCGCGGCGCCGCCGCCCCCTGACCAACCCGCTGACCGGGCACTTGTGGGTGACCCACGCACAACTGCCGGGTCACCGGGTCTGCAGGGCGCACAACTGCCGGGTCACCGGTCTGCGGGGCGCACAACTGCCGGGTCAGCGGAGGGCGGCGAGGGCGGCGGCGGCCTTCTCGACGGCGGCGCGGTCGACGTCGAGGTGGGTGACCAGCCGGACGGTACGCGGCCCGACCGCGCCGACCCGGACGCCCGCCTCGGCGGCGCGGGCGACGAAGCCGGCCGAGTCGTCGGTCGGGACGACGACGATGTTGGTGTCGACGCCCGCCGGGTCGACGCCGCACGCCTCGGCCAGCAGCCGGGCGTGCTCGTGGTCGTCGGCCAGCCGCTCGAGGTGGTGGTCGAGGGCGTGCAGCCCGGCGGCGGCCAGCACGCCCACCTGCCGCATCCCGCCGCCCATCCGCTTGCGGCGCACCCGGGCCTCGGCGACCGCGTCGGCCGAGCCCGACCATGAGCGACCCGACCGGGGCGCCGAGCCCCTTCGACAGGCAGACCGCCATCACGTCGGCGAGCCCGCCGTACGTCGCGAGCGGGACGCCGGTGGCCACGTGCGCGTTCCAGATCCGGGCGCCGTCGACGTGGACCCGGGTGCCGACCTCGTCGGCCCAGGTCCGGAGCGCCTGCAGCTGCTCGAGCGGGACGACCGCGCCGCCGGCGAAGTTGTGGGTGTTCTCGACCGCGACCGCGGCGGTCGGGACGAAGTACGGGCCGAGGTCGGGCGCGAACATGTCCTGCACCCGCTCCAGCGGGAGCCGGCCGTCGGGGGCGTGCCAGGTGCGCATGGTGATGCCGCTGTGGGCGCCGTGCGCGCCGAGCTCGGCCCGGGCGATGTGGGCCCGCTCCTCGCAGAGCACCTCCTGGCCGGGGGCGACCACGCTGCGGACCGCGAGCACGTTGGCCATCGACCCGGTGGGCGTGAACAGCGCCGCCTCGTGGCCGAGCAGCCCGGCGACCTGCTCCTCCAGCGCCGTGACGGTGGGGTCCTCGCCGTAGACGTCGTCGCCGACCTCGGCGTCGGCCATGGCGCGCCGCATGGCCGCGGTGGGCCGGGTGACGGTGTCGCTGCGCAGGTCGATCATGCAGCCGAACCTACCGACCGCTCCCCGCGGGCCCGCACACGCCCGTCGGTCAGGCCTGGCGGAGCATCCGCGCGACGAGGAACGACAGCTCGAGGCTCTGCACCCGGTTGAGGCGCGGGTCGCACACCGACTCGTAGCGGTCGGACAGGCCGGCCTCGTCGAGCAGCTCGCCACCGCCGACGCACTCGGTCACGTCGTCGCCCGTCAGCTCGACGTGCAGCCCGCCCGGCCAGGTGCCGAGCGCGCGGTGGACGTCGAAGAAGCCCTGCACCTCGTCGATCACGTCGTCGAAGCGCCGGGTCTTGTAGCCCGACGACGCCTCGAAGGTGTTGCCGTGCATCGGGTCGCACACCCACGCCACCTCGACGCCCGCGGCGCTCACCTTTCGATCAGCTGGGGCAGGCCGTCGCGGATCTTCGAGGCACCGAACCGGGTGATGAACGTGAGCCGCCCGGGCTCGTTGTCCGGGTTGAGCCGCCCGGCGAGCGCGAGCGCGTCGTCGGGGCTGGTGGTCGGGCCGAGCTTGACGCCGATCGGGTTGCGCACGTGGCGCAGCAGCTCGACGTGGGCGCCGTCGAGCTGGCGGGTCCGCTCGCCGATCCAGAGGAAGTGCCCCGAGACGTCGTACGGCGCCTGGGTGCGGGAGTCGATGCGGGTCATGGCGTGCTCGTACTCCAGCACCAGCGCCTCGTGGCTGGAGTGGAAGTCGACCCGGTGGAACTCGTCGGGGTCCGCGCCGATGGCCTGCATGAAGGTCAGCGCCCGCTGGATGTCGTTGGCCATCTCCTCGTAGCGCTGGCCGGCGGT
>CAVRTX010000022.1:0-256578 GCA_963724225.1 uncultured Actinomycetota bacterium | reverse complement strand
GGGCTGGGCGAGCACACCCGGCCGATCCTGGCCGAGCTCGGGCTCGACGACGACGAGGTCGAGGCGCTGGTCGCCGACGGCGTGGTGTGACGGAGGACGTGGCCGTGGACATCGTGCAGCTGCGCTACCTGCTCGCCGTGGTCGACGCCGGGAGCCTGTCGCGGGCGGCAGCCCAGCTGCGGGTCTCGCAGCCGGCGCTGAGCCAGCGGATGACGCAGCTCGAGCGCGAGCTCGGCGTACACCTCCTGGAGCGCAGCCCACGCGGCGTCCGCCCGACCCGCGCCGGGCTCGACTTCTACCGCGACGCCCACCGGCTGGTGCGGCAGTTCGACCACCTCGCCGCCTCGGCCGCCGACCGGCAGGAGGTGCGCGGGCTGGTCGCCGTCGGCATCCCGTCCGGCGCCGCCGTCCACCTCGCGGCCCCGCTGCTGTCGTGGACCCGGGAGCACTGCCCGGGCGTCCGGCTGGAGCTGTTCGAGTCGATGAGCGGCTACGTCGTCGAGCTCTTCGACCAGGGGCGGATGGACCTCGCCGTGGTCTACCTCGCCGGGCCGTCCGACCGCGCCGACGACGTCGCGCTCTACGCGGAGGACCTGTGGCTGGTCGGCGAGCCGCCGGAGCCGCCACCCGCTGGCGACCGGATCGCGCTGCGCGACCTCGAGGGGGTACCGATCGTCGCCCCCGGCACCCGGAGCAGCCTGCGGTCGCTGATCGAGCAGGCGCTGCGCGCCGAGCAGGTCACCCCCCGCGTGGTGGCCGACGTGGAGTCGCTCGGGACGATGGTGCGGATCGCCGAGAGCGGCGAGGCCTGCGCGATCCTGCCGCTCTCGTCGACCAGCGGCGCCCACCCCGACCTGGCCCGGCGCCGGCTCGAACCGCCGCTGACCAGGCACGCGGTGGTGCGCACCGCCCCCGGGACGGCCGCGCCGCGCGAGGCCGTCGACGCCGTACGCCGCGGCATCGTCGCCGTCACCCGGGAGCTGGCCGGGACGGGCCGCTGGCCCGGGATCCGACCCGAGGGAGGAACCCCCTGATGGAGCCCCTGACGCTGCTCTTCGTGCCCGGCGACCGGCCGGACCGCTTCGACAAGGCGGTCGCGGCCGGGCCCGACCTGGTCGTCCTCGACCTCGAGGACGCAGTCGCGCCCGGAGGCCAAGGACGCCGCCCGTGACCACGTGGTGGGCTGGCTCGCGGCCGGCGGCCGCGCGGCCGTCCGGGTCAACGCGGCCGGGACGCCGGGGCACGCCGAAGACCTGCGGGCGCTGTCCGCCCTGCCTGTCCCGGTGATGGTGCCCAAGGCCGAGGACCCGGCGGGACTCGCCGCCCTCGCGGCCCGGCTGCACCCCGGGACGACGCTGCTGGCGCTGGTCGAGACCGCCGGCGGCGTCCTCGCCGCACCCTCGCTCGCGGCCGTCGACCGGGTGACCCGGCTGGTGCTCGGGACGTACGACCTCGCGGCCCAGCTCGGCGTCTCCCCCGACGACCGCGACGCGATGGCCGGGGCTCGTCAGGCGCTGGTGCTCGCCTCCGCGGCGGCCGGCCTCGCCGGACCGGTCGACGGCGTGACCGGCGACGTCGGCGACGACGACCGGCTCCGCGACGACCTGGCGTACGCCGTCCGGCTGGGGTTCGGCGGCAAGCTGTGCGTCCACCCCCGCCAGGTTCCGGTCGCCCGCGCAGCCCTCCTGCCCGGTCCCGACGAGCTGGCGTGGGCGCGCCGGGTGGTCGAGGCGGCCGAAGGCTCGGGCGCGGTGCTGCTCGACGGCGCGATGGTCGACAAGCCGGTGGTCGACCGGGCCCGCCGGATCCTGGCGGCGTCCGAGGGGGGCCAGACCCAGGATGCTCAGACCCAGTAGGTGTCGTGCTGCAGCATGAAGGCCGCCCGCTCGTCGTCGCTCATCGTCGCTCCGTAGCCGAGCGAGCCGAGGGTCTCGAAGTAGTCCTCGCGCGGCGCCCCCGGCGTGAACATCAGCAGCATCCGGGCGTGGTCGGAGCCACGGAAGCCGTGGATGCCACCCTCCGGCACGTGCAGGAAGTCGCCGCCACGGGCGGTGACCCAGTCGTGGCCGTCGTACAGCCTGACGGTGCCCTCGAGCACGTAGAACGACTCGGTGATCGCGCGGTGGAAGTGCGGGTCGGGACCCGACTCGGCCTCGCCGAAGGACCAGCGGTAGAGGCCGTAGAGGCCACCGGTCTGGTCGCCGGTGGCGAGGTACTCGCAGGTGCCACCGTTCTTGTACGTCAGCTCCGGCTGGGTGTCGGTCGGCCGCAGCCAGGCCGAGGCCTCGCCGCCACTCTCCGGTGTAGACGTCGTCGGGGTAGGGCCGGTGCAGTGGGTTGGGCAGGGACATGGGTGGATCCTCCGTCATCCTTCAGGGGTACGTCGAGCACCGGCCGGCTCCGGCGTGCGGCGCCCCGCGCCGGGGCCGCGCGCCCACCGGGTCCGGCCCCAGGGCTTCCAGATCGAGAGCACCAGCGCGACGGCCAGCGCCGTGAACGAGACGACCGGCGGGTAGAGCAGGTCCTGGCCGGCACGACCGACGGCGTCGCGGACCTCCGCGGCGGTGCCGGCCAGGTCGGTGGGGATGCTGAGCGCACCCGGCAGCAGCGCGACGAAGACCAGCGTGGTCAGCACCAGGCCGATCACCAGCTTGGTGAGCACCCAGGTCCACTCGGTCAGCCGCCACTTCGTGCCGAGGCCCAGCAGCACCCCGGTGACGAGCATCCCGACCGCGAGCACGGGCACGACGACAGGGATCACGAGCCGCGCGGCGGTGTAGGCGGCGGCCACGGTCGCACCGCCGTCGGAGGTGAGCCCCGTGACGACGAGCACGACCAGGCCGAGGTCGAGCCCCATCCAGCCGACCCCGCACAGGACGTGCACGGCCAGCACCGTGCGGCGCCAGGGGCGGGAGAGCGTGAAGGCCATGCCGCGCACGCTAGGCGGGACCGGCGGACGCGGCATCGGGGTCGACCCCGGGACCGACCCTGGCCCGGGGGTGAGGGATCCGGTCACGGCGGTCAGCCGGACAGGGCCGCCTCCAGGGCGGCGCCGACCCGGTAGATCCGCGCGTCCTCGTCGTGATCGGTCATCAGCTGGACGCCGACCGGGAGCCCGCCGCCGAGCCCGGCCGGGACGGAGGCGGCCGGGATCGCGGCCAGGTTGGCCTCGACTGTCCACCAGTCGGTACGGGGCCGGGCCAGCGGGTCGGCCATGCCCGCCCGGCCGAGGAGCGGCGCGGTCAGCGGCACCGTGGGGCTGACCAGCACCTCGCACTCCCGCAGAGCCGCGGCGACGTCGGCCCGGATCTCGTCGCGGACCGCCAGCGCCTCGGCGTGCACGCGGGTGCCGGACAGCGAGCGACCGTGCCGCAGCCTGCTGGCCGCCTCCTCGCCCAGTGGTCCGTGGGAGGCGTGCTCCTCGAGCACCGGCAGCGCCTCGACGCACGTGACGGTCACGTACACGTCGAGCAGGTCGCCGAAGCGGGGCACCGACACCGGCACCACGGTCGCGCCCAGGTCGAGCAGTGCGTGCCGCGCCACCTCGAACCGCTCCAGCACCTCGGGTGAGTTGCGGTGGCCGGACATCGGGACGACGACGCCGAGTGTCGAGCCCGACAGCGAGCCACGCGCGCCGGCCTCGGCCGCGGCGACCAGCCCGCCGCGACCCGCCAACACCTCGTGGAGCAGCGCGGCCTCGGCCACGGTGGGCGCGATCGGGCCGACCCGGTCGAAGCTCGGCGCGAAGTCGACCACGCCGCCGGTCGGCACGGTGCCGTGGGACGGGGCTACCCCCACGACGCCGCACATCGCGGCCGGTTCGCGGATCGAGCCGCCGGTGTCGGTGCCGAGAGCGAGGACGTCGTACGCCGCCACGGCTGCGGCCGAGCCGCCGGACGACCCGCCGGCGGTCCGCGTGGGGTCGTGCGGGTTGCGGGTCGGTCCCCAGTCGGAGGTCTCGGTGGAGGCGCCCATCGCCAGCTCGTCGGTGTTGGTGGTGCCGACGACGACGCCGCCGGCGGCGCGGACCCTCGCGACGACCTCGGCATCGGCGGCAGCCCGCGGCAGCCCGCGTCGCGCGGCCGACCCGCACGCCCACGGGGCGCCCCGGACGGCGATGTTGTCCTTGACCGCGACCAGCCGGCCGGCCAGCGGCCCGTCGGCCTCCGGTCCGGCCGCGACCGACTGCTCGTCGCGGTGGACGAACGCGTGGATCTCGGCCTCGCGGGAGAACAGCGGCGACGCCCCCGGGCTCGCGCTCACTCGGTCGCGAACCTTCCGAGCAGGCCGGCCGGGACGCCGTCGAGCCGTTCGGCGAACATCCGCTGGTAGGCCAGCTCCTCCCGGCTCCGGGGCGGCGGCAGCGTGCCCACCCGGCGGTCGGCCCAGTCCGCCTCCGGCACCAGCTCGGCCACCCGCCGGTTCATCACGTCGGCGGTGCCGCTGCCGTCGCCGAACTGCTCCTTGGGGCGCCACAGCAGGTCGTGGGGCAGCCACCCCGCGAACGCCTCGCGCAGCAGCGCCTTCTCCTCGCCGTGGTCGCCGGGCAGCAGCCAGCCGATCGGGATCCGGGCCGCGAGGTTGACGACGTCCCGGTCGAGGAACGGCACCCGGGCCTCGAGGCCGAAGGCCATCGTGACCCGGTCGCAGCGCTGCAGGTTGAGGTGGTGCAGGCCCGAGACGTTGCGGACCAGCTCGGCCCGCAGGTCGGCCTCGTCGATCTCGCGGTAGTGGGCGTAGCCGGCGAACAGCTCGTCGGCACCCTCGCCGGTCAGCACCACCTTCACCGTCCGCGACGTCTCCTCCGAGAGCAGGTAGTTGGGGACCGCGCTGCGCACCAGCGACGGCTCGTACGACTCGATGCTGCGCACCACCTCCGGCAGCACGTCCACCACCTCGTCGGCGTCGTAGACCCGCTCGTGGTGCTCGAGGCCGAGGTGGTCGGCGACCCGGCGGGCGGCGGCGAGGTCGCTCGACCCGGCCGTCCCGGCGGCGAACGAGTGGACCGGACCGTGGGCGTCCTCCCGGTGGCGGGCCATCAAGGCGGCGACCAGGCTGGAGTCGAGCCCACCGGAGAGGAACACCCCGATCGGGACGTCGGCCATCATCCGGCGGCGTACGGCGAGGTCGAGCGTGTCCCGGAGCAGCGAGCCGGCCTCGGCCCGGTCGGTCAGCTCGCGGCCGGCGACGTGGAGCTCGCGGAACCGGCCCAACCCGCGGGTCGGCGTCCACCGGTGCCCGGGCGGGAACTCCTCGACGAGGTGGCGGTGGTCCTCGTCGAACGCACGGATCTCGGAGGCGAAGAGCGTGGCCGGCCCGACCCGCGCCCAGTAGAGCGGCTTGACCCCGACCGGGTCCCGCGCCACGACCAGGTCGCCGTCGTCGTGGGCGACCGCGAAGGCGTACATCCCGCGGAGGTCGCCGAGGGCGTCCGGGTCGTCGCTGATCGCGGCGGCCAGCGCGGCCTCGGAGTCGGAGTCGGTACGGAAGTCGCGCGGCGAGACCTCGCGGAGCCGCTCGTGGTTGTAGATCTCGCCGTTGACGACCGCCCAGTGGCCGTCGCCGGACGGCAGCGGCTGGTCGCCGGCGTCGAGGTCGACGATCGAGAGCCGTACGTGGCCGAGCCAGGTGGTCCCGACGAGCCGTGCACCGCGGCCGTCCGGGCCCCGGTGGGCGATCCGGTCGAGCATCTGCTCGCCCAGGGCGGCGGAGGGGCCGGCCGGGTCGTGGACCGCCACGATGCCGCACATGGGGGGAGTGTAGGGCGGGACGCCGTGCTCGTGAGTGGGCTGGACGACGGCGCTAGCGTGGCGATCATGAGCACCACGGACGTCCCGACCCACCGGCTCAACGACGGGCACGACCTCCCGGCGATCGGGTTCGGCACCTACCCCCTGACCGGCGACGACGGCATCGCCGCGATCGTCTCGGCGATCGAGGTCGGCTACCGGCTGCTCGACGCCGCGGTCAACTACGGCAACGAGGAGGAGGTGGGCGAGGCGGTCCGGCGGTCCGGCGTGCCGCGGGACGAGCTCGTGGTGTGCAGCAAGATCCCCGGCCGCCACCACGGCTACGACGAGGCGATCGCCTCGACCAAGGAGTCGCTGCAGCGGCTCGGCCTCGACCACCTCGACCTGCACCTCATCCACTGGCCCAACCCCAGCCAGGGCCGGTACGTCGAGGCCTGGCGCGCCCTGGTCGACCTGCAGCGCGACGGGCTGGTGCGCAGCATCGGCGTCTCCAACTTCACTCACCAGCACCTGCAGCGGATCGTCGACGAGACCGGAGTGTCTCCGGCGGTCAACCAGCTCGAGCTGCACCCGTACTTCCCACAGGAGCAGATGCGGCAGGTCGACGCGGACCTCGGCATCCGCACCGAGTCGTGGAGCCCGCTCGGCAAGCGGCCCACGCCGTTCGAGGAGCCACCGGTGGCCGCGGCCGCCGCGGCGCACGGGGTGACGCCGGGGCAGGTGGTGCTGCGGTGGCACGTGCAGCTCGGGGCGGTGCCCATCCCGAAGTCCGCTGACCCGCAGCGGCAGCGGGAGAACATCGACGTCTTCGGCTTCGAGCTGTCCGACGACGAGGTCGCGGCGATCAGCGGGCTCGCCCGCGCCGACGGCCGCCGGTTCGGCGGCGACCCCGACACCCACGAGGAGATGTAGATGGCGCGGTACGGCGGACAGTTCGGCCCCGACGTCACGTTCCTCGGCGTCCCGCGCTGCGACCTCGACGACGAGGGGTCGTACGCCGACGCCGACGTGGTCGTGATCGGGGCGCCGTTCGACGGGGGCACCTCGCACCGGCCCGGCACCCGGTTCGGGCCGCAGGCGATCCGGTCCACCGACTACCTCCCGCACGACGGCTCGCGCCCCTCGCTCGCGCTGCGCACCGACGCGCTGCTCGACCTCACGGTGGTCGACGCGGGCGACGTCGAGATGCCGCCCGGCGACATCGAGGTCGCGCTGCCGCGGCTGGAGGCTGCGGTCGAGCAGGTCACCCGCTCCGGCGCGATCCCGGTCGTGCTGGGCGGCGACCACTCGATCGCCTTCCCCGACGCCAAGGGCGTGGCCAACGTGCTGGGCCACGGCCGGGTGTCCATGATCCACTTCGACGCCCACGCCGACACCGGCGACATCACCTTCGGCTCGCTGTGGGGCCACGGCCAGCCGATGCGGCGGCTGATCGAGTCGGGGGCGCTGCGCGGCGACCGGTTCCTCCAGGTCGGGCTGCGCGGCTACTGGCCCGAGCCGGAGACCCTGGACTGGATGGCCGGCGAGCGGATGCGCTCGTACGAGATGACCGAGATCGTCCACCGCGGGCTGTCGGAGTGCCTCACCGAGGCGTTCGCGATCGCGACCGACGAGTGCGACGGCGTCTTCCTCTCCGTCGACATCGACGTCTGCGACCCCGGCCACGCGCCCGGCACCGGCACGCCCGAGCCCGGCGGGCTGTCCGCCCGCGAGCTGCTCGACGCCGTACGCCGGATCTGCCTCGAGCTCCCCGTCGTCGGCGTCGACGTCGTCGAGGTGAGCCCGCCGTACGACCACGCCGACATCACCGCCGCGCTCGCCAACCGGGTCGTGCTGGAGGCGCTGTCGGCCATCGCCCGCCGGCGACGTGACGCCGCCGACGGCACCACCTGGGACCCGTCCCGCCCGCTGCTCGACCGCTGACATGAGCCGGTAGTCCAGCGGCGAGGACCACCCCCGACGCGGTGGTCCGGGCGGAGTCCCTAGGCTGCAGCCGTGACGACCCGGATCGCCCTCGCCTCCTGCGCCGAAGTCCCCGAGCTCGACGACGAGGGGCAGCTGCTCGTGGCGGCGCTGCGGGAGCGTGGCGCTGACGTCACCACCCCGGTGTGGGACGACGCCGACGTGGCATGGCACCGGTACGACCTCGTCGTCGTCCGCGGCACCTGGGACTACGCCGAACGGATCACCGAGTTCCTGGCCTGGGCCGACCACGTGGCGGCGGTCTCGCGGCTGCTCAACCCGGCGCCGGTCCTGCACTGGAACACCGACAAGCGCTACCTCGCGCACTTCGAGGCCGCGGGGGTCCCGATCGTCCCGACCAGGTTCCTCGAGCCGGGCGACCGGCCGGCGCACGGCTTCGAGGACGTCGAGCACGTGGTCAAGCCGGTCGTCTCGGCCGGCTCGCGCGGCACGCTGCGGCTCGGGAGCCACGAGGTCGAGCGCTCCCGCGCGCACGCCGCGTCGCTGCTCGACGACGACCGTCCGGTCATGGTGCAGCCCTACCTGCACGAGGTCGACGAGCACGGCGAGACCGCGTTGCTCTACCTCGACGGCCGCTTCAGCCACGCCATGCGCAAGGGCCCGCTGCTGACGCCCGACATGGAGCTGGTGGACGACCTGTTCGCGCAGGAGGACATGTCGCCGCGCGAGCCGTCGGCCGCGGAGCGCGAGCTCGGCGACGCGGTCCTCGCGGCCGTGCCGAGCGGCCTCGGCGAGGACCTGCTGTACGCCCGGGTCGACCTGCTCCCCAGCCCGGAGGGTCCGCGGCTGCTCGAGCTCGAGCTCGCCGAGCCCTCGCTGTTCCTCGACCACCACCTGCCGGCGGTCGACGTGCTCGCCGACGCGGTCCTCCGGCGCCCACTGAACCCGCGTGATCCGGACGCGGGCCGTCCGGGTCGCCGACTAGCGTGACCGCGTGACACCCCACCAGCTGACCCCGCAGGACGCCCGCAGGATCGCGGTCCGGGCCCAGCTGCTCGCGTCCGAGCGGCCCACCGACCTGCTCGAGACGGTGCGGCACCTGACGCTGGTGCAGGACGACCCGACCGCCGCGGTCGCCCCGAGCGCCGAGCTCGTGCTGTGGTCGCGGCTCGGGTCGGCGTACGCCCTGGGCGAGGTGCGCGACGCCGTGGCGGACGGGCAGCTGGTCGAGATGTCGATGATGCTGCGCCCGGCGGAGGACGTCGCGCTGTTCACCGCCGAGATGGCCGCCTGGCCGGGGGTCGGCCCGCTCGGTGACTGGGAGCTCGCGCTCGAGCACTGGGTCGAGGCCAACGACGACTGCCGGCGCGACATCCTCGACAAGCTCTACGACGAGGGGCCGCTGCCGGGGAGCGAGCTCCCCGACCTGACGCTCGTCCCGTGGCGCTCCAGCGGCTGGAACGACGACCGCAACGTCCGGATGCTGCTGGAGGTGATGGTCGCGCGCGGCGAGGTCGCGACCGCCGGCCGGGAGGGCCGGGTCCGGCTGTGGGACCTCGCCGAGCGGGTCTATCCCGACCTGCCGCCGGTGCCGCTGGACGACGCGCTGCGGATCCGGCGGGAGCGCCGGCTGCGCGCCCTCGGCATCGCCCGGGCGAGGTCGACCGTGGTGCCGGGCGAGCCCAACCACGTCGGCGACGCCGGCGAGGAGGCGGTCGTCGAGGGCGTCCGGGGGACGTGGCGGGTCGACCCGGACCAGCTCGACGCAGCCGTCGACGGGGCTTTCGTCGGCCGTACCGCCCTGCTCTCGCCGCTGGACCGGCTGGTGTTCGACCGCAAGCGGATGGGCGAGGTCTTCGAGTTCGACTACCAGCTGGAGATGTACAAGCCCGCCGCCAAGAGACGCTTCGGCTACTGGGCGATGCCGGTCCTGGTCGGCGACCGGCTCGTCGGCAAGCTCGACGCCACCGCAGAGCGCGAGCGGGGCGTGCTCCGCGTCGACGCGCTCCACGAGGACGCGCCGTGGGACCCGTCGGTGCGCGACGACGTGTGGGCCGAGGTCGAGGCCCTCGCGGACCTTCTCGACCTTGTCGTGGAGGACGCGCGCGCCTAGCGGCTCGGGATCGGGCCGACCGTGGCGTCGTGACGGGCCGGACGCTCCGCACGGGCGAGCACCTCGGCTAGCTCCTGGAGCGAGTCAGGCCCTCGAGCGGGACGAAGCCGTCCGGCCCTGAGGGGACGCAGCACGTCAGGTCGGCCCGGCAGGCATGCGGAGGCGTGGAGGAGTCGAGGATCGTGTGCACGGAGTCGAGCTGCTCGGCGAAGACCGTGAGGTCCTGGATGCGGGCCGCGATCTCGGCCTTCTTGTCCTCGATGAGCCTGGCGACCTCGTGGCGGGTCGAGGTGCAGTGGGTGCCGTCCCAGATCGGGAGCAGCTCGACGATCTGGTCGCAGGTCAGGCCCAGCTTGCGTGCGCGGGCGACGAACAGCAGCCGGGTGGCGGAGTCGTCGTCGTACTCGCGGTAGCCGGAGCCCGTGCGGGCGGGCTCCGCCACGAGGCCGATCCGCTCGTAGTAGCGGACCGTCGAGACCGGTACACCCACCTGGTCGGCGAGCTCGGAGATGCGCACCCCTCCACGGTAGACCTTGCACCGGGGTTCAGGGTCAAGGGCTTGACCTTGAACCCGGGTGCAGGCCCTACGGTCGCGCCATGGACCGAGAAGCCGGTCCCGACCGAGGAGACCATCATGCGCATCATCAGCAGGACCCTTCCCGTCGGCGACACCGAGATCGCCTGCACCGTGGTGGGCGACGGTGCCCCGCTCGTGGTCCTGCACGGTGCCATCGGGCTGGGCAGCGCGTACATGCGGGCGCTCGACCCCTGGGGCGAGGACCTCCAGCTCATCTACTACGACCAGCGCGGCAGCGGACGCACTCCCCTGGGCGACGAACAGCGCGTGTCGTTCGCGGGCGGGGTCGAGGATCTCGAGCGGCTCCGTCAGGGTCTCGGCCTGGGACGCATCCAGGTGCTCGGACACTCGGCCGGCGCCTACCTGGCTGCGCTGTACGCCGCCGACCACCCCGACACGACCGCGAGCGCAGTGCTCCTCAACCCAGGGCCCCCACTGGCCCCGGAGCTGATGGAGCGCTTCGGGAGGACGATGTCGAGCCGACGCACTCCAGCAGACGACGCCGTCCGCCAGGAGATCGAGGCGTCCGAGGAGTTCAGGACCGGGCAACCGCAAGCCCTCGAGCGCCACCAGCTCAACACCTTCCTCCCGTTCTTCAGGGAGCGGGCCAGCGTCGAGCGGGTCAGCCTCGGATTCACCGAGATCACCGCCGCGAACGTGCAGCACGCGCCGCAGCGGATGATGGGCAGCCTGGGCGCGCTCGACCCGATCAGGAGGTTCGCCGCCATCGAGGCGCCGACGCTCGTCGTCCACTCGGAGCTGGACCCGATTCCGCCGGAGTGGAGCCGGTTCCTGGCCGCCACCATCCCGCACGCCGACTTCGCGCTCATCGAGGGTGGCAGCCACTTCCCGATGGTCGAGGACCCGGAACAGCTGCTGACCACGGTGGTGCCCTGGCTGGGGAAGCACTCCGAGGCGAGAGGACACCTGCGGCTCGCGGCGCAGTGACGCCACTCGACGGTCAGAACAGCTGGGGGACGAAGGTCTGCTCGTTCATCGGGGGCCGTACGTAGGGCTCCTGCCGCATCTCGGGGAGCTCGACGACGTCGGGGGCGACGTCCTCGTAGTGGAACTGCGAGAGCAGGTGGGACATGCAGTTGAGCCGGGCCGACCGCTTGTCGTCGCTGGGGACGACGTACCAGGGCGCCTGCTTGATGTCGGTGTACTGGAACGTCGTGTCCTTCGCCATCGAGTAGCGGACGTAGAGCTCGTGCTCGGCGAGGTCCATGTCGGAGAGCTTCCAGCGCTTGAGCGGCTCGGCGTTGCGGGCCTCGAACCGCTTGCGCTGCTCCTTGAAGGAGACCGAGAACCAGTACTTGAGCACCGTGATGCCGGAGCGGACCAGCATCCGCTCGAACTCCGGGCAGGAGCGCAGGAACTCCCGGTGCTCCTCCTCGGAGCAGTAGCCCATCACCCACTCGACGTTCGAGCGGTTGTACCAGCTGCGGTCGAACAGCACCATCTCGCCGGCGGCCGGCAGGTTCTCGACGTACCGCTGGAAGTACCACTGGGTGCGCTGCCGGTCGGTGGGCTTCGGCAGCGCGACCACCCGCACCGTACGGGGGCTGGTGCGCTCGGTGATCCGCTTGATCACCCCGCCCTTTCCGGCCGAGCCGCGGCCCTCGAAGATCACCAGCACCTTCAGGCCGTGCCGCTGGATCCAGTACTGCAGCTGCACCAGCTGCTCCTGGATCCGCTCGATCTCCTCGTCGTAGACCGATCCGCGCAACCGGCCGTGCTTGTTGTAGCGCTGGGGGTCGCGCTCGGTGACCACGCCGGTCCCGGCGTCGTCGGCCCCCTCCGGCAGCGTGATGGCATCCATCGACCCAGCCTGCTCCGGTTGCTGGTTCCTGCGCAAGCACCTGTTCGACCCCGCCCGGGTCGCCGCACCAGTACCGTCCACTCCCATGGCGGACACGATCTGGGAACGGCAGGCGCCGTCGGAGGTGGCGCTCGACCACGCGCTGCGCGACGTGGTCGACGGCTGCGCATGGCTGGACGACGTCGCCGACCGGCCCCGCCACGAACCGCTGACCGCCGACCACCGCACCGACCTCGCGGTCGTCGGCGGCGGCTACACCGGGCTGTGGGCCGCGGTCCGCGCCAAGCAGCGCGACCCCGGCCGGCGGGTGCTGCTGCTCGAGGCGGGCCGGGTGGGCTGGGCGGCCTCCGGACGCAACGGCGGGTTCTGCGCGGCCAGCCTGACCCACGGGGAGGAGAACGGCCGCGCCCGCTGGCCCGACGAGCACGACACCCTGGTCCGGATGGGCGAGGACAACCTGGCCGGCATCGCGCAGACCGTCGAGGACTTCCGGATGGCCGTCGACTGGGAGACGACCGGCGAGCTCACCGTCGCCGTCGAGGACCACCAGGTCGACTGGCTGCGCGAGTCCGGTGGCCGGTTCCTCGACCGCGAGCAGGTGCACGCCGAGGTGCACAGCCCGACGTACCTCGCGGGCGTCGTGGACGACGACGTGGCCCTGCTCCACCCCGGTCGGATGGTCGCGGAGCTGGCGCGAGTGGCCAGCGACCTCGGCGTCGAGGTCGTCGAGGACACCCGCGTCACCGGGCTCGAGAGCGACCGCAGCGGGCCGGTCCGGGTCCGCACCGACTACGGCACCGTCGTCGCCGAGCGGGTGGCGCTCGCGACCAACGTCTTCCCAGCGCTGCTGCGTCGCGAGCGGCTGCGGACGATCCCGGTCTACGACTACGTCGTGATGACCGAGCCGCTGTCGGCCGAGCAGCGCGCGGCGATCGGGTGGCAGGGCCGGCAGGGGCTCGCCGACCCCGGCAACCAGTTCCACTACTACCGGCTCAGCGCCGACGACCGGATCCTGTTCGGCGGGTACGACGCGGTCTACCGCTACGGCAAGCGGGTCCGGTCGGCGTACGAGCACCGCCCCGCGTCGCACCGCCGGCTGGTCTCCCACCTGCTGACGACGTTCCCGCAGCTGGAGGGCGTCCGGGTCACCCACCGGTGGGCGGGGGCGATCGACGCCAGCACCCAGTTCTCCGCGTTCTGGGCGCAGGGCCACCGCGGCCGGGTCGCGCACACCGCGGGCTTCACCGGGCTCGGCGTCGGCGCCAGCCGGTTCGCCGCCGACGTGCTGCTCGACCTGCTGTCCGGCGAGGAGACCGAGCGGACCCGGCTCGAGATGGTGCGCCGGCGGCCGCTGCCCTTCCCGCCGGAGCCGGTCGCCGCACTCGGCATCCAGGCCACCCGCTGGTCGCTCGACCGGTCCGACCACCGGCAGGGCCGGCGCAACCTGTGGCTGCGCGGGCTGGACGCGATGGGGCTGGGCTTCGACTCGTAGTCCATGCTGGCGCGGTGCGCTCCCCGATCCCCGACTACCTCGACGAGGTGCTGCGCGCGTGCGCGCCCGACACCAGCGGCGCGGTGGCCGACTACATCCCGGAGCTCGCACGGGTCGACCCGTCGCTGCTCGGGCTGTGCCTCTCGACGGTCGACGGCGCGGTCTACGAGGCGGGCGACACCCGGACCGACTTCACGATCCAGTCGATCTCCAAGCCCTTCGTCTACGCGCTCGCGCTGGCCGAGCGCGGCCTGGACGCGGTGCTCGCCGAGGTCGACGTCGAGCCGTCCGGCGAGGCGTTCGACGAGCTCTCGCTGGAGCAGGGGTCGGGGCGGCCGCTCAACCCGATGATCAACGCCGGCGCGCTCGTCGTGCACACCCTGGTCGGCGAGCCGGCGACCCGGTTCGAGCGGATCCTGGCCGGGCTGTCGGCGTTCGCCGGCCACCCGCTCGAGGTGGACGAGGCGGCGTACCTCTCCGAGACCGAGACCGCGTTCCGCAACTACGCCATCGCCAACATGCTGCGCAGCCACGGCACGATCCGCGAGCCGCCCGAGCAGGTCGTCGTCGGCTACACCCGGCAGTGCGCGGTCCGGGTCACCGCCCGCGACCTCGCGCTGATGGCCGCGACCCTCGCCAACGGCGGCACCAACCCGCTCACCGAGGAGCAGGTGGTCGACGAGGTCGTCGTCCGGCAGACGCTGAGCGTGATGGCCACCTCGGGGATGTACGACGCCGCCGGCGACTGGACCTCGACCGTCGGCTTCCCCGCCAAGAGCGGCGTCTCCGGCGCGATCATCGGCGCGCTGCCCGGCCAGCTCGGGATCTCGGCGTTCTCACCGCGGCTCGACCGCCACGGCCACAGCGTGCGCGGCGGTCGAGGCGTGCCGCCGGCTCTCCCGCGACATGGGCCTGCACATGATGGACGCGCCCCAGCCGGCCCGCGCCACCATCCGGCGTACCCACACCGTCCAGTACGCCGACGGCGGCGAGGCCACGGTCTACGCGCTGCACGGCTCGATCCAGTTCGCCGGGGCCGAGCGACTGGTGCGCGACCTGGCCGACGCCGAGGCGCTCCCCCCCGAGGTGGTGCTCGACCTGAGCCGGGTCCACACGCGTCAACGACGTCGCCCGCCGGATGCTGCTCGAGGTCGTACGCCGGCTGTTGCACGCCGGCCACCTGGTCGTGCTGGTCGACCCCGAGGAGACGCTGCCCGACCCGGACTGCGGCGACGGCGTCCGGCCGCGGGTGGTGGCGTCGGTCGCCGACGCGCACTGACGGCGCCGACTGCGCAGCCGCCACCGGGTCAGGCGCGGTCAGGCGCGCATACGGTTCTTGCCGGCGACGCCCTCGGCGACGCCGATCAGCAGCACGGCAGCGACCACCGCGAGCACGAAGCCGATGATGTTGAGCTCCCAGATGGAGCCGGTGCCGAAGAACTGGGCGATGACGCCGCCGATGAGGGAGCCCACCAGCCCGAGGCCGAGCGTCGCCAGGATCCCGAGGTTCTGCTTCCCGGGCTTGAAGAGTCGTGCGAGGGCGCCGATGATGAGGCCGGCCACCAGGAATCCGATCATGGTCCGAGCGTAGTCCGGCACCGGTACGGCGACCGCCACCGACTCGTGTACGTCAGTCGCCCAGCTCGACGGGGTGCTGTTCGGGCGAAGTCGCGGAGCGCCTCCAGGACCGGGCGGGTCGCGCGGCCGGCGTCGGTCAGCAGGTAGCGGACCGCGACCGGCGGGCCGGGCGTCACCTGCCGCTCCACCAGCCCGTGGTCGCAGAGCTCGCGCAGCCGGGCGGTCAGCACGGCGTCGCTGATCCCGGGGACCGCGGCGCGCACCTCGGTGAACCGCTCCGCCCCCTCGAGCATCGCCCACAGCACCGCCCCGGCCCACGCCCGGCCGAGCAGCGCGAGGGCGCGGTGGACGGCGTCGCAGTCGCCGTGGTCGAGCGGGCCGGCCATCACGCGAACCCGTGCCGGGCGAGCGGGCCGACCAGCTCGCGCTCCTCGTACGCCAGGTGCGACAGCAGGGTGTCGGTGAGCAGGTCGACCGACCGCTGCACCTCCTCCAGCGCCTGCTCGCCGGCCTGCCCGGTGCCGTCGCCGCCGACCAGCGCGACCAGCGCCCGGTCGAACTGCTCGAGCACCTCGTGGATCACGTCGTGCTCGTGCTCGAGCCGGTCGAGCACCGGGCCGAGACCGGGCTCGGTGCGGCGCAGGTGCGGGAAGACGCTGCGGTCCTCGAGGGTGTGGTGACCCGTGACGATCCGGCAGTACGACTCGCAGTAGGCGCCGAGCGTCCAGTTGTTCTGCCGCATGGTCATCGTGTTGACGACCGAGCGGGCGGCGCCGACCGTGACGTGGCCGCGGCGGACCTGGTCGAGCACGTCGCGCACCTGCGCCAGCTCGGCCCGCAGCCCGTCGTGGATGTCGACGAGGTGCTGGGCGTTGGCCTGGCCGGGGCCGGTGGCCGGGTTGTCGGAGCCCGTGGCTCGGCCGGGTGGCCTCGTCCCACGGCATCACCCCGGAGATCCGCCGGCCGTCGTCCGGGGTCGGCGTCACGGTCAGCGTCTCCCGGGCCGGCGGCTCCACGTCGGGCACCTCGGCCGGCGCGGGCGCGGCCGTCTCGCCGCGGGCCCGGCGGCCGCGCTCGGCGGCGACCAGCTCGCGCACGGCCGGTGCGACCTCGGTGGCGAACCGGCGTACGTCGTCGGGGTCGTCGGTGCCGAGCACGTAGGTGCTGGTGCCGACGTCGAGGGTGAGCCCGGCCAGCTGCTCGGCCCAGTCGCGGGGACGGCCGCGCAGGAAGTCGCTGCCGGTGCCGAACTGGCCGAAGACGTTGTAGATCCGCATCACCGAGGCCGGCGACCGGCCCGCCGCGACCGCGGCCTCGTCGACGACCGCCGACATCGCCGGGAGGTCCGACGGGTCGGCGTAGCCCATGCTCGGCACCCAGCCGTCGGCCAGCCGTCCGGTCAGCCGCAGCATCCGCGGCTTGTAGGAGCCCAGCCAGACCGGGATGTCGTGCGCGGGCCGCGGCCCGGCGTGGAGCCCGACCGCGCGGTAGTGCTCGCCCTCGAAGCGGAGCGTGCCGCCGGCCCAGAACGCCTTGACCAGCTCGACCGCCTCGGCGAGCGCGCCGACGGCCTCGCCCGGCGTACGGCGGGGGCCGCCTGCGGCCACGATCGCGTCCCAGAACGCGCCGGCGCCGAGGCCGAGCTCGACCCGGCCCCCGGTGACCAGGTCGAGCGTGGCGGCGGCCTTGGCGAGCACGACCGGCGGCCGCAGCGGCAGGCTCGCCACGTTGGGCGCCAGCGTGATCGTGCTGGTGCGCGCGCCGAGGACCGACAGCAGCGTCCAGGTGTCGAGGTACTTCGCCTGGTACGGGTGGTCCTGCACCGAGACCAGGTCGAGGCCCGCGACCTCGGCGAGCTGGACCAGCCCCAGGGTGTCGTCGAGCCGCGTCGCCTCCGGGCTCGGGAAGATCCCGAACCGCAGCTCCTGCTCGTAGTCCGGCATCAGGCGGTCGCCCCCAGCACGTCGGCGAGCCGGCGGGCGGCCGGCGGCCTCGTCGTGGCGCGAGGAGCGCTCCAGGGCGCGGGCGAGCAGCAGCGCGACGTAGCCGTCCGCGGGGTCGCGCTCGAGCACGTCGCGGGCCGCCTCGACCGCCCGGTCCAGCAGCGCCGCGTGGTAGTAGCTGCGGACCAGCAGCTCGCGCGCCTCGCCGAGATCGGCGTCGTCCGGGTGGGTGTCGACGAGGTGCTGCAGCACGGTGGCCGCGGCGTAGTAGTCGCGGTGGTCGAACAGGTCGACCGCCCAGCGCCAGGCGTCGTAGGCGTCGAGGCGCTCGAGCATCGGCTGCGGGTTGATGGACGCGGTGGTCATCGTCAGCGGCTCCTCACTCTGGATTCCAGAGTGGCTAACTGATCGAGAGCGTGGCTTGTTCCCGGACTCACCCTCGGCAGCCGCCGGTGCACGTGTGGTCCACAACGCCAGCCCGCCACGGCGTGTCGGTGTCGTTCGTGACCAAATGGCCGGTCGGCGGCCTCAGGAGGCGAGCGCCGCGCACACCTCGCGCACCCGCGCCAGGGACGGCCGGTCGGCCGGGTCCAGGGCGACACAGGCGGCGAGCAGCGCCGCCAGCTCGTCCGGTACGTCGGCGGGCAGGCCCCCGGGCCGGCGCGGCAGCGGCCGGTGGACCAACGGGATCCGGCGCCGGCTCTCCCACGTGCCCTCGTCGCCGAAGGGCAGGTCACCGGTCAGGCACTCGTGCAGCGTGGCGCCGAGGCCGAAGACGTCGGTGGCCGGTGACAGGCCGCGACCGAGGGCCTGCTCGGGCGCGAGGTAGCCGCGGGTGCCGGCACCCGGCCGACCCTCTCCGGGGCGGCCGGCGAGACTGAGGTCGATGAGCACGGCCCGGCCGTGCTGGATGATGACGTTGGCGGGCTTGACGTCGAGGTGCAGCCAGTCGCGTCGGTGCAGGTAGCCGAGCACCGAGACCAGCTGCAGCGCCAGCTGGGCGACGTCTGCGACCCCGAGCGGCTGGTCCTCCGCGAGCGCGTCCAGGGTGGCGCCGGTCAGGGTCTCCAGGACGATCGCCGGCCGCGGCGTCTCGACGACGTCGAAGCCGCGCACCAGGTGGGGGTGGGCCAGCGTGATGACCAGCCGCCCCTCCTGCACGGTCGCCTCGACGACGCGTCGGTCGTCGATGCGGTCCTCGCGCAGGATCTTCACGATCACGCGGGTGTCGCGGTCCTCGTCGAGCGCGTCGTAGGTGTCGAGCCGGCGGCCGTGGGCCATCAGCCTGACCGCACGGTA
Organism: uncultured Actinomycetota bacterium; assembly: GCA_963724225.1. Lineage (GTDB taxonomy): Bacteria > Actinomycetota > Actinomycetes > Propionibacteriales > Nocardioidaceae > Nocardioides. The sequence continues at coordinate 238,081 of CAVRTX010000022.1, read as the reverse complement.
GCCGGGCAGCACCTCCTCACCCGCCGGGACCGGGGTGAAGGACGCTTCCCGCTGCCGGGTGGTCATGCGACCGGCTCCGGGCTGGGAGCCGCCGCCGGGTCGAGGGCCACGACGCGACCGACGTACGGCAGGACCCGGGGGTCGTGCGTCATGACGATCACGGTACGCCGGCCACTCTCAACGGCACCGAAGAGCGCCTCGAGGAACCGGTGGGCCGACGCGTCGTCGAGCCCGGTCGTGGGCTCGTCGAGCACGAGCACGGGACTGCCGCGGAGCAACGCCCGGGCCAGCGCGAGCCGCTGGCGCTGCCCGCCGGAGATCAGCCGGCCGCGCTGGCCGACGCGGGTGGCGTAGCCGTCAGGGAGCTGCGCGATGAAGTCGTGGGCGTCGGCGGCCCGGGCGGCCCGCTCGACGTCGGCGTCGGTGGCCTCGGGCCGGGCGAGCGCGATGTTGTCGCGCACCGAGGCGTCGAGCACGAGCGTCTCCTGCAGCACCACGGTGACCGCCTCGCGGACCGAGTCGGTGGTGCTGCGGCCGACGTCCTGCCCGTCGACGAGGACGGCACCGGAGTCGACGTCGAGCTGCCGGGTGAGCAGCCGCACGATGGTCGACTTGCCCGATCCGCTGGCCCCGGTGACCGCCAGGGCGCTTCCGGCCGGGACGTGCAGGTCGAGATCGCGGAGCACCGGCGTCGCGGTCCCCGGGTAGGTGGTGGAGACACCCTCGAGGCGTACCTCGCCACGATCCACGACGAGCGGGCGGGCGTCGGGTACGTCGGCCGGCGGCTCCTCGTCCAGCAGCTCCACCAGCCGTTCGATGCCTGCCGTGGCGGAGAACAGGCTGGGCAGCAGGTCGGAGAGCTCGCGGATCGGCTTGTAGGTGGAGATGAGCAGGGTCATGAACGCCAGCAGGCCTCCGAGCGTGAGCCGGTCGGTGGCCAGCGCCCAGACGCCCATCGCCACGACCAGCAGGATCCCGAGCAGCTCGATCAGGTCGACGAGCGGCAGGAACACCGACCGGGTCTTGCTCCCGGCGAGCTCGGCGTCGGCGATGGCGCGGTTCTGGCGGTGGTAGCCGTCCACGGCGTCCTTGTCCGCCCCGTAGAGCTGCATCAGGCTCGCATTCGCGAGGCGCTCCTCGGTGATCGAGGAGAGCGACCCACCGCGACGCCGGCGCTCCCGCGAGACGGTCTTGGTGAAGTCGGCGAACCGCACGGAGAGCCACCACAGCACCGGCGCGGCGAGGACGGAGGCGAGGGCGAGCTCCCACTGCAGCCAGAACAGGGCGCCCACGAGGAAGACCAGCCGGATCAGCGCGCTGACTCCGTCGGTCAGGCTGCCGACCATGAAGCGCTCGACGGTGGAGACGTCCTGGGTGAGCCGGGAGATCACGTCGCCGAGCCGGCGGCGGTCGTGCACGTGGCTGGGGAGCGACAGGACGTGGCGGAAGACGTCGCGCCGGAGGTCGACGAGGAACCGCTGGGAGATCCAGGTGCCGAGGTAGTCGTCGAAGCCCGAGACGACGCTGGCGAGGAGATTGAGGCCCACGTAGGCCAGCCCCAGGAAGACGAGCGGCTGGAAGTCCACCGGGACGAGGACGTCGTCGACCAGGCGCTGGAAGAGCAGGATCTCGACGATCTCGATCAGCGGAGCGACCGCCAGCAGCAGCAGGCTCAGCAGCATCCACCAGCGCAGCGGGCGCAGCCGCGGCCAGAACCGGCGGAAGACCTCGAGCAGGGTGAGCCCGGCCGCATGCTCGACCAGGGGGTCGTCGTCATGCGCCGGCCGCATCCACGCAGCGAGCCGTCGTCCCAGGGAACCCATCGTCGTCATCCTTCGCGGGGGCGGGCGGGCGGCTCGTGGTGCGAGCCACCCACCCGCTGCCCCGGGTGTCTCGCGTGGGGACCGTCAGTTGGTGCGCGAGCGGCTGCGGCTGCGGTTGCGACGACGACGGTTCCGCCGACGCCGACGGCGCCGGCGCCGCCCGTCGTTGCTGCTGTCGGACCCGGCGGCCCGCGCCATGCGGGCCGGCTGGAGAGCGGAGACGAGACCTGATGTGGCCATGATGTCCTCCTGTGTTCTCGATGACCGGGGACTGTCCCCGATGTCGAGAACCCTGACGGGCAGAGGTGGGAGGGCCATGAGGTCGGCATGAGAGGACCCTCACCTGATGAGAGGACCCTCATCCAGCGGGCTCAGCGGGTGCCGGCGCCGACCAGCATCTCGCAGGGGCCGACGAAGCCGTCCCGGCCCTCGAACTCGGCGAGCGACGCCTCGATCTCCGCCCACGTCTCGTCCTGCTCGGCCCCCGACAGGCCCCGCATCATCTGGTGCAGCGCGCCGAACGACTCCCGCTCGAAGCGCACGCACTCGGCCGCCGACGGCAGCCGTACGGGTGACTCGACGGCGACCACCTCGACCTCGGTGAGGCCGGCCGTCGCGAGGGCGTCGGCCAGGACCCCGGGGCCGCCGAGGGAGAACGGGCCGGGCTGGCCGGGCAGTGGCGGCGGCAGCTGGGCACGGCGCCGGATGATCCCGACCGGGCGCGAGAAGAACTCGTTGCGGTCGGGCGTCGAGTACACGACCGCCGACACCCGGCCGCCGTCGCGCAGCGCGTGCCGCATCCCGGCGAGCGCCCGCTGCTGGTCGGGGAAGTAGATCAGGCCAACCCGGCTGATCGCGGCGTCGTACGCCGCCACGTCGAGCCGGTCGAGCCGCTCGCCGTCGATCTCGAGGGTGCGGACCTGGTGCAGCCCGGCCGCGCGGGCGTCGGCGGCGGCCCGCTCGAGCAGCGCGGGCGCGATGTCGGTCGCGAGCACCTCGCCGGTCGGTCCGACCCGGCGGGCGGCGCGGAGCGACTGCTCGCCGGCCCCGGCCGCCACGTCGAGCACGCGGCTCCCGGCCGCGATCCGGGCGAGGTCGAACATGGTCTCGGTCGCCTCCCCGAGCCAGTCCCCGATCAGGTCCCCCCAGCGGTGCCAGGGCTCGGCCGCGGCCTGCCACTGCTCGCGGGTGGTGGTCTTGAAGGCGACGGGGTCGAACGTCGCGCCGGTGCTCGTCTGCGTGCTCATGGCCTTGCTCCTCACGGTCGGGGCACGGCGGTCGCCGTACGGCCCCGATCGTGCGAGCGCCCGGAGCGCGGGCATAGTCCAGATTCTGCACTTGCCGCCGCGGACTTGGCGGGAGAACGATCGGCCCATGCTGGACTACGGGCAGTTCTGCACCGTCGCCCGCGGGGCCGAGGTGCTGGGTGAGCGCTGGACGCTGCTGGTGATCCGTGAGCTGCTGTGCGGGAGCTCCCACTTCAACGAGCTACGGCGCGGGCTGCCGCGGATGTCGACGACGCTGCTGGCGTCGCGGCTGCGCACCCTGGAGGAGTTCGGGGTGGTGCGGCGGGAGGTCTCCGGCCGGTCGACGTCGTACGAGCTGACCGCCGCGGGAGAGGCGCTGCGCCCGATCGTGACGTCCATCGGCCACTGGGGCGCCGAGTGGATCGGCAGCCGGCTGCAGCCGGGCCAGCTCGACGTCGGGTTCCTGATGTGGGACGTCCGCCGGTTCGTGCGGCTGGACCGGGTGCCGGGAGACCGGCGGGTGGTGGTGTTCTTCCACTTCCCCGACGCCGGCGAGCGGGAGCAGGACTGGTGGCTGGTGCTCGAGTCGGGCCGCGCCCAGCTGTGCCGCGACGACCCGGGCCACGACCTGACCCTGGTCGTCGAGTCCAGCGTGCTGGCCCTCACCGAGGTGTGGACCGGCGACCGGCTGCCCGACGAGGTCGTGCGGTCGCACGAGGTCCGGGTGGTCGGCGCCACCCGGGACGCTGAGGCCTTCTGGGAGTGGCTCGGGACCAGCGCCTTCGCACCGAGCCGGCGCCGTGGCCTCAGCCGCGTCGCGACTCCCACTCGCGACGCAGCAGGGCGTAGACCAGCGCCGTCGTCCACTCGCCCTTGAACCACTCACCGTCGACGTACGTCGCCTCCAGCCGCATCCCGAGCCGCCCGGCGACCGCCGCCGAGGCGGTGTTGCGGGCGTCGAGGTGCGCGCGTCACCCGGTGGGCGCCGAGCCCCTCGAACGCGAGGTCGACCAGCGCCCGGCCCGCCTCGGTCGCGAAGCCCCGCCCGGCCTGGTCGGGGTGGAGCACGTAGCCGATCTCCGCGTGCCCGTCGGCCGCGCTGTGCCAGAACAGCACGACGTCGCCGATCACCGCGCCGGTGTCGCGCCGCTCGACGACCAGGGCGACGACCTGGCCCTCGGCGTCGATCACGGAGCGGGTGCGCTCGGGGTCGGCGAGCCGCTCGGCGAGCTCCTCGACCGTGCCGGGCACCAGCGGGGTGTAGCGGCAGACGTCGGCGCGCGACCGGTACGTGTGCATCGCCGCCAGGTCGCGCACCGGGTCGATCGGCCGGAGCAGCAGCCGCTCGGTGAGCAGCGGGTAGTACGGGTCGAGGTGGGAGCGGCGTACCTCCATCTCGACCCAGCCCTCGCCGTCCTCGACGTAGTCGCGCACCCGGCGGAAGCCGGCCTTCTCGTACGCCCGGCGGGCGCGCGGGTTGCGGGCGAGCACGCCGAGGGTCAGCCGCTGCAGGCCCATGGTGCGCAGCGCGTGGTCGACGACCAGCCGGGTGGCCTCGCTCCCGAGCCCACGGCCGTACCAGGCAGGGCCGCGGAGCCCGATCCGGACGCTGGCCGAGTCGGCCTCGGGGTCGTGCTCGTCGAGGACCACCTCGCCGACGTACTCCCCCGTCTCGGCGTCGACGACCGCGAGGTCGAGCCGATCTTCCTGCGCCGCCCGGCTGGCGCACCACCTCGACCTGCTCCGCGTGAAGGGCGGTGGTCGCGGTGAGGTCGTTGCCCTCCGGGTCGTGCACCGTCTCCCACAGCCGTCCGCGTCGGCGGCGGTGACCGGGCGCAGCACCACCCGCTCGCCGGTGAGGGTGGGCTTGCGCCACCGGCCGGTGACCGGTTCGCTCACGCGCGGACCCGGATCGCCGCCAGGATCCGGCGAACCGCGACCACGTGCGCGCGCGAGCCGATGACGGCGGCGCGGTAGGCGCGGCCGCGCGGGCCCGGGAAGGCGGCGTAGGTCACCGCAGCGACCCGCGAGACCCCGTCGTGGGCCGAGACACGGAGGTCCAGGACGTAGTCGGAGAACTTGTGGCGCCCGGCGAGGCTGAGCAAGTGAGGTTCCTGCTCGGCAGCCACCGCGAACCCGTCCGGCGGGTCGGCAGCGAGCAGCCCGGTCAGCCGGCTCGCGCTCCCCGGCGCCAGCAGGTCGTCGACGAACGCGCGCACCGCCGCCCACGCGCGGTCGACGGGCACCTCCAGCGGGGTGCTGTGGTCGTCGACGTACGGCGGGCGCACCAGTCCCTCGGCCGCGCGTCGGAAGCCGTCGTTCTCGATCGCGAGCGCGCGGCGCATCATCGGCGCGGCGAGCCGTCCGACCACCGGAGCCCGGGGGCCGAGGACGTCGAGCACCAGCTGGGTGCGGGTGCCACCGGGGACCTCGGTCAGGTGGTGCCCGGCGACCAGCTGCAGCCCGGCGGTGGCAGCCTCCCAGACGAAGGTGTGCGGTGGCTCCAACGACCGCACCCGCCAGACGGCGGGCCGTTGGCGAGGCTGCACGACGCGGGCGCGGCTGCCCTCGCGCAGCGACCCCTCGTCGAGCCGTTCCACCGAGGTCATCGTCGGCGTGATCCCCGGCCAGGCCTCGAGGTCCTCGGTCAGCGACCACACCCGGTCCACCGGGGCGAGGACGTCGGTCTCGTGGGTCAGGCGCACGGGATCAACCTAACCCCGTCGCGGCTGGGGCAACATGGAGGAATGAAGCGGGTGCACGTCGAGATCAGCGGCATGGTGCAGGGCGTCTTCTTCCGCGACTCGTGTCGTCGCGAGGCCCGGGCGCGGGACGTCTCCGGGTGGGTGCGCAACACCGGCGCCGGCACCGTCGAGGCGGAGTTCGAGGGCGATGACGGCGACGTCGACGCGCTCCTCGGGTGGTGCCGCACCGGCCCGCCGACGGCCGACGTCGAACGCGTCGAGGTCACCGACACCGACCCGGTGGGCGGCAGCGGCTTCGAGGTCCGGTAGCCCGCACCGCCCTGCCCGAGGTTCGGGGGTTTCGAGGCTCGTCGCTGGCGCTCCTCACACCTCAACCTCCGGCGATCGGAGGTTGAGGTGCGAAGGCCCCCGGGCCTGAGCCCCGAAACCCCCGGGCGGGTGCCCCAGACCGGAGGTTGAGGTGCGAAGGCCCCGGCGGGAGCCTGAGCCTCGAAACCCCCGCACCGACGCAGGGCCGTCTCCCCACGCCGTACGACGCCCACTCACCGCGCTGCCTTCCCTACGGGGTTTCGAGGCTCGTCGCTGGCGCTCCTCGCACCTCAACCTCCGGGGGCCACGGCGATCACGGCTCAACCTGTGGTGCCTCCGGCGGCGTCCTCGGCCGCCCAGCGGTCGAGCTCCTCCCGGGTGAAGGCGCGCAGCACGCAGAACTCGTTGCCGTCCGGGTCGGCCATGACCACGAACGACACGTCGTCGCCCTGGCCGACGTCGACGCGGGTGGCGCCGAGCGCCTCGAGCCTGGCGACCTCGGCGGCCTGGTCGGTGGGGCGGAGATCGGGGTGCCAGCGGTTCTTCACGGTCCTGCCCTCCGGCACCCGGAGGAACAGCAGGTCGGGCGAGACGCCGTCCTGCGGGCTCCCCGCCGGTGGCTCGAGGACGACCTCGTCCTCGGTGTCGTGGGTCCGCCGCCAGCCGAGGGCCTCCTGCCAGAAGCCGGCGGTCCGCTGCGGGTCGGTGCAGTCGAGGTTGAAGCACTGGATCACCAGGTCCGTCATGGGTCGCAGCGTGCCACCGGGGGCCCGCGTGGGTCGCGCCATTTATCCGCTGGACGTGAGCCGCCGGGGCGGCTAGCCTCGGGCGCATGGGACGGCGGGGACGAGGTGGGGGTACGCCGGGCGACGCCTGCCGACGCGGCGGTCGTGGGCCGGCTGCTGTGGGACTTCAACACCGAGTTCGAGACCGAGGGGCCGAGCGCGGAGGAGTTCGCCGGTCGGTTCGCGAGGCTGCTCGGCCGCGACGACCAGCTGGTGCTGCTCGCCGAGCACGTCACGGCAGTCGACGACGGGACGCGGTCGGGTTCGGCTACCTGACGTTCCGCGACACGGCGTACTTCGACGGGCCGATCGGCCAGCTCGAGGAGCTCTACGTACGCCCCGACCTGCGCGACCAGCGGATCGGGACCGCCCTGCTGCAGGGGTTCCTCGCCGCCTGCCGCGAGCGCGGCGCCGGCGAGATGCACATCAACGTCGACGAGGTCGACACCGACACCCGCCGCTTCTACGAGCGGCACGGCTTCCTCAACATCCTGCCGGGGACCGACTACCGGATGCTGTTCTACGAGATCGAGCTCTGAGCGACCGCATCGGACCCGGATGATCGGGCGCGGAGCCCCGTCCGCCCTCGAGACTCGGGTGCGAAAGGAGGGCCCCATGATCTCGGCGCTGAACTCGGCCGTCGACGCCGTGGAGAGACACCTGGCGTGCGACCCGTCGACCCCGGTCGACGTGTCGGCGCTGGCGCGTCAGCTCGGCACCACCGAGCATCACCTGCGGCGGATGTTCTCGTCGCTGGCGGGGATGCCGCTCTCGGAGTACGTCCGACGGCGCCGCATGTCGCTGGCTGCCGCTGACCTCGTGGCCGGGGACGACGACCTGCTCACGGTCGCCGTCCGGCACGGCTACGGCTCGACCGAGGCGTTCGGTCGTGCGTTCCGTGCCGTCCACGGCGCCGGTCCCGGTGACGTACGCCGGGACGGGGGCCCGCTCCGCACACAACCGCAGATCAGGTTCCACCTGACCGTGCACGGAGGGATTCCGATGGACACCCGCATCACCGACCTGCCGGCAGTCCGCCTCGTCGGCCACGCCACGCGCGTCCCGCTCGTGCACGAGGGCGTGAACCCGCTCATCGCCGAGCACGTCGCGGCCGTTCCGGCCGAGGAGACCGTACGCCTCAAGACCCTGAACGACACCGAGCCCCGGGGTGTCCTGGCCGTCAGCGACGACCTGGACCCCGACCGCGCGGAAGGCACCGAGTTGACCTACCTGCACGGCGTCGCCACCACCGCCCGGTCGGACGGGCTCGACACCATCGAGGTGCCCGCCGGCACCTGGGCCGTCTTCCGCACCGAGGGCCCGCACCCGACCGCCCTGCAGGAGGCGTGGGCCGCCACGGCGACGGAGTGGTTCCCGTCGCAGCCGTGGCGGTTGCGGCCGGGACCCGAGATCGTCGCGATGCTCGCGTTCGACCCGGAGGGTGGCACCGCCATCTGTGAGCTGTGGCTGCCGGTCGAGCCGGAGTAGGCGTCACGCCGGCCGCGGGCCCGGCCGTGCCGACCTCGCTCTGGCCAGCCCCCGGGCCGCGCGGCAGGGTGCTCGGCATGCGCATTCTCGGGAAGTCTCTCCTCGCTGCCGCCACGACTCTTGGCGCCAGCCTCGCCCTGCTGCCCTCGCTGCCCACCCAGGCCGCACCCGACCGCGACCCGTCCTGGCAGGAGACCGTCGTCGACGCCGACCAGAGCTTCCGCGGCCTCGACGCCGTCGACCGGCGTACGGCGTGGGCCAGCGGCGGCAGCATCAGCGGCGGTGCCGGCTCGGTCTGGCGCACCACCGACGGCGGCGAGACCTGGACCGACGTCAGCCCTCCGGGCACCACCGGCCTCTCGCTGCGCGACGTCGAGGCCCGCGACGGCGACACCGCGGTCGTGCTCTCGATCGGCAACGGCGAGGCCTCCCGGATCTGGCGTACCGACGACGGCGGCCGGACCTGGACCGAGACCTTCCGCAACACCGTCCAGGCCGCCTTCTACAACTGCCTCGACTTCTACCCCGGCGGGAGGCGCGGCCTCGCCGTGAGCGACCCCGTGGGCGGGAAGTTCCGCATCCTCGCCACCGAGGACGGCGGCCGCTCCTGGGACGTGCTGCCCACCGCCGGGATGCCCGACTCCACCGGCGAGGCCAACTTCTCGGCCAGCGGCGACTGCCTCGTGGTCGCCGGACGGGACGCGTGGTTCGGAACCGGCGGCGACCGCGCCCGGGTCTTCCACTCGACCGACCGCGGCCTGACCTGGGAGGCCACGGACTCGATGATCCGGGCCGGCGCGGCGGCCGGCGTGTTCGGGCTCGCCTTCCGCACCCCGCGCCACGGCGTCGCGGTGGGCGGCGACTTCAATCGCCCCGGCCAACGGCACGGACGCCACGGCCGGCACGCGCAACGGCCGAGCCTGGACGGCCGGCGGCGACCTCGGACACCTGGGCGAGGACGCCGCCTGGCTGCCCGGCACCGCCCGCGGCGTTGTCGTCACCGGCGAGTCCGGAGCCGTCCGCGGCACCAGCGTCAGCACCGACGGCGGCCGGACCTGGGAGCCGTTCGGCGGCACCGGGTGGCACACGCTCGACTGCACCCACGACGGCCCCTGCTGGGCCGCCGGCGGCGGCGGCCGGATCGCGCGGGCGGCCGTGCACTAGGAGTTCTGGACGGCCGCTCGGACTTTCTGCAAGGTTTCTCGGCACAGGTGTCGTAGCCGTCGGGTCCCGCTCGTGGAGAGGGTGGAAGCAGCCCGACCTACCCGAAGGAGCACCACCATGCGCAGCCTGGTCGTCACCGAGTTCATGTCCCTCGACGGCGTCGTCGACAGCCCCGGCGGGGAGAGCGGCTACCCGCACACCGGCTGGACCTTCCAGGACGTCAAGCCCGAGATGGCGGCGTTCGAGCTGAAGGGCCGCGAGCAGGAGCAGGCCGGCGCGCTCCTGGTCGGCCGGGTCAGCTGGGAGGCCTTCCACGAGGCGTGGCCGACGATGGCGGAGTTCGAGCGCTACAACGAGATCCCCAAGTACGTCGTGTCCTCGACGCTCTCCGAGGAGGAGGTCGCCGCGTCGCCGTGGCAGCCCACCACCCTGCTGCGCTCGATGGAGGACGTCGCGGCGCTCAAGCAGACCGAGGGCGGCGAGATCCAGGTCCACGGCAGCGCCCGGCTCGCGCAGAGCCTGGCCGCCGCGGGCATGGTCGACCGCTACCACCTGCTGGTCTACCCGCTCGTGCTCGGCACCGGCGGCAAGAGGCTGTTCGCCGACGACGGCGCCAAGACCCGGCTCGAGCTCGTCGAGCAGGAGTCCTACTCCAACGGCATCCAGAAGCTCTGCTACGAGGTCGTCCGCTGACCCGACGGAGGCCATGACCCGCGTCACCGCCGACATGGGGGTCTCCCTCGACCTGGTGGGAGCCGGCCACGACCAGTCCCGCGAGCACCCGTTCGGGCCGCGGGTGGGCGAGCGGCTGCACCAGAGCTGGATGTTCGACCACCGCGACGAGCACGCCGACGAGATCGCCGCGATCACGGCCGCCCGGGCGTACGTGATGGGCCGCCACATGTTCGGGCCGGACCGGGGCGACTGGGACCTGTCGTGGACCGGCTGGTGGGGACCCGAGCCGCCCTACCACGGTCCGGTCTTCGTGCTCGGCCACCAGCCGCGCGACTCCGTGGAGATGGAGGGCGGCACGACCTTCCACTTCGTCACCGACGGCATCGAGGCCGCCGTCGAGCGGGCCCGGGCCGCGGCCGACGGGGGCGACGTGTCGATCGCGGGCGGCGTGACGACGCTGAACGCCGCGCTGGCCGCCGGGCTGGTCGACGAGCTGCGGCTGCACGTCGTCCCGTTCACCGTCGGCGAGGGGCTGCGGGTGTTCGACGGCGTGCCGGACCTGGCGCTGGTGCCGGTCGCGGCGCGGGCGACGCCACACGTCACGCACCTGACCTGGCGACGGCCGTAGCCAGCGCGCTCACTCCGGCTCGGCGTCCTCCTCGACCACCCTCATCGCGGACTCCTCCGGACCCCCGCCCTCGGTGACGAGGTCGTCGCCCGCGGAGCCGCCGAGCACGTCCTGCTCGGCGGGGATCGCGTCGGGGTCGTCGCCGCCGACCATCCGCTCGGCCTCGCGCTCGGCGCTGCCGTCGGGGGCGCCGTACGCCGTGCCCTGCTCGTGCTCCTCCTGCAGCAGCCGCTGGTCCAGCGTCTCGCCCTCGCCGGTCTCGACGCCCATCATCTCGGCCCCGCGGGGCTGCCGCTCCGGCGGCGACCACGGTTCGTCGTCACCCGCACTCGGGTCGTCGAGGTTGAGCTCGGCCTCCTCGCGCTCGTGGGGGTCGAGGTCGGACTCGCCCCAGTCTCCGTCGTGGGTGCTCCGGTTGTCCGTCATGCCCTCCACCCTGCCGCGCTGGCGGCGGCCGGGCAAACGGTCCGGGCGCCGGGCCGGGAGCCGTCAGTCGCGGTCCAGCCGGGCGATCTCCTCGTCGGTGAGCTCGAGGTCGGCGGCGGCGGCCGAGTCGCGGATCGACTGCGGCCGCTTGGCGCCCGGGATCGGGATCACGACCGGCGACTGGGCCAGCTCCCAGGCGAGGGCGACCTGCTGCGCGCTGACGCCACGATCCGCCGCGATGTCGCTGAAGGCGGGGTGCTGCTCCGCGAGCTCCTTGGCGTCGGACAGCCCGCCCAGCGGGCTCCACGGGAGGAAGGCCAGGCCGAGCTCCTCGCAGACGTCGATCTCGGGGCGGCTGCTGCGGAACTTGGGGCTGAACTGGTTCTGCACGCTCACCAGGTGGTCGCCCAGCTCCTTGTGGGCGGCCCGGATCTGGTCGGGGTCGGCGTTGGAGAGCCCGATCCGGGCGACCTTGCCCGACTCGGCGATCTCGCGCAGGGTCACGAGCACGTCGGCGTAGTCGACCTTCGGGTCCGGCCGGTGGTGCTGCCAGAGCGCGATCTGCTCGACGCCGAGCCGCTGCAGGCTCTCGTCGACCGCGCGGCGCAGGTGGTCGGGCGAGCTGTCGAGGTCCCAGCCGCCACCGTCGGTGCGGACGTGGCCGCCCTTGGTCGCGAGCAGGACCTGGTCGCGGACCCCGAGCTCGTCGAGCAGCGAGGCGACCAGCCGCTCGTTCGCCCCCTGGGCGCCGGCCCCCAGCTCGTCGCCGGGACCGTACGCGTCGGCGCTGTCGAGGAGGGTGACGCCGGCGTCGAGGGCCGTACGCACCGTGTCGAGCAGCTGCTCGCGGGGCTGGGTGCCGGTCTGGTCGAAGGTCATCAGGCCGAGCCCGACGGCCCCGACCTCCACCCGTCCGACGGTGTCGTTGCCGATGGTCCGTGTCTGCATGGCCTCGACCCTACGCAGTCACCCGACGGGGTGACCGACGGCCGGGATCGCGCCGTCGCGGGGCAGCGTGGGGACGTCGACCTCGACGGTGTCCGGGTAGATCAGTCCGGTCCCCGTGTTGAGGACGACCACCTCCTCCTCGCCGTTCAGCCACCCCGACTCGCGCAGCTGCCCGACCGCCGCCACGCAGGCCGCACCCTCGGGGCAGATCCAGGTGCCCTCGTCGCGCGCCATCGCGCCCTGGGCGGCGAGCAGCTCCTCGTCGGTGATCGCGACCGCGGTGCCGTCGGTGGCGCGCACGGCGTCGAGGACGAGGAAGTCGCCGAACGCCTTCGGCACGGTGATGCCGAACGCGACCGTGTGCGGGTCGGCCGGCGGGGTGCTCTCGTCGAGCCCGGCGTGGAAGGCGCCGACGATCGGCGCGCACCCGGTCGCCTGCACGGCGACAAGGCGCGGCAGGTCACCGGTGATCCAGCCCATCTCCCGCAGCTCGAGCAGCGCCTTGTGGATCGCGATGATGCCGACCCCGCCGCCGGTCGGGTAGAGCAGGACGTCGGGGCACCGCCAGCCGAGCTGCTCGGCGATCTCGAGGCCCATCGTCTTCTTGCCCTCGATCCGGTACGGCTCGCGCAGCGTGGACGTGTCCTGCCAGCCGTCGCGCTCGGCGACGGCCGCCGACACCATCCGGCCGGCGTCGCCGATCAGCCCGTCCACCAGGTAGAGCTCGGCACCCGCCACCACGCACTCGCGCCGGGTGATGACCGGGGCGTCGACCGGCATCGCCACCAGGGCTCCCAGCCCGGCGCGGGCGGCGTACGACGCCCAGGCGGCGCCGGCGTTGCCGTTGGTCGGCATGGCGATCCCGGTCACACCCAGCTCGGCGGCCCGCGAGACCCCGACCGCCGCGCCGCGGGCCTTGAAGGCGCCGGTCGGCAGCAGGCCGTCGTCCTTGACCAGCAGCCGCGGGACCCCGAGCCGGGCGCCGGCGCGCGGTGCCGGCAGCAGCGGCGTCATCCCCTCGCCCAGCGAGACCACCCGCTGCGGGTCCCGCACCGGCAGCAGCTCGTGGTAGCGCCACAGGTCCGGCGGCCGGGACGCGATCTCGTCGCGGGTCACCGCTGCCGTCACGCCGTCGAGGTCGTAGCGGGCCAGCAGCGGCGCCCCCTCGCGTGAGGTCCCCTGGACCACGTCGGCGTCGTGGCGCTCACCGGTCCGGGAGCACTCCAGGTGGCTGAGGTAGGAGAAGCCCGAGGTCATGCGCCGACCCTGTCACGTGGCGCGCTGCTCCAGGATCGCGAGGTCCCGCTCGGCGAAGCGCCGGTGCTCCCACTCCTCGTCGAGCACGGTCAGCAGGCACTCCCGCACCGGGAACGTGCTGCCCTCCGGCGGCCATCCGGGCCCGACCGCCGGTGGCGTCTCGGACGCGAGCTGCTCGTCGGTCAGGCCGTCGACGACGCGGCGCACCATCCCCATCCGGTCGTGCCGCAGCGCGAGCGCCTCGTCGAGCGAAGGTCGTACGGCGCGGTCGCGCGGAACCCCCTCGGTGTCGGGCATCTGGTCCCACGGCAGCGAGTGCGGGTGCCACGGCGCGGGGTCGCCGAGGATGCCGCGGCCGACCCACGACTCCGTCGCGAAGGCGAGGTGCCGCAGCGTCTCGACGAACGACCACTCGCCGTCGACGGAGGCGTGCAGCTGGTCTGCCCCCGTGGCATCCGCGAGCCGCCGGGCGCGGGCGACGGTGCCGTCGGGACCGTCCCACAGCTGCTCGACGACGTCCCACGCCTCCCGGAACCCCGCCGGGTCGGTGGGCCGCATCTTCACGCGCAGCGGCTCGCGCCGGTCGAGCTCGGCCTCGATCAGCGGCGCGACGTCGACGCCGTTGATGACGAGGTGGTGGACGTCGGCGTGGACCTCGACGTCGATGAGGTCGACACCGGCCATCACCACCCCGGTCAGGTCGACCCCCTCCAGCCGCGCGCCGGCGAGGGTCACGTGCCGCAGCATGGCGCCGCTCAGGTCGACCTGCTCGAAGGTGGAGCCGCTCAGGTCCTGCTCCCGGAACTCGGTCATGCGGCGACCCTAGGACCCGATGCGGACGGAACGCTTCCGGATCCCGGGCTACGCTCGCGACGTGCCCGACACCAGCCCCACGGCCCGCGCGCTGCGGGCGCTCGAGACGTTGCAGGCGCGGCCCGGCATCACCGCCACCGAGCTCGGCGCCGCCCTGGGGGTGACCGAGCGCGCGGCCCGCCGCTACGTCGCGATCCTGCGGGAGGCCGACATCCCGGTCGAGTCCGTGCGCGGCCCGTACGGGGGCTACCGGGTCGGCCGCGGGCTGCGGCTGCCGCCGCTGGTCTTCAGCGCGAACGAGGCGCTGGGCCTGGTGATGGCCGCGCTCGACGCGCACCGCGACCCCGACGACCTCGACGACCCGGTCGGGAGCGCGCTCGGCAAGATCATCCGGGCGCTGCCGGAGGCGGTCGCCGCGCAGGCCGAGGCGGTACGGCGTACGGCGGAGCCGGCACCCGACCGCGGCGCGGCCCGTCCCGACCCCACGACCACCACGACCCTGGTCCGGGCCTGCGGCGAGCGGCGGCTGCTGCGGCTGGGCTATCGCACGGAGTCGGGTCGGGAGTGGGTGACCGAGGTCGAGCCGTGGGCGGTGGTGGTCCGGCACGGCCGGTGGTACCTGCTGTGCCGGCGTCGCGACCTCGACGCCCGCCGCGCGTACCGGCTCGACCGGGTCACCTCGGCGGCGGTGCTGGACGAACGGTTCGAGCCGCCGGCGGGGCTGGACCCGGTGCGGGACCTGGAGGAGCACCTTGCGGTCGGGTGGGAGTTCGTGACCGAGGTGCACGTCGAGGCCTCGGCCGAGGCGGTCGCGCGGATCCTGCCCTCCCACCTCGGCCGGCCGGTCGCCGACCCCGGCGGCGACTCGGGCGGGGGCTGCCGGATCGACGGCTCCACCAGCAACCCCGCCGAGTACGCCGAGAACCTGGCCCGGCTGCCGTACCCGTACCGGATCGCGGGCGGCCCCGAGCTGCGTGCGGCCGCCCGCGCGCTCGCCCGGCGGACGCTGGCCGCGGTCGACCCGGAGGCCGGGCGACCGACCACGACGGCCGGCCCGCGACCGTGACCCGGGCGCGCCTGGTCGAGACGTACGTCCCGCCCGACCCGGCCGGCCTGGTGCTGGTGCTGCACGGCGGCGCGAGCCGCGGCGACGGGGTGCCGGTCAGCCCGACCCAGCTGTCGGTGGTGCGCATGGTGCCGATCGCGCGGCGGGTGGCGCGGGCCGGTCGCGGCCGGCTGGCCGTCGTCCGGCTGCTCAACTCGGTGCGGGGCTGGGACAACGCCCACACACCCGTGGACGATGCCCACCGGGCGCTCGACCGGCTGGCCGAGCAGGTGGGGACCGCGCTCCCCACCTGCCTCGTGGGCCACTCGCTCGGCGGCCGCGCGGCGCTGCTCGCGGCGACCCGGCCGGAGGTGCGCAGCGTGGTCGCCCTCGCGCCGTGGGTGTACGAGGCCGACGGCCGGCACGACCTCGACGGCCGCAGGGTGATGGTCGTCCACGGCACCGACGACCGGGTCGCGGACCCGGCGAGGTCCCGCACCGTCGCCCGCGACCTGGCCCGGACCGCGCGGGTCGGCCACGTGTCCGTGGCAGGCGGCAGCCACGCGATGCTGCGCCACCACGGGCAGTTCGACCGCTACGCCGCCCAGTTCGCCGTGGCGACGCTGCTCGGTGGGACCGCCTCCGGCCCGGTGGGCGAGGTGCTGGCCGGACGCGCGTGGGTCGAGGCCTGACCCTCCCCGGGGATCGTTGGCCGCCGAGGTCACGGTTTCGAGCACGCCGACGATGTTGTTGGCGGCCAGCTATCGCTCCAGGCGCTCCCGGAGGCCGTCGGCGAGCCCACGGACGGTCAGCCAGTCCAGCGCCTCCCCCAGGGTGCCGGCCAGCCGTGGATGCCGGACCGGACCGAGCCGCAGCCGCAGCTGCAGCCGGGTCTCGGACCCGGTCCCCGTGAGGACCAACGCCCAGCTGACGTCGGTCCGGCCGCGGCGTGAGGTGTGCACCAGCGCGCGGGGCGGGTCCAGCAGCGTGACCGTGAACGTCTCGTCGCGGCCACCCCAGTCGGGGATCACGTCGCCCACGACGAGCTCCTGCCAGCGGGGGTCGAGGCGCCGCAGCGCTCGGCGGGAGGGTGGGAGCCACCGCTCGACCGACCGCGGCAGGTACCACCCCGCCCGGCGCTTGCCGAGCTGCACCAGCCACGGCCACACCTCCGCCGGCGGGGCCGGCAGCGTGAACGCGCGGTCCATCACCGTGGTCGCGTCCGGCACCAGGTCGTCGCCGGCCAGCGGCCGCGCCACTTCCGCGGCCGTGGGAGTGACACGGGTCGGTCCCGGCCTCACCTCAGGTCCAGGCGCATCAGCACCCGCGGGAAGCCACCCGACACGGCGTCGGTCCTCGAGGCCAATGTGAAGCCGCCGGCCTCGAACAGCCGGCGGGTCCCGACGTACGCCATCGTCAGGTCGACCTTGGCGTCACCGTTGTCGGCGGGGTAGCCCTCGACCGCCGGCACGCCCTGCTCACGCGCGTAGTCGACGGCGCCCCGCAGCAGCACGTGGGAGATCCCCTGGCCGCGATGGCCCGGCCGGACCCTGAGGCACCAGACCGACCACACCGGCAGGTCGTCGACGTGGGGGATCTTGGCGGAGCGCGCGAACGGCAGCTCCGCGCGGGGGGCGACCGCCGCCCAGCCGACGACCTCGTCGCCGTCGTAGGCCAGCACGCCCGGCGAGACCTTCTTGCGGGTGAGCTCCTCGACGTACGCGCCGCGGTCGGTGCCGGTCAGCTCGCGGTTGGCCCGCGCGTCGATCCGGTGGCTCAGGCACCAGCAGACGTTGGCATCGGGGCGCTTGGGGCCGACCATCGTGGCGACGTCGTCGAAGCGGGCGTGGGTGGCGGGGCGGACCTCGATCGTCACGACCGGCCCCCGAGGACCAGGTGGACGTCGATCGGGTCGCCCTCGGCGATGACCTCGGCCCGGCGTACGGCGTCCTTGAGCGGCACCAGGTAGCGGCCTCCCGGGGGAACAGCGAAGTCTCCCAGACGGTGTCGCCGACGGTGACCCGCGCCGGGATGACCCCCCAGCCGTAGGTCAGCATCGGCGCTGCCTCCTTGATGTCCGCGCTGTCGTCGTCGGGGACGGCGACGTAGAAGTAGGGCGAGGGCCCGCGCCACTCGAAGACCTCACCCCGGAACACGACCTCCACGGCAGCAGTGTGCCTGCTCCGGGGGCCGCGCGCCCGGGACGACGCCGCGGCGTCGTCCCGGGCCGGCGGGTCAGCTGCCGCCGAGGCGGCGCTTGAGCTCGCTGCCGGGCTTGAAGCCGGCGGTGGTGCTGGCGGCGATATCGATCTGCTCACCGGTCTGCGGGTTGCGACCGGTGCGCGCGGCGCGGTGCCGCGCCTCGAAGGTGCCGAATCCGGCGATCGTGACCTTGTCGCCGGTGGTCAGCGTCGCGGCGATCGTCTCGAGGACGCCGTCCAGCGCGCGGTCGGCGTCGGCTCCGCTGAGGCCGGCATGCTCGGCGACAGCGTTCTTCAGCTCGGTGCGGTTCATCTTCCCTCCATCTGTGGACAACGCCTCCTGACGTTAGCGGATCCCGCGTCAGCACTGAGATCCCGGTGCCCGCGGCGGGCTGGGTCAGCTCGCCGGCGGGCCCACGAGCAGGGCGAGACCGGTGAGCGCGGCGACCCCGGCGACTCCCGCGCCCGCTCCGACGAGAGGGTTGCGCACCAGCCAGGCCAGTACCTGCTCGACCGGGCCGGCGGGCGGCTCGGCGCGCAGCCGCCAGCGGGCCGGGAGCCCACCGCGACGGTCGGCGGAGCGCTCGAACCAGACCGTCAGGAACGGGGGGATCGCGGCGGCCAGCGCCAGCAGGGTGCGACCCCGCGACCACCGGGCGTTCACCGCGACGGCCACGGCACTCAGGACGTACGCCAGGAAGACCACGCCGTGCAGCATCCCGCCGACCTGGACCCCGACCTCGGTGCTGTGGGTGACGTACTTGAGGACCATGCCGGTCAGCAGCAGCGCCCAGGTCACCGCCTCGGCGACGGCGACGACGCGGAACAGCTGGCGGGGGGACGGGCCGGTCATGTGTCTCCGAGGGGCCGGGGTTGCGGACGGCCCCAGCCTCCCAGCCGGCACCAAGCAGCCCGTCAGCCGAGGTCGTCGACCGTGGTGAGGCAGAACGGGTGACCGGCCGGGTCGGCGAAGACCAGGCAGTGGTCGGCGTTCGGCTGCTCGTCGAGGCGGACCGCGCCCTCGGTCTCGACCCGCGCCGAGGCGGCAGCCAGGTCGTCGACCAGGAAGTCGAGGTGGAGCAAGGACGGGTCCGCGGGCCACTGCGGCGGGCGGTAGCCGGCCACGGCCTGGAAGTCGATCCGCCCCCCCGGGCCGGCCATCGTCGCCC
The DNA here is from genome assembly GCA_963724225.1 of uncultured Actinomycetota bacterium. Classification (GTDB taxonomy): domain Bacteria; phylum Actinomycetota; class Actinomycetes; order Propionibacteriales; family Nocardioidaceae; genus Nocardioides. The sequence goes on along the minus strand of CAVRTX010000022.1, from coordinate 219,398 downwards.
AGCCGCCGCGGGCGAACGTCACCTCTCCGCCGGTGATCCGCGCGTAGAAGTCCGCGAGGGCGGCCGCGTCGGGACAGTTCACGGTGACCGAGCTGAGCTCGAGGTTGTCGGACATGACCGGGTGGACCGTACGCCACCTCGGAACTCATCGGTGACCGCGGCCACGTCGTGGGCAACCGGTTGCACGGCCGGCCGGGCGGGCCGGACGATGTCCGGTGGCCGACATCTCGGGACGGTCCCTCCTCCGCGCCCGGGCAGCCGTCCGCCGTACGCCCGAACGGAGAGGAACCCGATGGCCGTCACCCCCGCCGACACGAGCCCGCTCGCGACGAGCACGTACGCGATCGTGGCCCGCAGACTGCTGCCCCTGCTGGGGCTCTGCTACTTCCTGAGCTACCTCGACCGCACCAACGTCGCGGTCGCGGCGCTCACGATGAACGAGGACCTCGGCATCAGTGCCGCCGCGTTCGGGCTCGGAGCAGGGCTGTTCTTCATCGGCTACTTCGTCTTCGAGGTGCCGAGCAACATGATCATGTACCGGGTCGGCGCCCGGATCTGGATGGCGCGGATCATGGTCACCTGGGGCATCGTCGCCGGCGCCCAGGCGTTCGTGGTCGGTGAGACCAGCTTCTACGTCGTCCGGGTGCTGCTCGGCGTCGCCGAGGCGGGCTTCTTTCCGGGGATGATCCTGTACCTGACCTTCTGGTTCCCGGCCGACAGCCGGGCGCGGGCCGTCGGCTGGTTCATGGCGGCGGTGCCGCTGTCGACGGCCATCGGCGCCCCGCTCGGCGGGCTGCTGCTCGAGCTGGACGGGCTCTGGGGCCTCGCCGGCTGGCAGTGGCTGTTCCTCGTCGAGGCGGTCCCGACGGTCGTCCTCGGCTTCCTGCTGCTGTCCTGGCTCCCCGACAAGCCCGACGACGTCGACTGGCTCTCCGCCGAGCAGAAGGACTGGCTGCACACCCGGCTCGCGCTCGAGCACTCCGAGAGCGACGGTGCCCACCTGACGGCCTGGAAGAGCCTGGCCCACCCGCGGGTGCTCACGCTGTCGCTGATCTACTTCGCGATCGTCTTCGGCCTGTACGGCATCGGCTTCTGGCTGCCGACCATCGTCAAGGAGAGCCTCGGCATCGAGGACAACCTCGACGTCACGCTGCTCAGCGCCCTCCCGTACGTCGTCGGGGCGGTCGCCATCGTCGGCGTTGGCCGGCTCGTCGACCGGGTCGGCCGGCCGGGTCGCATCACGACCGCCGCGATGGCGATCGGTGGGCTGGCGCTGGCCGGGACCGCCTTCGCCTCGACCGAGCCGTGGGTCGGCTACGCCGGGCTGTTCGTCTGCGCGGTCGGCGTGATGGCGTCGTTCCCGGGGTTCTGGCGGCTCCCCACCGCGTTCCTCACCGGAGCGGCGGCCGCCGCCGGCATCGCCGTGGTCAACTCGATCGGCAACCTCGCCGGGTTCGCCGGGCCGTACTGGGTCGGCTTCCTCACCGAGTCGCTCGGGCACCCGAAGTGGGGCCTGGTCTCGATCGGGCTGGTCATGGTCGCCGGTGCGGTGGCCGTGCTGGTGCTGACCGGCGAGCGAGACCGCGAGCAGGTGCCGGCCGGCCGCCGCTGATCCCCAGTACCCGATAGTCCGCCGCCCGATACGCCTCCGTGGGAGCGGAACAGGCGCTTCGGGCGGCGGACTATCGAACAGGGGCGGAGTTCTCAGCCGAGCCGGGCGTCGAAGAACCGGATCGTCCGGTCCATCGCGGCGAAGAAGGCGGGGCCGAAGGCGTGCCCGTCGTCGTACCACTCCAGCTGCGAGTCGACGCCGGCCGCGACCAGCGCGCGCTGCGTGGCCGTGGCCCACGGAGGCGGGCAGGTGTCGTCGAACCGGCCGTGGACCATCAGCACCGGCTCGGTGATCCGGTCGAAGTAGGGGCGCGCGGAGTTCGCCAGCCAGAAGCGGAGGTTCTCGGCCGGCGTGCCCCGGCTGACCATCGCGGAGTCGGACGGGTCGCCCCGGATGAACTGCCGGTAGTTGTCGGCCTCCAGCGACGACACCGACGCCCAGGGAGCCGCCGCCTGCACCAGCCCCGGCTCGGCCACCAGCGCCTTGAGGATCACCCCGCCGCCCATCGACCGCCCGAACAGGGCGACCCGGTCGTCGGCCACCGGCACCTCGCGCGAGGCCCGCAGCGCCTTCACCGCGTTGATCACGTCGGCGGTGTAGCCGAGCCGGATCTCCCGCTGGTAGTCCGGGTCGTCGTCGGACGCGGCATGATTGCGGTAGTCGACGTGGAAGGCGACGTAGCCGCGGCTCGCGAGGTAGCCGCGCTCCCGGGTCATCCCCTGGCCGCGCTCGTAGAACGCCGGGTCGACGTAGCCGTGGGCGAGCACCACCGCGGGGAACGGCCCGCGGTCGGTCGGCACGTTGAGCACGCCGCTGATCGTCCAGCTCTCCTCCCCCTGCCGGTCCGGGCCGGTCGTGCTGCGGCTGCGGTAGGTGACGTCGTACGACGTGTAGTCGGCGGTCTGCTCACGGACCGCACCCAGTCGCAGCCGGTCGCCACGGTGCCGTTGCTCGGCCAGACCGGGCACCGAGACCGCCGGCACCGGCTCGGCCTCGATCGTCTCGCCGTCCTCGGGGTCCGGCGCCGGGGCGGCGTCGCCGGAGGTCTCCGGGTCCGCGGGTGCCGACTCGACGGGCGAGGGCCCCTCCTCGGCCGGGGCGTCGGCGGCGCTGCAGCCCGCGCCGACCAGGGCCAGCGTGACCAGCACGGTGACGAGCGGGTACCGGTTGCGGGTCGTCATCACGGGGCCCTCCGTCGTCGGGGATGCCTCCCATCATGGCGACGGCCTCCAAGGGCGCCGTCTGCTCTCCCGGGGCAGCCCGGCCGGCTCACCACGACGCCGCGGGTGGCAGCCCGCCCGGAGCGGACGCGACCGACGAGAGGTCCTCGGGCAGGTCCGCGACCTGCAGTCGGCACCAGGGGCTCACCTCGCGACGTCCAGCCAGCACGTCGTCGCGGAAGGCGTCCCACGCGACCCACGCCGTGGCGTCGACCTCGGTGGGGTCGGGGCGCACCACGTCTGGGTGCTCGCAGGTGGCGACCGCGACCGGGCACATCTCGTTCTCGACGGTCCCGTCCGGCATCTCGGCCCGGTAGCGGAAGGCCGGCAGCGCGAGCCGCACGTCGGCCACGACCAACCCGAGCTCCTCGCCCACCCGGCGCCGGATCGCGCCGGAGACCGTCTCCCCCGGAGCGGGATGACCGCAGCAGCTGTTGGTCCACGTGGCGGGCCAGGTGCGCTTGCCCGCGGCACGCCGGGTCAGCAGCAGCCTGCCCTCGTCGTCGAGCAGGTAGCAGGAGAACGCCAGGTGCAGGGGCGTGTCCCGGTGGTGGACCTCGCTCTTGGCGTGGGTGCCGATGGCCCGGCCCTGCTCGTCGAGCAGGACCACCAGCTCGGGGCCGGCGGGTCGCGCGGTCACGTCGGCCCGGCGAGCTGGTCGACCGCGGCGCCGAAGACCCTCGGCATGCCCTGCGGCGGCCCGCACCAGGTGCCGCCGTACGACGGGGACCTGTGACGCGGTCAGCAACCCGGCCGTGAGCAGGTCGTGGCGGCGCCGGATCCGGCGCCACGCCGTCTCGTAGCGGGCGGGGTCCCCGGCGACCATCGCGTCGACGGCTGCGCGGGCCTCGGACAGGCCGACCGCGATCCCCTCCCCGGTCAGGGCGTCGAAGTAGCCCGCGGCGTCCCCGACCAGCAGCACCCGGCCGGCGACCCGCCGGCGGCTGCGCTGCCGCAGCGGTCCGGCGCCACGCACCGCCGACAGCGGGAGGTCCCCCAGCCGGTCGCCGAGTGCCGGGAACTGCTCCAGCAGCTCGCGCAACGGCCGGCGCTCCGAGCCGAGCACGGCGATGCCGACCTCGCGGCGCGCGACGGGCGTGACGTAGGCCTCCGTGACTGCCGACCAGTGCACCTCCACCAGGTCGGTCCAGGGCTCGAGCGCGGCGTGGGCCCGCTGCCCGTAGCGGCGTCGCCGGGGCGACGGCCGGTCCAGCCCCAGCATCCTGCGCACCGGCGAGTGCAGTCCGTCCGCCGCCACCAGGTGGCGGCTGGGCTCGCCGTCGACGAGCACGTGGTCCCCCGCGTCGACGACCTCCCGGACCGGCCGGTCGACGACCTCGATGCCGGCCTCGGCGACGCGGCGACGCAGGGCGGCGTGCAGCGCCGTACGGCGCACGCCGAGGCCGGGTCCGCTGCCGGAACGCGGCCTCCGCCCGGCGGGAGCCGTCGACGTAGCGGATGCCCCGGATCGGGTGCCCGTCCAGCGGCACCCCGAGGTCGGTGAGCGCGGCGACCGCGCCCGGCATCAGTCCCTCGCCGCACGCCTTGTCGATGACACCCGTACGCCGCTCACGCACCGTGACGTCGAGGCCTGCCCGGGCGGCGTACAGCGCCGTGGCCAGCCCCACCGGCCCGCCGCCGGCGACGATCAGGTCACGCATCGGCGCCGGTCCGCTCCGGCAGCGAGGCCAGGGCGGCGTCCTCGACCCGCAGCCGGACGGCGAGCAGCGCGGCGTTCGCGATGGTGAAGCCGAGCGCCGTCAGCCAGGCCGCGTGCACCAGCGGCAGGGCCACCCCCTCGACGACGACGGCCACGTAGTTGGGGTGGCGCAGCAGCCGGTAGGGGCCGGTGCGCACCGGCGGCAGGCCGGGCACGACGATGACGCGGGTGTTCCAGCGGTGCCCGAGCGTGGTGATGCACCACCAGCGCAGCGCCTGGGACGCGATGACCAGCCCGAGCATGCTCCAGGCCAGGAGCGGTGGGACGTCCGGCCGGCGGACCCAGGCCTCGACCAGCATCGCCACCAGGAAGCCGGTGTGGAGCAGCGACCATGACGGGGTAGTGGCCGCGTCCGGTCTCGACACCCCCGCGTGCCAGGCTCCAGGCGGCGTTGCGCTTCGACACGACCAGCTCGGCCAGCCGTTCGAGGGCCGACCAGCCCCACCAGGACGGTGAACGCCGTCAGCCCGGTCACGACGACGGCTCCGTGGCCCGCAGCAGCACCAGCTCGGAGCAGAAGCCGGGGCCCATCGCCATCAGCAGCCCGTGGCTGCCGCGGCGCGGCGGTCGCTCGCGCAGGGTGTCCGCGAGGACGTGCAGCACCGAGGCGGACGAGAGGTTGCCGATCCGCGCGAGCGACGCCCGGGTCAGCGCCAGGGCATCGTCGGTGATCTCGAGGGCGTCGCGGAGGGCGTCGATCACCTTGGGCCCGCCGGGGTGGCAGACCCACCATCCGATGTCGGCCCGGGTCAGGCCCTGGTCGTCCAGGAAGCGCGTCGACGTCGTCGCGGATGTAGCGGCCGACGATGGCGGGCACCTCGGCGTCCAGCACGATCCTCAGCCCGCGGTGGCTGACGTCGAAGCCCATGGTGCGCTCGCTGTCGGGATAGAGCCGGCTGCGGGTGTCGACCACCTCCACCGGCCCGCCGTGGCCGGCCGCCGCGGGCGACCACTGCCGCCGCGCCGTCCCCGAAGAGCCCGCTGGCCACCAGGTTGGGCATCGGACACGTCGTCGCGCTGCACGGTCAGCGAGCACAGCTCGACCGCCACCAGGGCCGCGACGTCGTCGGGCCGGCCCAGCAGGTAGTCGTGCAGCCGGGCGATGCCCGCGGCGCCCGCCACGCAGCCCAGGCCGACCAGCGGCACCCGCCGTACGTCGGGACGCAGCCCGAGCAGCGCGGCGATGCGGGCGTCGAGGGAGGGGATCGCCAGCCCGGTCACGGTGGCGCAGACCAGGTCGGTCGACGTCGCTCGGGGTCAGGTCCGCGGCCTTGAGGGCGTCCTCGAGCGCCCGGGCGCCCAGCTCCACGGCGTGCTCGAGGAACAGGTCGTTGGCCTGCCCGAAGTCCTCGAGCCCGGCGTACTCGCCGAGCGGCAGCACCAGGTGACGGTGCTCGACGCCGGCGTTGGCGTGGAACCGGCGCAGCACCCTCTCGTCGAGCCCGCCCCGGGCGATGACGTCCGCGAAGGCGTCGGTGATCTCGGCCTGCGGGTGGCGGTGGGGCGGCAGCGCACCCGCGTACGGCGACGATCTCCATGGTCGGCTCCTCAGCCTGCGTAGCCGTCCGGCCACCAGGCCGCCCGCCAGTCCCACGGCCAGTCCGCGGCGTGATCCGTCCGTCGCCCAGCCCGAGCTCGACGAGCGCGTCGAAGCTCCGCCGGTCGCGGGCCGCGGCGGCGATGCCGGCGTCGATCACCGCGGGCCGGCGGCACAGCCGGGCGGCCACCCAGGTGTGGTGGAGGTGCCGGTCGAGCAGTCGACGCACGGCGCGCCGGTGCCGGGCCCCCGCCGTCTCCGGCGCGCCGCGGGCGAGTGCGTCCGCCGCGGCGCGACCGGCCAGGGCGCCGGTGGCCACCGCGTAGTAGATGCCCTCGCCGGTCATCGGGTTGACCAGCCCGGCGGCGTCACCGGCGAGCAGCACGCGGCCGTCGGGCTGGTCGTCGCCCCACCGCCAGCCCGACAGCGGCAGGTGGTGGCCGCGCCAGCCGGTGCCGCGGTCGGTCGCTCCGGGCAGCAGCCGGGCTCAGCTGGTCGAGGAGCAGGTCGCGCGTGGGAACCTCGCGCTGCGCCTGCCGGCCGACCAGCTCGCCGTACCCGACGTTGGACCAGCCGTCGCCGCGGTCGAAGGCCCAGGCGTACGACGGCTGCCGCCGCTCGCCGTAGCGGATGACCTGGCGGCCGTGACGGCTCGGGCGGCGTCGGGGCGTATCCCCGGATGGCGAGCGCCCGACGCCTCGCGCCGGTCGCCGCTCCGACCACGGACCGGACCACCGAGTGGGCGCCGTCGGCACCGACGACGACGCGGGCCCGGACCACGCCGTCGACGACCGTGCGCTCCGCCGTCGGGCTCGACGTGCGCGCACCCGGTGCTGGGTCAGCGTCGCGCCCGCGGACACGGCGTGGTCGACCAGCCGGGCGTCGAAGACCTCCCGGGGGATCACCCAGACCGGCCGGGCCATCCGGCCGGCGACCCGGCGTGACCCGCGCGAGAGCTCCAGGTCCTCCAGGGGCGTCCAGCCCGCGACGACGTCGCCCCGCTCCCAGGGGGCGCAGGACGTCGAGCACGTGTGGGGCGATGCCGTCGCCGCAGCACTTGTCGCGGGGGAAGTCGGTCGCGGTCGAGCAGGACCACGCGCGCTCCGGGGAGGGCCTGCAGCACCGCGAGGGCCGCGACGGACCCCGCCGGGCCGGCGCCGACCACGGCCACGTCGCAGTCCACGGGATCGCCCTCCCTGACGGTCATCGCGCCAGCACCAGCACCATCACGTCGACGACGGCGATGCCGATCGCCGCCCGGAAGGGCGTACGACCGTCGGCCACCACCGCAACGGTCGCCAGGCCCACCGTCGTCGCGAGCACCACCAGCCCCGCCACCGGCGGGACGGTTCCACGGGAGCCGAGGACGAGCACGAGCGAGGCGGCGAGCAGTGCGGCGACGGCCAGCAGCCGGGCGGGTCGCTCGCCCACCCGGTGCGCGAGGCCGCGCACGCCCGTCGCGGCATCGTCGTCGAGGTCCGGCAGCACGTTGACCAGGTGGGCTCCCACCCCGAGCAGTGCCGCGGCCGCCGGGACCCAGGCCGGGGGCAGACCGGCTCCGGGCTCGGCCAGGGTGAGGAAGACCGGGAGCAGCCCGAAGGACAGCGCGAACGGCAGCCACGAGAGCACCGTCGACTTGAGGCCGAGGTTGTAGCCCCACCCGATCGCGACGGCCAGCAGGTGCACCAGCCCGGCGACCAGCCCGGTGGCCAGCGACAGCGCGACGGTGGCGACCACGGCGACTCCGCAGGCGACCCGGGCCGTCCTCGCCGAGAGTGCTCCGGTGGCGAGCGGCTTGTCCGTCCGGGCGACAGCGGCGTCGCGCCGGGCGTCGAGCAGGTCGTTGGACCAGCCGATGGAGAGCTGCCCGGTGAGGACTGCCGCCGAGGTCAGCACGACCCGACCGGGGTCGAGCGGGATCGCGACCGCGTACGCCGTGGCGACCAGGGTCACCGCCAGCGACGGTCCGGGGTGGGCGGCGGCCGCGAGCGCTCCGACCTGCGAGAGACGACCCCGGTGGCCGGGCCGGCCAGCGGTGCGGGCCTCCCTCGCCGCGCCCTGTTCCGCGCGACGCGGCGGTCGTGCGGGCGAGGCCGATGCGGGTGGCACGCTCCCGACCCTACGGACCTGGACCGAAACCCGTCCTCATCCTCTGGGGCGGACCGGGCCCGTGGGGACCGTGACGTTGCGTCGCACCCGGCGTCCGGGTCGTGGGGGTCGCGCCGTGCGAGGACTCAGGTTCCGGGTGCGACGGGGCGGGGAACCGTCCAGGTCGCCAGCAGCAGCCAGCCCAGGTTGGTGCCCACCCAGAGCCGCTGCCAGAGGCCGGGGTCGGGGTCGTCGGGAGCAGCAGGACGACCGACGCCACCCCCGCCGCCGCGGAGACGACGGCCAGCCACCCCGCACCACCTCGTGCTGCCCGCAGGGCGACGGCGGCCATGGCCGCGACGATCAGCAGCTCGTACGACACCACGCCCAGGTGGTGGACGGCGTCGAGGGCGTCCCCCTCACCGCGACCCTCGCCGCAGTCCGCCGCGCCGTCCCCGCAGCTCACCCGGAGCACCGCGATCACGGCGGTGGCGCCCCCGGCTGCGAGCACCAGCCCGGCGGCCGGCCCGGACCGGGCCACCAGCACCCGCGAGGCTGCCACGTGGGCGAGTGCCGACGCCAGGATCGAGGCGATGCCCAGGGCGGCCACCGATGATCCGCGGCCCGCGAGGCTGGAGACGACGTCGTCGCGGCCGGAGTAGCCCGGCGCAAGCGCCCCTGCCACCACCGTCCCGACCCAGAACAGTGCCACGCCGAGGGACGCCGCCACCTGGGCCCGGCGCGGCTGCGTCATCCCGCGACCCCGCGCCGCCTCATCGCCCACCGCTGGCTCCGGTGTCCTGGCCTCGAGACGCGTCGGTCAGCGACCGAGTCCGTGCAGGGTCCGCGCGGCCTGGGCGTCGACCAGCGTCACCGTGACCAGACCGGCGGTCGTCGCCCGACCCGCCCAGCCACTGCGACCGACGACGGCCGCGGTCCCGACGTTGGCCACCGCCCGCGCTGCCAGCCACGGCCATCGGGGCTTGCCGAGCAGCAGGCCCGGGGCCAGTGCCAGGTCGACCAGGCCGATCCGCCGCGCCGTGCTCGGGTCGTCGATGCCGCTCAGTGCGCCCACGCGGCGGGGGGCGGCCAGCAGTGCCGAGCCGATGACCACGGTGGCGAGTCCCGCGGTCCGGCCTGCCTGCAGCGCTGCTTCCTCATCCATCCGGCGATCCTAGGCCCGAGGCGACTCGTCGGCGGCAGCGAAGACCCGGGCGGGGAACGCGCCGTTGGCCCGCACCGTCGTGACGAGCGGGCGCCCGAGCTCGGCGAGTCCGGTCACGGCCCGGTCGACCGGACCCGGGAGACCGCCGCGATGATGAGTGCGCTCAGCAGGAACGTGAGCAGGAGCACCGGAGACAGCACCAGCATCAGGAGCAGGGCGACCCCGGCAGCCACCACGGCAGCCCTCACCACGGTGCTGCCGCCGACCCAGGCGCCCTTGATCGCTGCCCAGACCGGGTTCCGGCCCTCGAGTCCCGCCTGGAGGCCCCGTACTCCTGCCTGTTGCCGGGCACCACCACCTTCCGCCAGGTCGTCGGCCACGTGGTCCACGGCCCCGGCCACTTCTCCCGGGACGCCGGTGGCAATGCCCTCGAGCCTGGTGGACCAGGCGTCCACCTTGGCCGAGACGGCATCGATCGCGGAGGTCATGATGCCGCCGAACGCGGCGCCCGCACTCATCACCGGTGCGGCGGCCCCCGGAGTGCTGGTGGTGGTTGCTGTCACGTCTCTCTCCCTGCTTGCTCAGTACCCGTCACGCCCGGCGTCATGCTCCTCGGCGGCGGGCGAAGACCCCGTCGGGGAACGCGCCGTTGGCCCGCACCGTCGCGACCAGCGGGCGGCCGAGCTCGGCGAGCCGCTGGGCGCCGGCCTCGCCGAGGACGTCCCACGGGGCGTGGCCGTGGTCGTCGGTCCGGGACTCCACCTGCTCCCGCAGCGCCCGGCCCGCGTCAGTGAGCTCCTCGTCCGGGGTCATCAGCCCGCGCTCGACCAGGCCCGCGAGCTCGGCGGCCCACTCCTCGTCCGACCAGCCGCGGGTCGCCTGGGCGGCGGTGCGGGTGAAGCCGCGACCGGTGGCGGTGTGGCTGAGCAGCGCCTCGAGGCCACTGAGGCCGACGCCGGTCAGGGCCGCGACGTGCCCGTCGCCACGGTGCTCGCGGAGCAGGGTGAGCGCGTGGAACAGCACCAGGTGGGGCTCGTCGGGCCAGGCCAGGTCGGCGTGCCCGGCGTACAAGGGCCGGCCGGCGACGGTGCAGCCCTCGGCGGCGGTGCGGGCCAGGTCGGCCGCCTCGGCCACCTCGGCGGACGCCAGCGTCTCCTCGCCGAGCAACCGGTGCCACGCCGCGGAGACCCCGCGGTAGCGCGCGGCCACGACGTCCTCCGGACCGGCCGCCTCCCAGGCCGCAGGGAGGAAGTGGGCGACCAGCGTGGGGTTGAAGACGTAGAACGTGGCCGCCACCGTGCCGGCGCCGACCCGGCCCATCGGGGCGGAGCGGGAGGCGAAGTAGGCGCCGCGCCCCTTCCGTACGCCGAGCGCGGTCACCTCGGCCTCGACCTCCGGGGCGAAGTAGCCCAGGGCGTGCAACGGCTCGAGCGAGCGGGCGGCGCGGCCGGCGAGGCGGGGGTCCATGCCCCCGGTTCTACACGGTGCCGGCCGGCTGCTTCCTGACCAGGTGGAGCAGGGCGTCGGTGCCGGTGTCGATCAGGGCGTAGCGGCGGGCGCCGCTGCGGCCGTGCAGCACGAACACGGACCGCCGGTCGTTGCGGTCCTCCAGCTCCCACCAGCCGGTGTCGGCAATCCGCTTGTCGTCGTCCTCGTACGTCGCGTGCTCGAGCTCGTGGTCGTCGACCGGGACGGCGAGCCGGTCGCGCCGGTGGTCGGTCGGCAGCCCGCGCGGCACGGCCCACGACCGGAGCACGCCGTCCTCCTCGAGTCGCAGGTCGAAGTGGTGCTGCGGCCGGTCGTGCTCGTGGAGCACGAACACCGGGCGCGCCGGATGGCCGGTCAGGGCAGCAGCCGCTCGCCGGGGCCGAACACGTCGAGCACCACGCCCGAGGCGCCGACCGCGCCGTTGTCAGCGGTCCAGTACGTGCCGGACCGGCCGTCGGCCACCACGACCGAGCCGCCGGTGGTGCCGCCCTGGGGAGCCCCCTCGGCGGGCAGGGTCACCGAGGAGCCGGCGTTGATCCCGACCGCGAGCGTCGCGGCGTCGGCCGAGACGCCCTCGTAGAGCCGGCCCCAGCCGAAGTCGGTGTTGAGCCACGGCACCAGCGTCGCGTCGACGACCCCGAGGCCGGGCTGCCAGGCCGCGTCGCCGGCGCGGAAGGAGACGATGCCGAGGTCCTCCCGGTCGGCGGTGGAGGTGGGCCGGCGCTTCGCCGAGTAGCGCTCGCCGAGCGCGGCTGTCATCGCGCCGTCGGTCATGACGACCGGCTGGCTCGCGAGGACACCCCCGGCCCACGACCGGAAGGCCGGCTCGGACAGCCGGGCACCCAGCGCGACCGGGTCGTCGGCCACCAGCAGCACCGCACGCGCGCCGCTGACGTCCGGCTGCCTGGCGCCGTACGCCGCGGTCGAGACCGAGCCGGTCCAGCCGGCCGCCTTGACGGCCTTGACGTACGGGTTGGCGCTCTTCTTGGCACCGACCGCGACCACGACGATCCGGTCGGCCTTCGACACACCGCCCTGCCCCGCGGCCGCCACCGCGTCGGCGATCCCGGCCGCCGGCGCGTCGCCGCCCCCGAGCACCAGCGTGCCGCGGTGGATGTCGGCGGGCGGGGTCCACGGGGTGTCCGCCGGATGCGGCAGCGCCGTGCCGCCGCGGCTGTAGGTGCGGGTGCCCAGGTCGTACGACGACCCTGTGGTCAGCAGGTGGGTCACGATGCCGCGCGCCGACAGCACCGCCGGGTCGCCCACCCACCGGTGGGTGGCGTCGAGCGTCTCGAGGTCGACGAGCGCGGCGGAGCCCAGGCCGAACCCGCCGGACAGGGTGTGGTCGCCGGTGCTGCGGATGCCGGTGCCGTAGTCGACCCCGACCCCGACCGGACTGCCACCGCTGCCCGCCCGCTCGTCGGCGGTCGCGATCGTCGAGAGGGTCCGACCGAAACGGCCGCGCTGGTAGAAGTGCTGGTCGTAGATCGCGGCGGTCGACCCGAACGCCAGCCCGCGCTCGGCGTCGCCGTCGTCGCCCCACCACATCAGCGTCGAGCCCTGCCGGAGCCCGTCCTCGGGGCCGAGGTCGCCGACGTAGCCGTTGATCATCGAGAGCGACTCGACGGCGGCACCCGCGCTCGTGCCGCCGACCACCGCGCCGTGGTCGCTGGCCGCCTGCATGGCCGCCTCGGCGGGAGTGTCGGCGAGGACCTGCATCGCCAGCCCCTGGTCGCCCCCGAGGATGAAGACACCGTCGGTCGCGGGGTCGGCGAGGGCCTCCGCGTTGGCCGGGTCCAGCGCGTCCGCCCGGTCGAGCAGCACGGCCAGGGTCGCGGTGCATCCGGTGTAGGGAGCGGTCACGACGGCGTCACAGGCAGCCTCCACCTGGTCGGTGCGCTCCTGGGCGAGCTGGAGGTTCTCGGCCCGGTCGGCAGGAGCATCGCCGTACGCCGCGGGGACGACGACCAGGTCCACGGTCGGCCCGCTGGCGCCCTCGGCGGAGGCGCGCGCGAAGCCCTCCAGCGTGGCGGTCTCGTAGCCGCCCCCGATCGGCGTCATCACCCGGTCGCCCTCGGCGGCACCCTGGACGGCGACAGCCGCTCCGGAGCAGGAGAGGGCGACCGCGGTCGCGGCGGCGGTGAACAGGCGGACGGACCCGAGACGTGGCTTCATCGGCCCACCGTAACCGCGGTCCACGGGCACGTCGACGGCTCACGGTGACGACCCTGCCAGCCTCCGGAGGTCGAGGTTCTCGGCGAGGTTCCTCACCCGCTCTGGAGGTGGAGGTGCGAGGAGCGCCAGCGACGAGCCTCGGAACCCCGGAAGATGCGCAGCGCGTCGACCATCGTGGTTGCGGCGCTGCCGGACCTCACCGGGTTTCGAGGCTCAGGCCTGGCAGGCCTTCGCACCTCAACCTCCGGCGCACCGCTTTGACCACCCTGGTAGCGGCGCTGCCCAACCTCACGGGGTTTCGTGGCTCAACCTCCGTGGTGGTTGGCCGCCCAGCCCCGCTCGACGAGCTCGACCAGGACGTCGCGGTCGATGTCGTCGAGCCGCTTGACGTAGAGGCAGCCCTTGCCGGTCGTGTGCGGCCCGAGCCGGTCGAGCAGGTCCTGGTTCGAGTCGTAGTAGGTCAGCCCGTACAGGGTCAGCGACGCCTTGCGCGGCGCCAGGCCGACCGCGAACCACTCGCGCTGCTTGCCGTCGGCGGTGGTGTAGCGCTGGGTGCCGAACCCGACCATCGAGCTCCCCCACATCACCGGCTCGGCGCCGGTGACCGCGCCCATCAGGTCGAGCGCGGTGAGGGCGTCGGCCCGGCGGCGCTCGTCGGGCACCGAGTCGAGGTAGGCCCGGACGTCCTCGGGGCCGGGCTGGGTCAGTCGGTCGTCGGCCATGGTCCAGCCTGACACGGATCCCGTCTCATCCGCCCGTGGCGTTGGGGTCGCGCCAGGTCCGCTCGAACGGGAGCCGCCAGGTGAAAGGCGCCACCAGCTGGTGGATCTGGTTGGGCCCCCACGAGCCCTGTGCGTACGGCCGCACCACCGGCGGGTTCTCCAGCAGCGCCGCCGACAGCTCCCAGAGCCGCTCGATGCCCTGGGCGGTCGTGAACAGCGTCCGGTCGCCGCGGACTGCGTCGTAGATGAGCCGCTCGTACGCCTCGAGCACCGAGCCCGCCCAGCCGGTGTCGCTCATCGCGAACTGCATCGAGAGCTTGTCGAGCTTCATCCCGGGCCCCGGGCGCTTGCCGTAGAAGGACAGCGACATCTTGGCGCGGTCGGCGAGGTCGAAGGTGAGGTGGTCGGGGCCGTGGTCGCCGACCCCCGACCCGGCCGGGAACATCGAGCGGGGCGGCTCCTTGAACGCGATCGAGATGATCCGCGCCCCCTCGGCCAGCCGCTTGCCGGTGCGGAGGTAGAACGGCACGCCGGCCCAGCGCCAGTTGTCGATGTAGCACTTGAGCGCGATGAAGGTCTCGGTCTCGGAGTCGGGTGAGACGCCGTCGATGTCGCGGTAGCCGACGTACTGCCCGCGCACCACGTCGGCCGGGTCGATCGGCGACATCGAGCGGAAGACCTTGACCTTCTCCTCCGAGATCGCCGCCGGCTCCAGCGAGGTCGGGGGCTCCAGCGCGAGGAAGGCCAGCACCTGGAACAGGTGGGTGACCACCATGTCGCGGTAGGCGCCGGTGCTCTCGTAGAACGACGCCCGCTGCTCCAGGCCGAGCGACTCGGGGACGTCGATCTGGACGTGGTCGATGTTGTTGCGGTGCCAGATCGGCTCGAAGAGGCCGTTGGCGAACCGGAAGGCGAGGATGTTCTGGGCGGCCTCCTTGCCGAGGAAGTGGTCGATCCGGAAGATCTGCTCCTCCTGGAAGACCTCGTGCAGCTGCCGGTTGAGCTCGCGCGCCGACGCCAGGTCGGTGCCGAACGGCTTCTCCATGATGATCCGGCTGCGCTCCACCAGGCGGGCGTCCCGCAGCTGGTGCACGACGGCGAGCGCCGCCCGCGGGGGCACGCTGAGGTAGTGCAGCCGCCGGACGTCCTGGTCGACCCAGTCCTGCTCGGCCACCTCGACGGTCCGGCGCAACGCCTCCGGGCCGCCGTCGCCGGGCGCCCAGTAGAGCACCTTCTCGAACTCGGGCCACGCCTCGGTGTCGCCGTCACCCCCGAACTCGTGCACGGACTCCCGGGCGAAGGCCACGAAGGAGTCCCGGGTGTGCTCGTCCAGAGAGGTGCCGACGACCCGGATGTTCGCGAGCAGCCCCGCCCTGACCAGGTGCAGCAGCCCGGGCAGCAGCTTGCGGCGGCTGAGGTCTCCGGTGGCACCGAACAGGACGACGGTCGTGGGCTGGTGCTGGGAGGGCATGACCCAACCCTGCCCCCGATCGGCTCCCCGGTCCATGACGGGCGTGGCCGGATGCCCGGCCGTCCGGTGCGCGTGGGCGGGCTCAGGCCGTGAGCCCGGCGAGGTCGAGCACGTCGTCGGGACCGTCGAGGTCACGGGTGGCGAGGAAGACCGTGGACACGCCCTCCGACGCGAGCGCCCCGTAGCGCTCACGGTGGTCGGCGACGGTGCCCGCGTGGGTCTGGTGTGCGTACGCCGCGGCGGCCGTGCGGCCGCGGTGCCGCTCGACCCGGCGCCAGGTGTCGTCGCGGTCCCGGCCGAGCACGGGCAGGTCGAGCACTGTCACCGCGACCTCCGACGGGTCGCGGCCGACGTCGGCGCAGTGGTCGTGCAGCACCCGGACCTGGTGCCGCAGCCGCTCCTCGTCGGTCACGCGCAGGTTGCACGCGTCGCCCAGCCGGGCCGCGATCCGGAGCGTCCGGCGCTCACCGGAGCCGCCGACGACCACCGGCACCGGCCCGGCAGGGCGCGGGTAGCAGGTGGTCTCGGGCAGCGTGACCCCGTCGCCGTCGTACGCCCTGGTGCCCGTGGCCCAGAGCGCGCGCATCGTGACGATCGCCCGCTCGAGGTCGTCGAGCCGCGCGCCGGCGCGCGGGAACGGGAGGCCGTATGCCGCGTGCTCGCGGGCCCACCACCCGGCGCCGACCCCCACGAAGGAGCGGCCGCCGGTGAGCGCCGAGAGGGTCGCGGTGGCCTTGGCCGTCACGCCCGCGGGCCGGAAGGTGACCGGGGTGCACAGCGTGCCGAGGTCGAGGCTGGTGCCGAGCCCCGCGATCGCCCCGAGAGTCACCCACGGCTCCGGGATCGAGTCCCACGCCCGGCCGACCTGGGGAATCTGGATCAGGTGGTCCATCAGCGCCAGGCCGGCGAAGCCCGCCTCGTCGGCGGCCCGGGCGACGTCGCTGAGCCAGGCCAGCGGGTCCTCGCCCCATGGGAACCGCGAGACCTGGAGCACCAGCCGCAGCCCTTGGCTGGTGGTGCGGTCGGCCGCCGGGTCGGGGGCGGGCGCGGGTGGCGCCGCCGGGGTCGCGTCGCCCGCGACGACGACCACGTGGTCCCAGCCCTCCGCCTCGAGCTCCGCTCGTACGTCGCGCACCTGGCGGAGCTGCCGTGCCAGCGCGGGCGCCGGCACGGGGCGGTCCCGCTCGGCATTGCGCCGCCGGCACTCCGCGTCAGGGGTCGCCAGCAGCACGACCACCGCCGGTAGGCCGGCGCGGGACGCGGCCTCGCGCCAGCCGCGGCGGCGCCCGGGGTCGAGGCCGAGGGTGTCGACGACCGTGGCCAGGCCGCGGCCCAGGCGGGCGGCCACGACCGTCTCGAGCAGGGCGAACGCGTCGTCGGACGCGTCGAGGTCGTACGGACCGCTCCCCACGACGCCCCGCAGCGCGTCGGAGGAGACGATCTCCTGCGCACGGTAGCGATGCTCCGCCCAGGTGGACTTGCCCGAGCCGGACGCCCCGACCAGCACCACGAGCGCAGGGTCCGGCAGCCGCATGTCCCGCAGTCTGGCGCATCCCGAACGGCAACGTGGCCCGGACCGACTCCTCGGTCCGGGCCACGGCGGGTGGCTCAGCGCAAGCGCGGGCTCATCGTCTCGCCCATGCCACTGGGTCGGCGCAGCCGCCTCTGCTGGCTGTCACCAGCTGCCCGGTCGAAGCGCCCCTCACCGATCCGGACGACCTTCCCCCTGTCGGAGCTGCCGAGGAAAAGGCCGGCCACGGCCCAGGTGGTCGAGTAGAGATCACCTCCGCGGACCTCCAGTCCGAGCGGCATCGGAGGCTGGGCGAACGTGCGGTCACCATCAGGCTCGACCATGACGACGCGGCCGATGGTCCGCGGGTCGAAGTCGTCTCCCGGCGGTCCGGCCGGCGCTCGCTCGAGAAGCTCGGACACGTAGACCGTGCCGGAGCCCTTGTCGACAGCGACCCCGGTAGGCCCGCTGAATCCCCGGATCGTGCGCAGCTGCTCGCCGGTGCGCCGGTCGATCACGTAGACGCGCCCCTCACCCGGGACCTCTGCCGTCAGCGCCGACACGTAGATCGTCCGGTCCGGGCCGTGGGCCAACCCGGTGGGCACGGCGTCGCAGCCGACGGTCTGCTCGTCGTTGTTGGGCAGCCCCCCGCACGCCGGGGTGTTGACGGTCGGCGGGACGAAGAGCGTGGACACGTTGCCCTCGCGATCCACCCGCAGCACGTCGTTGGCGCCGCCGTCGGCGACCAGGACGAAGCCGTTGCGCGTCCGGTCGTCGATCACGTCGAACGGGTTCGAGAGCGCGTCGAGCGGTTCGCCCTCCGAGTCGAACTGGGTCTGGCCGTCGGGGTTGTGGTCGAGCTCGTGCTGCAGGAGATCGGCCAGCTGTGTCGGCGCCTCCCCGCGCCTGGCCACCAGGACCGAGGAACCCGGCACCGGGCCGGCCGGCGCGCCGGCTCGGCCTCGCCGGTCACGATCGCGAACCGGTTGCCGACCTTCACCGCGCTGGCGGCGGCGTACGGCCCGAGCCCACTGACCGCCGTGCGCGCCCGCTGGGTCCGGTGGTTGATCGTCTTGACCTCACCCGCACCGGCGACGGTGACCACCAGCCTGCGCTCCGTCGACGTCAGCCCGAACGGGTCCTGCAGGCCTGTGGCCACCGGCTGTCGCGCCCCACCGGGATCGGCTGCGCTCCGGTCTGCCTGCGCCGGGAGCGTCAGTGACGCCGCCCCCGCGGTGACCGCGGCGCTCGGGATCAGCGCCAGCTTTCGTGCTCTCTTCATGTCCCCCCAGGTTCAGACCGGCCAGGCTGGGCCGGCCGCCCCGAAACCTACTGCGGACCGATCCCGGAGTGCCATCCCCTTGCCCAATAGTGGCGAGACACGGACGGCGGTCAGCGGCCGAGCATCGCGCGGCGGACCACGGCGTCCCGCACGCGGTCGGGGAGCAGCCGGCCGAGCCATGCCTGGGCGACGGCGTCGCGGCCCACGAGGTAGCGGGTGCGGGGGCGCCGGACCGTCAGCGCCCGAGCCACCACCTCCGCGACCACCTCCGGCGGCAGCCCGTCGCGGGCGCCGCGGTCGGCGAGCTCACGGACGGCCTCGACGAGCCGGACGTAGCGGTGCCGGACCGTGGGCTCGGTGGTGGCCCAGCGTGCGTCCCCCGCAACGCGGCCGCGCTCCCAGATGGGCGTGGCGATCGCACCCGGCTCCACGGCCACCACCCGCACGCCGAGCGGGCCCACCTCCTGCCGCAGCACGTCGGTGAACGCCTCGATCGCGAACTTCGACGCGGAGTAGGGACCGAACAGCGGTCCTGCCACCCGACCCCCGATGGAGCTCATCATCACGACCCGGCCGCGGGTCTCGATCAGACCCGGCAGCAGCGCCCGGGTCACCGCGACCTGGCCGAGCACGTTGACCTCGAGCTGCTGGCGCCAGTCGTCGACCGTGAGCGCCTCGACCGGGCCGACGACCGCGACCCCGGCGTTGTTGACCAGGGCCCGGAGCCTGCTGGGTGTCGACGCCACCTCGGTCACCAGCGCAGCGACCTCGTCCGGGTCGGTGATGTCGAGCCGCACGGCCCGGATCCGCGGCGACCACGACTCGGCACGCTCGGCGTCCTCGTCACGGCGTACGCCGGCCAGCACGTCGAGGCCGAGGCCCGCGAGGTGGCGGCAGGTCGCCGCCCCGATCCCCGTGGACGCACCGGTCACCACCACCGTGCCTGTCGCCACCCCCACGACGGTAGCGAGGATCGCCCGGCACGTCAGGGTCGGACGCGGACTGCCGTGGCGGGTCAGTAGCCGCCGCCGCCACCACCACCGGATCCGCCACCGCCACCGCCGTAGAGCACCGCCAGGACCACCAGCGCGATGGCGACGACTGCCGCGACCAGCCACCACAGGGTTGTGCGGGACATGGTCACCTCCACCTCGACCGCAGGCTTCCATGGTGCCACCTGCGACCGGCGCGGGCCACGGTCCCGTGACACCGGGGCCGGGGTCCGGCTCAGTGGGCCATGTCGACGAAGCGGGAGTAGTGGCCCTGGAAGGCGACGGTGATGTCGCGGGTGGGGCCGTTGCGGTGCTTGGCGACGATCAGGTCGGCCTCGCCGGGGCGGGTCGACTCCTTCTCGTAGACGTCGTCGCGGTGGAGCAGGATCACCATGTCGGCGTCCTGCTCGAGGGAACCCGACTCGCGCAGGTCGCTCATCATCGGACGCTTGTCGCCGCGCTGCTCGGGGCCACGGTTGAGCTGGGAGAGCGCGATGATCGGGACGCTCGAGCTCCTTGGCGAGCAGCTTGATCTGCCGGGAGAACTCCGAGACCTCGAGCTGGCGGGACTCGACCTTCTTGCCGGAGGTCATCAGCTGCATGTAGTCGATGACGATCAGCTTGAGGTCGTGGCGCTGCTTGAGCCTCCGGGCCTTGGCCCGGATCTCCATCATCGTCATGTTGGGCGAGTCGTCGATGAACATCGGCGCGCTGGAGACCTCGCCCATCTTGCGGGCCAGCTTGGTCCAGTCGTCGTCGCTCATCTGGCCGTTGCGGATGTGGTTGAGCGGCACCTTCGCCTCGGCCGAGAGCAGCCGCATCGTGATCTCGGAGCGCGTCATCTCCAGGCTGAAGAAGCACGCTGCTCATGTTGTTGTGGATCGACGCGGCACGGCACAGGTCGAGCGCCAGGGTCGACTTGCCCATGGCGGGTCGCGCCGCGACGATGACCATCTGGCCGGCGTGGAGGCCGTTGGTCAGGTCGTCGAGGTCGGCGAACCCGGTCGGGACGCCGTAGAGACCGGCCTCGCGGTTGCCGATCGCCTCGATCTCGTCGAGGACGCCGTCCATGATGTCGGAGAGCGGCGCGTAGTCCTCGGACGTACGGCGGTCGGTGACCTTGTAGACCTCGGCCTGCGCCTCGTCGACGACGTCGTCGACCTGGCCCTCGCCGGCGTAGCCGATCTGCACGATCCGGGTGCCGGCGTCGACCAGCCGGCGCAGGATCGCCTTCTCGCGGACGATCTCGGCGTAGTAGCCCGCGTTGGCCGCGATCGGCACGTTGGCCGAGAGCGTGTGGAGGTAGGGGGCGCCCCCGACCCGGGCGAGCTCGCCCCGGCGCTGCAGCGCCGCCGCCACGGTGACCGGGTCGGCGGGCTCGCCCCGGCCGTAGAGGTCGATGATCGCGTCGTGGATCAGCTCGTGGGCCGGGCGGTAGAAGTCGACGCCGCGGACCGACTCGGCGCAGTCGGCGATCGCGTCCTTGGAGAGCATCATCGCGCCGAGCACGCTCTGCTCGGCGGCCTCGTCCTGCGGCGGGACCCGACCACCGCCGGAGGGCCGCGGGGCCTCGCCGGGGGCGTAGGCCGCCGGTCCGTCGCCCCACTCCTCGTAGGGCGGAGGTGCGCCGGCGGGGTCGTAGTCGGTGACGCTCACCCGACCTCCTCCTGCCGCTGTCCGGGACGGACCGACCGCCCCGCTGATGTGGTGTGCTGACCTGCCCGAGACGCTAGCCGGGACCCCAGACAACGGGCCCTGACACTGCCGGACGAACGGACCGGAACCTACGTGGTCCCGACGGCGACCGACAGCCCGTTGTCCACAGGGGCTGGGGATAACTCGGGAGCGGTGGTGGACGACACGCCCAGCGCTGTGCACGGGCTGGGGAGCGGGCTGTGGACGCCGCCCCGATGCGCCGCCTGCACCCTCTCTGACCTGCGACGACGTGAGCCACAGGGTGTGGACGGAAAATTGATCGGCCACCCGCCAGCATCCGGACGAGAGCCTCCGGACGCGGCCTCCTCGTACCACGCGTGAGGCGATGTTGTTGATTGATCCACCGAATACCCACAACCGGTCCAGACCACTGCTGGTGAGGATCACTTGCCGGCCATGACCCTTACGTTCCCGCGTGGACCGGGCTACGGTGGGCGCCATGCCCCGGACCCACGACCGCGAGATCCTGCGGCTGGCGGTCCCGGCGTTCCTCGCCCTCGCGGCCGAGCCGCTGTTCCTGCTCGCCGACGCGGCCATCGTGGGGCACCTCGGCACCGCCCCCCTGGCCGGACTCGGCATCGCCGCCGTCGTGCTGCAGACCGCAGTCGGTCTGTGCGTCTTCCTCGCCTACGGCACCACCGCCAGCGTCGCCCGCCACCTCGGCGCCGGCGACACCCGGGGCGCCCTCACCCAGGGCATCGACGGCGTCTGGCTGGCGGTCCTGATCGGCACCGTCACCACCGTGCTCGGCGTCGCCCTCACCTCTCCTCTGGTCGAGCTCTTCGGCGCCGGCGCGCGGGTCGAGGAGCAGGCGATCGCCTACCTGCGGGTCGCCTTCCTCGGCACCACCCCGCTGCTGGTGATGCTGGCGACCACCGGGGTGCTGCGCGGACTCCAGGACACCCGCACGCCCGCTCGTGGTGGCCGTCCTCGGCAACGCCGCGAACGTCGCGTTCAACCTGCTGCTGGTCTACGGCGCCGGCCTCGGGATCGCGGGGTCCGCGTGGGGCTCCGTCCTCGCCCAGGTCCTCAGCGCGGCCGTCCTCACCGCGGTCGTGGTGCGGGCCGCCCGCCGCGAGGGCGCGGCGCTCGGCCCGGACCTGGCCGGCATCCGGGCCGCGGCCCATGCCGGCGTCCCGCTGGTGATCCGGACGCTGACGCTGCGCGCGGCGATGCTCGTCACGACGTACGCCGTCACGCTGGGAGCACTCACCGACACCGACCAGGCGGCGGACCTCGCCACCCACCAGCTCGCCCTCACGCTGTGGACCTTCCTCGCGTTCGTGCTCGACGCCGTCGCGATCGCCGCCCAGGCGATCACCGGGCGCTACCTGGGCGCCGGCGACGTGGCCGGCACCCGTGAGGTGACCGACCGGATGGTCCGTTGGGGGCTCTGGTCGGGAGTGGTGACCGGCGCGCTGCTCGCGCTCGCGAGCCCGCTGCTCGGCCCGCTGTTCACCGCCGACCCGGCGGTCCACGACCGGCTGGTCGAGGTGCTGCTGGTGGCCGCGGTCGGGCAGCCCGTCGCCGGCATCGTCTTCGTGCTCGACGGGGTCCTGATCGGCGCGGGAGACGGCCGCTACCTGGCGTGGGCAGGAACGGTGGTGCTGCTCGTCTACGTCCCCGCGGTCGGCGTCGCCGTGCTGGTCGGCGGCGGGCTGCTGGGGGTCTGGGTGGCGTTCGCCGGGGTCTTCATCGGCGCCCGCTGGGTGGTGCTGACCCGCCGTGCCCGCGGCGACGCCTGGCTGGTCACCGGCGTCCCGGCCACGACCTAGGGTGTGGCCGTGCGCCCTCTCCAGTCGATCGGCCTCGGCCTGGTCCTGGTGGTCCTCGACGCCTCGGTCGGCGACCCGGGGCTGGACCTGGTCCCGGACCCGCTCGGCTGGGTGCTGGTCCTGCTCGGCGTACGACGCCTCCCGGCTCGTATCGGGCACCGATCGCTGCTGCAGGGCGTCGCGGCGGTCGCGGGCCTGGTGTCCCTGGTGCTGTGGGTCCCGCCGCTGGCCGCGGCAGGTCCGCGGCCTGGATGAGTCGCTGCGCTGGGTGCTCGACCTGCCGACCCCCGGCTTCGTGCTGCTGCTCGCGCTCGCCCTCGCGCGGCGCCACCGGCCGACGACCGCTCGGCACGGGCCGGGTGGCAGGCGGTGGCGCTCGGTGCGGTGCTGACGATGCTGCTGCCGCCCGTCGTGTACGGCGCCGGCGTGGTCGCGCTGGCCCTGCCCGCCGTCGCGGTGGCGACCGGCACCCTCCTCGCCGCGGTCGTGCTCTGCTTCGCCCACGCGACCCGGCCGTGGGTCCACGACGTCGTCGCGGGCGACCCGGCGCCCAGCGGTGGCTGAGCCACCGTTTCGGTCGCCCAGAACGTGGCTGAGGCACCGCCGACCGGCGGCGCCCGGGGACGCAGCAGGGCCGCCCCTCGGTGGGAGGGACGGCCCCGGGTGCTGCGTGAGCGCTCGGGTCAGGCCGGGATCACGTTGAGGGTGACCGCGGCGGACACCTCGTCGTGCAGCTTGACCGACACCTCGTGGGTGCCGAGCGACTTGATCGGGTTGCCGACGGCGATCGAGCGCTTGTCGACGGCCTCACCGGACGCCTCGGTCAGCGCGGCGGCGATGTCGGCGGAGGTGACGGCGCCGAACAGCCGGCCGGAGTCGCCGGCCTTGACCTGCACCGGGACCGCGTCGGCCTCGAGCTTGGTCTTGATCTGGACGGCGTGGTCGGAGTCGCGGGCGGCACGCGCGGTGCGCGCGGCCTTGATCGACTCGGCCTGCTTCTCGGCACCGCGGGTCCACACGATCGCGGCACCGCGCGGGACGAGGTAGTTGCGGGCGTAGCCGCTCTTGACCTCCACCACGTCGCCGGGGGCGCCGAGGCCGGAGACCTCCTGGGTCAGGATGATCTTCATCAGGGGCTCCTCTCTCAGCGACCGGTCGAGGTGTAGGGCAGCAGGGCGAGCTCGCGCGCGTTCTTGACGGCGATCGCCACGTCGCGCTGGTGCTGGACGCAGTTGCCGGTCACCCGACGGGCGCGGATCTTGCCGCGGTCGGAGATGAACTTGCGGAGCAGCGTGGTGTCCTTGTAGTCGACACTCGTCGCCTTCTCCTTGCAGAACTGGCAAACCTTCTTCTTGGGCTTGCGAATCACTGCCTTGGCCATTGTGGTGCTTCCTTTCCGAAGCCCGGCCGGAGCCGGAATGGTTGAGGTTGGTTGTCAGGTCCCGGGGGTCCCGAGAAGGTCGCATCGCGCCCTCCTCGACCACCGGTGGTCGTGGATCAGAACGGGGGCTCGTCCCCGCCAACGCCCGGAGCCGCCCACGGGTCGGACTGGCCGCCACCCTGGGAGCCGCCGCCAGCCGCCGCCCTGCGGGGCGTTGGTGGCCCACGGGTCGGGCTGGCCGCCCTGGGAGCCGCCACCGGAGACCGCCCTGCGGGCCGCCGCCGTAGCCGCCGCCACCGCCGGACCGCTGGGTCCGGGTGACCTTGGCCGTCGCGTACTTCAGCGAGGGGCCGACCTCCTCGACGTCGATCTCGAAGACGGTGCGCTTCTCGCCCTCGCGGGTCTCGTACTGGCGCGACTTCAGTCGCCCCTGCACCACGACCCGCATCCCCTTCTGGAGGGACTCCGCGACGTTCTCGGCGGCCTGCCGCCACACGGCGCAGGAAAGGAACAGCGCGTCGCCGTCCTTCCACTCGTTGGTCTGCTTGTCGAAGGTGCGCGACGTCGAGGCGATCCGGAAGTTGGCCACGGCCGCACCCGAGGGGGTGAAGCGCAGCTCCGGGTCGTCGACGAGGTTGCCGACGACGGTGATGACGGTCTCGCCTGCCATGTGTTGTCTCCCTGGTCTGTCCACTGGTCGGTCGGGCTGGTTCCCAGCCGAAGGCTAGGCACCGGCGCCGAGACACGGAAGTGTCGGTCCACAGCCTCAGGCCGTGGGGCGCAGCACCTTCGTACGGAGCACGGCCTCGTTGAGACCGAGCTGGCGGTTGAACTCCTTGACCGTGTCGGGCTCGGCGTTCAGGGTGATGAGGGCGTAGATGCCCTCGGCGTTCTTGCGGATCTCGTAGGCAAGCCGGCGGCGGCCCCACACGTCGACGTTGTCGACGGTGCCACCGTCCTTGCGGATCACGTTGAGGTACTTGTCGAGCGACGGCTCGACGGTCCTCTCTTCGAGACTCGGGTCGAGGATGACCATCACTTCATAGGCACGCACAGCGGTCTCCACCTCCTCTGGACTAGAGCGGCCACGGACTCTCCGTGGCAGGAGGGCGATGCGTTCGCGACACCGGGTCGGACCCGGCGACGCACGAGGCTATCAGCGGCCGCGCGAGTACGGCGGAATCCGTCCCGGCCCTCGGCGCTGTCGGCTGCCCGGTCCTAGGGTGGGTGCCATGCGCATCGGAGCCCACGTCGACCAGACCGACCCGCTCGCCGAGGCCGCCGCCCGCAACGCGCCCCACGTGCAGTTCTTCCTCGGCGACCCGCAGGGATACAAGGGCCCCGAGTTCCGCTACGCCGGGGGCGCCGACGGGCTGCGCGACGACGCGGCGGCGGCCGGGATCGACCTCTACGTCCACGCCCCCTACATCGTCAACGTCGCGACGACCAACAACCGGATCCGGATCCCCAGCCGCAAGCTGCTCCAGCAGCACGTCGACGCCGCGGCCCCGATCGGGGCGAAGGGGCTGATCGTCCACGGCGGGCACGTCAACCAGGCCGACGACCCGGGTGTCGGTCTTCGACAACTGGCGCAAGGCCGTCGACGCCGTCGACCTCAAGCTGCCGCTGCTGATCGAGAACACTGCCGGCGGCGACAACGCGATGACCCGCTACCTCGAGCGGATCGCCGGCGTGTGGGACGCGATCTCCTCCTGCGAGCAGGCCGACCGGGTCGGCTTCTGCCTCGACACCTGCCACGCCCACGCCGGTGGCAACGCGCTCGAGACGGTCGTCGACGACGTACGCGCGGATCACCGGCCGGATCGACCTGGTCCACTGCAACGACAGCCGCGACGAGTTCGACTCCGGCGCCGACCGCCACGCCAACCTCGGCGCCGGCAAGGTCGACCCCGACCTGCTGGCCTCGGTCGTGCGCGACGCCGGGGCGCCGGTCGTGTGCGAGACGCCGGGTGGCGCCGACGACCACGTGGCCGACTTCGCGTGGCTCCGTGAGCGGCTCTGAGCCCCCGCTGACCACCAGATAGCCTCGACGGGTGAATGCCAACCTCACCGTCCGCACCCTGACGCCGGCCGAGCACCTCGACTTCGTCCGGAGCCGGAGCTCGGTGAGCTTCCTGCAGACCCCGGCCTGGGCCCACGCCAAGCCGGAGTGGCGGGCGGAGTCGCTCGGCTGGGTCCGCGACGACGAGGTCGTCGGTGCCGCGCTGGTCCTCTACCGGCAGCTGCCGCGGCTCAAGCGCTACCTCGCCTACCTGCCCGAGGGGCCGGTCCTCGACTGGGACACCGACGACCTCGGCGCGTGGCTGCGCCCGATGGCGGCGCACCTCAGGGCACAGGGCGCGTTCGGCGTCCGGATCGGCCCGCCGGTGGTGACCCGGCGGTGGAGCGCCGCCCAGGTCAAGGAGGGCATCGCCGACGAGGCCGTGCGGCGGCTCGACGAGGTCGCCCCGCTGGAGCGCTCCCCGGTCGGGGCGCGGGTGGTCTCCCAGCTCCAGGAGCTCGGGTGGCGACCGCAGGCGGTCGCGGGCGGCTTCGCCGCCGGCCAGCCGCAGTTCAACTTCTGGATCCCGCTGGCGGGCCGGCGACCGAGGACGACGTCCTCAAGGGCATGAACCAGCAGTGGCGGCGCAACATCAAGAAGGCCGCCAAGGAGGGGGTCGAGGTCTCGACCGGGCAGCGGGGCCGACCTCAAGGCGTTCCACGACCTCTACGTCCACACCGCCGGGCGCGACGGCTTCACCCCGCGGCCGCTGTCCTACTTCGCGGCGATGTACGACGCGCTGCACGCCGAGGACCCCGACCGGATCCGGCTGTGGTTCGCCCGCCACGAGGGCGAGCTGGTCGCGGCCACCATCGCGATCCGGGTCGGCACCCACGCCTGGTACTCCTACGGCGCCTCGTCGACCGAGAAGCGCGAGGTCCGCGGCTCCAACGCGATCCAGTGGGAGATGATCCGCGACGCGCATCGCCGCCGGCGCCGAGGTCTACGACCTGCGCGGCATCACCGACACCCTCGACTCCGACGACCCCCACGTCGGCCTGATCCAGTTCAAGGTCGGCACCGGCGGCGAGGCCGTCGAGTACGCCGGCGAGTGGGACCTGCCGCTCCACCGGCTGCTCTACCGCGCGTTCGACCTCTACATGAGGCGGCGCGGCTGATGGGACTGACGCTGAGCGTCGACGGCGAGCGCTGGCGCGGCCACCTGCGCGGCGTCGCCGAGGCGACGCCGGGACTGGTGCCGGTGCTCAAGGGCAACGGCTACGGCTTCGGGATCGGCGCGGCTGGCCCGCCGCGCCCAGTGGCTGGCCGACCAGGGCTTCGACGTCGACACCGTCGCGGTCGGCACCTACGAGGAGCTGCCCGAGGTCGCCCAGCGCTTCCACGGCGACCTGCTGGTGATGACGCCGTGGCGACCCTTCGGCGCCGCGCTCGACCTGCCCGACGACCTGGCCGGCCGGGTGGTCCACACGGTCAGCCGCGAGGACGACCTCGCCGACCTGCTCGGCCGGCAGCGCGGCGCCCGGTTCGTGCTCGAGCACCTCACCAGCATGCGGCGGCACGGCCTCACCGGGCGCGGCCTGCGCGGTGCCGCCGAGTGGCTCGCCGGTGCCCGGGCCGGTCGGCTCGAGGGGATCGCGCTGCACCTGCCGCTCGCCCAGGGCTCCCACCTCGGCGAGGTGCGCCGGCTGCTCAACGACGTGGTCGCCGCCGGGCTCGCCGTCGGCGAGGGCCCGACGACGGTCTGGGTCAGCCACCTCACGCCCGAGGAGCTGGCGACGCTGCGGGCGTCGTACGCCGACTTCCGGATCCGGCCCCGGATCGGCACCGGCCTCTGGCTCGGTGACCGCGGCGCGCTCCGGGTCACCGCCACGGTGCTCGACGTGCACGAGGTCGAACGGGGCGAGGCGTTCGGCTACCGCGGCCGGACCGCCCCCAAGGCCGGCCACCTGCTCGTCGTCAGCGGCGGCACCGCCCACGGCATCGGCCTCGAGTCGCCCACCGGCGACACCAGCCTCAAGGCCCGCGCGGCGACGCTGGCGCGCGGCGGCCTCGACGCCGTCGGCTTCGTCCGCAGCCCGTTCACGATCGACGGCAAGCAGCGGCTGTTCGCCGAGCCGCCGCACATGCAGGCCTCGATGCTGTTCCTGCCGCAGGGCGCGCGGGTCCCGCAGGTCGGCGAGGAGATCGACGTACGGGTCCGCTACACCGCCACCGGCTTCGACCGGGTCCTCGTCAGCTGACGCGGGCAGGGACCGGCGAGGAACGAACTCGGTCCCGTCGCCCGCGAAGGTCGAGCAAGCGCAGCGCCCGAGCCCGAGAGGGCGCGTAGAGCGTCGAAACCGGTGAGGCGAGCGAGAGGTGGGGACGCCTCCCTCCCTCGGGGGTTTCGAGGCTCGGGCCTGGCGGCCCTCACACCTAACCTCCGAGGGCCGGCGCAGGGCGACGGCCCTCACACCTCAACCTCCGGAGGCGGCGGTCCGAGTGCAGCGGCGGCGGCCCTCACACGTCGACCTCCGAGGGACGGCGGGTCCGAGTCAGCTGACGCTCCTCCCACACCGGGTCGTGCTCGGGGCGCAGCACGTCGCGCACGACCACGGCGGCGAGGTAGCACTCCGCGGCCATCCGGACCACGATCGCGACCCAGTAGAAGCCGGCCTCCCCGCCCCCCGCGGGCTCGAGGTAGCCGCCGAGGTACCACCAGACGGCGGCGAAGTAGAACAGCTCCCCGGACAGCCAGACCAGCTGGTCGCGCCACCGCGGCCGGGCCAGCGCCGCCAGCGGGAGCAGCCACAGCACGTACTGCGGTGAGTAGACCTTGTTGACGAGCAGGAACCCGATCACGACCAGCAGCCCGAGCTGGGCGAACCGCGGGGTGACCGGCGCCCGCAGCCCCAGCACCAGCACGCCCGCGCACCAGGCGAGCAGCACCACCCACGACCCCAGGTTGACCGTGGTGGCCGACAGCCCGGCCCCGGTCGCCTGGTCGATCACCAGCCACACCGAGCCGAGGTCCGGCCCGCGCTCGCTGTTGAAGGTCCAGAAGTGTGCCCACTGCTCCGGCCCCGTGACGTACGCCGGCGCGTTGACCAGCAGCCACGAGCCGACCGCGGCGACCACCGCCCGGACCAGGTCGGGAAGCCGGCGTTCGCGCACGCAGATCACCAGCAGCGCGCCGAGCAGCAGCAGCGGGTAGAGCTTGGTGGCGGTGCCGAGGCCGATCATCACGCCGGTGAGCACCGGACGGTCGCGCGCCCACGCCCAGGCGGCGCCGGCGACGAACACCAGCGCCAGCAGGTCCCAGTTGACGAGCGCCGTCAGCGCCAGCGCGGGCGAGGCGGCCAGGATCGCGGCGTCCCACGGGCGGCGTCGGTGGACGCCGGCCAGCAGCCACACCGTGAGCAGCGCGAGCGCCGTGAAGCCGGCCGCGTTGACGGCGACGAAGACCCGGGACTCCCGCCGGACGTCGTCCTGCCCGGCGAGGTCACCGGCGGCGACGGCGTACCGCTCGGTGACGTCGGGGGCGCCGCTCAGCTGGTGGGTGACCCACGCGGTCCCCCACGCCCAGTACGAGATCACGACGGGGTACTCCATGACGTCGTACCGGGCCCGCACCTGCGGGTCGTCGCTGTAGGGCCAGGCCAGCTCGGCGAAACCACGCCCGGTGTAGAGGTAGGGCAGGTCGGAGTAGCACATGTGGGCGTAGCGCTCGCTGCCGTCCTGCCAGG
Organism: uncultured Actinomycetota bacterium; assembly: GCA_963724225.1. Classification (GTDB taxonomy): domain Bacteria; phylum Actinomycetota; class Actinomycetes; order Propionibacteriales; family Nocardioidaceae; genus Nocardioides. The sequence goes on along the minus strand of CAVRTX010000022.1, from coordinate 189,796 downwards.
AGTCCTCGTAGCAGCTGGTCTTCTGCACCATCCCGAGCGCCATCACCAGCGCGGCCAGCGCGAGCAGCACCCGGACCGGGGTCCACCAGGGGTGGCGCCCGGCGTGGTCCCCGACGGGTCCCCCCACCCCCTCGCTGAGGGCTGCGACGACGCGGTCGTCACGGGTGGGGTGGACCCGGGGGTCCGTCACACGAGGTACCGCTCGCGGGCCGCCGGGCTGTACGCCGCGGCCGCCGCCGCGTCGCCGCCACTGCCGCCGCCGCCCGGGTCGTCGTCATCGCACGGCGGCAGCGAGCCGTCGTCGCACGGGTCCTGCGCCGGGCGGTCGTCTCCGGCGGGTCGGTCGTCTCCGGCGGGATCGGCTCGTCTCCGGTGGTCGGCTCGTCTCCGGAGGGCTCGCTCGGTCTCCGGCGGCTTGCTCGTCTGCGGCGGCCGCGTGGTCGGCGGGGCCTGCGTGGTCGGCGGCGCCTGGTGGTCGGCGGCGGCGTGTACGGCTCGTGGCCCTCGTCGGGCGCCTCGCCGTCGACGTACGCCGGCGGCGGGAAGTCCTCGACCGGCAGCCCCTCCATGGCGCGCTGCATCACCGCCGTCCAGGTCTCGGCCGGGTAGGAGCCGCCGAAGTACTCCGGCAGCCACCCCTGCAGCTGCTCGTTGCCCTTGCCGCGGACGTACATCACCGACGTGCTGAGCTGCGGCGTGTAACCGGTGAACCAGGCCGAGGAGACCGCCGCCCTCGCCGTTGGTGGCGGTGCCGGTCTTGCCGGCGGCCGGGCGGCCGAGCTGGAGGGCCGCGGTGCCGGAGCCGCTCTGGACGACCTGCTGGAGGGCGTAGCTGACGTCGCGGTCGATGTCCTGCTCGACGGCCTCGGTGTCGGAGACCCGGTGCTGGTAGCGGGTCTCGCCGCTGCGGTCGACGACCTTCTCGATGATGTACGGCTCCGCGGCGCGGCCGCCGTTGGCGATGGTGGCGTACGCGTTGGCCATGTTGATCGGGCTGACCGTGGCGCTGCCCAGCGCGACGCCGGTCTGCGGCTCGAGGCCCGGCGAGGTGTTGGGGAAGCCGGGCGCCTTCCTGCCGGCCTCCGCCGGCGGGACACCGAGCCGCTCGGCGGCGTCGACGACCTTCTGCGGCCCGTTCGTCATCGACGTCGTCATGTCGATGAAGGCGGTGTTGATGGAGTCCTCGGTGGCCTGGACCATCGAGACGGCCGAGCCGTAGTCGGCGTCGCCCTGGTTCTCGAAGTCGGTGCCGTCGGGGAGCACGAACGGCGAGTTGCCCTCGAAGGTGTCCTTGAGCGAGAAGCCGTCCTCGATCGCGGCGACCAGCGCGGCCGGCTTCATCGTCGAGCCGGCCTGGCCGCCCGCGACCGCCCAGTTGAGCTGGGAGTCGAGGTAGTCCTGGCCGCCGAAGAAGCCGCGCACCGCGCCGGTGCCGGGCTCGACGCTGGCGACGCCGATGTGGAGGTCCTTGTCGCCGGAGCCCGGCTCGGTGCTGCCCTTCTCGCCCGGGGATCGCCTCGGGCAGGCCCGTGGGCCGGACCTCGGCGACGCCCTCCTGGGCGGCGGTCATCGCCTTCTGCGTGAAGGTGGTGGTGACCTTGAGCCCGCCACCCTCGATCTCGTCCTCGTCGAAGCCGAGCCGGATCAGCTCGTCGCGCACCATGGTCAGCACGTGGCCGCGCTGGCCGCCGTACTGGCTCTCCTGCTCGATCTCCGGGAACTCCGGCAGCTTGCGGGAGGCCTTGTCGGCCTCCTCGGCCGAGATCATCCCCTCCTCGGCCATCGCGCCCAGCACCGCCTGGTAGCGGCCGAGCAGCTCGCGCTTGGCCCTCTTGCCCTGGGCGGGGTCGAGGTCGTTGGGGTCGTTGAGGACGCTCGCGAGGACCGCGCTCTGCTGGAGGTCGAGGTCCTTGGCCTCCCGGTCGAAGTACGCCTTCGCGGCGGCCTGGACGCCGTAGGCGCCGCGGCCGAAGTAGATGGTGTTGAGGTAGCCCTCGAGGATCTCCTGCTTGCTGACGTCCCGCTGCAGCTTGAGCGAGATGATCGCTTCCTTGAGCCTTGCGGGTGAGCGTCTGGTCCTGGGTCAGGTAGAGGATCTTGACGTACTGCTGGGTGATCGTCGACGCACCCTGGGTGTCGTTGCCGCTGGCGTTGTTGAAGGCGGCGCGCAGGATGCCGCGCGGGTCGATGCCCTGGTCGGTCCAGAAGGTGCGGTTCTCCGCCGCGACCACGCCGTCCTTGATCGTCTGCGGCATCTGGTCCAGCGGGATCGACTCCCGGTTCTGGGTCGCGAACGTCCCGAGCTGGCTCTCGCCGTCGTTGTAGTAGACGAAGGAGGTCTGGGTCTCGAAGTCCTCGTTGGGGTCGGGGACGTCGATCGCCTGGTAGAGGACGAGGAAGCCGCCCACGGCCAGCAGCGCGCCGACCAGCCCGAGGGCCAGCAGCCAGGTGAGGACACGACGCAGCCGCGACCCGCGCTTGGCAGGTCGCTTCGCTTCTTCGTCTGGGCGGGGCCCTGGGCCCGACGCTTTCCGCTCACGTTCAAAGCTTCTCCGGTCCGGGGGTGGTCCACGACGCTGCGTCCCCGAGCGCAGGTCCGCGCATCAGGGTACGCAGGGGGCCGCGTACGGGACGAAATCGCGCGACCGGGGCACGCGGCCAGGGTGCCGGATTCGTGCCGTTCGGATATATCGGTACGATAGATCGCATGGCACGTCGTGGTGAGACCATCGAGCTGGCAGTCCTCGGACTGCTGCACGAGGGACCCATGCACGGCTACGAGCTGCGCAAGCGGCTCAACCTGATGCTCGGATGGGGCCGGGTGCTGTCCTACGGCTCGCTCTACCCCGCGCTGAAGAAGATGCTGCGCGGCGGGCTGATCGAGGAGTCGGGGGCCGCGGCCACCAGCCGGCGGCCCAAGATCGCCTACCAGCTCACCGACGCGGGCCTCGCGGAGTTCCAGACCCTGATGTCGGAGGTCGGTCCCACCGCGTGGGACGACGACACCTTCGACATCCGCTTCGCGTTCTTCGGCCGGACCGACATGGAGATCCGGCTGCGCGTCCTCGAGGGCCGGCGCAGCCGGCTCCAGGAGCGGCTCGAGCGGGTGCAGAAGGAGCTGCTCATGACGCAGAAGGAGGTCGACCGCTACGCGGCCGAGCTGCAGCGTCACGGGGTCGAGCAGGTCGAGCGCGAGGTGCGCTGGCTGTCCGACCTGATCAACGCCGAACGAACCGGGGACCCGTCGGCCACCGGCACCGATCCACGACCGAACACCGGTCAGCCACCGAGCTGACCGCCACCAGCAGGACGAGGAAGGAAGAACTCGCATGGGTGCGGTACGAGTTGCAATCGTCGGAGTGGGGAACTGCGCCACCTCACTGATCCAGGGCGTCGAGTACTACAAGGACGCCGACCCCACGGGGACGGTGCCCGGACTGATGCACGTCACCTTCGGTGACTACCACGTCTCCGACGTGCAGTTCGTGGCCGCCTTCGACGTCGACGACACCAAGGTCGGCAAGGACCTCTCCGAGGCGATCAACGCCTCCCAGAACAACACCATCAAGATCTGCGACGTCCCGACGCTCGGCGTCGAGGTGCAGCGCGGCCACACCCTCGACGGGCTCGGCAAGTACTACCGGGAGACCATCGAGGAGTCCGGCGCGGAGCCGGTCGACGTGGTGCAGACGCTCCGGGAGTCCGGCGCGGACGTGCTGGTCTCCTACCTGCCGGTGGGCTCCGAGGAGGCCGACAAGTTCTACGCGCAGTGCGCCATCGACGCGGGCGTGGCCTTCGTCAACGCGCTGCCGGTCTTCATCGCCTCCGACCCCGAGTGGGCCAAGAAGTTCGAGGACGCCGGCATCCCGATCGTCGGCGACGACATCAAGAGCCAGGTCGGCGCGACCATCACCCACCGGGTGCTGGCCAAGCTGTTCGAGGACCGCGGCGTCGTCCTCGACCGGACCTACCAGCTCAACGTCGGCGGCAACATGGACTTCAAGAACATGCTGGAGCGCGACCGGCTGGAGTCGAAGAAGGTCTCCAAGACCCAGGCCGTCACCTCCAACCTCACCGGCGAGCTCAAGGGCAAGATCCACGACCGCAACGTCCACATCGGCCCGTCCGACTACGTGCAGTGGCTCGACGACCGCAAGTGGGCCTACGTCCGGCTCGAGGGCCGCGCGTTCGGCGACGCCCCGCTCAACATGGAGTACAAGCTGGAGGTCTGGGACTCCCCCAACTCCGCCGGCATCATCATCGACGCGATCCGCGCCGCCAAGATCGCCCTGGACCGCGGCATCGGCGGCCCGCTGGTCGGCGCGTCGTCGTACCTCATGAAGAGCCCGCCGGTGCAGCTCCCCGACGACGAGGGCCGGCGCCGCGTCGAGGCGTTCATCAAGGGCGAGGAGTGAGCGCGTGGAGCGCACCTCGAGAAGGCCGTCGGCGACTCGAGCCCTCGCACCGCCAGGGCAGTGACCGGACGGACCGCCCGCGGCTCCGGACCGCCGGACCGCAGCCGACTGAGCGGAGCCGTCGCCTGAGTCGAACCGCACCGGACGGCGGTGACCGGGACGGTCGCCGCCGGGCGCGGTGACCGGCGCCACGGGTCGGCCATGCCGGGGGACGCCGGGGCCGGACCCCTTGCTAGCGTGGCGGGCATCGTGTCGTCACGGGTGAGGGAGGGACCTCGGGGGTGCCCGTGAGCTACCCCGGAGACCTCGCATGCGCCACAGAGCCACCCGGCCGTTCACCGGCCTCCTGCTCCGTCTGCCACGCGCCGCCGCACAGCGGCTCGGCCTCACGGCCGGGGGCCCGCGCGCGCCGAGTCGCTCGGGCTGCTGGTCGCGGTCCTCGCCCTGGGCGGCGGCGGCTACGCCGTCGTCGCTTCCGTCGTGGGCGGCGGCGCCAGCCCGCAGGCGGAGCCGTCGGTCACCCCGGAGCCGTCGGTCGCGGCGGAGCCGGCCGGGTCCGGAGGCCGGAGCCCGCGACGACGGTCACCGCGTCCGAGGACCCGACTCCCACCGCGCCGACCCGAGGAGCCAGCTGGCGCCGACGTCCCCACGGCCGGAGGACTCCCGCGCCGACGGCGGAGTGAGCCCGTCCGCCGGCGGGGCCTCCGACCGGCTGCCGCCGATCGCCGTCCCGGTCGGCGACGCCGTCGCCGACGCCGCGGCCGCGTCCACGGCGACCGGCGACGTCGTCCCACCCGACACCACCGTCTCCCACGAGGTCACCGGGCCGGGCGCAGGCGCTGCTCATGTTCTCCGCGGACGAGCCGGCGACGTTCGCGTGCAGCCTCGACGGCGCGGCGTACGCCTCCTGCGGGTCCACGCAGAGCTACTCCGACCTCGACCCGGGTTGGCACACCTTCAGCGTCCGCGCCACCGACGCCGCCGGGAACGTCGACGCCAGCCCGGCCAGCACCCGGTGGCACTCGACAACGGTGGCCCGGCCATCCCGTAGCGACCGGCGGGGTCGCGATGCCGTCAGCCCTCGGCCTCGGCCTTGATCCGGGTCAGCGTGGCGCGCATGCCCTCGCGGAGCTCGCCGGTGAACCGGTCGACGCCGCCGAGCACGGCGTCCTGCAGCCGCAGCGAGATCGGCGTGATCCCGTCCGGCGTCTCGCGCCGGTGGGTCACCCGGGTGCCGCCGTCGGTCGGCCTCGAGGGCGTAGGACCAGATCACGCCGTTGTCCATGATGCGGAACGCGAAGTCGCGGTGCGGCTCGAACCGCACGACCTTCGACCGGGTCGGCCACACCTTCCAGCCGGTGCGGTTGACGTTGAGCGCCCGGGTGCCGAGGCCCACCGGCCCGCGCACGAACGTCCGTACGCCCTGCGGGCTCCAGGACGCCATCCGCGGCAGGTCGGTGACCAGCGCCCACACCCGCTCGGGGGTGGCGGCGATGTCGACGGTCTCGTGCAGGGCGGTGATCTCGGGCATCGGCCGAACATACCGGCAGTACGGCGTCAGCGCCGTGACGCCCACCACTCCTGCAGCCGGCGGCCGGCCTCGTCCTCGCCGAGCGGGCCCTCGTCCATCCGCAGCTCCAGCAGGAACCGGTAGGCCTCGCCGACCTCGCGCCCGGGACCGATGCCGAGCAGCGCCATGATCTGGTTGCCGTCGAGGTCGGGCCGCATCGACGCGAGCTCCTCCTCCTCGGAGAGCCGCGCGATCCGGGCCTCGAGGTCGTCGTAGCTGCGACGCAGCCGCTCGGCCTTGCGGCGGTTGCGGGTGGTGCAGTCGGCCCGGGTCAGGATGTGCAGCCGCTCGAGCTGGTCGCCCGCGTCGCGGACGTAGCGGCGTACGGCGGAGTCGGTCCACTCGCCGCCGCCGTAGCCGTGGAAGCGCAGGTGCAGCTCGACCAGGTGCGACACCGCGTCGATCTCGGCGCCGGAGAACCGCAGCGCCTGCATCCGCTTGCGGGTCAGCTTCGCGCCGACCACGTCGTGGTGGTGGAAGGTGACGGTGCCGTCGTCGAGGAACTTGCGGGTGCGCGGCTTGCCGACGTCGTGCATCAGCGCCGCGAGCCGGACCACGAGGTCCGGGCGTCCGCGGGCAGCCGGTGCTCGAGGTCGATCGCCTGCTCGAGCACGGTCAGGGTGTGCTCGTAGACGTCCTTGTGCCGGTGGTGCTCGTCGGCCTCCAGCGCCAGCGTCGGGCAGCTCGGGCAGCACCAGCGCGGCGAGGCCGGTCTCGACGAGCAGCGTGAGGCCGCGCCGGGGCTGCGGCGCGCGTGACCAGCTTGACCAGCTCGTCGCGGACCCGCTCGGCGGAGATGATCCCGATCCGCTCCGCCATGGCGGTCATCGCCGCGACCACCTCGGGCGCGACCTCGAACCCGAGGCTGGCGGCGAACCGGGCCGCGCGCATCATCCGCAGCGGGTCGTCGGAGAAGCTGTCCTCCGGGCGTGCCCGGGCGTGCGCAGCAGGCCGTGGGCCAGGTCGACCACGCCGCCGTACGGGTCCTCGAAGGTCCGGTCGGGGATCGAGACCGCCATCGCGTTGACCGTGAAGTCGCGGCGGCCGAGGTCGCCGGCCAGGGTGTCGCCGAAGTCGACGGCCGGCTTGCGGGAGGCGGGGTCGTAGGACTCGGACCGGAAGGTCGTGATCTCGACCTGCCAGTCGCCCGTGCGGGCGCCGATGGTCCCGAAGTCGCGGCCGACGTCCCAGACCGCGTCCGCCCACCCCGAGAGCAGCCGCTCGGTCTCGTCGGGCCGGGCCGAGGTGGTCAGGTCGAGGTCGCCGACCGTCGGCCGAGCATCGCGTCGCGGACCGGCCCGCCGACCAGGTGCAGCGAGTGGCCGGCGGCGGCGAACCGCTCCCCGAGCGGCTCGAGCACCGGGGCGAGCCGGTCGAGCTCGGCGGCGAGCGAGCGCTCGGCCTCGACCATGGTGAGCCGCGGCGGCGCGGGGGGCGGAACCTGCTCGGACACGACCCGCAACTCTAGGGCACGCCCGGCGACGCGAGGACCCGGCAGCGGGCGGCCGCGAGGTCCGCGGCGCGCACCCCGGTCCGGCGCGCCCGACCGGCCCGCCCGAGGCGTTCCGAGAGCGCTCCGGGGCCGTACCGCACCCTCACCGCGGCCCGGCGGCAGCCCCCGCCGGATAGAGTCTGCGCGTGCTCCGACCGCTGTCCCTGCTGCCTGCCCTCGTGGCGGTGGCGGCGACCGCGGCACCGCGCTCGCCGTGCCTGCGCGGCGACCCCGGCCGCGGCCGCCGGCTGCCGGCCGCGCCCGCGCGACGACGACGACCCGCTCCAGGTCACCATCGAGCAGCTCACCCCCGGCGAGATCCCGCGAGCGCGGCCCGGTCCGGATGCAGGGCACCGTCACCAACGTCAGCGAGGAGCGGTGGCGCGCGGTCAACGTCCACGCCTTCGTCGGCTACGGCCCGATGACCACCTCCGTGGAGCTGGCCCAGGCGCGGGAGGTGCCGGCCGAGGCCGAGGTCGGCGACCCGGATCCTCGCTCCCGGGGACCTTCGACGACATCGGCGGCCTCGAGCCCGGCGAGACGCGCGACGTACGAGGTCGAGCTCAAGCGCAGCCAGATCCCGGCCGAGGAGCCGGGCGTCTACTGGTTCGGCGCCCACGCCCTCGGCAACACCACCGAGGTCGCGCGACGACGTCGCCGACGGACGGGCGCGCACCTTCCTGCCGCTGCTGCCCCCCGAGACCCGGGCCACCGTCGACACCTCGCTGGTGATCCCGCTGCGCCGCGAGATCCAGCACGCCCGCACCGGCCGGCTGATGCGACGAGCCGGGCTGGGCCCGCGACCTCGGCGCCCGGCGGTCCGCTGCGCGAGCTGGTCGACCTCGGTGCGGCGGCCCGCAACCGCCCGGTGACCTGGCTGGTCGACCCGGCGCTGCCCGACGCGGTGCAGGCGCCTGGTCGACGGCAACGGCCCCCGCTCCCTCGCCGACAGCTCCGAGGTCCGGCCCGGCGACCCGGACGGCACGCCGTCGCCGGACGCCTCCGACGCGCCCGTCGGCCTCCTCCTCGGCGTCCCCCGAGGAGGAGCCGCCGCGCGCGCCGGGCCGGCCGCCGCGCCCGGCGAGGCGTGGCTCGCCCGGCTCGACGACGCCCTCGACAGCGGCCGGGTGCTGGCGCTGCCGTACGGCGACGTCGACGTCTCGGCCGCCCAGCGACCACGGTCCCGACCTGCTCCGCACGGCCCGGCTGCGGGCCGGCGACCAGCTCGACCGTGCTCGACGTCCCACGCTGCCCGCGGTGGCCCCGCCGACGGGCTACCTGTCGACCGAGGCGCTGACCGCGGCTCCCCGGCGGCACCACGACGCTGCTCACCGACCGGATGCTGCCGGACGGGCACCCCCGACCAGCCGCTGGACGTCGACGGCCGGCGGGTGCTCTTCGCCTCGACCGACGGTCGCCGAGGGCGGGCCCGGCCCGGACGACCCGCTCGGCACGGTCGCCGTACGGCAGCGGATCCTCGCCGAGGCCGCGGTCCGGCTGGTCGACGAGCCGCGCACGCCCCTGGTCGTGGTGCTGCCCCAGACGTGGACGCCCGACCGCCCGCGGGCGTTCTGGCGCGGGCTCGGCGTGCCGTGGCTCTCCCTCACCGACCCCACCACCCTGGTGCCCGACGAGCAGATCGCGGCCGAGGAGCTGGACTACCCGCCCGAGCAGCGGGCCGCCGAGCTGCCCGCCGCCAACTTCACGACCGCCCAGCAGCTGGTCGAGGCCGGGCAGGTGCTCGCCAACGTCCTCACCAACAACGACGAGATCGACCAGCAGGTGACCGACGAGGTGCTCGCCTCGCTCTCCTACGGCAGCCGCCGCAACGCCGAGCGAGGTCCGGCAGCGGGCCGAGCAGTCGCTGCGGTGGCTGGAGCGGCGGACCCGGCGCGGTGCGGGTCGACGCGCCCCCGGGCGTGACCCTGTCCAGCGCCGCCGGCAAGTTCGCGGCGACGCTGACCAACCGGCTCGACCACCCCGTGACGATCTCGCTCAAGGCGATCACCGACGCCTCGCTGTCCGTGGACACCCCGGCCACGATCGACCTCCCCCCTCGCGGCAGCCAGAGCGTGCTGCTCGACGCCCGCGCCGGCACGCCCGGGCGTGCACTACGTACGGCTCATCGTCACCGACGACACCGGCTCACCGCTCGGCTCCTCCGCCACGCTGCCCGTCCGCTCCGCGCAGGTGAGCCAGGTGATCTGGCTGATCCTCGGTGTCGGCGTCGGGCTGCTCTTCCTCGCCATCGCGGTGCGGCTGGTGCGGCGGATCCGGAGCGAGCGCGCGATGAGCGACCAGAGAGATCCTCGTCCTCCAGCGCGGTGATGGCCGCCGGCACCGTGGTCTCCCGGATGAGCGGGTTCGTCCGCTCCGCGCTGCTGGTCGCCGCCCTCGGCAACGGCCTGCACGGCGAGCTGTTCAACGTCGCCAACACCGTGCCGAACATGCTCTACATCCTGCTGGCCGGCGGCGTCTTCAACGCCGTCCTGGTCCCCCAGCTGGTGCGGGCGCTGAAGAACGACCCCGACCGCGGCCAGGCCTACACCGACCGGGTCGTCACCCTGGCCGCGCTGTTCCTCGCGCTGGTCACGGTGCTCCTCGTCCTCACCGCGCCGTGGGTGATGCAGCTCTTCCTCAGCGACGCCTACGACCAGCCCGAGCTGGCGGCCCAGCTCGAGTCGGTCAACAGCTTCGCCCGCTGGTGCCTGCCGCAGGTCTTCTTCTACGGCATGTTCGTGCTGGTCGGGCAGATCCTCAACGCCCGCGGCCGGTTCGGCCCGATGATGTGGGCGCCCATCGCCAACAACGTGGTGGCGATCGCGATGCTGGTCGACCTACCTGCTGGTCTTCGGCACCGCCTCCCCCGAGGAGCAGGGCGGGCGCGTTCACCCCGGGCCAGGAGGCGCTGCTGGGCCTCGGCTCGACGCTCGGGATCGTGCTGCAGCTCGCGGTGCTGGTGCCCTACCTGCGCAGCGCCGGCTACCGCTTCCGCCCGCGCGTCGACTTCCGCGACGCCGGCCTCGGGCCACACGCTGCGGCTGGGCGTCTGGACGCTGCTGTTCGTGCTGGTCAACCAGGTCGCGTACGCCGTGGTGGTGCGGCTGGCGTCGCAGCGGCCCGGCCGAGACCCTCGGCAACGACCCCGGCGCGACCGGCTACCTCGTCTACTCGGCCACCTTCCTGATCGTGATGGTCCCGCACTCGGTCGTGACCGTCTCGCTCGCGACGGCCGTGCTGCCGCGGATGTCCGCCCTGGCCGCCGAGGGCGACCACGCCGAGCTGGCCCGCACGCTGGTGCTGGCGCTGCGCAACGCGCTGGTCGTGATCGTCCCGTTCGCGCTGCTGCTGCCGCTGGTCTCGCGCGACGTCTCCCACGTGATCTGGGGCTACGGCGCCGGCAGCGACAGCTACGCCAACTTCGCGCCCTCGCTCGCCCTGTTCGGGTTCGGCCTGGTGTTCTTCACCATCCACTACGTCATGCTGCGCGGCTTCTACGCCCTCGAGCAGACCCGCACGGTCTTCCTGATCCAGTGCGTCATCGCGGTCGTCAACGTGACCGCCGCGCTGCTGCTGGTGCGCGAGGCGACCGCCGCGCAGACCTCGCCCGGCGCTGGTCGTCGCCTACGGCACGGCCTACCTCGTGGGCGCGGTCGTCTCCTCGACGGTCCTGGCCCGCCGGCTGCGCGGCTCCGGCGCCGTCCGGCGGGAGCTGGCCGGCTTCGCGGTGCGGCTGCTCGTGGTCGCGCTGCTCGCCGCCGCGGCGGCGTACGCTCGTGGGGCTGCTGCTGCGCGACGCCTTCGGGCCCGACCCGGGCCTCGGCCTCGCCGCTGCTCCGGGCCGTGGCGGTGACCGGTGTCGACGTCGTCGCGTTCGTGCTGCTGGCGCGGCTCGCCCGGCTGCGCGAGGTGACGGCGGTGCTCGACCTGGTCGCGCGGCGGGGATCCTCCCGCGAGCCGCGCCGAGGGCGACCTACGATGACACGGATGCGCAGGACCAGGCGGGGAGGACCGTGACCCAGGCAGCCAGGCCCGGCGACGTGCTCGCCGACCGCTACCGGCTGGTCGACCTGCTCAGCGAGAGCGGGGGCGGCCGGTTCTGGCGAGCCCACGACAACGTCCTGGACCGCCACGTCGCGCTGCACTGCATCGCCGAGGACGACGAGCGGGCGCCCGGGCTGACCGAGGCCGCCCGGCTCTCCGCGACGGTGCTCGACCGCCGGCTGCTGCGGGTGCTCGACGCCGACCACGGCGACGGGATGGCGTACGTCGTCAACGAGTGGGGCGCCGGCACCTCCCTCGACATCCTGATCGGCAACGACGGTCCGATGCCGCCGCGCCGGGCCGCGTGGATGGTCTCCGAGGTCGCGGCGTCGATCGCCGCCGCCCACGAGGAGCGGGTCGCCCACGGCCGGCTGGTCCCCGAGACCGTCCTGCTCGACCACGGCGGGTCGGTCCGGATCATCGGCTGCTGCGTCGACGCCGCGCTGCGCGGCCTGCCGCCGGGCCGGATCAGCCAGGACGTCACCGACCTCGGCGGCCTGCTCTACTACGCGCTCACCGGCCGCTGGGCCGGCGCCTCGGCCTCGGCCATCAGGCCGGCGCCCCAGGCCCAGGGCCGGTGGCTGCGCCCGCGCCAGGTCCGCGCCGGCATCCCCCGCGTCCTCGACGGCATCTGCGACGTCGTCCTCAACCCGTACGCCGCCGCGCCGAACGGCAGCGCCCACAACCTGCTGACCGCGGCCGGCCTCGCCGAGGCGCTGCGCGACTACGTCGGCGACCCGACCGGGATGGCCGAGGCCTCCCCGCTCGGCGGCGTCACGCGGCGGCGGGGTGCTCGCCGTGCCCGGCCCGCGCGCCCCGCGCGACGCGACCCGCACCATCCCGCCGGTCGCGGCCGACCGCCCACCGAGGGCGCGACCCCGCCCGAGGCGCCCGACGGCGCGCCGGCCGAGCCCGCCGAGGCCCTCCCGTCGCCCGAGACCCTGGCCACGCCTGCCGCCGCCCCGGTCGAGGCGCCGGGGGCGCCGCTGGAGGAGGGCCCGACCCTGGCGACGCCGATGGTGCCGCCCGGGATCGTGACCCCGCCCGTCGCCGCCGCGCCGCCCGAGCCGACCCGGTGGCGCGCCGAGGACCGACGCCACCGGTCGAGGCGGACGAGCCGCATCGGCCGACCCGGTCGACCAGCCCACCCAGGCCGGCATGCCGATCTTCGACGACGAGGACGACGAGGTCAGCTGGTTCTCGGCCCGCCAGAGCCCGCCGCCCCCGCCCCCGCCGCTGGAGGACCCGCCGGAGCGACCGCTCTTCGCCCCCGACCCCGGCGACGGCGGGCCCGCCCGCCGGCCACGCCCGGGCGCCGCCGCGACCGGGCAGCCGGACTACTGGCCCTTCGACACCGCCACCGGCGCCGGCACCGGCAGCGGGGTGATCCCGGTGACCGAGGACGAGCCCGACGACTCCGGCGTCCCGGGTCGCTCGTGGTTCCGGCTCGGCGCGATCATCGGCGCGTCGCTGCTGCTGGTCCTCGCCGTGCTCGTCGCCTTCAACCTCGGCCGGGGCAAGACCCCGCTCGGCAGCGAGCCCGAGCCGGAGTCGCCGTCGCCGTCGCGCGCAGCGACTCGGCGCCCGCCCCGCAGCCGATCGAGCTCGCCGCCGTACGCGACTTCGACCCGCAGGGCGACCCGCCGGAGGAGAACCCGGACCTCGCGCCGCTGGCGATCGACGGCGACCCCACGACCGCGTGGCAGACCCAGACGTACTTCGACCAGTTCGGCGGCCCCGGCGGGCCTCAAGACCGGGATCGGCCTGGTCGTCGACCTCGGGGAGAGCCAGGAGGTCGCGCAGGTCGACCTGACCACGCTCGGCTCGCCGATGGAGGTCTCCTACTACCTCAGCGACGACGACCCGACGGCCGTCGCCGGGCTGGAGCCGGTCGCGACCGGCAGCGTGACCGACGACACGCTGCGCACCACGCTCGACGAGCCCGCCACCGGGCGCTACCTGATCGTCTGGATCACCTCGCTGCCCCCGGTCGGCGGCGACTTCCGTGCCGAGGTCGCCGAGGTCGGGGTCCGGGGATGACCTTCCCCCGGGACGACCGCAGCGCGGGCCTCCGACGAGCGCAGCGACGCCGACCTGCTCGCGGCCCACGTCGCCGGCGACACCGAGGCCTTCGGCGATGCTCGTCGCCCGCCACCGCGACCGGCTCTGGGCGGTGGCGCTGCGCACGACCGGCAACCCCGACGACGCGGCCGACGGCCTGCAGGAGGGCCTGGTCGCGGCGTACCGCCGGGCGGGGTCGTTCCGCGGCGAGGCGCAGGTGACGACCTGGCTGCACCGCGTCGTGGTCAACGCCTGCCTCGACCGGCTGCGCGCCGCACGCGTACGCCGCGCCGAGCCGCTGCCCGACGACCTCGACGAGCGGGGCGACCGCGGGTCGCTGGCGACCAGCACGCCCGTCGACCCCGCCGACGCGGCGCTGGCCGCCGAGCGGCGGCGGCTGGTGCTCGCCGCGCTGGCCGAGCTGCCGCCCGAGCAGCGGGCCGCGCTGGTGCTGGTCGACATGGAGGGCCACCCGGTGGCCGAGGCGGCCGCCATGCTGGGATGTGCCGCGGGCACCGTGAAGTCGCGCTGCTCGCGGGGCCGGGCCCGGCTGGCCCGGCTGCTGGGCGTCCTGGACCCCGCCGGTGACCCGGACCACGTCGCGCCCGGGAACCCGGCGGCGCGCGGCGGCGTCCCATCCCCGGAGCCGCGCGGCCCACCCGGCGCCACCAGCGCCTGAACCGCACCGACACCCACGCCCGCCCACGAGCCCGCCCGAGGAGGTGACCCGCATGGACGACGAGCTGACCCCGCACCAGGCCGAGCGGGTCCGCCGGCTGCTGGCCGAGGCCCGGCACACCGAGCCGATGCCCGACGACGTGGCCGCCCGGCTCGACCGGGTGATCGCCGGCCTGGCCGACGACCCGGAGTCCCGCCCGGCCGCGGACGGGTCGCCCGCTCCCGACGGGGCCCCGTCGTACGCCTCGACGAGCGGCGGCGCCGGGGCGGGCGGCTGCTGCTGGCCGCCGCGGCCGTGGTGGTCGGCGGGGTCGCCGTCGGTCAGCTCGTGGGCGACACCGGCGGGCGAGGACGAGGCGTCCTCGCCGGCCGCCGAGACGGCCGACGAGCAGGGCCTGCCCGCCCCCGACCGCGACACGCGGCGGCCGGCGGCGAGGCTTCGACGGGCACCGACGAGGAGCTGCCGGGCGCGGTGTCCGGCACCCGCCGCTCGATCTCCCGGCAGCCACCTGTCCTGCTCCGGTCGTCCCGGTTCGCCGGGGACGCCCGCGCGCTGGCCCCCGGGCCGCGGCCGCGCGGCAAGCGGGACGGCGCAGCTGGCGCAGTCCGACGACGCCGACGAGCTGTCCGCGCCACGTCCTGCCCTGCCGGCGCCTGGGGCGGCGGCCGCTACGTCCGCGTCGTCCTCGACCGGGAGGCCGGGCTGGCTGGTCTACCGCGCCCCGCGGGGCGACACCCAGGTCGTCGACCTGTTCCTGTGCGGCAGCGACTCCCCGGAGCGCTCGGCGACCCTCCCGCTCGACTGAGCGGGCCGCGCGGGCGGCGGGCCGGCGTACGGGGTGGCGCGGGAATGCCACTCGCCTACGATCGGTTCTGTCCGCGTGACCCCCCAACCGAGGAGCAGCATGTCCGACCAGCCCACCACCGAGCCCCGCAACGTCATCGTCATCGGCTCGGGCCCGGCCGGCTACACCGCCGCTCTCTACACCGCGCGGGCCGCCCTGGAGCCGCTGGTGTTCGAGGGCTCGGTGACCGCCGGTGGCGCGCTGATGAACACCACCGAGGTCGAGAACTACCCCGGCTTCCGCGACGGGATCATGGGTCCGGCGCTGATGGACGAGATGCGCACCCAGGCCGAGCGGTTCGGCGCCGAGCTGGTCCCCGACGACGTCGTCGAGGTCGACCTGACCGGCGAGCTCAAGGTCGTCCGTACGGCGACCGACACCTACACCGCCCGGTCGGTGATCCTCGCGACCGGCTCCGGCTACCGCAAGCTGGGCCTGCCCCGCGAGGAGGAGCTCTCCGGCCGCGGCGTCTCGTGGTGCGCGACCTGCGACGGCTTCTTCTTCCGCGAGCAGGCGATCGCCGTCGTCGGTGGCGGCGACTCCGCCATCGAGGAGGCCACCTTCCTCACCCGGTTCGGCTCGAAGGTCTACCTGATCCACCGCCGCGACGAGCTGCGCGCCTCCAAGATCATGCAGGAGCGCGCCTTCGCCGACCCCAAGCTCGAGATCGTCTGGAACGCCGAGGTCGCCGAGATCAACGGCGACGACCGGCTGGAGTCGGTCACGCTGCGCGACACGGTCACCGGCGACACCCGTCCGCTGGAGGTCACCGGCCTGTTCATCGCGATCGGCCACGACCCCCGCTCCGAGCTGCTCGGCGGCCAGGTCGACCTCGACGACGGCGGCTACGTCCTGGTCCAGCACCCCACGACGCTGACCAACCTCCCCGGCGTCTTCGCCTGCGGCGACCTGGTCGACCACAACTACCGGCAGGCCGTCACCGCCGCCGGCACCGGCTGCTCGGCCGCGCTCGACGCCGAGCGCTACGTCGCCGCCCTCGACCACGAGGCCTCCAGCGCCGGCGACGCGCAGGAGACCGCCGAGGTCGTCCGCGAGGCCGTGCAGACCGCCCGCGCCTGACCGTCCCGTACGGCCGCTCGGCCCCGTGCGTCGACCGGCCCGCCGATTGCTTGTAACGCCGGGTTAGCTGCTGTACCCACCTGGTCCGGACCGGGTGGCAACAGTAGGTAACCCGGCGTTACAGCTGCTCCGGCAGGCCGCCAGGCGTCCACAGCACGGCCCTCCGTACTGCTGTCCCCAGGCACGATCGTGACGCCTGCGGCGCCTGCGCCCGTGCCCGGACGATGCGGGGATGCTCCTGCGCGTGACAGCCCTGGTCCGGACCCAGCACGGCTTGATCACCCGGCGGCAGCTCCGGGAGGCGGGGCTGGACGACCGGCAAGTCCGTCGCCTGCTGAAGCGCGGCGTGCTGCTGCCGCTCCGTCGTGGTGTGTACGTCGAGCGCGATCGGTGGGAGTGCCTGGAGCCCTACCGCGCGCAGCCGCTGCTGCGCATCCGTGCGGCGCGGCTGACCCTCGGCGGCGACTACGTCCTGAGCCACGACTCGTCGGCGATCGTGCAGCGGCTCGGAGCTCCCGACCCGACGCGGGCCCTGGTCCACGTGACGCGGGCGAAGGTCCACGGCGACGCGGTCCGCGCCGGCGTCAAGCACCACCTCGCGCCCTACTCACCGGAGCAGGTACGGCTCGTCGACGGCCTCCCGGTCCTGGACCCCGCCCGGACGGCGCTCGACATGGCGCGCGAGCACGGCCTGGTCGCCGGCGTCGCCTGCAGCGACGCCGCGCTGCGCGCGGGTGTCACGAGCGGCCGCAGCTCGCGGCGGCCCGGTCGACGATGTGGTGCTGGCCGTTCAGCTCGGTGATGGACGAGACCCTGGACCTCGCCGACCCGGGCGCGGAGAGCTGGCTGGAGTCCGAGGCGAGGGTGCTCGTCTGCGGGTTGGGGATCGGCCGGCCGGAGACGCAGTTCGGCCTCACCGACGGCCACCGCACGGTCTGGTGCGACCTCCGGGTCGGACGACACTTCTTCGAGATCGACGGCGCCCTGAAGTACGACGACGACAACCTCGCCGGCCTTCCGCCGCGCGAGGTGCTGATGGCCGAGAAGCAGCGCCACGACTTCGTGACCGGCTTCAAGCTCGGCGGATCGCGGATCACCGCCCACGACTGCCGGCCGGGTCGCCGCGCCGCCGAGGCGAGGCTGCTCCGGGAGTTCCTCGACACCTGCGCCCGGTTCGGCACCGACATCTCCGACCTGGCGCCGTACATCGTGCGGCGTCCCCGCTGACCCACCCGTCCCACCCGTCACGTCAGCCGCCGGCGTGCTCGCGCGCGCCGCCTGCTTGTAACGCCGGGTTAGCCGACTGTTCCCACCCGGTCAGGACCGGGTGGGTAGAGCAGGTAACCCGGCGTTACAGCGGACGGCGGGGCGGCGGGGAACATCTGTCCCCGGCATGGTGTTCACTGGGCGACAGACTTCCCGAGATCCGCCGATCTCATGATCCGAAAGGTGCAGTCAGTGGGCAACATCTCCGCCGTGACCGACGCCGACTTCGAGGCCCAGGTCCTCAAGTCCGACAAGCCCGTCCTGGTCGACTTCTGGGCCGAGTGGTGCGGGCCGTGCCGTCAGGTCCAGCCGATCCTCGAGGAGATCGCGGCCTCCCACGGCGACGACGTCACCATCGTGAAGATGAACGTCGACGAGAACCCCGTGACGCCGTCCTCCTACCGGGTCACCGGCATCCCGACCCTCAACCTCTACCAGGGTGGCGAGGTCGTGAAGTCGATCGTCGGTGCGCGTCCCAAGGCCGCGCTGCTCAACGAGCTCTCCGACTACATCAAGTGACGCGGCTCGGTCGGGCGCTCGACGCCGCGACCGACCGCCCGACCTGACCGCGGTGCGCCCTCCGGGGCGTGCCGCGGCTTCGTCTGCGGGCGTACCGACCCCCACCAGCCGCTCCAGCGCCGCCTCCACCTCGTCCTTCCAGGTGACCGCCGAGCGCAGGTCCATCCGCATCCGCGGGGTGGTGGGGTGCGGTCGGTGGGTCCGGAACCCGACGCCGCTGAGGAAGTCGGCCGGCACCCGGCAGCCGCCGGCGAGCGGCCCATGGGCGCCGAACGCCTCGACCGCGCGGATGTCGCGCTCGACCAGGTCCCGGGCCATCGCCCGGACCAGCATCCGGCCCACGCCGTGGCCGCGCTCGGCCGGGTCGACGTACGCCGTCGTCATCAGCACCGCGTCCGGCGACACCGGGGCGGTCGCGAAGCCGGCCGCGCCCGGGACGAACGCCGCCGGCGCGTAGATCACGTAGCCGACCAGGGCGTCGTCGACCAGCGCCACCCGGCCGCACGAGCCCCACTCGCGCAGCACCTCCGAGACCCACGCCTGCTTCTCCGCCGCCGGGTCGGGCACCCGGTCGCGCCGCACCGGGTCCAGCTCCCAGAACAGGCAGGAGCGGCACGGCGACGGCAGTGCGTCCAGGGTGTCCGGGGTGAGCCGGACGGCGGTGCGGGTCATGACGTGCCCTCCTGCTCCGATGGTAGGCGGACACGCGCCGGATCGGCGGCCCTCGCCTGAGAGGATGACGCCCGTGCGACCCATCCGGCAGAGCAGGAAGCTCCACAACGTGCGCTACGACGTACGGGGGCCGATCCTGACCGAGGCGCAACGGCTCGAGGCCGAGGGCCACCGGATCCTCAAGCTCAACATCGGCAACCCGGCGCCGTTCGGCTTCGAGGCGCCCGAGGCGATCGTCGCCGACATCGTCCACCACCTCCCCGAGGCGCAGGGCTACAGCGACTCCCAGGGCATCTACCCCGCCCGTACGGCGGTCGCGCAGTACTACCAGCAGCGCGGGCTGCGCGACGTGGCGGTCGACGACGTCTACATCGGCAACGGCGTCTCCGAGCTGATCTCGATGGTGCTGCAGGCGTTCGTGGACGACGGCAACGAGGTGCTGGTCCCGGCGCCCGACTACCCGCTCTGGACCGGCGCGGTCACGCTCAGCGGCGGGGTGCCGGTGCACTACCTGTGCGACGAGGGCGACGACTGGAACCCCGACCTGGCCGACATCGAGTCCAAGATCACCGAGAGCACCCACGCCCTCGTCATCATCAACCCCAACAACCCCACGGGCGCCGTCTACACCAGGGAGACCGTCGCCGGGCTGGTCGACATCGCGCGGCGCCACCAGCTCGTGGTCCTCGCCGACGAGATCTACGAGAAGATCCTGTTCGACGACGCGGTCCACCACCACGCGGCCGAGGCGGCCGGCAGCGACGTGCTCTGCCTGACCTTCAGCGGCCTCTCCAAGGCGTACCGGGTCTGCGGCTACCGCGCCGGCTGGGTCATGGTGTCCGGGCCCAAGGAGCTGGCGACCGACTTCCTCGAGGGCCTGACCCTGATCGCCAACATGCGGATGTGTGCCAACGTGCCGGCCCAGCACGCGATCCAGACCGCGCTCGGCGGCTACCAGTCGATCGAGGAGCTGATCGTCCCCGGCGGCCGGTTCTACGAGCAGAGCATGCTCGCCGACCGGCTGCTCAACGAGATCCCGGGGGTGTCCTCGGTCCGGCCGCGCGGTGCGCTCTACTGCTTCCCGCGGCTCGACCCCGCGGTCTACGACGTCGAGGACGACGAGCAGCTGGTCATCGACCTGCTGCGCTCCAAGAAGATCCTGGTCACCCACGGGACGGGCTTCAACTGGCCCCGGCCCGACCACTTCCGGATGGTGACCCTGCCCGACGTCGCCGTGCTCGAGGAGGCGATCGGCCGGATCGCGGAGTTCCTCGCCTCGCGGCGCTGACGGGGCCGCTTCGCCGTAGCCCTAGGCTGACCGCGTGCGCGACCTCACCTACCCACCGATCATCGCCGCGTGCAAGCTGGGGTTCCGGCTGCTGGGCCAGCGCATCGACCTGGAGGGCACGCACCACGTCCCGCGGACCGGCGGCGCCCTGCTCGCGGTCAACCACGTCGGCTACGTCGACTTCGTGTACGGCGGGCTGGCGGCCAACCCCTCCGGGCGCAAGGTGCGGTTCATGGCGAAGCGGGAGCTCTTCGACCACCGCTGGTCCGGGCCGCTGATGCGCTCGCTGCACCACATCGAGGTCGACCGCGGCGCCGGGGTCGCGTCGTACCGGAAGGCCGTGGACTACCTGCGCGCCGGCGAGGTCGTGGGCATCTTCCCCGAGGCGACCATCTCCCGGGCGATGGAGCTCAAGGAGCTCAAGTCCGGGGCGGTACGCATCGCCGCCGAGGCGGGCGTCCCGCTGGTGCCGGCCGTGCTGTGGGGGACGCAGCGGATGATGACCAAGGACCACCCGCGCGACTTCTCCCGCGGGACCACGATCGTGATCCGGGTGGGTGAGCCGCTGCACCCGACCGGCGCCGACCCCGATGCCGAGACCGACGCGCTCCAGACCGCGATGAGCGCGCTGCTGGACCGCGCCATCCGCGACTACCCCGCCGAGGAGCAG
Source organism: uncultured Actinomycetota bacterium (assembly GCA_963724225.1). Taxonomy (GTDB): domain Bacteria; phylum Actinomycetota; class Actinomycetes; order Propionibacteriales; family Nocardioidaceae; genus Nocardioides. The sequence continues at coordinate 169,196 of CAVRTX010000022.1, read as the reverse complement.
CCGCCAGGGTCCTGGTGGGTGCCGCAGTCGCACGGCGGCTCCGCCCCGACGCTGGCCGAGGCCGCCGAGCTCGACGCCGCCGAGCTGCGGGACCGGGCCGCCCGCCGCGCCGCCAAGAGGCGACAAGCAGACTGATCGCTTTGTCGACATAGCGACTCATCGCTACATCGACAGGTGGTCAGATCGGCCGGTCCGTACGGTTGCGCGGGTCCATCACGTCCACGATCCGGCGCAGGTCGTCGAGCGAGGCGAACTCGACGGTCACCTTGCCCTTGGACTTGCCGAGCTGCACCCGCACCCGGGTCTCGAACCGGTCCGAGAGCCGGTCGGCGATCTCGGCCAGGCCGGGGGCGACCGGACGGGTCCGCCGGGGGGTCGAGGGAGTGGTGCCGCCGGTCTGGCCGACCGCGACGATCTCCTCGAGCCCGCGGACGCTGATGCCCTCGCTGACGACCCGGGCGGCGAGCCGGTCCTGGACCTCCGGGTCCTCGACGGCCAGCAGCGATCGTGCGTGGCCGGCGGAGAGCACCCCGGCAGCGACCCGGCGCTGCACGGCCGGCGACAGCTTGAGCAGCCGGAGCGTGTTGCTGATCTGGGGACGGGAGCGGCCGATCCGCGAGGCGAGCTCCTCGTGGGTGCAGCCGAAGTCCTCGAGCAGCTGGCCGTACGCGGCTGCCTCCTCCAGCGGGTTCAGCTGGGAGCGGTGGAGGTTCTCCAGCAGCGCGTCGCGGAGCATGTCGTCGTCGCCGGTCTGGCGCACGATGGCCGGGATCTTCTCCAGGCCGGCCTCCTGCGCGGCCCGCCAGCGCCGCTCACCCATCACCAGCTCGAAGCTGCCGTCGGTGCCGGGTCGGACGACGACCGGCTGCAGCAGGCCGACCTCCTTCAGGGAGGTCACCAGCTCGCCCATCGCCTCCTCGTCGAAGACCTGGCGCGGCTGCACCCGGTTGGGCACGATCGAGGCGGGCGGGAGCTCGGTGTAGTAGGAGCCACCCACCAGCTCGGGCGCACGGTCACCCGTGGCGGCACCGGGGGCGTCGCCTCCGCCACCGTAGGGCGCCGCGTCGCCCGTCCGGTCGACCGCCGGCTGCGTGTCGGCGCGGTCGGCCTCCGGCTCGACCGGCCGGGCCGGGCCGGTGGGGATCAGCGAGCCCAGGCCCCGTCCGAGGCCCCTTCTCTGGGTGGGCTGCGAGGGGTTCTGGCTCATCGGGCGGGTGCTCCCTTGCTGGCGATCTCACGGGCGGCTTCGAGGTAGCAGAGGGCGCCGGGCGACCCCGGGTCGTAGGTCATCACCGTCTGGCCGTACGACGGCGCCTCGGACACCCGGACCGAGCGCGGGATCGTGGTCTTGAGCACCTGGTCGCCGAAGTGCTCGCGCACCTCCTCGGCGACCCCGGAGGCGAGCCGGGTGCGGGCGTCGTACATCGTCACCAGGATCGTGGAGACGACCAGCCGGGGGTTGAGGTGGGCGCGCACCATCTCGACGGTCTCGAGCAGCTGGCCGAGGCCCTCGAGGGCGTAGTACTCCGCCTGGATCGGGATCATCATCTCCTCACCCGACACCAGCGCGTTCAGCGTGAGCAGCCCCAGCGAGGGCGGGCAGTCGACCAGGACGAAGTCGAAGCGCTCCTCGCCGGCCTCCTCCGCGCTCCCCACGCGGGGATGCCCCGCGATCGCCTTGTGCAGCCGGCTCTCGCGCGCCACCACGCTCACCAGCTCGATCTCGGCACCGGCCAGGTCGATGGTCGCGGGCACGGCCCAGACGCCGGGGAGGTCGGGGCACTCGGTCGTCACGTCGGCGAGCGGGACCCCGTCGACGACGGCGTCGTACGTCGACGCCACCCCACGCCGGTGCTCGACCCCGAGCGCCGTGGAGGCGTTTCCCTGCGGGTCGAGGTCCACGACCAGCACCCGCTGACCGAGCTGGGAGAGTGCCGCGGCGATGTTGACCGTGCTCGTCGTCTTGCCGACGCCGCCCTTCTGGTTGGCGACCACCATCACCCGGGTCCGGTCCGGACGCGGGACCGGCGGTCGCATCCGGGCCCCGAACCGGGCCATGATCGTGTGCTCGGCGGCCCGCGCCAGCGGCGTGCTGTCGTCCGCGATACCCGGGTCGGTGGCCGCGACGTCGCCCGCCGTCCGCACCCGGTACGGTGCCGGTGCGGGGTTGGTTTCACGTGAAACCACGGGACTCCCTCCTCGCGGAGACTCGGTCACCGCAACGTCCTGGCTCTGTGGATAACTCGGGTCAGCCTGTGGAGAGACGCGCTCACCGGGCCAACCAAGGCCGGTGGATAACTCACCCGCCGACCGCCTGGGGTGGTCGGCCTGCGACGCCGAGGGCGGCCATCCGAGGCCGCCGTCGCCTGCGCGCGACGGAGTCTGGGACACCTTGCCGGACCTCTCCCTGCTCATCTGCCACCCCCGGGCACGGGAGCGGAAGGGCTCAACCTACCCTCGCCGGATCCGCCCAGGCCACCCGGACCACCGTCGTCGGTGGATGGAGCACGTGAGCGCCCAGGGTGAGCACCTCGGGCGGCGCGCACCGGAGCCGCCGGAGCTCACGGCCGGCCCCCTCGATCTCGTCGTGGATCGACGACCCCTTCATCGCCACCAGCGCACCGGTGGCGGCCACCAGCGGCATCGACCACCCCAGGAGCTTGCCCAGGGGAGCGACCGCGCGCGAGGTCACCACGTCGTAGCGGACACCGCCGTGCAGCTCCTCGGCGCGACCACGAACCACCTCGACCGTGTCGAGCCCCAGGTCGGCCACCACCTCCTCCAGGAACGTGGTGCGCCGCAGCAGCGGCTCGACCAGCGTCACGCGCACGTCCGGCCGGGCGATCGCCAGCACCAGCCCCGGGAGGCCGGCGCCGGACCCGAGGTCGCACACCGTCGCGTCCGACGGGATCGCCTCGCCCAGCACCGCGCAGTTGAGCAGGTGGCGCTCCCACAGCCGCGGCGCCTCCCGCGGCCCGATCAGGCCGCGGACCACTCCGTCGTCGGCGAGCCACCGGGCGTACCGCTCGGCGAGCTCCAGCCGGTCCAGGCCCCCTGCAGCAAACACCCCCCGCGCCACTGCGGGCGCGGGGGGTGGTGCCGCTGTTTCACGTGAAACGTCGTCGGCCATCAGCCGGTCACGCTCATTCCGGGAGCACCACGACGAAGCGCTTCGGCTCCACGCCCTCGGACTCCGAGGACAGGCCCGCCGCCGCCACCGCGTCGTGGACCACCTTGCGCTCGAACGGCGACATCGGGTCCAGGGACACCGACTCCCCGGTGTCCTTGACCGTCGCGACCGTACGCTCGGCCAGCGCGACCAGCTCCTCACGCTTGCCGGCCCGGTAGCCGGAGATGTCCAGCATCAGCCGGGAGCGCTCGCCGGTCTCGCGGTAGACCGCCAGCCGGGTCAGCTCCTGCAGCGCGTCCAGCACTTCGCCGTCGCGGCCCACCAGCTGCTGCAGCTCGGCGCCGACGATCGAGACCGACGCCCGGTCCCCGTCGACGTCCATGTCCAGGTCGCCGTCGAGGTCGGCGATGTCGAGCAGCTCCTCGAGGTAGTCCGCCGCGATGTCGCCCTCGTTCTCCAGCCGCTCGGTACGGCTCGGGGAGGCCGCCTCGTCGCCGGCGCCGGTCTCCTCGGTGTTCTCGGTGTTCTCGGTGTCCTCAGGGGTCTCAGCGGACTCGGGGGACTCGAGGTCCTGGTCCTGCTCGGTCACGGCCTGATCCTGATCGCTCATCGGGTCCTCACTGCTTCTCGTGCGTGGGTGGGGTGTCGTCGGGCCGTGGTTTCTGCTGGCCTGAGCCCTTCTGCGGGCTCTTCCCCTGCTTCTTGCGCTGCTCGCGCGTCTGTCGCTTCGGCTGCTGCCGCTGCGCCGGGCGCTCCTCGACGACCGTGTCGGTCCCGCCGGCCTCGGTGCTCGCCTCCGGCACGACCGTGCCGTGCCGGGCGGCCTTCGCGGCGTCCCGCTGCTCCTTCGCGGCGAACGCCGGGGTGCCGGGCGCCGGGTTGTTGCGGATCACGTAGAACTGCTGGCCCATCGTCCACAGGTTGGAGGTGGTCCAGTAGAGGAGGACGCCGATCGGGAACGCGATGCCACCGACCGCGAACACCAGCGGCAGCACGAACAGCAGGAACTTCTGCTGCTGCGCGTACGGGCCGGTGAGCGCGTCGGCCGGCATGTTCTTGCTCATCAGCTGCCGCTGGGTCAGGAACGTGGTCGCGGTCATCGCCAGCACCAGGAACGCCGCCATCACCATCACGTCGACGGCGCCGTTGGCCCCCACGAAGGTCTGCGACAGCGGGACACCGAACAGCTCAGCGGCGCCGAACTGGTCCGCCTGGGTCTGGGTCAGCACACCCTTCGGCTTCCCGCGGGAGGCGTTGTTGAGGATGCTGAAGAGCGCGAAGAAGATCGGCATCTGCAGCAGGATCGGCAGGCAGGACGCGAACGGGTTCGTGCCCGAGTCCTTGTAGAGCTTCATCGTCTCCTGCGCGAGACGCTCCCGGTCGTGGCCGTACTTCTTCTGCAGCTCCTTGACCTTGGGCTGGATCAGCTGCATGTTGCGGCTGGACTTGATCTGCTTCACGAACAGCGGGATCAGGGCCGCCCGGATCACCAGGGTGAGTCCGATGATCGACAGCGCCCACGCCGCCCCACCGCCCGGGTCGAGGCCGAGCCCGCTCCACAGCTGGTGGAACAGGTCGAGCACGAAGGAGATCGCGTAGTAGAGCGGCGCCATGATGAAGCCGCCGATCTGCTGGAAGAAGTCGATCACTCAGGCTCCTAGCCTCGGGGTGGTGGCCCGCTCGTCGGGCAGGGGGTCGAGCTCCGGGGACGTCCCGCGCCGGGGCGGCACGGGGTCGTAGCCACCCGCGGCCCACGGGTGGCAACGGGCCACCCGGCGGACGGCGAGCGCCACGCCGCGCAGGCTGCCGTGGACGGTGACCGCCTCGAGCGCGTACGCCGAGCAGGAGGGGTGGTAGCGACAGACGTCGCCGTAGATCGGGCTGATGACCAGGCGGTATCCGCGCAGCAGGCCGATCAGGACGTACTTCACGACATCACCCGCTGCAGGCAACGCGTGAGGTCGGCGCCGAGTTCCCGCGAGGGAGCGGTGCGCGGCGGCCGGGTTCGCCCTGACCACGAGCAGCGCGGAGCCCGGGAGCTGGTCGAGCTGCTCCCGGACGAGGTGTCGGAGACGGCGCTGCACGCGGTGTCGGACGACGGAGTTGCCCACCGCCTTGCTGACGACCAGTCCGACCCGCGGGTCATCGGACCCGGGACCGGAGGCCAGGTGCACCACCAGCGTCCGCGACCCGGCCCGGCGGCCGTCACGGATGACGGAACCGAAGGCCCGGGCGCTGGTCAGCCGGTGTGCCGCTGGCAGCACGGCGGGGACGACTCGGCTGCCTGCTCAGACGGCCAGGCTCTTGCGGCCCTTGCGGCGGCGCGAGGACAGGACGGCGCGGCCGGCGCGGGTGCGCATGCGCAGGCGGAACCCGTGCACCTTGTGGCGGCGACGGTTGTTCGGCTGGTACGTACGCTTGCTCACGGCGATCTCTTTCGTGGTGGTGGCGGAGTCGTCACCCGGCGGCAGTGGACGTCTGGAGTCACAGCGGGCCCGAGGATCCGGGCTCGTGCGACGCCGGTACCGGCCTTTCGGCTGGCACCGCCCACCCACGCAAGACGACGTCTTCCATGGACGTGCGGCACCCGTCGACGCCGTGTCGGGACCCCCGTGGAGGGGACACGCCGAACACGAGTCACTACCAAGCGACCGGCCAACGGTACGCGGCGGCCCGAGGCAGGGTCAAACCCGCGGTACGCAGTCCGGCCCACGGCTCGCCGGCGACCTCGGCACACCGTCCCAGAGCCTGTGGAGAAACCCTTGCCCGCGGCGTCGGCGGCTTGTTACGTTCGCCCCTTCCGGGGTTCCCCGCCGGCGCCCGTTCCACCAGGTCCTCGCGGTCCTGTGACGTGTCTCACAGACAGGTCCATTCCCGCTCTGACCTGCTGAAACACTGATCTGCAGGATCTTGTGCCGCGTCTCGGACAGCGTTCTTCCACAAGGGACGGACCAGGTACACAGTCTGTGGACAATCCTGTGGACCAGACAGATCGCGACAGACCAGTCCTGAGCCCGGACCAGATCGGGACCGGACGTGAGACACATGGCGGAAGGCAGGCTCGCGTGGAGCAGCAGTCAGCGGACCTCGGCGCAGCGTGGAGCAGCGTCCTGGGGGACCTCCAGCCCAACCAGCGCGCGTGGCTGCGGTCCAGCGAGCCCGTGACGCTCCACGAGAGCACCGCGATCGTGGCGGTCCCCAACGACTTCACCCGCACCCAGCTCGAGGGCCGGCTGCGGGGCCAGCTCGAGGACGCGCTGACCGTCGCCCTGGGTCGGGAGATCCGGATCGCGGTCACCGTCAACCCCGCGCTCGAGGAGGACGCCGCCGAGGAGTCCCCGATCCGTGTCGACGAGTCGACCGATCGACACGACGACATGTCGACAAACCGACGTGACGCCGCCGCGGCCCCGCCCCGGACCGAGCGGACCCCGGAGGCCACTCCCGGGAGCACCGGACCCAGCGGCCCCTCCCTGGAGACCCGGCTCAACCCCAAGTACACCTTCGAGACCTTCGTGATCGGCTCGTCCAACCGGTTCCCCCACGCGGCGGCCGTCGCCGTCGCCGAGGCGCCGGGCAAGGCGTACAACCCGCTGATGGTCTACGGCGACTCCGGACTCGGCAAGACCCACCTGCTGCACGCGATCGGCCACTACGTCCGCAGCCTCTACACCGGGCACAAGGTGCGCTACGTCTCCAGCGAGGAGTTCACCAACGAGTTCATCAACGCGATCCGCGACGACCGGCAGGACCGGTTCAAGCGGCGCTACCGCGACGTGGACGTGCTGCTGATCGACGACATCCAGTTCCTGGAGGGCAAGACCCAGACCCAGGAGGAGTTCTTCCACACCTTCAACACGCTCCACAACGCCAACAAGCAGATCGTGCTGACCTCCGACCGTCCGCCCAAGCGGCTGGAGGCGCTCGAGGACCGGCTCCGCAACCGGTTCGAGTGGGGTCTGATCACCGACGTGCAGCCCCCCGACCTGGAGACCCGGATCGCGATCCTGCGCAAGAAGGCCGCGATGGACCGGCTGACGGCGCCGCCGGACGTGCTGGAGTTCATCGCCTCGAAGATCCAGACCAACATCCGCGAGCTCGAGGGTGCGCTGATCCGGGTGACGGCCTTCGCCAACCTCAACCGCCAGGAGGTCGACATGACCCTGGCCGAGATCGTCCTCAAGGACCTGATCCCCGAGGGCGGCGAGCCCGAGATCACCGCCGGGCTGATCATCGCGCAGACCGCTGCCTACTTCGGGCTCTCCATCGAGGAGCTCACCGGCCCCAGCCGCGGCCGGCACCTCGTGATGGCCCGCCAGATCGCGATGTACCTCTGCCGCGAGCTGACCCCGCTCTCGCTGCCCAAGATCGGCGCCGAGTTCGGCAACCGCGACCACACGACCGTGATGTACGCCGACCGCAAGATCAACACCCTGCTCGCCGAGCGGCGCGCGGTGTTCAACCAGGTCAGCGAGCTCACCAACCGGATCAAGATGCAGGCGCGGCAGGGCTGACCGGCCCGGTGACGACCCCGCCCGTGTTCGGTACGGCCTCCCGTACGAGGCGCTCGAACGACACCGCTCCGACGTGTGGAGAAGTTGTGGTTCGTGACGACCTGGTCGTGCACAGCCTGTGCACAACCGGTGAGTGTTGCACCGGACGTCACCGTCCGTTCACATGTGACCGGGGTTCGTCCCTGGTGTCTCCACACCTGTTGTGCACCGACGACACCCACGCTGACCTGCGACGACGGTGGTCATCCACAGATTCCACCGCTGCTATGACTCCTACGAGACCACATCCGGATCGATCGCCCGTGGAAATCCTTCCGACCCGCCTTCTGGGGATGAACACCGGGTGTCGACACCTCGCCGCACCCCGCGAGCGGGTCCCCGGACCACCAGTCGTGCGCAATCCGGGCGGGCGCATGGCAGGATTCACCTCCCACCGCCCGCAGACCCCGCAGGCCGCCGCCTGTCGTGAAGCTTGCACCGTGAAGGAGCTCGCACCGTGAAGTTCCGCGTCGAACGCGACGTGCTCGCCGATGCCGTCGCCTGGGCAGCCCGCAGCCTGCCGGTCCGCCCGAGCGTCCCGGTCCTCGCCGGGCTCCTGATCGAGGCCAGTGACGAGGGCCTCGTGCTCTCCACCTTCGACTACGAGACGTCTGCCCGCGCCACCCTCACCGAGGCCCAGGTCTCCGACGAGGGCCAGGCGCTCGTGAGCGGCCGGCTGCTCGCCGACATCTGCCGCAGCCTGCCGGCCAAGCCGGTCGAGATGGTCCTCGACGGACCGCGGGTCTCGCTGACCTGTGGCTCGGCCAGGTTCAGCCTGCAGACCATGCCGGTGGAGGACTACCCGAGCCTGCCGGACATGCCGGCCGCGACCGGCACGGTGCCGAGCGACCAGTTCGCCCACGCCGTCGCCCAGGCGGTCACGGCCGCCGGCCGCGACGACATGCTGCCGGTGCTCACCGGCGTACGCATCGAGATCGACGGGTCGTCGATCTCGCTGCTGGCCACCGACCGGTTCCGGCTCAGCCACCGCGAGCTCGGCTGGAGCCCGCGCACCCCCGACGAGTCCCTCGCGGCGCTGGTGCCGGCGAGGGTCCTCGGCGACACCGCCAAGTCGCTCACCGGTGGCGGCGAGGTCACGATCGCGCTGGCGGCCAGTGGCTCCGGCGAGGGGATCATCGGGTTCGAGGGCGTGGGCCCCGGCGGCGTCCGCCGTACGACCACCCGGCTGCTCGACGGCGAGTTCCCCAAGGTCCGCAACCTGTTCCCCGCCGAGCACCTCACGACGGCCAAGGTCGACAAGGCCGACCTGATCGACTCGGTCAAGCGGGTCGCCCTGGTCGCGGAGCGCAACACCGCCGTCCAGCTCGCCTTCACCGACGGCCAGCTCACGCTGGACGCCGGGTCCGGCGAGGAGGCGCAGGCCTCGGAGTCGCTGCACGCCGAGATCGACGGCGAGGACCTGGTCACCGGGTTCAACCCGCAGTTCCTGCTCGACGGCCTGACTGCCATCGACGAGTCGGTCGTCGAGCTGGCGTTCACGCAGGCGTCGAAGCCGGTCGTCATGAGCGGCGCAGCGGGGGAGACGGGCACGGACCCGGCGTTCCGCTACCTGCTGATGCCGCGCCGGCTGCTCTCCTGACCCGTCCCGGCGCCCGATCACGTCCGCGCGTTGCCGTAGGTTGGTGACATGCATCTAGGTCTCGTCGGACTCGGCAAGATGGGCGGCAACATGCGCACCCGGCTGCGGCGTGCGGAGCACACCGTCACCGGCTACGACCGCAACCCGGAGGTGTCCGACGTCGGCAGCCTCGAGGAGCTGGTCGCGGCGCTGCCCTCCCCCAAGGTCGTCTGGGTCATGGTCCCCTCCGGCGATGCCACCCGCGAGACGGTGAAGGCGCTCGGCGAGCTGCTCGACGAGGGCGACCTGGTGGTCGACGGCGGCAACTCCCGCTGGACCGACGACCAGGCCAATGCCGAGCTGCTGGCCGAGCACGGCGTCGGCTTCGTCGACTGCGGCGTCTCCGGCGGCGTCTGGGGACTGGAGAACGGCTACGCCCTGATGTACGGCGGCTCCGACGACGACGTCGCCAAGGTGCAGCCCGCCTTCGACGCGCTCAAGCCCGAGGGCGACTTCGGCTCGGTCCACGCCGGCACGGTCGGCGCCGGCCACTTCTCCAAGATGGTCCACAACGGCATCGAGTACGCGATCATGCAGGCGTACGCCGAGGGCTGGGAGCTGCTCGAGAAGGCCGAGGTCACCGACAACGTGACCGAGGTGCTCCGCTCCTGGCGCGAGGGCACGGTCATCCGGTCCTGGCTGCTCGACCTGCTGGTGTCCGCGCTCGACGAGACGCCCGACCTCGAGGGGATCCGCGGCTACGCCGAGGACTCCGGCGAGGGCCGGTGGACGGTCGAGGCCGGCATCGAGCACGCGGTCGCGACCCCGGCGATCACCGCCGCGCTCTACGCCCGCTTCGTCTCGCGCCAGGACGACTCCCCCGCGATGAAGGCGGTCGCCGCGATGCGCAACCAGTTCGGCGGCCACGCCCTGCAGACCTCGCCGCCCCCGGGCGGCGACGCCAACCCCTCCGGCGACTAGCGACGCGGTGCCCGGTCCATGTACGTCGCCCACCTGACGCTCCACGACTTCCGGTCCTACGCCGACCTCGAGGTCGAGCTCGCGCCGGGGGCGACGGCGTTCGTCGGCCGCAACGGCCAGGGCAAGACCAACCTGGTCGAGGCGATCGACTACCTCTCCCGGCTCGGCTCCCACCGGGTCGCGACCGACGCGCCGCTGGTCCGTGCCGGCGCCGAGCGCGCGCTGGTGCGGGCGGCGGTGGTCCGCGACGGGAGGCAGGCGGTGCTCGAGGTCGAGATCACGCCGGGCCGCTCCAACCGCGCCCGCGTCAACCGCTCCGACCTCCCCCGGGCGCGCGACCTGCTGGGCCTGGTCCGGACGGTCGTCTTCTCACCCGAGGACCTCACCCTCGTCAAGGGCGACCCGTCGGACCGCCGGCGGTTCCTCGACGACCTGCTGGTGCTGCGCACGCCACGGTTGGCCGGCGTCCGGTCCGACTACGACCGGGTGCTGCGGCAGCGCAACTCGCTGCTCAAGACCGCCGGCCTCGCCCGCGGCAGCTCGCGCGAGTCCGCGCTCTCGACGCTGGTGGTGTGGGACGCCCACCTCGCCCGGGTCGGAGCCGAGCTGCTGGCGGCCCGGCTGCTGCTGGTCGACCAGCTCCGGCCGTACGTCGGCAAGGCCTACGAGACGGTCGCGCGCGGCGCGTCCCGCGACGACGCCTGGCTCGACTACGCACCGTCCTTCGACCTCGCCGGGAGCGAGTCCGACCCCGACCGCGGCGCCCTGACCGACGCGCTGCTGGCCGAGCTCGAGCGCCGCCGCGGCGACGAGCTCGACCGCGGCATCTCCCTGGTCGGTCCGCACCGCGACGAGCTCCGGCTCACGCTCGGCTCCGGCGACAGCCGGCTCCCGGTCAAGGGGTACGCCTCCCACGGCGAGTCGTGGTCGTTCGCGCTGGCGCTGCGGCTGGCGTCGTACGACCTGCTGCGCGCCGAGGGCGACGACCCGATCCTGGTGCTCGACGACGTCTTCGCCGAGCTCGACTCCGAGCGCCGTCACCAGCTGGCCGACCTGGTGTCCGGTGCCGAGCAGGTGCTGGTGACGGCCGCGGTCTCCGACGACGTCCCCGCCGCGCTCGCGGGTTCCCGCTACGACGTCGGCGAGGGGGCGGTGACCCGTGCCGGATGAGCAGCCGCCGGGGGGCACACCCACCGAGCCCGATCCCGAGTCGCCCGCGGAGCAGGACCACCGCGACGACGGCCTCGACCTGGCCCGCGCGCTGACCCGCGCCTCCGCCCGCTCCACCCCCGCGCAGCGCGCCCGCAAGCGGGCCAAGAGCTGGACCCCGTGGCAGCCCCGGTCCCGCTCCCGGGCGGCCGGCGCCCACCCCGACGACCGTGACCCGCAGCTGCTGGACACCACCGTCGGCCGGCTGGTCGACGACCACGGCTGGGAGCTCGACCTGCGCGTCCACGGGGTCTTCGGCCGCTGGACCGAGCTGGTGGGCCCGGAGGTCGCCGCCCACAGCACGCCGGAGAGCTTCGACGACGGCCGGCTGGTCGTCCGCACCGACTCCACGGCCTGGGCGACCCAGCTCACGCTGCTCGCCCCCACCGTCGTACGCCGGCTCAACGAGGAGCTGGGCCACGGCACCGTGACCGTGATCGACGTGCAGGGTCCCCGCGGCCCGTCGTGGCGCAAGGGTCCGCGCTCGGTGCGCGACGGCCGCGGTCCGCGCGACACCTACGGCTGAGCCCTCACAGCCGTCCTGACGGGTTGACGGACGTACTGGCCCCTCACCGGCACCCTGCGCGGCCGTGCGAGAGGCGGTTACGGGCCGGTGAGAGGGACTTCCCGTCCACAGATCCCCCACCCGGACGGGGCCGGGGCGTGGATCCGGGCCTCCCGGGGGGTATCATGACGAGTGGGTCGCGACCTCTCCCGGCGCGACCCGCGCCATGCCAGCGCACGGGCCTCCGGACCACCGGCGGGCCCTGCCAGATCCGAAGCCGAAGAGGTGCGCGTGACCGACGAACCCGACGTCGAGACCAGTGAAGTCGCCACCCCCCCGCCTACCGCACCGATGCCCGTCGAGGTGTCCTACGACGCCTCGGCGATCCAGGTCCTCGAAGGCCTCGAGGCCGTGCGCAAGCGGCCGGGCATGTACATCGGCTCGACCGGTGAGCGCGGCCTCCACCACCTGATCTGGGAGATCGTCGACAACGCGGTCGACGAGGCGCTGGCCGGTCACTGCGACCGGATCGTGCTCACCCTGCTCGCTGACGGCGGTGTCCGGGTCGAGGACAACGGGCGTGGCATCCCGACCGACACCGCGCCCGGCCAGGAGCTGCCCGCGTTGACGCTCGCGCTGACGGTGCTCCACGCCGGCGGCAAGTTCGGCGGCGGCGGCTACAAGGTGTCCGGTGGCCTCCACGGCGTCGGCGTCTCGGTGGTCAACGCGCTGTCGAGCCGGTTGCTGGCCGAGGTCCGCAACCGCGGCCACCTGTGGCGCCAGACCTTCACCGTCGGGGTGCCCGACGGTGGCCTCGAGCAGGTCCGCGAGATGGAGCCGGGCGAGAGCACCGGCACCACCGTGACCTACTGGGCCTCCCCCGACGTGTTCGAGACGACGGAGTACTCGCTGGAGACCATCACCTCCCGGATCCGCGAGTACGCCTTCCTCAACAAGGGGCTCGAGATCGTCGTACGCGACGAGCGTCCCTCGGCCGAGCAGGTCGCCGACGCCGTCGAGGACGACACCGTCAGCGACGCGATCGACCAGGCAGGCGTCGACGCGATCAAGCGCGGCGAGGCCGGTGGCCTCGAGCAGGTGTTCCGCTACGACCGGGGCCTGGTCGACTACGTCGAGCACCTCAACCGGCGCAAGGACAAGGCCAACCCGACGGTCATCAACTTCGAGGCGGAGACGCCCGCGTCCTCCGAGAGCCACATGAGCCTCGAGGTCGCGATGCAGTGGAACACGACGTTCACCGAGTCGGTCCACACCTTCGCCAACACGATCAACACCCACGAGGGCGGCACCCACGAGGAGGGCTTCCGGGCCTCGCTCACCTCGCAGGTCAACCACTGGGGCGAGGAGTGGGGCCTGATCAAGAAGCGCGAGGACCGGGTGTCGGGTGACGACATCCGGGAGGGACTCACCGCGATCCTCTCGATCAAGCTCGAGGAGCCCCAGTTCGAGGGGCAGACCAAGACCAAGCTCGGCAACACCGAGGCCAAGGGCTTCGTGCAGCGGCTGGTCAACGACCAGCTCGGCGCCTGGCTCGAGCAGAACCCCGCCGAGGGCCGCGACATCGTCCGCAAGGCGCAGGCCGCGGCCAGCGCCCGGATCGCGGCGCGCAAGGCGCGCGACCTGGCCCGGTCGCGCAAGGGCCTGCTCGGGGGCGGCGGCCTGCCCGGCAAGCTCTCGGACTGCCAGTCGACCAACCCCGCCGAGTGCGAGGTCTTCATCGTCGAGGGCGACTCCGCCGGCGGCTCGGCGCGGCAGGGTCGCGACCCGCGGGTGCAGGCGATCCTGCCGATCCGCGGCAAGATCCTGAACGTCGAGAAGGCACGCCTCGACAAGGTGCTGGCCAACACCGAGGTGCAGGCGATCATCTCCGCCCTCGGCACCGGCATCCACGAGGAGTTCGACCTCGACAAGCTGCGCTACCACAAGGTGGTGCTGATGGCCGACGCCGACGTCGACGGCCACCACATCAACACGCTGCTGCTGACCCTGCTGTTCCGGTTCATGCGCCCGCTGATCGAGCACGGCTACGTCTACATGGCGCAGCCGCCGCTCTACCGGATCCGCTGGAACAAGCCGGCCGAGCACGAGTTCGTCTACTCCGACGCCGAGCGCGAGGTGCTGACCCGCGACGGCCTGGCCCAGGGCAAGAAGCTGCCGAAGGAGAACCCGGTCCAGCGCTACAAGGGCCTCGGCGAGATGAACGCGGAGGAGCTGTGGGAGACCACGATGAACCCCGACCAGCGGCTGATGCTGCAGGTGACCCTCGACGACGCGGCGCGTGCCGACGAGATCTTCTCGATCCTGATGGGCGAGGACGTCGAGCAGCGCCGGTCGTTCATCCAGCGCAACGCGAAGGACGTCCGATTCCTCGATATCTAGGCCGGGATCCGAGGAGTGAGCCGGAGTGGAGGCGAGGAACGAGCCTCCGCGGAGGCGAGCCCCGCAGGACGTCCCGGCAAATTCAATACGGCTTGATCAAGGTTTCTAGAACGAGCGCTAGAAATGCCTAGAACCGACCAGAGAGACGAAGAGACGTGACGGAACAGTCCGGAAACCTGCTCGGCGGCGACGGCGGCGAGGGTGGTGGCGGCCGGATCGAGCCGATCGAGCTGCAGACCTCCATGCAGCGCGCCTACATCGACTACGCGATGGCGGTCATCGTCGGGCGCGCGCTGCCCGACGTACGCGACGGACTCAAGCCGGTGCACCGCCGGGTCCTCTACGCGATGTACGACGGCGGCTACCGGCCCGACCGCGGCTTCTCCAAGTGCAGCCGCGTCGTCGGTGACGTCATGGGTCAGTACCACCCCCACGGCGACACCGCGATCTACGACACCCTGGTCCGGCTGGCGCAGCCGTGGGTGATGCGGGCGCCGCTGGTCCACGGCCAGGGCAACTTCGGCTCGCCGGGCAACGACGCGGCCGCCGCGATGCGCTACACCGAGTGCCGGATGGCGCCGCTGGCCCTCGAGATGGTCCGCGACATCCAGGAAGACACCGTCGACTTCCAGCCCAACTACGACGGGCGCTCGGAGGAGCCGACGGTGCTGCCGTCGCGCTACCCCAACCTGCTGGTCAACGGCTCGGCCGGCATCGCGGTCGGCATGGCCACCAGCATCCCGCCCCACAACCTGCGCGAGGTCGCCGCCGGTGCTCGCTGGGCGCTGGAGCACCCGGACGCCACGCGCGAGGAGCTGCAGGACGCGCTCATCGAGCGGATCAAGGGCCCCGACTTCCCCAACGGCGCGCTGATCGTCGGCCGCGAGGGCATCGAGCAGGCCTATCGCACCGGCCGCGGATCGATCACCCAGCGCGCCGTGATCGAGATCGACGAGGACGCCAAGGGTCGTACCTGCCTCTCGATCACCGAGCTGCCCTACATGGTCAACCCCGACAACCTGGCGCTCAAGATCGCCGAGCTCGCCGACTCCGGCAAGGTGCAGGGGATCTCCGACGTACGCGACGACTCCTCCGGTCGCACCGGCCAGCGGCTGGTCGTCGTGCTCAAGCGCGACGCGGTCGCCCGGGTCGTCCTCAACAACCTGCTCAAGCACACCGAGCTGCAGACCAACTTCAGCGCCAACATGCTGGCGCTCGTCGACGGGGTGCCGCGCACGCTGACCCTCGACCAGTTCGTCTCCAACTGGGTCGCCCACCAGATCGAGGTCATCCAGCGGCGTACCCGCTTCCGGCTGGCCGAGGCCGAGCGGCGGGCCCACATCTTCCGGGGCCTGGTCAAGGCGCTCGACATGCTCGACGAGGTGATCGCGCTGATCCGCCGCTCCCCCGAGGTCGACGACGCACGGCAGGGCCTGATCGAGCTGCTCGACATCGACGAGATCCAGGCCAACGCGATCCTCGACATGCAGCTGCGCCGGCTCGCGGCGCTCGAGCGGCAGAAGATCATCGACCAGCTGGCCGAGATCGAGCTGGAGATCGCCGACCTCGAGGACATCCTCGCCAACGAGGCCCGGCAGCGGCAGATCATCAACGACGAGCTCGACGAGATCGTCGCCAAGTACGGCGACGAGCGACGCTCGCAGATCATCGCGGCCGACGGAGACCTCTCGATGGAGGACCTGATCCCCGACGAGGAGCTGGTCGTCTCGATCACCCGCGGCGGCTACGCCAAGCGGACGCTGCGCCACCAGTACCGCGTCCAGAAGCGTGGCGGCAAGGGGGTCCGCGGCGCGACCCTGCGCGGCGACGACGTGGTCGAGCACTTCATCGCGACCACCAACCACCACTGGCTGCTGTTCTTCACCACCGCCGGGCGGGTCTACCGCACCAAGGCGTACAACCTGCCCGAGGCCTCGCGCGACGCCAAGGGCGGCCACGTGGCCGGGCTGCTCAGCTTCCAGCCCGACGAGGACATCGCCCAGGTGCTGGCGATCCGCGACTACGAGCAGGCGCCGTTCCTGGTGCTCGCCACCCGCAACGGCCTGGTCAAGAAGACCCGGCTCGGCGACTACAACAGCCCGCGCCAGGCCGGCGTCATCGCGATCAACTTCCGCGAGGACGACGACGAGCTGATCGGTGCCGAGCTGGTCGACGCGGACGACGACATCCTGCTGGTCTCCCGCAAGGGCCAGGCGATCCGGTTCAAGGCCGACGGCTCCCAGCTGCGGCCGATGGGGCGCGCGACCTCCGGCGTCACCGGCATGAAGTTCCGCGACGGTGACGCGATGCTCTCGATGTCGGTCATCCGCGCCGAGCAGGTCGCCGCCGAGGAGGCCGCCGAGGCGAAGGCGGAGGCGGAAGGTACCTCCATCGAGCCCGGCTCGCTGCCCGACGTCAAGGAGCAGTACGTCTTCACGATCACCGACGGCGGGTTCGCCAAGCGCTCCAGGATCTCCGACTACCGGCTGCAGTCCCGCGGCGGGCTCGGCATCAAGACGATGCACCTCGACGACGAGTCGCGCGGCAACCTGGTCGGCGCGTTCATCGTCGAGGAGGGCGACGAGGTCATGTCGATCACCCAGTCCGGACAGGTCGTCCGGACCCAGGTCGACGAGAGTCTCCGGCCGCTCGGCCGGTCCACCAAGGGGGTCGCGTTCGTACGGCTGCGCAACGGTGACGCGGTCGCCGTGGTGGCCCGTTCGGTCGAGGGCAAGGTCGTCGAGGAGGAGCCGCTCGAGGGAGAGACGGCACCCGACGCGGCCGCGGCGGATGCCGCCGGGGAGACCACCGTCGAATCGCCGGATGCGGTCCCGGATGCAACAATCGAAGGATCGCAGGCTGACGAGACGGCCGACCCGGCCGACGAACAGGGCACCCAGGAGGACTGATGTCGGATCGCAGTGCCGAGCGGACGGCCGAGAGGGCCGCCGTCCGGGGACCCGACAACGGCGACAACTCCGACGACTCCCGCCAGCCGCTCACCGAGCGGATCCAGTCGAAGCTGGCCCGGGCCGCCGACGAGCACCGACGCAACGCCGATGCTCCGTCCAAGCAGATGAGCCGGCAGCGGCGACCCGCCCAGTCCGGCGGCAAGCGACCGCCCCGGCGTGCCCGGCTGCGGCTGACCCGGATCGACCCCTGGTCGGTGATGAAGACGTCGTTCCTGCTCTCGGTCGCCTTCGGCATCGTCACGGTGGTCTCGGTCTTCATCGTCTGGACCGTGCTCGGCGGCGCCGGCGTCTGGGACTCCATCAACGCCACCGTCGAGGACGTCCTCGGCAGCGAGGCCGGCAACTTCGACGTCACCGACTACATCAGCACCTCACGCGTGCTCGGGTTCACGATGCTGGTGGCCGTGGTCGACGTGGTGCTGCTGACCGCGATCGCGACGCTCACCGCGTTCCTCTACAACATGGCCGCCGCCCTGCTGGGCGGTGTCGAAGTCACGCTCGCCGAGGACAGCTGAGCAGCGTTTTGGGACCACCCGAGGCGCTGCGGTAGTGTCTCCCCTCGGTCGCCCGCAGTGCTTTCTCCGGGGCGGCCGTCGACGTTCACGACGTCCAACGCGGGCCTATAGCTCAGACGGTTAGAGCGCTTCCCTGATAAGGAAGAGGTCACAGGTTCAAGTCCTGTTAGGCCCACCCCGTGCCGGTGTGAGACGAGGAGCCTCCATGAAGAAGATCCTGCTGGTCCTGGTGGCCGCCGCCGGCGCCGCCTTCACCAAGAAGAAGCTCGACGAGTCCCGCCACGAGCAGGCGCTCTGGGCGGAGGCGACCGACAGCGTCGACTCCTCGCGCCGCTCCTGACCCACCCGCGGGGCCTTGGCGCAATTGGTAGCGCACCTGCTTTGCAAGCAGGGGGTTAGGGGTTCGAGTCCCCTAGGCTCCACCACCTGTCGCCGCGTGCCGTGCGGCGGCCTCCGTCGTCCTACCCGAGACCCATCCGGTCGGGGCGGAGCCCGATCCCTTCCTCCCAGGCGTCCTGGGCGCGGCACAGCCGCAGGAGCGAGGCCCGCAGCCGGGTCAGTGTCTCGCCCCAGTCCGCCGGGGCCTCGTCGGCCAGGTCGTCGTACGCCGCTGCCAGTCGCTGCGTGACGTGCCTCGACGAGGCTCCGAGGTGGCTGATCTCCTCGAAGGCGAGCTCGAGCAGGTACGGCGCCCCGACCGTCGGCTCCACCAGTCGCACCACGCCGGCAGCGTCCACGACCAGACCGGTCGGCATCGGCGACCGGGCGATGCGGAGCAGGAGGTCGTGGAGCCGGTCGATGACCTGCACCGCCGTGGAGGGCTGGTTGATGGCCGGCGAGAGCGACTGGGTCGCCACGTCGACCAGCTGCCGGATCCCGAACGAGGGGTCCTGGTAGAGCGTCCGCGAACGCCCGAGGTCCAGGCAGGCGAGCACCGTCTCGTCCTCGGGAGGGTCGCCCCCGTGGATGGCGAACACCCGCCCGCCGCTCGGCACGTACTCGCCGATCCGGGGCAGGAGCTCGATCACGCACCCGTGGGCCGCCGCGACCCGGACCAACCGGCCGCGGTCGATGCCCAGGACCGTCCCCAGGACACCGCGGTAGCCACGGCGGTCCACCCGGCCCAGGCGTACGACGTGGGGCGCCTCGGTGAGCTCCGGCCGCGCGGCGTCGACGTAGCTGGTGGCGGGTGGTGAGGCGCGGCGGATCGCGGCCCGCGTCTCGTTGGCCACCGCGGTGATGACCCAGCCGACCTCGAGCAGCCGCATCGTGGAGGTCACGTACACGACGAAGACGCCCACGGCGAGCGCCAGCAGGACCACCGCCGCCGTGACCGTGCGCGACGCCGCGGCAGGGTCCTCGACGTTGTCGAGGGCCAGACCGGTGAGGGCGAACGCGAAGCTGGCGAGGAAGACACCGAACGCGGTCTTGGTGACGCCCGAGCGCACGAACGTCCGGATGACGCGTGGTGAGAGCTGCGAGCTGGCGAGCTGGAGCCCCACCAGCGTGATCGTGAAGACCACGCCGACGAAGGTGAGCATCGAGGACGCCATCACCTGGAGCAACGTGTCGGCCGTCGCGGTCCGGACCGCGCGGCCGACGCCCCACCCGTCCGGCAGGCCCACCAGGTCGGGGCGGGAGACGACGACGCCCAGGACGACCCCGCTCGTCACGAGGACGGCGGGGATCCACCAGAAGCGGTCACGGATCCCCTCGCCCAGACGCACCAGGGAGTGCCGCCGGGTCGAGCCGGCCGGCAGGGCACGGACACGGTCGCCGTACGGCCTCGCCCCCGCCACGGGAGCCCCCACTGGGGGATCCATGGGTGACAGCGTGTCCCCGCCGGTGGCACTTGTCCACCGCCGTTGCGGCCCACCCGCGGTGCGATCCCAACCCCCGGGCGCGGAGTGTTACCACCCGATGGACAAAAAATGGGTGAACTTTGGCCAGAACGAGCCATCGTACGTATCCTTTCGAGGGCTCGGGACGTTACAGGTGGCGTCACCGCACGAAAAAACCGTTGATCGGATTCGGGGGAGATCAGTGATTCCGCCTTCACGTCGCAGGGGGGACGTCCGTCGCGGCGCCCTCGTGACCACCACGCTCGCCACGTCCCTGGTGCTCGCCACCATGGGCGCTGCGCCCGCTGCCGTCCCCGCCACCGTGCCGACCGTGGAGAGCGCCACCGAGCGCGTCCTGCAGTCCGTCGCGGTGACGATGGGCCCCGACGGCACGACCACCGGCGTCGGCAGCTCCGTCGTCCGCACCGCCGGCAGCGTCGAGGACGCCGAGACGACCGACGAGTCGTACTCCCCGCAGGAGGTCGTGGCTGACCTCCCGGTGCGGGTGCTGACCTCGTGGCGTACGTCCGAGGGAGCCGGCACCGACCTCGCCGACCTGCAGGGATACACCGGTCGGGTCGCGATCGACGTGACCGTCCAGAACCTCACCGTCAGGCCCGAGATGCTGACGTACGACGCCGCCGGGACCGCCCGCCAGCAGGCGGCGCTGGTCGGCTCCCCGCTGACGGTCACCGCGTCCACCTCGCTCGGCGACCTCAAGGCCGACCGGGTCGTGACCGACGACCAGGGCTCCGGCACCAACGTGACCAACGGCGTGCTGGGCCGCGGCGCCGAGGGGACCTCCGTGCAGTGGGCCGCGCTGCTCGCCCCGCCGATCCTGAAGTCCTCCTCGGAGTTCAGCCTGGTCCTCGACGCCAAGGACTTCGACGTCCCGACGATCGACCTCAGCGTCCAGCCCGGGCTGGTGACCGACCCGTCGATGGGTGCGCTGGTCGACTCCGCCTTCAACCCGGCCAGGTCCGGCGAGCTCGACCTGCAGCGCCGGACCATCGAGCTGATCGGTGAGGTCAACCTGGTGCTGTCCCGCGCCAGCGACACGATCTCCGAGGTCCGCACCAGCCTCACCAGCTCCGCCGAGACCCTCGGCACCCAGACCGTCGCGGACCTGCAGTCCAGCACCCAGTCGGTGAGCTCCAACATGAGCCAGCTCGACGGCGCGCTGCGGAGCCTGCAGGGCGACCTCAACTCGACGCTGGAGGCGACCGGTTCCAACGCCGTCGCCGAGCTCCAGCAGGCCGTCGTCGCGGTCGACAAGCTCCTGGGCGACACCTCCGCCCAGCCCCCCACGGTCGGGATCAGCGGCAGCGGATGCGAGACGGCCGTCGCCGGCCCCAAGCAGACCGACACCGTCTACGGCAGCCTGCTGCAGGTCGCCGGCCAGCTCGGCGGCTACGCCAAGGCCACCGACGCGTGCCGCGGGGCCCTGCGCGACTCGATCCTCGAGACCATCGGTGACAGGGACGCGGACGCGACGACCTGCGAGCCGACCGACGCCTCGATCACCTGCTCCCTGGTCGAGACCCGCTCGGCCTTCGCCGAGGCAGCTGACGAGCTCGAGACCGAGCTGCTCGAGACGCTGGGCCTGATCAAGCCGGAGCTCTACGAGGCCGCCGTCGACGCCGCTGAGGCGCTGATGGCCCAGGCCGAGACCTTGGAGGGCATCAGCGAGGAGGTCAGCAACCGCCGGGTCGACCTGCTGGAGTCGATGCGTGACGCCCGAGACGCGCTCTCCCGCAACGGTGAGACCGGCCGGGCCCTGGGTGCGCTCGAGTCGGCTCTCGGTGACATCCACGTGGACGCCCAGTCCGTCGCGGACCGCGACACGGCCAACGCGGCCGTCCTGTGCGACGTCATCGCGACGGCCCTCCCGCCCGACCGCCAGCGCCTGGAGCAGGTCCGCCGCAGCCTGGTCGACTACGACTGCGGCGAGACCGACCCGGCCGAGCTGACCATCAACGACGACGTGCAGGGCATCCTCGACAGCTCCCGCACCACTGCCACCGACACCCAGCCGCTCGTGGGTGCGGGGGCGGCGCTGGCCGCGGTGCGCACCACCACCGAGGAGACCTCGGCCGCGATCGAGGCGGCCCTCAACTCGCGCGGCCCCGACGGCACCGGCAAGACCTTCCAGGAGCTCTTCGACGAGGTGCTGCTGCCGGCCTTCGACGTGCTCGCCGATCGGCGCGAGGACCTCGGCGAGGAGATCAAGAACATCCAGGACCTCGAGGCCCAGGTGGCGCAGATCAGCACCGGCATCACCACCGGCATCGCCAATGCCCAGGCGAAGGCGAACAAGAGCCTCGACGGCACCGCTGACAAGATCGTCGAGGCAGGCGACGACGCCACCGGCGAGCTCAGCCAGATGTTCGACCGGTCGGTCAACGGGCTCAAGAGTGCGTCCGACACCGTGGTCCAGGACGGCCGCAAGCAGATCGACGCCCAGAAGAAGGGCTTCCTCGCGGCCCAGGAGCAGGCAGCCAGGAACGTCACCGACAGCGTCGAGCAGGGGCTCGGTCAGATCAATTCCGGTGTCAGCTCCTCGACCCGCGACATGGAGGCGGCGACCACGCTGCTGACCGCCGACCTGCGCAAGGTGCTGCTCGACCTCGGCCAGCGCCGGGTCGGCGGTGGCGGCCTGCTGGGGGCCATGGCGACCAACGCCGCGACCGCCCGTACGGCCGACTACCAGCTCGCGCTGGCCGGCGACAAGGCGACGTCGTACTCCAACGTGCGCAGCCGCGACATCGACGGGCTGATGCTGCGGCAGGCGCAGACCGACGCCGCGATGCAGATGCTGCTCGACATGCCGGCCTTCCAGCTCGACCTGCCCAGCGGGTCGCAGCACCGGACGGTCTACAGCTTCCGGATCGGTGACAG
Source organism: uncultured Actinomycetota bacterium (assembly GCA_963724225.1). Lineage (GTDB taxonomy): Bacteria > Actinomycetota > Actinomycetes > Propionibacteriales > Nocardioidaceae > Nocardioides. Next base: position 146,613 of record CAVRTX010000022.1, on the reverse strand, counting down.
CTGATGGCGGGGCGTGGGGCGCTCCGGCGCTCGCGGCTCCTGCTCGGGGTCGCCGCGGCAGCGGTGCTCGTGACGACCTCGGCCTGCACCAGCAGCGAGGACTCGCCGGAGGAGACCGGGCGACCGGTCAGCCCGCCGGCGGTCGAGCTGGCGCCGGACGGCGTGCCCGAGGACGTGTCGATCGGCGTCGTGGTCAGCCTGACCTCTGCGCCCGGTGAGGGTGCGCAGTGGAACGAGGCAGCCGAGGGCGCCCGGGTCGCCGCCTACCGCTACGGGCTCGGCCACGGCGACGTCTCGCTGGTGCCGCGTGACGACCAGGGCACGGCCGAGGGCGCCGACGCGGCGGTCCGCGAGCTCGCCGAGGAGGGCGTCAGCGGGATCGTGATGGCGACCGAGGGCAAGCACGTCACCGATGCCCTCGACACTGCCGCCGAGCTCGGCGTCCCGGTGCTGCTTCCGTACGCCGACACGCTGTCCGGCATGCCCGAGGGCGTCTGGACGACCGGCGCCGACGCCGGCCAGGTGTCGACCGCCCTCACCACGGCGCTCGAGTCGGCCGGCGTGAGCCGCCCGGCCGTCGTCGACGCGGGCGGTGCCCCGGTCGACGTCGACGAGGCCGGCACGCTGACCCTGCGCTCCGGCGGTGACGCCGCCGCGATCGCGACCCGCGTGGCCAAGCTCTCGCGCAGCGCCGCCCGTGCCGACTCGGTCGTCGTGTCCGGACCGGCCGCCATGCAGGCGCAGGTGGTGCAGGCGCTCCAGGAGCGCAACGTCGTCCTTCCGGTCTTCCTGACCGGCGATGCCGTCAGCCCGGCGTTCGCGCAGGCGCTCGACGAGTCGGGTGCCTCGCTCGCGGCTCCGCTGACCACGGCAGGCCTCGACACGGACGACGTCGCGGCGCTCGACCCCGGCACCGAGGGTGCGGCCGTCTCGGCCTACCTCGCGGCGCTGCGGGTCACCGCCGAGGACGGCGACGTGACCGACTTCTTCGACGACGAGAAGTTCGAGACGGTGGCCGGTGCCGCCGATGCCCGCAGCCACGACGCGGTCGTCGCCCTGGTGACCGCCGCGGCCGCCGCCGGGTCCGCCGAGCCGGGCGACGTACGCGACGCCCTGGCCGGGCTCACGCCCGACGCCAGCGACGGGCTCGCCGGGCCGGCGCTCGACTTCTCCTCGCCGGCCGCGGTGTCGAGCGACGCCGTGGTCTCGCTGCAGGCCACCACCCAGGACCCGGGCCTGCGCCCGGTCGACCTGGCGGGTGCGCCCCGGCTCTACTGGTTCGAGTCGCCGACCGCCTGACCCGGGGCGGCGACCGGGACCCGGAGGAAGAAGGAGAGACGACGCGTGCGACTCGCGATCGAGCTGGACGGGGTCCGCCACGAGGTCGAGACGTCGCAGTACGCCGAGACCGCCACGCTGGCCGACCTGGTCGAGGCGGTGTGCGGGACCACGGTGCCGGGCGACGACACGCTCTGGGTCGACGACTCGGAGCACACCGCCAACGCCCGGCTCTCCGACCTGCTGCTGCTCGAGGGCACGCGGGTGGCCCGCTCCCGGCTCGACCCCCCGCGGCCGGTCCGCGGCTGGGCCGCCCTCGTCTCGGGCGGTCTCGACGCCGGGCGCACCGTCGCCGTCCCGACCAAGCGCGCGCTGTTCATCGGTCGCTCACCCCAGGCCGACCTGACCGTCGACTCGGCCAGCGCCTCGTGGAGCCACGCCACGGTCGAGCACGCCGTCGAGAGCGTGGGCGGGGAGCAGGAGGAGCCGGCCGAGGGCAGGAAGAAGCCCAAGCCCGAGGACGAGCCTGCGCCCGAGCCCGAGACGCGCGCCGGGCTGCGGATCAAGGACGCGGGCTCCACCAACGGCACCTTCGTCGACGGGGTGAAGGTGCCCGAGGAGGGGATCTTCGTCACCGGGGAGGCGGTCGTGGTGGTCGGCGGGACCGCGATCACGCTGCGGCCCGACCTGGCGGAGTCCCCGGCTCCCGCTCCCGGCAGCCTCCACAACGTCACGACCGCCGGCACCGCGCCCTTCAACCGGCCACCCCGTCCGGGCCGGCCACCGCAGCCGGACCCCGTGGTCCCGCCCGCGCACAAGGACCCGCCGCCTCCAGGCCGGTTCAGCATGGCGACCGTCGTGGCGCCGCTCCTGCTCGCGGTCGTGATGGTGGTCATGTTCGGTCCCGCGATGGCCGTGCTGGCGCTGATGAGCCCGGTCATCGCCGTCGGCACCTGGTGGGAGCAGAAGCGCCGCCGCAAGTCCGACCTCGAGGAGGAGGACGAGCGGTTCGGCGCGGCGCTCGAGGCGTTCCGCGACGACCTCGACGAGGCCACGACCGCCGAGCGGACCCGGCGCCGCGACGAGGTCCCCGACCCCGCCACCATGCTCCGCCGCGCCGCCCTCCCGACCACGAAGCTGTGGCAGCGGCGTCCCGGCGCCGGCGAGCTGCTGCGGCTTCATGCCGGCGTGGGCGACGTGGCCTGGAGGCCGCCGCTGGACTCCCAGTCCGGCACCAAGCTCGAGGAGAAGGTCCGCGAGGTCGTGTCCGACACCCGGATCCCCGCCGCGCCCGTCGAGGTCGACCTGACCGACGCGGGCGTGGTCGGCATCGTCGGCGACCGTGAGGGTGCCCTGGCCGTCGCCCGCAGCCTGGTCTGCCAGGCGACGGTCCACGCCGGGCCCGCGGACCTCACCGTCGGCGTCTTCTGCGACACCGGCCGCGACGAGGTGTGGCAGTGGGCGACCTGGCTGCCGCACGTACGCCACGTCGGCGACGGTGCCGGCGGGCAGTGGCTCTCGGCCCAGCGCGGCCGCAGCGAGGCGCTGCTCCGCAGCCTGCGCGACGGCATCGACACCCACATCACACCCGCCGTCCTGCTGGTGATCGACTCCGACGTGCTCACCGAGGGCCGGGACGCCCCCGCCCGCAGCCTGCTCGGCCACGGCCGCCCGACCGGCAGCGGCCTGGCCTCCCAGGAGAAGGGCACCCAGGTCTCCGGCATCGTGATCGCCGCCACCGAGGAGCAGCTGCCCGCCTCCTGCACCACGGTCGTACGGGTGGAGGCCGACGCCCGCGGCACCGTCACCCGCCCCGACGACCTCACGGTCGTCGACGACGTCATCCTGGCCGGGCTGGACGTCGAGACCGCGCGGCGCTGCGCCAGCGACCTCGCGCGCTTCGACGACCCCGAGCTGGTCGTCCCCGGTGCCGCCCTGCCCGGCCTGGTGCGGCTCTCGCCGCTGCTGGGGCTGGAGGACATGACCCCGGAGGCGATCCGCAAGAGCTGGGCCTCCTCCCACCGGATCTCCACCCCGGTCGGCGTGGGCGAGAGCGGCAGCTACGAGATCGACCTGGTGCGCGACGGGCCGCACGGCCTGGTCGGTGGCACCACCGGCTCCGGCAAGAGCGAGTTCCTGCGGTCGCTGGTCGCCGGCCTCGCGGCGCGCAACGACCCGACCCGGCTCACCTTCATCCTGATCGACTTCAAGGGCGGCGCCGCGTTCGCCACCTGCGAGCGGCTGCCGCACACCATCGGCACGGTGAGCAACCTCGACGAGCAGCTCGCCGACCGGGCGCTGCGGGCGCTCGAGGCCGAGATGCACTACCGGCAGCGGGTCTTCGCCGAGGCGGGCGAGGGGATCGACAACCTCGACGCCTACCTCGCCACCAACCCCGAGCAGCCGATGCCGCGGCTGCTCCTGGTCGTCGACGAGTTCGCGATGCTGGCCAAGGAGTACCCCGACGTCCTGTCCTCGCTGGTCAGCGTGGCTGCCGTCGGACGTACCCTCGGCGTCCACATGATCCTCGCGACGCAGCGGCCGGCCGGCGTGGTCAACGAGGACATCCTCGCCAACACCAACCTGCGCGTGGCGCTGCGGGTGCAGAGCCGCGACGACTCGATCAACGTGGTCGGCGTCCCGGCCGCCTCCGCGATCGGCCGCACCCAGATGGGCCGCGCCTTCGTGAAGCTCGGCCAGGACGACATCACCCCCGTGCAGACCGCCCTGGTCACCGGCCGCTCGGAGTCCTCGGCCTCCACGCTGGTCGATGCGCACCCGATCGGCTTCGGCGAGGTGGTCGACCCGGGTCGGCCGAAGGCCGTGGTCGACGAGGACGCGCCGACCGACCTCGACCTGCTGATCGACGCGGTCGTGGCGGCCAACGCCGACGCCGGCTACGCGCCGCCGCGACCGGTGTGGCCCGAGCCGCTGGGGGAGCACCTGTCCCTGGCCGCGACCCACGACGGCGGGGACGACGTCCGCTCGGTCGGTGGCGTGACCGGCTCGACGGTGCAGGTCGCGCTCGCCGACGACCCCGACCGGCAGCGGCAGGTCCCGGTGGGCTGGGACCTCGACCGCGGCAACCTGCTGCTGATGGGGATCCCCGGCAGCGGCACCAGCACCACGCTGTCGAGCATCGCGCTCACCCTGGCGGCCGAGCACGCGCCCGACGAGCTCGACCTGGTCATCCTCGACATGGGCTCCCGCGACCTCGAGCCGCTGGCCACACTGCCGCACACGGCCGCGTACGTCGGCTCGGGGTCCGCGTCCCGCGAGCAGCAGGTACGGCTGATGAAGCACCTCCGCGGCGAGCTCGACCGGCGCCGTACCGCCCCCGGACCGCACCGCCGGACGGTCGTGCTCATCGACGGGCTGGCGGCGCTGCGCGACGAGTACGACGACTTCGAGGGCATCAAGCTGCTCGACGGCCTCTACCGCGCGTACGCCGACGGACCCGACGTCGGCCTCTGGTGCGCTGCGACCACGTCCCGCGCCAAGTCGGTCCCCGCCGCCATCGACGAGGTGACCACCCAGAAGTGGCTGTTCCGGCTCGCCGACACCTACGACTACGCCTCGGCCGGCGTGCCGGTGAAGTTCGCCCCCGCGGCCGTCGCCGGGCGCTGCGTGTTCGCCGAGACCAGGCTGCAGACCCACGTCGCGTCGCCGTCGACGTCGCTGCCCGAGGCCGTGGCCCACGTCGCGGCACGCTGGCCCGGCCACCCCCCGAAGGCCTCGGTGGTCGGGCAGCTGCCCGAGCGGGTGACGGTCGCCGAGCTCGGGGCGGTCGCCCACCTCGGCAGCGAGCCCTGGCAGGTCCCGGTCGGCATCCGCGAGTCCGACCTGGAGCCGGCGATGCTCGAGGCGTACGAGGGCGAGCACGTCCTGGTCGCCGGCCCGCCGCGCTCGGGCAAGTCGACGCTGCTGCTGGCCATGGTCGAGGCGCTGCGGACCGGTGCGGCCGCGGACGGCGAGGCCCTCGCGGTCTGGGGGGTCTGCGGGCGCCGGTCGCCGCTGGCCGACGCCGGGCTCGACCGCTGCGTCGTCGGTGACGACGGCCTGGCCGCACTGCTCGCGGCCGCCCGGGTCCACCGCGGCCGGCTGGTGCTGGTCGTGGACGACGCCGAGAAGTACGACGACTCCGACCAGGCGTTCGCCGGGCTGCTCTCGGCCCGGCCCACCGACCTGCTGGTGGTCGCGGCGGGCCGCTCCGACGACCTGCGCGGCCTCTACAGCCACTGGACCAAGACGGTCCGCAAGTCGCGCTGCGGGGTGCTGCTGCAGCCCAACATCGACTACGACGGCGACCTGGTCGGAGCGACGCTGCCGCGGCGGGCGCCGGTGGCCGTCACCGCCGGGCGCGGCTACCTCTCCAGCGGCGGCACCCTGGAGTTCCTGCAGGCGGCCAGTCCCTCCACCGCCCCCTGACCGCGCTCCGTACGATGCGGCCATGACCTCTCGGGTGTGGCTGGTGGCCGTGGTGCTCGCAACGACCGTCCTCGCCGGGTGCGGGGGCGACGACTCGGGGGAGGACTCCGGACAACCCGAGGCCAGCGGCGCCGTCGAGTCGCTCCCCGACTGTGACGACGTCTGGGTGGCGGGGGAGACCCTTCCCGACGACTACGACGGCTGCGTGATCCAGGGCGACGAGATCGCCGTCTTCAGTCCCGGCGAGTGCCCGAGCGGCGACCAGTACGCGACGTACGAGGACACCTTCTACGCCGTCGTGGGCGACACCATCGAGGAGAGCCCGAGCGGCGACATCTTCAGCGACCCGAAGTTCCAGAAGCTCACCGAGTCCTGCTGACTCAACGCTGGCGTCGCGCCGCCACGGCCTGCATCTTGCGCAGCTGCTGGTCCATCTCCGCGGACGTACGCTCCAGCCGCTGCACCTGCCGGGTCAGCGGCGCCTCGGGCCGCCACGACTCGCGGGTCGAGGCGACCAGGTCGGTGAGGACCGGCGCCGCGCCCTGCTCGTGGGCCCACGCCAGCCGCTGCAGCGCCGACTCGACCTGCAGCGCGGCCTGCTCCAGGGCCTGGTCGGAGGCCCCGGTCGGCCGCTCGGCAACGGGGAGCCGACGCTCCTCGGCGATCGCCGGCCCCAGCTCCCGCAGCAGCTCCGCGGCCGCGGTCGAGAGCCGCTGCAGCCGCCGGCTGCGCCACCACATGACGACGAACACGATGACCGAGGCGGCCACGACCGCGACGAACGGTCCGACGAGCGGCAGCCAGCCGGCGTCGTAGACGAACGTGATCACGCCGATCAGGCCCAGCCCCGCCAGCACGACGATGACGGGGTAGCGCACGTAGGCGGGCCACACCCCGGAGTCGGGGCTCTGGTCAGGGTCCTGGCTCATCGGTTCCAGCCTCTCACGTCCGGAGGGCCCGGCTTCTCCGTGGTCGTCGCCTCAGGCCGGCTCGTCGCCACCGTCGGCGCGCTTCCGTCCGAAGCGCGCCAGCAGCGCGTCGGGGTCGATCGAGGTGGGCCTGCGCACGAACCGGAGGTCGCGGCCCTCGCCGACCTCCTCGTGGGTCGAGGGGGTGGCGTCGGTGATCCGGAGCAGCCACTGCTCGCACCGCGTCCCGAGCTCGCCGGCCCGAGCGCAGCCCCGCGAGACCGGCTTGTCGAACGGCAGCCCGGCGAGGGTCGTCCCCCGGCGCACGAGCATCGCCACCACCATCACGTCGCGACGGTCCAGCGGGCTCGCCTCGAGCAGCGACATCGCGAACGCCGCCCGCTCGACGAGGTCGCGCCGCCGCTCGCGCACGAGCCGGGAGGCGGCGTCCTCGACCCAGGAGAGCAGCACCCACGCCCGGTCCTTCGAGAGGCCCTCGGCGGCCACGGCCGCGACCCAGGCGTCCGGCGCGTCGGCGAGCGAGCGCTCGACGTCGGCCGTCCACCCGGCGCCGGGCGCCTCGCCGGTGGGGGCGCGGTCGAGCACGTCCAGGACGGACTCCGTCACGGACCCACCAGGTAGTCGCCGGACCTCGTGTAGCCACCCTGGTCGAGGATGTCGAGCTCGGTGGCGAACACCGTCGGCTGACCCACCCGCGGCCCGTCGGTCGTCACCAGGTTGCCCTCGGGCTCGCTGGCGAGGTAGATCGGCCGCTGGTAGTCCATCGCACCGCGGACGAACTCGTCGTTGAGCTCGGGCGTCCAGTCGTCGGCGTTGAGCACGACGTGGTCGTCCCAGCCCTGCGCGACGGCGGTGTCGGGCTGGCGGCCGAGCACGACCGTGTCGCCGGGGTTGCCGAGCAGCTCGCGGCCCCGCTGGGCCACGGTGGTCTCGGGCAGCACCTGGGTCCGCGGCAGGTAGCGCATCGCTGCTGCGTCCACACCGTGGCCGAAGGCGCCGGTCGCACCGCCGGTCACCAGGCCGGCGCCGCCTCCGAAGGCGGTCGCGCGGACGAAGCCCTCCGGCGTGTGCGGCCCGGGGCCGGTGGCGTAGGTGTACGCACCGCCGGTGGCACCACTGGCCGTGCCGGAGATCATGCCGCCGACGATCCGCTGCTTGAGCAGGGTGTTGGCGCCGAGCGACCGGGCCACGCCGGTGCCGCCGAAGGCACCGAAGGCGCCGGAGATGGCCACCTGGCCCCAGTTGACGCCGCCGGTGGTGGCCTTCTGGATGATCGTGTCGGCGCCGGCCGAGATCAGCATCATGCCGGCCGGACCACCGACGCCGGTGGCGATCAGCACGCCGCCGGCGATCACCATGGCGCCGCCCGCGAGGTACTCCCAGTTGTTCTTGACCCAGTCGCCGGCAGCGGCCATGGCGCCGTTGTTGGAGGCGGCGTACGCGGCGAGCTCGGCGTCGGTGACCGGCCGCAGCCCCGTCGGGTCGAGCGCGTGGAGCGGGTCGTTGCCGGCGTACGCGTAGGGGTTGCCGGCCCAGCCCGCACCCGGGACCGGGTCGAGCGGGTCGACGGTGAGGAAGCCACGGCCCGCCGGGTCGTAGACCCGCGCGCCCAGCCAGCCGAGGCCGGCGACGTCGAGCTCGCCCGCGGCGCCGATCGTGAGGCCGGCCGGCAGCTCGGCCGCCGTGGCCGTGCTCCACGGGTCGCTGCCGGTGCTGCGGGTGGTGCGCCAGCCCGGCGTGGTCCACTGCTCGCCGATCCCGGTCACCGGTCCGGCGGCCACCACGGGGGTGTCGCCGACCTGCACCAGGGACGGGGCGTGGCCGTGTGCCGCGTCGAAGAAGATCTCCGTGTCGTCGACCTCCGCGAGCTCGCCGGTGGCGTCGACGTGGACCCGCGTGCGCCGGGCGGTGTCGCTGCCCCCGTCGGTGGCGTCGACCACCTCGGTCAGCCGGCTGGTCACCGACCAGCCGTAGTCGCGGGTCCGGCCGTCGGACTCCTCCGTACGGACCCGGCGTCCGACCGGGTCGTAGGAGTGGCGGGTGCTGCGGCCGTCGGCGCGGCGGCTCGTCACCAGCTGGCCGGCCGCGTCGTAGGCGTGCTGGACGGCGTCACCGTCGCGCGACTCGGCGACCAGCCGGCCGGCGGCGTCGAAGCGCCACCGGGTCACGGTGCCGCTGCGGGCCTCGACCAGCTGGCAGGCCTCGTCGTAGTCGAAGCTCGTGCTCTCGCCGTCGCGGTCGATCCCGGTGATCCGACCCTCGTCGCTGCGCGACACCAGGGTCCGGGTCGAGCCCCGCGCGTCGGTGACGACGTGGGCGACCACGAAGCCGTCGTGGTGCTCCCACGTCTGGATGATCCCGTCGGCGGTGGCCTGCACCAGCCGGCCCGCGGCGTCGCGCTCGAGCACGGCCCGTCCCAGCAGCGGGTGGTCGACGGCCACGAGCCGACCGACCTCGTCGTAGGTGTAGTCGGTGCGGTGCCCGGCGGGTGTGGTCATCGACGAACGGCGGCCGGCCGCGTCGTAGCTCCACGACATCGTGCGGTCGCCGCGGCTGCGCGAGACCAGCTGGTTGCGGGCGTTCCACTGGTAGTGGTGGACGACCTCGCGACCGTCGCCACGGGTGTGGTCGTGCAGCGTCACGCTGCGGCCCCGGACGTCGCGCTCGACGGTCGAGACGGTACGGCCGTCGACGGCGGTCGAGACCACCCGGCCGGCCTCGTCGTGGGTCCACGAGATCCGGCTGCCGCTCGGGTCCTCCTGCCAGACCGGACGGCCCGCGCTGTCGTAGCTCGCCCGGGTGGTGCGGCCGAGCGGGTCGGTCTCGGAGACGCAGCGGTTCATGGCGTCGAACTCGCGGCGCGTGGTGTTGCCGAGCGGGTCGGTGATCGCGACGTTGCGGCCGTTGGCGTCGTAGTCGTAGCGGGTCACCCCGCCGTTGCCGTTGACGACCTCGACCAGCTGGCCCGCGGCGTCGTAGCGGAACTTGCGGCGCCCGAACCAGGTGTCGGAGGACTCGACCACGCGACCGGCGGCGTCGTAGCGGTAGCGCGCCACCCCACGGCCCGGGACCGAGCGGGCCACGACCCGGCCGCAGACGTCGTGCTCGACACGGGCGACCTCGCCGGTGGGCAGCACCTGGCGTACGAGCCGGCCGTCGACGTCGTGCTCGAACGTGGTGCGGGCGCCGTGGGCGTCGGTGGTCGCCGAGCGGCGGCCGCACTCGTCGTAGTCGTGGCGGGTCGAGCCACCGGTCGGGCTGATCACCTCGACGACGCGGCCCGCGGCGTCGCGCCGGAGCCGGGTCAGCGCGCCCTCGGCGTCGACCAGCTCGACCGGACGGCCGCAGCGGTCGTACGTCGTGAGGACGGTGGAGCCGTCGGGGCGCTCGGCGCTGACCTGGCGGCCGAGCGGGTCGAAGCGCGTGGACACCGAGGCGGCGCCGTCACCCACGGTGACGCTGCCGGCGGCCCGGTCGGAGGCGACGTCCTGCCGGAGGCCGGTCGGGTCGACCGTGGCGGTGAGGTCACCGACCGGGTCGTGGTCGCGGCCCCAGGTGCTGCCGGTCGGGTCGGTGGTGCTGACCAGTCGCGACAGCGCGTCGTGGGTGAACTCCCAGCGCGCGCCGTCGGGCAGCTCGACCGAGGCGACGTGGCCGAGGTCGTCGAGCTGGCGAGTGACCGCGCGACCCAGCGGGTCGATGGTGCGGGTCTCCTCGCCGTGCGAGCCGCGCTCGATCTCGGTGCGGGCCCCGGTGGGGTCGACGACGGCCGAGAGCCGGCCGGCCGTGGTGTGCTCGTAGTGCCACACGGCGCCGTCGGGGTCGCGGCGCGAGGCCAGCAGCCCGGACGGGGCGTAGGAGTAGCTGGTACGGGCGCCCGAGGGCGTGATCGCCGTCTTGACCCGGCCCGTGGTGTCGCGCTCGAGGCGGGCGGTGTTGCCCAGGGCGTCGGTCGTCGCGACGAGGTCGCCGTGGTCGTCGTAGCCGAAGCGCACGGTGACGCCGACCGGGTCGACGACCTGCACCAGCAGCCCGTCGTCCCAGGTGAGCTCCGTCCGGCCCCCCTCGGGGTCGACCATCAGCGTGGGGTTGCGGCTGCTGCCGTCGTCGTCCGGGTAGGAGTAGCCGGTGACGGCGCCCGACTCGGTGACCACGGTGGTGACCCGGTCGTGGTCGTCGTAGCCGTAGGTCAGGTCGGCGCCGGTGGGCGTGACGGTGCGGGTGCGGCGGCCACGGTCGTCGTACTCGTGGACCGTGACGGCGCCGTCGCGCTCGGTGACCAGGACGGCGTTGCCGTGGGCGTCGTACGAGGTGGACTGGCGCTGCTCGTGGGCGTCGACCAGGCCGATCAGCCGGCCGCGGTGGTCGTGGATCCAGGTGTTGGAGCGGCCGCCGTCGGGGTCGGAGACGACCGTGACGTTGCCCGGCAGGTAGACGAACCGGGTGACCCGGCCGAACTGCGAGCGCTGGGTGGTGACCCGGCCCTGGGTGTCGTAGGTGTTCTCCGCCTCCAGGACGCCGTCGGCGTCGGTGACGGACTCGATCAGGCCGGCGTCGTTCCAGGTGTACGTGCGGGTGCCGGCGGGGCCGGTGACGCTGACCAGTCGGTGGTGGTCGTCGTAGCCGTAGTCGACGTGGCGACCGTCGGAGGTGGTCGCGGCGACCACCAGGTCGCCGTGCCAGGCCAGCTCGATCGAGCGGCCGCGCTCGTGCTCCAGGCGGACCAGCCGACCGTCGTCGCGGACCAGCGACACCCGGGTGCCGGCGCCGGCCGCGCTCGAGAGCAGCTCGCCCGCGGGGCCGAAGTCCCAGGTGCGGCCGGCGTTGTCGTGGGCGCGGTAGCCGCCGTCGACGGCCGCGATCCAGAGGTTCTCGCCCGTGGCGCGGTCCCAGCCCGCTCCGAGCCGGGGGAACACCACGACCCGGCCCTCGGGCAGGGTCATCCGGGCGGCCTCGTCGTCGAGGGCGAGGCCGGCCTCGGGCCACGAGGACCAGCCGGTGCCGAACGCCCCGGCCTCGGGGTCGAAGGAGTTGTAGGTGCGGGTCAGCGCCAGCGACGCGGCACCACCCGGGCACGACAGGTCGACCTCGTTCTCGAGGAAGTTGCCGGTGGCGGTGTTGACCGGGTCGTTGGCGTAGCCCGTGGTCGGCGGCGAGCCGTACGCCGTGGGCGGGTCGATCACGATGTCCTGGCGGGTGGCCGAGACGCCGGCCGCCTGCAGCGTCGCCATCAGCGCCGAGTTGGACACGGTCGAGACCGCGCCCTCACCACCGGCGGCGGCGAACGCGTCGGCCACCAGCGTGGCCCAGCGGACGTCCTCCTCGTTGGCGGTGAGGTACTTGTCGAAGCCGGTGAAGACGCTCGAGGCCTCCAGCCGGCCCCAGCCGCAGCCCGCGGTGAAGGTGGAGTAGGCCGACCGGCACGAGGAGGGCTTGGACTGCAGCGCGTTGTTGGCGCCGCGCGAGCCGTTGGCGAACGCGCGCAGGTCCTCCGGCCGCGCCGACGACGTACCGCCGCCCCCGCCGCCCCCCGAGCCGGGCGACGGGGTCTCGCGGGTGCCGTTGACCGGCGGCGACACCGGGATCGTGGGCTCCGCGGCCGGCGGGCCGACCGGCGGGTCGTCACCACCGAAGACCGCGTCGACACCCTTGTCCCACAGGTTGCGGTCGTCCTGCTCCTTCTTCCACTGCCGGGCGGTCTCGCGGCGCTGCTGCTCCTTGCGCGCCTCCTCCTTGAGCAGCCGGGCGCCGGTCGCGACCTCGCGCAGCCGGGAGGCGAGCTCGCTGGCGTCGCCGGCGGCGACCGCGGCGTTGCTGCGGAACAGCTCCGAGAAGTGACCGCGGAAGTCGGTCAGCGCCGTGGACTTCCACGAGGCTCGGGACCCGGTCTGGCCCTCGATCACACCCGCCGCGGCGTCGCACATGGACGCCAGTCGGTCCGCTGCCCCGTAGTCGAAGCGGACGTCCTCGTCGATCGCACCGAGGTCAGCCACCGGTCACTCCCCTTGTCGTCTCGAGCCGCACGTGCGCGCACACATCCACACCGGCCACCCGCCCACCACCCCGGTGCCGGGGTCGGGCGGGCGGGTGATCAGTGAGGCCGTGGGTCGCTCAGGCGCCGCCGCCGGCGGTCATGATGTTCTGGGAGATCTGGTTGAGCTGGCCACGCAGCTCCTCCAGCTCGGTCCGCGCCTTGTCCAGCGCGGCCCGGGTCTCCGGCCAGGTCGAACCGCGGAACTTCTCCGCCAGCGGACCGTCCCACACGTTGGGGTCCGACAGCGTCTTGCCCTGGCTGTCGAGCTGGCTGATCTGGTCGGTGAACCCACCGTTGATGATCGCCTGCATCTGCTGGATCGAAGCCTTGGCCTGCTCGGTCGAAAGAACTCGAGACATCGTCACCCTCACTCGTCGACCCGATCGGATCGACTCACTCGTCGGTCAGGACACAACGAGGATGCGGTGGCCGGGCGCCCGGGGGAGGCGACCGGCAAAGAGACCCCCGTCGGAGCCGCAGTCTGCCAGAGGTCGTACGAGACTTCCACGGGACGGTAACAATTTTGCCTTCTGCCACGACGGCCTGCCGCCGCCGGGTGACCGACGGGGAGGTCAGCCGCCCCGGGTCACGATGTCGAAGGAGCTGCTCTCGACATCGGTGAGGTTGCCGACGTCCGTGAGCACCGAGCAGTCGGCTGCCACGTTCAGGGCGGTCACCACCAGGCCGCCCTGGGAGACCGCGAGCGCACCGGAGCAGCCGTCGCTGAACCGGACGCCCTGCTCGCCGCCGGCGACCGCGACGAGCAGGCTGGACGGCTCCCCGACGCTGGGGCTCCGGTAGAGCGGGTTGAGCCGGTCCGGTCCGCTCGGCCACACCGGCAGGATGGTCAGTCGCAGCGTGGTGCCGCTGACGGTGCTCGACGGGGCGACCACCTCGACGCCCTGCAGGCGCTGCGCGGGGTACGCGGTGCCGGAGATCTCGGTGTCGCTGACGGCCGTGTCGGTGCTCTGGACGGCGCCGTCGAGCCAGGCCTGCAGCTCGGTGCCGGGGTCCTCGAAGGCGAGCGGGACCGTGGCGGTGACCACCACGTTGCCCTGCACGGGGACGGTGCCGGGGTCGATGCTCCACGCGCACTCGGTGGTCACGCCGGTGGCAGAGGGGAGGTTCTGCTCCTGCGGCTGACCCTCCCAGGTCACCGTCGGACAGTCGCCCCCGTCGGTGCCGGGGATCACCTCGAGGAACGGGCCGCCCAGCTCGGCGTTCTGGGCGGCGTACGTGATGGTCAGCTGCACCGACTCGGTCGCCGGGTCGTAGACGGCCTGCCGGCTCACGGTCAGGCCGGTCGCCGTCGCGGTGCCGGGCACCGATGCGGGCGGCGGGGCCGCGGTGGTGGGCCCCTCGGGCTCCGGCTCGGGCGTGGTGCCGCTGGTGGCGGCGTACGCGACGGCGCCGCCGAGCAGCACCAGGGCCGCCACGATCAGGGCGATCGCGCGGGGGTCGCGCCACCGGGGCGGCCGCTTCCTGCGGTGCACCGGCTCGGGCTCGCGGCGCGGCTCGCGGGCCGTCGGCACCGACATCGGCCGCAGCATCGTCCCGTGGTCGGGGGTGCCGAGGTCGAGCGAGGACGGGCGGTACGGCTCCTGGTCGTCGGCCCGGTCGTCGACGGCGGGCGCGACCGGCTCGGGGGTGACCCCCCGGAGCATCGTCATCGGGCCACGGGCGCTGTCGAAGTCGGCCGGCGGGGACTGGGCCGCCAGGGCGGGGACCCCGGCGAGGGACGGGACGAGTCGCCGGAGCGCGGCCGCGGCCTCGCCCGCGCTCGGCCGCGCGGTGGGGTCCTTGGCGAGCATCGCCTCGAGCTGCCGCGACAGCGGCTCGGGGACGGGGAGCGGCGGCGGCACGCTGGCGACGTGCCGGTGGGCGACGGTGTAGTCGGTGCCGGGACCGGCGAACGGAGTGCGGCCGGCGAGCAGCTCGTAGAGCAGGATGCCGGTGCCGTAGACGTCGGCGGACAGGTCGCAGGTGCCGGTCACGAGCAGCTCGGGAGCCATGTACTCCGGGGTGCCCATCAGGCCGGTGGTGGTGCCGGCGCCGTCGGCGACCATCCGCGAGATGCCGAAGTCGGTGAGCCGCACCGCGCCGGCGTCGAGGTCCTGCCAGCCCCGGGTCAGCAGCACGTTGTCGGGCTTGAGGTCCCGGTGGAGGATGCCCTGGCTGTGGGCGGCCGCGAGCCCGTCGAGCACCGCGGCCACGACTGCGGCGGCACGCTCGGGCGGCAGCGGCCCGCCGTCGGCGAGGACGTCGCGCAGCGACCCCCCGTCGACGAAGTCCATGATGATCGCGAGCCGGTCGCCCTCGACGACCAGGTCACGGACGGCGACGACGTGGGGGTGCCGCAGGCCGGTCAGGATCGAGCGCTCGCGGACGAACCGGCCGACCAGGTCCTGGTCGGCGGTGTGCTCCTGGCGCAGCAGCTTGGCCGCGACGACCTCGTCGGTCCGACGGTCGACGGCCTTCCAGACCTCACCCGTGGCGCCACGGCCCAGCTTCTCGACGAGCCGGTAGGACGCTCCCAGGGCCTCGTCGAAGCCTTCGGTGTGCACGCTTCCTGCCTCCCGGATCCCACGTTCCGGTGCCGTCGTCCCGTGCCGGTCACGGGACGTGGGTCAAAGCCTGACGGCTCCGGGCACGATAATCGAATCGGTACGACACCCGTGGCCGGTTGCGCGGATTGGCCCGCCGGCCCGGGCCACCGTCTCCCGGATCAGCGGGCCGGGCGCCAGCTCGCCTCGGTCCGGGACACCGCGTCGGCGACCACGTCGGCCAGGCTCCCGGTCCGCTCGAACGTGCGCCGCTGCTGGGTCGCACCGTTGCCGCGGGCGAGCAGTCGCTCCACCTGGTCCTCCACGAGGGCGGTGTCGCCGGCAGCGTCGAGGGCGCCCCGGGTGTGGTCGACGAGCGCCGCGACGGCGTCGCGCGCCGGCACCAGCGAGAGCCGACGCGGGTCGACGAGCTGTCCGGCCAGGCCGTAGCGGGAGGCCCGCCAGGTGGCCGCCCGGAGCAGGTCGTCGCGCCACTCCGGGTCGGGCCCGGCGGCGCGACCTGACTCGGTGGCCACCAGGCCCCGGGCCAGCGCGGTGACCAGCACCGCGTCCTCGAGCTCGCTGCAGACGTCCGCGACCCGGAGCTCGAGTGTCGGGTAGGACTGCGAGGGCCGGGCGTCGAGGTAGAGCATGCCGTCGTCGAGGGCGGCACCCCACTCCAGCAGCCGCCCGGTCACGGACCGGTACTCGGCGACGCTGCCGAACCCGGCGCCGGTGCCGTGGCTCGGCCACCGGCCCCAGGTCTGGTAGCGCCAGCTGGCGTAGCCGGTGTCCCGGCCGTGCGCGTACGGCGAGTTGGCGCTCAGCGCGAGCAGCACCGGGAGCCACGGGGCGATCCCGCCGAGGGCCCGGACGCCCTCCTCCTCGTCGGCGATGTCGACGTGGACGTGCATCGCGCAGGCGAGCGACGAGCGGGCGACCTCGCCGTACGTCTCGACGATCCGCCGGTAGCGCGGCTTCGGGGTGACCTGCAGTGCGCCGTCGTCGAGCACGGCGGTGCCGGTGGCGACGGCCGCGGCGCCCGCCGCACGTGCCGCCTCGCCCATGACCCGGCGGCTCGATCGCAGCTGGGCGGCGATCTCGGTGACGTCGGTGGTGGGCTGGGTCTGCGACTCGATCTGCTGCAGGTAGAGCTCGGCCTCGAGGGCGATGTCGTCGCGTCCGTCCTGCTCGTGGGCGCGCAGCGCCCGGCTCGCGACCGCGGTGAGCCGGCCGGTCGCCGGGTCGACGAGCATCAGCTCCTCCTCGACCCCGACCTTGCGCACGTCCACGGGCGGACCGTGCCCGATAGCCGGAAGCGGAAACCAGGTCCTCGGCCTCTGCCAGACTGCGGCACCGTGCTGAAGGTTCTCGCGGCCGCGCTGCTCGCTGGCCTGCTGGTGCTGGCGCCCGGTGGCTGCAGCGAGGACCCCGCGCCCCCGGAGCCGTCGCGGCCGGCCGACCCGCCCGAGCCTGCGCCGCCCTTCGACGACCGGGCCGAGCCGGCCGAGGCCGTGCTGTCGCTGGTGCCGCAGCAGGCCGAGGTCGTCACGGTCACCGACTGGGACGCCGTACGGGTGCAGCTCGGGCAGCCCGGCCTCACCAGCGAGGACCTGATGACGGACCGGCTGGAGTTCTGGCGGCGCGCCGAGGCCGAGTCGGCGGCGCTCACCGGCGGGCTGCTGCGCGAGGCGGACTCGCGGCTGGCGCTCGACTACGGCTTCACCCAGGACGACGTCGACTGGGAGGCCCGGTTCACCGGGGCGGGGCGCCCGGGCTTCGTGGTGGCGCTGCGTCCTGACCTCCCCCTCGACGGCGTACGCCGGGCGGTGGCCGACGGGGTCGGCCCGCTCGCGGGTGCCCAGCTGCGGGAGGCCGACCACCTGGTCGTGAAGGGCGTGGCCGACGCGGACGTGTGGGCCAACGAGACCCGCTGGGGGCCGCTGGTCGACGAGCCGGCGACGGCGACGTACCTCCGGCGCGGCTGCGTGCCGCTCCACGAGGCGCTCGGCCCCGACGCGGGGGCGGAGCAGCAGGACCTCCTGCTCGAGGAGCACCCCGTGACGACCCTGGCCCCGCTCGACGGCTTCGCGCTGACCTTCGGCGACCACGCCGCCACGGTCCGGGTGGAGCCCGACCGCACCGACCTGTTCGAGCGGCTCCGGGTCGGGGAGGACTGGCCGGTCGGCGGCTTCCCGCAGGCGTACGTCGACGGTGCGGCGGACCCGGCGACCGGTCGGATCGGCTACACGGTGCCCCGGCCGCCGGCCGCGGTGGGGTTGGCGCTGCTCGAGGAGCTGCCGTTCGCGGTGTGCGACGAGGTCGTGCCGCGCGACGAGCCGACCGGGCTCTGAGTCGACCCCGCCGGTCATCCCCAGGCTGGGGAGAACCTGTGGAGAACTACACCTCTGTCATTCCCCCGCACGGGCGGCTAACCACAGGCGTGTAACTCTCCACAGGGTCGTGCACAGGTGTGGAGAAACCGCCGCCCGGCACGGAGGGGTCCGGCAGGGCCGCCGTTGGCCGGCGGCGGCGGTGGCTCGGCGGTCAGCCGAGGGTGAGGATGCGCGCGGCGAGCGCGGCCAGCACCACCAGCGCCACCAGCCCGACGCCGACGGCCTGCCAGACCGCGCGGCGCGGGCCGCGGGGGGCGTAGACCAGGGCGGCACCCACCAGCACGCCGCCGACGAAGCCGCCGAGGTGGCCCTGCCAGGAGATGCCGGGGATGGTGAAGGTGATCACCAGGTTGATCAGCAGCAGCATCCCGATCTGGGAGACGTTGCCGCCGACCTTGACCGCCAGGACGAGCAGTCCGCCGATCAGCCCGAAGATCGCGCCGGAGGCGCCGACGGTCTGCACCTCGCCGCTGGTGAACCACAGGATCATCGCCGACCCGGCGAGGCCCGAGATCAGGTAGAGGGCGAGGAACCGCGCCCGGCCCACGGCCGCCTCGAGCTGCGGGCCGAGGAACCACAGCGCGAGCATGTTGGCCGCGATGTGCAGCACCTCGACATGGGTGAACATGCTGGTGAGCAGCTGCCAGGCGGCTCCGTCGGCGGCGCCGGTCACCCAGGTGCCGCCGAGGGCCTGCTCGCAGATCTGCTGGGTCGGGGCCCCGGTGTAGGAGCCGGCCTGCCCGGTGGGGTCGCAGCGGCTGCCCACCAGCAGTGCGAGGGAGTCGGCCAACGAGCTGGCCCGGCCACCGGTCAGGGTGATCGCCAGCCACACCGCCACGTTGATGCCGATCAGCACCAGCGAGGTCAGGGCGGGGTTGCCGGAGCGGCGGCCGCCGTACGCCGTGCGCCCGCTGCGGGTCGCCTTCGAGCCGGCCGCGACGCACGAGGGGCACTGGAAGCCCACGGCGGCGTCGCGCATGCAGTCGGGGCAGATCGACCGCTCGCACCGCTGGCAGCGGATGTACGACTCCCGGTCGGGGTGCCGGTAGCAGGTCGGCACCCCGGTCCCGGGGGTCGCAGGTGTCCCGTCTGGGGGTTGAGCGCTCAGGACCCGACGACCTCGACGGTCTCGATGACCACCGGCTCGACCGGGCGGTCGCCCGCGGCGGTGCGGGTGGCGGCGATGACGTCGACGACGTCGCGCGAGGACTGGTCGGCCACCTCGCCGAAGATCGTGTGCTTGCGGTTGAGCCACGGGGTCTCGCCGACGGTGATGAAGAACTGCGAGCCGTTGGTGCCGGGGCCGGCGTTGGCCATCGCGAGCAGGTACGGCTTGTCGAAGACCAGCTCGGGGTGCGGCTCGTCCTTGAAGGTGTAGCCGGGACCGCCGGTGCCGGTGCCGAGCGGGCAGCCGCCCTGGATCATGAAGCCCGGGATGACCCGGTGGAAGGTGAGCCCGTCGTAGAACGGCCCGGTCCGGTCGGTGCCGGCGTCGTAGTCCTTGGTGCCCTGGGCCAGGCCCGTGAAGTTGGACACGGTCTCGGGCGCGTGGTTCGGGAAGAGGTTGATGGTGATGTCGCCCTGGTTGGTCTTCAGGACGGCCTGCTGATCGGCCATGGACCCGCTCTTTCGTCGTCGGTGGAGCCCCCCGTTGTGCGCCCCCGATCCTCGCAGATGCGCCAAGTCACCCACTGGGGTGGCTGGTGGGTGCTTGCCGAAGGTGGTGGAATTGGGGGGCAACCCGACCGAGAGGAAGATCCCCCCTATGGGCATCCGCAAGAAGAAGACCCTGATCGAGCAGGCGGCCGACTACGTCGAGCAGGTACGCCCGCACGTCGAGCAGGCGGTCGAGTCAGCCCGGGACAAGGCGGTGCCGCTCCTCGTCGAGGCTCGGGACCGCGCCGTTCCCGTGATCGAGGACGCCCGTGACCGGGCCAAGCCGATCATCGCCGACGGCGCCGCGATCGCCGCCGAGAAGGCCTCCCTGGTGGCCGACGCCGCCCAGCAGAAGGCGGCCGAGGGCCGCGACCTCGCGGCCGCCAAGGTCGCCGAGCTCAAGGGCGAGCCGCCGAAGAAGAAGCACCGGTTCCGGAAGTTCGTGCTGTTCGGCGGCCTTGCTGCCGCCGCCGCGTTCGTCGCCTCGAAGCTGAGGGGTGGCCAGGACTCCGCCAGCTGGAACTCCTCCTACACCCCGACGCCGCCGCCGGCACCCCCCGCACCCGCCGGCTCCGACGCCGACGACGCGGCCGGTGCGATGCCGGGCGAGGCCCTCTCCGACGCCGGTGAGGCGCCGCACGAGGTCACCACGCCCGACGACCCGGCCGACGAGGTCGTGATCGACGGCGAGGGCGGGGCCCACAAGAAGGACTGACCCTTCGTACGCCTGCGCAGGGCGGCGCACCCCGGACGGGGGGCGCCGCCCTGCGGCGTCTCCGCGGGTTTCGGAGGTCGAGGTGTGAGGAGCGCCAGCGACGAGCCTCGAAACCCCGTGAGTGTGGGCAGGGCGGTGAGCGGGATCGTCGTACGCCAGAGGGTGGTGGCGCCCCGGTCGGGTGCGGGGGTTTCGAGGCTCAGGCCCGGGGGGCCTTCGCACCTCAACCTCCGGTCGGGGGTACCCGGGAGCCGTTGGGCCGCGACCTCCGGCGATTCGGAGGTTGAGGTGTGAGGAGCGCCAGCGACGAGCCTCGAAACCCCGTGAGTGTGGGCAGGGCGGTGAGCGGGATCGTCGTACGCCAGAGGGTGGTGGCGCCCCGGTCGGGTGCGGGGGTTTCGAGGCTCAGGCCCGGGGGGCCTTCGCACCTCAACCTCCGGTCGGGGGTACCCGGGAGCCGTTGGGCCGCGACCTCCGGCGATCCGGAGGTTGAGGTGTGAGGAGCGCCAGCGACGAGCCTCGAAACCCCGGAGTGTGGGCAGGGCGGTGAGCGGGGGTCGTACGCCAGAGGGTGGTGGCGCCCCGGTCGGGTGCGGGGGTTTCGAGGCTCGCTGCGCTCGCACCTCAACCTCCGAAGGGGCGCGTGCGCTCGCACCTCAGCCTCCGGGGCCGCTGCGCTCGCAGCCTCAACCTGCGGCAGCGCGCTGGTCCTCGATCCACGCGTCGATCTGCTCCCACCAGCCGAAGAGCCACTCGATCCGCTCGTCGCGGCCGGTGGGGATCTCCTCGCGCGGGACCTGCCACCAGCGCATCACGATCTGCTTGTCCATGGGCAGCTCGCGCCAGACGTCGCGGGCGCTGAGCAGGTGGTCGAGGCCGGTGTGGGCGACCAGGACGACGTCGGCGTCGGGCGCACCGTCGAGGGCGGCGAGGAAGCCACCCGGCCGCGGCGCGATGACGTGCGTGAGCTGCTCGGCCCGCCGGGCCATCGCCTCCAGGCCCAGCTTGCGCAGCCGGTCGATCCCGCGCTGCCGCCGCTCCGGCGTGAAGTTGCCGCCCTCGGGGAAGATCACGAACGCGTCGTCCGCATCGAGGCCGTGGGCCAGCTCCTCGATCTGGGTCTCGAGGTCGCCGCCGCGGGGGTCGATGAACCGGGCGGGCAGCCGGTTGAGCACCACGTCGATCACCGGGTCCCAGGCGAGCGTGTCCTTGAGGACGACGCGGGGTTCGCGGTCGTACCAGTGCATCAGGGCGTGGATCAACGTGAACGAGTCGCCCGGGCCGGCGTGCCGGCACGCGACCAGCAGCGGGACGCCGGGATGGGCGCCCGGGCTCGGGCCGTCGGTCGCGATGCTGAGCCGCAGCACCCGCCGCGCCTCCCGGAAGAAGACCCACATCACGCCCTGCACGAGGTCGTAGTGGATCCCCTCGAAGTACGGCGACCGCACCCGGCGGCCGAGCCCCGACGAGAACCACAGCCCGAGCAGCACCAGCAGCAGCAGCGCCTCGCAGGTCAGGTAGAGCATCACGACCCACAGCAGGCGCAGCGCCCGCCAGCGGCCGGGGAGCAGCGGCGAGAGCACGGCCGCGACGATCAGCCAGGCGGGCAGCGTCGCCCACATCAAGCCGGTGAGGCCGACCACGGCGGGCGCCAGCACCACCCGGCGCAGCACCCCCGCCCAGCCGCCGGTCACAGCCGGTCCAGGTAGTCCCGGGAGGCTTCGTACGTCGCGTCGATACGTTGCTGCACGGTGGAGAAGTCGCGGTGGCCGCGCAGCGTGTCGTCACGCGCGGAGGTCCCGCGGGCCGGGAGGACGTGCGCCTCGACGTGGTCGGGGAGCTCGGCCACCTCGCGGGTGAACCGGTGGCGACGCGCGATCTCGAAGGACACCCTGGCCACCTCCCACGGCCGGCGCGGCACGCTCAACGGCCGGTCGATCCGGCCCACCTGCAGCACGAACACCCGGTCCGCCCCGAGCTGCACGGCCCGGGCCAGCGGGATGGAGTTCACGATGCCCCCGTCGAGGTAGTGCTCGTCGCCGACACGCGCGGGCGGGAGCAGCCCCGGCACCGCCGCGCTCGCGATGACCGCATCCACCAGCGGGCCGGAGTCGAACCAGTGCTCGGCGGCGCGCTCGATGCTGGCCGCGCACACCTGGAACCGGACCGGGAGGTCCTCGATCAGGGTGTCGCCGAACTCCTCGCGGAGCCGCTGCGTGAGCGGCTTGGAGGAGTAGATGTGGGTGCCGCTCGACACCGCCCGGCGCACCGTGCGCAGCGGCTTGTCGCCGTACACCTGGCGGCTGCGGGCGGCCACGTCGAGCCACAGCTCGGTGAGCCGGTCCACGACGGAGAGGTCGGGGTCGCGGGCGACCAGGGCGCCGTTGAGGGCGCCGACGCTGGTGCCGAGCACCAGGTCGGGGACGATGTCGCGCTCCAGCAGGGCACGCAGCATGCCGACCTCGACCGCGCCGAGGACGCCGCCGCCCCCGAGCACGAACGCGGTCGTCACGGGGCGGTCACACCGGGTGCCCGGCGGTGACCGGTGCGTCCAGCTGGGCGCGGACCTGCCGGGTCGCCCGCCGCTCCGCCCAGAACGACAGCAGCGGGATGGTGCCGCAGACCAGCGTGACGAAGGTGAAGGGCAGGTCCCAGCGGGCCTTGCGGGCGAGCAGGAATGCCGTGACCAGGAAGATCATGTAGAGCCAGCCGTGGGCGACGCCGAGGTAGGTCGTGATCGCCTCCCCGACGTCGTGGGCCGTCGAGCCGACGGGGAACCAGTCGGGGGTCGAGGGGAACACGCCCCACATCTCGGTGCCGTCGAAGTTGGCGAGCGGGACGCCGACGAGGACGAGGACGACGAGCAGCACCCCGACGACGTTGGCCATGACCCGGTAGCGGGTGAGAGCGGACTTCACGTTCCCGACGCTATCTGGTCGTCTCCAGCCTCCTCGGGGGAGCGCTCGTCGAGCAGGTAGCGGACCCAGACGAACAGCGCGAAGCCGCCGAAGACCCACCACTCGATCGCGTAGAACAGGTTGCGCGCCGCCGTGAACCGGCTGGACTCCGGCAGCTGCTCGAGGTCGGCCTGGGCGAGCCCGTCGGTGCCGTCGTTGTGCGCCCGGTCACCGACCGGCCAGGCACCGGGGGCGACCTCGTCGGCCACCACGGCGTACGCCCCGTAGAGGTCGACGTCGACCCGCTGCACCACGTCGGCCACCCGCAGCTGCGGCAGCACGTCGTCGTCCGGGTCCGGGTCCGTCTCGCCGGTGCCCTCGGGCGGCTGCAGCCAGCCGACGAGCTCGGCCGTCCCGGAGACCGGGGGTGCTGAGGGCGACTCGGCGACCCCCCGTACGACGGGCAGCGCAGCGCCGTCGGGTCCGACCGCGAGCGGGGTCACCACCCAGTAGCCGCCGCCGCGCTCGACGAAGACGGTCGCCTCGTCGATCCAGCGCCCGCTCAGGATCACCGGCTGTCCGACCCTGTCACCGGGGAACGGGTCGTCCGGTCCCATCACCTGGCCGAAGCCGACCGGCTCGCCCCGGGTGAGGTCGCGGGCCTCGGCGTCGCGCCTGGCCTGCCAGGCGTCCCACTGCCAGCTGCCGAGCCACACCGCCGCGGCGACCAGCACCAGCACGAGCAGGTGGCCCGGCCAGTAGCGCGGGGCCCACCACGGCGGAGGGTGGCTGGTCACTCCCAGCGGGTCGCGAAGGTGAAGCCGACGGCCATGAAGGCGATGCCGAGCATCAGGTTGTACTGGCCGAGGTCGTTCATGACCGGGATCGCGGACGGGTCGTCGCTGACGACGTAGTAGGTGCAGATCCACAGCAGGCCGACCAGGAAGCAGCCGAGCATGCCGACGACCACGCCGCGGCCGCGGCCGAGCGGGGTCGACGGGTGCGCCGAGATCGCCAGCCCGAGCAGGAACAGGCCGAACCCGATCAGGTAGTTCCAGTCGGCGAGGTCGCCCATGAAGGCCGGTCCGCCCGGCTTCGGCGCGGGCAGCTGCGCCGGGTCGACACGGACCGCCACGTAGTAGTAGACGACCCAGGCGATGCCGACCGCCATCAGCAGCAGGGCGATGACGAAGCGCACCGTGAACAGCCGTCCCCCGGACACCGCCGTCAGGTCCTGCGTGGTCTTCGGCTTGGCCACCTGTACTACTCCTCGGTCGGACGGCTGCGGCCTGCCGGGCGGTGCTCCCGCGCCGGCGGGCTCGCTGGCCGGTTCTGGCTGGTCGGTTCTGGCTGGATTGTTCTGGGGGCCCGTGTGGGCGCGGGGGCTAGCGTAGTCGCCATGAACGAGCCGTCCCACGCGAGCCCCGGCCCCGAGGGGGATCCGGGTGACGGCGGGCTGGGCGGGGCGGTCCGCCGCTGGACCGCGGCCGGTGCCGGCCTGCTCCGGCGCGGCGACGGCGGCAACCGGCGTCCGTTGCGCAGCTGGCGGCTCGGCACGCCGCTGGTGGCGCTGACCTGCGGGGTGCTGCTCGCGACCAGCGCGGCCAACAGCGGTGGCACCGACCTGCGCCCCAGCCGCTACACCGACCTCGAGGGCTTCGTGACCCAGGAGAACCGGGAGTACGAGGCGCTGCAGGGCCGGGTCGCCGAGCTGACCGGCGACGTGGACCAGCTGACCTCACGGGTCGGCAACGGCGAGGTCGCCAGGCTGCGGGAGCGGGTCGACGACCTCGCGGACCCGGCCGGGCTGGAGGCACGCACCGGCCCCGGGCTGACGATCACCCTCTCCGACGCCCCCGAGGAGGTCATCAACTCCAGCAGCCGCAACCTCAACCTGCTCGTGGTCCACCAGCAGGACATCCAGGCGGTCGCCAACGCGATGTGGAAGGGCGGCGCGGAGGCGATGACGATCCAGGGGCAGCGGGTGATCACCACGACCGGCATCAAGTGCGAGGGCAACGCCGTGATGCTGCAGGGCGTGGCGTACGCCCAGCCGTACGTCATCTCGGCCATCGGCAACCCCGCGGCGCTCGAGGCGGCTGTGCTGCAGGACGACTACCTCGCCGGCTACCGCGCGGCGGCCGCCGTCCCCGACATCTCGGTCGGCTGGGACCTGCGCACCGAGGAGCGGATCGAGGCGCCGGCCTACGAGGGCCTCACCACGATGCAGTACGCCGAGCCGCTGGGCTGAGCCCGCGGGGCGCGCTCAGCCGCCCCCGCCCCGCCCGCTGTTCGTGGTGTCGGTCGGCAGGATGGGCGAGGTCGTCTCGGTCGGCGACTCGGTCTCCGTCGGGGTCTCGCTCGGGCTCTCGCTGGGCTCCTCGACGAAGTCCGAGACGACGATCGTGACCGTGGAGCCCTCGGCCGCCTCCTGGCCGCCCTGCGGGCTCTGCTCGACCACGGTGCCCCGCGGTTCGGTGGTGTCGGTCGTCTCGACGACCCGCGGCTCGAAGCCCGCCTCGCGGAGGGTCTGCTCGGCGCGCGCCTGCTTGAGGCCGGTCACGTCGGGCACCTCCTCCGGACCGTCGGAGTAGAAGATCGTGACCGTGCTCTTCTCGGGCACGCTCGTGCCGGGCGCCGGGTCGGTCTCCAGCACCTGGCCGCGCGGCTCGTCGGACTCGCGCTCGGTCTGGATCACCTCGAAGCCCTCGCCCTCCAGCGTCGAGCGCGCCTGGGCGCGGGGCTGGCCGATGACGTACGGGACGTCCGCCAGCGGCCGGCCGCTGGACACCACGAGGTCGATCTCGGAGCCGGGCTCGACGTACTGGTCGGGGTTGGGGTCCTGCTGCAGCACCGTGTTGCGCTTGGCGTCGGCATCGGTCTGGTAGGTCACCTCGCCCACCGCGAGCCCGGCGTCGCCGATCAGGGTCCGGGCCTCCTTCTCGGTCTGGCCGACCAGCTCGGGCACGCGTTGCTGCTCGGGCGGCGACTCGAAGAGCTGGGGGAGCAGGTAGGCGGCCGCCGCGATCAGGCCGATCAGCAGCAGCACCAGCAGCACGACCAGCCCGGTGCGCGAGCGCTGGTCGTCGTCCTCGTCGCCGTCGGTGGCCGCGGCGGCGGCCGTGGTGACCGCGGGCGCCATCGTCGTCGGCTCCTCGACGGGCGGGGGCGGCGTGGCGTGGACCGGGCGCCCGGCCAGGTAGCGCTCGATGTCGCTGCGCATCGCCGCGGCGCTCTGGTAGCGGTCCTCGACCCGCTTGGCGAGCGACTTCATGACGATCGCGTCGATCGCCTCGGGCAGCTCCTGGTCGTGGTCGGACGGCGGCTGCGCCTGCTCGCGCACGTGCTGGTACGCCACCGCGACCGGGCTGTCGCCGACGAACGGCGGCCGGCCGGTGAGCAGCTCGTAGAGCAGGCAGCCCGCGGAGTAGACGTCGGAGCGGGAGTCGACGGTCTCGCCGCGCGCCTGCTCGGGGGAGAGGTACTGGGCGGTGCCGACGACGGCCGCGGTCTGGGTCATCGTCGAGGAGGCGTCCGAGATCGCCCGGGCGATGCCGAAGTCCATCACCTTGACGTCGCCGGACGGCGTCAGCATCACGTTGCCGGGCTTGATGTCGCGGTGGATGATCCCCGCGCGGTGGGAGTAGTCGAGCGCGGAGAGCACGCCGCTGGTGATCTCGAGCGCGCGCTCGGGGAGGATCTTGCGGCCCTCGCGCAGGATGTCGCGCAGCGTCCGGCCGGCGACGTACTCCATGACGATGTACGGCTGCGCGACGGTCTCGCCGTGGGGGCCGTCGGTCGCGTCCTCCTCGCCGGTGTCGTAGACGGCGACGATCGCGGGGTGGTTGAGCGAGGCCGACGACTGCGCCTCGCGGCGGAACCGGGCCTGGAACGTCGCGTCGCTGGCGAGGTCCGTGCGCAGCCGCTTGACCGCGACCACGCGGCCGAGGCGGGTGT
The DNA here is from genome assembly GCA_963724225.1 of uncultured Actinomycetota bacterium. GTDB lineage: Bacteria > Actinomycetota > Actinomycetes > Propionibacteriales > Nocardioidaceae > Nocardioides. The sequence goes on along the minus strand of CAVRTX010000022.1, from coordinate 119,780 downwards.
CGGTGCCCTTGCGCACCTCGGCCATCCCGCCGCGGCCCAGCATCTCGCCGAGCTCGTAGCGTCCACCGATGAGGGCGCTCACTGCTGGTCCTCCTCGTTCTTCTTCTCCTGGCCGGGCGGGGTCTCGGGCGGTCCCGAGGTGTCGACCGGCGGGCCGTAGTACTCGATGACGACCGGGTCGCCCTCCTGCAGCCCCGAGGTCGGGCTGACCGAGGCGACGGTGTCCTCCTGCTGGGTGCCGTCGTTGTCGATCTCCTCGCTCGTCGGCTCCAGGCCGAGCGACCGCAGCTCGTCCTCGACGTCCGAGACGTCGCGCCCGAGGTAGTCGTCCTCGTTGATGTCGAAGGTCTCCGGCTCCTGCGAGGTGGTCTCCTCGGGAGGGGGCGCCGAGGTCTCCGGCGGGGGAGTGGACTCCTCCGGCGTCGGGGAGCCGGCCTGCGAGGACTGCTTGCCGCGGTTGGGTGACTGGTCGCTCGTGGGCTCCTCGTCAGCGGTCGCCAGCAGCCAGACGACGACGATCGCGGCGATCACGACCAGCGCGAGCAGGATCCACGGCCACGGGCTGCGACGCGAGCGCTGCGGGTCGGTCGGGGGCCCCGCGGGCGGCGGCACCGGAGCCGCGGCGGTGCCGGTCATCACCTGGGTGGCGGGACCGGCCGCGGCGGCCGGACCCATCGCCACCGTGGCGGGGTCGCGGAAGGCGGCGGCCAGCGCAGATGCGTCGGCGAAGCGGTCGGCAGGGTCCTTCGACATCGCCCGGCGTACCACCGCGGCCAGGTCGGAGGGGACCTCCGGAGGCAGCTCCGGGACGGGCTCGCGGAGGTGGGCGAGCGCCGTCGCGACCGGCGTCTCGCCGACGAAGGGCCGGCGACCCACCAGGCACTCGTAGGCGACGACCCCGAGCGAGTAGACGTCGGAGGCGGGCGTGGCGGTGCCGCCCTGCGCCTGCTCGGGCGAGAGGTACTGGGGCGTCCCCATGACCTGGCCGGTCTGGGTCAGCGCCATCCCCTCGGCGGCGCGCGCGATGCCGAAGTCGGTGATCTTGATCCTGCGGTCGGGCGTGACCAGCAGGTTGGCCGGCTTGACGTCGCGGTGGACGATGCCGGCGGCGTGGGCGGCGCCGATCGCGTCGGCGGCCTGCGCCATCAGGTCGCGCACGACCTCGGGGTCCATCGGCCGGTCCGGCGCGATCAGGGCCGAGAGCGGCTGGCCGTCGACCAGCTCCATCACGAGGTAGGGCGTCGAGTCGCTGCCGCCGTAGTCGTAGACGGCAGCGACGCCCGGGTGGTGGAGCGCGGCGGCGTGCTGTGCCTCGGAGGTGAAGCGGGTGCGGAACGTCGCGTCGTCGGCGTACTCGGGCTTGAGCAGCTTGACCGCGACCGTCCGGCCGAGCCGGGTGTCGGAGGCGCGCCACACCTCGCCCATGCCGCCGGTCGCGATCCGGGAGTCGAGGCGGTAGCGCTCGGCGGCGTCGGCGAAGCGCTCGGGCCGGTCCGGGGTCACGGCTTGATCACCGCCTGCATGACCGCCCGGGCGATCGGCCCACCGAGCGCGCCGCCCGCGATCTCGCCGCGCGCCGTGCCGGGGGCCTTCTGGATCATCACGGCCACCGCGACCTGCGGGTCGTCGGCGGGGGCGAACGAGGTGAACCACGCGTACGGCGGCACCGACTCGACGCCGCTCTGGGCGGTGCCGGTCTTGCCGGCGACCTCGATGCCGAGGTCGGCCATGCTGGCCGGGCTCGCGGTGCCCTGGGAGACGGTGTACGTCATCAGGTCGGTGAGGTCGCTCGCGGTCTCCGACGACACGGCCTGCGAGAGCTCGGAGGGCTCGGTGCGGGGCAGCACGTCCAGCTCCGGGGTCAGCACCGCGTCGACCAGGTAGGGCCGCATCACGGTGCCGCCGTTGGCGATGCCGGCGGACACCATCGCCATCTGCAGCGGGGTCGCCGCGACCTCGAACTGGCCGATGCCGGACTGGCCGGTCTCGGGCGGGTTCATGCCCACCGGGAAGTTGGACGCTGCCTGGTTGGGCAGGTCCTCGAGGTAGGCGCTGTTGAAGCCGAATCCCTCGGCCTGCTCGAGCATCGCGTCGGCGCCGACCTCGACCGCGAGCCGGGCGAAGGTGGTGTTGCAGGACTGGCCCATGGCCTGGGTGAACGGGATCTGGGTGGTGCCGCAGTCGCGGCCCTCGTTGTCGATCAGGCCGCTCTCGCCGGAGGTCTGCGGCAGCTGGTAGGTGGACCCGCCCGGCACCTGCGAGTCGGCGTCGTAGTTGCCCGACTCGATGGCCGCCGCGGCGGTCACCAGCTTGAACGTCGAGCCGGGGGGCAGCCGGGTCTGGATCGCGCGGTTGAGCAGCGGCTCGTCGTCGCGCTCGCCGAGCTCCTCGGCCTTCTTGGCGACGTCACCGAAGTCGTGGCTGGCCAGGTCGTTGGGGTCGTACGTCGGGAGCGAGGCCATCGCCAGGATCCGGCCGCTGCTCGGCTCGAGCGCCACGACGGACCCCTCGACGCCCTCGCCGAGGCCCTCGAGGCCCTCGAACGCCGCAGTCTGTGCCTGCGGGTCGATGGTCAGCTGCACGCTGCCGCCCTTGGAGCTGGAGTTGCTGAGCAGGTCGACCAGCCGGGTGACGAACAGCCGTGAGTCGTCGCCGGACAGCACGGAGTTCTGGGTGAGCTCCAGCCCGGTCTGGCTGAAGTACGAGAACCAGCCGGTGAGGTGGGCGTACTTGAAGGGCTGCGGGTAGGTGCGCTGGTAGTCGTACTGGTCGCCCGACGGCTTGCTCTCGGCGACGGCGGTGCGGCCCTGCCCCGCCTCGCCGACCAGGATCGCGCCGCGCTCGCTCGAGAACGACTCCGCGAGCACCCGGCGGTTGCGGGGGTCCTCGTTGAGGTCGCCGGCCTGCCAGTACTGCAGGTAGGTCGCGTTGAGCATCAGCCCGAGGAACAGCAGCAGGCAGAAGACGGAGATGGTGCGGATCGGCTTGTTCATCGACGCATCACTTCCCCACGGCCTTGACGACCTGGGTCGACTCGACGTCGGCGTCGTCGTCGGTGGGCATCGAGGGGACCGGGCGCCGGGCCTGGTCGGAGATCCGGAGCAGCAACGCGATGATCACCCAGTTGGCGACCAGGCTGGAGCCGCCGTACGAGAGGAAGGGAGTGGTGAGGCCGGTCAGCGGGATCAGCCGGGTGACGCCGCCGATGACCACGAAGACCTGCAGCGCCAGCACGCCCGCGAGGCCGACCGCCACCAGCTTGCCGAAGCCGTCGCGGCACACCAGCGCCGCCCGCAGCGCCCGCTCGACCAGCAGGCCGTAGAGCAGCACGACGGCGATGACGCCGGTCAGGCCGAGCTCCTCGCCGATCGAGGCGACGATGAAGTCGGACTCCGCGTACGGCACCCGCTCGGGGGAGCCGTTGCCGAAGCCGCGGCCGAGCAGCCCGCCCCAGCCCATCCCGAACATCGCCTCGACCGGCTGGAAGGCGCGGTCGTCGGTGCCGGGTCCGTAGTGGCCGAACGGGTCGAGCCAGATGTCGACCCGGTCGCGGACGTGGCCGAAGAGCCGGTACGCGATCGCGGCGCCGCCGAAGAACAGGGTGCCGCCGACCACCAGCCAGCCCGGCCGCTCGGTGGCGACGTAGAGCATCGCGAGGAACAGGCCGAAGAACAGCAGGCTGGAGCCGAGGTCGCGCTGGAAGACCAGGATGCCGAGGCTGACCAGCCACATCGCGAGGATCGGGCCGAGGTCGCGGCCGCGGGGCAGGTCGACGAACATCACCCGGCGGCCGGCGAGCGCGAGCGCGTCGCGGTGGAGCACCAGGTAGCCGGCGAACGCGATGACGAGCATCACCTTGGCCACCTCGCCGGGCTGGAAGCTGAAGCCGAGCAGCTGGATCCAGATCCGGGCACCGTTGATGGTCGCGCCCAGCCCCGGCACCAGCGGGAGGAGCAGCAGCAGGATCGCGACCAGGCCGAGCGTGTAGGTGAAGCGCTGCAGGACCCGGTGGTCGCGCAGCACCACCAGGGTCGCGATGAACAGCACCACGCCCACGGTCATCCAGATCAGCTGCCGGCTGGCGAAGCTGGTGTCCTCCACCAGGTCGAGCCGGCGGATCACGGCCAGGCCGAGCCCGTTGAGCGAGGCGACGACGGGCAGCAGCACCGGGTCGGCGTACGGCGCGGTGAACCGGACGGTGATGTGGGCCGCGATGACGAGCACCGCGAGGGTGCCGCCGTAGCCGATGATGTCCGCCGGGACCGTGCCCTCGACGCCGAGGCCGACGGCGGCGTAGGCGCCGATGCCGACGAGGAGCGCGATGATCAGCAGGAACAGCTCGGCGCCCCGGCGACGCCGGTGCACGAAGCCCATGATGCTGCCGGTCTGGGACATGTCAGGACCTCCCCGACCGCGGGCTCGCACTGGGGGCGTCGCTGCTCCCGCCGCTGGGCTGGTCGCTGGGCTGGACCCGCTCGGCGGCCAGGTTGTCGACGGTACGACGGGCGGCGTCGAGGTCGCCGAGGCCGAGGCCGTCGCGCACCTGGTTCTGGTCGTAGTCGCTGAGATCGGTCAGCGCGATGTCGCTGGTCTCGTACGGCTGCGAGAGCTCGACGCCGGGCAGGTCGGCGTTGACGCCGCGGTAGATCGTGACCTGGCCGTCGTACTCGCCGACGTAGTACTGCCGCTGGGTCCAGGACCACGCGCCGGCGGCCAGCACCCAGATCACACCGACCAGGAACACCAGCACCAGCAGCCGCCGCAGCCACGCGAAGCGGCGGGGCGGGCGCGGCGCGTAGCGCGCCTCCTCGGGGTCGATCGGGTCGCTGGTGATCGCGAACCCGACGTCGTCGGAGATGTCGCCCGGGACCGGCTCGAGCTCGCCGGTGTCGCCGGAGCGGTGGCCGCGGAACAGGCTGCCGACGCCGGCCATGCCGCGTCCGCCGCGCCGCGGGAGCTCCGCGGCGGCGCCGACCAGCATCGGCTCGGTGTCGCCCTCGGCGAGGTCGTCGATGACGTCGGCGACCAGGCAGGTGACGTTGTCGGTGGAGCCGGCCTCGAGGCTGGCCCGGACCAGCTCGACGGCGGCGTAGTCGGCGTTGCCGGTACGGAGGATGTCGGCGAGGCGCTCGGGTCCGAGCACGCCGCAGGCGCCGTCGCTGCAGAGGAAGATCCGGTCCCCGGCGCGGGTCTCGACCTCGAACAGGTCGGGCTCGAGGTCGTGGATGCCGTCGATCGCCTTGAGGATCAGGTTGCGGTGGGGGTGGACCCGCGACTCCTCCTCGGTGATCTGGCCGTCGTCGATCAGCGTCTGCACGAACGTGTGGTCCTTGGTGAGCTGCTGCAGCTCGCCGTCGCGCATCAGGTAGGCGCGGCTGTCGCCGACGTGCCCCATGCCGAGCGTGGCGCCGTCGAAGAGCGCGACGGTGGCGGTGGTGCTGGTGCCGGTGAGCGCGGGGTCCTCGTCGACCAGCTCGCCGATCCGGTCGTGGGCGCGGTGGAGCGCACCGGCGACCTGGCCGAGCAGGTCCTCGACCTCGTCGGTGTCGAGCCGCCGCAGCTGCCCGACCGCGGTCGAGGAGGCGATGTCGCCGCGCGCGGCCCCGCCCACGCCGTCGCAGACGGCGAGCAGCCGGGGACCGGCGTACCCGGAGTCCTGGTTGTCCTTCCGGACACGGCCGACGTCGGAGATGGCGGCGTAGTCGAGGCGCATGCGGCGGGGAGTCACTTCCTCAGCTCGAGGATGGTCTTGCCGATGCGGACCTGGGTCCCGAGCGTGAGGGTGGTCGGTTGGGTGATCCGGGCGGTGCCGACGTACGTGCCGTTGGTGGAGCCGAGGTCCTCGACGAACCACCCGTCACCGGAGGAGGCGATCCGGGCGTGCCGGGTCGAGACGTAGTCGTCGTCGAGCCGGATCGCGGCGTCGGTGCCGCGGCCGATCAGGACCGGCGCGTGCTCGAGGTCGGCGCGCTCGCCCGAGTTGGCACCCTCGACCACGAGGACGTGGCTCGGGCTGCCGCGGCGCTTGGGCGGCGCCTTGGCGGGCTTCGGCTTCTTGGTGCGCTTGCCGCCGCTGGCGCCGCGGGCGGCGGCCGGCACCCGGGCGCCGAACATGTCCGAGCGCACCACGGAGATCGCGGAGAGCACGAAGATCCAGAGGATGGCGAGGTAGGCCAGCCGGATCAGGAAGAGCGTCAGCTCAGACATCGGGGGCTCCCTGGGCGGCTTCCGTGACGATCCGGACGGTGAGCGTGGTGTTGCCGATCTTGATCTCGGAGCCGTCGCGGAGGCTGGTGCTGGTGATGCGGTGGCCGTCGACCAGCATGCCGTTGGTCGACCCCAGGTCGCGCACCCGTACCTGCAGACCGGCGTCGGCCCCCACCAGCTGGAACTCGATGTGGCGCCGGCTCACGCCCGGGTCGTTGACCCGGATGTCGGCCTCGGTGCCGCGGCCGACGACGGTGGCGGGCGGGTGCAGCGGGTGCTGCTGGCCGCCGGCCACGACGAACGCGCGGGCCCGCTGGGCCTGGGTGCGCGTGGCGTTGGACTGGACCTGGGCCTTCGCGCTGCTGCGGATCCGGAACCGGCCGGTGGTGAGGTCCTCCGCCGCCTCGAACTCGATGCGGATCGGGCCGGGGAACTGGTAGCCCTGCTGCTGGGCGTGGTCCTCGAGCTGCTCGGTGAAGTCGCGCGCCATCGTCGAGTCGTACGGCGAGAGCCGGTCGAGGTCGGTCTGCGCGAGCTCGACGTGGAAGTCGTTGGGCACCATCCGCCGCTCGCGCGACAGGATCTGGGCGTTGTTGTCGCACTCGCGCTGCAGCGCGGCCGCGATCTCGACCGGCTGCACGGCGCTGCGGAACGCCTTGGCGAAGGCGCCGGAGATCACCTGCTCCAGCTTGTGCTCGAAGCGCTGCAGCCCGCCCATGTCCGATCGCCTCCTTCCGTGCACGCGTGGTCGGCGCCCGTACGGACGCTGCCCGCGATGCTATCGGGGCCGGCGCCGCCCTCCGACTCCGCACGACCGCGCGCCCCGGACGGGTCCGGTCGGTTTGGGGATGCTCTCCGCGCTGGGATAGCCTGTGCCCGCTTCACGCGCGAGTGGCGGAATAGGCAGACGCGCACGGTTCAGGTCCGTGTGTCCGAAAGGACGTGGGGGTTCAACTCCCCCCTCGCGCACCCACGCACGAGCCCCCGGCCGGTCCTCCGGTCGGGGGCTTCGTCGTCGCTGCGCCCCAGGTCGAGCTACGTCGCGTTACGCCTTGCGCTTCCTCGGCGGGAAGGTCGAGACGTGCGCGCGGGCCCGGTCGACCCAGGTGGCAGCGTCGGCGCCCGCCAGCCCCTCGGGGAGCGAGAGGTAGCCGCCCATCGGCCGCTCCTCGGGGCCGAACGGGCCGGTGCCGGGCAGCGCCGCCAGCGCGTCCGCGCCGCTCTCGTCGAGCTTGACGCCGACCGCGGAGCCGAACAGCCCGGCGAACATGTTGCCGTTCACGAACGCGCCGAGCTGGCCGAACATCGGCTTCACCTCGACCCCGGGCGCCTCCGGCACGAGGGATCGGAACCGCTCCTTGTCGGCGTCGGTGGCCTTCGGCATCTTCACCGGGTCGTCACATCCCCGGGACGGGCAGCGCCTCGTGGACCTCGATCTCGCAGCCGCCCGGCATCGTGAGGTGCGGGTGGGCCTGCGCGAGCTCGAGCGCGGCGTCCATGTCGGCCGCCTCGATGATCGAGTACCCCGCGACGTCCCGGGTGCTCGGGGAGGTGCCCTGGGGGGTCACCCGGACGCCGCCGCCGAGCGGGGTGCCGAAGTCGACCAGGCCGTCACCGACCTTGCCGGCCCAGGCGTTCCAGGCGCCCATCACGGCCTCCATCTCCTCCGGGCTCGGCGGCGTCGCGTCGGCCGGGGTCATCGGGGCGTGGTAGACGAACACGTACTTGCTCATCGTCGTTCTCCTTCTGTTGTGGATGGTGCTCAGGCGTGGGCGGGGGTGCGACCGGCGTACGCCGCCAGCCGGTCGAGCGCGGTCGCGTCGTGGCCGACCAGGACCTCGTCGCCGAACGACGAGCCGCGGCCACCGGGCACGACGCCCTCGGCCAGCTTCGCGACGTACGCCACGAGCTCGTCGGACACGACGAGCGGGTGACCGCTGCCCTGGGCCAGGTCCCACGCGTGCAGCAGCAGCTCGACGGGCAGGATCGAGGCGGCGAACGACGCGGGCATCTCCGGGCCGGCGGGGTGGCGCACCGCACCGTCGAGGCCGCGGGCCTTCCAGGCGTCGACGGCCTGCATGCCGAGGTCGGCCAGCCGGTCCTCGGGAGCGCCGGTGCCCGGGTCGGTGGCCGTGGCGCCGGCCATGGCCGCCAGCTGGACGAGTGAGGTGGCGAGGTGCTCGACCAGGTCGTGGCAGGTGAAGTCGTCGCACGGCGTCTGCTTCTCGCGGTCGTCGCTGGTGAGCTGGCGGAGCACGCCCTGCAGCGCGGCGAGGGAGGCGTCGGCGGCCGTGATCTCGGTGAGCTCGCGAGGCGTCGCGGCCCACTCGTCGGGGCCGGCGTCGCCGGTCGCCGCGACCTGCTCGAGGCGGGCGAGGTAGTGGTTCCAGCCCTCGGCGTGCGCGGCGGCCTGCTCCTCGGAGAGGAACCCGGTGTGGCTGAGCGTGAGCTCGGTGCCCGCCTCGACCGGGGTGAGGGTGATGGTCACCGTGGAGGTGTCGGCCGGGAAGTCGTCCTGGCCGTCCCAACCCCAGCCGAGGACGACCCGCTTGCCGGGCTCGATCTCGTGGAAGGTGCCGACCGCGGTGTGGCCGGGGACGATGGTCCAGCGGTAGTCGCCGCCGACCCGGAGGTCGACGCGGGCCGAGACGGCGTGCCAGCGGCGCAGCCGCTCCGGCTCGGTGATCAGGGCGAAGGCCTCGTCAGGGGTGACGGGCAACGTGACGGTCTTGGTGAAGGTGTCGGACATCAGGCTTCCTTGCGTGCGTTGAGGGCGTGGGCGTCGGCCACCAGCTGGTCGAGCTCGTTGGTCCAGAACCGGTCGATCTCGGCCTGGAGCTCGCGGAGGCCGGCGGGGACGACGCGGTAGACCCGCGTGCGCCCCACCTTCTCGGCCTCGACCAGCCCCACCGAGGCCAGCAGCAGCAGGTGCTGCGACACGGCCGACCGGGTCGACGTGAACTCCGTCGCGATCTCGCTGACGGTGCGTGGGCGCGACGCCAGCATCTGCAGCATCCGGCGCCGGTTGGGCTCGGCGGCGGCAGAGAGGGCGTCGGTCACGAGAAATACGTTAGTCGTCACTAACGCATTTGGCAAGACAGGGGTAACGCAGGGGTGCGTGGTCGGGGGCCGGCCGGCCCCCCACCTCGGCAGGATGGGGTCAACGAGTCCGCGCGCGCCTTGACCCCTGCCCGTGGCTGGAGGATCTTCGGACGGAGGGACAAGGGGGAACCCATGGGCGAGGTGCAGGGAACCAAGGACTTCACGGGCACGGGAGATGCGTACGACCGGTTCATGGGCCGCTACTCCCAGCTGCTCGCGCCGCTGTTCGCCGACTTCTGTGGGGTCGAGCAGGGACAGCGGCTGCTCGACGTCGGCTGCGGGCCGGGTGCGTTCACCGCGGTCGCGACCGAGCGGCTCGGCCCCGGGTCGGTCGTGGCCGTCGACCCGTCGCCGAGCTTCGTGGCCGCCTGCCGGCAGCGGTTCCCGGAGGTCGACGTCCGGTCCGGGGCGGCGGAGGCGCTGCCGGTCGACGACGCGTCCTTCGACCGGGCGGTCGCGCAGCTGGTGATCCACTTCGTCACCGACCCGGCCCGCTCCGCCGAGGAGATGCGCCGCGCCGTACGGCCCGGGGGCCTGGTCGGCGTCTGCGTGTGGGACGGCGCCGACGGCATGGGCCTGCTCCACGTCGTCAGCGAGGCGCGGCGGAAGGTCGAGGGCGGCTCGGGCGAGCCCGAGGTCCGACCGTTCGGCCGGGCAGGTGAGCTCGCGGGCCTGCTCGCCGGCGCCGGGCTGGACGACGTCGGTGAGGAGCTGCTGGGGGTGACCGTCCGCTACACCGGCTTCGACGAGCTGTGGGACAGCCTGCTGGAGGGGATCGGCCCCGCCGGCGCGTACGTCGTCTCGCTCTCGCTGGAGGCTCGCGCGCACTACCGGGACGTGCTGCTGGACCTCGTCGGTCGGCCGGACGGCGAGTTCACGCTGTCGGCCACGGCCCGGGCGGCTCGCGGCGTGGTCAGTCCTGGAGCGGGATCCGCAGCCGCCAGCCGGTGACGATGACGTCGGGGTCCTCGATCCGGGGGTTGGCGGCCACCACCTGCTTGACGGTCACCTTGGTGAACGGCTTGAGCGTGCGGACGATGCCGGTCAGCGTGTCGCCGGACTCGACGCGGTAGAGCAGGAAGCCGCGCGAGCCCGGGAAGCAGATCACCTGCACCTCGCGCAGGTCGAACCCGGGCGACGGGCCGTGGTCGGGCAGCCCGGGGTTGTCGCCGAAGACCTGCACCGTCAGCCGCGTTCCCGGTCGCGGCGGGTCGGTCACCCGGACCCGCGCCGAGAAGTCACCGACGCCGGTGCCGCCGCCGCTGGACTGCGCGGAGTCCTCGCCGACGACCTTGCCGCGCGCCCCGAGGACCCGGATGCCGATCGTTCCCTCGAAGCCGGCGCCGATCCCCGCGACCACGATCCGGTCGCCGACCAGGTCGTCCTGGCGGGGCTGCCGCAGCCGTACGTCCGTGACGATTCCCATGAGCGTCCCTCCCCGAGCGGTGCGCTGGTAGGCCGAGTGTAGGCCCGTGACGGCCCCGTCGCGAGGGCCGAACGGTTGACCCGGCGGGTGCTGCACCTGCCACCATCCTCGGGTGAGCACGCCCACCGCCGGGTTCGACGTCGACGCCTACCTCGTACGCACCGGCGCCACGGCCGCACCGCCGTCGCTGGCGGCGCTGACCGAGCTGCTCGCGGCCCACGTGCGGACCTTCCCGTTCGACAACGTCGACGTGCTCCTCGAGCAGCACCCGGGGGTGTCGCTCGAGGCCGTGACCGAGAAGTTCGTGGTCCGCGGCCGGGGCGGTTACTGCTTCGAGCACGCCACGCTGTTCCACGCCGTCCTGCTCGCGCTGGGGTACGACGCCACCCGGCGGCTCGCCCGGGTCGGCGACCCCGACGCCGCCCCCCGCACCCACCTCGGCGTCGTGGTCACCCTGGACGGCCGCAGGCTGCTGGCCGACCCCGGCATCGGCGTACCCCCGCTCGGACCGGTCCCGCTCGAGGACGGCGCCCGGCTGGAGGGTGGCCTCTGGCCGCACCGCCTCGTGCGGGTCGACGAGGGCGCCGGCACGGGCTGGCAGCTGTGGCGGGAGCGGTCGGCCGGCTGGGAGCTGATGCACACCACCGACGAGCTGCCGGTGCGCGACGTCGACGTGGCGATGGGCCACCACTGGACGTCCACGTCGCCGGTGTCGCACTTCCGCAGCACCTTCATGCTCGGCCGGCACGGTGTCGCCGATGACGGCACCCCGACCCAGACGATGGTGACCCTCGACGGCGTCACCGAGAGGCGCGCGGGTGAGCCGAGCCGGCAGCGCCCGCTCGACCTGGCCGAGCTGCCCGACCTCCTGCAGCGGCTGGGTGCCCACCTCACCGACGACGAGACGTCAGCGGCTCACGGACCGGCTGCGGACCCTTCGGCCCGGCTGAGGAGTTCACCGTCCCGCAACGCCGGCTCAACGCGTCCGCCACACCTCACCGCGAACGTGGTCCGTACGTGACCGCGAGCACGTGATCGGCGACACGGCGCCGACGGGAAACATCCCGCCTCGCGGGGTCGTTGGAACGGACTCGCGCACCCGTACGAAGGAGACACCATGAACCGCGTCAAGCGCATCACCCGCTGGATCGACAGCCACACCCTGTGGGCCTACAACTCCGCTCCCCGGTACGGCGCCCGCCGCCGCTGAGCCCGACCGAGCCCCCCGCGAGCCGTCACTTCTGCAGGTTCGTACGCGGCCGAGCCGTCACCGCTGCAGGACCGCACCTGCACGAGTGACGGCTCGGCGCCATTTCAGGATGCACGAGTGACGGCTCGGCGATCAGACGATCCCGACCAGGTTGGCCATCAGCGGGATCAGCGCCACGATCAGGATGATCCCGAGGATGTCGAACACGATGCCCGACCTCACCATCTTGGTGATCGGGATCATGCCGGAGCCGTAGACGACCGCGTTCTGCGGCGTCGACACCGGCATCATGAAGCCGAAGCTCGCCCCGAAGACCGCGCACAGCGCCGGGATCACGGGGTCGAGCCCGGCGGCCGCCGCGATCGGGATCACGATCGGCACCACGATCGTCGCGCTGGCGGTGTTGGACGTCGTCTCCGAGATGAGGATCGCGATCAGCGCCGCGACCGCCGAGACCGCCACCAGGCTGGTGACGCCGAGGGTGTCGGCGATGCCGGTGCCGATCGTCTCGGCGAGCCCGGTGTCCGAGAGCAGCGTGCCGAGCACGATGCCGCTCCCGAACAGGATCACGGTGCCCCAGTCGATCTTGACGGCCTCGTTCCAGTTCATCGTGAACCGGCGGCGCTCCCAGTCGACCGGCAGCAGGAACAGCAGCACCGCCGCGATGATGGCGACCGTGCCCTCGTCGAGGCGGGCCGTGATCCACGCGTACGCGTCCGACTCGTCGCCGGCGAACAGGGCGACGAAGCCGGGGAGCACCCACAGGAACACCGCGACCCCGAAGACCACCAGCGTGTTGCGCTCGCCCTTGCTCAACGGGCCGAGCTCGGCGCGCTGGGCGTGGACGTACTCCTCGGCGCCGGAGATCCGGCGCACCTCGGGCTTGTTGAGCAGGATCAGGATCACGCAGAGGGCGGCGAACATCAGGAGGCAGATCGGCAGCGCCATCATCACCCACGAGAAGAAGGTGATCGTGGTGCCGGTCTCGGACTCGATGAACGCGATGCCGATCAGGTTGGGCGGCGTGCCGATCGGCGTGAGCAGACCGCCGACGCCGGCGCCGTAGCTGATCATCAGCATCAGAGCGGTGCCGAACCGGAGCCGTGTGGCGTCGGTGTTCTCGTCCGACTGGTCGCTCACCAGGTCGCCGAGGGCGCCCATCATCCCGAGCCCGATCGGCAGCAGCATCGCGGCCGTCGCGGTGTTGGAGATGAACGCCGAGATCAGCGCGGCGATCGCGCCGAACGCGATGATCAGGCGGTACGTCGACTTCGCGACACCGGGCAGCGAGAGCACCCGGAACGCGAACCGCCGGTCCAGGCCGTGGGTCCGCATCGCCTGGGCGATCATGAACGCCCCGATGAACAGGAAGATCGTGTCGGACCCGAACGCCCCGTAGACCAGGTCGGAGGCCGAGTCGTCGCTGCCGGCGGGGATCACCGGCACCTGCAGCAGCACGCACAGCGCGAGCGAGAGGATCGCCGTCACCGGGATCGGGATCGCCTCGGAGAGCCAGTAGACGATGGTGAACGCGAGGATGGCGGCCAGCCGCTGCTGGTTGCCGTCGATGTCCATCGGGATCAGCAGCATCACCACGAAGACGATCGGTCCGGCGACCAGCCCGATCGTCTGCCTGGCACGCTCGAACCGTTGCTCCGCGGGGCTGAGCTTCTCCATCTGCTCGTCGAGCGTCCGGTAGGTGCGCGCATCCTGGGTGCTGCTCATGGCCGAGTCCTCTCGCAAGTCGACCCCCCGTGCCCCGTGACGATAGTCACACCGAACCGGATTGGGAACCGTACGGACGGCCATTGCGTGACTTCGGGCGACTTGAGACATATACGGGGAGGGGGTATGGTCGCAGCATGACGGAGCACCCGCACGAGCACGGCTACCTCGCCCACGACGACAAGGACAAGGTCCTCAAGAGGCTGCGTCGCATCGAGGGCCAGGTCCGCGGCCTGCAGCGGATGGTCGAGGAGGAGAAGTACTGCATCGACGTCCTCACCCAGGTCTCCGCGGCGACCAAGGCGCTGGAGTCCGTCGCGCTCACGCTGCTCCACGACCACCTGTCCCACTGCGTCGTCGACGCCGCCCGGGAGGGCGGTCCGGAGGCCGACGAGAAGGTCCGCGAGGCCTCCGACGCCATCGCCCGCCTGGTCCGTTCCTGAGCCGCACCACACGTACGAGGAGATCCCGATGTCCCAGACCCGGACCTGGTCCGTCACCGGCATGACCTGCGGCCACTGCGTCGCGTCCGTCACCGAGGAGGTCCAGGAGATCCCTGGCGTCCAGGACGTCGCCGTGGTCCTCGAGACCGGCGCGGTGACCGTCACCAGCGCCGAGCCCCTCGACGACGCGACCGTGAGGGCCGCCGTCGAGGAGGCCGGCTACCAGCTGGCATGACCACGCTCGCCAAGGTCGGCGCCTTCGTGGTGGCGCTCGTGCTCGTGTTCGTCGGGGCGCGCGGCATCGGCGCGGCCGTCGGCCCGCTGGACGCCGAGGCGCCCGCGGCACACGACGGCGACGGGCACGCGGAGGACGGCGCCGGGGCCGGTCACGCCGACCATGCCGAGGCCTCCGCTGCCGCCGAGCAGCCCGGCGGCCTCGCCGTCTCCAGCCAGGGCTACACGCTGCGCGTGGTCTCCCGGCCGCAGGCCGGCATCGACCGTCCGCTCCGGTTCGTCGTCGACGGTCCGGACGGCGAGCCCGTCACGGCGTACGACGAGGTGCACGAGAAGCAGCTCCACCTGATCAAGATCCGGCGCGACGGCGCCGACTACCAGCACGTCCACCCGACGCTGGCCCCCGACGGCACCTGGACCGCCCGGATGACGCTGGCCCCGGGCAGCAACCGGTTGCTGGCCGACTTCACGCCCACCGGCGGGCCCGAGCTCGTGCTCGGCACCGACGTCGAGGTCTCCGGCGACTACGAGCCGGTCCCGCCGCCGGACGTCACCCGGACCGCCCACGTCGACGGCTACCGCGTGACGCTCACCGGCGACCTGGTGCCGGAAGAGGCGTCGCCGGTGACCGCGACCGTGACCCGCCGGGGTGAGCCGGTCACCGACCTGCAGCCCTACCTCGGTGCGTACGGTCACCTGGTGGCACTGCGCGAGGGCGACCTCGCCTACCTCCACGTCCACCCCGAGGAGTCCGGCGCCGGACCCGCGATCCCGTTCGTGGCCGAGGTGCCGAGTGACGGTCGCTACCGGCTGTTCCTCGACTTCCGCCACGGTGGGGTCGTCCGTACCGCGGGGTTCACGCTCCGCGCGGGCGGGTCCGCCGGCGCCGACCACGGCGAGGGGGCGGACCATGACCACTGACGTCGAGCTGGAGATCACCGGCATGACCTGCGCCTCGTGCGCGAACCGGATCGAGCGCAAGCTCAACAAGCTCGACGGGGTCGTCGCCACCGTCAACTACGCCACCGAGAAGGCGAAGGTGACCTTCCCCGAGTCGGTCTCCCCGGACGAGCTGGTGGCGACCGTCGAGCAGGCCGGCTACGGCGCCGCGCTGCCGCGCGCGGCCGAGGAGGACGGCGTCGCCCCGCTGGCGGAGGACCCGGTCGACGCGTTGCGCCGCCGGGTCCTGGTGTCGCTGGTGCTCAGCGTGCCGGTGGTCGCGATGGCGATGGTGCCGGCACTGCAGTTCGACTACTGGCAGTGGCTGTCGCTGGTGCTGGCCGCGCCGGTCGTGGTGTGGGGCGCCTGGCCGTTCCACCGGGCGGCCTGGGTCAACCTGCGCCACGGCGCCGCGACCATGGACACCCTGGTCTCGGTCGGCACCCTCGCCGCGCTCGGCTGGTCGCTGTACGCCCTCTTCCTCGGCACCGCGGGTGAGCCCGGGATGACCCACCCGTTCGAGCTGACCGTCGAACGTACCGACGGCGCCGGCAACATCTACCTCGAGGCCGCCGCCGGGGTGACGACGCTGATCCTCGCCGGGCGCTGGTTCGAGGCCCGCTCGAAGCGACGGGCGGGGGCCGCGCTGCGGGCGCTGCTCGAGCTCGGTGCCCGTGAGGTCGCGGTGCTCCGGGGCGCCGTGGAGGTACGGATCCCCGTCGAGCAGCTCGCGGTCGACGACCGCTTCGTCGTACGCCCCGGCGAGAAGGTCGCCACCGACGGCGTCGTCGAGCAGGGCAGCTCGGCCGTCGACCGGTCGATGCTGACCGGCGAGAGCGTCCCGGTCGAGGTCGGGCCGGGCGACCAGGTGGTCGGCGCCACCGTCAACGCCGGCGGCCGGCTCGTCGTGCGCGCCACCCGGGTCGGTGCCGACACGCAGCTCGCCCAGATGGCGCGGCTGGTCGAGGACGCCCAGAACGGCAAGGCCGAGGTGCAGCGGTTGGCCGACCGGGTCTCGGGCGTCTTCGTCCCGATCGTGATCGGCCTCGCCGTCGCCACCCTCGGCTTCTGGCTCGGAGCGGGGGTCGGCGCGTCCGCGGCGTTCACCGCCGCCGTGGCGGTGCTGATCATCGCCTGCCCGTGCGCCCTCGGCCTCGCCACGCCCACCGCGCTCATGGTCGGCACCGGCCGGGGCGCCCAGCTCGGCATCCTGATCAAGGGACCCGAGGTGCTCGAGCAGACCCGCCGCGTCGACACCGTCGTGCTCGACAAGACCGGCACCGTCACGACCGGCGAGATGACCCTCGTCGACGTGGCCGTCGCCCCCGGTCAGGACGCCGACGACGTGCTGCGCCTGGCCGGCGCCGTCGAGGACGCCAGCGAGCACCCGATCGCCCGCGCCGTCGCTGCCGGTGCCCGCGAGCGGCTCGGTGAGCTGCCCGCCGTCGACGGGTTCACGGCCGCCGCCGGCCACGGCGTCGTCGGCCGGGTCGGCGACGTCGAGGTGAGCGTCGGCCGGCCCTCGGGCGAGGTCGACCGGGCGCCCGGCCACACCGTCGTCGAGGTCGCGTGGGGCGGGGCTCCCCGGGGCTGGCTGTCGGTCGCCGACGCCGTCAAGCCCACCTCGGCCGAGGCCGTACGCCGGCTGCGTGCGCTGGGGCTGCGGCCGGTGTTGCTGACCGGCGACCACGAGAGCGTCGCCCACGCCGTCGCCGCCGAGGTCGGCATCGACCCGACCGACGTGGTCGCCGACGTGCTGCCCGCCGACAAGGTCGACGTCGTGAAGCGGCTGCAGGACTCTGGCCGGGTCGTCGCGATGGTGGGCGACGGCGTCAACGACGCGGCCGCGCTGGCTCAGGCCGACCTCGGCCTCGCGATGGGCACCGGCACCGACGTCGCGATCGAGGCCGGCGACCTGACCCTGGTGCGCGGCGACCTGCGGGTCGCGGCCGACGCGATCCGGCTCTCGCGCCGGACGCTGACGACCATCAAGGGCAACCTCTTCTGGGCGTTCGCCTACAACGTCGCCGCCCTCCCGCTCGCCGCCGCCGGGCTGCTCAACCCGATGATCGCCGGCGCGGCGATGGCCTTCAGCTCGGTCTTCGTGGTGTCCAACAGCCTCCGGCTGCGCCGCTTCCGCCCGCTCGCCGACGACCACCCCCCACGTTGAGTCGTGCCTGGTTCAGGTTGATTCGTGCCTCATGCGCGTTGAGTCGTGTCTTGTGCGGATCGAGTCGGAACCTTTCCCGGACTCGACCGGACTGAGACACGACTCAACCGGAATGAGGGACGACTCAACTGCGTTGCCGCGACCAGCTCTGCGGTCACAGGTCCGGTTCCGGGACCGGCTGCCGCAGCAACCACTCCTGGGCGAACCGCGACGCCGGCGCCGTGGCGGCCACCTCGGCGGCGTCGTCGGCCGTGTCGACGTCGGTGAGGCCGGGGGCGCTGGTCACGCGCAGTCCGGCCGCCTCGAGGGCGGCGCGGGTGTCGGCGTACGTCGTGGGCGTCGACATCGCAATACCGGCCAGGACCGCGGCGCTTGCCGGGTCGCGCAGCGCCAGCGCCCACCAGCCGCCGTCGGCGGCGGGGGCCAGCACGGCATCGTGGTCGTCGAGCCCCGCCAGCACCTCGTGGAGGAGGGCGGCGGTCAGCTGCGGGGTGTCCATGCCGACCTGCACCAGCGGTCCCGGCCCCACGTCGGCGTGCGCGTGGGCCAGCCGGCGGCCGAGGTCGCCGTCGACCTGCGCGCGGATCGTCCAGCCCGCGAGCGCGGTCACCAGCTCCGCGCTGCGTACGCCGTCGACGAGGTCGCCGGACAGCGCCAGGTGACAGCTGCCGGCCCCGACCGCTGCGGTCGACGCGTCGAGCACGTCGAGCAGGCACGCGGCGGCCAGCTCGGCGGCCGCGTCGAGTCCGACCTCGGCGCCGAGCCGGGTCTTGGCCCGGCCCGCGACCGGTGCCTTGGCGACCACCAGCACCCGGGTCATCGCAGCACCCGCGCGAAGTCGCGCGCCGTCCGGAGCGTGCCGCGCACCGACCCGGACACCTTGCTCCGCGTCCCGACTGCACGAGGGTGGTACGCCACGTCCTGCTCGTGGACGCGCCAGCCCGCGTCGGTGGCACGTTGCAGCAGCTCGACCGGGTAGCCGAACCGGCGGTCGACGACCCCCAGGTCCAGCATCGCCTGCCGCCGGCACACCCGCATCGGGGCGATGTCGTGGGCCGTCATGCCGATCCGGCGTCGCAGCCAGGCCACGACGAGGGCATTGCCGGCGCGCGCGTGCCAGGGCCAGACCGCTCGTGAGACCGGGCGGCGGCGGCCGACGGCGAGGTCCGCGTCGCCGGCCCGTACCCGCTGCAGCAGCGGCAGCAGGTCGTCCGGGTCGAAGGAGCCGTCGCCGTCCATCACCGCGAGGTAGTCACGCGTGGCGGCCTCGACCCCGGCGTGGACGGCGGCGCCGTAGCCCGGGGTCGGCTCGCGGACCACCGAGGCGCCCAGTCGGGCGGCGACCTCGGCGGTCCCGTCGCGGGAACCGTTGTCGACGACGATCACGTGGAACCTCCTCGGGACGCGGGCGAGCAGCGCCGGCAGGGCGGCGGCCTCGTCACGGCAGGGCAGCACGAGGTCACACCAGGGTTCGGAGCCGGGGGCGTCCCCGGTCTGGTCCCTCCCTCCGGCCTCGTGCGACATGGGTCGAAGATGGCAGGTCCGGGCAAATCCGGCGACCGCGTCCGCGCGCGCCGCACCCGTAGGGTCGGCGCATGCGCGCCGGCCCCGTACGACCCATGGTCGGCGGGCTGCTCGTGTGGAGCACCGTGGTCGCCCTCGCGGTGGCCTACCCGCTGCTGGCCGGCTGGGACGTCCGGACCGCGCTCGACCCGGTCCTCCCGGTGCCTCCGCTGCACGCGCAGTGGTTGCCGCGGGTCGGTGCGGCCTCCGTGGTCGCGCTGGTGCTGGCCGCCGCGGCGCTCGTGTGGGCGGTCCCGCTCGCCGACCGGCTGCCGTGGCGACGACTGCTCTGGGTGTCGTACGTCGCGGGGCTGGTGTGGGCGCTGACGCTGGCCCTCGTCGACGGCGCCGACGGCGGGCTGCGCGCGCTGGGCTTCTCGACGGAGTACCTCCCCACCGCCCGCGAGATCGAGGACGTCGGCCTGATGGTGCGGGACTACGTCGACCGGATCCCGTACGCCCACCCCGACAACTGGCCGATCCACCTCGCGGGGCACCCACCCGGGGCCGTGCTGTTCTACGTCGGCCTGGTGCGGATCGGGCTCGGCGGCACGCTCGCCGCCTCCCTGGTGACCGTCGCGCTCGCGGCCAGCATCGCGGTGGCGGTGCTGGTCACCATGCGCCGGCTGGGTGCCGAGCCCGCGGCGCGGCGCGCAGCCCCGTTCCTGGTCCTCAGCCCGCCCGTCCTCTGGTACGCCGTGTCCGCCGACGCGATGTTCGCCGCCGTCGCGGCGTGGGGACTGACCGGGCTGGCCTTCGCGGCCACCTCCCGCCGTACCCGCCCGATGGTGGGCTGGTCGGTCGTCGCCGGGCTGCTGCTCGGCAGCTGCGTGATGCTGTCGTACGGCCTGCCGCTGCTCGGCCCGCTCGCCGTGGCGGTGCTGTTCCTGGCGCGGGCCTGGCGACCGTTCCCGATCGTCGCGGCTGCGGCCGCGCTGGTGGTGCTGGCCTTCGCGTGGTGGGGGTTCGCGTGGTGGGAGGCGCTCCCGGTGCTGCGCGAGCGCTACGAGGACGGACTGGCCGGTGAGCGGCCCGCGACGTACTGGATCTGGGGCAACCTCGGCGCCCTCGCCCTCGCCTGCGGGCCGGCCCTCGGTGCCGGGACCGGGCTGCTCGTGGCGCACCGGTTGACGGGGCGCACGCCCGGGGTCCGGGTGCCGGCGCTGCTCGCGACGGCCGCGTGGAGCGCGATCCTGGTCGCCGACCTGTCCGGGATGAGCAAGGCCGAGGTGGAGCGGATCTGGCTCCCGTGGATGCCGTGGCTGCTCCTCGGCACGGCGCTGCTGCCGGACCGATGGCGGCGACCCCTGCTGGCCGCCCAGCTTCTCACCGCGCTCCTGCTCCAGCACCTGCTCAACACGACCTGGTGAGGCCGGTGGTCAGTCGCGCAGGGGAGCGGTCGTGAACTCGGCGAGCCCTTCGGCGGGGCCGACGCGGGCGGTGAAGCCGAGCTCGTCGGTGGCGCGCTGCGGCGACGCGACCACGTGGCGTACGTCCCCCGACCGGAACTCGCCGGTGACCACCGGCTCGGCGCCGGCGCCGGTCGCCTCCGCGAGCCGGCGCGCGACGTCGAGGATCGTGACCGGCGAGCCGGAGCAGACGTTGTAGGCGTCGAAGCGCCCCACCGGGCCGTCGACGACCGAGCTGAGCGCGGCGACGTTGGCGGACGCCACGTCGTCGACGTGGACGAAGTCGCGCACCTGGCCGCCGTCCTCGAAGACCCGCGGCGCCTCGCCCCGCTCGAGCGAGGACCGGAAGATCGCGGCGACGCCCGAGTAGGGCGTGTCGCGCGGCATCCCCGGCCCGTACACGTTGTGGTAGCGCAGCGCGACCGTCGACGCGGGGGCCTGCCGCACCCACGCGGACGCGTAGTGCTCCTGCGCGACCTTGCTGGCGGCGTACGACGACCGCGGGTCCAGCCGGGCCGACTCGTCGACCAGCACCCACCGCATCGGCCCGCCGCACACCGGGCAGCCGACCTCGAAGCCGCCGGCCTCCAGCGCCGCGACGTCGCGCGGCGGCGCCGGCTGCGCCCCGTGGTCGGGGCAGCGGTAGCGGCCCTCGCCGTAGACCACCATCGACGACGCCAGCACCAGCCGGTCGACACCCGCCTCGTGCATCGCGGCCAGCAGGGCGGCGGTGCCGAGGTCGTTGTGGGCGGCGTACGCCGGGAGGTCGGCGACCGTGACGCCCGCACCGACGACGGCCGCCTGGTGGCAGACGGCGTCGACGCCGCGCAGGAGGTCGACCCACTCGCCGGCGTCGCGGACGTCGAGCCGGTGGACCCCCGGCGGCGGCTCCACCGCACCGTGGGCCTGGGGGAGCATCACGTCGACAGGGACGACCTCGTCCCCGGCCCCGGTCAGCGCACCCGCGACGGCGGAGCCGATGAACCCGGCCGCGCCGGTGAGCAGCACCCTCATCGGAGGTAGGTGAGCTCGAGCTCGTCGGCCCACGACGCGCAGCTGCAGCCGCCCGGGTCGGGCGCCGCGGCGACCACCTGCTCGAGCACGCCGCGCAGCCGGTCGAGGCTGCGGCCGAACAGCTCGAACACCTCGGCCTGCCCGACGCCCTCGCCGGACTCGGCGCCGGCATCCATGTCGGTGACGACCGCGACCGCGGCGTAGCAGAGCCGCAGCTCCCGGGCGAGCGCCGCCTCGGGCGCCCCGGTCATGTTGATCAGGTCCCAGCCCTCGGCGGCGTAGTGGCGCGACTCGGCCCGGGTGGAGAACCGCGGCCCCTCGACGACGACCATGGTCGCCCCGGTTCGCACGTCGTCGACGCCGCCGAGCGTGCCGAGCAGCCGGGGGCAGTACGGGTCGGCGAACGGCAGGTGGACGGCGCCGGCCTCGACGTAGCTGCCGACCCGGCGGAAGGTGCGGTCGACGAGCTGGTCGGGAGCGACCAGGTCACCGGGCGCCACCGTGTCGCGCAGCCCGCCGACGGCGCACGGCGCGAGCACCTGCCGGACCCCTGTTGCGTAGAGCGCCCACAGGTTGGCGCGGTAGTTGATCGCGTGCGGCGGGAACCGGTGTCCCTCGCCGTGGCGCGGCAGGAACGCCACCCGGCGGCCCCCGAACTCCCCGACCGTGAGTGGCGCGGACGGCTCGCCGTACGGAGTCGTGACGGCGTGCTCCTCGGCGTCCGTGAGCAGCGAGTAGAGGCCGCTGCCGCCGATCACGCCGATCTCCGCGAGTGGCCTGACGGTGGACTCTGCGGAGGTCGCCATGCCCGCGAGACTAGCCAGCCGCTCTACGAGATGGCTGATTCCCAGGAGTGCCTGACTCGCGCCTCCCCGCATCCCGCCTGGCCGCGTTGTCCTCGACTCGGCGTGGCTCCGCCACGCCTTCGCTCGTCCGCCTTGCCAGCCGGGCGCGGAGAGACGCTCGCTTGACCGGCGCCCCTGGGAATCACCCATCTAGGCTCGGCCCATGACGGCCGAGCAGGTGGAGCCGGGCGAGGCCCGGGAGATCGCCGCCGCGCTGGCGGCCACGCTGGTCGACCCGGTCGGCGTCTTCGCCGCCCCCGGCCGGGTCAACCTGATCGGCGAGCACACCGACTACAACGCCGGGCTCTGCCTGCCGATCGCGCTCCCGCACGCGACGTACGCCGCGGTCCGGCGCCGTACCGACGACGTGCTGACCGTCGCGAGCGCCCAGCAGGAGGACCGGTACGAGGGACTGCTCGCCGAGGTGTCGCCCGGGTCGGTCGACGGCTGGGCGGCGTACGTCGCCGGCGTGGCCTGGGCGCTGCGCGAGGCCGGTCACGAGCTGCCAGGGATGGACCTCGTCGTCGACGGTCGGGTGCCGCTCGGGTCGGGACTGTCGAGCTCGGCGGCGCTGATCTGCTCGGCGGCGCTGGCGATGTGTGCCGCCGCCGGCGTCGACCCCGACCGGCAGGCGCTGGTCGCGGCCACGATGCGGGCCGAGGCGGAGGTCGCGGGCGCACCGACCGGTGGCCTCGACCAGACGGCGGCCCTGCTCGGGGAGGAGGGGCAGTCGCTGCTGATCGACTTCCGCGACCACACCACCCGGACGGTGTCGTGGCAGCCCGGCGACGCCGGGCTGGAGCTCCTCGTCGTCGACACCCGGGCCGTCCACTCCCACGCGGACGGCGGCTACGGGTCGCGCCGCGACGAGTGCGAGGCGGCCGCCCGTGAGCTCGGTCTCCCCAGCCTGCGCGAGGCGACCGCCGACGACCTCGGGCGGCTCGGCGACGAGCGGCTGCGGCGCCGAGCCCGCCACGTGGTCACCGAGGTGCAGCGCGTCACCGACACGGTCGCGGCGCTCGGGGCGGACGACTGGTCCCGCGTCGGGGAGCTGTTCACGGCCTCGCACGCGTCGATGCGCGACGACTTCGAGATCTCCTGCGCCGAGCTGGACGTCGTGGTCGACACCGCGCTCGCGCACGGCGCGCTGGGCGCCCGGATGACCGGCGGCGGCTTCGGCGGCTCGGTCATCGCCCTGGTCCCCGCGGATCTGGCGGGCGAGGTCGTCGACCGGGTCGCGGACGCGTTCGCGGAGCGCGGTTGGGTCGCGCCCGGCGTGCTACCCGCCCCCGCCTCCGTCGGTGCCCGTCAGGTGCGCTGACGCCGGCGCGCGACCACCCACCTGAGAGACTCGGGGAATGACGACTCTCGGGGACTTCAAGGCGACCACCATCGACGGCGTCGAGGCCGACCTGTCCGAGTACGAGGGTCAGGTGGTGCTGGTGGTCAACACCGCCTCCCAGTGCGGCTTCACCGGGCAGTACGCCGGGCTGCAGGAGCTGTACGACACCTACGGCGAGCGCGGCTTCACCGTGCTGGGCTTCCCGTGCGACCAGTTCGGCCACCAGGAGCCGGGTGACGAGGCGGAGATCGCGACGTTCTGCGAGCGCAACTACGGCGTGAGCTTCCCGATGTTCGCCAAGGTCGACGTCAACGGCGACGACGCCCACCCGCTGTACGCCTGGCTGCGCGAGGAGAAGTCAGGCCTGCTCCCCGGCGACGCGATCAAGTGGAACTTCACCAAGTTCCTCGTCGGCCGCGACGGCCAGGTGGTCAACCGGTTCTCGCCCACCACCGAGCCGGCCAAGCTCGGCGACAAGATCGAGGCCGCGCTCTGAGTCAGAGCCCGTACTTCTCCCGCACCTGCTCCGGCACCAGGTCCAGGTAGCGGTCGGGGTGCCGCTTGATGTGGTCCGCGATGAAGGGGCACGACGGGTAGACGTCGAGCCCCGCGTCGCGGGCGGCGTCGAGCACGGCCGACGCCAGCTGCGACCCGATGCCCTCGCCCTCGTACGCGTCGTCGACCTCGGTGTGGGTGAAGGTGATCCGCCCCTCGCGCAGCCGGTACTGGGAGAACCCGGCGAGCTCGTCGCCGAGCCAGGCCTCGTAGCGCTGCCGGTCGGGGTTGTCGCGCACGGTCGCCGTCATGCCGCGACGATAGGCGACGGGCCCCAGCCGACTTGCCGGTAACCGAGCCGACGGTGGAGGGTGCTGCCATGGCGGCCACCACCTCGTCGTACTCGATCACCATGCGGCTGCACACCGCGCCCGACCACGGGATCGTGGGATCGGTCGCGACCGCGATCTCCGAGGTGGGCGGGATCGTCACCGCGATCGACGTCGCCGAGTCCCGGCACGACCGGCTGGTCCTCGACGTGACCTGCTCGGCCAGCGACGCCGACCACGCCGAGCAGCTGGTCGCCGCGGCCGACCAGGTCGACGGGGTCGAGGTGCACAAGGTCAGCGACCGGACCTTCCTGCTCCACATCGGAGGCAAGATCGAGGTCACCTCCAAGGTGCCGCTCAAGAACCGCGACGACCTCTCGATGGCGTACACCCCCGGTGTGGGCCGGGTGAGCGCCGCGCTCGCGAAGAACCCCGACGACGTGTCCCGGCTGACGGTGAAGGGCAACAGCGTCGCCGTCGTCACCGACGGCTCGGCGGTGCTCGGGCTCGGCAACATCGGCCCGGGCGCCGCGCTGCCGGTGATGGAGGGCAAGGCCGCGCTGTTCAAGCGGTTCGCCGACATCGACGCCTGGCCGATCTGCCTGGCCAGCCAGGACGTGGACGACATCGTGAAGGCCGTCGAGATGATCGCCCCGGGCTTCGGCGGCATCAACCTCGAGGACATCGCCGCCCCGCGCTGCTTCGAGGTCGAGCGCCGGCTGCGCGAGAGCCTCGACATCCCCGTCTTCCACGACGACCAGCACGGCACCGCCATCGTGGTCGTCGCCGCCCTCACCAACGCGCTACGGGTCGTGAGCAAGCAGATGACCGACGTCCGCGTCGTCGTCTCCGGCGGTGGCGCCGCCGGCACCGCGATCGTCACGCTGCTGCTCGCCGCCGGCGTGAGCGACGTGGTGGTCGTCGACCGCGCGGGCGCGATCTGCGTGGGCGACGACGGTCTGTCCGAGGCCCACCAGCTGCTCGCCTCCCAGACCAACCCGCGGTCGGTGCGCGGCGACCTGCAGGCGGTGCTCCGCGGCGCCGACGTCTTCATCGGCGTGAGCGCGCCCGGGATCCTGAAGCCCGAGTGGATCAAGGAGATGGCCGACCAGCCGGTCGTCTTCGCGCTGGCCAACCCCGACCCCGAGGTCGACCCCGCCGAGGCCGAGAAGTACGCAGCGGTCGTCGCCAGCGGCCGGTCGGACTACCCCAACCAGATCAACAACGTGCTCGCCTTCCCCGGTGTCTTCCGGGGCCTGCTCGACGCCCGCGCGTCCGACATCACCGTCGAGATGCTGCTCCGGGCCGCCGAGGCGATCGCGCTCACCGTCAAGGACGACGAGGTCAACCCCAACTTCATCATCCCGACGGTCTTCAACACCGAGGTGCCGAAGGCGGTCGCCCGCGCGATCCGCGGTATCGAGTCCGACTGAGCCCGACCCCGCCGGGCTCACGCCCGCGGTACATCGCGGGACTGCAGCGCGCTGGTGACCAGAAATGCGCGCTGGGCAGCTGAAATTTCGGCCGACCAGCGCGCATTTCACCGGCCAGCCGGTGAAATCGGGCGGCGGACTCAGTCCGACCAGGGCGTCCGCACGCGTACGACGGGCTCGCCGTCGACCTCGACGTCGAGCTTCTCCTGGTAGAACGCGACGCAGCCGCCGACGTCGCGGGCGTCGCCGCTCGGGTCCTCGTACGACCACGCGATGTGCGGCAGCCGCGTCCCACCCGCGTCGACGTCGTAGTGGGTGGCGTGGCCCTTGTAGGCGCAGGTGGTGCGAAGGCTGCTCGGGAGCAGCTCGACGGCGACGTCCTCGCGGGGGAGGTACCACCGCGGCAGCGGGAAGAAGCCCTCGAACAGCGCCCACGGCCGGCGGCTGTCGGCCAGCACCGTGCCCTCGTGGGAGATCCGCACCCGCCGCGAGGAGCGCCGGACGTCGATCCGGTGGAACGGGTCGCGCGGGTGCCCGAAGAGCGGCTCGTCCTCCTCCCACCAGTCGAAGGCGTCGAAGTCGAGGATCACGTGGTCGGCGAGGTCGTCGGGCCGGAACCCGTCACCGGTCTTGTCCCCGGCCCGGACCCGCACCGACGCACCTTCGGCGGTGTGGACCGCGAACGGCACCGACGGGTCCAGCAGCGGCGGCCCGTCGCCGAAGCCGACGGGCTTGTACTCCGGTGGCGGACCGTCCTCCGCCGGCTCGAGCTCCACGTGCAGGTCGGCCACCGGCACGGCGTACGACGGCACCACCCGCATCGGCTCCATCACCACGAGCGGCCGGTCGGTCCGCGCGACCAGGTCCGGCCCCAGCCGTACGGTGAGCAGCTTCGGCACCGGCTGGACCCGCAGCTCGGGCAGCAGCCGCATGAACTCCTCGGACAGCACGACGGTCATGGGTCCACTGTCCTCCGAGCGGGCCGGGCTGCCAATGAACGTCCCTACACTCAGGACATGAGTGCCCGCGGGACCCGACTGCTGCTGCTCGGCGGCGTCGCGATGTTCCAGCCGGTCAACGGCTACCAGATCCGCCGCGAGCTGGTGAGCTGGCAGGTCGACCGCTGGGCCAACATCAAGCCCGGCTCGATCTACCACGGGCTCGGGCGGCTGGCCGAGGAGGGGCTCCTGCGGCGTACCGACCTGGTCGACGCCGGCCGCGAGGTGGCGGTCTACGAGGTGACCGAGGCCGGAACCGAGCAGCTCGACGTGATGCTGACCGAGGCGCTGGAGACGGTCGACCCGTACGACCGCACCGACTTCCACATCGCGTTCGGGATGGTGCCGCTGGTCCCGCGCGACCGGGTGCTGGCCTGCCTGCGCCGGAGGCGGGTGGCGCTCGAGCGCGAGGTCGCCGAGTTCGTGCGGGGCAAGGACGACGACCTCAACGGGCCGCCGCACGCCCGCCGCGGCTGGGTGCTGTGGATGGACCTCGCGGTCGCCGAGCTCGGCTGGCTGCGCGAGGTGATCGCAGACGTCGAGTCCGGCGAGCTGCGGTTCGGTCCCGACGAGGACTGGGGCTGGACGCCGCCGCCCGACGACCCCGGCTGGCAGATGCAGACCGACCGCGAGCGCTACCGCGCCCTGCTGGACCGCCGCTGAGCGGTGGCCGTGGCCGGGCCCGATGAGTACGGCCCGCCACGCCGGTCTGACCCCGCGGAACTCGGTTGACCCCACCCGGTAGGGTGACTAGTCAAGTTTGAATACGGGAGGAGACCCATGATCCGCGCACGGGGGCTCGTGCAGACGTTCGAGACCAGGCAGGGCAAGCAGAAGACCGAGGTACGCGCCGTCGACGGCGTCGACCTCGACGTCGAGGAGGGCGAGGTCGTCGGCTTCCTCGGCCCCAACGGCGCCGGCAAGACCACCACGCTCCGGATGCTGACGACGCTGCTGCGGCCGACCGCCGGCACCGCGACCGTCGCCGGCTACGACGTGGTCCGGGAGTCGGTGCAGGTGCGCCGCTCCATCGGCTACGTCTCGCAGGCCGGCAGCACCGCCAGCACCGCCCGGGCGGGCGAGGAGGTGATGGACCACGGGATGCTCTACGGCATCAGCCGGCAGCAGGCCGAGACCACCGGCAGGGAGCTGTTCGCCCAGCTGCAGCTCGACGGACTCTGGGAGCGGATGCCCAAGAACATGTCCGGCGGGCAGAAGCGCCGCCTCGACATCGTGATGGGCCTGATCCACGACCCGACGCTGGTGTTCCTCGACGAGCCGACGACGGGACTGGACCCGCAGGCCCGCGCCAACCTCTGGGAGCACATCGCCAGGCTGCGGTCCGAGCGTGGGGCCACGGTCTTCCTGACCACCCACTACCTCGACGAGGCCGACGCGCTGAGCGACCGGATCGTGGTCATCGACCAGGGCCGGATCGTCGCGTCCGACACCTCCGACAACCTCAAGGCGCAGGTCTCCGGTGACCTGGTGATCCTCGAGGTGCCGACCGACCAGGTGACCTCGACGGCCCACAAGCTCGGCGCGATCGCCGAGGACGTGGAGGTCGACGGCACCGCCGTCCGCGGCCGCGTACGCCGGGCCGGCAAGGCCGTCCCCGGGCTGCTGCGCGACCTGGGGAGCTCCGGGATCGAGCTGGACTCGATCGAGATCCGCCGGCCGACGCTGGACGACGTGTTCCTGACCCTCACCGGCCGGTCGCTGCGCGACGCGGAGACCGAGACCGGTGCCGACGAGGCCGAGCTGGAAGGAGCTGCCCGATGACCCCGCAGTTCTGGCGCGAGAGCTTCATCGTGTTCCGGCGACAGATCCGGATGAACCTGCGCAACCCCGCGTGGGTGATCATCGGCGCGATGCAGCCGGTGCTCTACCTGCTGCTGTTCGGTCCGCTGCTGAAGCCGCTGGTCTCGTCCTTCCCCGGCGCCGACGACAACCCGTACACCTTCCTGGTCCCGGGCCTGCTGGTGCAGCTCGGCATGTTCGGCGCGTTCTTCGCCGGCTTCGGACTGATCGCAGAGTGGCGCGAGGGCGTGGTCGAGGCGGAGCGGGTCACCCCGGCGAGCCGGACCGCGCTGCTGGTCGGCCGGCTGATGCGCGACGAGCTGCAGCTGCTGGTCCAGGCGTTGATCCTGGTCGGGCTCGGCTACGCGATGGGGATGCGGGGCTCGGTCGCCGGCGTCACCGTCGGGGTGCTGATCACGCTGCTGATCGGCGGCGCCTGCGCGGCGGCCTCCAACGCGCTCGCGCTCACGACCAAGAGCGAGGACGTGATGGCGCCGGTCATCAACATGGTGATGATGCCGGTCCTGCTGCTCAGCGGGATCCTGCTGCCGATGACCCTCGGCCCCGCCTGGCTGCTGGCGGCCAGCGACTTCATGCCGTTCCGCTGGACCGTCGACGCGGTGCGCGACAGCTTCGTCGGCGACTTCGCGACCTCGGCGATGCTGTGGGGCACCGGCCTCGCCGCCGTGATGTTCGCGCTGGCGCTGTGGTGGGGGACCGCGACGTTCCGCAAGGAGAACGCCTGACCTGCCCCATGTAACGCCGGGTTATCCGCTGTACCCACCCGGTCAGGACATGGTGGGAACAGTAGGTAACCCGGCGTTACAAGCGCTCGACCCCTGCTTGACATTCGGGGACCTCTTGTCAAACGAGTTTACAAACCTTATGGTCGTGTAAACCGACGACGGGAGGTCCCCGATGTCCGCCTCGACCACCAGCAGCACCGTCCCCGAGGGCTCCACCGAGCAGTGGCGCGACCGCAAGCGCTACCTCTGGCTGATCGGGCTGGTCGTCCCGAGCCTGGCCTTCCTGGCGTACGCCGGCTGGTGGCTCACCGGCCTCGGCGCCTGGTTCTGGCTGGGACCGTTCGTGATCCTCGTGCTGATCCCGGCGATCGACCTGCTCGTGGGCCTGGACCGCTCCAACCCGCCCGACGACGTGATCGAGGCGCTCGAGAACGACCGCTACTACCGGTGGATCACCTACCTCTTCCTGCCGGTCCAGTACGTCGGGTTCGCCCTCGCCTTCTACGTCCTCGTGCAGGGCGACCCGGTCACCGGCGCCGAGCTGGCGCTGTGGGAGAAGGTCGGGCTCGCGGTCACCATCGGCTGCATCGGCGGGATCGGCATCAACACCGCCCACGAGCTCGGCCACAAGAAGGAGTCCCACGAGCGCTGGCTCTCCAAGATCGCGCTGGCGCAGGTGGCGTACGGCCACTTCTACATCGAGCACAACCGCGGACACCACGTCCGCGTCGCCACCCCCGAGGACCCGGCGAGCGCCCGGCTGGGGGAGACCCTCTACGAGTTCTGGCCGCGCACGGTCGTCGGGTCGCTGCGGTCGGCCTGGCGGATCGAGAAGCGGCGCTACGCCCGCAAGAAGCGGCACCCGTTCCGGATCGGCAACGACGTGCTCAACGCCTGGCTGATGACCGCGGTCCTCTGGGGCGCGATGGTCGCCTGGCTGGGACCGGTCGTGCTGCCGTTCCTCGTCGTGCAGGCGGTCGTCGGCTTCTCGCTGCTGGAGGTCGTCAACTACATGGAGCACTACGGGATGCTCCGGCAGAAGGTCGGCGTCGGGGAGCGGGAGCGCTACGAGCGGGTCGACCCCAGCCACAGCTGGAACTCCAACAACATCGCGACCAACGTGCTGCTCTACCACCTGCAGCGCCACAGCGACCACCACGCCAACCCCACCCGCCGCTACCAGGCGCTGCGCGACTTCGAGGAGAGCCCGGTGCTGCCGACCGGATACGCGGGGATGATCGTGCTCGCGCTCTTCCCGCCGGTCTGGCGCCGGGTGATGGACCCGCGGGTGCTCGCGCACTTCGACGGCGACGTGACCCGGGCCAACCTCAGCCCGCGCCGGCGGGAGCGGATCCTGGCGCAGTACGCCGTACCCGTCCCGCACGACGACGAGCCGCACGAGGACCCCGCAGCGGACGAGGCCGCCGAGGTGCTCGCCGCCCGCTGCCCGGGCTGCTCCTACACCTACGAGGTCGAGCGGGGGGACGAGCACGAGGGTTTCGCCGCCGGCACCGCCTGGGCCGACATCCCCGACGACTGGTGCTGCCCCGACTGCGGCGTCCGCGAGAAGGTCGACTTCGTGCCCGTGGAGAAGGTCGACGCGTGAGGTCGGGTCGCGTCGGTTTCCCCGCCTGAGCGGGGAAACCGACACCTGGCGGAGGAAACATCCTCCGCCAGGTGCCGGACTCGCCCACCAGGTCGAGACGGCCGAGGCCGCCGGCGGGACCGGCACGCGGACGTACGCTGGGCCCATGACGGGGACCTCGGTGACGACGCTGCGCGAGCGGATCGTGGCGGCCGCCGTCGAGACGACGCTGGCCCAGGGCTGGGCGCAGGTGACGATGGCGCGGCTGGCCGAGGCGGTCGGGGTGAGCCGGCAGACGGTCTACAACGAGGTCGGCGGCAAGCCGGCGCTGGCCGAGGCGATGGTGCTGGCCGAGCTCGAGCGGTTCCTCGGGCTGGTGACCCAGGCCTTCGACGACCACCCCGCCGACCTGGTGGCGGCGATCGAGGCGGCGACCACCGACGTGCTCCGGCTCGCCCGGGGCAACGACCTGCTCAAGGCCGTCGTCAGCGCGACCCACGGCGCCGACACCGAGCTGCTGCCGCTGCTGACCACCCACGCCGAGTCGCTGCTCGAGTCGGCCAAGCTGGTCGTCGCCGAGCGGGTACGCACCTACGACGTGCCGCTCGACGAGCACCTCGACCCCGCGATCGACATGGTGGTGCGGGTCGTGCTGAGCCACGTCATGCAGCCGTCCGGCCCCCCGGAGGCGACGGCCGCCGACCTGGCGTGGCTGGCGTCGCGGGTGCTGCGCGGCTGACTCACCCGGGGTGCACGGCGAGGTACTGATCGGCGAGGAAGCCGCACAGCGCCACTCGCTCGCTGCGCACCAGCGCCGCCCTGACGAACGCGTCGCGGGTCGCGTCGTCCTGCCCGGTGGTGCCCTCCGTCGCCAGCCCCGCGACGTACGACGGCACGATGCGGTCGGCGATCTCGCCCGATCGTGCTGCCGGCACCGGGCCGGCGTGGGTCAGCCCGGTAGAGACCGGCCGTCGCGGGCGAGCCGAACGCGTACGGGAACACCTCGAGCGTGAGCGGCCCGCCGGGGTGGGCCAGGTGGCCGGCGACCGGCGGCAAGGCGCACCACGGCGTGAAGGCGGTCCGGCGAGCCGGTCCGGCCTTAGTGTGCGTCACGTGGAGGACTCGGCGCCGGGCGCGGTGCGGATGGGCACACCGGCGGGGCGGGCCGTCATCGCGGCCGCGACGCTGGGCTCGGGGATGACGCTGCTCGACGGCACCGTCGTCAACGTCGCGCTGCGCACGATCGGTGCCGAGCTGGAGGCCGACCTGGCCCAGCTGCAGTGGATCAGCAACGGCTACCTGCTCTCGATGACCTCGCTGATCCTGCTCGGCGGCTCGCTCGGCGACCACTTCGGCCGGCGCCGGATCTTCGTGATCGGCACCGTGTGGTTCGCCGCGGCCTCCCTGCTGTGCGGCCTCGCGACGACCCCCGAGATGCTGATCGCCGCCCGCATCCTGCAGGGGCTCGGCGGCGGCCTGCTCACGCCCGGGAGCCTGGCGATCATCCAGACGGTCTTCGTCCGGGAGGACCGCCCGCCGGCCATCGGGGCGTGGTCCGGGCTGGGCGGCATCGCCGCCGCCGTCGGCCCGTTCGTCGGCGGCGGGCTGCTCGAGCTCGCCTCGTGGCGGTGGATCTTCCTGATCAACCTGCCGCTGGCGGTGGTGACGCTGTGGATCGCGGTGCGCCACGTCCCCGAGACCCGCGACCCCACGGCGACGCGGCACTTCGACGTGCCCGGCGCGGCGCTGGCGATGCTGGCGCTGGCCGGCCTGACGTACGGCCTGATCGAGGTCGGCAGCGCGGCGGCGCTGGTGGCGGCGGTGCTCGGCGTGGTCGCCGCGGCCGCCTGGGTGCGGGTGGAGCGGCGCGCGCCCGAGCCGATGCTGCCGCTCGACATCTTCCGCAACCGCACCTTCAGCGCGGCCAACGCGATGACGCTGCTGGTGTACGCCGCGCTCGGGGCGGTGCTGTTCTTCCTGGTGCTGCAGCTGCAGACGGTCACCGGGTACGGCCCGCTGGCGGCCGGCGTCGCCACGCTGCCGATCACGATCTGCATGCTGCTGTTCGCCTCCCGGGGTGGTCGCTACTCCGCGCGGGCTGGGCCGCGGATCCCGCTCACCTTCGGGCCGATCGTGATGGGCATCGGGACCGCGTGGCTGGTGACCGTCGACGCCGACGCGTCGTACCTCACCACCGTGCTGCCGGGACTCACGGTGTTCGGGCTCGGGCTGTCGCTGACGGTCGCGCCGCTGACGGCGACGGTGCTGGCCGCCGCGCCCGAGGAGCACGCCGGCCTGGCCAGCGGGGTCAGCAACGCGGTCGCCCGCAGCGGGTCGCTGCTGTCGGTCGCGGCGCTGCCGCCGCTCGTGGGCCTCTCCGGCGACCAGTACGCCGAGCCGGCGGCCCTCGCCGCCGCCTACCCGGTGGCGATCTGGGCGTGTGCCGGGCTGCTGGTGCTGGGTGGCGCGATCTCCTGGGTGCTCATCCCTGCCCGCGTACGCTGACCGGCATGGTGGGGCGGGGGCGGCGGGCGGCTGTGGTGCTGCTGCTGTGCGCCCTGACGGCGGCCGGGTGCGGCGAGGAGCGGCCGACCACGGGGGCGACCGACGCGCCCTCGGAGACCCCCACCGCCTCCACCGACGAGGCCACCGGCAAGGGTCCGGGCGGTGACCGCTCCGGCAGCGGCAAGCCGGTCCCGGTGGCCGACCCCGAGCACGCGGTCGAGCCGCCGGGGCCGCTCGAGGACCGGCTGTACCGGCCGGACATGCTGATCTTCGACACCGAGCCGCTCGGTGACGACGTCGTGTCGGAGATCCGCGCGATCCCGGAGGTCGCGGCCGCGGAGGTGATCGGGCTCGGCCAGGTGTTGATCGAGAACCGGGGCCTGCGCATCGCCGCCGTCGACGGCGCGACGTACCGCCGGTTCACGCCCGACGGCACCGCGCAGACCCAGGCGGTCTGGGACCGGGTCGCGGGGGGCGAGCTGGCGATCGACCCCGAGCTCGGCGAGAAGCTGCAGGACAAGGACGGCAACATCACCCTCGGCAGCGGCGAGGACGCGCCGGAGCTGCACGTGGGGGCGTACGCGCCGCAGGCCGAGCAGATCGACATGGTCGTCAACCGGGCGTGGGTCGAGGACCTGCAGAACATGGAGTTCGGCAACGGGCTGCTGATCTCGACCGACCGCGACGACCCCTCGACGATCCGCAAGGAGGTCAACCGGATCGTCGGGCAGACCGCCTCGGTGCAGGACCTCGACATCGCCTCCCGGATCGGGCTGGACCCCAACGTCCAGCAGACCGCCTTCCTCACCGGCGGCTCGATCGCCGACGTCGTCGGCACCTTCAACTACAGCGTCCTCGGCGGCGGCCGGATCGCTCCCGACCCGGCGTGGGTCCAGTCCAACATCGCCACCGAGGCGGTGCCGATCCTCGGCAGCGTGACCTGCCACCGCGCGATCTTCCCGCAGCTGCGCGCGGCGCTGGAGGAGGTCGTCCAGCGGGGCCTGGCCGACGAGATCCATCCCGGCGAGTACGCCGGCTGCTACTACCCCCGCTTCATCGCCGGCTCCACGACGCTGTCCAACCACTCGTTCGGGCTCGCGCTCGACCTCAACGTGCCCGGCAACCAGCGCGGCACGGTCGGCGAGATGGACCGTGGCGTGGTGTCGATCTTCAAGGAGTGGGGCTTCGCCTGGGGAGGCGACTGGGGCTACACCGACCCGATGCACTTCGAGATGGCGCAGCTGGTCGACCCGCGCTGACGGGGTGGGTGGGCCGCGCCCGGTCGGCGGGTGGGCGGTGGCGGTGGAGGGGCCGTGCGGATCGGTAGCGTGCCGGCATGCGAGCCGTCCAGGTCATCAGTCCCACCGGCCCCGCCGGAGTCGAGGTCGCCGAGGTCGACGAGCCGACCCCCGGGCCGGGCGACGTGCTGGTCGAGGTGCACCGGGTCGGCCTGTCCTTCCCGGACCTGCTGCTCAGCAAGGGCCAGTACCAGATGAAGCCGGAGCCGCCGTTCACCCTCGGCGTCGACGTCGCCGGGACCGTCGTCGCCGTCGGGCAGGACGTGACGCGCTTCGCCGCCGGCGACCGGGTCGCCGGCGTGCTGCCGTACGGCGGGGCGGCCGAGCTCGCGGTGGTCCCGGAGGCGTTCACGTTCCCGCTGCCCGACGGGCTCTCGTACGACGCGGCCGCGGCGATCCCGATGAACTACCTCACCGCCCAGTTCGCGCTGGTCGAGCGCGGCGGGCTGCGGGAGGGCGAGACGGTGCTGGTCCACGGCGCCGCCGGCGGGGTCGGGACCGCGACGCTCCAGGTGGCGCGTGGACTCGGTGCCCGGACCATCGGCGTGGTGTCGACCGAGGAGAAGGCCGAGGTCGCCCGCCGGGCGGGCGCCGACGAGGTGGTGCTGCTCGACGGGTTCCGCGACGCGGTGGGTGAGCTCACCGACGGTGGCGGGGTCGACGTGGTGCTGGACGTCGTCGGGGGCGACGTCTTCCTCGACTCGCTCCGGCTGCTCGCCCCGCAGGGACGGCTGCTCGTCGTCGGGTTCGCCTCCGGCCAGGGCATCCCCGAGGTGAAGGTCAACCGGCTGCTGCTCAACAACACCGATGTCCGCGGCGTGGGCTGGGGTGCCTACGCGATGGTCCGGCCCGGCTACATGGCCGGGCAGTGGGAGGCGCTGCTGCCGATGATCGCCAGCGGCGTCGTCGACCCACCGATCGGGGCGACGTACGACCTCACCGAGGCGGCGCGGGCCCTCACCGACCTCGACGAGCGGCGCACCCTCGGGAAGTCGCTGTTGCGGGTGAGACGCTGAGCACTCCTCGTGCGATCGACCGCACGATCGGCGGCGCGGACCTATTCTCGACCGGGTGAGCTCTCGGATCCCCCCAGGACGACGGGCGCGGCGCCGCGGTGCGCTGCTGGTGCCCGCCGCGCTGGTGGCGACCCTGCTCGTCGGCTGCGGCGGACCCGACGAGAACGAGCCCACGGGGCCGAGCTGGGCACCCCGTGCCGCGAGCGTCGACGGGCTGGACGTGGTCGCGGAGTCCGACGAGGACGGGTTCCGGCTCCACACCGCCTCGGGCGACAAGACCTTCCTCCCCGGCGTCAACCTCGGCAGCACCGTCCCCCTGCTCCAGCCCGGCGAGGTCGGCAAGATCTCGGCCGAGCAGTACCGGACCTGGCTCACCGACATGGGTGACCTCGGCATCCGGGTGGTGCGGATCTACACGCTGCCGCCGCCCGGCTTCTACCAGGAGCTGGCCGCCTACAACGAGCAGCACGAGACCGCGCCGATCTACCTCTTCCAGGGCGCCTACCTGCCCGACGAGGGCTACATCGAGGAGGGACGCACGCTCTACGACGAGGAGATCGACGAGGCGTTCGAGCAGGAGCTGCACGACATCTCCGACGCCGTGCACGGCGACCTGACCCGCGAGGCGGCGCCGGGTCGGGCCGGCGGCACGTACGACACCGACGTGTCGCCGTGGCTCGCCGGGTGGATCATCGGCGTCGAGTGGGACCCGGCCGGGGTCGTGCGGACCGACGAGGAGCACGCGGACGCGCCGTACAGCCCGGGGGAGTACTTCGTCGCTGCCGACGACGCGACGCCGACCGAGCGCTGGATCGCCCGCCACATGGACAACCTCGCCGGGTGGGAGGCCGCCCGCGGGAGCTCCGCGCCGCTGGCCATGGCCAACTGGCCCACCGCCGACCCGCTGCACCACCCCGAGGAGCCCCGCGAGACCGAGGACCTGGTCTCGATCGACGCGATGCACGTGCTGCCGACCGACGCCTGGCCGGGCGGAACGTTCGCGAGCTTCCACCTCTACCCGTACTACCCGGACTTCCAGCGCTACGAGCCCGACATCCAGGATGAGCCGTGGAACGGACGGGATGACCCGTACGCCGGGTACGTCGCCGAGATGCGCGACCACTACGCCGCGGAGATGCCGCTGCTGGTCACCGAGTTCGGGGTCCCGTCCTCGCTCGGCAGCGCCCACTCCGGGCCGCTGGGCCGGGACCAGGGCGGCCACACCGAGCAGGAGGCGATGGGCATGGTCGCCGACATGATGCGGATGCTGGAGGCCAAGGACACCGGGGGCGGGTTCGTCTTCATCTGGGAGGACGAGTGGTTCAAGCGGACCTGGAACACGACGCTCCACCAGGACCCGGAGCGCCGCCAGCTGTGGCACGACCCGCTCACCAACGAGCAGTGGTTCGGCCTGGTCGCCACCGACCCCGACCCGGTCGCGGACGCGGCTGCCGAGATCGTCGACGGCGGCAGCGGCTTCGAGTACGTCTACGTCTGGGCGGACGCGTCGTGGGTCCACGTCGACGTGACCCGCACCGACCGCGTACCGGACCGGCTGAGGATCGAGGCCGACGTGGTGCCGGGGCCGCAGCGGGCGGACTACCGGATCGACGTGGACACGCAGGCGCGGACCGCGCGGGTCGACGTACGCCGCGAGCTCGACCCGATCCGGCTGGACACCCCGGAGCGGCCCTACCGACCCGACCAGGACGACCCGTGGCACCTCTACTCGCTGATCACCCGCGGGGAGTTCACCTTCCAGGGCAAGGACTACCCGGCGGAGTACCACGACGTCGGCCACCTGATCGAGGGCACCTGGGACCCCGAGTCGCCCGACTTCGACTCGATGTCGACCTGGCAGGTCGACGAGGAGCGGCGGACCGTGCGGTTGCGGATCCCGTGGTCGATGCTGGGACTGGCCGACCCCTCGGCCCGGACCGCGCTGGGCGAGGGCATCCCGGCCGAGATGGTCACGATCGACGGCATCGACCTCCGGTTCGACGCCGACGGCGACGCCGACGAGCTCGCGTTCACCTGGCCGGAGTGGAACTACACGACGTACCAGCAGCGGCCGAAGGCCGGGCTCGACGTGCTCGAGCAGGCCTACCGCGACCTCGCCCCCTGACCGATGCGCCCTGCGCGGGTGCGGGGGTTTCGAGGCTCGGGCCCGGGGGCCCTCGCACCTCAACCTCCGGTGGGTGGTACCGCGTCGGAGGTCGAGTGCGAGGCGCTCCGGCGCCGAGCCTCGAGGCCCCGGGACGGGGGCGGCGACCTCGCCCCCTGACCTGCCGGTGGTTAGTGTGCGTGGGTGAGCATTCTGGATGAAGCACGCGGGGGCATGGACGCCGAGGTCCGGCCGCAGGACGACCTCTTCGGACACGTGAACGGCCGCTGGCTGGCCGAGACCGAGATCCCCGGGGACCGCTCGAGCTGGGGGCCGTTCGTCGAGCTCGCCGACACCGCCGAGGTGCGCGTGCGCGAGATCATCGAGTCCTTCGCCGACGCCGACCCCGGCTCCCTCGACGACGACGCCCGCCGGATCGGCGACCTCTTCAGCTCCTTCATGGACACCGTGACGATCGAGGAGCGCGGGATCCGGCCGATCCGGCCGATCCTCGACGCCGTCGAGGGGCTGCGCGACGTCCGCGACCTCGCGGCCTTCCTCGGCGAGTTCGAGCGGGTCGGCGGGGCCGGGCTGTTCGGCACGTACGTCGACACCGACGCCAAGGACTCCGACCGCTACCTGGTCAACCTGCTCCAGGGCGGGCTCGGGCTGCCCGACGAGTCCTACTACCGCGACGACAAGTTCGCCGAGGTCCGGGAGAAGTACGTCGCCTACCTGACCGCGATGTTCGGCCTGGCCGACCACCCCGCGGCCGCCGACGCAGCCGCCGCCGTGCTCGAGGTCGAGACCCGGCTCGCGGCCGGCCACTGGGAGCGCACCGAGACCCGCGACGTCCAGAAGACCTACAACCTCACCACGATCGACGAGCTCCGCGAGCTGTGCCCGGCGTACGACTGGGACGCCTGGGTGCGCAACCTGGGCGGCGACGAGGCGACGCTCGCCGAGACCTGCGTCCGGCAGCCGTCCTACCTCGCGCACCTCTCGGTCGCGCTGGGCGAGGTGCCGCTGGAGAAGTGGCAGCCGTGGCTGCTGATCCGGGTGCTGCGTGCCGCCGCGCCGTACCTCACCGACGACTTCGTCGAGACCAACTTCGACTTCTACGGCCGGACCCTCAGCGGCACCCCCGAGCTGCGGGCCCGCTGGAAGCGCGGGGTGTCGTTCGTGGAGGGGGCCGTCGGCGAGGCCGTGGGCCGCCACTACGTCGAGCGGCACTTCCCGCCGCGGGCCAAGGAGCAGATGGACGAGCTCGTGGCCAACCTGCTCGAGGCCTACCGCCGCTCGATCACCGACCTCGACTGGATGACCGACGAGACCAAGCAGCGGGCCTTCGAGAAGCTCGGCACGTTCCGGCCCAAGATCGGCTATCCCGAACGGTTCCGCGACTACTCCGCGCTGGTGGTCCACCCCGACGACCTGATGGGCAACGTCGCGG
This sequence comes from uncultured Actinomycetota bacterium, assembly GCA_963724225.1. Classification (GTDB taxonomy): domain Bacteria; phylum Actinomycetota; class Actinomycetes; order Propionibacteriales; family Nocardioidaceae; genus Nocardioides. The sequence goes on along the minus strand of CAVRTX010000022.1, from coordinate 80,389 downwards.
CGGCGGCTGCGTTCGAGACCGACCGCCAGCTCGCCAAGATCGGGTCGCCGGTCGACCGCGACGAGTGGTTCATGCTCCCGCAGACCGTCAACGCCTACTACAACCCCGGCACCAACGAGATCTGCTTCCCCGCGGGGATCCTGCAGCCGCCGTTCTTCGACGCGGACGCCGACCCGGCCGAGAACTACGGCGGCATCGGCGCCGTCATCGGCCACGAGGTCGGCCACGGCTTCGACGACCAGGGCTCGCAGTACGACCACGCGGGCAACCTCGAGAACTGGTGGACCCCCGACGACCGCGCCGCGTTCGAGGTGAAGAGCAACGCGCTGATCGCGCAGTACGACGTGCTCGAGCCCCGCGACCTCCCCGGCGAGCACGTCAACGGCGGGCTCACCGTGGGCGAGAACATCGGCGACCTCGGCGGCCTGACCATCGGGCACAAGGCGTACGTCATCAGCCGGGGCGGCGACGTCGCGGTCGACGACCGGCGCCGGCTGTTCCTCAACTGGGCCCACTGCTGGCGCACCAAGCGCCGCAAGGAGCTGGCGCTGCAGTACCTCACGACCGACCCGCACAGCCCGCCGGAGTTCCGCGCCAACATCGCGCGCAACCTCGACGAGTTCCACGAGGTCTTCGGCACCGCTCGCCGGCGACGGGATGTGGCTCGACCCCCAGGAGCGCGTCCGCATCTGGTGACGCCGTCGCTCCGGGCAGCCGGGGTGGCTAGCCTGAGGGCCCGGACGAGGGAGGGGTCATGGCAGAGGTCGTCAACGAGGTCGAGATCAGTGGGGGCGTGCTCGCGGGGCACGACGGGTCGGCCGCATCGGAGGAGGCGCTGCGCTGGGCCGCCCGCGTCGCCCGCAAGCTGGACGTGCCGCTGCACGTGCTGCGCGCCTGGGGGATGCTCAACGCGCCGACGCCCCCGACCAAGCAGGGCGGCTACATCCCGCCGCTGGAGGACTGGGAGGCGGCCGTACGGGACGAGCTGGCCGCAGACGTGGCGGCGATGGACCTGGACTGCCAGCTGGAGCTGCACGTCGCCCACGCCCAGTCGTCCAAGGCGCTGCTCCACGCCGCGGCCGGTGCGGAGCTGCTGGTCGTCGCGAGGCGCGGCGCCGGCGGGTTCCGCGGCCTGGGGTTCGGGTCCACGGCCGACCAGGTGGCACGGCACTCGCCGTGCCCGGTGGTCATCGTGCCGGTGGGTGGCGCCCGCGCGTGACCCGGTTCGATCCCGCCCATCGGCAGCCTGCCGCCCGGATCCGGCTCGAGTGGGGGCCCACGGGCGCGGCCGCGATCACCCGGGACGCCGACGTGGCCGTCGTCGTCGACGTGCTGTCCTTCTCCACGACCGTCACCGTGGCGCTCGGTCGCGGCATCACGGTCTACCCCCTGCGGTGGCGTGACGAACGCGCGGCCGAGCTCGCCCGTGAGCTGGACGCCAACCTCGCGCTGCAGCGCCAGGACGCCCGGCTGCGCCCCGGGTCCGTGTCGCTCTCGCCGCAGTCGCTGCAGCGGGCGACCGGCATCGAGCGGCTGGTGCTGCCGTCCCCCAACGGCTCGACGATCTGCGCCACCCTCGCCGCGCAGCGCACCGCGGTCGTCGTCGGGTGCCTCCGCAACGCCGGGGCGGTGGCGGCCGACCTCGCCGACGAGCTGGCGCGCGGCGCCACCGTCGCCGTGGTCCCGGCGGGGGAGCGCTGGCCGGACGGCTCGCTGCGGCCCGCCGTCGAGGACCTCTGGGGCGCGGGGGCGGTGCTGGCGGGCCTCGACCCCGCCCTGATGAGCCCCGAGGCCGAGATGGCGGCGACGGCGTACGAGCGGTTCCGGACCCGGCCGCTGGAGCACCTGCTCTCGTGCGCCAGCGGCCGCGAGCTGGTCGAGAAGGGCTTCGAGCCGGACGTCGTGATCGCGGGCCGGCTGAACACCACGGACGTCGTCCCACGCCTCGTCGACGGCGCGTTCACACCGGGCTGAGCGCGCGGCACAATCCCGTCATGACGCCACGCGACGCCGCCACCCGCAAGCACGACACCCTCACGACGTGGGCGACACCCGCGATCGACGTGTGGGTGGCGACCGCCTCGGTCGACGGCGGCGCGCACCTGGTGCCGGTCTCGCTGGCCTGGGTGGAGGAACGCCTGGTGATCGCCGTCTCGGCGGCCTCGCGCACGGCGCGCGACCTGGCCGACCGCGGTCGGTGCCGGATGGCGGTCGGCCCGACCCGCGACGTGACGATGGTCGACGCCGTGCTGGAGCGCACCGTGCCCGTCGGGAGCGACGAGGGCCTCGCCGACGCGTACGCCGCGCAGGCCGACTGGGACCCGCGTGGCAGCGCGGGCTACGTCTACCTGGTGCTGCGGCCGGACCGGGTGCAGGCGTGGCGCGAGGTCGACGAGATCCCCGGCCGGACCCTGATGCGCGACGGCGCGTGGCTCGTCTGAGCCGCCTCTTGATCGGGCGTGCAACACTGATTACATGATTACAGATGAGCAGCAGGAGGCGGTGTCCGGCTGGTTCGCCGGACGCCTGCCGGAGGAGTGGACGGTCGAGCCGGCTCGGGTGGCCGTCGACCGCGAGGAGGTCACCGTCGTCCTCAGCATCGAGGACGTCGCGGCCGGGGAGTCCGACATCGCGACCGCGGAGGCGCGGGCCGGCCGGGCCCGGGCGTTCCGCGAGGACACCCGCGACGCCCGGATGAAGATCGCGCGCGAGGCGCAGCACCGCTACGAGCGGAAGGTGTCGTGGGGGCTGCGGGTCGGCGAGCACGAGGAGCTGTGGACCCACGTCTCGGCGCCCGTGATGACCCGGCTGCGGCAGCCGCAGCGACAGGTGCTCGACACCCTGGTCGAGTCCGGCGTCGCCCGGTCGCGCGCCGACGCGCTCGCGTGGTGCGTACGACTCGTCGGCCAGCACGAGGGCGACTGGCTGGCCGAGCTGCGCGAGGCGATGACCACCGTCGACGACGTACGCCGCAAGGGCCCCGCCGCCTGAGCCCGGTCAGCCGATCTCGGTCAGGGGCACGTCCACCAGCGCGGCGTCGTCGACCGGGACCGCGACCCGGGTGGTGGTGAGCAGGTCGCCCGGGGCGATCGAGCCGTCGCCGGAGCAGTCCACGTGGGCCGAGACGGCGTACTGCCGGCCCGGCGTGAGCCGGGCCTCGAGCCGGTAGGGGCCCGCCAGCTCGTCGGGACCGGTCGTGACGACGTCGATGCGGGCCACCGTGGTCGACGGGGCGTCGGCGAGGCTGACGTCGAGGAGCTCCAGGTGCACCGTCACCGGTGACTCCGGGACCGTGGCGCCGGCCGGGACCGACAGCGAGCAGAGGACCCGCACCGTGCGGGGCTCCTCCGCTGCTGTCCCACCGGTCGGCACCACGCGCCGATGCTCTCACCAGGTCCCGGCGAGGGTCCACGACAACGACCCGCCGGGCAGGTCACCGCGCCACCAGTTGAGGTCGCCCCGGAAGTGGAACAGGACGTCGGCGGCCCCGTTGCCCGAGAAGTCGCCGATCCAGAACGAGCGGCCGTCGTTGATCGCGTGCCCGAAACCGGCGGTGTTGCCCGCGTGGCTCCACCTCAGCTGCCCGTTGACCACCTGGCCGAGCCACCAGTTGTCGTCCCCGGGGAAGTAGAAGAGGACGTCGGTGGAGCCGTTGCCGGTGAAGTCGCCGGTCCAGAAGGGTCGGCCGTCGTTGATGGCGTGCCCGAACCCGGCCGTCGAGCCGGCGTGGCCCCACGTGAGCTGGCCGCCCGCGAACGTCCCGAGCCACCAGTTGTCGTCCCCGGGGAAGTAGAAGAGCACGTCGGTGGAGCCGTTGCCGGTGAAGTCGCCGGTCCAGAAGGGTCGGCCGTCGTTGATGGCGTGCCCGAACCCGGCGGTGTTGCCGGCGAGGCCCCACGTGAGCCGGCCGTTGACCAACGTCCCCAGCCACCAGTTGTCGTCCCCGGGGAAGTAGAACAGGACGTCGGTACGGCCGTCGCCGTTGAAGTCCCCGACCCAGAACGGCCGGCCGTCGTTGATCGCGTGCCCGAACCCGGCGGTGTTGCCGACGTGGCTCCAGCTCAGCTGCCCGTTGACCAGCTGCCCGAGCCACCAGTTGTCGTCGCCCGGGAAGTAGAAGAGGACGTCGGTGGAGCCGTTGCCGGTGAAGTCGCCGGTCCAGAACGGCCGGCCGTCGAAGATGTTGTGGCCGAACCCGACGGTGTTGCCGACGTGCGACCACGTCAGCTGCGCCCCGGTCATCTGTCCGAGCCACCAGTTGTCGTCCCCGGGGTAGTAGAACAGGATGTCCGTCGCGCCGTTGCCGGTGAAGTCGCCGGTCCAGAACGGCCGGCCGTCGTCGAGGTTGCCGAAGCCGGCGGTGTCGCCGACCCGGGTGAAGGCCATCGACCCGTTCGCCGCGGTGGCGCCGAGGTACCACTGCTGCTGCGCGGGCGCGTAGTAGAGCAGCTCCGCCCCCGGCCTCCCCGTGAACCGCCCGACCCACGAGTTGCCCGGATTGGGGTAGAGGTGGGGGTACATCGTGGCCACGGCCGCGCGGTCGCCGATGCTGAGCCCGGCCCGCTGCCCGATGATCACGCCGGGCGGCAGCGGCCGGGTCGGCACCAGGGTCACCATCCGGCGGCCGTCGGCGCCGACCAGCCCGAACGCCGTCGCGCCGTAGTGCATGATCGAGCCGTAGTCGTACCCGCCCACGTCGTCGCCGTCGGTGATGTGCTGGTCGAAGTTGTGGCGCTGCGCGGGCTCGATGTTGTTCCAGTTCACCGTGACGAACTGGTCGCGGTCCTCGCGGCTCTGCTCGTGCCACAGGCCGATCGCGTGGCCGAGCTCGTGGACGGTCGCGCCGAAGCCGCACGCCGAGGACAGGTTGACGTCCTGCCGGTTGCGCTGCCGGCCGACCCACGAGGAGCAGCCGGTGCTGTCCTGGCAGAAGATCCAGTCGGGCTCGGCCTGCCGCGGCCGGATCGACAGTCGGGTCCGGTCGTGCCAGTGGGTGATCGCCGCGGTGAGCTGCGTACGGGCGCCCGCGGTCAGGTTGGCGGCGATCTCGAAGGGCACGCGTCCCGCCGGCCACCGGAAGCTCGCTCCGGGCACGATCACCGCCGACGGCATCACGGCCGGGGCAGCGGCATCCACCCGGGTCCCGGGCCGGACCCCGACGTGGAGTCCCTGGCCGGTGTCGGTGGCGGACTCGCTGGTGGCGGCCAGACCGGACCGCAGGTCCTCGGCGCTGCCGAGGATGATGTCGCCCTCGAAGACGCCGTAGCCGTCGCGCTCGACGTACTGCACGGGGATGTCGGTGAAGGTGGTGCCGCTGATCAGGGCGGTCCGGACCTCGAGCTCCCCGGCAGGCAGCTCCCCGTCGGGCTGCTCTGCTGGTGGATCCGCGGGGGCCCCGGCACCCGTGGCTCTCCCGGTCGACTTCTTCGCCGCCTTCTTGGTCGCCTTCCGGGTGGACTTCTTGGCCGGTGAGGTCGTGGTCTTGGCGGCAGCCTTCCGCGTGCGTGGTGGGGCCATGGCCGTGCTTCTTTCGAGTTGTGCGGGAAGCCCGACCCGGACGCGCTCCCCTGCGCCGGTGGATGGGTGGTGCACCACCACGTTCCTCCGTCGCGTGCGCGGTGCACAAGGGACGTTCGGACCGACTGGGGTGGTGTGTGCCCGTGACGGCGGGCGGCGGGCTGTCGTGGCTCGCTGGTAGACAGGCACGGTGAGCCCAGTGACCGGTGCAGCGACGGATGCAGCGACCGACGTACGCGAGCAGGCCGAGACCCACCTGCGGGCGCTGGTGGGCCGTGACGACGTCACGCTCCACGACGACCAGTGGGCCGCGATCGAGGCGCTGGTCGTCGAGCGGCGCCGGTCGCTGGTGGTGCAGCGGACCGGGTGGGGCAAGTCGGCGGTCTACTTCGTCTCGACGCTGCTGCTGCGCGCACGGGGCAGCGGCCCGACGGTCATCGTCTCGCCGCTGCTGGCGCTGATGCGCAACCAGATCGCCGCCGCCGAGCGCGCCGGCATCCGCGCGGTCACCATCAACTCCACCAACATCGAGCAGTGGGAGCCGATCCAGGAGCAGGTACGCGCCGGTGAGGTCGACGTCCTGCTGGTGAGCCCCGAGCGGCTCAACAACCCCGGCTTCCGCGACCAGGTGCTGCCGCGGCTGGCCGCGACCTGTGGCCTGCTGGTCGTCGACGAGGCCCACTGCATCTCCGACTGGGGCCACGACTTCCGGCCCGACTACCGCCGGATCCGCACCCTCCTCGGCGACCTGCCCGACGGCATCCCGGTGCTGGCCACCACCGCCACCGCCAACCAGCGGGTGACCGACGACGTCGCCGAGCAGCTCGGTGCCGACACGCTGACGCTGCGGGGCTCCCTCGACCGCGAGTCGCTGCGGCTCGGGGTGGTCCGGCTGCGCACGGCCGAGCAGCGTCTCGCCTGGCTCGCCGACCACCTCGCCGAGCAGCCGGGCGTCGGCATCGTCTACTGCCTCACGGTGGCGGCGACGCAGGAGGTCGCGGGCTACCTGCGCTCGCGCGGCCACGCGGTGGCGGCGTACTCCGGGCAGACCGAGCCCACCGAGCGACTCTCGCTCGAGCAGGACCTGCTCGAGGGCCGGGTCAAGGCGCTGGTCGCGACCAGCGCGCTCGGCATGGGGTTCGACGCCTCCCTGGGCTTCGTGGTCAACCTCGGCGCACCGCAGTCGCCGGTGGCCTACTACCAGCAGGTCGGCCGCGCCGGCCGCGGCAGCAACCTGCCGCCCGAGGGGGCGTCGGTCGTGCTGCTCCCGGCGATCGAGGACCGCGACATCTGGGCGTACTTCGCCTCGCTCGCGTTCCCGCGCGAGCAGCTGGTGCGCGACACGCTGGCGGCGCTCACCGACCACGGTCCGCTGTCGACCGCAGCCCTCGAGACCCACGTGGAGCTGTCGCGCAACCGGCTCGAGACGATGCTCAAGGTGCTCGACGTCGACGGTGCCGTACGCCGGGTGCGCGGCGGCTGGGAGGCCACCGGGCAGGAGTGGGCCTACGACGAGGAGCGCTACCGCCGGGTCGCCGAGGCGCGGGAGCGGGAGCAGCAGGCGATGCTGGCCTACCTCGACACCGACGGCTGCCGGATGGAGTTCCTGCGCGCCCAGCTCGACGACCCCGCCGCGGAGCCGTGCGGCCGCTGCGACAACTGCGGCGGGCTGGCGCTCTCCGCCGACGTGAGCGAGGCCGCGATCGAGGAGGCGGGGGCGCGGCTCGCCCGGCCAGGGGTGGTGCTGGAGCCGCGCAAGATGTGGCCGACCGCCCTGGCCACGCTCGGGATCGACCTCAAGGGCAAGATCGCCGACGGCGCGGAGGAGGGCCGGGCCGTCGCCCGGCTGACCGACCTCGGCCACGGCCAGTCGCTCCGCGCGCTGCTCGCCGGTGACGACGGACCGCCGCCGGTGCCGCTGGTCCGGGCCGTGATCGAGCTGCTCGGCGACTGGCGGCCCCCGGTCGAGGCCGTGGTCGCGGTCGAGTCCGCGACCCGTCCGACGCTGACCCGCGAGCTCGCCGAGGGGATCGCCCGCCACCTCGGCGTCCCGGTGACCGCCCGCTGGGCGATCGTCGACCCCGACGTCGACCCCGGCCGCGGTGCCGCGAACTCCGCCCAGCGGGTCGCGGCGGTCGGCCGCCGCCACGCGCTCCAGGGCGAGGTGCCGGCCGGGCCGGTGCTGCTCGTCGACGACCAGGTCGTCACGGGCTGGTCGGTCACCCTGGCCGCCCGCGCGGTGCGCGCCGCCGGCGCCACCGAGGTCCGGCCGCTGGTGCTCGCCCTCAGTGGCTGACCCGGCACTTCCCGCCCCCTGAAACCCGCTGACCCGGCAGTTGTGCAGGCTCCCACGCGCCTGACCCGTCAGTTCTGCAGGCTCCCACGCGCCCGACCCGGCAGTGAGCGCACCCTGCCGGTGGCTCCGAGCCTGCAGGAGTGCCGGCTCAGCGCCCCTGGCGGTGCATCAAGTGCCGGCTCGGCGCTCCTGGCGGTGCATCAAGTGACGGGTCAGCGGGCCGAGGATCAGTCCGACCACGGCGGGCGCGCGGGTGCGGCAGCCCGATGGTCAGCAGCGGGACCGGGTGGAGGCGTCGAGGTCCTCGTACGTCGCCAGGCTCGGGCCGCGGCTGGCGGAGATCGCGCGCGCTGCACCCTCGACGTCGCGCATCACGCGCAGCACGTTGCGGCTCGTGAGCCGGGACAGGTCGTCCTCGGACCAGCCGCGGTCGGCCAGCGCGGCCAGCAGCCGCGGGTAGCCGGTGACGTCACGCAGTCCCTCGGGGAGGGTGTCGGTGCCGTCGTAGTCGCCGCCGAGGCCGACGTGGTCGATCCCGGCGACCTCGCGCACGTGCTCGCAGTGGGCCACCACGTCGGCCAGGGTCGCGACCGGCTCCGGGTGCTCCGCGGCCCAGGCCTCCCGGACCTCGGCCCAGCCGGCCTCCACCTTGAGGTCGAGGCCGGCCGCCACGCCGGCGGCCCGGAGCTCGCGCGTCCACGCGGCACACTCGGCGTTCACGAAGTCGGGCACGAACGTCACCATGCACACGCCGCCGTTGCCGGCGAGCCGGGCCAGCACGTCGTCGGGCACGTTGCGCGGGTGGTCGCAGACCGCGCGGGCCGAGGAGTGCGAGAAGACGACCGGCGCCTCGGTGGCGTCGAGCGCCGCCCGCATCGTGGCCGGGGCGACGTGGGAGAGGTCGACCATCATGCCGAGCCGGTTCATCTCCCGGACCACCTCGACACCGAACCGGCTGAGCCCGCCGACGACGGGCTCGTCGGTCGCGGAGTCGGCCCACGGGGTGTTGTCGTTGTGGGTGAGCGTCAGGTAGCGGACGCCGAGCTGGTGGAGCATCCGCAGCGCCCCCAGCGAGCAGCCGATCGAGTGGCCGCCCTCGGCGCCCAGCAGCGAGGCGATCCGGCCGTCGCGCCAGGCCGCCTCCACCTCGTCGGCCGTGGTGGCGAGCGCGAGCCGGTCGGCGTACCGCTCGACGAGGCGGTGGGCGCCGTCGACCTGCTCCAGGGTGGCGGTGACGGCGGCGTGGCCCTCGAAGCTGGTCGGCACGAAGACCGACCAGAACTGGCCGCCCACCCCGCCCTCGGCGAGCCGCGGCAGGTCGGTGTGGGTGGACGGGGTGTGGCCGCCGACGTCGAGCCGGCCGAAGTCGTAGCCGACCTGCTTGCGCGCCTCCCACAGCAGGTCGTTGTGGCCGTCGACGACGGGGTGGCGGGCGAGCAGACCGGTGATGTCCAGAGGGAGGTCCATGGCCAGACCCTACGAGCGGGAACGATCTGTCGGTGCCGGGCGTTAGCGTCACGGTCCTCGCCACCCATCCGTCCGGCCGAGAGGTGCCTGCTGCGTGAGCTTCGTCCCCGTCACCGGCCCGGCCGTCTTCACGGCCGCCGACACCCCGCGCGACAGCGTCGTGGAGTTCACCGACGGACGACACACGGTCACGCTGCCGATCCGCGGCGCGCTGCCGGTGCTGACTCGCGCGCCGGCGCGCGACGAGGCCCATGACAGCGTCCGGCTGATCGCCGGTGCGGCGCTGCTCGGGATGCGGCTGGTCGCCGCGGGGTCCTTCGAGCCGGGCGAGGGCCGGTGGCGCCCGGCGCCCACGTCGGCCGACGACGACCAGGCGCGCCGGCTGGCCGGTGACGACTCCGACGCCGCACGGCTGGTCCACGACGTCGTGGCCGCCGTGGTCGACGCGCTGCCGCGCAGCGCGCCGTCGCCCAGCCGGGTGGCCCGCGGCTCCTCCCGTACGCCGTTCCACGAGCGGCTGGAACGCCGGCTGCGGCTCCACGATCCCGAGGCGCAGCGCGACCTGGCCCAGCTGGTCCGGCTCTCGCTGCGGATCGAGGCCGACGAGGAGGAGCTGGTCGCGGGCTCGGTCCGGGTGGTGCCGCAGGCCCATGACGAGCAGGACCCGATGCGGGTCTGCGACGCGGCGCTGCTGTGGACGGGCGAGGGGGTCGACCACGGCTTCGGCGAGCGCGCCCGCACCCACGCCGGCATCGCGATGCGCGCCGCGGCCGACGCCTGGCCGGTGCTCGACCGGCTGCTGGAGCTGCGGGTGCCCGACCAGATCGTGCTCGACAGCGACGAGCTGGTCAGCCTGCTCGACGAGGGCGTGGCCGCGCTCGCCGCCCGGGGGGTCGACGTGATGTGGCCGCGCAGCCTGGGTCGCGACCTCACCGCCACCGCCGTGCTCGACCGACGCGCGGCCGGGGGCGGGTCCGGCGCCGGAGTCCGCGAGGAGCCGTTGCAGACCGGGGTGCTCAACGAGCAGGCGCTGTTCGCGTTCAACTGGCAGCTCGCCCTCCACGGCGACCCGCTGACCCCGGAGGAGATGGACGACCTCGCCCGTGCCGCCTCGCCGATCCTCCGGCTGCGCGGCCAGTGGGCGGTCGTCGACCCCGGCCTCGCCCGCAAGGCGCGCAAGCGGCTGATCCGTACCGCCACCCCTGCCCAGGCGGTGGCCGCGGCCCTGTCGGGGGTGGCCGAGGTCGAGGAGGGTGCCGACGGGGTGGCGACCGAGGTCATCGTCGGCGCCAGCCTGCTCCGCGTACGCGAGCAGCTCGCGTCGGCCGCCACCCGCGAGCCGGTCGAGCCGCCGGCAGCCCTGGCGGCGACGCTGCGCGACTACCAGCGGCACGGCCTCACCTGGCTCGACCAGCTGACCTCGCTCGGGCTGGGCGCCTGCCTGGCCGACGACATGGGGCTCGGCAAGACCGTCACCCTGATCGCGCTCGCGCTGCACCGGGCGGCCCGCGAGGGCGGCTCCGGGCCGACCCTCGTGGTCTGCCCGGCCTCGCTGCTCGGCAACTGGCAGGCGGAGGTCGAGCGGTTCGCGCCCGGGGTGCCGGTGCGCCGGTTCCACGGCTCGCGCCGCGACCTGTCCGGCCTCGACCCGGCGGGCCCGGGGGCCGGTCCGGCGTTCGTGCTCACCACGTACGGCACCATGCGGCGCGACCACGAGGCACTCGCCGAGATCGGCTGGGACCTGGTCGTCGCCGACGAGGCCCAGCACGTCAAGAACGCCCGGTCGGCCACGGCCCGGACGCTGCGCCGGATCCCGAGCACGGCCCGGGTGGCCCTCACCGGCACCCCCGTCGAGAACGACCTCACCGAGCTCTGGTCGATCCTCGACTGGGCGACCCCGGGCCTGCTCGGCAGCCGCAACGCGTTCCGGCGGGTGTGGGCGGCGCCGATCGAGTCGGGCGTCGACCCGGCCGTGACCGCGCGGTTCCGCGACCTGGTCTCGCCGTTCCTGCTGCGCCGCCGCAAGTCCGACCCCGGCATCGCCCCCGAGCTGCCGCCCCGCACCGACACCGACCACCTGCTGGCGCTGACCCGCGAGCAGGTCGTGCTCTACGAGGCGTACGTCCGTGACTGCCTCGACCGGATCGAGCGGTCAGACGAGTCGCAGCGCCGCGGCCTGGTGCTGGCGATGCTCACCGGCCTCAAGCAGATCTGCAACCACCCCTCCCACTTCCTCAAGCAGGGGGCGTTGCGCCGGTCCTCGGAGAAGATCGACCTCCTCGACGAGATCGTCGGCACCGTGCTCGCCGAGGACGGCGCGGTCCTCGTCTTCACCCAGTACGTCGCGATGGCGCGGCTGCTCGCCGACCACCTGGCGCGGCAGGGGGTGCCCCACCAGCTGCTCCACGGCGGGACGCCGGTGGCCGAGCGGGAGCGGATGGTCTCGTCCTTCCAGGCCGGTCCCGAGGCCGGCGGCGTGCCCGTCTTCCTGCTGTCCCTCAAGGCCGGCGGCACCGGCCTCAACCTCACCCGCGCCGACCACGTCGTCCACTTCGACCGCTGGTGGAACCCCGCGGTCGAGGAGCAGGCCAGCGACCGCGCCCACAGGATCGGGCAGACCCGGCCGGTGCAGGTCCACCGGATGATCACGACCGGCACCATCGAGGATCGCATCGCCGAGCTGCTGGCCCGCAAGCGCTCGATCGCCGACGCGGTGCTGGTCTCGGGGGAGTCGGCGCTGACCGAGCTCAGCGACTCCGAGCTGCGCGACCTCGTGACCTTGCGCCGCGACCGCACGCCGCTCCAGGACGACCGGTGATGGCGACCCACGCCCGGCTCGCGCCGCGACCGGCCGGAGCCGCCCGCGCCCGCACCTGGTGGGGCAAGGCGTGGGTCCGGGCGGTCGAGGAGGCGGCGTACGCCGAGGAGGACCTGCGCCGCGGCCGGCGGCTGGCCCGCGGCGGCCGGGTCGGCGGGATCACCGTGGAGCCCGGGCGGTTCCTGGCGGCTGTCGAGGAGGGCGACGACGTGCTCACCGTGAGCGGAGGGCTGCCCGAGCTCGAGCCGCCGCTCGTCGCGGCCCTGGCCGAGGTGGTGGCCGGCGAGTCCGGACGGGTCGCGGCGCTGCTGGCCGGCGACCTGCCGCACACGCTGGTCGAGCACGCCGAGCAGGCGGGGGTCGAGCTGCTGCCCTTCGGTGGCGAGCTGGCCACCCGGTGCACCTGTGACCCGTGGGCCGACCCGTGCCACCACGCGCTGGCCGTCCTCCAGCAGCTCACCTGGCTGATCGAGGCCGACCCGTTCGTCCTGGTCGCGCTGCGCGGGGTCGGCCGCGACGACCTGCTGGCGCGGGTCCACGCCCTCTCTTCCGCACCCGACCCCGCCGACGGGGCCGCCACCGACCTCGACGTGGCGGCCGACGCGGCGCGCCGGGCCGCCCGGCTGCTCGAGCTGCTCGACGACCCCGACGCCACGCTGGACCACCTGTGGTGAGCGACCCGCGCGCGGCCCTCGAGGAGGCCCGCCGCCGCAGCGTCCGGCGGCTGGCGGCGCTCACCGACGAGTTCGACGAGGTCGTGGGCGCCTCGCTCGACACCAACGCCGACGACGAGCACGACCCCGAGGGCCACACCATCGCCTTCGAACGGGCGCAGGTCGACGCGCTGGTCCGGCAGGCCCGCGACCGGCTGGCCGAGGTCGACGCGGCGCTGGCCCGGCTCGACGTGGGCTCCTACGGGGTGTGCGAGCGGTGCGGCCGGCCGATCGGTGACGACCGGCTCGCCGCACGTCCCGAGACCCGGCTCTGCATCGACTGCGCACGGGCCCGATGACGCGGCGTGTGCCTGACAACGGTGCATGGACCGATCTCGGGCACACGCGGCGATGGGCGGGCGGCGGTGGCAGCAACGGGTCAGTTTCCGGGTTCGGGCCACCCACGACCTGAGCGAGCGCGAGACTCCGTCACCACCGAGGACCTCCAGCCGGGTCGCCCGCGGCTGAGCGAGCGCGGGGGCCGGCCTCGTCGGCTGGGTGCTCAGGACTGCCGGTCGGCGACCCCGAGCGCGTCGAGCGCCATGCCGGTCAGCAGGTCGCGCATCTGGTCGTCGGGGAGCCGCCCGCTGTGGGGGGTGGAGTTGATCAGCCCGAAGGCCGCGTGCGCCATCGCCCGGGCACGGTCGGGGCTCAGCCCGCGGTGGAGCCGCCCCAGCTCGGAGGCCCAGACGTCGACGTACTCGCGCTGCAGCGTCCGGACCTGTTCGCGCGCGTCGGGCGGCAGCGACTCCCAGTCGCGGTCCTGGACCACGATGAGCGCACGCTGCCGGAGCGCGAAGTCGACGTGCCAGTCGACGAGGGCGCCGAGCGCGGCCCGCGGGTCGCCGGCGCCAGCCACCCGCTCCCGGCCGACCGCGAGCAGCTCCTCGCTGATCGCGACCAGCATCTCCGCGAGGATTGCGTCCTTGGAGGGGAAGTGCTTGTAGAGCGCCGGCCCGGAGATGCCGCAGGCCGCGCCGATCTCGGCGACCGACACCCCGTGGAAGCCGCGGGCGGCGAACAGCCCAGCCGCGGTCGTGAGCAGCTGCTCGCGGCGGTTCACCGCCTCGGTGGTCATGTGCTGAGGTTAGCGCCCGCTAACCGCCGCGGTCGCCCGTCTCGCTCAGCAGAGCAGCCGCTCGTCGTACGGGGCGGCGGAGAGCAGCTCCGGCCCGGCCGGCGTGACGACGACCTGCTCCTCGAGCTTGACGCCCTCGGCGCCGCCCACGGCCCCGACGTACGACTCGACGCTCAGCACCATGCCGACCTCGACCTCACCCTCGTGGTGGTCGCAGAAGTTCACGCAGGGGTACTCGTCGACCAGTCCCGTCCCGTGCGCGATGAAGGGGTAGCGCTGGGCCCGGAACTCCTCCGGGAGCAGCGGCCCGAGCGTGCGGCCGAGCTCCTCGAACGACCGGCCGGAGCGGATCTCGGGCAGGCACGTGTGCAGGAAGTCGTACGCGACCCGGTGCAGGCGTCGCTGCTCGTCGCGGGGCCTGCCGTCGCCGCACAGGTAGGTCCGCGAGACGTCGGTGAGGTAGCCGTGCCGGCCGACGAGGTCGGTGTCGAACGCCACGAGGTCGCCGTCGCGCACCAGACGGTCGGTCGCCTCCTGCATCCACGGGTTCGTACGCGGTCCGGACGACAGCAGCCGGGTCTCGCACCACTCGGCGCCGCGGGCGAACGCGGAGCCGACCAGCGCCGCCCACAGCTCGTTCTCGGAGACCCCGGGGCGGAGCAGCACCCGCAGCTGCTCGATCCCCTGGTCGCACGCGCGGGCATTGGCGCGCAGCGCGGTCAGCTCGTCCGGGGTCTTGACCGCGCGCGCCCGCTCCAGCGCGGGCTGCGCGTCCACCACGCGTACGCCGGCCCGGGCCAGCGCCAGGTGCCCGCCGGTCTCGAGCCGGTCCACGCCTAGCGGCTCGCCCGCCAGGCCGCGGTCGGCGAGCTCGGCGACCACCTCGGCGGCGAAGCCGGCGGCGGCGGCGACGTCACGCGAGCCGGAGCCGAAGAACGTCCACCCCGTCGCGGGGCGCAGGGCGCCGTCCCAGCGGGCCGCGGTGCTGTGCAGCGACTGCGGGTACTCCCAGAGCACCGGGGCCGACTCGGCCGGGACCAGCGCCCACCGGAAGGTGTTGTGCAGGTTGAAGACCGGGAACGGGCCCTCGACGGTCGCGTACCGCACGTTGATCGGGTCGCACAGCAGCACCGCCGGCAGCTGGTGCTCCCGCAGCAGCTGCTGGGTGCGGCGCAGCCGGTCGCGCCGCAACCGGGCCTCGTCCACCTCCGTGGGAGCCAGGGTGGCCGGCTCGATCGTGCGCACCCACGCAGTCTCCCGGCCGGGGTCCGGGCGAGGAATCAACGGAATCTGCACGTGATCGTGCAGGGCGGCTGCACGGTCGCCGGCCGGGCTGCGGCGACGGTGTGGCGCCTGTGGTTAATGATCGCTAACCTGACGGGGTGACCGAGATGAGCGAGCTCGTCGACCAGCTGCGGGAGCGGCTGGCGACGGCACGGCAGGGCGGCTCCGAGAGTGCCCGCCGCAAGCACACCGACCGCGGCAAGCTGCTGGTGCGCGACCGGGTCGACCGACTGCTCGACCCCGGCAGCCCGTTCCTCGAGCTGAGCCCGCTGGCGGCGTACGGGATGTACGGCGCGGACGGCGACGACTACGCCGTGCCCAGCGCCGGCATCGTCACCGGCATCGGCCGGATCAGCGGTCGCGAGTGCGTGGTCGTCGCCAACGACGCCACCGTCAAGGGCGGCACCTACTACCCGATGACGGTCAAGAAGCACCTCCGCGCGCAGACGGTCGCGAGCGACAACCACCTGCCCTGCGTCTACCTCGTCGACTCCGGCGGCGCGTTCCTGCCGATGCAGGACGAGGTGTTCCCCGACCGCGAGCACTTCGGGCGGATCTTCTTCAACCAGGCCAACCTGTCCGGCCGCGGGATCCCGCAGGTCGCGAGCGTGATGGGGTCGTGCACGGCCGGCGGCGCGTACGTCCCCGCGATGTCGGACGAGACCGTGATCGTCAAGGAGCAGGGGACGATCTTCCTCGGCGGGCCCCCGCTGGTGAAGGCGGCGACCGGCGAGGTCGTCACCGCCGAGGAGCTGGGCGGCGGCGACGTCCACGCCCGGACCTCCGGCGTCGTCGACCACCTCGCCGAGGACGACGCCCACGCGCTGTCCATCGTGCGCTCGATCGTCGACACCCTCGCCCCGGCGACCACCCGGCCGACCTCCGAGGTGGAGGAGCCGCACGACGACCCCGGCACGCTGCACGACGTCGTGCCGCCCGACACCCGGACGCCGTACGACGTCCGCGAGGTGATCCGCCGCGTGGTCGACGCCAGCCGGTTCCACGAGTTCAAGCGGCTCTACGGCGAGACCCTGGTCTGCGGCTTCGCCCGGATCTGGGGCCACGAGGTCGGCATCGTCGCCAACAACGGCATCCTGTTCAGCGAGTCGGCGCTCAAGGGCGCGCACTTCATCCAGCTGTGCAACCAGCGCGGCATCCCGCTGGTCTTCCTGCAGAACATCACCGGCTTCATGGTCGGCCGCGAGTACGAGAACCGCGGCATCGCCCGCGACGGCGCCAAGCTGGTGACCGCCGTGGCGTGCAGCGTCGTCCCGAAGTTCACCGTCGTCATCGGCGGCTCGTTCGGCGCCGGCAACTACGGCATGTGCGGCCGCGCGTACGACCCGCGCTTCCTCTGGATGTGGCCCAACGCCCGGATCTCGGTGATGGGCGGCGAGCAGGCCGCGAGCGTGCTCGCGACCGTCCGGCGCGACGGGATCGAGGGCCGCGGCGAGGAGTGGTCGGGCGCGGACGAGGAGGCGTTCAAGGCGCCGATCCGCGACCAGTACGAGGCGCAGGGCTCGCCCTACTACGCCACCGCCCGGCTCTGGGACGACGGCGTCATCGACCCCGCCGACACCCGCCGGGTGCTCGGCATGGGCCTGGCCGCGGCCGCCCACGCGCCGGTGCCGGAGCCCTCCTACGGCATCTTCAGGATGTGATGGGGTCGTGAAGCTGCTCATCGCCAACCGCGGCGAGATCGCGGTCCGGGTCGCGCGCACCGCGCGCCGGCTCGGCATCCCCACGGTCGCGCTGTTCACCGACCTCGACGCCCGCGCACCGCACACCACGGTGACCGACGAGGCGGCGTGGGTGCCGGCCTACCTCGACATCGACGCGGTCGTCGCGGCCGCCCGCGACCACGGCTGCACCCACGTCCACCCCGGCTACGGCTTCCTGTCCGAGCGGGCGGCGTTCGCCGACGCGCTCGAGTCGGCCGGCATCGCGCTGGTCGGGCCGACCGCCGCGGTCATGGAGCGGATGGGTCGCAAGGACGCCGCCCGCGAGGTCGCGGTCGCCGCCGGTGTCCCGGTCGTGCCGTCGTACGACCTCGACGACGACCCGGCCGGCTTCGACTACCCGGTGCTGGTCAAGGCCGCCGCGGGCGGCGGCGGCAAGGGGATGCGGGTCGTCCGGTCGGCCGCCGACCTGCCCGAGGCGCTCGCCGCGGCCCGCCGCGAGGCCCGCGGCGCCTTCGGCGACGACACGATGCTGGTCGAGCGGTACGTCGAGTCCGGCCGCCACATCGAGGTGCAGGTGCTCGGCGACCACCACGGCACGGTCCTCCACCTCTTCGAGCGCGACTGCTCCACGCAGCGCCGCCACCAGAAGGTGCTCGAGGAGGCTCCGGCCCCGACGCTGAGCGCGGCGCAGCGGGCCGCGATCACCAGCGCCGCCGTCGACCTCGCGCGCGAGGTGGGCTACACCAACGCCGGCACGGTGGAGTTCCTGCTCGACAACGCCACGGGCGAGTTCTGGTTCCTCGAGATGAACACCCGGCTCCAGGTCGAGCACCCCGTCACCGAGGCCGTGACCGGCCTCGACCTGGTCGAGCTGCAGCTGCGGGTCGCGGCCGGGGACCCCGTGGGGATCGGCCAGGACGACGTGCGCCTCGACGGCCACGCGATCGAGGCCCGGGTCTACGCCGAGGACAGCTTCGGCGGCTTCCTGCCGCAGGCGGGGGCGACCAGCATCGTCCGCTGGCCCGAGGGGGTCCGGGTCGACCACGCGCTCGAGCCCGAGCAGGTGGTGTCGACGGCGTACGACCCGATGCTCGGCAAGGTGATCAGCCACGGGGCCGACCGCGAGGCGGCGCGCCGCAGCCTGGTCGCCGCCCTCGACCGGACCTCGATCCTGGGGCTGACCACCAACACCGGCTTCCTGCGCGCGCTCGTCGCCGGCGACCCGTTCCGCGACGCCACGATCGACACCGCGTGGCTCGACCGGGTCGCCATCCCGGGAGACGAGGTCCCGGCACCGGATGCCGACCTGCCCCGGCTGCTGGTCGCGTGGGTGTCGGCGATGGTGACCGCCTTCGACACCGGGCACCCCTTCCAGGCCGACGGCTTCCGGCTGGGCGCACCCGCAGCGCCCACCGTCGTGGAGCTCGACCGGCCCGTGGTGGTCGACCGGGAGGCCGGCACCGTCGACGGGGTCCCGGTGCGCCAGATCTCCGCCGACCACCACGTGCTGGTGGCCGACGTCGACGGCCGCCGGGTGAGCGCGGTCGTCAACGTCCAGCCCCACGTGCTCGAGGTCGCCTGGCAGGGGCAGCGCTTCGCCTTCGAGCGGCCCGACGCGTTCGCCGACCACGGCCCTGCCGCCGGCGACGGCACGCTGGTGGCGCCGATGCCGGGCACCGTCCTCGACGTCCGTGTCGCCGAGGGGCAGCAGGTCGAGGAGGGGGCCGTCCTCGGCACCCTGGAGGCGATGAAGATGGAGGTCGCGCTCAAGGCTCCGTTCGCCGGCACCGTCACGACGGTGGGCGCCGGGCGTCGGCGACCAGGTGGCGCTGGGTGCGACGCTGTTCGTCGTGGAGCCGGAGGAGGAGGACGCGTGACCGGGCTGCCGATGACCGTGCCGGCCGCCGACCTGCCGGAGCGCGTGACGATCTACGAGGTCGGCCCGCGCGACGGGCTGCAGAACGAGTCCGCGATCGTGCCGGTCGAGGTGAAGGCCGCCTTCGTGCGCCGGCTGCTCGCGGCCGGCCTCCCGGTCGTCGAGGCCACGAGCTTCGTCCACCCCCGGTGGGTGCCGCAGCTCGCCGACGCCGCCGAGCTGATGGCCGAGCTCGGCGACGAGGGACGCGACCTCCCGGTGCTGGTCCCCAACGAGCGCGGCCTCGACCGGGCGCTGGAGCTCGGGCTGCGCCACGTCGCGATCTTCGGGTCGGCGACCGAGACCTTCGCGCAGCGCAACCTCAACCGCAGCCTCGACGAGCAGCTCTCGATGTTCGAGCCGGTCGTCCGCCGGGCCCGCGACGCCGGCCTCGACGTCCGGGCGTACGTCAGCATGTGCTTCGGCGACCCGTGGGAGGGCGCCGTGCCGGTCGAGCAGGTCGTCACGGTCGGGCGGCAGCTGCTCGACCTGGGCGCCGGCCAGCTCAGCATCGGCGACACCATCGGGGTCGGCACCGCCGGCCACGTGCGCTCACTGGTCGCCGCCTTCGACGACGCGGGCGTGCCGACCGGGCGGCTGGCGATGCACTTCCACGACACGTACGGCCAGGCGCTGGCCAACGCCCACGCCGCGCTGGAGTGCGGGATCACCACCTTCGACGCGAGCGCCGGCGGCCTCGGCGGCTGCCCCTACGCGCACAGCGCCACCGGCAACCTCGCGACCGAGGACCTGGTCTGGATGCTGACCGGGCTCGGCATCGACCACGGCGTCGACCTCGACGCCGTCGTCGCCACCAGCGTGTGGATGGCCGGTCAGCTGGGGCGGCCCAGCCCGTCCGCGGTGGTCCGCGCCCTCGGCCCGACGACCGGGTCCTGACCACGGGTCTGGCGGCGGGCGCCATCACCCCCGCTGGCACAATCGCGGCATGAGTCCGACGGTCTACCTCCACATCGGGGCCCCCAAGACCGGGACCACCTACCTGCAGGACCGGCTCGGACGGAACGCCTCGGCACTGGCCGACCACGGCGTCCACTTCCCCAGCCGCTCGGCGATCGTCAGCCCCGGGCTGTTCCACTTCCGGGCCGCGCTCGACCTGCTCGGCCAGGACTGGGGCGGCGCCCCGGGCCACGCCGAGGGCAGCTGGGACGCCCTCGCGCGTCGGGTGCGCCGCAAGTCCGGGACGGTCGTCATCAGCCACGAGATCCTCGCCCCGGCCAACCCCGACGCCGTCGCCCGCGCGATGCAGGACCTCGGCCCCGACGTCCACGTCGTCTACACCGCGCGCGACCTGGGGCGGCAGGTCCCGGCGGCCTGGCAGGAGAGCATCAAGCAGGGTCGGCGGTGGCGCTACTCCTCGTTCGTGCGCCGGATGGACAAGGGCAGGACCTGGTTCTCCCGGGCCTTCGACCTCCCCACGGTCCTCGGCCGCTGGGGCGCCCACGTGCCGCCGGAGAACGTCCACCTGGTCACCGTCCCGCCGTCCGGCGCGAGCCGGCCCGGCGACGACCTCTGGCACCGGTTCTGCCGCGTGGTCGGGATCGACCCCGCGTGGGCACCGGAGCAGAGCACCCGCGCCAACCAGTCCCTCGGTGTGGCCGAGGCGGCCGTGCTGCGGCGCCTCAACAAGCAGCTCGACCGGATGACCCGGCGCGAGGCGGCGTACGACGGGCTGCTCCGCTCGATGCTCGCCGAGGACGTGCTCGCCCAGGGCACCTCGCCGCGGATCACGCTGCCGCCCGACGCGTACGAGTGGGTCGACCGCACCACCGGCACCTGGATCGAGTGGATCCAGCAGTCGGGCATCGACGTCGTGGGCGACCTCGACGAGCTGTGGGCCGCGCGGCCGGACCCAGAGCAGAAGTGGCGCGACCCCGACCAGGTGTCGGCGCGGAAGCGCTCGCGGGTCACCCTCAACGCCCTGGCCGCGATGACGGTCGAGGCCGCCAAGCGGCCCGATCCCGACCAGACGCTGCGGGGACGCGTCCGCCACGGCGCCGAGCGGCTGAAGCGCTGGTGACCGCGCGGTCGTGGGGCTGGGTGGCCCACCTCCGTGACGGTGGCACCACGCCCTGGCGCGACTGGTCGGGCACCGCCGAGCCGGGAGGTCCGGTGCTGCCGGGCGCCCAGCAGCTCGAGCTGGCGCGGCGGGTCAACCTCGCGGGCCGGCCGTCGCCCGCGCTGCTCGAGCGGGTGCTGGCGGCCGACCCGCCACGCCGGTCCCGTCCCGCGCTGCCGCTGGCCGAAGGTCCGGACCTGCCCGAGCACGGTCCCCGGCCGGTCGACCCCGCACGGGTGCGGTCCGCCGAGCTGCTCGACCTGGTCGCCGTCGTGGTCGCGGGCGAGCTGGCCGCGCTGGACGCCACGCAGCTGCCGGAGCCGGCCGAGCAGGAGCCGACGGCCGTGGGCCACCCGCTACCGGCTGGACGGCGACCCCGAGCTCGGCCGGGCGCTGCGCCGCCACCTCACGGCACGCGGCCGGCCGCCCTCGCGCCGTCCCGGCCGGCTGGTCGTGGTCGGCACCGACGTCGGCTCGATGCTGGTCGACCTCTGGACCCACCGGGCCCTCGGCGAGGGCGTCGCCCCGTACGAGATCTGGTGGCGCCGTACGACGGGCCGCGACCGGCTCCCGGGGCGGCTCGACCTCGAGCAGATCCTCGCCCGCGGCCTCGCCACCCAGGGCGTGGTCGGCGTGCACCTCGTCACCGACCCCGCGCAGGCCGCCGGTGCCGCCGGGCTCGGTCGCCCGCTGCCGCCGCAGCGACCGCTGGCGGCCACCGCCGTCGACCTCGGCCGCCGGGTGGTCGCGGCGCTGCGGCCGGCCGCGCCACCGGAGACCCGCCGGGCGCTGGTCTCCGAGGTGCTCCGGCCGCGGCTCGCCACCGTCGACGGCCCGCCGCCCGTCGTACCCGCCCGGCACCGGGCGTGGACGGACGCCCAGGCGACCCGGCTCGTCGCCCGGCTGGCACGGGACGGCGACCGCTACCCTGTCTCCGGCAGCCTCGAGCTGCTGCTTCCGGGCGACCGTCCGGGAGTCGAGGTGATCCGTCCGCGCGACACGCTGGCGACCGGGATCGGGCTGCTGCTCGCGGGTGACGGGCACACCCCCGAGGAGGGCCCAGTGGTGGCATCGTGAGCCGTCGCGTGCTGCTCCACGTGGGCACTCCCAAGACCGGCACGTCGTACTTCCAGGACGTGCTGTTCCGCAACCGCGGGCGGCTCCGCGAGCACGGGGTGCTCTACCTCGCCGACCGCTTCGACGCCCACTTCCTGGCCGCGCTGGACCTGATGCAGCTGCGCTGGGGCGGGCTGGAGGAGGAGTGCGTCGGGCAGTGGCGGACGCTGGCCGACGGGGTCCGCGACTTCCACGGCACCAGCATCATCAGCCACGAGATCCTGGCCACCGCGTCCCGCGCCCAGGCCCACCGCGCGCTCGAGTCGCTCGGCCACCCCGGCGCCGAGATCCACGTCGTGCTGTCGGTCCGCGACCTGGTCCGCCAGATCCCCGCGGAGTGGCAGGAGAACGTGAAGCACCGGCGGGAGCTCGGCTACGGCGAGTTCCTGCGCCAGCTCCGCGACGACACCAGGGGGACGGGCGTGGCCCCGTGGTTCTGGGGCGCCCAGGAGATCCCCGACATCCTGGACCGCTGGGCCGCCGACCTGCCCCCCGAGCGGGTGCACCTGGTGACGGTGCCGCGTCCGGGAGGCCCACCCGACCTGCTCTGGCAGCGGTTCAGCACGGTGTTCGGGCTCGACGACCTCGACCTCGACCTCGCCGCCGAGCGCGCCAACCCCTCGCTCGGCGTCCCGGAGACGGCGCTGCTGCGGCGGCTGAACGTACGCGCCAACAAGGTCGTGCCGCCCGTGGTCTACCGGCCGCTGGTGCGCGAGCTGCTGGCCCACCAGACGCTGTCGCAGCGGCTCACCTCGCCGCGGCTCACGCTGCCGCCCGACGTGCACGCGTGGGCGGCCGAGCTGTCCGCGTCGTGGGTCGAGACGCTGCGTGACCGTGGCTACGAGGTGACCGGCGACCTCGGCGACCTGGTCGGCGCGCCGCCGGTCCCCGCGGGGGCGTTCGTCGACCCCGACCAGCCCGACGAGGCGCAGGTCGCCGACGCGGCGGTCGACGCGATCACCGCCCTGGTCGTCGAGAACGGCCGGCTGGTGCGGGCCGAGAAGGACCTCGCCGAGCGGCTCGCCGAGACCGAGCGGGCGCTGGAGCGCAGCTATCTGCGGCCGACGTACCGGTTCCGCGAGAAGGCGGTCCGGGGGCTGCAGCGCAACCGGGCGGGACTGCTGGCGCTGCGGGTCTACCGGCGGTTGCGCGGCAGGAGCTCGCGGTCGGCGTAGCGGCCGATCCGCCAGGTGACGAAGCCGTCGGCTCCCATGCCGACCAGGCCGCCGAACACCGGGACCCTCCGGGCGACCGTGGTGGCCAGCCGCTTGCCGGCGACCTTCGAGATCAGCTCGGACGCCACGATCACCGACACCACGGCGTCCAGGCTGACGTCGTGGGCGGGCGCCGTCGCGAGCGCCATCGGGGGCGCCGGGAGCTCCTTCTTGCGCACCATCTCCGTGACGGCCTCCTCGCCGAGCAGCATCACGAGGATCGCGTTGCGCACCCGCGGGTCGTCGAGGTCGTACCCCCGGAGGTGGGCGATGCCGGCGAGCATCCGGCACTCGATGAGGGCCAGGCCGGTGATGTTGGCGGGGATCGTCACCGCGGCGGTCACCATCCCGCCGAGGTTGGTGATGAAGCCCTGCGCACCGGCCAGGCGTACGTGGTTCTCGATCACCTCGTGGATCGCGCGGTCGACGTCGCCCTTCTGCTCCGCGAGCTGCTTGTCGGCCGCCGCCGCGGCCGGCGGCAGCGGGCCGACGCCGGCGATGGCGCGGGCGAGCGCCTCGCGCACGAACGCGGTCGTCAGCCCCGGCGCCAGCTCGGAGACGCGCGGCGCCAGCATCTTCGACATCGAGCTGATCGCTCCCATGCACTGATCGTACGGGGGCGGCAACAGCGCCCTGCCCGGCCGCTAGGTTCGTCGGCATGCCCGTCGAGCCGTCCCCGACGCCGTGGCAGCTCCCCGCTCCGCGCGACTGGCCGCACCACGACCTGGTCGCGCTCGGGGCGGACCTCGCGCCGGGCACGGTGCTGGCGGCGTACCGCTCCGGGCTGTTCCCGATGCCCGCCCCGACCGGCGACGTGGGCTGGTGGAGCCCGGTCGACCGGGCCGTGCTGCCGCTGGACGGGATGCGGGTGACCCGGTCGCTGCGCCGGTCGGCCCGGCGCTTCGAGATCCGGGTCGACACCGCGTTCGGCGAGGTGCTGGACGCGTGCGCCGACCCCCGGCGGCCCGACGGCTGGATCGACGCCGACGTCCGCGCGGGCTACACCGCGCTGCACGAGCTCGGCTGGGTGCACTCGGTCGAGGCGTGGCGCGACGGCCGGCTCGCCGGCGGGCTGTACGGCGTCGCGATCGGCGGGCTGTTCGCCGGGGAGTCGATGTTCCACCGCGAGACCGACGCGTCGAAGGTCGCGCTGCTCGGCCTGGTCGACCTGCTCTCGGACGAGCACGCCGGCGACCGGCTGCTCGACGTCCAGTGGGCCACCGACCACCTGCTCAGCCTGGGCGTGGTCGAGCTGTCGCGCCGCGACTACCTCGCGCGGCTCGACCGGGCACTCGCCCTGCCGCTGCCGGCCGCCCTCGACCGCCCCGTTCGATAGTCCGCCGCCGGATGCGCCTCGTGCTGGCCGCGAGCGGCGTATCGGGCGGCGGACTATCTCAGACGACCTGGGCTGGACCGCCGGACTCGCTGACCAGCGGCCGGCCGGCAGCAGACCACTCGACCAGCCCCCCGTGGAGGTTGGCGACGTCGTGGCCCTGCTGGGCGAGCCATGCGGTCGCCTGCGCGGAGCGGGCCCCCACCTTGCAGACCACGACCACCCGGCCGGTGGGCACCTCGTCGAGGCGACCGGGCAGGTCCATCAGCGGGACGTGGGTGGCGCCGTCGATGTGGCCGTGGTGCCACTCGACCGGCTCGCGTACGTCGAGGACCGAGTAGTCCTCGGGCATCGGGTCGGGCAGGTCGGCGACGGTCACCGTGGGGACGTGCACGGGGGGATCCTCACTTCAGCAGGCGGGACATCCGGCGGTCGGCGAGGGGTTTGCCGCCGGTCTGGCAGGTGGGGCAGTACTGCAGGCTGGAGTCCGCGAAGCTGACCTCGCGGACGGTGTCGCCGCAGACCGGGCACGGCTTGCCGGTCTGGGCGTGGACGGCGAGGTGGGACTTCTTCTCGCCCTTGAGCTCGCTGGCTGCGAGGCCCCGGGAGCGCTGGACGGCGTCGCCGATCACCGTACGGATCGCGTCGTAGAGGGTCTGCGACTCCTCCTCGGTCATCGTCGACGCGGGCTTGAACGGCGACATCCTGGCCGCGTGGAGCACCTCGTCGGAGTAGGCGTTGCCGATCCCGGCGATGGTGCCCTGGTGGCGCAGCACGCCCTTGACCTGCGCGCGCCCGGCGGCGGTCAGGATCGCGCGGAACGCCTCGACGGTGAAGTCGTCGGCCAACGGGTCGGGCCCGAGCGAGGCGATCCCGGGCACGTCCTCCGGACGCCGGACGACGTAGGCGGCGAGGCCCTTCTTGGTGCCGGCCTCGGTGACGTCGAGCCCACTGCCGTCGTCGAGCACGACCCGCAGCGCGAGGCCGGACTTCGACCCCGCCCGCGGCGGGGCCGTCGGCACCTCGTCGCGCCAGCGGATCCATCCGGCCCGGGCGAGGTGGATCACGAGGTGCAGGCCGGAGGCGTCGATGTCGAGGAACTTGCCGTGGCGGGTGACGCCGTCGACGAGGGTGCCCTCGAGCGCCTGGAGCGGCGGGTCGAAGGTCTTGAGCGCGCTGAACGCGGCGACGTGGACGGTGGTGATCGCGCGGTCGCGGAGCCGGCCCTGCAGGTCCAGGGCCAGCGCCTCCACCTCGGGCAGCTCCGGCACGTGGCGATTGTAGGCGGCGCTCAGGACGGCCACCCCGGATCCGACCCCCGTACGCCGAACCACTACCCCGGCTGGGTCCGTCGGAGCACAATGGCTCCATGCCCGCCGCCAGGCCGCTCCCGCGGACGGGGTCGATCCTCCTCGACGCCCGCGGGTCCGACCGCGCGATGCGGGTCTCCTGGCACCACGAGGCGGGCGTCGTCGTGCTGTCGCTGTGGCGGGAGAACGTCTGCGCCGGGTCGTTCCGGTTGGCCGTCGACGAGGTGCCCGACCTGATCGAGGCGCTGCGCTCCGGGCTCGACGCCGCCTACCGGCACGCGCCCACCCGCCCGCACGGCTCGGTCCGGGGGGCTGCCCACGGCCCGCCGGCCGGCGAGACCGCCTGAGGGTCCCGACACGCCCGCGCCTGTCTAGGGCCAGCGCTAGACAGCCGGATACGGTCGCATCGTGGACCCGATCCGGAACCCGTACGCCCCCGGCGCCGGCCAGCGCCCGCCCGAGCTCGCCGGGCGCGACGAGCAGCTGGCGGCGTTCGACGTCGTGCTGGAGCGGGTCTCACGCGGGCGCCCGGAGCGGTCGCTGGTGCTGACCGGTTTGCGCGGGGTCGGCAAGACGGTGCTGCTCAACGCGCTGCGCAGTGCCGCCGTACGCCGCCGCTGGGGCACCGGCAAGCTGGAGGCCCGCCCGGACCAGCCGCTGCGCCGGCCGCTCAGCGGGGCGCTCCACCAGGCGGTGCGCGAGCTCGGCCACCCGGAGGCCGACGAGGTCGACCACGTCCTGGGCGTGATCCGCTCGTTCGCGCAGCGCGAGGCCGGGCCCGGCGCGAAGCTGCGCGACCAGTGGAACCCCGGCATCGACGCCCCCGCGGTCAAGGGTCGCGCCGACTCCGGCGACATCGAGATCGACCTGGTCGAGCTGTTCACCGACCTCGGCGGCCTCGCGGCCGACGTCGGCAAGGGGATCAGCGTCCACATCGACGAGATGCAGGACCTCGGTCCCGACGACGTGTCCGCGCTCTGCGCCGCGTGCCACGAGATCAGCCAGTCCGGCCTGCCGGTCATCGTGGTCGGCGCCGGGCTGCCGCACCTGCCGGCGGTCCTGAGCGCCAGCAAGTCGTACTCGGAGCGGCTGTTCCGCTACCAGCGGATCGACCGGCTGCCGCGTGAGGCCGCCGACCGCGCGCTGTCGGCGCCCGCCGCGGACGAGGACGCCGCGTTCACCCCGGAGGCGCTGCAGTCGATGTACGCCGCCACCGGCGGCTACCCGTACTTCATCCAGGCGTACGGCAAGGCGGTCTGGGACCGCGCCCCGCGCTCGCCGATCACCGTCGACGACGTGGCCGTGGCCGCGCCGGAGGCCGAGTCGGAGCTCGCCGTCGGGTTCTTCGGGTCCCGCTTCGAGCGGGCGACGCCGGGGGAGCGGGACTACCTGCGCGCCATGGCGGACGCCGCGGTCGCGATCGCCGAGGCCGACGACGGGTCCGGCACCGCGGCGCTGGACGAGGTCGAGAGCGTGCCGACCGCCGACGTCGCGCTCGTCCTCGGCAAGAAGCCGCAGTCGCTCTCACCCGCCCGCGACGCGCTGCTCAAGAAGGGCCTGATCTACTCCGGCGAGCGCGGCCGGATCGCGTTCACCGTGCCCCACTTCGGGCGCTACCTCCGCGAGCACGCCTGACCGGGCGAGCCCCGGGTTCAGACGTCGGCCGGGTCCGTCCCCTCCGGAGCCCAGTTCCCGTGGAAGCCGGCCGGGACGCGTCCGGGCAGGTGCACCGAGGCGACGTCCTCGAGGGTCATCGCGTCCAGCACCTGCAGCCGGCTGCGGCCCTCGGCGCGGTCGAGCACGTAGCCCAGCAGTACCCCGTCGCCCTCCGCCGTGCCGTCGGGGTCGGGGACGAAGCAGAACTCGCTCGCCTCGGTGCCCGCGCCGAGGCTGCGTGACGCGGTGGTGCCGGCCTCCAGGTCGTGACGCAGCACGGTGTCGCCGAGCGCGCCGTCCTCGAAGCCGACGGCCCAGCCGTAGCGGTGGCGCCGGCCGGTCAGCCGCTCGTCGTGGCGCGGGAACTCCTGCGACCGCTGGTCGACCCCGCTCTCGTGCGCCCGCCCCGTCGCCAGGTCGAGCGTGATCCGCGACAACACGGCCGGGCCCTCGTCGGGACCGGTGAGCACCGTGTCGAACATCCGCGGGTGCCGGACGACGTCGACCACGACCCGGTCACCGTCGTCGTAGGCGTTGAGGGTGTGGAAGACGTAGCAGGGGTCGATCTCGAACCACCGGACCGCGTCCCCGTCGGCGTCGCGGGGCAGCACGCCGATCCGCGCCGGGTAGTCGGGGTTCCATCGGTACGGCAGGCTCGCCGAGCCGTCGCCGCCGCGGGCGACCCGGGCGATGAGCGGCTCCGGCACGGGGTTGCGGCCGATGATCCGGTTGAGCAGCCCGCGCACCACCGGCCGGACCAGCCGCGGCACGTCGGCGGTCGCCATGGCGATGTCGAAGGTCACGGGCAGGTCGAGGATCACCACGTGCCGCTCGGTGAGGGCGAAGTCGTGGATCATCGGGCTGCCGTGCACCTCGACGTCCACGCTGCGCCGGATCCTCCCCGCGGTGTCGAGGACGGAGTAGGCCACCCGGTTGCCCCGCATCCAGCTGTAGGACACGGCGTGCAGCTCGCCGGTGTCCGGGTCGCGGTGCGGGTGGGCGGTGTAGCCCGGCCGGCCCGGGATGCTCGGCAGGGTGCCGCCGAAGTCGCAGGGGCCGACGGTGTCGAGGTCGTGGGTCAGCTCGTACGGCGGCGGCCCCGACTCGACCAGCGCCAGGGTCCGGCCCCCGTGCACCAGCACGTTGGTGTTGGCGGCGAAGTCGAGCCCGCCGGGCGTACCGCGCACCGGCTCGTCCAGGGCCTCGGCCACGCCGGCGGAGCGCACCCAGCGGTTGCGGTACCACTGGGCCTGCCCGTCCCGGAGCCGGACGCCGTGCACCATGCCCTCGCCGAGGAACCAGTGGTGCCGCTCGCCGGGGTCGTCGAGCGGGTTGGGCCCGATCCGCAGGTAGCGACCGTCGAGGTGGCCGGGCAGCTCCCCGGTGACCGTCAGGTCGGTGGCGGTGAGCTCCTCACGCACCGGAGCGAAGTTGTCGCGCAGGTAGCGGTTGCTGCTGGGGGCGGCGGTGCGGCTGGTGACGGTCATGTCGACTCCTGGTGACGGGACACCCGAGTGACCACGCTGTGGTCCCCCGACCATAACGCTGTTATGGCATGCTGTCCACCATGAGCTCACCCACCGTCGGCGACCCGCCCGAGGTACGGCGACGGCTGGTGGAGGAGGCCGCCCGGATCCTCGGAGAGGAGGGGCCGTCGGCGCTGTCCGTACGACGGCTCGCCTCCGGCGCCGGCACCTCCACGATGGCGGTCTACACCCACTTCGGGGCGATGTCGGCCGTTGTCGACGAGGTGGCGACCGAGGGCTTCCGGCGGCTGATCGACCACGTGGCCGCGGTGGCGACCACCGACGACACGATCGACGACCTGCGCCGGATGGCGGTCGCCTACCGCGACAACGCGCTCGAGAACCGGCACCTCTACGCCGTCATGTTCGGTGCGGTGAGCGTCGGCGGGCTCGGCGGCCACGGCCCCGACCGGGAGGTGTCCCGCGCGGCGTTCGTGCAGCTCGTGGACGGCGTGGCCCGGGCGATGGCCGCCGGCACGCTGGCCGAGGGCGACGCCGACGCGGTGGCCGCGCAGTTCTGGAGCGCGCTGCACGGGTACGTGATGCTGGAGCTCGCGGGCATGGACCAGGTCGTCGCCGACCCGGAGCACACCGTGCTGTGGCGGATGCTGGCCAACCTGCTCGCCGCCCTCGGCCCCGGCGCCTGACCCCACGACCCGTAGGTTCGTCCCGGACCCACGGGCGACGCAGGGAGGAGGCCGGGTGTCGACGGTGCTCGACTGGGTGGTCACGCTGATGCGGACCATCGGTGCCCCCGGCGTCGGGGTGGCCACCGCCCTGGAGACGGTCTTCCCGCCGGTGCCGTCCGAGGTGGTGCTGCCGCTGGCCGGGTTCACCGCCAGCCAGGGCTACTACACCGTCGTGGCGGCGGTCGCCTGGGCGACGGCCGGGTCGGTCGTCGGTGCCGTGGTCCTTTTCTACCTCGGGAGGGTGTGGGGGCTGGAGCGGGTGATGGCCACCGCGGAGCGGCTGCCCCTGGTCGGGGCCGACGACGTCCAGCGCTCGATCGACTGGTTCGGCAGCCACGGTCGCCGTGCGATCTTCCTCGGCCGGCTCGTGCCGGGCGTCCGCAGCCTGATCTCCATCCCGGCCGGCCTCGACCGGATGCCGCTGCCGACGTTCGTCGGCTACACGCTGGCCGGGAGCCTGCTCTGGAACGGCGCCCTGATCGTCGCCGGCTACTGGCTCGGCTCGCAGTGGCACCTCGTGGAGCAGTGGGTCGGCGACGCCTCGGGTCTCGTGTACGTAGTCCTCGCCGCGGCCGTCGTCGTCTTCGTGGCCCGCCGCCTGCGGCACCGGGTCAGGGGTGCCCGGGACTGAGCAGCCCGTCACCGACCGCCGCGTGCGGCCACTGCGTGCAGAGCGCCCGCAGCTCGGTCCGCGTGACGAACGAGGGGTTGCTGCCCGCTGCCATCCGCAGCACCTCGATCCGGCGCAGGACCGTGTGCGCCTGCAGCTCCTCGCGCAGCACCGGCGGGTCGAGCGGCTCCAGTGCCACCGGCAGGTCGAGCGGGTGGTCCGCGGGTGCGTGGTCTCCTTCCGACCGAACCGGGACCCCGGTCGTCCGCCCCTTCGCGTAGAACCCCGGAGGCCTGGTCGGATCGCCGCCACTGACCCAGATGAGGACCAGCTGGCCCGGCGAGACCAGCTGCGTGCGGTAGCTGGCGCGTACGCAGCGGTGGGTGACAGTGCGGAAGCGGGAGTCGATGAGCACCTGTACCGCGGACGCGCGGGGGCTGGCCTTGAGGACCCAGGCGCCGAGGGTGTCCGGGGTGACCGCCCGTCGCGCGCTGCCCATCGCTCGAGGATGGCACAGAGCGGCAGGTCAGAAGTCGATCCGGGCGACCACCCGGCGCGGGGACGGCCGGCTGACGACCTGGAAGCCGGCGGCCTCGAAGCTCGCGAGCGTGCCGACGTGGAGCTCCTCGGGGATCACGTCGGTGGTGATGATCGGATAGCCCTCGAGCGCCCGGGCGCCGCGTTCGCGGGCATGGTCGACGGTGGCCGCGACCATCGCCCGGCTCACCCCGCGCCGGCGGAAGCCCGCGCGCGTGAGCACGCACGTCACGGCCCACACCGACGCGTCGGCCCGGTCCTCGTCACGGCCCTCCCACGGCACCCGGAACACCCGCACCAGCCCGTCGTACGACGACCGCGGCGCGACCGCGCACCAGCCCACCGGGTCGGGACCGAGCCAGCCGACCAGGCCGCTGGTCGGGCCGCCGGGATGCCCGGGGTCGGCCTGCCCGCGCAGCCGCTCGGCGCGCTCCTCCTCCGGGAACGAGCCGAACGACTCGCCCCGCCCGAGGCGGAAGCGCTGGCACTGGCACCGGCTGGCCGCCCCGCGCGTCCCGAGGACCGCCTGCAGGTCCTCCCACGTCGCCTCGTTGGCCGGGAGGACCCGGACCTCGCCGGTGGGCCGGTCGCTCACGCGTCGATGCGCCCGAGCATCGCGAACGTCCGCTCCAGCAGCAGCAGGGTCGCTGCCTCGTCGTAGTCGTCGACGGAGGAGTCGGCGAACAGGTGCCCGTCGCCCGGGTAGAGGAACAGCTCGCCCTGCTCGTAGGAGTCGACGAACTTCTGGGCCGGCTCGAGGTCGCCCTCGCCGACGAAGTAGGGGTCGGCGTCCATCGCGTGGATCTGCATCGGCACCCCCTCGGGCCACTCCCCGAAGAACGAGGGGTCGGCGAACCCGAAGTAGGCGAGCAGCCCCTGCGCGCCGGGCCGGTTCTGGACGAGGGTCTGGGCGGCCATCACGCCGAGCGACATCCCGGCGTACACGACCTCCTGCGGGAGCGACTCCGCGGCGTGGACCCCGCGGTCGCGGATCGCACCGAAGCCGACCTCGGTGCAGTAGGCCTCGCCCTCGTCGATCGAGCCGAAGGTACGGCCCTCGAAGGAGTCGGGGGTGTGGACGGTGTGCCCGGCGGCGCGCAGCCGGTCGGCGAACGCGACGATGCCGGGGGTCAGTCCCTGGATGTGGTGGAAGAGCACGATCTCTGTCATGCCCCGACCCTAGGAGTGGTTCCGGACGATCGGGGACCGGAACGGGTCAGGAGCGTGACGACGCCGTGGTCTGGACGGCGAGCGCGGGGGCGGTACGACCCACGGGGTGCCGCCACAGCGACCAGCCGACCACGCCCCAGGCGAGGGTCATCGTCCACATCCCGAGCGCCTGGGTGGAGATCGCGACCAGCCCGATGCTCAGCGGCAGGTCCAGCAGCATCACCCAGGCGGCGAACCGCGGCCGGAACCCGCCGCGCAGCAGCCCGAGGCCGAGCAGGATGTTGCCGGGGATCCCGAGCGCCATCCCGAGCAGCACGACCAGGAAGCCGGCGTCGTCGCCGATCCGCAGCCAGTAGAAGGTGACGAACCCGAGGAGCATCACGGCGTAGCCGGCCAGCGCCAGCCGCCACCCCCACCGCTCGGCCCACCCCTGCGGCACCGGGCGCAGCGACCGCGCGGCCACCATGCACGCGAGCACGGCCGTCACGGCCACGGCGTAGAACATGCCGTACGTCAGGTAGACCGTGTCGGGGTCGGAGAAGTCGAGCAGCCACGGGCCGAGCACCCGCAGCGCCGGCTCGGCCCACCAGTGGGCCATCTCGTTGGCCAGGTCGCTGGCCCCGCTCTCGGTCTGCATCCGGGCCAGCGCGTTGAGCGGCGCGAGCGGGATGCTGGCGACCGCGACGACGACGGCGGCGAGTCCGCAGCGGCGGATGGTGGTGGGCGACATCGCGCCCCGAGCTGTCGTGCTCCGTGCAGTCATGACGGGTCCCTCCGTGGCGAGTGCCCCTGACGCTAGGGATCCCGGGTCGGTGGTCGCGTCGACCCGGCGGCCACGCCGGCTCCACCTCCGGGTTGATCCCACGTACGCCCGCAGCGGCGTAGCCTCCGGCCATGAGGGGCGCAGTGCCGGTGCTCACGCGCGGTGACTGGCTGCTGCCCGCGGCCCTGGCGCTGCTGGGCGTCGCCGAGGTGTTCACCGTGGACGGGCTGGCGCGGCTGCCGGCGACGCTCTCGGTCGTCGTGCCGTGTGCGCTGCTGGTGGGGCGCCGCCGACTCCCGCTGGTCTTCGCCACCGCCTCTGCTGCGACGCTGCTGCTCAGCGACCACTTCGGGATCCCCGAGGACGCGTTGACGGTGCCGCTGCTGATCCTGTTCGCCGGGTGCTTCGCCCTGGGCCGGCACGAGCCGGTCTGGTGGCGAGGAGCGCTGGCGGTGGCGGCGCTCGACCTGCTCGTGCACTGGTCGTACGGGTTCACGATCCCGCCGCTGGGAGACTGGATGTGGGTGGCCGCGCTGACCTTCGGGCCGTACTTCTTCGGGCGGCTCGTCCTCGTGCAGGCTCGGCAGAGCGACCAGCTGGCCGACCAGGCCCGGCGCCTCGTCGAGGAGCAGCGGCACGTCGCCGAGCGCGCGGTCGCCGACGAGCGGCGCCGGATCGCGCGCGAGCTGCACGACGTCATCGCGCACTCGCTGAGCGTCATGGTCGTCCAGGCCGGGGCCGCCCGCGAGCTGCTCGGTCGCGACGAGGCGGGCGTCGCCGCGTCGCTCGACGAGATCCAGCGCTCCGGCCGGTCGGCGCTCGGCGAGACCGGGCGGCTGCTCGGGCTGCTGCGGGAGGAGTCGGCGGCGGACGTCGAGCCACAGCCCACGGCGGCCGACATCCCCCGCCTGGTCGACGACTTCCGCGGGGCAGGGCTGGACGTGGAGGTCGCGATGGACGGCAGCACCGAGGGACTGCCGGCG
Source organism: uncultured Actinomycetota bacterium (assembly GCA_963724225.1). Taxonomy (GTDB): domain Bacteria; phylum Actinomycetota; class Actinomycetes; order Propionibacteriales; family Nocardioidaceae; genus Nocardioides. The sequence goes on along the minus strand of CAVRTX010000022.1, from coordinate 46,635 downwards.
GGGCTGGAGCTGTCGCTGTTCCGGATCGTGGAGGAGGGCCTCACCAACGCCCTCAAGCACACCCCCCGGACCCAGGTCCGGGTGCACTACCGGCGTACGCCGGACCGGGTCGAGGTCGAGCTCAGCAGCACCGCGTCCGGCTCGGCATCCCGGCTCCCGTCCGGCGGGCACGGGCTGGTCGGCATGCGGGAGCGGGTGGCGGTCTTCGGGGGGTCGCTCCACGCCGGCCCGACGCCCGAGGGCGGGTTCCGGGTCAGCGCGCAGCTGCCGCTCGGGGAGCCGGCGTGACCAGCGTGGTGCTGGTCGACGACCAGGAGATGATCCGGGTCGGGCTGCGGGTGATGCTCGAGTCCCGGGGGATCGAGGTGCTCGGCGAGGCCGGTGACGGGCGGGCCGGCGTGGCGGCCGTACGACGGCTCCGGCCCGACGTCTGCCTGATGGACATCCGGATGCCGGTCCTCGACGGGATCGAGGCGACCCGGCTGCTCGCCGCCGAGGGCTCGGCCACGCGGGTGCTGGTGCTCACGACGTACGACCTCGACGACCTGGTCCACGCGGCGCTGCGCCACGGGGCCGCGGGGTTCCTCCTCAAGAGCACCCCGGTCGACCGGCTGGTCGACGGCATCGAGGTGGTCGCCGCGGGCGAGGCCCTGCTCTCGCCGTCGCTCACCCGCCGGCTGATCGAGCACCACCTCCGCGGTCCGGCACCGGGGAGCGCGGAGTCGCTCACCGCCGACCTGACCGAGCGCGAGCGCGAGGTGCTGGTGCTGCTCGGGCGGGGCCGGTCCAACGACGAGATCGCCGCCGAGCTGTACGTCTCCCGGGCGACCGTGAAGACCCACGTCAACCGGGTCTTCGCCAAGCTGGGCCTCACCAGCCGGGTGCAGGCGGTCGTGCTCTGCTACGAGCACGGACTGGTGGTGCCGGGGCGGGACCCGCGCGGCGCCGCGACCTGAGCTGCCGGGGTGGCTCGGGTCGCGGCGGGCGGACGCGTCACTCGGTGGCGATCGCGTCCAGCACCTTCATCCGAGAGGCCCGTACGGCGGGCACGACCGCCGCCAGCACCCCGAAGACCACCGACATCACGAGGAACAGGCCCAGGCTCGGCAGCGGGAGCGCCAGTGCCGTCAGGTCGTCGCGGAGCGACTCGCGCAGCAGCACCCCGATCACCAGGCCGACCGCCATCCCGAGCACTGCGCCCATCACCGCGATGGTCACCGACTCCAGCGTCACCATCCGCCGCAGCCGGGACCGCGACAGTCCGACGGCGCGCAGCAGCCCGATCTCGCGGGTCCGCTCGATCACGCTCAGACCGAGGGTGTTGATGATGCCGATCACCGCGATCACGACGGCCAGCGCCAGCAGCCCGTAGATCAGGTAGAGCAGGGTGTTGATCTGGGCCAGGATCGAGTCGGCGAACTCCTCCTTGTCCTGCACGCTGACGATCGGGACGTCGGCGACGACCTGCTCGAGGTCGCGCTGCACGGCCTCCCGGTCGGCGCCGTCCTCGATGTTGATGCTGAGCGAGGTGTCGGTGCGGTTGAGCCCCATCCCGGTCAGCACGTCGAGCGGCACGTTGACCGCGCCGACGACCGGCGTGGGCTCGATGATGCCGACGACCTCGACCTTCGCCTGCTGGTCGCCGGGCACGGCCAGGGTCAGCTGGTCGCCGACGCCGACCCCGTAGTCCTCGGCGGCGTCGGTGCTGATCACCGCCTGGTCGCCGGTGAGCTCCTGGGTGCCCTGCGTGACGTCGAGCTGGTAGATCTCGCTGTACGCCGGGTCGACGCCGAGCAGGGTGCCCGGGGTGCCGTCGATGAGCGCGGGCGTGAACTGGTCACGGGTCACGGTGGCGACGCCGTCGACCTGGGCCATGTCGTCGCCGATCCCGGTCGGGAAGCTCTGGAAGTTCGCCGACTGCACCAGGAAGTCCGAGGCGAACTGGTCGTCGACCAGGTCGTCGGCCGTGGCGCTGAACGACGCCGCGAGGGTGCCGACCGCCGAGACCAGCGCCAGCCCGATCATCAGCGCGGAGGCGGTGGCGCCGGTACGCCGCGGGTTGCGCAGCGCGTTGTCGCCGGCCAGCCGGCCGGTGGTCCCGAACACCCGCCCGAACAGGGCCCGGCAGGCGACCAGGACCGGGTGGCCGATCACCGGGCTCAGCGCCGCGGCGGTCAGGATCCACACCACGGCGGCCGCGCCCACCCAGGCGGCGGCGGGTCCGGGGGCGGAGTCGGTCAGCCCGTAGCCGGCGAGGCCGGCGCCGAGCGCGACCACGATGCCGCCGATCAGGGCGCGGCGCCGCAGCGACTGCTCGGGCGGCGCCGCCTCGGAGCGCATCGCGGCGACCGGGGCCGTGCGCGAGGCACGCCGGGCCGGCAGGTACGCCGACACCAGGGTCACGACCAGCCCCACGCCGTACGCCAGCGCGACCGTGCTCCACGTCAGGGTCAGCGCGTCGCCGGAGATGTCGAGGCCGAAGCTGCTGAACAGCGTCGCGAGGGCGCGCGAGAGCAGCAGCCCGAGCCCGATCCCGACCGTGGAGCCGATCAGCGCCATCAGCCCTGCCTCGAGCAGCACCGAGCGCCGTACCTGCACCCCGCTGGCGCCGAGCGCCCGCAGCAGCGCGAGCTCCCGCACCCGCTGGGCGACCAGGATCGTGAACGTGTTGGCGATGATGAAGCCGCCCACCAGGATCGCGATCACGGCGAACGCCACCAGGAACTGGGTGATGACGTCGAGGAACTCGCTCACCGAGTCCTGCGCCTCCTTCGCGACCGTGTCGCCCTTCGCGACCTCGTACGACTCCGGCAGCACCTGCTCGGCGGCGTCGGCCAGCTGCTGCTGGCTGACGCCCGGGGCCGCGGTCAGGGCCACGCTGGTGAAGACGTCCTTGCCGCCGAGGAAGACCTCCTGGGCCCCCTCGGTCGAGAAGATCAGCAGCGTCGCGCCCGCCGTCCCGCCGCCGTTGAACTCGGCCGTCCCGGACATCGTGAAGGTCTGCCGGGCGCCCTCGACGGAGTCGCCGCTCGGGGCGATCACGGTCACCTCGTCGCCGACCCGGTAGCCGGCGGTCTCGGCCGCGCCGCTGTCGAGCACGATCTCGTCGGTGCCCTCGGGCCAGGCGCCGTCGAGCAGCTGCAGCGAGGGCTCGTCGAGGAGGTTGGGGTAGTCGTTGTAGTTGAAGGCGATGGTCGGGGCGCCCTGGCCGCCGACCAGCTTGCCGTCCTCGTCGAGGAGGTAGCTGCCGAGCCCGTCGACGTTGCCGTCGGCCCGGGCCACCTCGGGCAGCGCGGCGAACCGCTCGACCTCGGCCGGCCGGACCACGGCGGTGTTGCCGGCCCCGACCGCCTCGAAGGAGCCGGTGCCCGCGGGGCGTACCAGCGCGTCGGGCGTCGAGCCCTTGATGATCGCGTCGAACGTGGAGCCGAGGCCGGTGCTGAAGACCATGACGCCGGTGAGGAAGCCGATGCCGAGCACGATCGCGAGCGTGCTCATCACCAGCCGCACCTTGCGCGCCAGCAGGGTGCGCCACGTGAGCTTGAACATCTCAGCCCACCCGCGGCGTCAGCCGGGCCATGGCCTCGAGGATCGAGTCACGGGTGGGCTCGGTCAGCTCCTCGACGACCCGGCCGTCCGCCAGGAACACCACCCGGTCGGTGTACGCCGCCGCCACCGGGTCGTGGGTCACCATCACGACCGTCTGGTGGAACTCGTCGACGCTGCGCCGCAGGAACCCGAGCACCTCGGCGCTGCTGGTGCTGTCGAGGTTGCCGGTCGGCTCGTCGGCGAAGACCACCGACGGCCGGCTGACCAGGGCGCGGGCGCACGCCACCCGCTGCTGCTGGCCGCCGGACATCTCGCTGGGCCGGTGGCTGAGCCGGTCGCGCAGCCCGACGGAGTCGACGACCCGGTCGAACCACTCGGTGTCGGCCTTGCGGCCCGCGAGGGCCAGCGGCAGCAGGATGTTCTCCTCGGCGGTGAGCGTCGGGATCAGGTTGAAGGACTGGAAGACGAAGCCGATCCGCTCCCGGCGCAGCGCGGTGAGCGCCTTGTCCTTCAGCTGCGAGAGCTCGACGCCGTCGACGACGGCCTCGCCGCTGGTCGGGGTGTCGAGCGCCGCCAGGCAGTGCATCAGGGTGGACTTGCCGGACCCCGACGGGCCCATGACGGCGGTGAACTGGCCGGCGCGGAGGTCGATGGTCACGCCGTCGAGGGCGCGTACCTCGGTCTCGCCCTCGCCGTAGGTCTTCACCAGGTTGCGGGCGCTGGCGGCAGCGCCGGCGCGGACGCCGTCCGCGGAGGCTGTGGTCATGACCCCAGCGTGGCCCGCGGAGGATCGCCACGGCAATCGGGATTCGACCCGAGGCCGACCCCGAGGCCGACCCTGAGGAGGGTCCCGGGGGGCGGGTCGCGGGGATAGCCTGCGGGGATGAGGATGATCCAGGTCGCGCAGCGGGCCGAGGACCTCGACCGGGCCACCCGCTTCTACACCGACCTGCTGGGCGCCGGGCCGGTCGCGACGTACGACCCGCCGGGGCTGGTGTTCTTCGAGGTGGGCGGGCTCCGGCTGCTGCTGGAACGGGAGGTGCCGAGCGCACTGCACTACCTCGGCGTCGACGACCTCGAGGCCACCGTCGCCCGGCTGCGCGAGGCCGGGGTGGCGGTGGAGTCCGAGCCACACCTGATCTTCGGCCACGACGACGACACCCTCGGTCCCGCCGGGACCGACGAGTGGATGGCGTTCGTCCGTGACTCCGAGGGCAACCTGGTCGGACTGGTCGAGCAGCGCCCGCGGTCCTGAGCGCCCGCGCGACCTGCGCGCCCTCCCCTGCACCGGGCCCGCGCCGCGCCACAATGCGGGCATGAGGGCGCGGGTCGAGCGGCCCCAGGTGGTCGCGCACCGGGGTGCGAGCGAGGTGCTGGCCGAGCACACGCTCGGGGCGTACCTGGAGGCGCTCGACGCCGGGGCCGAGGGGCTGGAGTGCGACGTCCGGCTCACCTCCGACGGCCACCTGGTCTGCTTCCACGACCGTGACCTCCGCCGGACCGGCAGCAGCCGCGGCCTGGTCTCGACGATGGAGCTGGCCGAGCTCGACCAGCTCGAGTACGCCTCCTGGAAGAACCCGTGGGCCGACCTCGACGACGAGGCGCCGCCGCGGGAGCCGGGGCTGGACAGGATGCTCACCCTGCGCAAGCTGTTCGAGGTCGTCGCCGACCACGACCGGCGGATCGAGCTCGCGATCGAGACCAAGCACCCGACCCGCTACGGCTCCCTGGTGGAGAAGCGGCTGGTCGAGCTGCTGCGCCACTTCGGCTGGCAGCGGCCGGGCAGCCCGGCCCGGGTGATGAGCTTCTCGTGGACCGCGCTGCAGCGGGTGCAGCGGCTGGCCCCCGAGGTACCGGTCGTGATGCTGATCGAGCGGGCGCGGAGCTGGCCGCTGATCCGGCAGGTGGTGGAGCCCGGCTGGATCCTGGGGCCCGGCATCGACCAGCTGACCGAGCACCCCGGCTTCGTACGCCGGCTGGCGCAGACCGACCGTGAGATCCACGTGTGGACGGTCAACACCGACGCCCAGCTGGAGCTGTGCCGGGAGCTGGGGGTCTCCGCGATCATCACCGACCGGCCGGCGTACATGCTGGACCGGCTGGACGGCTGAGGGTCGGCGTCGTCCGGGCCTGGACCTGGTGGGCGAGTCCGGCACCTGGCGGAGGAAAGATCGGCCGCCAGGTGCCGGTTTCCCCGCTCAGGCGGGGAAACCGACAGCAGCCCGCCCCACCAGCGCACCCACCCCACCCCACCGGCCGGCGTACCTGCCGGACAGGTCGGACGGATAGCCTCGCCGGCATGGCCAAGCGCTCCCGCAAGTCCCAGCAGCCCCGCGAGCGAGCCGAGGGCGAGGTCGGTCCCCGGCAGCCCTGCCCGTGCGGCTCCGGCCGCCGCTACAAGGCGTGCCACGGCGCCCCGGGCGGCGCCGCGCCGGTCTTCGTGGGCCGGCCCTTCGAGGGGCTGCCGTCCGAGTGCGACGTGGTGGCGCTGCGCGAGCTGGTGCCGGCGGCCTCCGCGCCGCTGCCGCTCGGCGGCGAGCACGCCGACCGCGACGTCACGCTGGTGACGCTGCTCCCCGGCGCCGCTCCCGCGATGGTGCGCGAGAACGGCGAGGTGTGGCTGGCGCTGCAGGTGCAGCACCACTTCGGCGACCCGGCCCGCGACCTGGGCGCCGTGCTGACCGCGGCGCTCGCGCAGGACGAGCCCGGCGCCGTGGGGCTCACCGACGACCCGGGGGAGGGGCCGCGGCTGCAGGACCTGGTCTCGGCGGAGTCGCTCGACGTCACCGTGCACCCGGGCTTCGACTTCTGGGTCGCCGACGTCCCCGACGCACCCGACCTGATGGGCGCCCTGGAGCAGGCCAACGCCACCGTGCACCCCACCGAGAAGCTCACCGGCGTGCCCGCGGCGTACTGGACCGACGTCGGCACCAAGGAGCACCTGCGCTGGGTGATGCCCGAGCCCGAGGAGCAGCTGCTCGACGCCCTCGCCCGGCTCCACGTCGCCGGTGACGACGTGCTGGTGCCCGACTCCCGCTTCGTCGGGATGTTCCGCGCCCACGGCCTGCTGACGCCGGTCTGGGACCTCCCGCTGGGCACCGGCGCGGAGGCGCTGGAGGAGCCGGCCGACCGGTTCGCCACCGCGCTGGCGGCGGCGCTGGCGGACGGCTCGGACCTCACTCCGGAGCAGCGGGCGGCCCGCAACGGACTGGCCCACCGGCAGGTGACCATCCGCTGACCGGGTGGTGAACCGGGGGTGGCCGGCGTCGTGGTGCAACACACCCGCCCCCATGTTGTGCGCGAGGGTTGACCGGGGTACGTTTGCGCTTGACCCGGTCGTTGTTGTCTCCCCCGTCGGCAGCGGCCGGGTCCTCTATGTCCCGAGCCGTGTCCGACCCGCTCAGGCCTGCGGCAGCGGCTCTCGCGACACCGGGCAGCTCATGCACCGGGGTCCGCCCCGGCCCGATCCCAGCTCGGACCCGGCGATCCGGATCACCTCGATGCCGGCCTCCTCCAGCCGGTCGTTGGTGCCGTCGTTGCGCTCGTAGCCGACCGCCACCCGCGGCGCCACGGCGAGCGTGTTGTTGCCGTCGTCCCACTGCTCCCGCTCGGCGGTGACCGGGTCCAGGCCGGTGTCGATCTGGTGGAGGGTGTCGATCTCCATCGCCTTGGCCGCCGCCACGAGGAACGGCTCGGCGTCCGAGACCTGCAGCGTCAGCCGGTCCTCGGCCTCGTCGGGGTCCTGCGCCGTGACGGCGTACGCCCGGAGCGAGTCGGCGACGTTGGGGTACATCACGATCTTGTCGGCGTCGACCATGGTGCAGACCGTGTCGAGGTGCATGGTGGCCCGCTCCTGCGCGATCGGGACCGCGAGCACGGTGTGGGCCAGCCGGGCGTGGAAGACCTGGCGGGCGAGCCGCTCCACGCCGGCGGGGGTCGTACGCTCGCCGACGCCCACGGCGATCACGCCGGGGGCCAGCAGCAGCACGTCGCCGCCCTCGACGTGCTCGTGGTGCCAGCCGTGGATGGTCCGGGTGCCGACGAAGCGGGGGTGCTCGGTGTAGATGAGCTCGGTGAGCTGGGTCTCGCGCCGCCGCGCCGGCATCGCCAGCGAGGTCACGGCGACCCGGTCCTGGATCCAGACGCTGGAGTCGCGGGTGAACAGCAGGTTGGGGAGCGGGTCGACCAGGAAGTCGTGGGTGTCGAGCAGCGAGGTGACCAGGCCGTGCCCGCCGCGGACCTCGTCGTTGCGGATGCCGGCGGTGAGGTAGGCGGTCAGCTCCTCGGGGCTGGCCTCGACCAGCGCGCGCCCGAGGTAGGCACGCAGCGTGTCGCCGAGGTGGAGCCCGGTGAGTGCGGTCGTGATCGCGTGGTTGCGGGCGCTCTCCTGCTGCAGGGTCTCGGTGAGCAGGTCGGTGAGGTAGAGCACCTCGACGTCGCGGGCGCGGAGCGCGTCGGCGAAGGCGTCGTGCTCGTCCTGGGCGCGCGACACCCACGGGATGCCGTCGAAGAGCAGCTTGTCGTTGTTGCGCGGCGTCAGTCGCTTCAGCTCGTCTCCGGGGCGGTGGAGCATCACGGTGCGGAGCCGGCCGACCTCGCTGTCGGCGCCGTGGTCGTTCGGGGTGCTCATGGCCGTGACTCTAGTGCTGGCCGTCCTGCCCGGCGCCGCCGCCGTCGGCCCGCCACTCGCTGGCCAGCAGCGCGTACTGCAGCGAGTCGGTCCACTCGCCCTTGGACCAGTAGTCCTGGATCCGGTGGGTCTCCAGTCGCATCCCGAGCCGCTCGCAGAGCCGGGCGGAGGCGGCGTTGCGGGCGTCGAGGTCGGCGTAGATGCGGTGGAAGCCGTAGTGGGAGAAGCCGATCTCGAGCAGCGCCCGGGCCGCCTCGGTCGCGATGCCGCGGCCGCCGACCTCCGGGTGGATCACCCAGCCGAGCTCGGCCTGGCTCGCGCCGCGGAACATCAGCACCATGTCGCCGACGACGCGGCCCTCGTACTCGATCACGAAGCCGAAGACGTCCTTCTCCGCCGCGTCGTCCCACTCCCGGTAGCGCTCCTCGAACTCGGGCCGCGGCCACGGCTCCTGGAGCAGGTACGTCGCGACGTCCGCGCGCCCGTAGTAGGCGTGGATGTCGTCGAGGTCGCCGGGGGCGTGCTGGCGCAGCAGCAGCCGCTCGGTACGGACCGGCCCCGTCGGCGGGGCGACGGTCAGGTGGTCCCGCCGCAGCCGGTCGACCCAGTGCTCGCGCGGGGTGGTGCCGCCGAGCCGCGCGCGGTCGTGGTCGGTCGAGGGCAGCAGCAGCTGGTCGAGCTGCCCGACAGCCTCGTCGAGCGCGCCGCGTCCGAGCGGGTCGCGGGGGTCCGCCTCGAGCCGCGCGACCGCCTCCCGCGCCTGGGCCTGCGCCCGCTCCAGCCGTCGTACGGACCGCGGGGTGGCGGGGGTCAGCCAGCCGTAGCGGCCGGCCATCCAGTCGGTGAACGCGCGCTCGGCGTCGTCGCGCCGGTCCTCGGGCCAGTAGCGGACGAACCAGTCGTGGAGCCGGTCGGTGCCGCCGGCCCACCCGACCGGGGTGAGGTGGTCGGACGGCGCGACGGGGGTGCCGTCGGAGAGCAGGTACGGCGGCATCGGCAGCCGGCCCGCCGCCATGTCGGCCAGCACCCGCTCGTCGGTCACCGGCTCGTGGGTCGGGGCGAGCACCAGGTCGTCGGCGGCGGTCGTCGGGTGGTCGCCGTGGATCTCGCGGTAGCGGGCCCGTACCGCCTCGACGCTGGTCACCTGTGGACTCTAGTGCTCCGGGTCCTTCGACCGTGGTTTCCGGACCAGCCACGGCTCGAGCGCGCGGTAGCCCTTGACCGAGGTGCGGCGCAGCCGGCGGAACCTCAGGTCCTCGTGCTCGGCGTACGGCGAGATGTCGGCGAGCTCCTCGGCAGCCTTGCCGAGCAGCTTGGAGAGCGGGGTGCCGTCCGGTGCCGTGTCCGGGTCCTCGCCGTCCCGGCCGGTCAGCGCGTCGAAGGCGCCGCGGTCGACGAGGACGGTGCCGGGCCGGGCGATCGAGGTGAGCCGGGATGCGATGTTGACGGTGGGACCGAACACGTCGCCGAGCCGCGTGGTGACGTCGCCGTACGCGATGCCGGCGCGGACCCGCGGGAAGGAGTCGTCCGCGTCCTCCCCGCGTGCGGTGAGCGCCAGCGCGATCTCGACCAGCGCACGGGGCGAGTCGGCGGTGTAGAGGACCTCGTCGCCGATGGTCTTGATCACCCGGCCCCCGATCGCGGTCACCGCGCGGGTGGTGGCGTCCTCGAAGGTCTCGACGAGGTCGACCAGCTCGGCCTCGGTGAGGTGCTTGCTCTGGCTGGTGTAGCCGACGATGTCGGTGAACGCGACCGCCATCCGCTGGCCCGGGTCGTCGGCGTCGACCGTGTGGAGCAGCCGTTGCGCGGCACTGACCAGGTGCCGGCGCCACACGTAGTCCTGCAGCTTCGCGACGCGCGGCGTGACCAGCTCCACCAGCTCGCTGATCCGGCGCTCGGGGTGGTCGTCCTGCAGCGCCAGGCCGCCCAGGAGCTCGGCCTGCCACTCCGCGAGCCGCGCGTAGCTGCGGCCCCAGGTGCGGACCAGCGCGGCCTGCGAGTCGGCCTCGAGGATGCCGAGCGAGACCAGCTCGGCGGTCATCTTCAGGGCGGCGACGTCCTTCTTGGTGAAGGCGACCTCGTCGTCGGTCGTACGGGGGAAGCCGAGCTGCGACCACAGCTCCTCGGCCAGGTCCAGCGGCACCCCGGCCTTCTCGGCCACCTCGACCCGCGTGAGCGTACGGCGGGCTCCGAGGAGGTAGCGCTCGATGTCGTCGAGGGGGACCTCGTCGCTCGCGTCGTCCACTCCGTCGGTCCGGTGCCTCAGGACCCCAGGCGTTGCTGGGAGACCCGGTCGAGGGCGGCCGCGAACGCCGGGATCTGCTCGCGCAGCGCGTTGACCTGCTCCCGGCTGAAGTGGATCAGCTCCACCTTGGTGAGGGTGACGATCGAGGCGTTGCGGAGCTTGTTGGTGACGATCGCGCCCTCGCCGACGATGTCGCCGGGTCCGAGCCGCGCGATCTCCTCGCCCTTGCGGCGGACCGACGCCTCGCCCTTGACGATGATGTAGGCCTTGTCTGCGGGGGTCTTCTCCCAGATGGGGGACCAGTCCGCGGGGAGGGTCACGTGGGTGCCGGTGTTCTTGATCGTGTCGACCTCACGGTCGTCGAGCTGGTCGAAGATCGTCATGTACGGGCCTCTCGTTCCTTGTACCCTCCGGTAACAATCCTCCCGGACCGTCCGCCGCGGTGTCCAGCGATGTGACGCGGACGTCACCCGCGGCACCGCTCAGCCGGTGAGCAGCTCGTACCCGGTGAGGCCGGCCAGCACCACGCAGACCCCCGCGCCGACGTAGTGCAGCGTGTGCAGCGGTACGACGCGGAGCAGCGCGCGGCCGATCAGGACCGCGAGGCCGCTGACCGCCAGCAGCGCGCCCAGCGCGCCGACGAAGACGCTCACCGGGTCCTCGTACCGGGCCACCAGGGTCAGCGTCAGCAGCTGCGACAGGTCGCCCCACTCGGCGGCGAACAGCACCACGAAGCTGGCGCCGATGGCCTTGATCCCGGACGCGTCACCAGCCTTCTCGGCGTACTCCTCCCCGCTGTCGACCTGGTGGCTGCGCCCCTGCCGGAACAGGATCACCGCCCCCACGAGGAACATCACGATCGCGACGCCGCCGACCACGTCCGGGGGGAGGAACGACGCGGCGTGGCCGAGCGCGACGGCCACCGTCGTCTGCACCGCGAACGCGAGCCCGACGCCGATCCAGACCAGCAGTGGCCGGAACTTCGTGGCGAGCACGAGGGTGGCGATGAAGGTCTTGTCGGGCAGCTCGACGACGAAGATCGCGCCGAAGGTCAGCGCGACGACAGCAAGATCCATCAGTGGTGGCGCCTCTCGGCCGCGGCGGGGTAGACGCCGAGCACCTTGACGTCATGGGTGTAGAACTCCAGCTCCTCCAGCGCCCGGGCGAGGCCCGGGTCGGAGGGATGGCCGTCCACCTCGGCGAGGAACTGGGTCGCCGTGAACTGGCCGTCGACCATGTAGCTCTCGAGCTTGGTCATGTTGACGCCGTTGGTCGCGAACCCGCCGAGCGCCTTGTAGAGGGCCGCGGGGATGTTGCGTACGTGGAAGATGAACGAGGTGACCACCGGGCCGTTGCCGGGCGGGGCCTCGACGTAGTCGCGGGAGAGCACCACGAACCGGGTGGTGTTGTGGTCCTCGTCCTCGACGTCCTCGCGCAGGACGTCGAGCCCGTAGATGCCCGCCGCGAGGGTCGGTGCGATCGCGGCCTGGGTCGGGTCTCCGAGCTCGGCGATCTCGCGGGCCGCGCCGGCGGTGTCGCCGGAGACGACCGGCGTCAGGCCCAGCTCGCGGACCACCTTGCGGCACTGGCCGAGCGCGTGGACGTGGCTGTGGACGGTACGGATCGTGTCGACCGTCGCGCCCGGCAGCGCCATCAGCGAGAACTGGATGCGCAGGAAGTGCTCGCCGACGATGTGCAGCGACGACGTGGGCAGGAAGTGGTGGATGTCCGCGACCCGGCCGGCCAGCGAGTTGTCGATCGGGATCATCGCCAGGTCCGCGTCGCCGCCCTCGACGGCCGCGAACACGTCCTCGAAGGACGCGCAGGCGACGGCCTCGTGGTCGGGGTGGTGGCGCTGGCAGACCAGGTGGGAGTTGCTGCCCGGCTCGCCCTGGTAGGCGATGCGGCGGACGGTGGGGGCACTCACCGACTCATTTTCCCATGCCACCCTCGCGCCGCCGTCGTCCGCCCGGCCTCCGGTCATAGGGTCGGACGCGTGCCGATCGTGCCCGTGCTCGCTGGAGCCGCCCTGGTCCTCGCCGCCCTCGCCCTCGTGCTGGCGGTGATCGGCCTGCGCCGCACCCAGCGCTCGCGCGGCGGCGCCGACGCCCTCCCCGAGGACGTCCGCGGGCTGCGGCAGGAGGTCGCGGCTCTCAAGCGGGAGGCCGGCGACGCCCTGCGCCACCTCGCCGTGGTGCGCTACGACGCCTTCGGCGACATGGGCGGCCACCTCTCCTGGTCGCTCGCGCTGCTCGACGACGGCGGCCACGGCGTCGTCGTGACCTCGATCCACGGCCGCAGCGAGGCCCGTACGTACGCCAAGAACATCGTCGGCTGGTCCTGCGAGCAGCAGCTCTCCCCCGAGGAGGAGGAAGCCGTCTCCCACGCCCGCCCCTGACGTCGAGTCGTCCCCCATTCAGGACGAGTCGTCCCTGATTCGGGTTGAATCGTGTCTTGTTCAGCGTGAGTAGGTGCGAATTCGGCGGGCGCGCACCACGTGCCGTCCACATCTCGCCGTCAGTGGCGTTCTCCACAGGTCCCCCGCATGCGCGCTCGGCCACGCTCCCGGGCGTACGACGCTGCCGGGATGGAGCCACCCTTCCCTGACGAACCGTTCACCTGGCCGATGGCAAGGGCGCTGGGCATCCGCCGCAGCGACCTCGACGACGCCGTGCTCGACGGCCGGGTCGTCACGCTGCTGCACGGTGTCCACGTGCGTGACGACTACGTCGTGACACCCCTGACGCGGGCCCGAGCAGCGCGGCTCGTGATCAGCGACCACTCGGTCGTGCGGGACCGCACCGCCGCATGGATCTGGGGCGTGGACTGCTTCGGATACTCCGAGCTCGACGGCACGCCCGCCCTGGAGTACTGCGTGCTGCGCGGGCATGAGCCCACCGATCGGGACGAGGTGGCCGGTCTCACCCGCGACCTGGTCCCTGACGACTGGATCGAGGTCGACGGACTGCGGGTGACGACGCCGCTGCGTACGGCGATGGACCTGGGGTGCACCCTGCCGCCGCACACCGCGCTGGGCGCCATGGACGCGCTCATGCGCGCGCACGGCTTCACGCACCACGACGTACGGCTCCTGCTGCGCCGATACCGACGTCGCCGGGGCGTGGTGCAGCTGCGCCGGCTGGTCGCCGCGCTCGATCCGCGAGCGGAGTCGCAACCCGAGTCCTGGATCCGGTGGTTCATCGTCGCCGCGGGGCTCTCATGCCCCGAGCTCCAGGTCTCGGTCACGGTCGAGGGTGCGCTGTTCCGGCTCGACCTGGCATACCCGCGTGCGCGCATCGTGGTCGAGTACGACGGCGAGGAGTTCCACACGTCCCTGGGGGACCGGGCGTACGACGAGCAGCGCCGCGCGGCGCTACGACGCGCCGGTTGGATCGTCATCGTCGTGACGAAGTCCGGTCTCGGCGTCGAGGCCCGGGACGTCTGGCTCTCGGAGCTCTCAGTCGCGCTGCGGTCACGCCGGGTCCGGTGAGCCACCCCCGAATGAGACACGACTCGACCCGAATGAGGCACGACTCGACCGGAATGCAGACACGACTCGACGTCAGCGGGGGACGCGGACGAGCAGCCGGCCGTGGAGGACCTCCATCTGGAGCTCCTTGCCGGGGCCGATGGCGTCGCCGTCGAGCTGGCGCGGCATCTCGGCGTTGGCGCGGACGACGACCTGGGCGCCGACCTTGCGGTCGACCAGCTCGTCGGTGCGCTTGCGTCGGAGCAGCACCCGCCAGACCAGCGGGATCCAGCCGAAGAACGTACGGGGGTGCAGGATGACGACGTCGAGCTGGCCGTCGTCGATCGCGGCGTCGGGCAGCAGCGGCATCCCGGCCTGCAGGAAGCCGACGTTGCCGACGACGACGGTCCGGGCGCGGTGCCGGGTGAACTCCCCGCCGTCGATGGAGATCTCGACCCGCTGGGCGGGGAACATCAGCGACCTGACGCCGGAGAAGACGTACGCCACCCAGCCGATCCGCTTCTTGATGTCCTCGTTGACGCCCTCCATGATCGCGGCGTCGAAGCCCATGCCGGCCATCACCATGAAGTGGCTGCCGGGCTCGATCCCGTCGCCGCCGACCCGGACCAGGTCGATCGCCCGGTCCTGGCCGTTGAGCGCGACGTCGATCGCCGACCGCAGGTAGAGCGGGATGCCGAGGTTGCGTGCCAGCAGGTTGCCGGTGCCGGCGGGGATGATCCCGACCGGGATCCCGGTGCCGGCGAGCTCGGCGCACACCTCCCGTACGGTCCCGTCGCCGCCGCAGACCAGCACCAGGTCGGCGCCTCCCACCGAGGCGGCCTCGGCCATCCCGGTGCCGGGGTCCTCGACGGTCGTGTAGTGCCAGGTGGGCGTGGACCAGCCGGACTCCGTCGCCATCGCGGTCACGATCGCCCGGAACTGCCCGACGTCCTCGACCTTGACCGGGTTGAGCACGACCGCCAGCTGCCGCTCGGTCGCGTACACCTCCGGCAGCGGCTCCGCCTTCTGGGCGTGGCCGCGCGGCTCCGGGTCCAGCAGCACCAGCCCGAGCAGCACCATCCCGGCCCCGAGCAGCGTCCCGGCCACGACGTCGGAGGGGTAGTGCCGACCCAGCAGCACCCGGTCGAGGCACACGAGCAGCCACGCCAGCACCAGCAGCGTCGTGATCGTGCGCCGCATCGACGAGCGCCGTACGAAGATCCACGTCAGCACCATCAGCACGCCCGCGAACGCCGCCACCGACGAGGCGTGGCCGGACGGGAAGGACCGGGTGGTCAGCAGGTCGACCGACGACTGCCAGGCCGGGCGGCTGCGTCCGAGGAGCAGCTTGACCAGGGTGGTGGCGAGCGCCGTCGCGGCCATCACGGCGCCGACGTAGAGCGCGGCACGGGTGTGGCGGCGCAGCAGCAGCAGCCCCACGACCAGCACCGTCAGCACCGTCATCGCGATCGTGCCCGTCGCCGCCTCGATCCAGCCCAGCAGCACGACGAGGGCGTCGTGGTCGTCGGCCCAGTCCTCGGCCGACCTCCCGAGGGTGTCGAAGCCCCGCAGCGGCGTACGGTCGCGCACCGCCAGCAGCGCCAGCACCCCGAACAGCACGAAGCAGGCGACGGACCAGGCGAGGGTCAGGCGGCGGGGGCGGTCGAGCACGCGGCCCAGTATGACGACGCGACCGTACGCAGCGCGGATCGACCGCCCGGAGGGGTGGACTGTCACCACCGACTAGCCTGACGACATGATCGACCCGCGCATCCTCCGTGACGACCCGGACCGCGTCCGTGCCGGCCAGGCCAAGCGTGGCCTGTCCTCCGACGCCGTCGACCGGGCGCTCGCCGCGGACTCCGCCCGGCGCGCGGCGATCGCCGACTTCGAGGCCCGCCGCGCCGAGCAGAAGCAGCGCGGCAAGGACGTCGCCCGCGCCCAGGGTGACGAGAAGCAGGCGCTGCTCGCCGAGGTCAAGGGGCTCGCCGCCGAGGTCAAGCGCCTCGAGGCGGCCCAGGCCGCCGCCGAGGAGGAGTGGCGCGCGGCGCTGATGGACATCCCCAACATCGCCGCCGACGAGGCGCCCGCGGGCGGCGAGGACGACTACACGGTCCTCGAGCACGTCGGCACCCCCCACGAGTTCGACTTCGAGCCGCGCGACCACGTCGAGCTCGGACGGATGCTCGGCGCGATCGACCTCGAGCGCGGCGCCAAGGTGTCGGGCTCGCGGTTCTACTTCCTCACCGGCGTCGGCGCCCAGCTCGAGCTGGCGCTGGTCAACATGGCGATGGACCAGGCCCGCGAGGCCGGCTTCACGCAGGTCATCGCCCCGTCGCTGGTCAAGCCGCGCGCCATGGAGGGCACCGGCTTCCTGGGCCAGGCCGCCGACGACGTCTACCGGATCGAGGGCGAGGAGATGTACCTCGTCGGCACCTCCGAGGTCGCCATGGCCGCCTTCCACTCCGACGAGATCCTCGACGTCTCGACCCTGCCCCGCCGCTACGCCGCGCTCAGCCCGTGCTTCCGCAAGGAGGCCGGCTCGCACGGCAAGGACACCCGCGGCATCATCCGGGTCCACTGGTTCGACAAGGTCGAGATGTTCGTCTACACCACGGTCGAGGAGTCGTACGCCGAGCACCAGCGGCTCCTCCAGTGGGAGAAGGACTTCATGGGCAAGCTCGAGCTGTCCTACCGCGTGATCGACACGGCGGCGGGCGACCTCGGCCTGAGCGCCCAGCGCAAGTTCGACATCGAGGCGTGGATCCCCACCCAGGGCCGCTACCGCGAGCTCACGTCGACGTCGAACTGCACCGACTTCCAGAGCCGGCGGCTCGACACCCGCGGCCGGGTCGCGGACGGCTCGATCACCCCGGTCGCGACGCTCAACGGCACGCTGACGGCGATCCCGCGGACCATCGTGGCGATCCTCGAGACCCACCAGCAGGCAGACGGGTCGGTCCGGGTCCCGGAGGCGCTGCGCCCCTACCTCGGCGGGCTCGAGGTCCTGAAGCCCGTGGCCGAGTGAGCGACTGGCGGCCGGGCCTCGTCGCCCTCGACATCGACGGCACCCTGCTCAAGTGGGTCGAGGGCGTCGGGACGACGTACGAGCAGATCCCCGACGCCACCTTCGACGCCGTACGCCGGGCGTACGACGCGGGCGCCCACATCGTGCTCGCCAGCGGCCGCTCGCCCCACGGCATGAGCCGCATCGCCGACCTGCTCGGGCTGCCGGCCGACCGCGGTGACCGGCTGTGGGCCGTCGCCTCCAACGGGGCGGTGGTGTTCCGCTACCCGCCGATGGAGGTGGTCCACGAGGAGGTCTTCGACGCCCGTCCGGCCGTCGAGGCCGTGCTGCGCGAGCGCCCCGGCGCGCTGGTCGCGGTGGAGGAGCGGGGCGTCGGCTACCGCGTCAACCGGCCGTTCCCCGCGGGCGAGCTGTCGGGCGACATGATCCCGACGGAGGTCGCCGACCTGGTGGCCGACCACGTCAGCCGCGTGATCATCCGCGACCCCGACGCGACCGCCGACGACTTCGTCGAGCTCGGCGCCCGGCTCGGGCTGCACGGCACCGACTACGTCGTCGGCTGGACGGCCTGGCTCGACCTCTCCCCGGTGGGCGTCTCCAAGGCGTCCGGCGTCGAGCTGGTCGCCGACAAGCTCGGCGTCCCGCGCGAGGACGTGCTGGCCGTCGGCGACGGCCGCAACGACATCGAGATGCTGCGCTGGGCCGGTCGCGGCGTGGCCATGGGCCAGTCGGTGGAGGAGGTCCGGGCCGCTGCCGACCACGTCACCGACACCGTCTGGGAGGACGGGGTCGTCGCCGAGCTGTCCCGCTGGTTCCCGGCGTGAGCGAGGCGCACACGTTCACCGCGCCGCTGTGGCGGTGGTCGGCCCGCGCCGAGACCGCCGACCCGTCGGCCTGGTGCTTCGTCACGGTGCCGCCGGAGATCAGCGAGGACGTGCGCGACCGCGCCGGCGAGCCCCGCGGGTTCGGCTCGGTCCGGGTGAGGGTGCAGGTCGGCAGCACCCGGTGGGACACCAGCGTGTTCCCCGACGCCGCCGGCTCGGGCTGCTTCGTGCTGCCCGTCAAGAAGGCGGTACGCACGGCCCACGGTGTCGAGGAGGGCGACGACCTCACGGTCACCCTCGAGGTCCGGGGAGACGCGTGAGCCTCCCCGAACGGATCGAGACCGCACGGCTGCGGCTGATCCTGGTGACGCCCGAGGACGCCGCCGACATGCGGTCCGGCCGGCGGCAGGAGCGGTGGCACCCCGACTACCCGCGGCCCGACGACGTCGACGCCGCCTCGCTCGTACGCCCCGGCGACACCGGCCACTGGGGGCCCCGCCACGTCGTGCTCGGCCACCAGGCGGTCGGCTCGATCGGCTGCTTCGGGGCGCCGGAGGAGGGGGAGACCGAGGTCGGGTTCGGCCTGGTCTCCGAGCTCCGCGGCCAGGGCGTGGCCACCGAGGCGCTGCGGGGGCTGCTGGCCGCCACCGACGCGGCCGGCGTGCGGCTCCGGGCCAGCGTGCACCCGGACAACACCGCCAGCCTCCGGCTCCTCGCACGCTGCGGGTTCAGCGAGCTCCGCGGCAGCACCGACGCGGGCGAGCTGGTCATGGCCCGACCGCTGCCCTCCGGAGCCTGACGTGGTGACGCCGCGGCTGGTCGCCACCGACCTCGACGGCACGCTGCTGCGCACCGACGGGTCGCTGTCCGAACGCACCCGCGACGTGCTGGCCGCCCTCGACCGCCGCGGCGTCCCGGTCGTGATCGTGACCGGTCGCCCGATGCGCTGGCTCGCCGACCTCCGGCCGGTCGTCGGGCAGCACGGCCTGGCGATCGTCTCCAACGGTGCCGCCGTCTACGACGTGGCCGCCGACGAGGCCCGGGACGTACGCGGCATCGAGCTGGCCGTCGGGGCCGACCTCGCGCGCCGGATCGAGGAGCAGCTGCCGGGGGCCACCTTCGCGGTCGAGACGGTGGCCGGGATCTCGGTCGCCCCCGGCTTCGTCGACATCGAGCGGATCCCCGAGGGCACCCGCGTCGGGTCGCTCGACGAGCTGTGGACGGCCCCCGCGCTCAAGCTGCTGGTGCGCCACCCCGACGCCGACCACGACCGGCTGCGCCACGGCGTGACCGAGGCGGTCGGCGACCTCGCCACCCCGACCTGGTCGATGCCGGGGCTGGTCGAGATCAGCGCGGCCGGCGTCACGAAGGCCTCCGCCCTGGCGGCGCTCGCCGACCGGCTCGGGGTCCCGGTCGCCGACACGCTCGCCTTCGGCGACATGCCCAACGACGTCCCTATGCTGCGCTGGGCCGGCACGTCGTACGCCGTGGCCAACGCCCACCCCGACGCCGCCGAGGCCGCCACCCACCGGGCGCCGGCCAACGACGACGACGGCGTCGCGACGGTCCTGGCCGAGCTGTTCGACCTGTGACAGGCAGCTGCCGCCGACTGGCCCACGGGTGCCCGGATCTGTGACCATGACAAGCGTGTCCCACGCGATCCGACGACTGCTGCCTGCGCTGCTGCTCGCGTGCGCCGGGCTGGTGCTGGTCCCGCCCGCCGCGCAGGCGTGCACCTGCCAGGTCCCGTCGGTCGCCAAGGCCTCCCGGCAGGCCGACGTGGTCTTCACCGGCGTGATGCTCGGCGAGCAGCGCGACCGACAGGAGGCCGACCTCGCCTTCGAGGTCGACCGCATCTACCGGGGCGAGGTCGGTTCCGACACCATCGACGTCGCCTCGCCGACCGACAGCTGCGGCCTCAAGCTGGTCGACGACCAGAGCTACCTCGTCTTCGCCGTCGACGGTCCGCGCGGGCTGGTCTCCGAGGAGTGCTACGGCACGGTCCGGGCGAGCCCGAAGGCGGTGAAGGCGGTCGAGAAGGCGCTCGGTCCCGGGAAGCCCTACCAGGCGCCGACCCCGGAGCCGGCCGCACCGACCTACACCCGGGTCCTGACGACCGACCCACCCACCTTCACCCGGGTCGCCGCCCCCGGCGCCGCGATGGCGATCGTCGGCCTCCTCGGCTGGTTCGTCGTACGCCGACGCACCTGAGCGCACCGAGTACCGATCCCTCTCCGGAGGTTGACGTGCGGGGCCGTCCCCGAACCGCGGAACTGTCGCGGGGCTCAGAGGTACATGCCGCCCGAGTCGCCCTGCCCGGGCTGCGGCGGGTGCGGCCCGGAGCCGTCCGCCTGCGGCGGCGTCATCCCCGCCGGGAGCTGCCGCCGCATCTGCTCCAGCTGGGCGCGGGCGGCGACCTGCTGGGCGTAGATCGCGGTCTGGATGCCGTGGAACAGGCCCTCCAGCCAGCCGACCAGCTGGGCCTGCGCGATGCGGAGCTCGCCCTCGGAGGGGGTCGAGTCCTCGGTGAACGGCAGCGAGAGCCGCTCCAGCTCCTCGACCAGCTCGGGCGCCAGCCCGCTCTCGAGCTCGGCGATGGAGGCCCGGTGGATCTCCTTGAGCCGGTTGCGGCTGGCCTCGTCGAGGGGAGCGGCCTTCACCTCCTCGAGCAGCTGGCGGATCATGCTGCCGATCCGCATCACCTTCGCGGGCTGCTCGACCAGGTCGCTGACGCCGCCGCGGCCACCGTCGTCGTCGACGTCCTGACCAGAGGTGGCGGCGGCGATGACGCTGGCCGGGACCGAGCCGACGGGCTGCCCGTCGGGCCCGACGACCACGACGTGCTCCTCCTGCGCGGCTGACTCCGAGGACTGCTCGCTCATGGGCCCCACACTACGGGTCAGGTCGTGAGCAGCAGCTTGCCGATGTGGTCGCTCGCCTCCATCGACCTGTGGGCGTCTGCCACCCGGTCGAGGGGTGCGCTGGAGTGGACGACGGGGCGGATCCGGCCGTCGGCCACCAGCGGCCAGACGTGCTCCACGACGGACGCGCAGATCGCCGCCTTGCCGGCGGCGGGCCGGGCCCGCAGCGTCGTGGCGATCACGGCGGCGCGCTTGCGGAGCATGGAGCCGAGGTCGAGCTCGCCCTTGCTGCCGCCCATCAGGCCGATCACGACGAGCCGGCCCTCGATCGCCAGCACGTCGACGTTGCGGGAGAGGTACTTCGCGCCCATGTTGTCGAGCACGACGTCGGCGCCCCGACCGCCGGTCGCCTCGCGGACCACCTCGACGAAGTCCTGCTCGCGGTAGTTGATCGTGGTCTCGGCACCGAGCTCGGCGCAGACGGCCAGCTTCTCCGCCGACCCGGCCGTGGTGTGGACGTGGGCACCGAGCGCGGTGGCCAGCTGGATCGCGAACGTGCCGATCCCGCCGGCGCCACCGTGGACGAGCAGGTGCTCGTCCGGCTGCAGCCCGGCGAGCATGTAGACGTTGGACCAGACGGTGCACGCCACCTCCGGCAGCGCGGCCGCACTCACCAGGTCGACGCCGGCCGGCACCGGCATCACCTGGCCGACCGGGACGGCCACCCGCTCGGCGTACCCACCGCCGGCGAGCAGGGCGCACACCTCGTCGCCCACCGACCAGCCCTCGACGCCCTCGCCGAGGGCGGCGACGGTGCCGCTGCACTCGAGGCCCAGCACGTCGGAGGCGCCGGGCGGCGGCGGGTAGTGACCCTGCCGCTGCATGACGTCGGCCCGGTTGACGGCCGTGGCCGCCACGTCCAGCAGCAGCTCGCCGGGGCCAGGCGCGGGGTCGGGGACCTCGCCGTAGAGCAGCACCTCGGGGCCGCCGGCGCCGTCGGCGAGGACCGCCTTCACGCGTCCTCGAAGGCGTCGTCGGTGTGGTCGACGGCGCTGTCGTCGGGCACCTCGTCGTCGACGTCGACGGGGTCCGGCGCATCTGCCGGGCGGTCCCAGCCCTCCGCGAGTGCCTGCGCCCGCGCGGCGAGCCTCTCGATGTCATCGGGTCCCGCGCCCTGCGCCCCGGCCGCGAAGCCGAGGAGGTACGTCGTGATGGGGGCGGCGACCTTGGTCACGTCATGGGCTGCGGAACGTGCGAGGTCCAGGACCAGGGCTTCGTCGACCTCGGTCTCGACGTCGAGCACGTCGCACAGCTCGTCGATCCAGTCGTGGAGGTTCACGGGTCCAGACTCGCGACTGCGGGGTCGGCCCGCAACCCCGGGGGCCGGGCTCAGCCGTCGGGCAGGTCGCGCAGGTCCTGCCAGGTGTCGACGCCCTGTGCCTCGTGCCCCTCGGCCGGCACCTCGGCCAGGTCGAGCGGCTCGAGCAGGGAGCGGACCGAGCGCCCGTGCGGGTCGCCGGTCGCGGCGGCGTCGAGGGCCGCGGTGTGCAGCAGCAGCACCAGCCGGCGCCGCCCGTCCGGGTCGGTGAGGGCGGCACCGTCCCGACCGCCGGCGCCCACGAGCCGCCGGACCGTCGAGACGGTGACGAACGGCATGTCGACGGCCAGCACGACCACCGCGTCCGGGTGCCCGGCCAGCGCCCGCCGGCCGGCCACCAGTCCGGCGACCGGGCCGCCGAGCGGCGGGTCCTCGCGTACGAACGTGACCGGCCGGCTGGTCGGCACCGGCTCGCCCACCACGACCACCTCGGCGGCGTCGCGGGTCGCGGCCAGCGCGTGCTCGAGGAAGGTCGTCCCGGCGTGCTCGAGCGACGCCTTGTCGACGCCGTCGAGGCGCGCGGCGGTCCCGCCGGCGAGGATCACGGCCGCGAGCTCCACGTCGCGCAGTCTCGCAGGGACTCCGTGTACGCGGGGTCGTACGGGCCCTGCGCGGGTGCGGGGGTTTCGAGGCTCGGCCGTGGCCGGCCTCGCTTCCCTTCGGAGGTTGAGGTGCGAGGAGCTCCGGCGACGAGCCTCGAAACCCCGGAGGATGCGCAGGGCGGGGAGGGTGTCGTACGGGCGGAGGTGGCAGGCTGGTGGGGTGACGTTGCGGGTGACGCTGGTCCAGCAGGCCTCCGGCCTCGAGCCGGAGGGCAACCGACGGCTGCTCGGGGAGCTCACGCCCGACGACGCCGACCTGGTGGTGTTCCCGGAGGCGTTCGCGCGCGACTTCGGGCCGGCCGACGACGCGCTGGGCGGCCATGCCGAGCCGGTCGACGGACCGTTCGTGCGCGAGGTCGAGCGGCTGGCCGGTGAGTGGTCCACCACGCTGCTGGCGGGGATGTTCGAGGTGTCGGACGACCCGGCGCGGCCCTACAACACGCTCGTCCTCCGCGGGAAGGCCACCGCCGACTACCGCAAGGTCCACCTCTACGACTCCTTCGGCTACCTCGAGTCGGCCCGGCTCAGCGCCGGCCCGGTCGACGCGGTCACCGCGCCGCTGGGGGAGTTCACCCTCGGCCTGATGACCTGCTACGACCTGCGGTTCCCCGAGCAGGCGCGGGCGCTGGTCGACGCCGGAGCCGACGTCCTGGTCGTGCCGTCCGCCTGGGTGGCGGGCGAGCGCAAGGTCGAGCACTGGCGGACCCTGGTCCGGGCGCGCGCCATCGAGAACACCGCGTACGTCGTCGCCGTCGGCCAGCCCGGACCGCGCTACAGCGGCCACTCGATGGTCGTCGACCCCCTCGGCGACGTCGTCGTCGAGGCGGGGCTGGAGCCGGTGTCGGTGTCGGCGACCCTCGACCCGGAGGTGCTCGTCGCAGCACGCAGCACCAACCCCTCGCTCGCCAACCGCCGCCGGTAGCCTTCGCCAGCGTGGCCCGGAGCACCCCTCGACGACGCGCGGAGAAGCCGCGTCCGTGGTCGCGATCCCGGACGACGAGCCCGTCGCGGTCGCGACGCGACCCGTCGCCGGCCCCGTCCACGGCCACGCCGGCTCCCGCGGAGCCGCCGGCCGCCGACCCGGCGCCGCCGGCGTCCACGACCACGCGTACGGCGGCCCCCTCGGCGCCCGCCGAGCCGGTGGTGCAGCCGCCGTCGGAGGCCGGACCGCCGAGTCGGTTCCGGGTCCGGGTGTGGGCTGCCGTGTGGCTGCTGGTCACCCTCGGCGGTGCCGTGGCCCTGGCCGCCGGAGTCGTCGACCGGGGACCGACGCTGCTGCCCGAGGTCGGCGCCGTGGTGGTCGCCTCGGCGTACGTCTGGGCGCTGGCCGCGCGGACCGGCGGCAGGCCGGTCGTCTTCGGCGGTCTCACCCTCGCGGTCGGCGCGGTCGTGCTGGTGACCGAGCAGGAGGTGCTCCGCAACGGTGCCGCCGTCATGACCTGCGCGGTCTCGGCGATCCTGGCCGTGGTCGCCACGGTGCCGGCCGTGAAGACCCGGGTGGCGGTGCGCGAGGTGGCGGTCGCGGTCGTGGTCGCGGCGCTCGGCGGGCTCGCTACCGCGGGGCTGCGGCCGACGATCGACTTCGCCCGGTTCGAGTACCTCACGCTGGCCATGGCCCTGGTCGGCGGCCTGGTGGTCGTCTACCGGCTCGGCGCCGGCCTGCACGGCCTCGGCCGGCGCGGGCTGTTCATCGTGGTCTTCGGCGGGGTGGTGCTGGCGCTGACCCTGGCGTACGGCGAGCTGCTGCGCCGCTACGGCACACCCGCCCTGGTGCAGAACACCAACACCGGCATCCTCTGGCTGCGCGAGCACGCCGCTGCCTCGCCGCGGCCGATCGTCGCCGTCCTCGGCGTCCCTGCCCTGATGTGGGGCGTCCACATGCGGGCGCGCCGCCGGCAGGGCTGGTGGGTCTGCGTGTTCGGGGTGGTCGCGACCGCGCCGATCGCGCAGGCGCTGCTGCAGCCGGCCGTGCCGTTGCAGGAGTGGGCGCTCGCCCTCGGCTACGGCGTGGTCGTGGGGCTGCTCCTCGGCTACGTCGCGATCCGCGTCGACGTCGCGCTGACCGGCGGCAGGAGCAGTCGTGGCCGTCGTGGCCGCCGGGCGGAGGAGGCGGCCGCGCTCCGACCCGAGCCGCCGCGCATCGACGCGCTCCTCTGAGCCGGTCCGGCGGTTCCGCGGTACGCGCAGGTAACGGCTACCGTCGGCCCCATGCCCAGGGCCCAGGAGATCGAGATCGTCGCCGAGATGGTGGCCAACGTGATGACCGTCTACGTCGCCGCCGGCGACACCGTCGCCCCCGGCGACACGGTCGTGCTGCTGGAGTCGATGAAGATGGAGATCCCGGTCGTCGCCGAGCACGGCGGCACCGTCACCGGGATCTGGGTCGGCCCCGGCGACGTCGTCCAGGAGGGCGACGTGCTGCTGGCGCTCGCCGGCTGACCCGCGGCCCGCCCGGTCCGTACACTGCTCGGTGCCGTCGGGGCCTGGCCCCTACGGCTCGGAGGGGTGCCGGAGTGGCCGATCGGAACCGCCTTGAAAGCGGTCGCTGGCAGAGATGTCAGCCGCGGGTTCGAATCCCGCCCCCTCTGCCAGGTCCTACTCGGACCCGCCGATCTCGAGCTGCACCGAGTCCCAGAGCATGGCGCGCGCGCGGCGCCGGTGCCGCTCGACGTCGGCGAGCAGCCGGCCGACCTCGGCCCGGGCGACCGGCTCGGCCGCCGTACGGACGATCTCGCCCAGCGCGGCGACCCGCCGCAGCAGCAGCGTCCGTTCCCGCATCCCGCGCGCCTCGCGGGCGGCCAGCCAGCCGTCGTACGCCGCTGGCGACTCGGCGACGAGCAGGTCGCGTACCACGGCGAGCTGGCGGCGCAGCTCTGCGCGGGAGGGCTGTCCGGCGCGCGCGGCCGGGTCGGACTGGAGGTGCGGCGCAGCGAGGCTCATGGTGGGCTCCGGAGGAGGTGCGGTGCGGCCCGACAGGAACCTTGAGTGTGAACCCGGCACCCGACCGGCCACAACCCTGTGGCGCGGCCAGTTCTGGCCATGCGGGAGGATCGGGGGCATGTCGTCCGGTTATCGGCTCGCGCCGGCCCTGGCCGCCCGGCTGGTGGGACTGCTGCTCGTCGTCCTCGCCGGGCTGGTCCTGGTCTCGACGCTCGCGGTGGCGCTGCTCGGGGGCCCGACCGTGCTGCTGCTCGTCGTGGGCCTGGTCGCGCTGGTGGCCGTGGTCGCGCTGGCCGTCCCGCTGCGCGGGGTCCGCGTGGTGGAGCTCGACGACGAGGGCTACCGGGTCCGGATGATCCGCGGCGCCGGCGTCCGTACCGCCGCCTGGCGCGACGTCGAGGACGCCGTCGCGGCGAGCCCGCACGGCGTGGACTGCGTCGTGCTGCGGCTGCGCGACGGCCGGACGACGAGCATCCCCGTCGCGGCCGTGGACGCCTCGCGCGAGGACTTCGTGCAGGACCTGCGCGCCCACCTGAGGCGCGGCGAGGGGCTGCGGCCGCTCTGACCGCGGCCGGGCGTGCCCGATTCGGCACCGATCACGACGACCGGTAGCCTGACCACCGCCGTCGGCCCGTGAGGGACGGGCGGTGGAGGAGGCGTCGCCTAGTCCGGTCTATGGCGCCCGCCTGCTAAGCGGGTTGAGGGCAAACCCCTCTCGCGGGTTCAAATCCCGCCGCCTCCGCGCGTATGGTCGCCCCGTGGTCCCTCCCGGTCGGGAGGGACCGCGGTGGATCGCGGCGACCGCGCGTTGCATGAAACTGCAATGCACACAAATGGCCCACCCGCGAGGTGCCTTCCCGTGTTCCCGCCACGGAGTATGGGAGGACGACCTCGTTGATACGGGGTGGGAGCGAGCAATCACACACATGTGGAGTGATGAAATGAAGATCGCCAAGAAGGTCGCCACGGCACTGGTGGCCGCTGTTCTGTCCGTCGGTCTTCTCGGGAGCATGGCAGGCCCTGCGGCCGCCGACACCAGCTGGGGCAAGGGCGTCGCCATCCCGTGACGCAGCCGGCTCCATGAGCCACACCCACGGTATGAGACGAGGGATCTGAGTCCCCCCAACGAATCCGGTCCTCAGCGCCGTCCCCCGGCGCCCGTCTCATCCAGGCGAGGGCAGTGACGAGGTCACTGCCCTCGTGCTCATTTCGAACGTCCCCCAGGGCTCACGCGACCGGTCGGTCAGTCGGCGTCGTCCGGGTCCGGCCGCTCGCGCCCGGACACGCCCTGGGTCCCCATCGTGTAGCCGAGCTGGAAGCGGGTCTCGGCCTCGTACTCCTGCTTGAGGTCGGCGACGTAGCCGGCGTACGTGCGGGGGCTGACGCCGAGCCGCTTGGCGCTGACCGGGTCGGCGTGGCCCTCGATCAGCATCCGGATGGTCATCGCGCGCTGCTCCGCGGCGATGTCGCGCAGCATCCCGGAGTCACGGCTGGTGAACGGCCGGGCGCGCTCCCAGGCGCGCTCGAAGACGTCGACGAGGTAGTCGACCACCGACGGCTCCCGGATCACCACGGCCGTGTTGAGGTCCTCCTGCTTGCCGGGGATGACGGCGATCCGGTGGTCGAAGACGATCATCCGGTTGAAGAACTCGTCGAGCGTCCGCACCTCGGCGCCGCGCTCGGTGACCGCCGCGACGTAGTCGGTGGTGATCGCGTTGCGGCGGGCGCTGTGCTGGTAGAGGGTGCGCATCCGGGTGCCGCGCTCCAGCATGGCGGTGTCGCGTACGGCGGCGGCGGCGAGCGTCTCGGCGTCGCGCCCCGCCTGCGGCTGCGCGGTCAGCACCTCGTCCTCGCAGTCGGCGACCAGGCCGGCGATGTAGGAGTCGATGCGCGAGCGCCCGCTGCCGTCGGGGTCGTCGTGGAGGATCATGATCGAGCTCTCGGAGCTCGCCGGCGCGCGCCGGAACGCCTGGGCCACCGGGGTGAACGCCCGGGCCCAGCTCGACGACTCCTGCAGGAGTCGGGAGCCCTCGTTGCCGAGCGGGGACACGATCCGCGACTGCACGGTGACCGGGTCGACGGGGACGTAGCGGGCGGCGCCGCGGTCGCCGGTCAGCAGCCCGAGCTCGACCAGCAGGTCGAAGGCGTGCCGCTCCGGCCCGCCGTCGACCACGCGGGGGTCGTCGACGTCGATGCCGCCCGCGAGCACGACGTCCTCGTAGAGGGCCGTCGCGACGGACTCGAACAGGGCCCGGTCGTCGGGACCGAACTCGCGCACTGCCACCCCTCTCCGCCTTCCCCCGAGTCGTGGGAAGAGGGTATCCGGCGTCAGTCGGCCAGGCGCGCCCGCAGCCCGTCGAGCTCGGTCCACAGCACGGCGGGCAGCTGCTCGCCGAAGGTGTCGAACCACTCCTGGATCTGCGGCAGCTCCGCGGCCCACTCGTCGCGGTCGACGTGCAGCGCGGCGGCGAGCTGCTCGTCGCTGATGTCGAGGCCGTCGGTGTCGAGGTCGGCCGGGGCCGGCACGTGGCCGATCGGGGTCTCCACGGCGGCGGCCTGGCCGTCGATCCGCTCGACGACCCACTTGAGGACGCGGCTGTTCTCGCCGAAGCCCGGCCACAGGAAGCCGCCGTCACTCCCGTCATCGAGCTGGGCGCGACGGAACCAGTTGACGTAGAAGATCTTCGGCAGCCGGGACGCGTCGTTGTCCTTGCCCATGGTGATCCAGTGGTTGACGTAGTCGCCGGCGTGGTAGCCGATGAACGGCAGCATCGCCATCGGGTCACGTCGTACGACGCCGACCTGGCCGACCGCCGCGGCCGTCGTCTCGCTGGACAGGGTGGCGCCGAGGAACGTGCCGTGGGTCCAGTCGCGGGCCTCGAAGACCAGCGGGACGGTCGTCTTGCGGCGGCCGCCGAAGAGGATCGCGTCGATCGGGACGCCGCGGGGGTCGTCGTACTCGGGGGCGAGGATGTCGCACTGGGTGATCGGCGTGCAGTAGCGGCTGTTGGGGTGGCTGGACAGCTCGGCGCTGTCGGGGGTCCACGGCTGGCCCTTCCAGGAGGTCGCCGAGGCCGGCGGGTTCTCCAGGCCCTCCCACCAGATGTCGCCGTCGTCGGTGAGCGCGACGTTGGTGAAGACCGAGTTGCCCTTGTTGATGGTCTTCATCGCGTTGGGGTTGGTGTGCTCGTTGGTGCCGGGCGCGACGCCGAAGAAGCCGTACTCCGGGTTGACCGCCCACAGCCGGCCGTCCTCGCCGATCCGCATCCACGCGATGTCGTCGCCGAGGGTCTCGACCTTCCAGCCGGGGATGGTCGGCTCGAGCATCGCGAGGTTGGTCTTGCCGCAGGCGCTCGGGAAGGCGGCGGCGACGTACTTCACGGTGCCCTCGGGCGAGGTGAGCTTGAGGATCAGCATGTGCTCGGCGAGCCAGCCCTCGTCGCGCGCCATCACGCTGGCGATGCGCAGCGCGTAGCACTTCTTGCCGAGCAGGGCGTTGCCGCCGTAGCCGGAGCCGAAGGACCAGATCGCGCGCTCCTCGGGGAACTGCACGATGTACTTGGTGTCGTTGCACGGCCACGCGACGTCGGCCTGGCCCTCGGCGAGCGGCATGCCGACGGAGTGGATGCAGGGGACGAAGTCCGCGTCGAGCTCGGTCATCCGGTCGAGGACGTGGCTGCCCATCCGGGCCATCACGCGCATGCTCGCGGTGACGTACGCCGAGTCGGTGAGCTCGATGCCGAACATCGGCTTCTCGGCCTCGAGGTGGCCCATCACGAACGGGATGACGTACATCGTGCGGCCCTGCATGCAGCCGGCGTACAGCCCGCGCATCAGGTCCTTCATCTCCGCCGGGTCCATCCAGTTGTTGGTGGGACCGCAGTCCTTCTCGTCGACGGAGCAGATGTAGGTGCGGTCCTCGACGCGGGCGACGTCGGTCGGGTCGGAGGCGGCGTGGAAGCTGTTGGGCTTCTTGGCCGGGTCGAGCCGGGTGAAGGTGCCCGTCGCCTCGAGCGCGCGGGTGAGCTCGTCCCACTCCTGGTCGGAGCCGGTGCACCAGTGGATCCGGTCGGGCTGCGTGAGCTCGGCGACCTCGTGGACGAAGTCGAGGATTCCCTGGTGGGTCGTGGGGGCGCCTGCGGTTGTCGGGGTGCCGATGGTGGCAGTCATGGTGGCTGGCCTCTCGCGGTTGCGCGGGTCATCGCACGGCGTCGTCGACGGCGACTGGAGAATGCGCGGGAGGCTACCGGCGTCCGTCGTACGGACCTATTGGATCGATCTACGGACTGTGACCGGAGTCGCGTCCGCTCACCCTCCGGGGGGCATCAGCCCCGGTTGCCTATGCTGCTGGTCATGCCAGGGAAGCCGTTGCGGGTCGCCGTCGTGAACGACTACGAGATCGTGGTCGTCGGGATCGGCGCGGTGCTCGAGCGGTACCCGGACCGGGTCCGGGTCGTCGAGCTCGACAGCGGGGTGCCGGTCCGCTCCGAGGTGGACCTGGTGCTCTACGACTCCTTCGGCCAGCCCCAGGGCGCGGCCCTCGACGTCCCGGCGGTGATCGGTGAGTCCGGGGCCAAGGTCGTCATCTTCAGCTGGAACACCCAGCGCGAGCTGGTCGAGCAGTCCCTGACCGCGGGCGTGGCGGGCTACATCTCCAAGAGCGCATCCGCCGACGAGCTGGTGGAGCTGCTCGAGCGGATCCACGCCGGCGACACCGTCGTACCGACGGTCGACGAGGACGTCGATGGGACGTTCGGCCACTGGCCGGGGGACGAGCACGGACTGTCGCCGCGCGAGGCGGAGGTGCTGGCGCTGATCTGCCAGGGGCTCAGCAACCAGCAGATCACCGAGCGCGCGTTCCTCAGCATCAACACCGTGAAGAGCTACGTCCGCACGCTCTACCGGAAGATCGGTGTCGAGAGCCGGACCCAGGCGGTGCTCTGGGGAATCGACCACGGCTTCCGCCCCGATCGCGTACGACACCGGGTCACGCCGGACTCCTGACGCGGAAGCACACTTTCGGGCGGTTCAGCCGGAGTCCCGATGGTGGTGGTGTGGGACGTGCGGTTCCGCGACCGCTCGCGCGGGGGCGTCCTGCCGGGGCTCACGCAGCCCGGCTCGGGGCGGGGCGCCCCGCGCGATCCACGGCCCTCGGGCCGATTCGGGTGTGGCCCCGGTGGTCGGCTATCCTCGTGCAGTCGCACGGCCGTACGGCCGGACGACGAGCGCCTGTAGCTCAACGGATAGAGCATCTGACTACGGATCAGAAGGTTTGGGGTTCGAATCCCTACAGGCGCGCAGACCGGAACCGCAGGCAGCCCACCCGCTGACCTGCGGTTTTGTGTTTCGAGCGACGTGGACGCCTGTCCTTGGCCACGCCCGGGATCACCCTTCTGGACGGGGGTCAGAAGGTCGACACGATCGACCTGCCCGCGGCGCTTCGTCGCGGCGACCCGAGCAGTGGGTTCCGAGCACGAGCATCGCGGCACCGGCGCAGCCGGACGTACGTGCTGAAGTCACGCCGGAACTGTCCCAGCCGGACCCGAGAAGCGTCTGCGACGAGGACTCAGACGAGGGTGACCTCGGCGATGACCTTGACGAGCTCGGGTTCGACCTCGAGGTTGAACAGGTCGAGCACGTCCGCGAAGATCCAGCCAGCGGCGACGAACACGATCGGTGCAGTGAGACCCGCGTGCTGCAGCTGACCGGCGAGGACGCACCAGGCGACGATCGTCGCCAGGACTGTGGTGAGCGCGACAGCTTCCATGCGACGGACCTCCGGGTCGACGCAGCGTGCGGATGTGCCTGGGGAAGCGAGTGGAACCGGCTCAGCCGGTCACTCCCTGTAGCTCCCGTCGGCGTAGTCGGCGGCGGCGTTCTCGATGGCGACTCCGATCGCGAGGATGATGCGGCCGGTCGCCCCTGCGACCCGGGACGTCCCGACGATCGGGGCGATCGCCGCGAGGACACCGCGGACGTCGTCGGCGTCCAGGCCGACCTCGCCTGCAGCGGCGAGGTTCAACGCGTAGGAAACGGCGGGGGCGTCGCTGGCCACCAGCGCCGCGATCCGCACCAGAGCGATTGTCTGCGCGTCGAGCGTCGATGTCTCGAGAGAGTCGGCCGTCATGCGTGCAAGCAGGTCTAGAACGGGAGTTTCGTCATTGGCGATCTGGGACATGGGTCCTCCTTCATGTTGTGACGCGTCGACGGTTCGACTCGCCGGTTCTTGTCATGCGAACGGGGGTTCAGCCGACCTGCTCGATCTCGCCGGCGCGCCAGGACTTGTCGAAGAACGACTGCAGGGGGCTGTAGAGACGCAGCGCGACGAACCAGCCCCTGTCCGGGTCGGTCTGGATCCAGTTGCCTTCGGCGACCCCGTCGGGCCGGATGGGGGAGAAGTGCACGACGGTGGCCCCGTCCGCCTCGGGCTCGGCCGCTGGCGAGGGGAAGCTCTGGCTGCCGGCCCGGGGATATCCCTGGTCGGTCTGCAGCATGGAGCGCGTCTGGTTGTCGTAGACGGTGAAGGACCAGAAGCGTGCGGCCGGGATGCCCTTTGGCAGCGTGACCCGGTAGGTCTTCGCGCCGTCGAACGGGTCGCCGTTCGCGTCCACGTTGGCCATCAGGTACTGGGAGCCGATATTGGTCAGACGCATGCACATGGCAGGGGTGATACCGGTGGCGGTGTAGAAGAAGGATGTGCGGGAGTGCAGCTGTCGCGCGCCACGGTCGGGAAACCTCTGCAGGCCGTCCGGGGTGACCTCCGGGGGTGGGTTGGTGAAGTCGAAACCACCGGGCCACAGCATGTTCCACCACGTACCGCTGTCGTAGTACCGGAAATCGTCGGTCGGGTGAGCCCCCATACCGAGGGTGCGGGCCGTGGCATTCCCGACCGAGACCGCATGGTCGAGGATCCGCCGCATTCGGTCGTCGGGCGCAAACTTCTCGTCCTTGACGATGCCGATCGCAGCGAACTGACCGGCCAGCTCGACATCAAGGGCTTCGGGGCCCTCCATCTGGACCAGGGCATCGAGGAACTCGTAGTGACCGAAGTCGTTGGGGGGCACGGTCTGCAGGGGCAGGCCCGTGCCTTCCACGAACCGGGGCGACGCGGACGAATGGGGTGCACCCAGCGGGCCGCCGCTGGTCAGGTAGTCGCCGATGCTGCTGCCCAAGCCCCCCGGGGTGTAGGCGGAGACCTTCAGCTGCTCCTTGATCCGGTCCGCGGTGGGGCCCGGGTCGTTGCCAGGGTTCATGTCGATGAACGCACGACCAAGCATCAGCACCCGGTTGGTACGCGAGCGCCGGACGTAGTGGCCGCCCTCGGGCAGCGGACCGTCGTAGCCGGGGCCGACCAGCAGGTAGGTCCCGCCCTGACCACGGTCAGCACCCGGGAGACCGAAGTCGGTGACCCACCGGAACCACATGTCGTCGACGATGCCCAAGGTGTCGGAGGGGGTTTCGAGTACCAACGGCCCGCCATTGAGGTCGAAGAACGCGCAGAAGTAGACAGTGTCAGCGTTCGCGGTCAGGAGGAGGGACCGGGAGTCCATCAGCTCGGAGAAGATCACGACGTCGCCGTCCATGACCCCGGCCGAGAGGAATCCCTCCCGCAGTGCGTAGGTAGACACGCCCTGGATCGAGTTCATGAACGCCTCGAGGCCGTGCACATAGTCCAGGTGGTCACGGAGCTTCTCGGCGGTCTCGGCCGTCGGGTATCCGTCGTTGAAGTCCAGGACTCCCATGGAGGTCTCGACACTCGAAGGCGTGGTGACACTCGCGGGGACAGCGGTTCGCTCGGTCGTGGTGGACATGGGGTTCTCCTCCGGTATCGCGGGCTCAGCAGGAACGTAGGCAGGTCGGCGTCGGGACTCATCACTCGGTCTGTGTGAAGTCGCGAGCCCACGCACGCGACGCCCGAGCGTCCCGTGATCTGTCGCGATCACCTGGCCCAGGAGCGCGGTTGCCAAGAAGCAGAAGGAAGCGACGTACAGCCACGTCAGGTAGGTGAACGCGACCCCGATGGACCCGTACCGGTCAGCGCTCGATTCCAGCGCGCCAGGGAGCCAGGCCTGGGTTGCAGGACGGACGGTGATCATCAGGAGGGCGAAGAGCAGCGCACCGGGAACCAGCATCCGTGCGCGGACCATGCCCGCAAGCAAGGCCCAGGGGACGAAGGCCGCGACTGCCACGTCCCAGGAGAACGAAGCGAGCCACGGCCACAGCTCCCGGGGTGGCAGGACCTGCAATGGCTGGCTCGCCGCGCGGACGATGATGAGGGACAGCGCCAGTACCAGCACCACAGCCAGCCAGCGCCACGCCGAGCCCAGGCTGGTGGGGGGTCTCGGGAGTCCCCAGATGCTGGCGAATGCGCGAGCGAGCGCCCGGGAAAGGCTGGTCGCCGACACAAGCACGAAGACGGCACCGACGATCCCGAATGCCGAACCTCCACCCTCGACAGCGCCTTCGAGAACCTGCCGGGACTGCTCCGGCATGTCGATGGCCTCAGCGAATCCGTCACTGTTCGAGCCCAGGGTGGCGATGAGGATAAGCACCGGGAGCACGGAGCTGAAGAACTGTGCCGCGATCGTCATAGCCCGGTCGAACACTTCGATCCGGGCAAGCCCAGCGGCCCCTTGAAGGATGATCCGTCCCGGCCACCGGTCGAGCAGCCAGCGCACCCGCTGGTGGAGCCCGGCCGGCAGACGGCTTAGCACGGCTTCGGCCCGTACTCGAGCCGGATCGCCCTCCAGCCCCGTGCCAGGAGGCGTCAGGCTCGCCAACGAGGGAGCCTCGTACGTCGGGTCCATCGCGATCTCATCCCGGACTTCCCTCGGGCTGGAGCGCGGCAGGGGCCGCCTGCTCCGGCTCTGGTGGAGGTTCGGTATCCGGCTTGCCCGAGATCAACGGCAAGGCCCAGCGTCCGTGCGGGTCTGCCTCGACCAAGAGCGACTTGGTGAGCAGGCTGAGCGGAACTGCGAGCAGGGCGCCGACCGGGCCGACTACCCAGGTCCAGAAGACCAGCGACAAGAACGTCAACGTGGGCGAGAGACCGACCGAGTCACCGACCACGCGCGGCTGGATGATCGACTGGATCACGAAGTTGATGACGCTGTAGACGATGATGACCGTGACCATCAGGCCAGGGCCGCCCTCGAGCAGGGCGATGAGCGCCGGTGGGATGACTCCGATGATGAAGCCGATGTTCGGGATGAAGTTGGTGACGAAGGCGAGCACGGCCCACACAAAGGCTCCGGGGACGTCCAGGAGGTACAGGGCGAACCCATCGATCACGGCGACGACGAGTCCGAAGCTCGCCGAGACGGCCATGTAGCTGCGCGTGCCGCGGGCGAAGTTTGCCAGGGCAGCGATCGGGTCTGGGAAGCGGTCACCCAGGGCATGCAGGCTTCGGCGCGTGGAGTCGGTGTCGAAGGCCATGAACAGCAGGACCGTGATCAGGAAGAAGAGATCGGTCAGCAGCCCCAACGTTCCGGAGAGCACTGACATGGCCACATCGATGAGCTGACCCGGGTCGAATGCTTTCACGACCGCGTCGATCTGGTCCTGCTTCACGCCTGCGTCCCTCAAGGTGTTTCCCGCGTTCGCGACACCTTCCTGGATCTGGGCGGTGTACTGGGGCACCAAGGAGGCGAGCTGGGCGACCGACACCATGAGGGCCAACGCGAACACTGCGAGCAGCAGGACCGCGCTGGCCAGCATGAGCAAGGACGCGGCCCACTCAGGAAGACGACCCCGCTCGAGCCTCAGACGGATCGGGTGCAGCGTGATCGTGATGACCAAGGCCATGAAGACCGGACCGACAATCTCGGCGATGGATCGCATGCCAGCCAGGGCAATCGTCAGGGCGGCAATGCCCAGCAGCAGGCTGGCGGCGAACGATCTGGCCCGCGGGGTGCTCCGAGGCGTGGCGGCGGCGTGGTTCATGGGCTTCTCCTGTTCCGGCCCTGCTGATGGGAGCGATGGCTCGCGAGGGATCCGTCACCGAGTGATGTCGCGGCCGTGGGCAGTCAGCGCCCAGATGATGAAGATGTCCACCGCGATGATCAGCATCGACCAGAACGGGTAGTAGGGGATGAAGGCGAAGTTCACTAGGGCGCTCAAGGCGGCCAGGATGACGCCGATGGTGCGTCCCCACACCTGGCCGTTGAGGACCGCGATGCCCGCGAACAGCACGAGCACTCCCAGCAGCAGATGGCCCCACCCCCACGTGGTGGTGTCGAACTCGAGCAGGTAGTTCGGCGTGGTGACGTAGAAGCCGTCCTTGAAGATCGCGGCCAGGCCGGTCAGCGACTGGAAGCCTCCGGCCACGATCATCATGACGCCGGCGAACATGATGAACCCAGTGGCCAGGCCGCTGGGTGGTTTCCTGCCCTTGGCCAGCAGGACGGTAGTTCGATGTCGTCTGCTCGGACATGGTCGAGCCTCCTTGGGATTGCGCTGAGCCGCACCGGATGTGGCGACTGCTGGAACGGATTCATCCCAGCGCTGATCGCCGGTTGGCGAATCACTCTCATCGTGTGAAAGCGCGCCCGCGCCGACGGCTCCTTGACCTGTCCGCGGACCGTTTGCCGCCGAGTCGCGGCAGGGATGCCGCCCTCAGTCGGACGGTTCGTCCGGGTCCGCCTTGCCCCGCTTCACCGCGCCGAGGATCACCTGGAGACCGAGGCCCAGGATCACGAGATCGAGCAGCATCTGGGCGGTGACGAAGAGGCGCGCACTCTCGGTCTGGGCCGAGATGTCGCCGAAGCCCACCGTCGCGAAGATCGTCACGGTCAGGTAGAGCGCGTCGGAACGACTCAGGTTCTCGGTGAACGTGTCCGCGTTGTCGGCGCTGAGGATGTAGTAGCTGGCTGCGAAGAGGAGCAGGAACAGGGGGGTCGTCACCGCAAGCGCCTGGGTTGCCCGGATCGCGGGGTACTTCGCACGTTCGATCGCCCCGACCTGCCAGACGATGACGCCGACCAGGAGGACCACCCCGACGGAGAGCTCGGCGGCAACCGAGACGTCCGCGAGGCTCCCGAACGGCAGCGTGTAGTACCCGACGACCATCAGGACTGCGGTCGCCAACGCCCGCAGCAGCCCGCGGGCGATGAGCCATCGCCGGCGGCGGGGGGTCAGTGCGTCCGCGGTGGCCATCCGGAGGGGCTCATCCGTGCGCTTCGAGGAGGTCGGATGCGGTGCGGAGGGTCAGCGCGGCGCCGACGTGTGGTGCGCCGCCGACCTTGGATACCGCCGCGATCCGCTGCGGGTAGGAGGCGTGTGCCTGGGGGGCGAAGGAGACCCTGGCGGCTGCGTGCCCCATCCCGTGGCGGAGGCGTCGAGCACGTTCTCTTGAGTCTCGTGCCATGGCAGCGCCCTCCGGTCGTTCGATCAGGTCTGCTCGTCGGAGTCCACAGGCCAGCGCACGGCCGGCCATCACGTAGACAGCGTGAAACGCGAGCGAGGCGGCCGCGCGTCTCGCTCAGACGTGTCACCCGGTTGGGGTGAGGCACCGTGCCCGGCGGGCTTCGTAGCCTGCATCGCGTGACCGAGAGTCGTCCCGCGCGGGCGCGGCCGGCCGCCGGACTCGACGACGTGCTGCTCGATGTCAAGCTGTCTGTGCCACAGATTCGTCCCGGGATGGTCAGTCGCGCCTCGTTGATCGAGGCGGCCCGGGCCAGTCCCGCGCTGGCGGCCGGGATCACGGCGCCCGCCGGGTACGGGAAGTCGACCCTGCTGTGCGAGTGGGCCGGGTCCGAGGACCGCGTCGTCGGGTGGGTCTCTCTGGACCGCCTCGACGACGATCCCGGCATCCTGCTCGCCGTGCTCGCCTCGGCGTACGTGCGGATGTTCCCGAGTGGGGCAGGGCTGGTGGCCGATGTGAGCGGTCTGGGCGTCTCGGCCTTGGGTCGTGCTGCCCCCGTGGTCGCGTCCGCGTTCCGGCGAAGTCCCGGACCGTTCGTCCTGATGCTGGATGACCTGCACGAGTTGGAGTCGCCCGAGTGCCACGACGTGCTGGGCGTGGTGATCTCCGGGGTGCCTGCCGGCTCGCAGCTGGTGACCGCCAGCCGCGCCGAGCAGCCCCATCTGGCCCGGATGCGGGCGTCCGGCGACGCGCTGGAGCTGTTGGCTCCGGATCTTGCCTTGGGACCCCAGGGCGCCGAGCAGATCTTCTCGATGTCGCAGGTGCCCCTGACCGAAGACCAGGCGACGACCGTCATCGAACGCACCGAGGGGTGGCCGGCCGGGCTGCAGCTGGCAGCGATGATCGCCCGCGACACCGATCAGGAGGGCTGGAGAGTCTCCGGGGACGACCGCTACGTGGCCGACTACCTCTACCGCGAGTCCCTGAGCCAGCTGGACCAGTCGACCCAACGCTTCCTGCGCCGCACCGCCGTGCTCGACCAGCTCCACGCCCCGCTCTGCGACACGCTTCTGGGCGAGACGGGCAGCCAGGACCGGTTGCAGGCACTCGAGGCGTCGAACGCATTCCTGATCCCGCTCGATCGAAGGCGGGAGTGGTACCGCTATCACCCGCTGTTCCGGGAGTTCCTGCTCAGCGAACTGCGCCGCGTCGAGCCCGACGCCGTGACCAAGCTGCACCTCGCCGCCGCCGACTGGTACGAGACGAACGGCTCTCCGGCGATGGCCCTCGAACACCTGCTGGACACCAGCGAGCGGGACCGGTGCGTGGAGCTGCTGACACAGCTGGTGCTCCCGACCTACAGCGCCGGGCAGATGTCCACCGTCAAGCGGTGGCTGACGGCGCTCGGGGACGACACCATCAGCGGGTACCCGCCACTGATGGTCCTGGCCGGGTGGATCGGCGTACTGGGCGGGGAACCGCTCGAGGCCGAACGCTGGGCTGCGCTGGCCGACGAGGCCGTCCACGACTTGGTGCCGGTCGACGGCACGGCGTCCTTCGAGTCAGCCCGCGCCATGCTGCGAGCCGCGATGTGCCCCCAGGGCGCGGATCAGATGATGACCGATGCGGACCTCGCGATGGCTCAGGAGCCGACGTGGAGCCCTTGGCGCGACACCGCCCTCACGGTCTCTGCGGAGGCACACCTGCTCGCGGGGGACGACGAGGGCGCGGCCGCCCTGTTCGCAGAGAGCTGCCGAGTCGGCACCGAGATCGGCAACACCGACACCGTCGTCAGCGGCGAGGCCCAGCTCGCGCTCCTGGCCATGGCTCGCGGCAGGTGGGGGGAGGCCGCGGATCGCGTCGCTCGGGCCATGGCGATCGTCGACGACTACCGGATGTACGACTACGCGGCGAGTGTGCTGTTGTTCGCGGCGGCCGCTCGGAAGGCGCTCCACGAGGGCGACCTGGTGGAGGTGGAGAGGATGTTGGCTCGGGCGATGCGGTCGCGTCCCTCCTGCACCTTCGTCTTTCCTTCCCTTGCGGTGCGCAGCAGGCTCCACCTGGCGAAGGTGTACCTGGTGCGCGGCGACCATGCCGCCGCTCGGCACCTGCTCCGCGAGATCGATGACGTCCTCGGCCACCGGCCCGACCTCGGAACGCTGGTCGAGGAGGTGCGCGACCTGCGCGAGGTAGTCGGGTCGGGTTCCGGGTCGCCGGCGGCCGGTGGGCCGCCGCTCACGCCCGCCGAGCTGCGGCTCCTTCCGTACCTGCAGACGCACCTGACGATCGGCGAGATCGGAGGGCGGCTCTTCGTCTCGCGTAACACGGTGGGCTCGGAGGTCGCCTCGATCTACCGCAAGCTGGGTGTCTCCTCACGTAACGAGGCAGTGCAACAGGCAACCGTCATCGGACTGCTCGGCGGGTAGGGACCGCACCTCAGCCGGTGGACTCCTGGTCGAGCGCGTCCGTGTCGTACCCCAGGGCCATTGCCAGCCGGGGGGCAGCAGCGACCACGCGTGCGGCACCCACCACCGGGAGCACGCCGATGAGGACGTCGACCACCTCGGACGCGGTCGCCCCGGCACTCACGGCCGCATCGGCCGCGGCCCCGTAGGAGGGAACCTCCGCGCCGACGGCGACGAGCGCGGCCAGGCGGACCAGGGCCAGGGTCCGGGGATCCAGCTCAGGTTCGAGCCATTCCGCGTCGGCTGCATGGGCGGGGTCCTCCGACCAGTCGGTCTGGTTGATCGCCAAGCGGTGGAGTCGATCGACGTAGTGCACTCCGCAACGTCCTTTCGGCTCGATGTGACCTTGGTCGCGAACCCACCCCTGGGCCCGCCTGTATCGGTCGAGGGGTGCGGGTGTGAGTCGCGCGGTGGGAAGAACCATTGACCCGCGCCATGGCCCGAGGGGCATCACGCAGATGTCGTGAAACCTCCGGTCCACGAGTGATCGGACCCGGGGCCGGAGGGTCTTCACGTCTTCTGTATGACGACCACGGACCGTTCCCCTGCCAATGATCATCTCGTCGCCCGATGTCCGGGCGCCCACCTGACAAACCCAGCACTGGGACCCTCTGCGTTCGGCCTCCGCCCGCGGCCGCGTGTCGACCTTCGCGTGAGACCCGAACCCGTCAGTAGGCGGCCAATCCTTGAGGAGTCATCATGAAGCTCATTCCCGCCGTCGCCGCCAGCTTGGCGATCAGCGCATCCCTTGCGGCCTGCAGCGAGGATCCACCGGCCGTGTGTGGGTCCGTCGACTCGCTCAAGGCTTCGGTTGCCGACGTCAAGGCGATCGACGTCGCCTCCTCCAGCGCCCTCAGCGACCTCCAGAGCGGGCTGACTGCTGTCGGTGACGACCTGACCCAGGTCAAGTCCGACGCCGCGGCCGAGTTCGGCTCGCAGATCGACGGCGTCGAGGCCAGCTACGCCAAGCTCACCAGCAGCGTCGAGTCCGCCCGAACCAGCCCGTCCGCGGATGCCGTGACGGCGGCCGGCAACGCACTGGCGACGTTCGGCACTGACGTCGATGCGCTGGTGAGCGACGTGAAGACGACCTGCTGAGCGCGGGTTGGGCGCGTGCGCACGGGTCGGGCTCCGTCACTGCAGCGCGGCGGTCAGCCGCATGACGTTGTCGGCGTACGCCGAGCCGCGGGACCGGGAGAGCCATTCCTCGAGGGTCAGCTCCCTGGACAACCCCCGGTAGGTGTCCTCGACCTCGCGCACGCCGGCGACCACGCCGGGGTCCGGGATCATGAGGGAGACCTCGTAGTTGAGGCCGAACGACCGCATGTCCAGGTTGCTCGAGCCCAGGACGGCCACGTCGTCGTCGACGGTGAAGAACTTCGAGTGCAGCACGTACGGCGCCGGGTACAGGAAGATCCGGATACCGGCCCGCAGCAGGGCCTCGTAGTAGGAGCGCTGGGCGTGGTAGACCATGAACTGGTCGCCGGCCTCGGAGACGAACAGCTCGACGGCGACGCCGCGCTGCGCGGCGGTGGTCACGGCGTACAGCAGCGACTCGTCCGGGACGAAGTACGGGCTGGTGATCGAGATCCGGCGCTGCGCCGAGTAGAACAGCGTGGTGAACGCGCGCAGGTTGTTCTCGGTCGCGAACCCCGGGCCGCTCGGGATCACCTGTGCCGGGACCGTTCCCGTGACCGGCGAGCGCACCTGCAGCTCGTGGGTGAGCTTCGTGCCGGTCTCGCTGTACCAGTCGGTCGCGAAGAGCACGTTGAGCGCGCCCACCGCCGGGCCTTCCACCCGGGCCACCAGCTCCACCCACTCGCGTCCGGCCTCGTGGTTCTTGGGCTTGTCGTACCCGGGCTCGATGAGGTTCATCGACCCGGTGAACGCCACCATCCCGTCGATCACGAGGATCTTGCGGTGGTTGCGCAGGTCCGGGCGGCGCCACTCCCCCTTGAGCGGGTGGAGCGAGAGCATCGAGTGCCAGACGATGCCCGTACCGTCCAACCGCTGGCAGAACTCCTTGTACCCGGGGATGCCGCGTGACCCGAGGTGGTCGAACAGCAGCCGCACCTCGACTCCGCGCTGCACG
The DNA here is from genome assembly GCA_963724225.1 of uncultured Actinomycetota bacterium. GTDB lineage: Bacteria > Actinomycetota > Actinomycetes > Propionibacteriales > Nocardioidaceae > Nocardioides. Next base: position 5,190 of record CAVRTX010000022.1, on the reverse strand, counting down.
GCACGCACCAGCGCCTGGTAGAACGCGTCCGTGACGTCGTCCCACGCGGTGATGTAGAACTCCACGTGTACCCACGTGGTGGCCCGGTCGACCTCCTCGGCCATCGCCGCGACCGCCTGACCGTAGTCGGGCAGCAGGTCGATCCGGTTGCCGTCGAGCAGGGGCAGCGCTCCGAGGTTGCGGTTCAGGTCCGCCACCGACGCGACGTACGCGGGCCCGGTGAAGTCGGCCTCGAGCGTGGGAACCGCGGTGGTCCGGTCGGCCACGATGGCGTTGACCTCGGCCTGCTGCTCGTCGCGGCGCCGTCCGATCCGCGTCCTTCCCAGCACCAGGAAGACGACGATCCCCAGGAAGGGGATCATGAAGATCACCAACAGCCACGCCATGCCGCTCGAGGGTCGACGGTTCTTGGGCACGACGCCCAGGGCGACCACCTTCACCGTCATGTCGATCAGGAACAGCGCGGTCGCGATCCATCCAGCCATGGCTGCCACCTTGGCCCTGAAGGACACGCAGCTCGTCACCCAGTGTGCGTGAAGAAGGCACCACCGCGACTGCGAGAAGCGTGAGGCTGGATCACACACCCGGAGCCTGACTCAGGCAGGCCACTTCATGCAGTTCATGTGAGGACCCCTGCGTCGCAGCGAACTTACGCTGGCGCCCCAGACACCCGAGGAACGGAATCGACCATGGGAATCCTGCGCGGACGCCGAGACGATGAGGACGTGCGGCGGTTCCGCATGCGGGAGAAGCTCGCGTCCATCGGAGACGACTTCTGGATCGAGGACGAGGACGGTGAGCGCGCCTATCGCGTGAACGGGAAGGCGGTCCGCGTGCGCGACACCTTCGTCCTCGAGGACACCGCCGGCAACGAGGTGGCGAGGATCCAGGAGCGCAAGGTCAGCGTTCGCGACAAGATCGCGATCGAGCGCAACGATCAGGAGATCGCGAAGGTTCACAAGGCGCTGGTCGGCATCCGGGACCGCTTCGCGATCGACGTCGAAGGCGGGCAAGACCTCAAGGCCCATGGAAACATCGTCGACCACGAGTACGAGATCGAGCGTGACGGCGACTCCGTGGCACGCATCTCCAAGCGATGGTTCCGCGTCCGGGACACCTACGGCGTCGAGATCAACGCTGGTGAGGACGAAGCGCTCCTGTTGGCGGCCGTGGTCGCTCTCGAGTCGCTGACCGATTGAGCAACCGCATCAGGATCGAGGAGCGCCTGGAGTCGCCGACCCGCATACACCCTGTGCGGATGACGAGCTCGTTAGTCGCGGGTCGGACAGCGGGTCAGTCACCCGGCCACTCGCCGGTCAGTCGTTCGAACGTCCGTGCGCCACCGCGGGCGACCATGGCGTTGACACCGGCAACGATGGCACCTTGCGCCATTGCGCTGGCCACCACAACCTTGAGCCCATACTGAGAGTTCAAGGCTGTGGGAGGAGAGTCACGATCTCCGGGGTGCGTCTTCTGCCATGCCCGATCGACCAGAACACCCGCGAGCGCGTGCGCCATCGCGGTGCAAGCGAGGCCGACAGGGCGGTAGAACAGCTTGGCGGACGCACTGCTGCTGGTCGGCGACGTCATGGCACCCTCCCTCTACAACTCGGCCCCGCGGTGTGCGGTCAACGCTAGTCGCGTTCGCCGCTGTGGGCGTCACACAGGCTGCGTGAGGCAACGTCCGTCGGCTTGCAGTTCACGAGCAGCGCCATCCACAGTGAACAACCCTGCCGAACCTCACGCCGGCGGCCCTGGCTACCGCGAGCAAGGCGACGAACGCCAAGAGTGTCGCTCGGCGCCGAGGGGGGTCGCTCGCATCGTTGGTCCCGGCCAGCGGTCGAGTGGACGTGCGCTGACGGCAACCGTGACTGCAACAGGACCGGATGAATCGAGACTGATGGGCCGTGACCGTGATGACTTCCTCGCGTGGCGGAACCGGGTCAGACGGCCTCGCGCAACCGTGCCGCGTCTACGGATCAGAAGGTTTGGGGTTCGAATCCCTACAGGCGCGCAGACCAGAACCGCAGGCAGCGCACCCGCTGACCTGCGGTTTCTCTGTTTCTCGCCCGATAGGTGCGCGAGCCCGATCTGGGTGTTACCCGCCGATGACTGCACTTCTGGGGCGGCGACCTTCAGAGCGTGCCCAACGCGACACCTCGCCCAGAGTGATGCGATCCCGCAACGCGCCGTGCATCTGGCTACGTCCTCATGGACGCCGAACGCGTTCGAGAGCCAGGACCTGGTGTCGGGAGTGGCAGGCACCTGCCGCGATGAGGTCAGCGCTGGTCCAGGAGCCGCTGTAGCAGCCGACGCAACTCCCGATGACCTCGCTCACCGAGAAGCGCGCTGATGCGCTCGTCGAGGGTGGTGATCGTGGCGATCCCGGCCGAAACGCAGGGCTGCCCCTTCTCGGTCAGCACGATCAGCTTGGCGCGGCCGTCGGTGGGATCGGGCTGGCGCACGACGGACCCTGTTTCCCGACTTCGCAGGGTTTCGTGAGTTCGCCGCGCACGGGGGAGAAGGCGGCGAGGTTGAGGACGTGCCAGCGCTTTCTGGTGGCAGCCCCGCGACCTAACCGCCACGCTTCGAAGGTCGGGCGAGGGCGGTCTCGGCCCATGCCACCGCCGTGCTGACAGCGGCAAGAGCGGACACGCCATGCCGTACTTGAAGCGGCAGATCCGGATGACCGCAAGTGCCAGGGCGCCGCACGGTCGTGCGATGCCCGGCGTTGGTTCGGGTCTGGGTTAGGCGACCGCCGCTAGTCGAGCCGGCCGAGGAAGACGTGTGGCTGTTCGACCTCCTCATGTCGCGCCTTCGGGCTTTGATTGGACGCAGCCTCGCGGAGACCCAGCCGGTCTTGGCTTCGTCGTCGGCCACCGTGCCGTGCCTAGTCTGGGGGCGTGCCCGACCCCGCCGAGATCGATGACCGGATCGACCGCGCGAGCGCGCGACCGTTCGGGCGGCGGTTCCACCTGCGCGGGCGCGAGCGGGCCACGGCTGAGCTGCGCGGTCCGCAGACGATGCGGGCTCACGCCGCGGAGATCATCGCGGAGCGGCTGGCGCAGGCCGAGCCGCGCAACGACGGCCGGCAGACCCCGTACCGCAACCACCCGGTCTTCGTGGCCCAGCACGCCACCGCGACCTGCTGCCGCAGCTGCCTGGAGACGTGGCACGGCATCGCGAAGGGGCATCGGCTCGACCGCGACGAGCGGGCCTACGTGGTCGAGGTGATCGGGCGCTGGATCGACCGCGAGCTGGCGACCTCCCTCGAAGGTCGGGACTCCGGGAGCCCCACCTCACGCCGACCGTGAAGCTGGCGCGGCGTTCCTGGCGTCAGCGGTCGAGCGCCCCGCGGCATCATCCGGGCGTCGGGGCGGACGCCCGCCCGCAGCAGCGCGCCCTGTCCCGTTGGTGAGGCGCACGCCCCTCCCTCGTGGCCGACCGGCCTGCGACTCAAGGCTGACCGCGGACCAAACAAAGGACTCATCGCGTGGCGTCGGGCCTTCGGTGGTGTGCCACGCGGGTCTCGGCAGATCCGCGCTGATCGCGGCATGAGCGGGCACTTCTCCCTCGAATCAGAGCGTCTCGCAGACGATGCCGCTGGCACGTTCCGCGTGCTGATCGGCACGTCAGACGTGCACAGTTCCCGGTCCGCGCCGACGCTGGGGGCCACACGCGCACCCGATCGTGCGCGAAGCGGTCCCGTGACGAGCTGCGAGCGCCGCCGGTCGGCTCAGAACTCCGACATCTTGTCCCAGCCGTCACGATCCGGGAGGTCGATGTAGAGGATGTCGGGGCGCTCGGCGATGTACTGCTTAGCGCTGCCGTCGACCCCTTGCTGGAAGTGCTCCGAGTTGACGTGCGCTTCGCCAGCCGCTGCGTCATCGAAGGCCTCGATCGTCAGGATCGTGTCGGGGTCGTCGACGCTGCGGTAGTGCTCGTAGAACTTGTTGCCGGGCTCGGCGCGCGTCGCGTCGGTGTAGGGCTGGCTGGCCGCGAGGTAGGCGTCTGCGGTGCCGGGCTTGAGCGTCTTCTTCACGGTGATGTAGATCAAGACGTTCTCCTCGGTTGGGGTGCGCGGGTAGGTCCGGCGTGCGCCTGCCCTGGCTCGCACTCTGGCACGATTGCCGCACTTGGGGTTGGCCCCCCACTCCGGTCGCCCGTCAGCTGGCTTCTGCCTGCGCTTGATGTCGGCGTCCCGCCCCGTCCCGACGTACTCACGACCGTGTGCTCTCCGGCATGAGCAGCCACGCCATGCCGTCCTGACAGCGGCATGAGCCCCTAGTGCGCTTGACCGCATGGCCCCGAGCTCCTATGAGCGGCGCCTGCCCTTCTGGACTTGCGATAGATGGATCGGTGGGGCCAAGACCTTTGCCGCGAGGCGTGCGGTTCGTCGACGCTGGGCGATCGGCACTCGGACGAACACGACGTTGTACTGGTGCGCCCGGTTCTTCACGAAGATGTCGCGGGCAACCGCCACCAACCCGCGGGCGCGCAGAAAGCGGTTCACGTCAGTATCGAGCCACTGGCCCTCCCAGGTGGTCCGCTTCTCCACCTCGATGAAGATCGCGTACAGCCGGTCCAACAACGATCCGCAGCCCTTGAGGACAAGCTCGTCGGCGCCCTCCACATCGATCCACGCCACGCCACTCTTGCCTGGGCCCAGGCTGAGGTGATCGTCGAGCCGTACCGAGGGCACTGTTACGTGGATGTTGTCCACAGACTCGGTGTGCGGCGCGAGCGAGGCCATCCGGCTCGTCAACGATCGCTCCCTCCCGGCGATCGCGGTCGGCAGATTCAGCCGCGCTTCGCCAGTCGTCTCCCCCACGGCGAGGTTGTGGTACTCGAGGCGACACTCGGACAACTCGGCGGCGAACTTCTCATAGACGTGGGGGTTGGCCTCGAACGCCTCAACGCGCGCGCCCGGAAGCGAGTCGGCGGCCCAGCGGCTAAACGTTGCCTCGTGGGCACCAATCTCGAGCACAACCGTGGGTTCCAGTTCTCGACACAGGCTCCGGAAGAACTCGATCAGACGGCCCTGCACATCGCGTTGCCGCAGGGGGGACTGGCGCGCGAGGGCCTCCCAGGTCCGCGACCAGGCCAAGTACTGGGCCATGTCGATGTCGGCCACAGCCCGATCGTGATGCACGGGTCCGGCATCCGATACTGGTACAAGTACGTATCGCG
>CAVRTX010000021.1:0-83835 GCA_963724225.1 uncultured Actinomycetota bacterium | reverse complement strand
CCCCCGGCGTGTGCCCGAGAGTGCGGGGGAACGCACTCTCGGGCACACGCCGCGTTTCCGGCTGGGTGGTGTCGGGCACGATGAACCCATGCACTTCCTGATCGCAGGCGCCAGCGGCTTCCTCGGGAGCCGGCTCACCCAGGAGCTGGTCTCGCGCGGTCACCGCGTCACCGGGCTGACCCGACGCCCCGACCCCGGTCCGCACGAGGCGACCTGGGACCCGTACGCCGGGGTCCTCGACCAGGGCCTGGTCGACCAGGCCGACGTGGTCGTCAACCTCGCAGGGTCGAGGCTGTTCGGCGTCCCCCAGACACAGAAGTGGCAGCGGGCGCTGCGCGCGAGCCGGGTCGAGACGACGCGGGTGCTCGCCGAGGCGATCGCCCTGGCCGACCGCCCACCCGCCTTCCTGGCCAACAACGCCACCGCCTACTACGGCGACCACGGCGAGGAGGTTGTGACCGAGGCGAGCGACAGCCGTGGCGACGCCTTCATGACCCAGGTGACCCGCGACTGGCAGGCGGCCGCCGACCCGGCCGTGGCAGCGGGCTCCCGGGTCTGCATCCTGCGGACCGCGCCGGTGCTCGCCCGCGGCGGCGACACGATGAGCATCCTGACGCCCCTCTTCAAGCTTGGGCTCGGCACTCGGCTCGGCGACGGCACGCAACGCTTCCCGGTGGTCTCCATGCGTGACTTCGTCGGCTCGGCCACCCTGCTCGCCGAGCACCCGACGGCCAGCGGGCCGTTCAACCTGTGCTGTCCGGAGACCCCGACCAACGCGGAGTTCACCGCAGCGTTCGCCAGCACGGTGCACCGGCCGGCCTTCCTCGCCGTCCCGCGCCACCTGCTCGCCCTCGGAGCCGGACCGGCCGCACCCGAGCTGCTGCGCTCTATGAACCTGCGGCCCGCGGCCTTGCTGGACCTCGGCTACCGGTTCGAGGACTCGAACGCCTCCGCGGTGATGGCGTCCGCGCTGGCCTGACCGGTCACCGACGCGACCCGCCACCGCTCCCCCACCCGGACCAGCACCACCCGGCGGCGCGACCACCGGTCGCGCGGCAGCGGGTGGACGCCCTCCGCCCCGGTCGCCACGGCCGCCCCGGACAGCCGGTCGGTCACCAGCATCACGATCCGTCCGGCGTCGGCCCGGCGTACCTCCGCCGAGGCGACCTGCATCCGCAGCCCGGTGACGCGCAGCCCCCGCTCGACGTAGGAGCGCAGCATCTCGCGGTCGGCCCGCCCGGCCGGCGAGCCCGGCGCGTAGAGCCGGCCGAGCGCCCGGACGTCGCCGTCACGCCACGCCGCCGCCCTCGCGCGGTCCCACACCCGGAGCACGGTGAGCGGGCCGGTCCGGTCGCCCACCGCGGCCGTCGGTCGCTGCGGCCCGCCGGAGGGCAGCAGGACTGCGCCCGCGAGCAGCACGACGGCCAGCAGCACCCCCACCGCCAGGGGTCGCAGCGTCGGGACGGACGGGCTCACGCCCCGAACCTAGGCCGATCCGGCCGCGGCCGTCGGCCTCCCTCCACAGGGGTACCGTGAGCGCATGCCCCTCGACCACCGCATCGCCGGACTCGGCGACCAGGCCGTCGACTACCTCGCCGCGTGGGAGCTGCAGCGCGAGGTCCACGAGGCCGTCGTCTCCGGCGCGCAGGGCGACACCGTGCTGCTGCTGGAGCACCCGCCCGTCTTCACCTGTGGCAAGCGGACCGACCCCCACGAGCGGCCGCTGGACCCGGGTGGCGCCCCGGTCATCGACGTCGACCGCGGGGGCAAGATCACCTTCCACGGTCCCGGCCAGCTCGTCGGCTACCCGATCGTGCGGCTCCCCGACCACGTCAAGGTCGTCGACTACGTACGCCGGGTCGAGGAGGCCCTGATCCGGGTCTGCGCCGACCTCGGCGTCGCCACGGCGCGGGTCCCGGGCCGCAGCGGTGTGTGGCTGCGGGCCGACGACCGCGGTCCGGAGCGCAAGATCGCCGCGCTCGGCATCCGGGTCAGCCGCGGCGTGACGATGCACGGCTTCGCCCTCAACTGTGACGTCGACCTCGGGTGGTACGACCGGTTCGTTCCGTGCGGCATCGCCGACGCCGGGGTCACCACGCTCAGCGCCGAGCTCGGCCGCGACGTCACCCCCACCGACGTGCTCCCGCTCGTGGAGCACCACCTGTCGTCGTACCTCGCCTGGGGTCCCTACGAGGCCACCCCGGACTACGAGCCGCGTCCCGAGCCGGCCCGGATCTCGCTGGTCACGCCCGGGCGCTGAGGCACCCCGGCTCGATTCGGGTGGGCTGGGTCACCCGCGTAGGGTGGCGCTCGTGACGCAAGCTCCTGCACCTGAAGGCCGCAAGCTGCTCCGGCTCGAGGTCCGCAACGCGGAGACCCCCATCGAACGCAAGCCCGAGTGGATCAAGACCCGGGCGAAGATGGGCCCGGAGTACAAGCACCTGCAGAACCTCGTGAAGTCCGAGGGGCTCCACACGGTCTGCCAGGAAGCCGGCTGTCCCAACATCTTCGAGTGCTGGGAGGACCGCGAGGCCACGTTCCTCATCGGTGGAGACCAGTGCACCCGCCGCTGCGACTTCTGCCAGATCGACACCGGCAAGCCCGAGCCGCTCGACCGCGACGAGCCGCGCCGGGTGGCCGAGTCGGTCCGCTCGATGGAGCTGCGCTACGCCACCATCACCGGCGTCGCCCGCGACGACCTCCCCGACGGCGGCGCCTGGCTCTACGCCGAGACGGTCCGGGCGATCCACGAGCTCAACCCCGACACCGGCGTCGAGAACCTGATCCCCGACTTCAACGGCAAGCCCGACCTCCTCGAGGAGGTCTTCGAGTCGCGGCCCGAGGTGCTCGCCCACAACGTCGAGACGGTGCCACGGATCTTCAAGCGGATCCGTCCCGCGTTCCGCTACGACCGCTCGCTCGACGTGCTGACCGCCGCCCGCGACTTCGGGCTGGTCACCAAGTCCAACCTGATCCTCGGCATGGGCGAGACCCGTGAGGAGGTCAGCCAGGCGCTGCGCGACCTGCACGCCGCCGGCTGCGAGCTGATCACGATCACCCAGTACCTCCGCCCCTCGGTCCGCCACCACCCGGTCGAGCGGTGGGTGAAGCCCGAGGAGTTCGTCGAGCTGGCCGCCGAGGCCGAGGAGATCGGCTTCTCCGGGGTCATGTCGGGACCGCTGGTCCGTTCGTCCTACCGCGCGGGTCGGCTGTACCGTCAGGCCATGGACGCCCGCAGCGCGTCCCCCGTCTGAACGAACACCTGAATCACCGCCCGGGCCACCCGCCCGCGGCGTACGACACAGAGAGCGCCGATGTCCACGCCTGACCCCTCGGAGATGTCCCGCCGCCAGCAGATGGTGGCCACCTACCGCATGACCAAGCGGACCGACCCGCGGATCGGCCTGTGGCTGCTCGGCACCTTCGTGCTGGGCGCGGCCGTCGGCTACGCGCTGTTCACGCTGCTGCCGGGCTCCGGGACGCTCAGCCTGATCCTGTCGATCGTCGGCGCGCTGATGCTGGGGCTGCTCGGCACGGTCGTGCTGTTCGGGCGCCGCGCGCAGGCCTCGGCGTACGACCAGATGGAGGGTACGACCGGCGCCGCCGCCCGCGCGCTCGGGTCGCTGCGGCGCGGCTGGAAGACCGACCAGCTGGTCGCCTTCAACAAGCAGCAGGACATGGTGCACCGCGTGGTCGGCCCTCCGGGCATCGTCCTGGTCGGCGAGGGCAACCCCAACCGGCTGCGCTCGATGCTCGCCTCCGAGGAGCGGCGCCACCACCGGGTGGTCGCCGACGTCCCGATCCACCAGGTCGTGGTCGGCGACGAGGAGGGCCAGGTGCCGCTGCGCAAGCTGGTCAAGCACGTCACCAAGCTCGGCAAGTCGCTCAAGGGTCCCGAGCTCACCGACGTGCTGGGGCGGCTGCGCGCCATCGACGCCAACCGCTCCACCATGCCGATCCCCAAGGGACCCATGCCGACCAGCATGAAGGGCATGCGCGGCCAGATGCGCGGCCGCTGAGCCCTCGGCTCAGGCGCCCGGCGGCGTCACGATGTCGCTGGCCGGCGGGGCCTCCACCTCGACCGGCTCGCCCCACTCGGTGGCGTCGACCGTCGCCGCGACCGGCCCGAGCTCGAACGTCACCCGGCGCATCAGGTCCTCCTGGGTGAGCCAGACGTCGTACGTCAGCTCCTCCGGCATGCCCGGCGTCATCGGCTGCCCCTGGGCCTTCGCGGCCGCGGCCGCGTCGACGGTGAAGACGTAGTGGTGGGTGGACTCGCCGTCGATATCCTCCTCGCCGACGTACTTCACGTCGGTGAGGCCGTCGCGGAACGCGTCGAACGTCGTGTTCAGGTCACCGCTCTTGGCGAGGCCGGCGAACTGCTGTGCGACCGGGTCGTTGGGGTCGGACGGGTCGACCTTCAGCCACTTGCCCTCCGGCGTGGCGGGCGGTCCGGAGACGTAGATCAGGCCGTCGACCTGGCGCATCTCGAGGCTCTGGCCCTGGACGCCGACGGTCAGCTCCATCTCGCCGTCCTCGAACTCGTCGGTCATGGCCATGTGGCCGTCGATGCTGAGCTCGGCCTGGCCGGTGAGCTCCATCTGGATGCGTGCGGAGGTCTCGTCGCCGAGCGCCTCCTGCATCGCGGGGATGATCGTCTTGGCGTCGTACGGCTGGTCGCTGGTCTCCGCGGACTCGGAGGACTCCGAGCTGCTCGAGGCGTCCGAGGCATCGTCGCCCCCACCGCACGCCGCGGTGAGCGCGAGCACCGGCAGCAGGGATCCCAGGGCGAGACGCCTCCGCAGGGCGCGGGACGTGGTGTGGACGGACATGGTCTCCCCTGCTTTCCGAGTGCCGGGACGGGTGCGGCACTGGACCCACGGTAACCCGCGGCCGAAGGCAGGGTCAGCGGACCGCGACGGTCCGCGAGCCCGCGGCCATGTCGTGCAGCCCCCGGCGGTCGGGCCGGTAGACGAGCGGCGGGACGACCAGGCAGACGAGCACCGCCCGGAGCAGGCTGCGCATCAGGTCGACCGGCTGGCCGCTGCCGTCCTCGCGGACCACCCGGAGCCCGGTCGCGAGCTTGCCGAACGAGCCGCCCGCGAGCGCGGTGAGCACCGTCGACTCCAGCGCGAACACGCCGAGCACGTAGAAGCCCGACGCCGGGTCCTCGAGCCATCCTGCCGGGCCGATGACGAGGATCACGACGAGGGTGCTGGTGGCCCAGTCGACGACGAGGGCCAGGACGCGGCGCCCCCAGCTCGCGGTCTCGGTCACCGCGCCAGCCTAGGTGTACCCGCCATCACTTGGTCGCAGTCGGCTGATCGGTGGGAGCCCGCCGAGTGCGCTGTGGCGTCGTCGAGTGTTGTAGTACTCCAGCCAGGGTGCAAGGGCGGCGGCTCGCTGCTCGTTGCTGGTGAAGACCTGGCGGTATGCCCACTCGGTCTGCAGGGTGCGGTTGAGGCGTTCTACCTTGCCGTTCTGCCACGGGCAGTGGGGTCGGATGAACACCTGCCGGATGCCGTGGGTGGCACACAGGTCACGTAGTGAGTAGCGGTAGGCCCAGGCGTTGTCGGTCATCAACCGCTCCACCTGGTCGATGCCATGAGCGGCGAAGTAGCCGATCGCCCGGGCCAGGAAGCCGGCACAGGTCGCGCCCTTCTCGTCGGGAGGATCTCGGAGTAGGCCAACCGGGAGTGGTCGTCGACCACCGAATGCACGTAGTCGAACCCGATCGTGGGGCGCCGCTTCTTGGCCGCCTCGCTTCCGGGACGGCCGTGTGCTCGCCAGCCGCCACCGTCGGGGATCCGGCCGATCTTCTTGACGTCCATGTGGACCAGTTCCCCCGGCCGCTCGCGTTCGTAGCGCACCGCGGTGGCCTTGGACGCTCGGAGTTCCTCGCCTGTGATCGGGTCCAGCACGCACAGCCGTGGCACTCCGTTGCGAGCCAGGATCCGGGACACCGTACGAGCGGGCACGCCGAGCTCTGCCCCCAGCCAGTCGGGTCCACGGCGTTCGCGTCGACGCAGCTCGATCACCCGCTGCTCGACCTCATCACTGGTCCGCCGTGGACACGATCGCGGTCGTGAGACCGGTCGAGCAGCCCGGCCTCCCCCTCGAGATCGTGCCGGTCGATCCACTTCTTGACGCACTTGCGCGAGATCCCCATCGCCTTGCGATATGGGCCTGCGGCATGCCGCCACGATGCCGCTGCACGATCAGCAGCCGACCTTGGAACGTGGTGCGGGCATTACGGTGAGACACGAGAGCCTCCGAGGTGAGTGCGGTCCTAGACAAGCCACACCCCACCCGGGGGCTCTCACCTCGTCAACACCAAAGAACCGCCACCAACCTCATGGCGGGGTACACCTAGAGGGGCGCGTCCCCGTCCCCGCGGGGTGCTCCGACCAGGGCCTGTTACACGCAGGAAACAAACGGGATACGGTCGGGAAACCCGGTCGACCTAGGTTCGGCCCGACCGATGCAGCGCCGCACCGGGATCTTGTTCCGCACTGACACCAGCGCCACCCTCGCTCCGGACACGTCGAGGTGGCAAGGAGGACGAATGTTCGCAAACAGCGACGAGCTGCTGAAGTACGTGAAGGACGAGGGCGTCGAGATGATCGACGTCCGTTTCTGTGACCTGCCGGGGATCATGCAGCACTTCACGGTCCCGGTGTCCTCCTTCGACCAGTCCGTCTTCGACGACGGGCTGAACTTCGACGGCTCGTCGATCCGCGGCTTCCAGGCGATCAACGAGTCCGACATGTCGCTGTTCCCGGACCCGACGACGGCATACCTCGACCCGTTCCGGAAGTCGAAGACGCTGAACGTCAACTTCTTCATCCACGACCCGATCACCGGTGAGGCGTACTCGCGCGACCCGCGCAACATCGCCCGCAAGGCGCTCGCCTACCTCGAGTCGACCGGTGTCGCAGACACTGCCTTCTTCGCCCCCGAGGCGGAGTTCTACATCTTCGACAGCGTCCGCTACTCCACCTCCGAGAACGAGGGCTTCTACCACATCGACTCGCAGGAGGGGTGGTGGAACTCCGGCAAGGAGGACTCCGACAACAAGGGCTACAAGACCCGGTTCAAGGGCGGCTACTTCCCCGTCGAGCCGTACGACCACTACAGCGACCTGCGTGCGGACATGGTCAAGAACCTGGAGGCGAGCGGGCTGCTGGTGGAGCGTGCCCACCACGAGGTCGGCACCGCCGGGCAGGCCGAGATCAACTACCGGTTCGACACCCTGCTCAAGGCCGCCGACGACGTGATGAAGTTCAAGTACCTCATCAAGAACACCGCCTGGCACCAGGACAAGTCTGTGACCTTCATGCCCAAGCCGATCTTCGGTGACAACGGCTCCGGCATGCACGTGCACCAGTCGCTCTGGAAGGACGGCGAGCCGCTGTTCTACGACGAGACCGGGTACGCCGGTCTCAGCGACACCGCCCGCCACTACATCGGCGGCATCCTCAAGCACGCCCCGTCGGTGCTGGCGTTCACCAACCCGACCGTGAACTCCTACCACCGGCTGGTGCCGGGCTTCGAGGCGCCGATCTCGCTGGTCTACTCCTCGCGCAACCGCTCCGCCTCGGTGCGGATCCCGATCACCGGCGCCAACCCGAAGGCGAAGCGGGTCGAGACCCGGTTCCCGGACCCGTCCGCGAACCCGTACCTCGCCTTCTCCGCGCTGATGCTCGCCGGCCTCGACGGCATCAAGAACAAGATCGAGCCGGCCGAGCCGATCGACAAGGACATCTACGAGCTGCCGCCGGACGAGATGGCCGAGATCGACCAGGTGCCGACCAGCCTCGGCGCCGTGCTCGACAACCTTGAGGCCGACCACGAGTTCCTCACCGAGGGCAACGTGTTCACCCCGGACCTGATCGAGACCTGGATCGACTTCAAGCGCACCGCCGAGATCGCGCCCGTCCAGCTGCGCCCGCACCCGCACGAGTTCGAGCTGTACTACGACATCTGATCACGCGTGGGTGACGCCCACCGGCCGTCTGCGGTCCCAGTGCCGCTCAGGATGTCTTGTAGGAGCTCATGCGCAGGATGCCGGACCTTTCGGTCAGGGTCGGTCGGGCCCGTCCTCGGGCTGCCTCGGCATCGGTTGTGTCTCCGCGTCCGGTGTGGTCTCGGGCGCGGGATGCGGTCGGGGCCTCCCTGCCCGGGGACGCAAGGCCGCCGGCCGCGGCCGGGTGGGTCGGCGCAGCTGCAACTGGCGACGCACCCGCTGGTTCAGGTCGAGCTCGCGCTGCACCCTCTTGACGGTGGACAACATGGTGACGTGCAGCTCTTGCAGCGACCCGTCCGTCTCGGCAGCGGCCCGGTCCTCCAACCGGGCTCGAGCCTCCGACAGCCCCTCCATCGCCGCCCGGAGACCCTCGAAGTCGGCTGCCTCGACCTGCCGTGCGGGCGCGGCGTCCAGCCGGACCAGCTCGCCGAAGGCGTCGATGGCAGCCGAGAGCTCCCGGAGGACCTGGACGATCCCGAGCACCACGTCCCGTGCGTCCTCGCGGCCGAGCCATGCCGCTTCCGACGTGTCGTCCGCCACGGCGCGGAACATCGAGCGGACAGCGACTGCGGTGTGCTCCAGCGACTCCAGTCCGTGACGAAGGCCCGGACCGAGGTCCGCAGTGCCGACCGCGCGGACGTTGAGTCGTCGCCCCTGTTCGGCATGCAGCAGGGTCGCGCCTACCCGGGGTACGTCCTGGTGGGTGATCCGGCGCGCCTCCTCCAACCAGGCGGGAGCCACCGCGGTCACAGAGGCTGGGTCTGCCGCCCGCTTCTCCAGCTCGTCCGCCGACCGGCTGAGCAGGGCACTCACCGCGTCGGCCAGGCCGTCGATCGCTCGCGCGGCGTCCGCGGTGGGGATCCGTGGCGGGAACAGCAGGTTCACCGCGATTCCGACTGCGGCACCCACCAAGGTCTCAGCAATTCGCTGCCAGGCCGCTGCCTCCGTGCCGAGGGAACCGACGCCGAGGACCAGCATGCCGCTGATGGCGACCTCGACCAGGTTCGAGCGCAGGCGGAGCACCTGTCCGATGGCGATCGAGGTGAAGATGAGGACGCCCAGGCTCCACCACTGCAGCGGCACCAAGGCTGCGAAGCCCACGGCGAGGGCCACCCCCGTGACGACCGCGACCACCCGGTCCAAGCCGCTGGCCAGCAACGACACCGGCGTCACCTGCACCACCAGCATCGCGGTCAGGGGAGCAAGCAGAGGCTGAGTGCCGGGGAAGACGAGCGTGCCGACGGCGTAGCTGGCGGTGGCCGCCACCGTGATCCGCAACGCCCACAGCACGGCACCCCGCCACTCGATCCGCAGGCGCCTCAACTCACGGGCCAGACCAGCTCCCCATCGAGACCACACGTTCCATCATCGCGCACCCCGGGCCAGCCCCACACTGCGATCGGCAGGTCAGCACCCATCATCAGGTTGACCAACCTCACCTCAGTACACCTGGACGGGGCCCGCTCAACAGGCGCCTACCAGGCATCGGCACCTGACTCGGTTCGTCCCTCCGGGTACGTGATCAGACGGGCATGCCGCGGCCTGATCCGCGCCACGTTGTCGGCATAGTCAGACCACAAGCCTCCGGCAGGTGCCGCATAGGTGGCCTCCGTGGTGCTGATGACGACCACGCCTCTCGTGAGGTCGAAGCCCACAGTGCGCACCTTGCCCTCGGGGGCGATGCCGATCTCGCGGACGAACCGCATGACTCGGGCCTCGAGCTCTCGCTCCTTCATGTGGCGGCACACTACGCGGGCCTCGCGGGCAACCTCCGGAGACAGCATGAGAACGCCTGGACAGCAGCACGAGGCTGGGCACGCGTGATCTCAGTCTGGACAAGACCGACCGGTGCGGCTGCCTGCGAGGCTCAGCTCGCCGGTCGATCGCTCAGTCTGCGGCGGGACCGTG
Source organism: uncultured Actinomycetota bacterium (assembly GCA_963724225.1). Classification (GTDB taxonomy): domain Bacteria; phylum Actinomycetota; class Actinomycetes; order Propionibacteriales; family Nocardioidaceae; genus Nocardioides. The sequence continues at coordinate 73,901 of CAVRTX010000021.1, read as the reverse complement.
TCCCTTGCGTCACGCAGCGCGATGATCCGACACTCACACCATGCACGAAGGTCGAAACCATCGGCGCAGCCCGGCCGCTTCCCCATGAGGACGGACGAGGTGGCGATCGGACTCATCTCGGCTCCGGGTCCGGCCACTGACATTGCCTCGATCCTCGCCGACGACCTGCACGCCGAGCTGAGCTTGCACCTGCCCACCGTCCAGTGGCGGGTGTCCTCCGTGGTCGACGCCCTCGTGCAGCCACCTTCCGAGGACGCCGTCCTCGTCGCCGCGGCCAGGGACCGGCTCTTGGAGGAAGGATGGGACTTGGTCGTCTGTCTCACCGACTTGCCACTGAAGGCTCACCGGCGACCGGTGGTGGCTCACGCGAGTCCTCTGCACGGCGTTGCTGTCGTGTGCCTACCGGCGCTCGGCGCCATCGGACTGCGTAGACGCACCCGTGACACGGTCGTCGGGCTCGTGCGCACCTTGCTCGGGGACACGGCGGACCACGCCCTCTCCGGCCGGGTCGTTGGTCTCGGCCGCCGCGCCAGCGAGCTCGGAAGAAGCCAGCAGCCGGACAGGGACGGCGGCGTGATGTTCACCGCGAGAGTCCTCAGCGGGAACCTGCGACTCCTGATCGGGATGATCCGGGCCAACCAGCCGTGGAGACTTGCGATCGGACTCTCGAGAGCCCTGACTGCCGCTCTGGCATCGGGGGTGTTCGCCCTCGTCACCCCCGACATCTGGCAGCTGAGCGCCGCGCTCGACTGGATCCGACTCGCGGCCATCGCGATGGGGGCTGTCACCGGGATCACGGTCGCGCTGATCGCGGGGGCCGGCCTGTGGGAACACACGTCGCATCCGGTCGGTCGCAAGCAGGTAACCCTCTTCAACCTGGCCACCGCGGCAACGGTCGTTCTGGGTGTGCTCTTCCTCTACGCCGCACTTCTCCTGCTCGCCCTCGCGACCTCACCGGTTCTGGTGCCTGAACAGCTGCTCGAGGAGGGCATCGGGCATGCCGTGGGAGTTGGCGATTACCTGAAGCTGGCGTGGCTCACCAGCTCTTTCGCAACACTGGGCGGCGCTCTCGGGGCGGGTCTGGAGAGCGACGACGCGGTCCGGGCCGCCGCGTACACGTACCGGCAGCAATCGCGTCAGAGCGTGCGGGAGGGATGACAGTGCGCACCCCTGGGCCGGGAGCCGCCGTGGGGATCGCAAGCACGAACCCGTCAGTTCCGTCCGAGCGGCGACGCGGCGTCGGTAGGCCCTTGTGGGCGCGGCAGGACGGTCAGGACCATCCCGATGTAGGTGCGGAACTCGACCATGTAGGCGCGGAGGAACTCCCGGGTGGAGTCGTCGGTGACCTCGCCGTCATCCTGGAAGACATCGGGCGAGTACTGGATGTAGGCCTCGGGTGAGGTCATCTGACGGGCGTTGCAGAAGCTGAGCACACCGCGCAGGCCTTGTTGACCCAGAGCGGTGCCGATCTGGCCGATGGAGGCCCCGATCACCGCTGCTGGGATGTGGTCGAAGGAGTTCTGTCCCCATGGTCGAGACGCCCAGTCGATCGCGTTCTTCAACGCTCCGGGGATGGAACGGTTGTACTCGGGGGCGACGAACAGTATCGCGTCGACGGCAGCGATCGACGCCTTGAGCGCTCGGGCTTCAGGCGGGTAGTCGTTGTCGAAGTCCGGGCTGTACAGCGGCAGGTTGCCGATGGGAATCTCGCTGAACTCCAGGTCGTCCGGAGCCACCCGGATGAGGGCCCTGGACAGGATGCGGTTGATCGACGTCGACGACAGGCTTCCGACGAAGTAGCCGACCTTGTAGGTGGTCATGTGTTCCTCCTGGTTTCGTGCCTTCCTGGCGTGCGTCCCTCACCGACGTCCCTCGGCTTCCAGGAACTCGTGGACCTGACGGATCACGACCGCGCCCTCGCCGACGGCGGAGGCGACGCGCTTGACCGAACCACTGCGTACGTCGCCCACGGCGAACACGCCCGGGCGGCGCGTCTCGAACATCCCGTCGGGGCGGTCGGCGGCGGCTCCGGTGAGCACGAAGCCCTTCGCGTCCAGCGCGATCTCTCCCTGGAGCCAGCTGGTGTGGGGGGCGGCACCGATCAGCACGAACAGGGCGGTCGTCGCGACGTGCTGCTTCTCATCGGTCTCGAGGTCGTGCAGCAGCACCTCTTCGAGCGCTTGGTCCCCGATGAGCTCGCACACCTCGCTGTGGCGCCAGATCTTGATGCGTGGCGACTGCTCGACGCGGTCGGCCAGGTAGCGGGACATGTCCCTCCCCAGGTCGTCGTGCCGGATGACGAGGTTGACCACCGGCGACTGTCGGGCCAGGAAGCAGGCCGCCTGGCCTGCGGAGTTGCCGCCGCCCACGACGGTGACGGGGTCCTGTCGGCACAGCCGGGCCTCGAACTCCGTGGCGGCGTAGTAGACGCTGCTGCCCTCGAGGCGGTCCGTACCCGGGATGTCGAGACGTCGGTAGCGCACACCCGTGGCGACGAGCACGGCGTGTGCGACCAGGTCGTCCCCCTCCGCCAGCCCCACCACGTGGTAGCCATCGGCCTGCGTGAGAGAGGTCGCATCGCCGGGGATGCTGAAGGCGGCGCCGAACTTGCGGGCCTGCACCACGGCGCGGTCGGCCAGCTCGCCGCCGGTGATACCGGCCGGGAACCCCAGGTAGTTCTCTATCTGGGACGACGTGGCTGCCTGCCCGCCGGTGGCGAACGCGTCCAGGACGACCGTCGAGAGCCCCTCCGAGGCGGCGTAGACCGCCGCGGCCAGACCACCCGGGCCCGCGCCCACCACGACCAGGTCGTACGCCGCCCGGCTCGGCGCCGCTCGCAGGCCGAGGAGCTCAGCCAGCTCCTTGGTGCTGGGGTTTCGCAGGACCGTCTGTCCCTTCCAGATCACGACGGGGGTCTGGTCGGGTGGGATGCCGAAGGCCCGCAGGGTGACCTCTGCCTCGGGATCCTCCTCCACGTCCTCCCAGCGGCACGGGATGCGATTGCGGCTCGCGAAGTCCCTCAGCCGGCGGGCGTCGGCTGAGTAGCGGGAGCCGATGATCCGAAGGCCGGCGCCGAGGTCGGCATGAATGTTGCGTCGGAGGATGAAGGCCCGCAGGATCAGATCGCCGAGCGCCTGATCCTGGGTGACCGCCTCCTTGAGCCGGTCGTAGAGCACTTCGACGACCTCGACGTCGGTCTGGGCGACGGCGGTGACGTAGACAGCATGGCCGGTCAGCATCGACAGGTCACCCACGAAGCGACCCGGCCCGTGGACGGCGATGATCCGCGGCGCACCCTCCCGGTCCTCCTGGACGACCCGGACCCTGCCGTCCAGCACCACGAAGAGACCGCAGTCGCGGTCACCCTCGCAGAACAGCGTGGTGCCCCTGGCCAGCCGCCTCCGCTCGCCGTACCGCGAGAGCAGCATGATCTGGTCGTCGGCGAGCCGGGGATAGGCGCCGGTGGTGTCGGGGGTCTCGGGCAGGTCCGGGAACCCGGGCTCAGACGAGCTGTTCGTCGACATAGCACCATCTCCAGTCCTCGCCCGGCTCGATCGAACGCACGATGACGTGTCCCGTCGCGGCGGCGTGAACGCGCGCGTGGCGCATGGGGGAAGAGTCGCAGCAGCCGACCTGGCCACAGGTCAGGCACTGGCGGAGGTGCACCCACGGGGTGGCGAGCCGCAAGCACTCCACGCATGCCTGCCGGGTGGGTGCCGGCACGGGCCGGATGATCCCGAGGTGGGGGTCGGCGCGGGGGCGCGTCGGGTTGGTGGTCATCACGACCTCGTCGGAAGCCTGGACTCGAGCCATGAGCGCAGCTGGTGCTCCGGGCGGGCGCCGATCTGCTTGTCGACCACCTCGCCGTGGTCGAGGAGAACCAGTGTCGGGATCGACTGGACCTCGAACCGCCGGCTCACCTCTGGGTTGTCGTCGGCGTTGACCTTGACCAGCTTGAGCTCGCCGGCCAGCTCCCCCGCCAGCCTCTCCAGGGCCGGACTCACCATCCGGCAGGGCCCGCACCACGGAGCCCACACGTCGACCAGGACGGGCAGGCTCGAGTCATCGACCACGGCGTGGAACTCGTCGTCGTTCGCGTCCACCGCCCAGCGCAGCGGGGTGCCGCACTTCGCGCACCGGGGCACGCCCTCGGCAACCGCGGGAACCCGGTTCTTGGCTCCGCAGTTGCCGCACTCGACCTTGGTCGACTTCTGCATGTTCGTGGTCACGCCACTGCCCTGCTCTCTGTCGGGTTGCCGGTCGCGGTCACCGAGATGTCCCCGTCGACGACGGCGACCGAGATCGCTCCACCGTCCGCCGCGTCGCCGCGCAGCAGGGCCCGGCCGACCTGGGTCTCCACCTCGCGGGAGATGTATCGCCGCAGTGGGCGGGCGCCGTACGCGGGGTCGAAGCCCTGGTCCGCGATGAAGCGGCGCGCCTCGGTCGTGACGTCGAGCGTGATCCGCATGTCGGCCAGCCGCGCGTGCAGCTCCTCGAGCTGGAGGTCGACGATGCGCTCGATCTCGGCGAGCGTCAGCGGCTTGAACATCACGATCTCGTCGACGCGGTTCAGGAACTCCGGGCGGAAGTGTGACTGCAAGGTGCCCATCACCATCGAGCGCGCCTCGTCCTTGACCTCGCCTCCTGCGGTGACCCCCTCGAGCAGGTGCTCCGAGCCGATGTTGGAGGTCATGATCAGCACGGTGTTGCGGAAGTCGACGGTGCGGCCGTGGGAGTCTGTCAGGCGGCCGTCGTCGAGCACCTGGAGCAGCGTGTTGAAGACGTCGACGTGGGCCTTCTCGATCTCGTCGAGCAGGACCACCGAGTAGGGCTTGCGGCGTACGGCCTCGGTGAGCTGACCGCCCTCCTCGTACCCGACGTAGCCAGGAGGTGCCCCGACCAACCGACTGACGGTGTGCCGCTCCTGGTACTCGCTCATGTCGATCCGGACCATGTTCTCCGCAGTGTCGAACAGGGCGGCCGCCAGAGTCTTGGCCAGCTCCGTCTTGCCGACGCCCGTGGGGCCGAGGAAGATGAACGATCCGATGGGCCGCTGGGGATTCTTGATCCCCGAGCGGGCGCGGACGACGGCGTCGGCCACCAGCTGGACTGCCTCGTCCTGGCCGATGACACGCTCGTGGAGCACCTCGTCGAGGCGGAGCAGCTTGTCGCGCTCCCCTTCCTGGAGCCGCGTCACCGGGATGCCGGTCCAGCGCGACACGATGTCGGCGATCTCGTCCGCGGTCACGACCTCACGTAGCAGCCGCCGACCGCCCTGCTTTCCCGCGAGCCGGGACTCGGCCGACTCCAGTCGCCGCTCGATCTCCGGCAGCTTGCCGTGTCGCAGCGACGCCGCTCGGTTGAGGTCGTACTCGCGCTCGGCCTGCTCGCTCTCCAGACGTACCTGTTCCAGCTCCTGGCGAAGGGACTGCACCTCGCGCAGTGCCGACCGTTCAGCCTCCCACTGCGCGCGCAGGGCATCGGCCTCGGCCCGGGCGTCCGCCAGCTCCTTGCGCAGCTCGTCCAGGCGGGCCTTGCTCGCGGCGTCCTCCTCCTCCGACAGTGCCGCCTCCTCGATCTCCATCCGGGTCACGCGCCTGGTGAGCTCGTCGAGCTCGGCCGGCATCGAGTCGATCTCGGTGCGCAGCATCGCGCAGGCCTCGTCGACGAGATCGATGGCCTTGTCGGGCAGGAAGCGGTCGGAGATGTACCGGTGGCTCAGCGTCACCGCGGCCACCAGGGCGCCGTCGTGGATCTTCACGCCGTGGAAGACCTCGAGACGCTCGCGGAGCCCACGCAGGATCGAGACGGCGTCCTCCTCGCTGGGCTCGTCGACGAGGACCGGCTGGAACCGGCGCTCGAGGGCTGCGTCCTTCTCGATGTGCGTGCGGTACTCGTCGAGGGTGGTCGCGCCGATCATGTGCAGCTCGCCGCGGGCGAGCAGGGGCTTGAGCATGTTGCCGGCGTCCATCGCACCCTCGCCGGCGCCGGCGCCGACGACGGTGTGCAGCTCGTCGACGAAGAGCAGGATGTGGCCCTCGGCGCTCTGCACCTCGTTGAGCACCGCCTTCAGCCGCTCCTCGAACTCGCCGCGGTACTTCGCTCCGGCGATGAGGGCCCCCATGTCCAGGGCGAAGACGGTCTTGTCGCGCAGGCCCTCGGGCACGTCGCCGTCGGCGATCCGCCGGGCCAGACCCTCGACGATCGCCGTCTTGCCGACCCCGGGCTCGCCGATCAGGACCGGGTTGTTCTTGCTCTTGCGCGAGAGGATCTGGACGGTCCGGCGGATCTCCGAGTCCCGGCCGATCACCGGCTCGAGCTTGCCGGCCGCCGCTGCTGCCACGAGGTCGCGGCCGTACTTCTCCAGCGCGTCGTAGGTGCCCTCGGGAGTCGCCGAGGTCACCCGCTGGTGACCGCGCACGTCGGTCAGTGCAGCCAGGAAGGTGTCGCGGGTCAGACCTTGGGCGTGGAGGAGCCGCCCGGCCGCCGATCCCGAGCCCTCCTCCACCAGGGCGATCACGAGGTGCTCGACCGAGACGTACTCGTCCTTGAGCCTGCGGGCCTCGCGGTCGGCCGTGTCGAGCAGCCGCGAGAGCCGCTGGGTGATGTGCACCTGGCCGGGCGTCACGCCCGGCCCGCTGACGCGGGGGCGGCGGCCGAGCTCGGCCTCCAGGTCCTCGCGCAGCCGGTCGGGGTCGGCCCCGGCCCGGGCGAGCAGGGGGGCGACCAACCCGTCCGTCTGGTCGAGCAGCCCCAGCAGCAGGTGCTCTCCGTCGACCTCGACGTGGCCGAAGCGCAGCGCCTTGGTCTGGGCGTCGTGCAGGGCCTCCTGCGACTTCTGGGTCAGTCTGTTCGTGTCCATGGAGCTTCTCCTCGTCGTGACATTCGCCGTTGGGTCTTCTCCAGCTCCGCGATCCGGTCGAGCAGCTCGACGACCAGACCGATGGCGGAGTAGCCGAGGTTCAGGCTCATCCGCAGCCGCTGGATCCGGGCCATCTCCCTGACCTGGGAGGGGGCGAACCACAGGCGCCCCTGCGCGTCGCGGGTGACCTCCAGCAGTCCGAGGGCGACCAGGCGGCGCACCAGCTCGGGATGTACGCCGGTGACCTGCGCATAGCTGTCGAGACTGAGCCGGTGGGGCCGAGCGAGGGTGAAGTGCGTGACCACGGTCATCGTCTGCTCCTCGCGTCGAAGCCGGACACCTTCGCGAGCTCCTCGAAGCGCCGCTGCTCCTCGTCGGTGAGGGTCCCGGGCACGCGGATCTGCAGCTCGGCGTAGAAGTTCCCCGGCTTGCCTCGCCTGTGGGGAAGCCCGCGGCCCTTGAGTCGCAACCGGCGGTGGCTGGACGAGCCGGCCGGGACCTTCACCGTGGCGGCACCTCCGGGGGTGTCGACGGAGACAGACGCGCCCAGGGCGGCCTCCCACGGAGCTATCGGCAGGAGTGCGTGCAGGTCGCGGCCCTCGACCCGGTAGCGCGGGTGGTCGGCGATCCGGACCACGAGATAGAGGTCCCCGGCTGCAGCCGAGCCGCTGCCGGGCCCGCCCTGGCCGCGCAGCCGGATCCGCTGACCGTCGACCACGCCCTCCGGGATGGTGACGTCGAGCGTGCGTGGGCCGTCGGGGCCGCTGATCGTCAGGCTGCGTTCGGCGCCGTGGTAGGCCTCCTCGACCGACACCTCCACCTCGGCCTCGTGGTCAGTACCCGGGACCGGGCCCGGTCCCCAGCCACCCCGCCCCCGGCCGCCGAAGATCCCCCCGAGCAGGTCCTCGATGTCGACCTCGTCACCGAAGTCGCCTGCTCCGAAACCTCTCGATGGGCCCGCCCCCGACGACCAGCCGCCGCGTGCTCCTGCACCGGCGTCGGCGTAGGTTCGGGCTTGGCGCCAGGCGGCCGGATCCGTGTCTGGAGGGACGCGTCGGAAGTCCTCGCCGAAGGCGTCGTAGCGGCGTCGCAGCTCGGGATCCGACAGCACGTCGTAGGCCTCGGCGATGTCCTTGAACCGCTCCTCGGCCCCGGAGTCCTTGTTGACGTCAGGGTGGTTCTGGCGCGCCAGCCTGCGGTAGGCGCGCTGGATGTCGGCCGGGTCGGCATCGCGGGGGACTCCGAGGACCTCGTAGAAGTCCGTGGCCATCAGGATGCCCTGGTGACCACCACGACCGAGGCCGGCCGCAGGATCTTGTCATCCGTACCGTAGCCCGGCCGCACGACCTGGGCCACGGTGCCGGGCACCAGCCCCTCATCGGACACGGTGCCGACCGCCTCGTGAACCGCCGGGTCGAAGGCCCGGCCGTGGTCGTCGCGACGCGGGTAGCCGAGGTCGGCCAGGACATCCACCGCCTGCGCGAACACAGCTCGTACGCCCTCGACCACGGAGCCGGGGTCGGACGATGCGTGCTCGAGCGCCCGCTCGAGGTTGTCCAGGACAGGCAGCCAGCTGGCGGCCACGGCCGCCCGCTCCTGCTCGCGGCCGCGGACCACGTCGCCCGCGCAACGCTTGCGGAAGTTGTCCAGCTCGGCGGCCGTCCGTCGCCACGCGTCCTCCAGCTCCGCGATCTGGCGCGCATGGTCGACGCGGTCCGGCGCCCCGTTCACCGGTGCCTCGTTCGACTCTTCCTCGGTCGCCTCTGCCTCGCTGCTCGGCGCCTCTGTCGCTGAGGCCTCGGTCGTCGGCGCCTCGTGCTTGTCCATGGCGGTCAGTGAGAGGTGAACTCGGCGTCGATGACGTCGTCGTCATCGCTGTCCGACGTCTCATCCGAGGCACTGGCCGAACCGGTCGATGATCCGCCGCCGCCCCGGGACGCGGCGCCCAGCGCCTGGCTCATCTGGTGGAGCTCCCCGGTGAGCGCGCGGAGGCGGTCGACGGGTTCGTCACCCTCGACGGCCTGGCGGGCCTCCTCGACCAGCATCTCGGCACGGGCGCGGTCGTGCTGTGGCACGGTCGCGCCGGCCTCTTCGAGGACCTTGCGCACCTGGTAGGCCACGGAGTCGAGCTCGTTGCGAGCGTCGACCCGTTCGCGCAGGGCGGCGTCCTCGCCGCGGTGGGTCTCAGCGTCCTTGATCATCCGGTCGACCTCCTCCTGGCTGAGCGTGGAGGTCTCGCTGATGGTCACCTGCTGCTCGGCACCGGTGTCCTTGTCGCGCGCCGAGACGTGCAGGATGCCGTTGGCGTCGATGTCGAAGGTCACTTCGATCTGGGGCACCCCGCGGGGAGCGGGACGGATCTCCTCCAGCCGGAACCGGGCCAGCACGCGATTGTCGGCCGCCCTCTCCCGCTCGCCCTGGAGGACGACGACGTCGACGGCGGACTGGTTGTCCTCCGCGGTGCTGAAGATCTCGGTCCGCCGGGCCGGGATGGTGGTGTTGCGCTCGATGACCTTGGTCATCACTCCGCCCATGGTCTCCAGTCCCAGTGACAGGGGCGTGACGTCGAGGAGCAGCACGTCCTTGACATCGCCCTTGATGATCGCCGCCTGGACGGCTGCGCCGATGGCGACGACCTCGTCCGGGTTGACGGTCATGTTGGGTTCCTTGCCACCGGTCAGGCGACGTACCAGAGCCTGCACCGCCGGGATCCGCGTCGAACCGCCCACGAGGATGACCTCGTCGATGTCGTCCGCGGTGACCTTCGCGTCCTCCATGGCCTGCTTGACCGGGCCGAGGCAGCGCTCGACCAGGTCGGCGGTGAGCTGCTCGAACGTCGACCTCATCAGGTTGACGTTGAGGTGCTTGGGTCCGGAGGCGTCAGCAGTGACGAAGGGGAGGTTGACGGCCGTCTGGGTCACCGCCGACAGCTCTACCTTGGCCTTCTCGGCTGCCTCGAACAGTCGTTGCAGGGCCTGGGAGTCGTCGCGGAGGTCGATGCCGTTGGACTTCTTGAACTCGTCGGCCAGGTGGTCGACGATGCGGCGGTCGAAGTCGTCGCCGCCCAGATGCGTGTCCCCGGCCGTCGACCGGACCTCGACGACGCCCTCTCCGACGGTCAGGATGCTCACGTCGAACGTGCCGCCGCCGAGGTCGAAGACCAGCACGGTCTCGTCCTCGAACTTGTCCATCCCGTAGGCCAGGGCTGCAGCCGTCGGCTCGTTGATGATCCGGAGGACCTCGAGCCCGGCGATCTTGCCGGCGTCCTTGGTGGCCTGTCGCTGCGCGTCGCTGAAGTGCGCCGGGACCGTGATGACTGCCTCGGTGACCCGTTCGCCGAGGGACTTCCCGGCGTCGTCGACCAGCTTCCGGAGTACCTGCGCCGAGATCTCCTCCGGAGCATGGAGCTTGCCGTTGAGCTGGAAGCGCGCCGCGCCGTCGGGACCGGAGACCACGTCGAACGAGACGGTGGTCAGCTCGCTGCTGACCTCGTCGTACTTGCGGCCGATGAACCGCTTCGCGGAGTAGATCGTTCCCTTCGGGTTCAGGATCGCCTGGCGTCGGGCCATCTGGCCGACCAGTCGCTCGCCGTTCTCCAGGAAACCGACCACGGACGGCGTCGTCCGGTTGCCCTCCGCGTTGGGGATGACCTGCGGCTGGCCATCCTCCGTCGCCGCGATGACCGAGTTCGTCGTTCCCAGGTCGATGCCGACTGCCCTGCCCATGGCTACTCCAATCGCCGGAAGCACGTGTCACGGCCATGCTTCTCGGGCGGGCAGATCACCTGCATCCCGTGAACGGGTGCATTTGACGGGCTGGACCAGCCTCGGGCTACCCCGCGGGAATGCGCCGCTGCAGGGCCAGCACCGTCAGCTCGACTCGCGAGTGGATCTCAAGCTTGAGGTAGACGTGCTTGAGATGCGCGTCCACCGTGTGGCGGGAGACGGAGAGCTCCTCGGCGACACTGCGGTTGGTCATCCCCCGAGCCACGCAGGAGACGACGCGCAGCTCGGCGTCGGTGAGCGACGCCCACCCGTGGTCCCCTTCCTCACCGTCCGCACCTACCTTGACCATGGGATACCGGGTTGCCGCCGTGACATCGGCAGCGAGCGGGTACTCCGTCGGCTGCACGTAGTGGGGATTCTCGATCACCGTGCGGTCCAGCAAGACCTGGGGGTGGGTGTAGAGCACCTCGACGAGCATGTCTGCCCCGAACCTCTGGAGGTCGTAGAGGCACATGAGGATGGCGGGCCTCTCCTCCACGGCATGGTTGACAGCGGACTCGTAGGCGAACAGGTCGTCCCATCCCGGGGGCCCCGGAAGCACCCACGACATCTCACCGGCGGCTCGGAGAAGGTCGAAGTCGTCTCCGATCGCCGCGTCCACGCTCTCCGAGAGGAAGCTCATCATCCCGTCGACGCTGAACTCCCCCGAGCGGAGGTAGGTGTCCGATGCTCGTTCGACGTCCAGCTGTTCCGATCGCCGGGAGTACTCCGGGCCGGGCTGTCCCACGACCCGATCTCGAACCAGCGCCGGCTCCACGTCGTCGATCAGGCACAAGCACTTGTCGCCATGCCGCAGCCCCTCCTCGAGGAAGGGGAACAACAGCCGGTCGCGCTCGGCCGGACCTGAGTAGAGCGCACAGAAGTGCGTTCCTGGGCTGACAACTCCGACCCCGGGGATCCCGAGGCTCAGGCCATTCATGGTTGGCCACCGTTCTCCGAATGGGAGAGGAGAGATCTTACGCGCATTCAGCGCAGGCTGTCGCCTCCGCCGGCTGGCGCCGCGAGGTGGACAGGACGAGCGGAGGTTCTCGCAAGCGGGCACTCCGACGGCTCGTTGCCACGGTGACACACGACCACGGCGTAGATGCTCGAAGCGAGCTGAACACTCGCGGCCGTCCGCCGCTCACCGGATCACACAGACCGTGTGAGCGTCACCCGCGCAGCATCACTGGTGCCCGGTGAGCGCCGAGGGGGGCACCCACCGGGGCCAGTGGGGTCCCGGCGGGTGCCGAGGGGTGAAGACCCGCCGGGTCGGTCAGGACGGTCGACTGCTCGACCCTCCAACCCAAGTCCTCGGGCAGCAGGTCCCGGGGATCACTCACGACACAGCGCCGGGTGCGCAGACACGCTCTCCCCTCGCGAAGCGAGTCAGGCGAGGACCTGCGGAGCAGCGCTCTTGCGGACCCTGTGCTGTGGTGACGAGCGTCGAGGTCCGGGACGCAGGCGACTTCTTTACTTTAGGTCGCCGCGACCGAAGTGCAAGCCTGTGTCCGCCTGTCGGTCCCCTGGGCCGGGCTCGCTCAGCGCGAAAATTCCCTGGTGCACAGGGGCTGACATCGGCCGGCTCACGGGGTTACCTTTCCCGCATCATCCCGCCGGGGAGGGCGGGGCATGGGGGAGCACATGGATCGATCACTCGCCGCAGCAGCCGTCGGCCACGCGGCACCTCACCACGGGCAACCTGGGTAGCGACCCGCGGACAGCTGCCGTGGCGCGCCGGTGCTGGGGGGGACGACGCGCCACGGCAGTTCCGGCCGGCCCCGGCGTGGTCATCCCGCTCGGGGTCGAGGTCGCCGACCTCACCAACTTCGCGGGCTACGTCGGCTGGTGCCTGTGGCTGATCGCGCTGTCGGTCGTCCTCTGGCGCACCGACGCCGACCGGCCCGTACGGGTCAGCGCGACCGCCTGACGGACGTCCGCGCGACACAGCCGCGGACGGCGGTCACCGGCCCCGCCCACCGTCCCTCCCGAGCTCCACCGCGGACACGCCGAGGACGTGCGGGATCTCGCGGAGGGCGGTCAGCAGGGTCTCCGACGTCTCGCCAGCGACGTCGATGGAGGCGACGGCCGCATGGCCGCCGCGGAAGACCCGGTTCTCCATGTGCTCGACGTTGAGGCCCGTGGTGCTCAGCACCTCGAGCACCCGGGCGAGCACGCCGACCCGGTCGAGGTGCCGGACGGTCAGGGTGACGGACCCCAGCCGGCTCGGGTCGAGGTTGACGCAGTGGCGCGCCTCCCCCGCCACGAAGGCGTCGACGATCTCCGTCACGCCCGCGGCGATGGCGAGCTGCGCCTGCTCGGTCGAGGCTCCGATGTGGTGGGTCGCGACCACGTCGGGGTGCCGGGCGAGGGGCGAGTCCCACGGGCCCCGGCCCTGGGCCGGCTCGTCGGCGAACACGTCGAGGCCCGCGCGTACCCGTCCCGCCTCGAGCGCGGCCAGCAGGGCGGCCTCGTCGACCACGTCTCCCCGCGAGGTGTTGAGCAGGATCGCGCCGGGCCTCATCCGGTCGAGGAACTGGTCGTCGACCAGGTGCCGGGTGCCCTCGCCGGAGGGGACGTGGAGCGTGACGATGTCGGACGACGCGAGCAGCTCCGGCAGAGACGCGCACATCCTCACCCCGAGCTCCTCGGCCCGCGCCACGACGTGCGCGCTACGGCCCGCCTTGGCCAGGGACTGGACACGGATGCCGAACCCGGCCGCGCGCTCGGCGACGGCGAGCCCGATCGAGCCGAGGCCGATGACGCCCATGGTCGACCCGTGCAGGCCGCGGGCCTGGCTGTAGCGCTTCTTGTCCCACTGTCCGCGGCGCAGGTCTGCGACGTTGTCCGCGATCCGCCGGTCGATCGCGAGCAGCAGCCCCATCGTCAGCTCGGCCACGGCGGTGGCGTTGCGTCCGGGGACGTTGCAGACGAGGACCCCGCGGGAGGCGGCGGCATCCGTGTCGATGGTGTTCGTACCGGCCCCCGCCCTGATGACGAGTGCCAGCCGGTCTGCCGCCTCGAACACCGTGCCCGGCACCTTCGTCGAGCGCACGACCAGGGCGTCGAACCCGCCGATCCGCGCCGGGAGGTCGTCGGCGGAGAGGGCCGGCTCCATCACGCAGTCGTGCCCGCGGGCCCCGAGGTCGACCAGCGTCTGCTCAGGGAGCTTGTCGGCGAGCAGTAGGCGCATCGCGACCTCCGACGACGAGCAAGACCGCCGGTGCCGACGGATCTGCGGTCACGCTAACGCGTGGGGGGCGGGTGGTGCACCACCCAGGGACCTCCGACGTGCGGCGCATCCTCAGCAGGTCGTCTGTACGTCGTTCACCAGGGTCTTGACGTCGGTCTGGAACGTGGCCAGCGCCGCTCCGGCTGCCTTCACGGCCTCCGCCGTCGCACTCGTACCGACGGCCTTGACGCTGCTCGAGAGCGCGGCGTAGCTGGACTCGACGGCCTTGACCTGTGACGAGTACTCGGAGCTGGCGTCGGACTTCACCGTGGCCAGGTCGTTCCCGACGGCCGTCAGTCCGCTCTTCAGGTCGCTGAGCCCGCTGGACGAGGCGACGTCCACCGCCTTGAGGTCGTCGACCGACGACTTGAGCGAGTCGACGGCGCCGCACACGGCCGGTGGCGGGTCCTCGCCGCAGGCGGCCACGGAGGCGCTCAGCACGACGGCGAGCACGGCGGCGGCGACGAGCTTCATGGTGACTCCTTGCGTCAGAAGGGCGCCCACCTGCCCGCCGGCGAGGCGGGAGGCCGAGCCTCCATCGTGATGCGCGGGTGTGTCGCAGTCGTCACGCGGAACAGGTGAAGGTCGCGGCAGAAGCACCCGCGGGACGCCGGTTCCGGGTCTCCACGGGCCAGCGGACTGAACCGACATTCACCCGTTGAGAGTGATTCGCCCTCGGGTCGGTCGGCGATGGGATGGACCAGGTCCGAGCGGCCGCCACGCCGATGTGGCCCGCGCACACCAAGGAGGCTCGACCATGTCCGAGCACACGACCCCGACCCAGCACACCGCCGGCCATCCCCAGGAACCACATCGCAGTGGCGTGGCCACCGGGTTCATCGTCTTCGCCGGCGTCATGATGATCATGGCCGGAGGTTTCCAGTCCGTGGCCGGGCTGGCTGCGGTCTTCAAGGACGACTTCTACGTCAGCACGCCCAACTACCTGCTCGAGTTCGACACCACCGCCTGGGGATGGCTGCACCTGCTGATGGGTGTGCTCGTGCTGCTCGCGGGCATCGCCGTGCTGAACGGCCAGGTGTGGGGGCGCACCGTCGGCGTCATCCTGGCCGTCCTGAGTGCCATGGTGAACTTCGCGTTCATCCCCTACTACCCGTTCTGGTCGATGCTCATCATCGCGGTGGACGTCTTCGTCATCTGGGCGCTGACCGCTCACGGGCGCGACATCGTCCGGTGACCCCCGTGTCGTGGCCACCACCGAGGGCACCCGGGCCGAGGGGCAGGAGCACCGCATGAAGCACGCCGCCGCGGGCGCGCGGGGAAGCAGCCGGCGCGGCCGGTCGTTCGGCACGAACCTGCTGCTGGGTGTCGCCGCGTTCACGATCGTCCTGGCCGGGGTGAGGTCCGTCTCCGACATCGTGGGTCCGGTCTTCATGGCGCTGGTCATCACGATCACGCTGCACCCGGTGCGGGTTCGACTGGAACAGCGGATCCCGGGCTGGGCGACGTCCATCGTCATGCTCGTGCTCGCGGTCCTGCTGCTCTCCGCCTTCGCGTTCGCGCTCATGATCTCGGTCGCGCAGGTGGCCTCGCTGGTGCCCGGGTACGCCGCGCAGATCCAGGACGGGGCCTCGGAGGCCGCCACGCTCCTCAACGATGCCGGCGTGAAGCAGGCGCAGATCGACGCGGTCGCGAAGGCGCTCGACCCGGGCCAGCTCATCGACGTCGCCATGTCGGTGCTCTCCGGCACCTTCGGACTGCTCACCGACCTGTTCTTCCTCGTCACGGTCCTGCTCTTCATGGCCTTCGACACCGACACCACCCGGGGCAGCCTCAGGGCCCTGGGTCGCCGGTTCCCGGACCCCGTCACCGCGCTCGACAGCTTCGCGCACGGCACCCGCAGCTACATGGCCGTCTCGGCGGTCTTCGGGCTGATCGTCGCGGTCATCGACGGCGCAGTCCTGTACTTCCTCGACGTCCCGGGGGCCTTCGTCTGGGCCGTGCTCGCCTTCGTCACGAACTTCATCCCCAACATCGGCTTCGTCATCGGCGTCATCCCACCGGCCCTCATCGGCCTGCTCGAGGGTGGCCCCGTGCTGATGCTCACGGTGATCGGCCTCTACAGCGTCATCAACTTCGTGATCCAGTCGATCATCCAGCCGCGCGTGGTCGGTGACTCGGTCGGCCTCTCCCCCACCCTGACGTTCCTGTCGCTGGTCTTCTGGACCTGGGTGATCGGCCCGGTCGGCGCACTGCTCGCGGTCCCGCTCAGCCTGCTCACCCGGGCGCTGCTGGTCGAGGCGGATCCCGGGCGACGGTGGGCGCTGCCCGTGATCGCGGGGAAGCCCGGGGAGGCTCCGCCTCCGGAACCGGAGGAACCTCCAGCACCACCGGAGCCGGTGGACCCGCCGGCACCGCAACCCGAGCGCTCGCCGGGATGAGCTGCAGATGGACTCCGACGCCGCCCCTCCCGCGGACGACCTGAGAGCACCCGCCAGCGGATCCGAACAGGAGGCCGCCGCCCGGGAACGGGCGGAGGCCGCCCTCAACCGGCTGCCGGCCGGGCTGCGGCGCAGGGTGGCCTGGCTGCTCGACCGGTGGCCCGGACGGATCGTGCTCCAGGGCACCGCCGGGCTCGTACGGATCGAGGTGTTCGACCGCTCGATGACCATCGCGGCACAGTTCTTCTCCTCGATCCTCCCCATCCTCATCCTGCTGGCCGCGTGGGAGGCCAACAGCGACCGGTTGGCCGACGCGATCGACCTGCCGGACGAGGCCCGGTCGGTCATCGAGGGCGCCATCGACGGCGGGGACGCGGCGTTCGGCATCGTCGGCACCCTGTTCGTGCTCGCGTCGGCGACCAGCCTCTCCCGTGCGCTGACGCGCGCCTTCGCCGCCATCTGGTTCCTGCCCCGGCCCCACAGCAGCCTGCGCTCCGCGTGGCGCTGGCTGGCCGTGATCCTCGTGCTGGCCCTGTCGCTCGTCGTCGCCAGGACCGCGAGCCAGTCGCTCGAGCTGCTGCCGCCCCGGGAGCTGTGGCCACGGGTCCTCTCGGCCTCGCTGGACGTCGTCGTCGCGGCGTTCGTCCCGTGGGCCCTGCTGGCTGGGGCGGTCCGGATGCGGCTGCTGCTCCCGGGGGCACTGCTCTTCGCAGCGCTGATGCTGACCGTCCGTCCGGCCACCCAGGCCTGGCTCCCCCGGGCGCTCGAGACCAGCGCCGACCGGTATGGGCCCATCGGGGTGGCGTTCACCTACCTGACCTGGCTGTACATCGCCTCCTGGGTCTTCCTGGCGACCGCGGTCGTGGGCCAGGTGATCGCCAACGACCCGGGCAGGCTCGGCGCCTGGATCCGCCGCTCGGACGGCAGTTCACCTGACACGAGTGAGGGGACCGCGAGCGTGCGCTCGTAGGTTCGCGAACATCCACGTCGCTTGTACGCCGCGCGACCCGTCGACCCGGAGGTCCGCATGGAAGACCTGGCGATCGCGGCCGTCCTCGCGACGATCCTGGTCTGGTGCGTCCTGGCCGGTCGCCTGCAGCCCGCCGGGCTCACGGCGCCGATCGTGTTCGTGGCGGTGGGCTGGCTGTTCACGGAGGGCTTCCACCTGTTCGAGCTCGACATCGAGCCCGAGCTGGTACGGCTGGTCGCCGAGGTCACGCTGGTCTGGGTCCTCTTCGCCGACGCCTCACGCGTCCGGCTCGACCAGTTCCGCCACGACCTGGGCACGTACGCCCGGCTGCTCGGTGTCGGCCTCCCGCTGACCGTGGCGCTGGGGGCCGGCGCGGCGATGCTCGTGCTGGGCCTCGACCCGTGGGCCGCCCTCCTGGTCGGTGCGGCGCTGGCCCCGACGGACGCCGCGCTCGGCGCGCCGGTCATGTCCAACCCGCGGGTGCCGCCCCGGGTGCGCCGCGCGCTGAACGTCGAGAGCGGGCTCAACGACGGGATCGTCACGCCGATCGTGCTGGTCGCCATCGCCGGTCTCGCGGCCGACCTGGGCATCCACGGCGTCGAGAGCCCGGAGCGGGCCGTGCTGTCGCTGCTGGTCGGCCTGGTGGCCGGCGCGCTCGTCGGCGCGGGGGGTGGCACCGTGACCCGGCTCGCCCGCGAGCGGGGCTGGCTGTCGGAGGAGCTCGCCGGCCCTGCCGTCCTGGCCCTCGCCCTGCTCGCCTACACCCTGTCGCTGGCCGTCGACGGCAACGGGTTCGTCGCCGCCTTCGTGGGCGGCCTGGTCTTCGGCAACGTGGCCGGTCCCAGCGGCGAGAAGGAGGTCTACTTCGTCGACCAGTCGGCGGACGTGGCCTCGATGGTCAGCTGGCTGGTCTTCGGCGCCGTGGCGGTGCCGGTCATGCAGGACGCGTGGAGCTGGAACGTGCTGGCGTACGCCGTCATCAGCCTGACCGTGGTTCGGATGCTGCCCGTGGCGGTGGCCCTGCTCGGTGCCGGCCTCGACCGGTTCAGCGTCGGGTTCGTCGGGTGGTTCGGCCCCCGGGGGCTGGCGTCGGTGATCTTCGCGCTCATCGCGCTGGAGGACCTGGGCGGCGCCGGGCACGCCGTGGTTGCGGTCATCTCGCTCACGATCCTGCTCAGCGTGGTGGCGCACGGCATCAGCGCGGTGCCGGCGGCGAACCGCTTCCCCCCTGCCGACGTGGACGCGCCGGGAACGGTCAGCCCTGGATGAGGTCGGGCGCCGTGGTGACCCGGCCGGACTCGACGGCCGCCCGGAGGGCGGCGTAGTCGCGCTCGTTCTGGTCGGCGTACGACTCCGCGAAGCGTGCGAGGGCACGGTCGAAGCGGTCCCCGGAACCGAGGTAGCCCGCGATGGCAGCAGGGTCGCCCGACCGGGCATGGGCACGCGCCAGCGTCAAGCCGCAGAGCCGCGCGTAGACGGCCATCGTGGAAGGCTGCATGGTCTCGATGACCGCGGAGCCCTTCCCGTCCCACAGCTGCCGGACGTAGTAGTCGCGGGAGACGCCGTCCATCCCGTTGGTCCGGATCCACCCGAGCAGCACGTCGCTCGCCGACTGCATCAGGCGCTGCCCCTCGACCACCCGCTGCCCGTGGTTCGCGTACCGGCTCTTTCCTAGGAACTTCTCCAGGACCGACGCCTCGGCCTCCTTGGCCTGGAGCAGCAGCGGGTCGCCGTCGTCGTTGCCGAGCATCAGCAGGACCCAGGCGCGGGTGCCTACGCTGCCGACGCCGACCACCTTGCGGGCGGCGCTGGCGAAGCGGAACCCCTCGACCAGGTGTCGGTGGTCTCCGCGCAGGGTCCGGCGGTACTGCCGCACCAGGGCTGTCAGCGCCTCCTCGATCTGGTGGAGCTCGAGGTCGGGGAAGAGGTCGGCCAGGGGCACGACCAGCGGCGGGTCACCCACGAGCCGGGGCCGGCCGTCGACCGTCCGGACCAGCTTGCCGAACGCCTTCAGGCTGTTCTTGCTTCTGGCCTTGGCGACGTTCTTGTGGAACAGCTTCATCTGGCCGGGCTTGACCCGGTCCTGGATGGCGGTCTCGATCTGGTCGACGTCCAGCCGCGAGTACCAGACCTCCAGCTTCCTCATCCCGGCCAGCTCGGCGATCGAGCTCCGGTACGACTCCCCGACCGTGCGGTTGATCTGCTCCCGTTCCGCGTCGTCGAACCCGCGGTCCCGGCCGGCCACGGCGAAGCTGGCCACCAGCCGCTTGACGTCCCACTCGAACGGACCTGGCAGCGTCTCGTCGAAGTCGTTGAGGCTGAAGACCAGCCGCCGGTCCGGCGCCGCGTACGTCCCGAAGTTGGACAGGTGGGCGTCCCCGCAGAGCTGGGTGGTGAGCCCGGTCCGCGGCACGGCCGCGAGGTCCGACGCCATCAGGTAGGCGGCTCCGCGGTAGAACGTGAACGGGGAGACCAGCATGCGCGAGTAGCGCAGCGGGACCAGCTCGGGCACCCGGCTGGCCGCCTGCTCCTCGAGCAGCGAGACGGGGTCCGGGCGATCTGCGGCCGGCGCCCACTCGCCGTGCGTCGACCTCGGCACCCGGGTCCGCACCTCCCGACCGCGGGCGGTCCGTTCTTCGAGCGTCGGTGAGCCACCGCTGCTGCCGGTCGATGGTCGCTGCAGGTCCTGGATCGCCGTCATCCACCCATTGCAGGGCCTCCGCGAGGACCGCGCCTCACCCACATCTCATGAACGTGGCGGCCCGGCCAGCTCCTGGAACAGCGTGATCTGCAGGCCGCCGGGCGCCTGCAGCCGGGCGTTGAGGGAGTCCCACGGGGTCCGGGTGGGCGGCGCCACCAGCTCGGCCCCCGCGTCGACGAGCTCCTGCGTGGCGCCCTCGGCGTCGGCCACCTCGAACGCCACCCGCAGCCGCGGGCTCACCGGGCGGCCGACCTCGACCCGGTCGATCATCGCGACCTGCGCGGGGGTGGACAGCTCGAGCGTGGCCCGTCCCACCTCGAGGATGGTCACGTGCTCCCCCTCCTCGCCGTGGACCTGCAGCTCCTGCCCCGCACCCAGCACGTCGCGGTAGAAGCGCACCGCCTCGTCGTAGTCGTCGGCCTCGACGACCAGTCGCATCTGCAGCACCCGGCGCGTGGAGTGGGTCATCGGCTGCTCCCTCCGTACGGTCCCGACCGCCCCAGCATCCACCGCCGGAGCGCCCGTGCGACAGGGTGGGGTCGCGCCGCGGCCGTCGTCAGGCGTCGACGTCGACCAGCCGGCCGTCCAGGGTGACCGGGTTGTCCTCGTTGATCGCCAGCACCGCCTCGGTGAGGTCGGGCTCGGCGACCGCCGGGCGTCGGTCGAGGTGGATGCCGGCGATCATGCAGCGCACCGAGCCGCCCGCGAGCTCGATCGTCGGGATGTCGACGGCGACGATCTCGCACGACTCCTCGATGGCCGCGACCTGGTCGGGGCGAAGGCTGCGGCGGGCCCGGGCCGACATCGCCATGATGTAGCGGCGCCTGCCCCGGGGCGTACGGCCGCAGAGCTCGACGGCGTTCCCGGCGAACTCGCGGACCTGGTCCTCGGTCAGCTCCACGACCGTCCGACCGTTGACGGTGAGCCGCTCGCGCACCTGCTCACGCCGCTGCTCGTCGGGGATCATCCCGAGCGCGACCAGGGCGACCTCGGTGCCGACGCAGGCCATGACGTTGGTGTGGTAGACCGGCACGCCGTCGGAGTCGACCGCGTCGAAGGCCATCGGCTCGTAGTTGAAGTCGGTGCAGAAGCGCTCGAGGACGTGGGTGTCGGCACGGTGGCTGACCGCGGCGTACGCGACCCGGGAGTCGTGGTCGAGCACCATGGCGCCGGTGCCCTCGAGGAAGATGCCGTCGGGCTCGAGGCCGGAGTAGTCGACGATCGTCTGGACCCGGTACTGCGACTTGAGCAGCTCCAGCACGTCGGCACGCCGCTCGTGGCGCCGGTTCGAGGCGTACATCGGGAACACGGCGACGCTGCCGCCGGCGTGGGTCGAGACCCAGTTGTTCGGGAACACGCTGTCCGGCCGGGTGTGGTCCTCGTCGTCGAAGACGTGGACCCGGACGCCGGCGGCCCGCAGCGCCTCGGCCACGGCGTCCATCTCGCGGACCGCCCGGGCGGACAGGGCGTCGTCGGACTCCCCCGCCGGGGCCTCGGACTGGAAGGCGTTGTCGGCGGCCGTCGCGGGGTTGGGCAGGAACTTGTCGGCGCGGACGAGGATCACTGCGGAAGGGGCCTGTGCACTCACGTCGTCGCAATCTAGACGACGCCCCGCCCGGTCGCGCCACGGCCCACCCCCGGACCGGCACGTCCTTGCCCGACCGGGCACGATGGACCTGCGGGGACGTGAGCGACATCCGGGAAGGAGCTCGACGTGACCAGTGAGCAGGACGGGCGGGACGAGCAGGACGAGGGGCGGGGCGAGCCGGAGCGCACGCTCCCCGAGCACCCGGAGGGTCGGCCGACCGAGACCGTCGACGCCCTCGAGGAGCAGCACTCCGGGGAGGACCCCGACGACGGCGAGCGGGTGACCGGTGACGACGTCAGCGACAACCCCGACACCGACGAGCTCGAGGGGCTCCCGGGCCCGTCGCCGGACGAGCCGGCGGAGCCCGCCGGCTGACCGCGGCCCCGACGAGGAGTGGGGCCCGGCCTGACGGAGGCTCGGGGATGCCAGTCCGCCAGGCCGGGGGAATGGGAAGCCTCCCCCACCGGGGGGCAGAGGGGGAGGCGCGACGACAAGTCTCCCCGCCGTACGGCCGCGAGGGCTCGGCCCGATGCGCGATCTTGTCTGGCCCCCGTGCACTAGACGGGCGGCCACACCCAGCCCGGGCTCAGCGGTCGGGCAGCAGACCCTCGCGCACGGCGATCGACAGCGCCTCGAGCTTGGAGCGGGCACCGAGCTTGGCCGACAGGTTGGCGACGTGGTTGCGGACCGTGTGGACGCTGACCACGAGCCGGTCCGCGATCGCCGCGTTGGTGAGGCCCTCGGAGAGCAGGCCGAGCACCTCGCGCTCCCGCTCGGTGAGGGTCTCGCGTCCCGCCTGACCGGTACGGCTGAGCCGCGGCAGCAGCCGCGCCAGCATCTCCGGGGAGATCACCGCCTCCCCTGCCGCCGCGGCGCGGACCGCCGAGGTGACCTCCGCCAGGCTGCGGGTCTTGGACAGGAAGCCGGAGACACCCGCCTCGACCGCCGCGACCATGACGTGCTCGGCGGAGCTCGCCGTCAGCACGATCACGGCCATCGAGGGTCGCAGCTCACGGAGCCGGCCGATGGCGTCGACCCCGTCGCCGTCCGGGAGCCGGTGGTCGAGCAGCAGCACGTCCGGTGCGGTGGTGCGGATCAGTGCCTCGGCGCGCTCCAGGGTGACCGCGACGCCCACGGTGACGATGTCGGGCTCGGCGTCGAGCGCCTGCGCGAGGGCGCTGGCGAGCACCTCGTGGTCGTCCACGACCAGCACCCGTACGGTCTTGGTGGCTTCCACCCGGTCCCCTCGCGAGTTGCGGTCGGTGTCGCCCAGGTCTGGCGCAAAGGTACTAGACCAGTGGTGCCCCGGGGCGGTCCGCAGTGGACCCGGCAGCGGGATCATCAGCCGGGAATGGCCCGCAGGGTCGACCGGGCAACTGCTGGGAGGACCCGCACGATGGCGCAGATCAGGGTCGTCGTCGCCGACGACGACGAGTCGATCCGGACCGTGCTGTCCGAGGTCATGCGCAGTGACCCCCGGTTCGAGGTGGTCGGCGAGGCCGCCGACGGCGTCGAGCTGGTGGACGTGGTCACGCGTACCGAGGCCGACGTGGTGCTCCTCGACGTCCGGATGCCCTCCGGTGGCGAGGTCGCCGCCCGGGCGCTGCAGGAGGGACCGCCGGTCGTCGTCGTCGCGGTGTCGGCCGAGACCTCCCCCGACACGGTCGCCGCGCTGCTGCGCGCCGGGGTGCGCGGCTACCTCGGCAAGGGCCGGATCGGCCCCAACCTCCCCGACCTGGTCTCGCGGTGCCTCTCGGGCGAGGTCATCGTCGCCGTGCCGACCGCCGCCCAGGCGATCCGGCACCTGGCCGACGGTCGCTAGCCGGCGCTCACCCCTCGCGGCGCTCGGCCTCGTCGCCCGGACGGTCGGGCAGCCACAGCCGTACCGTCGTACCGGTCCCCACGGCCGACTCGACCACGACGCTGCCCCCGGCGACGGTCGCCCGGTCGCGCATGCCCGGCAGGCCCAGGTGGCCCGGCCGGTCGGCGGCGCCCGCCGGGTCGAAGCCGCGCCCGTCGTCGACGACCGTGACCTCGACGCCGCCGTCGCGGTCGTGCAGCCCGATCACGACCCGGTGCGCCGCGGCGTGCTTGCGGACGTTGACCATCGCCTCCTTGGCGATGCGGTAGGCGGTGACCCGGGTGGCGACCGCCAGGTCACGGCCGCCGTCACCCTCGACCCGCCAGCGCACCGCGTCCTCCAGCACGTACGCCGCCGCCTCCGAGAGCGCGCTGGACAGGTCGTGCTGCTGGGCGGGCGACTCGAGGTCGAACAGCAGGTGACGCAGCCGGTCGGTGGCGCCCCGGACCGTCCCGCGCAGGGTCTCGACGGTCGGCAGCAGGTCGGGCTGCCGGGCGGCGATCTCGCGCTGGAGCAGGGAGAGCCGCAGCTCGACGGCCGCCAGTGACTGCACGGAGTCGTCGTGGACGTCGGCGGCGATCCGCGCCCGCTCGTCCTCCTGAGCCTGCACGAGGTGGCCGAGCAGCAGCTGGCGCTGGTCGGCCAGCTCCTGCACCTCTCGCTGGGAGGCGATCCGGTCCGAGATGTCGCGCTGCACGGTCGCCAGCAGCCACGGCTCGCCGGTGTCGGGGTCGCGGATCAGGAAGCTGTTGATCGCGACCGGGGTCGGGGGCCCGCCCCGCAGGTCGCGCAGTGTCGACTCCCCCTCCCAGTGGCCGTCGGCGACCACGGCGGGCTGCTCGACCTCCAGCGAGGCGCGGACGCCCTCCTCGGTCAGGTAGTCGGCGATCGTCGTCTCGGTGACGTCGGCGTCCGGCGCCAGCCCCACCAGCTCGCGGCCACCCGGGTTGACGTACTGCACCCGGCCGTCGATCCCGGCGATCGCGATGAAGTCGGCCGACGCCTCGACCAGCGAGCTGAACCGTCGCAGCTCCAGCTCGGTCGCCTTGCGGTCGGAGATGTCGCGCTGCACGGTGGCGATCAGCTGGACCTCGTCGGTGTCCGGGTCGCGGATCGCGAACGTCGAGGCCACCACCGGGATCGCGGGGCCGCCCCGCTGGTCGCGCAGCGACGACTCCCCCTCCCAGTGGCCGAGCCGGAGCACCTCCGGCTGCCGGATCTTCCGCCACACCTGCATCACGTCGTCGGTGAGGTAGTCGCTCACGACGGTGTGGGAGACGTCGACGTCGGGCGAGAGCCCCACCATGCGTCGCCCCGCCGGGTTGAGGTAGACGAGCCGGCCCGACCTGTCGGCGATGCCGATGAAGTCCGTCGACGCCCCGACCAGGGCCTGGAACCGCTCCAGGTCGCGCTGCTGCGCGCCGATGGTGGCGCTGGCGACCTCGCGGTCACCGGTCAGCGTGACGTAGCCACGGGCGATCGCGACGACGATGCCGGCGGCGGCGAAGGCGGTCCCGGCGAGCGGCACCGCACGGGTGGCGTCGTAGATCAGCACCCCCACGCAGACCAGCGCCAGCAGCACCGGGACGACGAGTCCCGCCGTCCCCTCGCGCGCGGGTCGGGGCGGAGCCCGCTCGGTGAGCCAGGCGGCCAGCGCCACCAGCGCGGTGCCCCCCAGCGAGAGCGGCGTCAGGACGGTCCCCGGCCGGAACGACCCGGCCGCGGCGAGGTAGAGGAACACGCAGTCCACGACGGCCATGGCGACGATCCCGAGGCCCATGACGAGCGCTGCCGGCGCGACCCGCGCCCCGGTGGCCGTGAGCAGGCCGACGATGAGGACCAGCTGGGCGACGTCGATCAGCGGGTAGGCCAGGTTGGTGGCCACCACGTCGGTCGGCGTGCCGGGCAGGGTCAGCGTGACGAGCGTGCCGTACAGGGACGCCACGGCCACCGCCGCGGCCGTGAGCCCGCCGAGCACGGCGTCGAGCACCAGGGTGCGGGAGGTGTGGGGCAGGTGGGCGCGGGCCAGCAACCAGAGCGCCGCCACCAGCAGCACTCCGCTGAGCACCCAGCAGGCGTCGGCCAGCGAGGGGTACGGCGGGTTCCGGCCGAGGACGGTGATCGACCAGAAGAAGGCGAACGCCCGGAGCCCGAGGGCCGCGGCGACCAGGGACCAGAGCAGCCGCTGGTGCGCGTGGGTGACCACCCGCTGGCCGGCGACCACGGCCGCGAGGGCGTAGCCGGTGCACTGGAACCAGCCGTCCCACAGCGGCACGAAGCCGGGCTGCGACCTGACTCCGGGGAGGGTGGAGTACGCCACGACGCCCCACACCGCGGCGAGCGCGACCAGCAGGACGCGCACCCCCGGCCCCACGCTGCGCTCGCGTGGCAGTGTCTCCCCCACGCGTCAGCTCCCCGGTCGAGTGGCCGTCATGGACCCGCGGCGCCGTCCGGGCTCAGCGCTCACGCCTCGGGACGAAGTCGTGAGGCTCCGCGTCGATCATGAAGTTGCGGTCGGCCCGCACCTTCTCGACCATCCGCTCCAGCCACGCGACGTCGTCGGTCTCGATGTCGCGCTCGGCGAGCTGGTCGCGGAGGTACTGCACCAGGTCGTCCTCGGTGCCCGCGTCGTGGGCCACCGACGTGGCGTCCACGGCTGCCTGGAGGTCTGCGTCGTAGGTGGCCACTCGTCGGCTCCTCGGGTCGTCGTACGGAGGTCGTTGCCACTCTAGGCCGAGCCACCGGGCTCCAGACGGGAGCCCACGGGGACGACCGCCCCCTCACCGACGAGGGAGTCGCGGCCCAGCAGCACCAGGTCGTCGCTGTCGTCGAGGTCGGCTCCCGAGTCGCCCACGCGGGCACCCCGTCCGATGCGGCAGTGCTTGTCCACGATGGCAGCCACCACCTCGGCATCCGCCTCGACGACCACGTCGGCGAACAGCACCGAGTCGACCACCCGGGCACCCCGCTCCACGCGAACGCCCGGGCCGAGCACGCTGCGCTCGACCCGACCGCGGACGACACAGCCCGAGCTGACCATGCTGTCGACGACCAGGGCGCCGTCCAGCACCCGCGCCGGACCGCGTTGGGTGTGGCGGGTCAGGATCGGCCAGTCCGGGTCGTTGAGGATGCCGAGGTCGTCGGTGAGCAGCTCGCGGTGGGCGCGGAGGTAGTAGTGCGGCTGCCCGAGGTCGCGCCAGTAGCCCGCCAGCCGGTACGCCCCGGTGCGACCGCGGGCGATCATCCTGGGCAGCAGGTGGTCGCCGAAGTCGCCGAGTCCGGTGTCGCCCTGCTCGGCCTCGGGCCCGAGCTCGCGGTGGAGCTCCTCGATCACCTCGATGAGCACCTCCGGCCGGTAGGCGAAGATCTCGGCTGCGACGAGGCCGTGGTCGGGCTGCTCCGGCTTGTAGGCGACGTCGACGACCCGGTCGTCCTCGACGGACAGCACCGCGTGGTCGGACGCGTCGCCGGGGTCGACCTCGGTCGTGACCACCGTGCACTCGTCGCCACGCTCCCGGTGGACCCGCACCAGCTCGGCGAAGTCGAGCCGGTAGACGTGGTCCGCACTCATCACCACCAGCACCTCGGGGTCGTGCTGTCGGATCTGGTCACGGATCCGGAACAGCTCGTCGGCGTTGCCGTGGGCGAAGCCGTCCTCGTCGCTGCTGCCGGTGCCCTCGGCAGGCATCACCAGCCGGAGCCCGCCCCGGGTCCGGTCGAGGTCCCACGGGCGCCCGTTGGCAACTTGTCCCTCCAGGGACGCACCGAGGTACTGGATCGAGAGCCACACGTCGGTGACGCCGCTGTGCGACAGGTTGGACAGCGAGAAGTCGATCAGCTGGTAGACGCCCGCCACGGGCAG
Source organism: uncultured Actinomycetota bacterium (assembly GCA_963724225.1). Taxonomy (GTDB): domain Bacteria; phylum Actinomycetota; class Actinomycetes; order Propionibacteriales; family Nocardioidaceae; genus Nocardioides. Next base: position 46,662 of record CAVRTX010000021.1, on the reverse strand, counting down.
CGCCGGCTTGGCTCGCTCCCGTGTCAGCACGTCCATGCGGTTGCCGGCACCACCGGCCTGGATGACGGCGAGCACACCGGGACCTGCCATGCGACTTCCCACGTGTTGCATGCTGGCAGAAGCCGGCGTCGTCAGTCGCGGGGGGACGCCTCGCGGAGCGCCGCGAGCAGCGGACCGGCCGCCTCGTCGAGGAACCGGCCGGTCGACTCGTCGCCGACCTGCACCAGTGCGACGTCGGTGAAGCCTGCCTCCCAGAAGGCGGACACGGCCTCGACGATCGCGTCCAGGTCCGGGCCGCACGGGATGTTGTCGGCGACGTCCTCCGGCCGGACGAACTGGGTCGCGCCGGCGAAGCCGGCCGTGGTCGGCAGGTCACTGTTGACCGCCCAGCCGCCCGCGAACCAGCGGAACTGGTCGTGGGCCCGCTTGATCGCCGTGTCGCGGTCGGGGTCCCAGCAGATCGGGATCTGGCCGATCGCGCGACCGGCTCCCTGCCCCAGGCGGGGCGCCCCGTCGACGTCGTTCCAGGTCGACACCAGGTCCGGCTCGGGCTGCACCGCGACCAGGTGGTCCGACAAGGGCGCGAGGCGGCGTACGGACTTCTCGCCGCTGACCGCGGTCGCGAGCGCGACCGGCTGGTCGGGGAGGTCCCACAGCCGGGCCGAGTCGACCCGGAAGTGCTCGCCGTCGTAGGTCACCAGCCCACCGCCGAACAGCTCGCGGATGATCTCCATCGCCTCCACCAGCATGTCCTGGCGGGCGTCCACGCTCGGCCAGCCGCGGCCGACGACGTGCTCGTTCAGGTTCTCCCCCGCGCCCAGGCCGAGCGTGAACCGTCCCCCGGACAGCACCCCGAGGGTCGCGGCCTTCTGGGCGACCACGGCCGGGTGGTAGCGCAGGATCGGGCAGGTCACGTAGGTCATCAGGTCCACCCGCTCGGTCACCTGCGCGACCGCGCCGAGCACGCTCCAGGCGTACGACGCGTGGCCCTGGGCGCTGAGCCAGGGGAAGTAGTGGTCACTCATCACCTCGAAGTCGAACCCGGCCCGCTCGGCGTGCCCGGCCTGGTCGACCAGGGAGCGGGGGCCGGACTGCTCGGTCATCAGGGTGTAGCCGAAGCGTGTCATCAGCTGCCTTCCGGTGAGGGGTGCGAGCCCTCACCACCCTAGGAAGGCGGCGGTGGGCCCGGCACCCTCCCTGGGGGTGCCCGCGCGGCTCAGACGAGGAGCAGCAGGCCGCCCAGGGCCACCAGCCAGCTGGCGAAGCTGCCGACCAGGAAGTATTCGGTGAGCCGGTGGATCCGCTCCTGCTCGCGCCGCGCCTGCAGCTCGGGGAAGCGGAGCAGTCCCTTGGCTGCCACCACCACGGTGGCTGCCGTCACCTGGCCGGCCAGCGACAGGGCCACGATCAGCAGCCGCTCCATCGGCCCGAGCAGCCGCCCGCCCTTGAGCCTCGTCCCCGGGTCGCTGGGGGTGCCCTCGCGCGCCGGGTTGAGGGTGTGGGTGGCGGCGAGCACCAGCCGGACCAGGACGTTGCCGGTGGACAGCTGGAGCAGCACCACGCCGAGCAGCACCAGGGCACGGTCGGGGTCGAGCCCCTGCAGCACCGGCACGTCGACCGCCTCGAGCCAGCTCCCGAGCGGTCCGCCGGCGACGGGCGCCGCCCCGGAGACCAGGACGGCGAGGGTCACGGCTCCGGCGAGCACGACCAGCGGCAGCCAGGCGCGCCCGGTGCGGAAGCCGCGGGTGACGCTCTGGCCCCAGGCCAGGACCGCCAGCACGATGACGAGGAAGGCGAGCAGGTCACGGCCGGTGGTCAGGCCGGCGAGCAGCCCGAGCAGGACGGCTGCGGCGGCTCCGACGACCTCGGGGACGTGGCGCATCGGTCGGACCGAGAACACGAGGTCGGTCACGGCGACCCCGACGAGGAGCAGCCCGATCCAGCTCACGCGAGGCCTCCCATCAGCTCGTCCATGGCGAGCACGATGCCGAGCCCGTCGTGGCGCACCCGCTGCGAGACGGCCGAGGTCGAGACGCCCTCGGACTCGGCGATCTCCCGCTGGGTGCGTCCGGCCATCAGACCACGCAGGACCGACAGTCCGCGCTCCGACAGGCGGCCCACGACCTCGTCCCGCCCGAGCAGCGCGGCGTCCACCAGGGCGGGGTCGGGGCCGGGCCGGCCCTCCTCCCGGCGGTAGGCCGTCCGTGAGGAGCGGGTGGCGGGGCGGGCCTCGGCGGCCCGTACGGCGTCGATCGCCCGCCGTGCCGCCCACCAGCCGGGGCCGTCCTCGATCCGGGCGCCCGGGTCCAGGGTCCGCACCGGGCCGAACCCGATGCCGTGCCGGACGTCGGTGCCGGGCATGAGGGCGAGCCGCAGGGCCAGGGTGGCCCGGAGGGCGTGGCCGAGCGTCGGGAAGGCGCCCTGGTACTCGTCGCCCACCGTGAGCCGGAGGTCGCCCCCGAACGCGGCGTTGACCTCGTCGAGGGCTCGCGCGACGTGGTCGTGCAGGACCGCGCGGTCGGCGGCCCGGCGGGACCCGACGACGTCGCCGATCACGACGACAGCGGGAGGCTTCACCTCGGTCACATGAAGATCATACCTTCATTTTGGCGAAATGAAGGCCAGCGACTCATTCCGCGTCGGAGGCGCCGTCGTCGGCAGCGTCGACCCCGACCGGCTCGCCGGCCCCGGCCAGCGGCAGCCGGACCGTGAACACGCTGCCACCCTGCTCGCCCACGGCGGCGGTGATCTCTCCCCCGTGCCCGTTGACCACGGCGGCCGCGAAGCTCAGGCCCAGGCCGGCACCGGGGACGCCGCGGACCCGGACGGCCCGGGAGCGGTAGAACGGGAGGAACAGCGAGCTCGGGTCGTCCTCGGAGCCGAAGCCGACCCCGTCGTCGACGACCTGGACCAGGGCGTACGGCCCCTCGGCCCGCGCGGAGCAGACGACCTCGCCACTGCCGAGGGTGAACTTGGCGGCGTTGACCACCAGCTCCTCGACCACCTGCACCAGGCGGTCGCGGTCGGCGACCACCGGCAGCGGCTCGTCACCCGGCTCGAGGGAGACGCTGACCCGCTCCAGGCCGCTGGCGGCGAGCGAGATGCGGACCGACGACACGGCGTCGCGCAGGTCGAAGGGCGCGAGCTGCAGCTGGGTGGCGCGGGACTCCAGGCCGCCGATCAGGAGCAGCTGGTCGGCGAGGCCGCGCAGCCGCTCGCTGTTGCGGGCGATCGCCGCGACGAACTTGCGCTGCATCATGGAGAGCTGGCCGCCCTCGCCCTCGCGCAGCAGCTCGGCGTAGCCGGCCACGCTCGCCACCGGCGTACGGAGCTCGTGGCTCAGCGTCTCGAGCAGGCCACGGGTGACCCGGTCCAGCGCGGACGGCTCGTCGCCGGCAGGGTCGGCCGCCAGGGGCGCGCCGGGCTGCCCGAGCTCGGTCATCACGACCTGTGAGACCTGGCCGCAGGTCACGGGGACCTGCGCCCACCGGGTCGGCCGGGTGCTGCCGTCCTTGGCCGACAGGGCACCCTCGACGATCCCCGTGACCGCGGGGCCTGCGGGGTCCTCGTGGACGTCGCGCAGGGCGTCGCCGAGGTCGCCCCGGGCGAGGGTCTCCCAGACCGGACGGCCGACGAGCTCGTGCTCCTCGTAGCCGCTCCACGCCAGCAGCGGGTCGCTCACGCCCACGACCAGGGCGCTCCCCGCCTCGAGGACGACGGCGTCCACGCCGACGGACCGGGCGACGTCGGGGTGGACCTCGTCCACCGACACGACGTCGCCCGCACGCTGAGACGAAACCATGGACCACTCCCGTGCAGAGGCGACAGTCGACTCTAGAACGGCGGGACCTCCCGCGACTCCGGAATGGGAGGAATCGGTGGCACGGATCAGCCGTGCACGACCTCCCCCAGCCAGCTCGCCACCCGAGCCGGGTCGTGGTCGAGCGCCGGCAGCGAGCAGACCACCTCGGTACGGCTCCGTCCGGCCTCGTGGGCGGCCCGCCACGGCCCGCACGGCTGCAGCCGCTCGCGCTCCATGAAGGTGAGCAACCGGCGGTTGACCTCGTCGGCCGGCGCCGCCGCGCCGATCACGAACGTCGGCGTGTGGGGCGGGTCCGGCGTGACGGCCAGGCCGGCCTCCGCGAGCTCCCCTGCGAGGGCCCGCGCCCAGGCGAGGCACTCCTCCAAGCGGGGCAGCATCCGCTCCATCCCCACCAGCGCCGAGACCGCCTCGGCCGTCAGGTGGAACAGCGTGCCGCCCATCCGCTTGCGCCAGCGAGCGGCCTCGGCGAGGACGTCGGCCGGGCCGACGAGCGCCGCGCCGGCGATGCCGCCGAGGCCCTTGTAGAACGAGACGTACATGCTGTCGGCGAGCGCCGCGACCTCGGCGTACGACCGGCCCCAGAAGGCGCGCGACTCCCAGATCCGGGCGCCGTCGACGTGGAGGGCCGCACCGCGCTCGCGGACCGCGGCCGAGAGCCGGGTCAGCTGCTCCCACTCCGGCAGCAGGCAGCCGGCGTCGCGCAGCGGCAGCTCCACGAGGACCGCCGCGAGCCTGCCGGGCAGCTCCGCGAGGTGGTCGGCCGTCGCGGTGACCGGTCCGGTGGTCAGGTGGTCGACCTCCAGTCCGTGGAGCAGCCGCGGCCCGTCGAGCTCGTGGACGAGCAGGTGCGAGAGGTCCGGCATCGCCACCCGGCGGGTGCCGGACCGGTCCGACCACACCCGCAGCGCGCACTGCTGGGCCATCGTGCCGCTCGGGAACAGCATCGCGGCCTCGGTGCCGAACAGCTCGACCAGGCGTTCCTCGACCAGGGCGACGGCGCCGCGCTCGCCGTAGCGGTCCCAGTCCAGGCCCAGGTCGGTGGCAGCGGCGGCCAGGCCGCCGAGCACCTCGGCCGGGGTCTGCCGGCGGTTCCAGAAGACGCTGCGGTCGCAGGCCTCGGCAGCCGTCCGCAGCTTGTCCAGCAGGTCGTCGTCGGGCACGGCGGCGCTAGTTGAGCGCCCGGACCGAGCTCGGCAGCCCGCCGCCGGCGTGCACGTCCTCGACCAGCTCCTGGAGCGCCGTGAGCGCGACCCGCTGGGAGTGGGGGCCGTACGACACCCGCGCCACGCCGAGCTCCTCCGCCCGGGCCAGCGGCAGCGAGCCGGGCGATCCGATCAGGGTGAGCCGCTGCGGACCGACCGCCTCGACCAGCGTGGTGACCTGCTCCTCCCCGAGCCGGCCCGGGACGAAGACCACGGGGGCTCCGGCGTCGACGAAGGCGCGGGTTCGCTCGACGGCGTCGGCCAGCACGTCGGCGGGGTCGCGGTCACCGGCCTTCAGGAACGCGTCCGTACGGGCGTTGAGGACGAAGTCGGGGACGCCCTCCGCGGCCGCCGCGGCCATCACCGCCTCGACCTGGGCCGCGGCCTCGGCGAGTGGCTTCATCTGGTCCTCGAGGTTGGCGCCGACGACGCCCACGCCGATCGCCCGGCGGATCGTGTCGGGGGCGTCGCCGTAGCCGCCCTCCAGGTCGGCGCTGACGGGCAGGTCCACCGCGCCGACGATGCGGCGGCACATGTCGAGCATCTCGGCGACGGGGATCTGCTCGCCGTCGGGGTAGCCGAGCGTCGCGGCGATGGAGTGGCTCGCGGTGGCCAGCGCCCGGGTGCCGGGGACATCGGCGACGGTGCGGGCGGAGATCGCGTCCCACACGTTGACCACGGTCAACAGGGCCGGGTCGCGGTGGAGCTGCAGGAGGTCGGTGGCACGGGAGGCAGTGGTCATGCCTCGCATCGTAGGCCGGGACCCCCGGCCCTCAGCCCCAGAAGATCCGCTCGACCACGGCGTGCGTCCGGCGCGTACGACGCAGGTAGTCGTTGACCATCTCGTCGGAGCCGCCCACGGAGTAGCCGACGGTGAGCGCGACCGCGGCCTTCTCGCGGGTGTCGCGCGGCAGCTGGTCGGCGGGCCGGCCGCGGACCAGGGTGATCGCGTTGCGGATCCGGCTGACGGTGCGCCAGCCCTCGGCCAGCACCGACGCGTCGTGCGCGCCGACCAGTCCCGCCTCGCGGGCCGCCTCGAGGGCGGCCAGGGTCTGGGTGGTACGCAGCCCGGGCACCTCCGCACCGTGCTGCAGCTGCAGCAGCTGCACCGTCCACTCGATGTCCGCGAGCCCGCCGCGGCCCAGCTTGAGGTGGGTGTTGCGGTCGGCGCCGCGCGGCAGCCGCTCGGTGTCGACCCGGGCCTTGATCCGGCGGATCTCGACCACGTCGTCGTGGCTGAGCCCGCCCTCGGGATAGCGGAGCGGGTCGACCATCTCGGTGAACCGGCGCCGCAGGTCCTCGTCGCCGACGACCGCGTCCGCGCGCAGCAGCGCCTGCGCCTCCCAGACCCGCGACCACTTGGCGTAGTAGGCGGCGTACGAGTCGAGGCTGCGCACCAGCGGGCCCTGCTTGCCCTCGGGCCGCAGGCCGGCGTCGACCTCCAGCGCCGGGTCGGGACCCGGCGCCGCGAGCAGCCGGCGCAGCTCGTTGCCGACGGCCAGGGCGTAGCTGCCGGCCTGCTGCGGGTCGACCCCCGGCCGCGGGTCGTGGACGAACAGCACGTCGGCGTCGGAGCCGTACGAGAGCTCGAACCCGCCGTAGCGCCCCATCGCGACCACCGCCAGAGCAGTCGGCGCCTCGTCCAGGCCCTTCTGGTCGCGGACCGCGCGCTCGGCCACCCGGAGCGTGGCCTCGAGGGTCGCGTCGGTCAGCCGGGACAGGCCCCGGCCGACCTCGGCCTCGTCGGTGCCGCCGAGCAGGTCGCCGGCGGCGATCCGCAGCAGCTCGCGCCGCCGGATCGCCCGGATGCCGCGGACGGCGTCCTCGGCGACGGTGTGCCGGCCGGCGGTCGCGGACATCTCCGACTGGAGCGTCTCGGCGGAGGCCGGGGTGAGGTCCTCCCCCAGCATCTTGACCCCCTGCGGCTCGCGCTCCAGCAGGTCGGTGACGTAGCGCGACGTCGCGAGGACCGTCGCCAGCCGCTGGGCCACCTCGCCCTCGTCGCGGAGCGTCGAGAGGAACCACGGGGTGCTGCCGAGGTGGTCGCTGATCCGGCGGAACCCGAACAGGCCGGAGTCGGGGTCGGGGCAGTCGGCGAACCACTCGAGCATCACCGGCAGCAGCGTCCGCTGGATCGCCGCCCGCCGCGACACCCCCGCGGTGAGCGCCTCGAGGTGCCGCAGCGCGGACGACGGGTCGGCGTAGCCGAGCGCGGCCATCCGTGCCGTCGCGGCCTCCGGGGAGAGCCGGGCGCCCTCGCCGGGGATCCGGGCCACGGCGGCGAGCAGCGGCCGGAAGAACAGCTTCTCGTGCAGCCGCCGGACCTCGCGGCGGTGGTGCTGCCAGGCCGCGTCCAGCGCCTGCTCGGGGTCGGTGAGGAAGCCCATGCTGCGACCGAGGCGGCGCAGGGACGCCTCGTCGGCCGGGACGACGTGGGTGCGCCGCAGCTGGTGCAGCTGGATCCGGTGCTCGAGGGTGCGGAGGAACGCGTACGCCTCGTGCAGCGCCTCGCCGTCGGGACGGCCGACGTAGCCGCCCTCGGTGAGGGCGTGCAGGGCGCTCAGCGTGGTCGGCTCCCGCAGCCGCTCGTCCGCGCGGCCGTGGACCAGCTGCATCAGCTGGACGGCGAACTCGACGTCGCGCAGGCCGCCGGACCCGAGCTTGAGCTGCCGCTCGGCCTGGTGGGCCGGGATGTGGTCGAGCACCCGGCGGCGCATCGCCTGCACGTCCTCGACGAACCCGTCGCGCTCGGAGGCGCCCCACACCAGGTCGGCCGCCATGGCGGCGTACTGCTCCCCCAGCTCGCGGTCGCCCGCCACCGGCCGCGCCTTGAGCAGGGCCTGGAACTCCCAGGTCTTGGCCCAGCGGTCGTAGTAGCCGCGGTGGCTGGCCAGGGTGCGCACCAGCGGGCCCGCCTTGCCCTCGGGGCGCAGCGCCGCGTCGACCGGCCACAGCGTGCCCTCCGGGGTGTGGTCGGAGCAGGCGCGCATCAGGTGGCCGGCCAGCTGGGTGGCGACCCGCGCGGCGACGTGCTCGTCGACGCCGTCGGCCGGCTCGAAGCAGAAGATGACGTCGACGTCGGAGACGTAGTTGAGCTCGTGGGCACCGCACTTGCCGAGCGCGATCACGGCGAGCCGGGCGGCGGACGCCGTCTCCCCCACCTGGTGGCGCGCGATCGCCAGGGCTGCCTCGAGGGCGCCGGCGGCGAGGTCCGACAGCTCGGCCGCGGTGTCGTCGACGCCCTGGTCGTGGGCCAGGTCGCGGGCGGTGAGCCGCAGCAGCAGCCGGCGGTACTCCACCCGCAGCGCGTCGAGCGCCCGGCCGTACGGCAGCGAGGCGACGGGCTCCTCGGCCTCGGGGTCGGCGCCGACCGCCTGCACCAGCCGGGCACGTACGAGGAAGGCGGGCGCGCGGGTCGAGCCCAGCGTCGGGTCGGTGAGCTCCCGCCAGTGGTCGGGGTGCCGCACCAGGTGGTCGGCCAGCGCGGCGCTCGCCCCGAGCACCGAGAGCAGCCGCATCGACGTGCCCTCGTCGTCCGCGGCCTCGGCCAGCAGCGCCTCGGGGTCCGAGCTCGCCTCGGCCAGCCGCAGCAGGCCGGAGAGGGCCAGGTCGGGATCGGCCGTACGACCGAGCAGCGGCAGCAACGGGTCGGCGTGGACGCCCAGCTCGGCCAGCATCGGCTCGGCACGGTCGGTGTCGGTGAAGCCGGCGCGGACCAGTCGGGATCGGACGCCGGCGCGGTTCACGGGAGACACGCTAGCGAGGGTGCGACCATCCGTGGCGTCCCGGCGAGCGGGCAACCTTCCGGGTCTCGGGCCGGCTGACCCGGGGCGGGACGCCTTCGAGCGGTTCACCGTCAGCGTGCACTGACGGCGGGGCCGTCCACGAGGGCGACGCTGCCGGCCGCGCCATGCTCCATACTGACCCTCGTGGCGACTGGCCCCGCGTCCGAGCGCCGGCGCTCCACGACCGCCGCCATCGACGCCTGCTTCTTCGCCTTCTCGGGCGCCGCCGCCGTGTGGTTCGCCTACGTGCTCCTCCGCGACGGCGTACGGCCGGGCTGGCCGTCGCTCCTGCTGCTGGTGTTCTGGATCTTCTTCACCTACCTGGTGCTCCCCCGGCTCCACCGGATCCTGACCCGGATCTACCTGCCGGGCTACTTCATGGGCCGGACCCGCACCAGTGACGGCCTGCTCGGCGACCCCGTCAACCTGGCCATGCGTGGGCAGGAGCAGCAGGTGCACGCCGCGATGGTCGCGGCCGGCTGGCGCCGGGCCGACGAGCTGGGTCTTCGCGCCGGGTGGGAGATCGTGGTGCGCACCATGCGGCGGGAGAGCTACCCGACCGCACCGGTCAGCCCGCTGCACCTGTTCGACCGGCGCCAGGACTTCGCCTACGAGCAGGAGCTCGAGGGCAGCCCGTCCCGCCGGCACCACGTCAGGTTCTGGCGGTGTCCCGACGGCTGGCTGCTGCCCGGGGGGTTCGCGGTCGACTGGCTGGGCGCCGCGACGTACGACCGCCGGGTGGGCCTGTCGTTGTTCACCCTCCAGATCACGCACAAGATCGACGAGAACACCGACGTGGAACGGGACTTCGTGATCCACACCGTCACCGGGTCGGTGCCGGAGGTGGACGTCGAGGTCCTCGAGCAGTTCTCCTCCGGCTACCACTCGCGAAACGGCGGTGGCGACAGGATCCGGACGGACGGGGACCTCCCCGTGCTCGACCTGCGCCGAGTGCCCGCGACCGGCGGGGCACCCGACGTCACGCCCACGGCCCACCGCGACCGGCCACCGGCAGCGACGGTGACGGGGGCGGCCGTGGCGCTCCTGCGGGCGGCGGTGTACGCAGCGACCGCGGTCCTGCTCGTCGTCGCGCCCGGCGAGGTCCGGCACGTCGAGGACCTGGGGCTCTCGGGACACGACGTGCGCGGGCTGGCCCTCCTCCTGGCCGTCGTCCTCGCCCTGGCGGCGGTGGTCGACGGTGGGCTCGGACTGGCCGTCCTCGCCCGGCGCAACTGGGCGAGGCTGTCGCTGATGACGGTCTCCTCGATGACCGCCATCACCGCGTTCCTCGCCACGGTGGGGAGCGACGGACACCCGATCGCCCTGGGCAGCCTGCCGAGCGTGGGCGGCAGCATCCTGATCCTGCTCGCGCTGTCGAGCCCCAGCGCGCGCAGCCACGCGGTCCCCGACCGGTCCCCCGACGACGGCCCGTCCCCGGGGTGACCCGGCGTCGCCGGCCTCCGGGCGGAGTGCTCAGCGCGCGATCTCGAGGAACCGGGCGGCGAACGGCCGCCAGGCCCGCTCGAGCTCGTCGTGCGCGTCGCCGATCTCGCGGAGCACCGCCTCCTGGTCGATGCCGCGCTCGAGGTGGTCGTCACGGTCGCCGGCGGCCCACGAGGTGAGGATCGGGACGTCGACCTCGGGATGCAGCTGGACACCCCACGCGCGCGGCCCGAACCGCGCCAGCTGCAGCTCCCCCTCCGGCGTCTCGGCCAGGGCGACCGCGCCGTCAGGGAGCCCGACGACCACGTCGCTGTTCCACTGCACGCCGCGCACCGGCCCGAGCCCGGCCACCAGCTCGTCGTCACCCGCGGCGGGCAGCCAGCCCACGTCGAACAGGCCGACCTGCTGGCCGCGCGCGTTGGGCACCACGTCTCCCCCGAGGGCGGAGGCGAGCAGCTGGTGGCCCAGGCAGATGCCGAGCGTGGGCACGCCGGCATCGACGGCGTCGCGGAGCAGCTGCTTCACCGGCGCCAGCCAGTGGTGCAGCGCGTCGTCGTCGGCACCCATCGAGCCGCCGAGCACGACCAGCCCGTCGTACGACGCGAGAGCGGGGAGCTCGTCGCCGGCCCAGGGCCGGCACACGTCGAGCTCGGCCCCGGCCTCGGTCAGCCAGGTGCCGACGTGGGCCGGCGGGCACTGCGCCTCGTGCTCGATCACGAGGATGCGGGTCACCGTCATCGCCGCGGCTCAGATGACCGGCAGCATCCGGTCGCGCTCGTACGGCGAGACCTGGACCCGGTAGTCGGCCCACTCCTGGCGCTTGTTGCGCAGGAAGAAGTCGAAGACGTGCTCGCCGAGCGCCTCGGCCAGCAGCTCGCTGTCCTCGGCGATCGTGATCGCCTCGTGGAGGGTCTTGGGGAGCGGGTCGATGCCGAGGCTCTGCCGCTCACGGTCGGTGAGCGACCACATGTCGTCCTCGGCCTCCCGCGGCAGCTCGTAGCCCTCCTCGATCCCCTTCATGCCGGCCGCCAGGATCACGGCGTACGCCAGGTAGGGGTTGGCGGCGGCGTCGAGGGTGCGGAGCTCGATCCGGGTCGAGGGGCCCTTGTTGGGCTTGTACATCGGCACCCGCACCATCGCCGAGCGGTTGTTGTGGCCCCAGCAGATGTACGGCGGCGCCTCGTCACCGGCGAGCAGCCGCTTGTAGCTGTTGACCCACTGGTTGGTGACGACGCTGATCTCGCTGGCGTGGTGGAGGATGCCGGCGATGAACATCCGGGCGGTCTTGGACAGCTGGTATTCGGCACCGGCCTCGAAGAACGCGTTCTGGTCGCCCTCGAACAGGCTCACGTGGGTGTGCATCCCGCTGCCCGGGTGGCTGGTGAACGGCTTGGGCATGAAGCTCGCCCAGATCCCCTGGCTCAGGGCCACCTCCCGGACCACGGTCCGGAAGGTCATGATGTTGTCGGCCGTCGAGAGCGCGTCGGCGTAGCGCAGGTCGATCTCCTGCTGGCCCGGGCCGCCCTCGTGGTGGCTGAACTCCACCGAGATCCCCATCGACTCCAGCATCGTGATCGCCTCGCGGCGGAAGTCGCTGCCCATCGACTGGGCGGTGTGGTCGAAGAACCCGCTCCGGTCGACCGGGATCGGCTCGCCGCCCGGCTCCGGGGTGTTCTTGAACAGGTAGAACTCGATCTCGGGGTGGGTGTAGTAGGTGAACCCCTTGTCGGCCGCGACGGCCAGGTTGCGCTTGAGGACGTAGCGCGGGTCGGCGTACGACGGTGAGCCGTCCGGCATCACGATGTCGCAGAACATCCGGGCCGTCGCCGGGCCCTCGCCGCGCCACGGCAGGATCTGGAAGGTCGACGGGTCGGGCTTGGCCAGCATGTCGGCCTCGTAGACCCGGGCGAAGCCCTCGATGGCGGAGCCGTCGAAGCCGATGCCCTCCTCGAACGCACCCTCGAGCTCGGCCGGCGCCACCGCCACCGACTTGAGGTAGCCCAGCACGTCGGTGAACCACAGCCGTACGAAGCGGACGTCACGCTCCTCGAGCGCCCGCAGCACGAAGTCTTCCTGCTTGCCCATGGGGCCACTATGTCTCACCGCTGTGTCGGCCACGTTTCCGGCACACGGGCCGGGTCCGATGCATCCGTCAGGGCCGCCGTGCGCGCAGAGCGCGGTGGACCGCGGTCACCTGGTGGCAGCAATCCACCGCGAAACCAGCAAGGCCCCGGGACGCCGGCCACCGGCCCACGAGCGGGCGAGCGGGCGACCGCGAAGAGTCACGTCACGGAGCGCCGGTACTCCGCCCGCCACAACGGGCCCTCGAGCTCCTCCAGGGCGACGACCTCCAGCCGCTCGCCGGCCAGCGCCAGCATGGCGTCGCGATCCTGCGGGAACGGCGGGCCCTGGTCGGCGGGCTGGCTGCCGTCGGACCGGAACTCGACCGCCAGCAAGGTCCCGCCCGGGGCGACCAGCCCCGGGACGGCGGCGATCGCGTCGCTCCGCGGCGGGTCGGGCAGGGCCTGCACCGTGAAGACCTCGACGACCAGGTCGAACGCCCCGCGCCAGGCGGCCGGCAGGTCGAGCAGGTCGCCGACCTCGAAGTCGACACCGGCGCCCGCGTGGCGCTCGCGTGCCTGCCGCACCGCCGTCGGCGAGACGTCGAAGCCGGTGGTCGCGAACCCCAGGCCGGCGACGTACGCCGCGTCGGCGCCGAGGCCGCAGCCGACCACCACGGCCGAGCGCCCGGTGCCGTCGACACCGGTCGCGCGGGCCCATCCCTCGAGCAGCGGCTGCGGCCCGGTGCGGTCCCACGGCATCGCCACCTCCCCGGCGACGCCGGCGGCGTAGAGCCGGTCGAACCAGGTGGTGGGCTCTCCCCCGCCGATCGCCTCGGCCGCGAGCTCGTCGGCGCGGGCGTGCCAGTCACGCACGCGGGACGTCGCGCTCGATCTCGGCGAGCCACGCTGAAGCGCTCGCGTCGGACGGCATCCGCCAGTCGCCGCGCGGGCTCATCGTGCCGCCGGCGCTCACCTTGGGCCCGTTGGGCAGCGCGGAGCGCTTGAACTGGCTGGCGAAGAACCGCTGCACGAAGACCACGAGCCAGGCGCGGACGGTGGCCAGGTCATAGGCGACGCGTCGCTCGGCGGGGAAGTTCGGTGGCCACTCCCCCGCGTCCGCGTCGCGCCACGCGTGCATCGCGAGGAAGGCGATCCGGCGGGGCCGGTGGCCGAAGCGGAGGACCTGGAAGAGCGTGAAGTCCTGGAGCGAGTACGGACCGACCGACTCCTCGGTCGACTGCGGCAGGTGGTCCTCACGCGTGGGGACGAGCTCGGGCGTGATCTCCTGCTCGACGATCTCACGGAGCAGGTCGTTGGTCTCGGCCTCGAACTCCCCGTTGTTGCTGACCCAGCGGATCAGGTGCTGGATCAGGGTCTTGGGCACACCGGCGTTGACGCCGTAGTGCGACATCTGGTCGCCGACGCCGTACGTGCACCAGCCCAGCGCCAGCTCGGACAGGTCGCCGGTCCCGAGGACGATGCCGCCGCGGTGGTTGGCGAGACGGAAGAGGTAGTCGGTGCGCAGGCCCGCCTGGACGTTCTCGAACGTGACGTCATACACCTCCTTGCCGGCGGCGTAGGGGTGGTCGAGGTCGGCGAGCAGCTGGTGGGCCGCGGCCGTGATGTCGATCTCCTCGAAGGTCACGCCGAGCGACTTGGCGAGCCGGGTCGCGTACGACTTGGTCGTCTCGCCCGTGGCGAACCCGGGGAGCGTGAACGCGTGGATGTCGCTGCGGTCGCGGCCCAGCCGGTCCATCGCACGTGCAGCGACGATCAGCGCGTGGGTGGAGTCGAGCCCGCCGCTGACCCCGATGACGACCTTCGGCTGGCCGCTCTGCCCGATCTTCAGGCTGTGCAGCCGCTGCTCCAGCCCGGAGACCTGGATGTTGTACGCCTCGTAGCAGTCGAGGGCCAGCCGCTCGGGGTCGTCGGGGACGAACGGGAACCGGTCGACCTTGCGGCGCAGCCCGACGTCGCCCGTCGGTGGCTGCAGCTCGAACGGCACGGTGCGCAGCTCCCGGCTCCCGGTCCCGCGACGGTTGTCGTCGAAGGTGCCCTGGCGCAGCCGCTCCTGCCGGATCCGGTCGAGGTCGACGTCGACGACGCTGCGGCGGGGTCCGTCCGGGAACCGCTCGCTCTCGGCCAACAGCTCCCCGCACTCGTAGACCATCGTCTGGCCGTCCCACGAGAGGTCGGTCGTCGACTCGCCCTGCCCGGCGGCCGCGAAGACGTACGCCGCCAGGCACCGGGCGCTGGCCGAGCGGACCAGCAGCCGGCGGTCCTCGGCCCGGGCCACCGTGATCGGGCTGCCGGACAGGTTGGCCAGCACCGTGGCACCGGCCATGGCGGCCTCCGCGCTCGGCGGCACCGGCACCCACATGTCCTCGCAGACCTCGACGTGGAGCACCAGGCCCGGCACGTCGGTGGCCGTGAACAGCAGGTCGGGTCCGAGCGGGACGTCCTCGCCCAGCAGCCGGATCGTCCCGCCACGCCGGTCGTCACCGGGGGCGAACCAGCGGCGCTCGTAGAACTCGCGGTAGGTCGGGAGGTACGACTTCGGCGCGACCCCGAGCACCCGGCCCCGGTGGACCACCACGGCGCAGTTGAGCAGCCGGGTTCCGTGCACCAGCGGCGCCCCGACGACCACGACCGGGGTCAGGTCGGCCGTGCCGGCGACGACCTCGCCGAGGCCCGCGAGCACCGCGTCGAGCAGCGTGTCCTGGAGCAGCAGGTCGTCGACGGCGTAGCCGCAGAGCGAGAGCTCGGGGAACACCGCGACCGCGACGCCGTCGTCGTGGCAGGCCCGGACCTGCTCCAGGACCGTCCGCGCGTTGGCGGCCGGGTCGGCCACCGTCACCGGCACCGTGCACGCCGCCACCCGGGCGAAGCCCTGGTCGTACGCCGAGGAGAAGTCCACGTCCCGAGTCTAGGGCGATGAGTCCGTGGGCCGACCGCGGTCGGTACCCCCGACACCGGACGACCACCATGGGAGCGCGCGCGATGAGCATCACCCCCTGCCTCTGGTTCGACGCCGACCTCGAGCAGGCGGTCGACTTCTACACCTCGGTCTTCCCCGACTCCGCGGTGCACCACGTCTCGCGCTACAACGCCGCCGACCGGGGCGAGCCGGGCCCGATGAGGGTCGCGGAGTGGACCGCCCACGGGCTGCGCTTCAAGGGGATCAACGGCGGTCCGTCGCACGCCGGCTTCACCGAGACCATCTCGTTCGCCGTCGACTGCGCCGACCAGGCCGAGGTCGACCGGCTCTGGGACGCACTGCTCGCCGGCGGCGGCGAGGAGTCGATGTGCGGCTGGCTCCGGGACCGCTTCGGGCTGTCGTGGCAGGTGGTCCCCGTCCGGCTGTACGAGCTGCTCTCCGACCCCGACCCGGCTCGGGCCAGGGCGACCGCCGAGGCGATGTTCACCATGCAGCGGATCGTCGTCGCCGACCTCGAGGCGGCCGCCGACGGGGCCCGCGGCTGACCGTCCGGACCACCGCGCATGGCCCGTTCGGGCGGACCCGTACGGCCGGCCGATCACGCTTGGTCTCGGGACCGCAACACACGGGGCCGTTCCGCCTCCGCCACCCCCCGGAAACTGGTACACCAGACCCACGACGGTGGAACCCCTCCCTCCACCTCCACCCTCGGGAAGGCAGTTCCGTGCGCGAGCGACCCCTGCACGTCTCCGACGAGGACGTGCGCCACACCCTGTGGGCCCACTGGCTCCCTGACGTGGAGCGGGTGACCCACCTGCCGGTCGGCTTCGGCGCGTGGCACTGGCAGGCCTGGGTGGGCGAACGGCCGACCCACTTCGTGACCCTCGACCGGCTCGGGGACCGGCACACCGACAAGTCTCTCGAGGCGGCGTACGGCGCCGCCGCGGGGCTGGCCGCCCGCGGGCTCGAGTTCGTGCTCCCCAACCGCCGTACCCTGCTCGGCCGCTGCACCGTCCCGCTCGGCGAGGACCGGCTCAGCGTCACGCCGTGGCTCGAGGGCACCAGCGGCCAGGGGCCGTTCGCCGACGAGGACCAGGCCCGGGCGACCGTCGAGATGGTCACCCGGCTGCACGCGGAGCCGGCGCCGCCGTCGATGCCGCGGTGGCGACCCCTGGTGCACCCGGCCTTCGCGTTCCGGCTCGAGACCCGCACCGCCCGGCCGTGGGAGAACGGCCCGTTCGGCGAGTACGCCCGCAACGCGCTGCGCGAGCGGCTCCCCCAGATCCGCGAGTGGACCTCCACCTACCTCACCCTGGCCGCCGGGACCCACGAGGCGACCTGGGTCCCGACCCACGGCGAGCCGCACACCCGCAACCAGCTGGCGACCCAGACCGGGACCTACCTCGTCGACTGGGAGTCGGCGAAGCTGGCGCCGAAGGAGCGCGACCTCGCGACCCTGGTGGAGCACGGCTGGGGGCACCTGGTCGACGCGGACCCGACGCTGCTGGAGATGTTCGACCTCGAGTGGCGGCTCGACGAGATCTCCCAGTACGCCGCGTGGTTCGAGGCAGCCCACACCGGCAACGACAGCGACGAGGTCGCCCTCGCCGGGCTGCACCACGAGCTGAAGCGTGACCCACGCGACAACTCCTGCCGCACCTGAGCAGGCCGCCGCGCCACTAGCCTGAGCGGATGAGCCAGGAGCAGCCGGCGCCCGCCGTCACCCGGGTCCGCACCCACCACCTGCGCGACCTCAAGGAACGCGGCGAGAAGTTCACGATGCTCACGGCCTACGAGCAGTACGCCGCCGCCACCTTCGACGAGGCCGGGATCGAGGTGCTGCTGGTCGGCGACAGCGCCAGCAACAACGTCTACGGCAACGAGACGACGGTGCCGGTGACCGTCGACCAGCTGCTCCCGCTCACCCGCGCCGTGGCGCGGTCGGTACGCCGCAGCCTGGTGGTCGGCGACCTGCCGTTCGGCTCCTACCAGGCCTCCCCGGAGCAGGCGTACCTCACCGCCGTCCGTTTCATGAAGGAGGGCGAGGCCCACTGCGTCAAGCTCGAGGGCGGTGCCGACATGGCGCCGCAGATCGACCGGCTCGCGCGCGGCGGCATCCCCGTGATGGCGCACATCGGCTTCACCCCGCAGAGCGAGCACGCCCTCGGCGGCTACCGCGTGCAGGGCCGCGGTGACGCCGCCGACGCACTGCTCGACGACGCCCGCGCGGTGCAGGAGGCCGGCGCGTTCGCCGTGGTGATGGAGATGGTGCCGGGCGAGCTGGCCGGCCGGGTCACCCGCGAGCTGGCGATCCCCACCGTCGGCATCGGCGCCGGCCCGGACTGCGACGGCCAGGTGCTGGTCTGGCAGGACGCGTTCGGCCTGCGTACCGGCAAGATGGCGCGGTTCGTCAAGCAGTACGCCGACGTCCACGGGGTGCTGCTCGACGCCGCCCGGGCGTACGCCGACGACGTCCGCTCCGGCGGCTTCCCCGGCCCCGACCACACGTTCTAGCCGACCGGGCGATCCCGTGCCCTCCCAGCGCCGTGAGCGGGCAGTCCGGGTCGCCCCGGCGCACGCCAGTGCCCGGTCAGGGCCCCTGATGGACCTCCGAGTGCCCGGTCAGCGGGTTCACCGGGGGTTACCGTGAGCCATGCGCTCCCCCCTCCTCGCCCTCGCACTCCCCCTTGCGCTGACCGTGCCGGCCGTCCCGGCGGCCCAGGCCGTGCCGGTCCCGACCGAGGCGTCCGCCGACCGAGCGGCGGCCGTCCGCGCCGAGCAGGCCCGCCTCCCCCGGCTGCAGGTACGCAGACTGGTGACCGGGCTGGACAACCCCTGGGACGTCAAGCGGCTCCCGAGCGGCCGGCTGCTGGTCACCGAGCGCGACCGGGCGCGGCTCTCGACGTACGACAACGGCACCCGGAGCACGGTGCGGTTCCCCGGCAACCGGATCTGGGTGTCGGGTGAGACCGGGCTGATGTCGATGGAGGTGGACCCGGGCTTCGACCGGAACCGGCGGTTCTACACCTGCTCGGGCTGGCAGAAGGCCGGCGGCGGGCACGACGTCCGGGTCAACGCGTGGCGGCTCAACGACGCGGCCACCCGGGCGAGCCGGGTCGAGACCCTGGTCGCCGGCTTCCCGACCAGCAGCGGCCGTCACGGCGGGTGCCGGCTGCTGATCGCCCGCAACGGGGCGCTGCTCGTCGGCACCGGCGACGCCGCCCAGGGCACCAACCCCCGCGACCGTACGTCGCTCGGCGGCAAGACCCTCCGGCTCAACCGGCAGACCGGCCGGCCCTGGCCGACCAACCCCTTCATCCGGGCCCGGAACCGGCACAAGCGCTACGTGTTCACGTACGGCCACCGCAACGTCCAGGGCCTGGCGCAACGGCGCGACGGCAGCCTGTGGTCCGTCGAGCACGGGCCGGACCGGGACGACGAGGTCAACCGGCTCCGGGCCGGCGGCGACTACGGCTGGAATCCGGTACCGGGCTACAACGAGAGCGTCCCGATGACCGACCGGTCGCTCCCGGGCCCGCAGGTCGGCGCCAAGTGGCGCTCCGGGAGCCCGACCCTGGCCACGTCGGGAGCAGCCTGGGTGTACGGCAAGAAGTGGGGGCGGCTCAACGGCACCCTCGCCGTCGCGGCGCTGAAGGCCAACCGGGTGGTGTTCATGAAGTTCGGCCCGCGCGGACAGCTGCAGTGGACCAGGTCCCCCGACCGGCTGCGGCGGCTCGGACGGCTCCGCTCGGTCGTCCTGACTCCCGAGAAGAACCTGCTCCTCACCACCGACAACGACGCCCCGACCGACGCGGTGCTGCGGGTCAGGCCGCAGCGTCGCCGCTGACCGGGACCGGTCAGGCGGCCCAGCCGAACCAGGCGGCACCGCCCACGACCGCCGTGAGCCAGAGCAGCGCCACCGCCACCGGGATCCAGGGCAGCCGGGTCGGGTACGGCGTCCACCAGGTGATCGCGAGGCCCAGCGCCAGCGCCCAGACGACGACCAGCCCCACCACCACCCACCAGGGCGTCGCCAGCAGGCTCGCGAGGATCAGGAACAGCACGCACGCCATCCCGATCATCCCGGCGAACGGCCACGGCGAGGCCCGCGGGCGCTGCGGCGCCCCGGGGATGCCGCTCACGCCTCAGTCCTCGAGGTCGTTCCACCTCGGGTCGGTGTCCCACTCCTCGTTGCGCTCCTCGACCTTCTCGAGCGCGCGAGCGGCCTCGTCGCGGGTGGCGTAGGGACCCAGCCGATCGATGGGCGGGCACATGCCGGGCGGCGACTCGACCCTGTGGTGCTTGACGCAGAACCAGTACTCCGCCGCGGTGTCACTCATGTCCCGGAAACTACACTCGCCGCATGCCTCTCGCAGCACCTGTCGCCCCCGGCACCGTGTCGCCCCGACGGCCCGTGCCCGACCAGATCACCCGTCCCGAGTACGTCGACCGGCCCGCGCCAGCCCCGTTCACCGGCAGCGAGGTGAAGGACGAGGAGACGATCGCCAGGATCCGGGTCGCGAGCCGGCTGGCCGCGCAGGCCCGCGAGCTGGTGGGCTCCCACGTCACCCCGGGCGTGACGACCGACGAGCTCGACCGGGTGGGCCACGAGTTCCTCTGCGACCACGGCGCGTACCCCTCGACGCTCGGCTACCGCGGCTTTCCCAAGAGCCTCTGCACCAGCGTCAACGAGGTGATCTGCCACGGCATCCCGGACAGCCGTGTGGTCGAGGACGGCGACATCGTCAACATCGACATCACCGCCTACCTCGACGGGGTCCACGGCGACACCAACGCCACCTTCCTCGCCGGTGACGTCGACGAGGAGTCGCGGGCGCTGGTGGAGCACACGCGGGAGGCGCTCGAGCGCGGCATCAGGGCGGTACGGCCGGGCCGGCAGGTCAACGTCATCGGCCGGGTGATCGAGAGCTTCGCCCGCCGCCACGGCTACGGCGTCGTCCGCGACTTCACCGGCCACGGCATCGGGACGTCGTTCCACTCCGGCCTGATCATCCCCCACTACGACGAGCCCAGGTTCGACGACGTGATGCACGTCGGGATGACCTTCACGATCGAGCCGATGCTCAACCTCGGCACCCACGAGTGGGAGATGTGGGACGACGACTGGACCGTCGTCACCCGCGACCGCCGGCGCAGCGCGCAGTTCGAGCACACCCTGCTCGTGACGCCGGCCGGCGCCGAGGTGCTGACCCTGGTCTGACGGGCCCACCCGGACGCCGGCCGGTCGCCGGTGCTGCGTCCGCTCAGGGAGTGACCGCGTCGAGCGCGTCCACCATCCCCTCACCGGCGTAGCTGTTGTCGCTGTCGGTGCCCTGGCACGCCGCGCCGCTGTTGTTCTGCGGCGGCGAGCACGGCTTGTCGTCGGCCTCACCCTCGAGCGTGGCCTTCAGCTGCGCCGGGCCCCACGACGGGTGGGTGCCCGCCAGCAGCGCGAGGACGCCGGCCGTGTGCGGCGAGGCCATCGACGTACCGCTCTTGAGGCCGTAGCCGTTGCCGTTGACGATCGTCGACAGGATCCGGGAGCCCGGGGCGCCCACGTCGATGGCGTCGAGGCCGCGGTTGGAGAAGCTCGACAGCTGGGTGTCGAGGGTCTCGCCGATGCGGGCGAAGGACGACACGGTCACCACGCCCGGCAGCTCGGCCGGGATGTCGAGACAACCGCTGTTGATGCTGCGCGTGACCGGCTGGCTGTCGTTGGGGCTGGAGCTGTCGGTCGTGTTGTTCGACAGGTCGGTCGCGGCGTTGCCGGCGGCCGCGGCGTGGACCACGCCCTGCGTGGTCGACCACTGGACGGCGCGGTTGACGGCCTCCATCGCGGCAGCCTGGTCGGGCTGGTCGCCGCACCAGTACATGAACGGGTCGACGAAGTAGCTGTTGTTCGTCACGTCCATGCCCTCGAGCCCGGCCCACATGAAGCCGCACACGGCGTACTCGGGGTAGATGAACCCGTCGTCGTTGACGACCTTGACCGACGCCATCCGGGCGTCGGGCGCGACGCCGACGATGCCCTCCCCGTTGCGCTCGGCCGCGATCGTGCCGGCGACGTGGGTGCCGTGGTCGCTGGTGGTGGGCTGCCAGCCGGTCGCGGAGCGGTCGACCTGCCCCGCGTCGGAGCAGTTGACCGAGGACCCGGTGTCGATGTTGTCGTCGAGGTCCGGGTGGTCGGCGTCGATGCCGCTGTCGAGCACACCCACGAGCACGTCGCTGCTGCCGTCGGTCCGCTGGTGGGCCTGGTCGGCCTTGATCACCTTCATGTCCCACTGCTCGGCCTCGCGCGGGTCCTCGGCCACGGCCTCGCTGTTGGCGAACTCGCCCTGCGCCCCGCCGCGGGCCAGCCGGGCGTCGGACAGGCCGGTGGCCGTGCCGGGCGTGCCCTCCTTGACGGCGACCGTGCGGGTCGAGCCGACGGACGAGACGGCGCCACCGCCGGGAGCGGCCACGACGTCGGAGCGGAAGTCACCGTTGGTGGAGTGGACGACGACCACCTTGATCTGGGGCCAGTCCTGGACGACCGAGCCGTCGGCCGCGTCGATGGCGCGGTGCGCCTGGCCCCAGGCGTTCGTGCCGCTGCCGACGTTGACGACGTACGAGCTGAGCTGGCCGTCGGGGGTCACGATCGGCACCGGGGTGGAGCGGTCCTCGGACGGGGCCGCGGTGGCCTGGCCGAGGGAGGCGAACGACGTCGCGACGAGCGCCGTCGTGGAGAACAGCCCGATCAGGGCTGTGCGCGTGCGGGACATAGGGGTCTCCTTCTGGTCTGTCATCCCGAGCTGACGGCCAGGGCGCCGGATGTGGCGCACACGGAGGGGCCGAGGCAGCACCCGCGACCCCATCACCGATCCGCCCCCGAGTCAACGACCCCCACCCCCTAGGATGAGCGTGCGAACGGGCCGGCCGGGCGACCGCGTCGCCCTCCTCCGGGAGGGTGCCGAGGAAGGTCCGGGCTCCACAGGGCGAGGTGGTGGCCAACAGCCACCCGGGGCAACCCGCGGGACAGTGCCACAGAGAACAGACCGCCGCCCGGTGCTGGCAGCACGATCGTCAGGACCAGGCGGTAAGGGTGAAACGGCGGTGCAAGAGACCACCAGCGGTCCGGGTGACCGGACCGGCTCGGCAAACCCCACCTGGAGCAAGGTCGAGAAGTCTGGTGCCACCTGAAGTCTGGGAGGCACCGGACGCGCGTGCGATCGAGGGCTGCCCGCCCGAGCACGCGGGTGGACCGCTTGAGGCGGCCGGCAACGGTCGTCCTAGATGGATGGTCGCCCCCGGCGTACGGAGACGTACGACGGGACAGGACCCGGCCTACAGGCCGGCCCGTTCGCTCGCCACGGAGGTCAGGCCTCCTCGTCCACGACGACGGGATGGCCGTCGCGGATGTGCCCGACCGCCTCGGCGAGCCACTCCTCGTCGTCGACGTCGACGCCCCGCCGCGACAGCTCCTGGCGGAGCAGCGCCGTGAGGTCGGTGACCTCCTGCTCGTGGTGGAGCCGGGTCACCGCGTCGACGGCGCCCTGCACCGCCACCGCGAGGTCGTGGGTCTCCGGATCGACGTCAGCCATCCCCGGACCGTACTCCGGCCCGGACGGGCTCAGCAGCCGCCGCCGTAGGTGCCCTGCTGCAGCGGGGCGCCGTTGGTCTTCTGGGCACCGCGGTCGAGGGAGTAGCCGCGCTGCCAGTCGGAGATCGCCTGGGTGCGGTTGATCTCGTCCAGCCCACGTCCGGCCAGCGAGAGCCGCAGCGTCATCGGGACGTCGGAGACCGCCGCCTGGCTCTTCACGGTCGCGACGATCCGGCCCTCGATGAACCACGAGACGTGGCCGCGCGCCACCTCGACCGCGAACGCCGTGGAGCTCCCGTTCTTCCACGCGTCGCGGACGGTCCGGGTCCACTCCTTCGCACCGGCCAGCGCCTTGGCGCCGACCTGCACGTTCGAGCCGTGCGGGACGAAGTCGGCGACGGTGATGGTCTGCGCACCGCAGTGGTGGTCGGCGGGGTCGTCGGGCACCAGCTCGACCAGCACGTGGGGGTCGTACGCGTGGTTCTCGGTCGACTTGGTGCGCATCCGCACCTCCCAGCGGCCGTACTTCATCGGGTTGCCGCGCATGGTGATGGCGGTGGTGCCGCGACTCCCGGGCTGCTCGTCGGTGTTCTGGCGCTGGGTGTCGAGCATGACGCCACCGTTGTGCTTGGCCGCGCGGCCGGTGCCGTCGGCCCAGTCGACCCACCAGCCGACGGGGTCCGAGCCCCGGCTGGGCCCGTCGGTCAGCGACTCGCCGTAGGTCCAGCCGTAGTCCCACAGCGAGGGGCGCCACTGGAAGGTCTCCGCCGCGGTCGTCGACGCGACGTCCTTGAACGTCACGGGGACCGAGCCCGAGGTCGCCCGCCCGGCGACCGGACCGGCCGCCGCACCGGTCCGCGCGCCGCTCACGCCGTCGACGACGGTCACGTACGTCGGGAAGGAGGGGTACCAGCCGATCTTGCTGCCGCCCTCGGTCCAGTCCTCCTGCCGGACCCGGTAGACGGTGTCCGTGTCGGTGGTGACGCCGGTGAAGACGCCCTTGCCCTGCGCGTCGGCGGTGGTCGTCCGGAGGGTCTGCCACTGATCGATGTAGGAGGGCACGCCGACCTGGTCGACCGTGCGCTCCTGCAGGGTCAGCACCCGACCCTGGTACGCCGGCGGCGGCAGGTCGGTACGCCGGGCCAGGTCACGATCGCTGCCGCTGTTGGGCGTCGTGTCGACCTCGATCCGGAACGGCTCACCCGCACGGACCTCGCCCGGGTCGAGGCCGGGCTCCCCGCTGAGTGCCTCGACGACGAGGTCCTGGGAGTCGGCCTGGAAGGTGATCGGTGGGGTGCTCAGCCGCCCGGACGCGACTCGCATCCGGATGCCGAACATCGACGGCGCGGTGTAGCCGAAGCTGAAGTCGCCGTCCCGCTGCGTCGTCGCGCCGCGGAAGTCGTCGACGTCCTTCCACTCGTCGCCGGGCCGGCTCAGGTTGATCTGCAGCTTCACCCGTCGCTCGCCACGCGCACCGATGTTGCCCGCGAAGGTGAGCCGCTGGCCGCCGATGTAGTGCTGCGGGGACACCGACAGCGCCGCACCGGCCCGCGCCGAGGCGGACGTGGTGGTCAACGGGACCACGGCCAGCAGCGAGAGGAGCAGCAGGAACAGGCACGCGGAGGCGCGGCGCCGAGGGGTGGTGGGCATGGGGTTCACCAATTCGCCGGGATCGGGGGGATCAGGGGGTGCCCGAATCGTAGGGCGCGATCCCGGCCGCTGTCCGGGCTTTGGGTGGACCAGACCTGTGCGGGGCCGGTCGGGTCAGCCGACCGAGAACTCGACCCGGCGGTGCGACACGTCGGCGTCGGTCAGTGTCGCCACGACCTCCTCGCCGAGCGGGAGCTCCCCGTCGCCCGTACGCACCGGCGCCTCGATCGCCGGGTCGGCGACCGTGACGGTGCCGCGGGCGTGGTCCTCGTCGTCGACGTCCACCACGACCCCGGGGAACTGATCCCCCACCCGGCCGCGCAGGAGCGCCGCCTCCACCAGGTCGAGCACCGCGCGCTCGTAGCGTCGGGAACGCTGGCCCGAGCGCTGCAGCGTGGCGGGCAGGTCGTGGAGCCGCTCGGTGACCCAGCCCGGCACGTCCTCGCCCGCGCAGAGCGCCAGACACACCTCACCGGCGTAGCGGTCGCCGAGGCGGCGCAGCGGCGCGGTGACGTGGGCGTACTCGGAGGCGAGCGCGGCGTGCTGCGGGTCGGCGGGCACCTCGCCGTCGAAGGCGACGTAGCCGCTGCCGCGCAGCAGCCGGGTGCACGCGACGACCATCGCGGCGTGGTGGGGCCGGTCCGGGTCGAGGGTCCGGATGAAGTCGGGATAGAGCTGCTCGGCCGGCCACTCGATGCCCAGCGCGCGCGCCGAGCGGTGCAGCCGCTTCACGTCGCGCGGGTCCGGCGGCGGCAGCGTCCGGAGCAGCCCGACCCTGGCGTAGACCATCAGCGACGCCGCGGCGAACCCCGTGAGCAGGGAGATCTGGGCGTTCCACTGCTCGACCGGCAGCATCGAGCGGAACTCCAGGTCGACCGCGTTCCCGTCGAGCTCGACCTGCTGCTCGGGCAGCGGCAGCGACACCCCGCCCCGCGCGGCCTCCCGCTCCAACCGCAGCTCGCCGACCTCCCGGAGCAGCTGCAGGGCCTCGGGCGCGGAGCCGTCGTCGATCTGCCGCTGCGCGGAGTCGTAGTCGAGCTGGGCGCGGGATCGCACCAGGGCCCGTTCGACCGTGACGTCGGTGCCCTCACCGGTCTCGTCGACCCGGATCGTCCACAGCAGCGCCGGCCGGTCCCGGTCGGGCAGCAGGGACGCGGCGTCCTCGGAGAGGACCGTCGGGTGGAGCGGCACCTTCGCGTCGGCTCCGTAGAGCGTCTCCCCGCGGCGGTGCGCCTCCTCGTCGACCGGGTCGCCCGGCGTGACGAAGGCGGCGACGTCGGCGATCGCGTAGTGGACGACGTAGCCGTCGCCGTCCCGCTCGAGGTGCAGCGCCTGGTCGAGGTCGCGGGCCGACGCCGGGTCGATCGTGAGCAGCTCGAGGTCGGTACGGTCCAGGCCGGGGAGCCGGGGAGCGGCGGCCGCCGCGTGCGCGGCCTGCTCGACCTCTGCGGGGAAGTCGGCGGTGACCTCGAGCTCCGCCTGGATCTGCTCGATCCCACGGGCCAGCTCGGCGGCGACCCCGCCGTCGCCCTCGCCCCGCTCGCGCCCGCGGGACCGGAGCCTGACCACTCGACTGCTCGCCATGCACAGCACCCTAACGTTGCGTCCGTGCTGATCCTGCTGCCTCCGAGCGAGGGCAAGGCCGCGCCCCGGCGCGGTGCCCCGCTCGACCTCGGGGGGCTCTCCCACCCGTCCCTGACCGACGTGCGCCACCGGGTGCTCGAGGCCCTGGTGGCGGCCAGCGCGCGGGACGAGGCGCCGGCGCTGCTCGGCATCGGTCACACCCAGACCGACCTGCTCGAGCGCAACCGACGGCTGCTGACCGCGCCGACGGCGCGCGCCGACCGGGTCTACACCGGTGTGCTCTACGACGCACTCGACCTCCCCGGCCTCTCCCCTGCGGCCCGGCGCCGCGCCGCCACCCGGGTCGCCGTGACGTCGTCGGTCTTCGGGCTGCTCCGGCCGACCGACCGGATCCCCGCCTACCGGCTGTCCGGCGACACCACGCTGCCCGGCCTGGGACCGGTCGCCGCCGTGTGGCGCGGGCCGCTTGCCGGGGCCGTCATCGCGTCGCTCGGGCGGGGGCTGCTCGTCGACCTGCGCTCCAGCACGTACGCCGGCTTCTGGCGCCCGCCGGCCGAGCTGGGACGCCGGGTCGCGACGGTGCGGGTGCTCCACGAGGCCGACGGTGTGCGCAAGGTGGTCAGCCACTTCAACAAGGCGACCAAGGGCCGGCTGGTGCGGGCGCTGCTCGAGGACGGCGGTGACCCGCGGACGCCCGCGGCGCTGGCGGACCTGCTGCGGGACCTCGGCTGGAAGGTGGAGGAGGGCGCGGCCACGGTTCGTGGCGCCCAGCTCGACGTGGTCGTCAGCGAGGTCTGAGCGCCTCCGACCCGCTGCCTACCCGTCGCCGCGGACCTTCGCGACCACGTCCTCGGCCTTGTCGGCGACGCCCTCGGCGACGTCCGCCACCTTCCCGACCGCCTTCTTGGCCGGCTCCACCGCGCCCTCGACCTTGCGCTCCACGACCTTGTCGGCCACGGTCTCGATCGCGTCGCCGACGCCCTCGGTCATCATGTCGAGGGGGTTCTTGCCGCCCTTGTCGCTGAGGTCGAGCCGGTTGGTGGCCTCCGCGAACCGGAGGTAGGTGTCGACGCTCGCCACCACGATGCGCGCGTCGATGGTGAGCAGCTCGATGCCGACGAGCGAGACCCGGACGTACGCGTCGACGACGATGCCCTTGTCCAGGACGAGCTCGATGACGTCGGCGAGGCCGCTCGGCGCGGGTCGCGCCAGGTACCCCGATCCCTGCTCAGGCATCCACTGACTCCCTCGATGGCTCCGCCCCTCCCGAGAGGAGCCCGTGGGGTCGTACCCACCGCGAGCGGGGACAACCCCGGTCCTTTCTACTCCACGCCCCTGCTGCTCCGGCGTGTCCCCTCACCAGCGGGGCGGCTCCCCCAGCCACGACCGGTCGGGCGGGAGCGCGTTGAGGAGCCGCACCGACGCCCACGGCCCGTGGTCACCTTCCGGCGGCCAGAAGGCGAGGACCGTGACCGAGGCCGGCGCCAGCTCCATCCGGTAGAGCGACCGCAGGGGCGCCTCCATCACGTGGGCCACCATCGTCTTGATCGGCGTCACGTGGCTGACGACGACGACCGTACGGCCGGCGTGCTCGGCGAGGCAGCGGTCGCGTGCGGCCAGCACCCGCTCCTGGACGGCCAGCAGCGACTCGCCCGTGCCGCCCGGGGCGATGTCGACGGAGCCGAGCCAGGCCTCGAGGTCCTCCCGGTGCCGCTCGCCGACCTCGTCGAAGGTGAGGCCGTCCCAGGCGCCGAACTCCATCTCGGCGAAGCCGGGCTCCTCCGCCACCTCCCGGCCCAGCAGCGGCGCGAGCACCTCCGCCGACTCACGGGTACGGCGTACGGGCGAGGTGACGATCGCGTCGATCCGGTCGGACAGCGGCGCCAGCCACTCGCCGACCGAGCGCACCTGGGCGCGCCCCTCCTCGGAGAGCCCGGGGTCGGACCCCGCCAGCCCGCCGGAGAACCGCTTGCCGGTGGTGTGGTCGGTGACCCCGTGCCGCACCAGCACCAGCGTGGTGGGGGCCTCCGGCACCCTAGAGCCCGCTCTCCGAGGTGCGGACCAGGATCCGCTGACACTCCTCGCACCGGATCACCTCGTCCATGGAGGCGCCCCGGATCCGGGTCAGCTCGGCCGGGTCCAGCGAGAGCCGGCAGCCGCCGCACTCGCGGGCGCGGAGCGGGGCAGCGCCCACCCCGCCCTTCTGCTCGCGCAGCCGGTCGTAGAGGGAGAGCAGGTCCTCCGGCATCCCGGCCACGGCCGGGTCCCGGGCCGCCAGCACCTCGGCGAGGTCGGCGTCGAGCGCGGCCGACTTCTCGTCGCGCGCCGCCGTCAGCGCCGCGAGCCGCTCGTCGGCCTCCACGACCTGCGCGGACAGGTCGGCGTGGGCCTTCTGCGCCGCCTCGAGCCGCTCCATGACCTCGAGCTCCTGGTCCTCCAGCGAGGTGATCCGGCGCTCGAGCGACTCCAGCTCGTGCTGCATCCGCTGCAGGTCCTTGGGGTTGCTCACCAGGCCCTGGTCCATCCGGTCGCGGTCGCGGGTACGCCGGGTCTTGACCTGCTCGACGTCGGCGTCGACCTTCGCCTGCTCGGCGGTCAGGTCCTCCACGACGATCGCCGCGTCGCGGGCTCTGTCGTCGAGGTCTGCGCGGCTCGCGGTGAGCTGCTGGATCTCGGCGTGCTCGGGCAGGTGGGCCAGCTGGTGACGCAGCCGGTCGGCGCGGGAGTCGAGCTCCTGGACGTCGAGCAGCTTGAGCTGGGCGAAGGGATCGGCTTTCAGGGTGGCTCCTCGGATTCAGGTGCGGAACTGCCAGGGGTCGGTGACCAGCGTGCTCACCCGGATCTCCACCGTATCGCCCAGCGCTCCGGCCAGTCGTTCCCGGAGCACCGGCAGCCAGGTCCACTCCGCCGCCCAGTGGGCGACGTCGACCAGCGCCGGGCCGTCGTGCTCGCGGAACTCCGACGCCGGGTGGTGGCGCAGGTCGCTGGTGACGTAGACGTCGGCGTCGGTCCCGCGGACGGCGTCGAGCAGGAAGTCGCCCGCCCCGCCGCACAGCGCGACCCGTCGTACGACGCGGTCCGGGTCGCCGGCGACGCGGACGCCCTGCGTGGTGGCCGGCAGCGCGGCTGAGACCCGTCCGGCGAGCTCGCGCAGCGTCATCGGCTCGACGTCGCCGATCCGGCCGGTGCCGGTGGCCGACCGGCCGGGGTCGCCGAGCTCGACGACGTCGTAGGCGGGCTCCTCGTACGGATGGGCCGCGAGCGCCGCGGCGACCACGGCGCCCCGGAGCCGGCGTGGCAGCACCACCTCGACCCGGACCTCGTCGACCACCTCGGGCCGACCGACCTCGCCGACGGCCGGGGCGGCACCGTCGAGCGGCCGGAACCGGCCCTCCCCGGAGCTCGAGAACGACGCCTGGTCGTAGTCGCCGATCCGGCCGGCACCCGCCTCGGCGAGCGCGGCGCGGACCCGGTCGGCCGCGTCCGCCGGCACGAACACGACCAGCTTGTCCGTCGCCGCGGCCGGGGCGGCGAGGAGCGGCGTGGTGCCGGTGAGCCCCAGCGCGTCCGCCATCGCCTCGGAGACGCCGCCCACGGCCTGGTCGGCGTTGGTGTGGGCGGTGAGCAGGGCGCAGCCGGCCCGGGTGAGCGTGTGCAGGGTGCGGCCCTTCGGCGTGGTCGCCGCGACCCCGTGGACGCCCTTGAGGAACAGCGGGTGGTGGACCAGCAGCAGGTCGGCACCCCACTCCGCGGCCTCCCGGGCCACGTCCGGCGCCGGGTCGACCGCGAGCAGCACCCTGGTGACGTCGTCGGTCGACGGGTCTCCCGACACCAACCCGACGGCGTCCCACGCCTCGGCCGTGTGCGGCGGGTACCACCCGTGGACCAGGTCGACGACGTCCTGCAGGCTGGGCATGGCGTGAGGCTACCGGCGCGGACCTGGTGGGCGAGTCCGGCACCTGGCGGAGGAAATTTCGGCCGCCAGGTGACGGTTTCCCCGCTCGAGCGGGGAAACCGACACCAGGCACGTCCTCAGTTGACCTGCCGGTCGTAGCCCTTCCAGTACTCCTCGCGCAGCTTGAACTTCTGCAGCTTGCCGGTCGCCGTACGGGCCAGCTCGTCGCGGAACTCCACCGACGTCGGCGCCTTGTAGCCCGCCGCCTTCTCCTTGCACCACGCGATCAGGTCCGCCTCGGTGGCCTGCTCACCCTCGGCGAGCACGACGAGCGCCTTGATCGTCTCGCCCCACTTCTCGCTCGGCACGCCGATGACGGCCACCTCGGCGACCGCCGGGTGGGAGAACAGCACGTCCTCGACCTCGATCGACGAGACGTTCTCGCCGCCGGTGATGATGACGTCCTTCTTGCGGTCGGAGATCGTCAGGTAGCCGTCGTCGCCGATCACGCCGCCGTCGCCGGTGTGGAACCAGCCGCCCTCCAGGGACCGCGCCGACTCCTCGGGCTGGTCCCAGTAGCCCTCGAGCACGACGTTGGAGCGGGCGAGCACCTCGCCCTCCTTGTCGACCTCCAGGCGTACGCCGAGCGCCGGCGCGCCCGCCCGCGTGAGCAGCCGTGCCCGGTCCTCGGCGCCGAGGCCGTCCCACTCCGCGCGGTTCCGGTTGAAGGTCAGCAGCGGGGAGGTCTCGGTGAGCCCGTAGATCTGCACGAACTCCCAGCCGAGCTCCTCCTCCACCCGGACCACGGTCTTCGTCGGCGGCGGCGCCCCGGCCATGATGATCCGGACACGACCGCGGCCGGGGATCTCGCCCTCCCAGTCCTGCGCGGCGTCCAGCACCGCTGCGGCGACGGCGGGCGCCGCGCACATCACGGTGACGCCGTGCTGCTCGACGCGGCGCAGGATCTCGGCCCCGTCGACCTTGCGCAGCACGATCTGCGGCACACCGAGCCCGGTCATCGCGAACGGCATCCCCCAGCCGTTGGCGTGGAACATCGGGAGGGTGTGCAGGTAGACGTCGCGGTCGGTGACGCCGGCGTGCAGCCCGAAGGTCACGGCGTTGACCCAGATGTTGCGGTGGGTGATCTGGACGCCCTTGGGCCGGGCGGTCGTGCCGGAGGTGTAGTTGATGCAGGCGGTGGCGTTCTCGTCCGGCTCCCACGGCTGCGGCTCGACGCCCTCGTCGGCGTACAGCGCGTCGTCGTCGCCGAGCACGAACCGGTGCTCGGCCTCCACGGACGCCAGCGCCTCGTCGAGCTCGGGGTCGACGAACAGCACGGTGGCACCGGAGTGGCCGACGATGTAGCGGACCTCGTCGGGTCGCAGCCGGAAGTTCACCGGGACCAGTACCCGGCCGTAGCCCGCGACGCCGAAGAACGCCGCGAGCAGGCGGGCACTGTTGTGGGAGACCACGGCGACCCGCTCCCCCACCCCCACGCCGAGCTGGTCGAGCCGGGCCGCCATCCGTCGGGCGAGCGCGCCGAGCTCGGCGTACGTGAGCTCGCCCAGCGACGGGGCCGGCTGGTCCGGCTCGTCGACCACGCCGGTGCGGTCGCCGTAGACGGTCACGGCGCGGTCGAGGAAGTCGGAGACGCTGAACGGGACGATCATCGGTCCTCCTCCGGGTTGATGACCTCCGTCACTCTAGACACGGCGACGTTGGTCGCGCGTTGGTCGCACCGCTCCCCCTCGCACGAGGCCGCATGAGAGGGCTCTCATCCGCCGCTCATGTCCGGCCCACGCCGCTGCGTGACCATGTCACCATGAGTCCGGTGTGGAGGTTCGCGATCCCGGCGACGCTGCTGGTCGCCGTGGGCGGCTACGCCACCTCCTCGATCGCGTCCTCGGACCTCGAGGACGTCCCGGCTCGCGAGACGATCGTGATCGAGGACGACACCGACCGGCAGCGGTCGGACGACGACCGGGATCGCCCGGGCCGGAAGGGCGACGGTGGAGACGACGGGCGCAGGACGGGAGAGGACGGCAGGGCCGACGGCAGGGCCGACGGCGGGGACGATGCCGGGGACGACGACGGGGTCGTCCAGCCCGAGGTCGACGACCTCGACGACGACGACGGGACGACGACGGGGACGACGACTGAGCGCGCCGCACGGCACGGGCTCACGGTCCGGGCCCGGATCACCGCCGGGGTCGCCTTCCTGGTGCTGGTCGCGCTCTCGGGTGCCGGCGTGATCGTCTACGCGATCGAGACCCGCAACGTCGACGAGGCGGCGATCAACGAGATCGAGCAGGAGTTCGACGAGCTCGACGCGTTCCTGGACCGCTACCCCCCGCCCGTCGCCGGCCAGCCGCCCGACGACCTCGAGCAGCGGCTCCGGAGCTTCCTGCGCAACAACGTCCCCGACGACCAGGAGATCCTGGTCGGCTGGGTCAACGACGGGGCCGAGCTGCGGATCGCCGGTGACGACGTGGAGTCGGTGAGCACCGAGCTCGCGCAGGACCCGGCCTTCCTGGCCGCCGCCCGGAGGGTGATCGGGGACGGGTCCGGGCTGGAGCGGATCGACGTCCCGCCGTACGGCGACGTCGCGGTCGCGGCGCAGACCCTGCGCCAGGGCGACGACGAGGGCGCCCTGGTCATCGTCACGTTCATGGACCTGCGCCGCGCCGACCTGGTCGCGACGATGCGGACCTACACCGTCGTGGCCGTGCTGTCGCTGCTGCTCATCACCGCGCTGGCCGCGTGGCAGTCCGGACGGCTGCTCGCCCCGATCCGCGGGCTGCGGGAGACGGCGGAGGACATCTCCGAGTCGGACCTCTCGCTGCGGCTGCCCGAGGTGGGCAACGACGACATCACGGCGCTGACCCGTACGTTCAACGCGATGCTCGCCCGGCTGGAGGCGGCGTTCGTCGGGCAGCGGCAGTTCCTCGACGACGCCGGCCACGAGCTCAAGACGCCGCTGACCATCCTGCAGGGCCACCTCGAGCTGCTGGACGCCGACGACCCCCGCGAGGTCGAGGAGACCCGGCAGCTGCTGCTCGACGAGACCGACCGGATGTCCCGGCTGGTCGGCGACCTGATCCTGCTCGCCAAGTCCGACCGCCCGGACTTCCTCACGACGGCGCCGGTGAGCCTCGAACGGCTGACCCACACGCTGCTGTCGAAGGCCCGCGGCCTCGCGGACCGCCGGTGGGTCCTCGACGCGACCGGCGAGGTGATCGTGCCGCTCGACGAGCAGCGGGTCACCCAGGCGGTGCTGCAGCTCGCCGACAACGCGGCCAAGCACACCGACGGGGGCGCGGAGGTCGCGATCGGGTCGTCGGCCGACGCCACGACCGTCCGGATCTGGGTGCGTGACACCGGTCCGGGAGTGCCCGAGTCGGACCGCGACCACGTCTTCGAGCGGTTCGGCCGCAGCGTCTTCCGCCCCGGCGACGAGGGGTTCGGCCTCGGGCTGTCG
This sequence comes from uncultured Actinomycetota bacterium, assembly GCA_963724225.1. Lineage (GTDB taxonomy): Bacteria > Actinomycetota > Actinomycetes > Propionibacteriales > Nocardioidaceae > Nocardioides. The sequence continues at coordinate 13,222 of CAVRTX010000021.1, read as the reverse complement.
ATCGTCCGGGCCATCGCCGAGGCCCACCACGGCCGGGTCGCGCTGGATCCGGACCACTCCCCCGGCGCCCGCTTCGTGATCACCCTGCCGCTCGACCCGGAGGCACCATGGCCCGCATCCTGATCGTCGAGGACGAGACCCGCATCGCCTCCTTCCTGGCCAAGGGGCTGGGCGCCGACGGCCACGCGACCGTCGTCGCCGACGACGGCCTGGTGGGGCTCGACCACGCCCTGAGCGGCGAGTTCGACCTGATGGTGCTCGACATCGGGCTCCCCCGCCTCGACGGGTTCCAGCTGCTCGACCAGCTGCGGTCGCAGGGGTCGCGGATGCCCGTGATCGTGCTGACCGCCCGCGACTCGGTCACCGACACGGTGTCCGCGCTCGAGGGCGGCGCCGACGACTACATGCCCAAGCCGTTCCGGTTCGCCGAGCTGCTCGCCCGGGTCCGGCTCCGGCTGCGGCAGGCCCAGGACGGCGACGGCGGCGGGGTGCGCGACGCGATCGAGGCCGGCGGCGTACGCCTGGACCTGCGCACCCGGCGCGCGGCGGTCGGCGGCCGGGAGACCGACCTGTCGAGCCGCGAGTTCATGCTGGCCGAGATCTTCATGCGCAACGCGGGCCAGGTCCTCTCGCGCGAGCAGCTGCTCGACCACGTGTGGGGGCTCGACTTCGACCCCGGCTCCAACGTCGTGGACGTCTACGTCGGCTACCTGCGCAAGAAGTTCGGCGCTGCGGCGATCGCCACGGTCCGCGGGATGGGCTACCGGTTCAACGCCTGACCTTGAACGTCAGCCGCGGCGCGGGCAGCCCGGCCACGACAGGCTCCAGCGCGTCGGCCAGCTCCGAGGGCAGCGGCCGGCGGCCGGGATTCCGGTCGAGGGCGGACCGGATCACCTCGGCCACCGGCCCGGGGACGTCCTCGGGCAGCGGGTGCGGCTCCTCCACCAGCTGGGGGAAGCGCTCGACGAGCCGGTCGGCGTCGGGGTCGCCCTTCGAGAAGGCCCGGTGGCCGGCCACGGCGTGGAACAGGGTGGCCCCCAGTCCCCACACGTCGGCCTCGTGGCCCGGCCCGCCGTGGGTCTCGGGGTCCGCCTGCTCCGGTGACATGTAGTGGTCGGTGCCGATCCGGCGTGAGCCCTTGGCCCGCTGCCGCGACCGCGCGATCGACAGGTCGATGAGCCGGGCCGGTGCGCCCATGATCACGTTGCTGGGCTTCACGTCGAGGTGGACGACGTCGACCTGGCGGAAGTAGTGGAGCGCGCCGGCGACCTCGATCGCCAGCGGCAGGTACTGCGGCTCCTGCAGCCGGCCGTGCCGGCGGATCAGGCTGGAGAGCCGGGGGCCCTCGACGTGCTCCAGCACGGCGTGCGGCCGCTCGCCGTCGAGCTGGTGGCGCAGGCCGCGGACGACGACCGGGTGGTTGACCGTGGCGAGCGTCTCCACCTCGCGCGCCAGCCCACGCAGGGTCTGCTCGTCGGCCACCTGGTCGGGCCGGACGACCTTGACGACGACCGGGCCGTACGTGACCTCGTCGAAGGCGAGGTACGCCTCGTACGCCGATCCACCCCCGAGCAGCCGCATCGCGGTCAGCTCGGGGGTGATCGCGTCACCCTCCCGGAGGTGCCAGCTGTCCTTCTCGCTCACGACGTCCTCTCGCGTGACCGGTCAGCGGCGGGTGTCGTTGCGGGACCGGTCGTTGGTGTGCCCCGCCGAGCGGTCCCGGGTGCCGTCCCCGCCGTCGCGGGTCCAGTCCTTGGTCCGGTCACCGCGGCTGTGGTCGCGGTCGCGGCTCACGCCAGTGTGACGGCTGTTGGTGGCGTCGTTCGAGTTGCGGCTGCGGGAGTTGCGGCTGCGCGTGTTGGTGTCGCCGCCGGCGACCCGGTCGGCGGTGTCGTCATCGTCGTCGTCCGCGACCAGGACGACGTCCGGGGTGTCCTCGTCGCGCTTGATCGCCGTGTCGTCGTCGGCGTGCGCCGAGCTGACCGGCCAGGCCAGCAGGGCGGTGGTGACCAGGCCGGCGGTGCCGACCGAGCCGAAGGTGATCGTGGTGCGTCGCATGGTGAGCTCCTCGTGTCGGGTTCTGCTGTCGGGAAGTACGTTCCCGGGCAGCGGTGAGCCCTCCATGAGTCGGCGATGAGACCCCTCTCATCACCACCGTCCGGGACCGCCCCACGTCGGTCCCGGACGGAGCGGTGTGGGTCAGCCCGGCCAGGCGGCCGTCGTGACCTCGGCCCCGCGGACGGTGGCCGTGAGCGCCACCTCCCGGGTGCCCTTGGGTGCGAGGTCGTAGCGCCCCTCACGCAGGTCGGCGAAGACCAGCGACGGCACCGACCCGCCTGCGACCGGGCGGTCGACGACCGCCACGTGGGGCACGTGGCCCTGCGGGACCGCCCCGGACGGCAGGATGTCGACCTCCTGGCCCACCATCGCCGCCGGCATCGTGACCACCAGCGCACCGACGTCGCCGCCGATGTCGAGCATCACCATGCCCTGGCCGGCGTGCGGGTTCTCGTGCGCGTGCCCGCCGCTCATGACGCCTGCGTCGTGCCGGGCTCGGTCTGGTAGCCCCCGCCCGGCAGCCCCAGGTACGGGAACGCCCCGGTCACGACCGCGTTGGTGTTGGTGGTGCCGTCGGTCACGGCACTGGCGGCGTCGTCCGGCTCGTACGACGGGTCGACCAGCGGGATGGTCAGCCCGGCGATGGCCCGCAGCTCGATGGTCACGACGTCGTCGTTGATCCGGCGCCCGTTCGGGAAGCCGGCGGCGTCACCGGCGACCAGCCCCAGGTCGTTCGGGTCGTCCGACGGCGGGACCGCGACGTTGAGCCGGAGCATGTCGGACTCCACCGGGCCCGTGTAGTTCTGGAACCCGTCGACCACGCCCTCCGGGATCCCGGTCAGCAGGATCGCGTTGAGGTCGGCCCGCGGCTTGTCGTACGCCGCCAGGTGCGGGAACACGCCCGGGTAGAGCGCCGGCAGCAGCCGCTGCAGCTCCGGCCGGTTCACGTAGCGGGCGTAGCGGCTGTCACGACGCGGCTCGCGTGCGTTCCAGCGGTCCTTCTCGGCCATCGGGACCAGCACCTCGTTGAACAGCGGGTTGCCGAGCCGGGAGACCTGCTCCCACGGGCCGTGGGCGACGTACTTCCCCTGGGTCGGGTCGAAGATCCGCGACGTACGGCGGCTGGCGGTCGCCCACACGCCGATCGTCGCCGCGCGGTCGTCGACGTCGCGGGGACGCGTCCGGTTGCGGGTCAGCTGCCGGATCGGCACCTGCAGCGCGATCGTGTGCACGTTGTACGACTGCACCGCGTTGATGCCGTCCATGTTGGCCAGCGGGAAGGCGTGCGCGGAGTTGAACGGCCGCAGGCCGCCGAGGTCGAACACCGAGCCCAGGTCGACGTGGAAGGCGTCGGCCCGCTGGCCCGCGAAGACCTTGCGGCCCCGGCCGATCTCGTGGATCGCCTGCTGCGAGAGCTGGCCGTAGTTCGGGGTGCTGCGCTTCCCGACGTTGACCGGCGGGACCCGCAGGTTCTCGCCGAGCACGGTGGAGCGGCCGTCCTTGATCCGGGTGACGGAGTAGAACTGCGGCCGGTTCCAGGTCGGGTCGTCGATGTCGTTGATCGGCCCGGTGTTGTAGAGGAACGTCCCGTCGTTGCGCACCTCGGTGCGGAACTTGAACCGGTAGACGATGTCGGACTCGCCCTTCCCCCGGTTGGAGACGTGGATCTCGTAGCGGACGTCGTCGCCGAACTCGTAGAAGTTGGGGCCGCCGTTCGGCTGCTGCAGCGGGATGAAGTTGGCGACCAGGGTGACGGTGTCGGGGACGTCGGGGCTGACGAACGCGTAGGTGTCGGTGCCGTCGGCGACCGGGTCCTTGGCGATCTCGGGAGCTTCGCGGTGGGAGGACATGTCAGCGGCCTCCCGCGGCGTTGAGGATCCGGGTGACGAGGTCGCGGTCCTGGAGGACCACCTCCCGCTCACCCACGAGCAGCCGCACCTCGGACGAGCCGTGGTCGGCCACGTACGCCACCACCGACTCCTGGGCCCGGTCGGAGCGGGGTGTGGCGGCGGCGTGGGCCGTGCCGCCGGCCACGACGGTGCCGGCCACGCCGGCGCCGCTCGCGGCGATGAACTTCCTTCTGCTGGTGTCGGACATCTGCTGTGCCTCCCTCGGACGCGCGAGCCCGATGTGACCCGCGACACGTCGGGTTCGGAGCGGCGGGCGATCCGGATGGGACCCGCGGGGAGGCAGAGGGGTGCTGGTGCGTCGGGACGGGATCGAACCGCCGACCGCTCGGGTGTAAACCGAGAGCTCTACCGCTGAGCTACCGACGCCTGGCCTGGGAGCAGCCAGCAGGCGCGCCACAGACTACGGGAGGCTGCGCCGGGGACGAAAAGGTCGAGCCGCTGGCGTCTCGGGTCACCAGCGGCTCGACGTACCGACGATATCCACGCCGCCGCGGATCCGTCACGCGAACACCCGAACTCTCGTCGGGGATCGCGCGGGTGGTCTACACCAGTGCGCGGAGCTGGCGCAGGTGCTCCTCGAGGTCGCGCCCCTCGGGGGCGGCGTTGTGGACCGACCAGCGGACCGTGCCGTCGCGGTCCACGACGTACGACGAGCGGCGCGGGGAGCCCTTCGTCTCGTCGAAGACGTCGTAGGCGCTCGAGACCTCGCCGTGCGGCCAGAAGTCCGAGAGCAACGGGAAGTTCAGCCCGTCCTGGTCGGCGAACGCGCGCAGCGCGTAGACCGGGTCGCACGAGATCGCGAGCACTTCGGTGTCGAAGGTCAGGAACTCGTCGAGCCGGTCGCGCAGGCCCGCCATCTCGCCCGAGCAGACGCCCGAGAAGGCGTACGGGAAGAACAGCAGCGCCACCGCCTTGGTGCCGCGGTAGGAGGACAGCGTGACGTCCTGCCCGAACTGGTCGCGCAAGGTGAAGTCGGGCGCGAGGCCACCGAGAGAGAGTCCGGTCATGGTGGGCCCAGTCTCCCATCCGGGCCCGGGTCAGGCGTCGGCGGTCCCGGCTCCGTCGTCGGCCTGCTCGACGAGATCCTTCTTCAGCACCTTGCCGGTCGCGTTGCGGGGCAGCTCGTCGAGGAAGACGAAGTCGCGCGGCACCTTGTAGCGGGCCAGGTTGGTCTTGACGTGCTCGCGCAGGTCGTCCTCGGAGACCGACTGCTGGTCGCGGACCACGACGTAGGCCCGCAGCCGCTTGCCGTAGTCGTCGTCGTCGACCCCGATCGCCGCGGCCTCGGCGACCGCCTCGTGGCCGACGAGGCAGTCCTCGACCTCCTGCGGGAAGACGTTCTCGCCCCCGGAGACGATCATCTCGTCGTCGCGGCCCTCGACGTAGAGCCGGCCGTCCTCTCCGATCCGGCCGACGTCGCCGGTCGACATCAGGCCCTCGATCATGTCCTTGTTGCCGCCGCCGGTGTAGCCCTCGAACAGCATCGAGTTGCCGACGAAGATCCGGCCGGTCTCCCCGTCGGGCACCGGCTGGTCGTCCTCGTCGAAGATCCGCACCACCGTGGCGTGCGGCGGCCGCCCCGCCGAGGACGGCGCCTCGCGGAGGTCCTCCGGCGTGGCGACGCTGGCGTACGCCACCTCCGTGGAGCCGTAGATGTTGTAGAGGTGGTCGCCGAAGTGGTCCATCCAGCTCGTCGCGAGGGTGCCGGGCAGGGCCGAGCCGGACGCGGCGACGATCTCGACGCGCGACAGGTCGTACGCCGCGAGCGTCTCCTCGGGGAGCGCCAGGATCCGCTGCAGCATCACCGGGATCACGACGACCGACTGGCAACGCTCGTCCTGGACGGCCGCCAGCGCACCCTCGGGGTCGAACCGGCGGCGCAGCACCACGGTCGAGCCGAGCAGCATCGCCAGCGCGAGGTGGGCGAACCCCCAGGTGTGGAAGAGCGGGGCCGCGATGTGGGTACGCCAGCCGTAGCGCAGCGGGAGCCGCGACATCAGCGAGACGGCGGCGTCGATGCCGGCCTCGTTGCGGGGCGCGCCCTTGGGGGTCCCGGTCGTGCCGGAGGTCAGGATCACGATCCTGGCGTGGCGCTCCGGGGCGGCGACGTCTGCGTCGTCGTGGGCCGCGATCAGCGACTCGACCGTGGGCAGGTCGGTCTCGGAGTCGGTCCACGCCAGCACCCGCTCGGCGACGTCGGCCGTCTCCAGCAGGCCCGTGAACTCCTCGTCGTGGACGACGACGGTCGGCGCCTCCCGCTCGAGCACGTCGACCAGCTGCGGGCCCGCGAACGCGGTGTTGAGGTAGAGCAGGTCGGCGCCGAGCTTGGCGACGGCGATCGTGGCGTCGACGAAGCCCCGGTGGTTGCGGCACATCACCGCGACCGCGTCGCCCTCGGCGACTCCCAGCTCGGCGAGGCCACGGGCCAGTGCGTTGCTGCGGCGGTGCAGCTCGCCGAAGGTGAGCTCACCGAGGTCGTCGACGAGACCGATCCTGTTCGGCTCCCGTACCGCGAGGCTGGCGAAGCCGCCCGCGGGACCGGTCCCCCACGTGAGGAGCACCGCCCCCAGGCCGAGGAGCTTGCGCGGCGAGTAGGGCCGGATGATCCCGGAGCGCCCGAGGACGCGGAGGCTGGTGGTCAGGTCGCTGAGGATCGCCATGGTCCCTGTGGAACGGCTGGACGCCGGTCCGGGTTACGCGGGCGTCCGCGGAGCGACCAGCCGCGTCGCCGACCAGTCACGGCTCACGGCCACCGTCGTGGTCTGGGAGAGTCCCGCGATCGGCGCCGCCTCGGCGATGTCGGCGGCCTCCACGGAGTTGGGACGGCCCACCTTCGGGGTCAGCAGCCAGATCACGCCGCCTCCCACGAGGTCGGTCAGCGAGTCGACCAGCCCGTCCACCAGGTCGCCGTCCTCGTCGCGCCACCACAGCACGACCGCGTCGACGACGTTGCCGTAGTCGCCGTCGACCATGTCGGCGTCGATGGCGTCCTCGATGGCGACCCGGAGGTCGTCGTCGGTGTCGGAGTCCCAGCCCAGCTCCTGCACGACCATCCCGGCCGTCAGGCCCAGTCGTGCCGCCGGTCCGGGCGTCGCCGACCCGCCCACCGGGGTCTGCGAGGCATCGCTGCCCGCCGTCGAGCTCACGGCTCCTCCATCCATCGTCGGCCTTGCCGGCCCTCGGGGCGCCCGCAGGGTGCGGTCGCTCGCGTGGGCAGTAGTCCAGCGGAGTTGCGGCGGGCGCGCAACCCGCGGCCACCCGGTCGGTGCTGGTCAGGCGGTACGAGCCGCTACCGCTGGGTAGATTTTGCCGCTCCGTCCCGCGTGCGACGATGGGCACGTGAACGACGACACGAGCAAGAACGAGGGCTCCGACCGCGCGAGGCGGGCGCCCTCCGTCATCCACGAAGGCCTCCCCACCCAGCTCCCGGACATCGACCCGGACGAGACCACCGACTGGCTGGAGTCCTTCGACGGACTCGTCGACGAGCGCGGCCGCGAGCGTGCCCGCTACGTCATGCTGCGGCTCCTCGAGCGGGCCCGCGAGTGGCAGGTCGGCGTCCCGGCGCTGCGCAGCACCGACTACATCAACACGATCCCGCCCGAGCGCGAGCCGTGGTTCCCCGGCGACGAGGAGATCGAGCGCCGGATCCGCGCCTTCATCCGCTGGAACGCCGCGATCACCGTGTCGACGGCCAACCGCAAGGGTCTCGAGGTCGGCGGGCACATCGCGACGTACCAGTCCTCCGCGAGCCTGTACGAGGTCGGCTTCAACCACTTCTTCCAGGGCAAGGACCACCCCGGTGGCGGCGACCAGATCTACATCCAGGGCCACGGCTCGCCCGGCATCTACGCCCGCGCGTTCCTCGAGGGCCGGCTGACCGAGCAGCAGCTGTCCCGGTTCCGCCAGGAGGTGCAGCACGGCGCCGGCAACGGGCTGCCGTCCTACCCCCACCCGCGGCTGATGCCCGACTTCTGGGAGTTCCCGACCGTGTCGATGGGCCTGACGGCCATCAACTCGATCTACCAGGCGCGGTTCAACCGCTACCTGCACAACCGCAACATCAAGGACACCTCCGGCCAGCGGGTCTGGGCGTTCCTCGGTGACGGGGAGATGGCCGAGCCCGAGTCGCTCGGCGCGATCGGCGTCGCCGCCCGCGAGGAGCTCGACAACCTCACCTGGGTCATCAACTGCAACCTGCAGCAGCTCGACGGACCGGTGCGCGGCAACGGCAAGATCATCCAGGAGCTGGAGTCGCAGTTCCGCGGCGCCGGCTGGAACGTCATCAAGGTCGTCTGGGGCCGCGAGTGGGACGACCTGCTCGCCCGCGACATCGACGGCGTCCTGGTCAACCGGATGAACAACACCCCCGACGGCCAGTTCCAGACCTACCACACGGAGTCCGGCTCCTACATCCGCGACCACTTCTTCGGGGCCGACCCCCGGCTGCGGAAGATGGTCGAGCACATGTCGGACGTCCAGATCGAGAAGCTCCCGCGCGGCGGCCACGACTACCGCAAGGTGTACGCCGCGTTCGACGCCGCCACCAAGCACGTCGGCCAGCCGACGGTGATCCTCGCCCACACGATCAAGGGCTGGACGATCGATGCGCTGGAGAGCAAGAACGCCACGCACCAGATGAAGAAGCTCACCAAGGACGACCTCAAGAAGTTCCGCGACCGGCTCTACCTGCCGATCAGCGACAAGGAGATCGACGAGAGCGAGATCGCCCCCTTCTTCCACCCGGGCGCGGACGCCCCGGAGATCCAGTACATGCTCGAGCGGCGCGCCGCCCTCGGCGGCTCGGTGCCGCGTCGGGTCGACCGCTCCAGCCCGCTCAAGCTCCCGGGCGACGCGGTCTACTCCGAGCTCAAGCAGGGGTCGGGCAAGAACAAGGTCGCCACCACGATGGCACTGGTCCGGCTGCTCAAGGACTGGATGAAGGACCCCGAGATCGGCGACCGCATCGTGCCGATCGCGCCGGACGAGTACCGCACGTTCGGCATGGACTCGATGTTCCCGAGCGCCAAGGTCTACAACCCCGGCGGCCAGCAGTACGAGTCCGTCGACCGCAAGTTGTTGCTGTCCTACAAGGAGTCCGCGCAGGGCCAGATGCTCCACGAGGGCATCTCCGAGGCCGGCTCGGTGGCCTCCGCGACCGCGGTCGGGTCGTCGTACTCCGTCCACGGCGAGCCGATGATCCCGTTCTACATCTTCTACTCGATGTTCGGCTTCCAGCGCACCGGCGACTCGATCTGGGCGATGGCCGACCAGCTGGCGCGCGGGTTCCTGATCGGCGCGACCGCCGGCCGGACCACGCTCACCGGCGAGGGCCTGCAGCACGCCGACGGCCACTCGCCGCTGCTGGCGACGACCAACCCGGCCGTCGTCCACTACGACCCGGCCTACGCCTACGAGCTCAGCCACATCATGCAGACCGGCCTGGAGCGGATGTACGGCCCGGATGCCGAGAACGTCATCTACTACCTCACGGTCTACAACGAGCCGGTCAGCCAGCCCGCGGAGCCCGAGGACGTCGACGTCGACGGCATCCTCAAGGGGATCCACCGGGTCGGCCGCGGCGAGGGCGACGGCCCCCGGGTGCAGCTGCTCGGGTCCGGCGTCGCGATGCCGTGGGTCGACGAGGCCGCCCGGCTGCTCCGCGAGGAGTGGGGCGTCACCTCCGACACCTGGTCGGTGACGTCCTGGAACGAGCTGGCGCGTGACGCCGTGTCGGTCGAGGACTGGAACCTGCTCCACCCGGACCAGGACAAGCGGACCGCGTACGTCACCGACCGGCTGCGCGACACCGACGGCCCGATCGTCGCCGTGACCGACTACATGAGCGCCGTACCGCTCCAGATCGCGCGGTGGGTCCCGGCCGACTACCGGGTGCTCGGGGCCGACGGCTTCGGCTTCGCCGACACCCGCCCGGCCGCCCGCCGCTACTTCCGGATCGACGCCCAGTCGGTCGTGGTGCAGGCACTGCAGGCGCTGGCCGACGCCGGCCAGGTGGACCGCGGGAAGGTGGCCGAGGCGTTCGCCCGCTACCGGATCGACGACCCCACCGCCGTCGCGGACGTCAAGCAGGAGGGCGGCGACGCCTAGCCCGGACGGAGGTCGAGGCGCGAGCGCCGCCGCCGGAGGTCGAGGTGCCAGCGCCGCCGCCGGAGGTCGAGGTGCCAGCGCCGCCGCCGGAGGTTGAGGTGCGAGCGGAGCGAGCCTCGAAACCCCCGCACCCACGCAGGGCGCCGCTGCTCAGGCGGGCTTGATCTGCGTGACCGTCGCGTCCTGCGGGACCGGCTTGCCGGCGCGCAGCAGGGTCCGGAACTTGCTGCGGGAGTACGTCGCCGGCGGCGTCGAGCGCACGAAGTCGTGGACGATCCGGGCGAACCGCTGCGGGTGGTCCTTGTGCGGGAAGTGCCCGGCGTTGGGGATGACCCGCACCGTGGCGCCCGGCGCCAGCTGCGCCGCCTTCTCGGCGTGGCTGACCGGGATCACCCGGTCGTGCTCGCCCCACAGCACCGCCATCGGCATCTCCTGCGTCAGGTACGCCCGGTCGGCCATCGACACGATCTGCCCACGCCAGTCGACGACGGCCTTCACCACGTGGCGGATCGCGTGCCGGGCGGCCGGGTCGCGGAAGCTGTCGTAGATCGCGGCGACCTCGTCGAGGTCGCGGGTGAGCGGGCCGGGCAGCCGGGAGAGGCCCCGCAGCCCGGCACGGCCGACGTGGCGTACGCCCGGCAGCGTGAGCACCCCCATCACGGGGTGGAAGCCCGGCGTGGACACGGCGCGGATCAGGGGACTGACCTCGCCGCCGAGGCCGCCGGAGGCGACCAGCACCATCCGCTCGGTGCGCTCGGGGAACTGGTAGGCGAACTGCATCGCCACGCCGCCGCCGAAGCTGTGGCCGACGACGGTCACCTTGTCGATGCCGAGCACGGTCAGCAGGTCACGCATGCCGTTGGCGTAGCCGCCCACGCTGTAGTCGGCCCGTGGCTTGTCGGAGAGGCCGTGCCCGAGCAGGTCCGGCGCGATCACGGTGTAGCGCCGCGCCAGGGTGTCGATCACCGGGGTCCACGTCGTGTGGTCGCAGCCGAGGCCGTGCAGCAGCAGGAGGACCGGGCCCTTCCCCGCCTTCACGAACGCGCGGCGATGACCGTGGATCGTGAGGTAGGAGACCTCGTGCTGCGAGCGGGGCATGCGGACCAGCCTCTCGTGGACGTCCCGCGATTCAATCACGGGGGTGCCGTTCGCGGGGCACCGAATCCCTTGTCTTGTCAGGGTTCTGGACTCCACTAACCTCTCCGTGTGACCAGGTCCAGCCCCCGTCCCGCATCCCGGCCGGACCGCGCGGCGGACGCCCTCACCCGGGCCACCGGGTCCCTCAGCACCGCCGCCACCGCGCGGATGGAGTCCGACCTCCGGTGGTTCCGCGAGCTGAGCGCCGAGGACCGGTCCTGGGTGGGCGTGATCGTGCAGGCCGGCATCCAGGGCTTCGTGGACTGGTACTCCCACACCGGCACGCCGGTCCCCGGCGCCACCGTCCTGGCCTCGGCGGTCTTCGGGGCCGCTCCGCGGGCCCTGGCGGGCGTGATCACGCTGCAGCAGACCGTCGACCTGGTGAAGCTCTCCATCGAGGTGGTCGAGAGCAACATCGACGCCATCGTCCACCCCGACGACGCCGCCGACGCCCACGCCGCCGTCCTGCGCTACGCCCGCGAGGTCGCCTTCGCCACCGCCGAGGTCTACGCCCGCGCCGCCGAGGTCCGGGGCGCCTGGGACGCCCGGCTGGAGGCGCTCGTGGTCGACAGCGTGCTCCGTGGCGAGGCCGACGAGGCGGTGCTCTCGCGCGCCAGCGCCCTCGGCTGGTCGGGCCAGGGCGCGGTGTACGTCGTGCTCGGCGAGGCCCCCGGCCGCCGCGCCGACACCGACGTCTTCGAGGAGGTACGGCGGGTGGCGCGCGCCGCGGACCAGGACGCGCTCTGCGCGACCCAGGGCGACCGGCTGGTCGTGCTGCTCGGCGGGACGGGCCACGGCGAGGGCCCGGTCGCGCCGGAGCTGCTGGAGCTGTTCGGCCCCGGTCCGGTCGTCGTGGGACCCGTGGTCGCCGGCCTCGAGCACGCGCACCACTCCGCCCGCGCCACGCTCGCCGCGCACCGGGCCGCCCCCGGCTGGCCGGACGCCCCGCGCCCGGTACGCAGCTCCGAGCTGCTGCCGGAGCGGGTGCTGGCCGGCGACGGGCACGCCCGCCGCCACCTGGTCGAGGAGGTCTACCTCCCGCTGACGGGAGCGCGGGAGACCCTCGTCGAGACGCTGGCGACCTACCTCGCGACCGGGTCGTCGCTCGAGGCCACCGGCCGGGCGCTCTACGTGCACCCCAACACCGTGCGCTACCGCCTGCGGCAGGTGGCCGACCTCACCGGGTTCAGCCCGACCGCGCCCCGCGAGGCGTTCACCCTGCACATCGCACTGGTGCTGGGACGTCAGTCCGGTCGCCACGATTCGTTGTAGAAACCCTACAAAGACCAAGGGGTGGGATTCGTGCGTGCCGGAGGCGCACGGACGGCCCGGTCCCCGGCAGAGTGGTCCCCGTGCTCGTCATCGTCGCGCCCGGCCAGGGCGCCCAGACCCCCGGCTTCCTGACCCCGTGGCTCGAGGACCGTACGTTCGCCTCGCGGTTCCAGTGGCTGGCCACCGTCGCCGACCTCGACCTGGTCCACCACGGCACCGAGTCCGACGCCGAGACCATCCGCGACACCCGCATCGCCCAGCCGCTGCTCGTCGCGACCGGGCTGGTCGCAGCACTCGAGCTGTTCCCCCACCCGGCCGACGCGTTCACCCAGATCGGTGCCGTGGCCGGCCACAGCGTGGGCGAGCTCACCGCCGCGGCCGGCGCCCGGGTGATCACCGCCGAGCAGGCGATGGTCCTGGTCCGCGAGCGCGGCAACGCGATGGCCGAGGCCGCCGCAGCCACGCCCACCGGCATGACCGCTGTCCTCGGGGGTGACCGCGACGAGGTGCTCGCCGCGATCGACAAGCAGGGCCTCACCGCCGCCAACGACAACGGCCCCGGCCAGGTCGTCGCGGCCGGCACCCTCGAGCAGCTCGAGGCGCTCGCCGCCGACCCCCCGGCCAAGGCGCGGCTCACGCAGCTCAGCGTGGCCGGCGCGTTCCACACCGACCACATGGCCCCCGCGGTCGGCCACCTCGGCGGCCTCGCCCGGTCGGTGTCGGTCCACGACCCGCGT
>CAVRTX010000020.1:0-90929 GCA_963724225.1 uncultured Actinomycetota bacterium | reverse complement strand
CCGAGACTCGTCACGGGGTCATCATCACCCGGAGCGTGCTCCTGGGCCACCCGTCTCTCCACAGGAGGCCTAGGCAGGCGTACCGGGAGCACGTCGTGAGTGCGACGATGAACCCATGCCGGACACCCCCCGCTTCCTGACGCTGGCCGACGTGGCCGAGGTGCTCAACACCTCGGTGGCGCAGGTCTACGCGCTGGTCCGGCGCGGCGACCTGCCGGCGATCAAGATCGGCGGCCGCGGCCAGTGGCGGGTCGAGGGTGAACAGCTCGAGAGCTACATCAACCGGATGTACGACGAGACCCGCGCGTTCGTCGACACCCACCCGTTCGTGGACCCCGAGGGCCGCCCGCTCGACAGCGACGACGTGCCGCCCGGCGACTGACCGCTAGCCGGTCTCAGCGCCCAGCGTGATCTCGACGGTCTGCTCCTCGCCGTCCCGGGTGAGCGTGAAGTCGATCGTCTCGCCCGGCTGGTAGGAGCGGATCGCGACGATCAGCGCGATCCCGTCGGTGACCCGCTGCCCGTTGACGCGGGTGATCACGTCGCCCTCCTCGAGGCCGCTGTTGTCGGCCGGGGTGTCCGCCATGACCTGGTCGATCCGCGCACCCTCGACCTCGTCGGGCGGACCGCCGGTCTGCACCTGCGCGCCGATCACGGGGTAGCGCGCCTCGCCGGTACGGAGGATCTGGTCGGCGGTGACCCGTACCTGCTCGATCGGGATCGCGAAGCCGACGCCGATGTTGCCGGAGCGGCCCGCGAGGCCGCCCCCGGTCGTCGCGATGGCGCTGTTGACCCCGACCACCTGGCCCTGCAGGTTGACCAGCGGCCCACCCGAGTTGCCGGGGTTGATCGCCGCGTCGGTCTGGACCGCGTTGATGTAGGAGGTGTCGTTGGAGGAGTCGCCGGTCGTCACCGGGCGGTTGAGCGCGCTGACGATGCCGGACGTCACGGTCGAGCTCAGGCCGAGTGGGGAGCCGAACGCCACGACGTCCTCACCGACCGCGAGCCGGCGTGAGGCACCGAGCGCCGCCGGGGGCAGCCGCCGGGCCGCCCGGGAGTAGAGCACCGCGAGGTCGTAGACCGGGCTGCGGCCGACCACCCGGGCGTCGAAGGTGTTGCCGTCCTGGTCGACGAGCTGGATCGGGCCGTCGTTCTCGTCGGCCTCCTGCACCACGTGGTTGTTGGTGATGATGTGACCCTGCCGGTCCAGGACGAAGCCGGACCCGGTCGCCCCGCCGGCCGTGCCCTGGAACTCGGCGAGGACCTGGACGGTGCTGGGGAGCAGCTGGTCGGCCACGGCCACGACCGACCGGTTGCCGGAGGTGAGGGGCGCCCGCTCGCGGGTCTCGACACCCTCGAGACCGTCCTGGACGATGCCCGGCTCGTCGCGGAGGTCTCCGACGATGACCGCCCCGAGGACCCCGCCCAGCAGCCCGACGACGAGCGCGAGCCCGACGACCACGGGCCACACCCAGCCGCGGAACCGATCGGTGCGCGGCGCCGGCGACGCCGGCGGGGCCGGTGGCCCCCAGCTGACGGGTGGCGCCTGTCGCACGGGCGGGAGCCACGAGGCCCCTGCCCCGTCGTGGCGACGCTGGATCGGTTGCGTGGGTTCCGCGTCGTCGCGCGGCGCCTCCCGGTCCGGGCCCGAGTACTGGTCGCTCACCGCCACAGTCTCCCCCACGGGCGGTGAGATGCCCAACGACGACCGGGAACCGGCCGTCCGGCCGACCTCAGCGGCGCTCGGGGCCCGTGGTGGTGCGGTGCGGGGCCGGACGCGGCGCGTCGGAGGACCCGGACAGGTTGGTGACGGGCGCCCGTCGGTCGGGCGTGGGCGCGTCGGGTCCGGTGACCAGCCCGAGCGCCACGACGCCGAGCACCGCCACCCCGGCGGCGGAACCGCCGAGCACCACCCGACCGGTACGGCGACGCGGTGGCTCGGGCGGCTCGGGGCCGAGGGCCGGGAGCGGGGCGCCGGACATCAGCGAGCCCTTGAGGTGGGAGGGGGCAGAGGCGCCGCCGAGCGTGGACAGCCGGGTCTTGACCCAGCCCTCCCGCTCGACCGCGTCGCGGCAGACGTGGCAGAGGTGGACGTGCGCCCACGCGCGGTCGGACTCGACCGGCGAGAGCTGCCCGTCGAGGAGCGCGCTGACGCGAGACCCGAGGTGCCCGATCACGCCGTTCCCTCCGCCGCGAGCGAGGGGCCCGAGTAGCGGACCCGGCCGGCCGTCGGGGCGCGGTGGGCCAGTGCCCGGCGCAGCATCGCGCGGCCGCGGTGGATCCGGGACCGTACGGTGCCGAGCTTGGCGCCGAGGATGTCGGCGATCTCGTCGTACGAGAGCCCCTCGACGTCGCACAGCACGACCGCCGCGCGGAACTCCGGCGGCAGCGCGGCGAGGGCCTGCTCCACGTCGTCGTCGAACAGCCGGTCGGCGACCGCGACGTCGGGGGCGGGGCCGGGGCTGCGCAGCAGCCCCGCGCGCTCGTCGGAGAGCGCGTCGAAGCGGATCCGCTGGCGGCGGCGGGCCTGGTCGAGGAACAGGTTGGTGGTGATCCGGTGCAGCCAGCCCTCGAAGGTGCCGGGCGTGTAGGTGTCGAGGCTGCGGAAGACGCGGACGAAGACCTCCTGGGTGAGGTCCTCGGCGTCATGGCGGTTGCCGGTCAGCCGGTAGGCCAGCCGGTAGACGCGGTCGGAGTGGCGCTCGACGACCTCGTCCCACGTGGGGACCGGATCAGGGGCGGTGTGCCCGTCCGTCTGGGAGGAGTCCATGGGAGTCGCCTTCGAGGTGAACAGCTGCCGACCTCCCTCACGCTAGGGCTACGTACTGAGAGGAACCTGTGAGCGTTCCTCGTGCCCTCCTGAACGAGCGGTGACCGGCGCATGTTCCCGCTCGATAGCGATAGGGTCGGAACCGCCCGAGGAGCCCCGGGCGCCGACGGAGGAGGCCACCATCACCGCACCGCTCAAGCCCGCCAGCTGGTCCTACGCGGAGACCTTCGTGGCCGAGGACGACGTCCTCGCCTCCGCACGTGCCCGCGCCGAGGAGGTCGGCGTCGTGCCGATCGGTCCCGGAGGTGGCGCGGCGCTGCGCTTCCTGGCCTCGATCCTCGAGGCACGGGCCGTCGTCGAGATCGGCACCGGCACCGGCGTCTCCGGCCTCTGGCTGCTCCGCGGGATGCGCGCCGACGGCATCCTGACCACCGTCGACATCGAGGCCGAGCACCAGCGGCTGGCCAAGGAGTCCTTCGCCGAGGCGGGCATCCCCTCCCAGCGGGCGCGGACCATCCCCGGCGCGGCGCTCGACGTCCTCCCCCGGCTGACCGACGGCCACTACGACCTGGTCTTCATCGACGGCGACAAGGCGGAGTACGGCGACTACCTCGCCGAGGCACTGCGGCTGCTGCGCCCCGGCGGCGTGGTCGCCTTCGACAACGCGCTCTGGCACGACCGGGTCGCCGACCCGGCCCAGCGCGACGAGGAGACCGTCGCGATCCGCGACCTCGGCAAGCACGTCGCGGCCGAGGAGGACCTGGTGGCGGTGCTGCTGCCGGTCGGCGACGGCCTGCTGGCCGCCAAGAAGCTCTGGTCCCCCGAAGCCGGCGAGTGACGGTCTCGTGCTGACTCCCGAGCGCTGACAGGCTCGGGAACCGGCGGCAGCAAACGCCACCTGCGCGGTGGATCGTCGTGACCACGTGACTGCGATGCACCGCGCCCGGGATCGGGTCGGGCAGGTCGCGGACCGACACGACGAGGGTCGCGGGGGCGCTGGCGGCCCGGACGCCCTCGAAACCCGGCTGCGGGTGGGGCCGTCGATCGGCAGGATGGTCAGCGTGAACGGTTCTGCCGGCACCCGGCCCACCGGAACCCTGCGCCGGGCCACCACCGAGGACGTTGCCATGATCGCCGCGTGGCACCCGATGGCGCCTGCGGACGTCCTCGTGTGGTGGGAGGACGACGAGGTGCTGCCATGGGTGCTCGAGGTCGACGGTGTCGCCTGCGGGTACGGCGAGCTGTGGCTCGACCCGGAGGAGAACGAGGTCGAGCTGGCGCGGCTGATCGTGCCGGAGGCCCAGCGGGGACGCGGGTTCGGCGGCCTGCTGACCCGGCTGCTGACCGCCGAGGCCGCCACGACGGGACTGGCGACGACGATGCTGCGGACGACGTCCGACAACGAGGTGGCGATCGCCTGCTACCTCACCAACGGTTTCGCGCGCCTCCCTCCCGAGGAGGAGGCCGAGTGGAACACCGGCCAGCGCAGGGAGTGGGTGTGGATGCTGCTCGGGGCCGCCGGCACGTGAGTGCGCCCGCCATGGGCCGATGGTCGCGGGGACGCGACGCTCAGAACCTGCTGGCGGCGCGGAACCCGTCCTGGCCCTCGGCCACGGCGACCACGTCGCACTCCTCGATCAGGACCGGGGGGCTGCCGATGATCTTCGACCCCGGCGACTCCTCGGCACCCTGGGCGAAGTTCCGCTGGAACTCCGAGCGTTCCTCGTCGCTGGCGAAGACGTAGCAGCCCTCGAACCACTGGCCCGGCCGCATCCGCCAGGTCTTGAAGTGCAGTCCGCGCTGGTCGGTGAACCGGGCGTGCGAGCTGTCGGCGACGTACGTCCGGAGCTCCTCGACCACGTCGTCGGCGGCGTCCTCGAGCGACCAGCGGACGGTCAGCCCCTTCACGACAGGCCCGCCAGCGGCTCCGGCGAGGTCAGCCACTCCAGCAGCAGCCGCGCCCCGAAGCCGGTCGGCCCCTGGCTCCACTCGTCGCGGTCGCTGGGCGCGTCGCCCACCGAGGCCACGTCGAGGTGGGCCCACGGCACGCTGCCGACGAAGTGCTGGAGGAACAGCGCGGCGCTGATGGCGCCGGCGTGCTTGGGGGCGTTGTCGGCGTCTGCGACCGAGGACTCGAGGTGGTGCTCGTAGTCGGCCACGAGCGGGAGCCGCCACAGCGGCTCGCCGGAGGCGGCGCCGGCCGCGCGGAGCGCCTCGGCGAGCGGCTCGCGGTTGGCGAACAGGCCGCCGAGCGACTGCCCCAGCGCCACCTTGACCGCACCGGTCAGGGTCGCCACGTCGACGACCGCGGCCGGGTCGAGCTCCTCGACGGCGTACGCCAGGGCGTCGGCCATCACCAGCCGGCCCTCGGCATCGGTGTTGGTGACCTCGGTGGTGCGGCCGCCGTAGTGGCGCAGCACGTCGCCGGGGCGGATCGAGTCGCCGCCGACGGCGTTCTCTGCAGCGGCGACCAGGCCGGTCACCCGCAGCGGGCAGCCGAGCGCAGACAACGCCGCCAGCACCGAGATCACCACGGCACCGCCGGTCATGTCGCGCTTCATGGTCTTCATCGACTCGGCCGGCTTGATCGACAGCCCGCCGGTGTCGAAGGTGATGCCCTTGCCGACCAGGACCACCCGGGGCGCCTTGCGGCCGCCGCGCGGGACGTAGTCGAGGCGGATCAGCCGCGGCGGCGTCGCCGAGCCCTGCCCCACCCCGACGATGCCGCCGAACCCCTCGGCCTTCAGCGCCTTCTCGTCGCGTACGTCGATGCGGAGCCCGGACTCGTGGGCGACCTCCTCGGCCTGCTCGGCCAGCCACTGCGGGTTCTTGATGTTGGACGGGACGGTCGAGAGCATCCGGGCCCGCCAGCCGGCGCCACCGATCGCCAGGCCGCGCCGCAGCGCGGCGGCCAGGTCGGCGTCGTCGACCAGCCCCGCGAGGACCACCCGGCCCACGGGCCGCTGCTGCGGCCCGGTGGAGCGCATCGTGAACCCGAACGACCCGAGCACCAGTCCGACCACGAACTGGGTCAGCCCGTCGGTGTCGGAGACGGTCGGCACCGACGTGGCGAGCGCGTCGCGGTCGCGGGTGGCACGGGCCAGCGCCGCGCCCGCGCGGCGCAGGTCGTCCGGGGACGCCTCGCCGACGCCGACCAGCAGCACCAGCCGCAGCGCGGGGTCGCCAGCACTCCCGGGCGGGACCGGGCAGGCCGTGACCTCGGCGGCCGCGCCGGTGGCGCGGTGGGCCTCGAGCACCCCGAGCAGGTCGATGCCGAGCTCGTCGGCGACCTCGGCGGCGCCGGGTCCGAGCTCGGGAGAGTCGTCGCCGGGCCCGGGGAGCACCGGCAGCGCGACGACCTCGACGCCCTTGACGGCGTGGGGGCGCAGCGTGCTCAGCGCGAAGTCTGGGGGTGAGACCTGGACGGGAAGGGTCGGGTGCGGATTGGTCACCACGGCGTCAGCTGGTGACGCCCTCGAGTGCCCGACGAAGCTCCGTGGCCTCGTCGGCGTTGAGCTCCACCACGAGCCGGCCGCCACCCTCGAGCGGGACCCGCATCACCAGGCCGCGTCCCTCCTTGGTGACCTCCAGCGGACCGTCGCCCGTCCGGGGCTTCATCGCCGCCATCCGCGCACCTCTTCCTTGATGTATTTCGTCGACCGGCCCGGCCGTGAGGGCCGAGCCGTGTCGTATGCGCGTCCATTATCCCCCATGCGGAGCGTGATGCCGACCACAGGTCGGCGCGGAGGCTGGCACACTCCCCCCATGCACGCTCGGTCCGCGCTGTTCGACGTCTACGGCGACCACCTGCGTGACCGGGGCAGCCAGGCCCCGGTCGCCGGGCTGGTCCACCTGCTCGAGCCGGTCGGCATCCAGCCCCCGGCCGTACGCACCGCGATCTCGCGACTCGTCGCCCAGCACTGGCTGGAGCCGGTGCAGCTGCACGTCGGTCGCGGCTACCGCGCCACCGGTCGCGCGATCCGGTGGCTGGACGAGGCCGGGGCCCGGATCTACCGCCGCGTCGACCAGACCTGGGACGGCTACTGGCAGCTGGCCCTGATCGATCCGCCGGTCGACCGTGCGGCCCGCAACCGGCTCCGCGCGGACCTCTCCTTCGTCGGCTACGGCGAGCTCGCCGCCCAGGTGTGGGTCAGCCCGTACGAGCGCGCGGAGCTCGACGAGGTGCTGCAGCGGGCGGGTGCCACGGCCCGGCGGGTGCGCGCCGACCAGATCGAGCCCGCGCCGGTCGACGCGTGGGACCTCGACGCGCTGGCCGCGGCGTACCGCTCCTTCGCGGACAACGCCGACACCCTGCTCCGGACGTCGGACCCCGAGGGCGACCCGGACCGGGCGGCGTTCGCCGCGCGGTTCCACCTCGTGCACGAGTGGCGCAAGTTCCTGTTCACCGATCCCGGCCTGCCCGAGGAGCTGCTGCCGCAGGACTGGGCGGGTCGCCGGGCCGCCGAGCTCTTCACGAACGAGGCCGAGCGGCTCAAGCCGGCCGCGGACCGCTACGTCGCCCGTTGTCTCGACTGAGGCCACGACCGGCGGTCGTGCAGACTGCTCCCATGACGTCCGAACCCGTGCTGGTCGACCTCTCCGACGGCGTCGCCACCGTGACGCTCCACCGTCCCGACGCGATGAACAGCCTCGACGTCGCCACCAAGGAGGCGCTGCTCGAGGCCGTGACCACCGTGGGTGAGGACCCCGCGGTGCGCTGCGTGGTGCTGACGGGCAGCGGCCGCGCGTTCTGCGTCGGGCAGGACCTCAAGGAGCACGTCCAGCTGCTGCAGTCGGGGGCGAAGGACTCCTTGTTCAGCACCGTCGACGAGCACTACAACCCGATCGTCAGCGCCCTGGTGTCGATGCCGAAGCCGGTCGTCGCGGCCGTCAACGGCGTCGCCGCGGGCGCAGGGGCCAGCCTGGCGTTCGCCTGCGACCTGCGGCTGCTCTCCGACACCGCGGGCTTCAACCTCGCCTTCGCGGGCGTGGCGCTGTCGTGCGACACCGGGTGCAGCTACCACCTGCAGCGGCTGGTCGGCCGGGCCAAGGCGATCGAGCTGCTCTACTTCCCGCGCACCGTCTCGGCGCAGGAGTCGCTCGAGCTCGGCCTCGCCACGCAGGTCGTGCCGCCCGAGGAGCTCCCGGCGCTGGTCGCCGAGACCGCCGGCCGGCTGGCAGCGGGACCGACGGTGGCGCTCGGCGCGATGCGGCGCTCGGTGGCGTACGCCGCGGGCCACTCGTTCGAGGAGGCAGTGGCGTTCGAGAGCGAGATGATGACGCTCACCGGCGCGACCGCGGACCACGCGGCGGCCGTCGACGCGTTCATCGGGAAGCGGAAGCCGGTCTTCGAGGGACGCTGAGGCGGAAGCGCGCTCAGCGGACCCGCTCGAGCTGGCGGACCCGGCGCGCCGAGAACACCTTCAGCACCCGGCGCGGCGCGGTGACGCGCATCGTGCGGCGGGCGGGGTCCTGGCCGTACTCGAGGGTGAGCGCGGCGCCGTCGAAGCGGTGGTTGTACCAGCTCGTCATCGTGCCGTGGCAGACGCCGCCGCAGTCGAAGACCTTGCGCGGCAACCGCATCGTGCGGGCCACCTTGCGGGCGAACCGCTTGCTCTTGGTGTCCTGGTCGACGCCGTAGAGCGGCTGGTGGAAGCTCATGATCCGGTGCGGCTGGACGTCCGCGAGGAAGCGGGCGACGGCCCGGGTCTCCGGCTCCGACCTGGGTCGTGGCCCGGACTCGTAGCGGCCGTCGAGGTCGGCCCAGCGGTAGGGGAAGTTGCGGTTGAGGTCGACGCCGTGGGCGTTCTTGCGGGTGCCGCGGGCGAGCCCGTCGGGGTTGTACGTCGGCACCACCCACAGGTTGACGCCCCGGATCGGCCGCCCGTCCTTCAGCGAGAGCAGGATCTGCCGGGTGCGGGGCTCGTCGCCGTGCATCGTCGAGAACAGCACCACGGTCTTCTCGTCGCGCTCGCCCAGCCGGTACGCCATGATCGGCCGGCCGCGGACCGACTCGCCCAGCTTGCGGCGCCCCACCACGGCGTCGCCGGGAGCGGCGGCTGCCTGCGCCAGCCCGGCCCGTACGGGTGCAGCGGCGGCCGGTCCGGCCGGGAGCGCCGGCGCCAGCAGCAGGGCCGCGAGCAACGCCACGAGGGTCGTACGCCGGCGACCGGTCATACCAGCGTCTGCGCGTAGGCGTACGTGAAGACCAGGACGCCGGCGAGCATGCCGACGTGGGCCAGCAGCGAGAGCCCGGGGCCCTCGGACCAGGTGTCCTCGCGCGCCTGGTCGGCGTGCTTGCCGCGGCTGGGGAGCCAGCGCACCAGGATCAGCAGCCCCGCGACCGTCGTCACCCACCACAGCGAGATGGCGATGATGCCCATCAGCGCGCCACCGAAGAACGTCTCCTCCTCGGCGAGCAGGTAGGCCACCCAGGTGACGAGGGCGAGGACGCCGGCGCCGGTGTGGACGTTGACCAGCGAGCGCGGGACCTCGAGCCGTCCGGCACCGCCCTCGCCGCCGAGGCGAACCCGGGTCAGCACCACGACCACCGCCGCCAGGGCGGTGAGGATGTAGACGACGACCTCGATGGACACGAGGGAAGTGTGCCCTAGCCCGCGTCACCCCCGCCACGACCCACCCCGGGCGTGCCGCCACCGGATCCTCCCTCCCGCTCGCGCGCGAGCCGGTCGAGCAGGGCGTCCACCTCGGACATCCGGTAGCCGCGGAACGCCAGCGAGAACCGGACCCGGCGCAGGTCGTCGGCGCCGAGCGGACCGGTGGCCGGGACCTCCGCGTCGGGGCGGTCGTCCCACGTGTCGGCCATCGGGGTGCCGCGTCCGGCGGCGACCACGGCGATGCCGCCGAGCAGCAGCACCACCAGGATCGCGAAGACCCAGGTCACGTCGTCCCCCTCACTCGGACCGGTGCGGCGGCGGGGCGGGCAGCTCCTCGTCGCGGGCCCGCACCATCAGCTCGACCGCCTCGTCGACGTCGTCGGTCGGCACCAGCATCGCCAGGTCGGCCTCGTTGATCTTGCCCTGCGCCAGCACCGTCCCGCGCAGCCAGTCGAGCAGCCCGCTCCAGTAGTCGACCCCCATCAGCACGACGGGGAACGAGGTCACCTTCCGGGTCTGCACCAGCGTGAGCGCCTCGAACAGCTCGTCGAAGGTGCCGAGGCCGCCCGGGAGCACCACGAAGCCCTGGGAGTACTTCACGAACATCGTCTTGCGCGCGAAGAAGTAGCGGAAGTTGATGCCGAGCCCGACGTGCTCGTTGAGACCGGCCTCGAAGGGCAGCTCGATCCCCAGGCCCACCGAGACGCCGCCCGCCTCGCTGGCGCCCTTGTTGGCGGCCTCCATCGCACCCGGCCCGCCCCCGGTGATCACCGCGAAGCCGGCGTCGGCGAGCCGACGGCCGACCTCCACGCCGACGGCGTACGCCGGCTCGTCGGCGCGGGTCCGTGCCGAGCCGAACACGCCGATCGCCGGACCCAGCTCGGCGAGGGCACCGAAGCCCTCGACGAACTCCGCCTGGATCCGCAGCACCCGCCAGTAGTCGGTGTGGGTGTCCAGCCGTGTGCCCCGGTCGAGCAGCCGCTGGTCGGCGGTGCTGCCCGCGGCGCCGCGCCCGGCGCCCGGACCCGGGCCGGGGCGCCGTACCTGCCTGCTGGTCATGAGCGAGCGCCCAGCCACTCGCGCAGCTGCCGCTCGCAGCGCTCGATGTGCTCGACCGGGACGTGCTCCTCCTGCTTGTGGGCGAGCATCGGGTCGCCCGGCCCGAAGTTGACGGCCGGGACACCGAGCGCGCTGAACCGGGCGACGTCGGTCCAGCCGAACTTCGGGTTGACCGGCCCGCCGACCGCGTCGAGGAACTCCTTGGCGGCCGGCAGCCCCAGGCCGGGCATCGCGCCGGGTGCGCTGTCGGTGACGGTGACCTCGAAGCCGTGGAAGAAGTCGCGGAGGAACTGCTCGGCCTCGGCCTCGGAGCGGTCGGGGGCGAAGCGGTGGTTGACGGTGACGACGCACTCGTCGGGCAGCACGTTGCCGGCGACGCCGCCGCTGATGAACACGGCATTGAGCCCCTCGCGGTACTCCAGGCCGTCGATGACCGGCCGCCGCGACTCGAAGGCGTTGAGCCGCGCCAGCACCTCGCCGGCGCCGTGGATGGCGTTGACGCCCTTCCAGCTGCGGGCGGCGTGGGCCCGCTCGCCCGTCGTCCGTACGTCGACCCGCATCGTGCCCTGGCAGCCCGCCTCGACGACCGCGTCGGAGGGTTCCATCAGGATCGCGAAGTCGGCCGTCATCACCTCCGGGTGGCCCTCGGAGAGCAGCCGCAGCCCGTTGAACTCGTCCTCGATCTCCTCGGCGTCGTACAGGATGAAGGTGACGTCGCGCTGCGGCTCCGGCACCGTGGCCGCGAGCCGCAGGATGACCGCGTCGCCGCCCTTCATGTCGCAGGTGCCGAGTCCGTGCAGGATCCCGTCCTCGAGCCGCGACGGCAGGTTGCGGTTGACCGGCACGGTGTCGAGGTGACCGGCGATCACCACCCGCTCCGGACGCCCGAGGTCGGTGCGCGCCACGACGGTGTGGCCGTGGCGGCTGACCGTCAGGTGCCCGAGGGTGCGCAGCGCGGCCTCGACCTCGTCGGCGATCCGCTGCTCGTCCCGGCTCACGGACTCGATGTCGACGAGCTGTCGGGTGAGCGAGACGGCGTCGGCGGTCAGGTCTAGAGTCATGCCCCCATCCAACCAGCCAGGGGGAGCTGTTCCGGTGAGGTACGACCCGCCGCCCACGTGGCCGCCGCCGCCCCCGGGCTGGCAACCGCCTCCGGGCTGGCAGCCACCGCCCGAGTGGGGACCGCCGCCCCCGGGCTGGCAGTTCTGGGTCGTCGACCGGCCGCCCCGGCCCTCGGTCTGGTCGACGCTCGGCATCGCGCTGGCCAGCGCGTTCGTGCTCGGCCTGCCCCTGGGGCTGGTGATCGCCCCTCCCGGCGGCGGCACGGCGTACTGGATGGGGCGGGCCTTCGGGCAGCTCGTGCTGCCCGCCCTCCTCATCGGCGGGCTCTGGCCGTTCGCGCTCCGCCGCGCCTCCCGGTGGTTCATCCCGCTCGCGGTGCTGGTCGTCGGCGGCCTGCTGAGCCTGGTGCTGGCCGCCGCCGACCTGGCGTCCTCGCCCGACACCGGCAACGCTCAGGCGCGGGTGACCGACACCCCGGTCTCGTCGGCGACCTCGTAGCCCACCTTCGTCGCCAGCGTCTCGCCGGCGACCAGCTGCTCGTGGGTACGGGCGGCGGCCAGGACGTCGTCCGGCCCCGACACCGTGAGCACGATCCGGTCCGACACGTCGAGGCCGGCCTCGCGGCGGGCCTGCTGCACGCTGCGCACCAGGTCGCGGGCCACCCCCTCGGCCTCCAGCTCGGGGGTGACCTCGGTGTCGAGCACGGCGAATCCGCCGCGCGGCAGCACCGCCGTGGCCGTCCCCGCACTCGCCTCGCTGGCGACCGTCTCGAGGGTGTACTCGCCCTCCTGCAGCTCGACGCCGCCCGCCGTCACGGTGCCGTCGCCGGCCACCGACCAGTCACCGGACTTGGAGCCCTTGATCACCGTCTGCACGTCGCGCCCCAGGCGGGGACCTGCTGCCCGGGCGTTGACGGTGAGCCGCTGCTCCACGGCGTACGCCGCGGCGGCCTCGGAGCCCGCCTGCACCAGGCGTACCTGCTTGACGTTGAGCTCGTCGGCGAGGATCGGCTCGAAGCCGCTCAGCGCCGCGACGTCGTCGACGACCACGGTGAGCGATCCCAGCGGCAGCCGGGTGCGCAGCGAGTGGGCCTTGCGCAGCGCCAGGCCGGCCGAGGCCACGTCGCGCACCTCGTCCATCGCGGACACCAGCGCGTCGTCGGCCGGCAGATCGGTGGCGTCCGGCCAGTCGGCCAGGTGCACGGACCGCTCGCCGGTCAGGCCGCGCCAGACCTCCTCGGTCACCAGCGGCATCAGCGGGGCGGTCACCCGGCACACCGTCTCCAGGACCGTCCAGAGCGTGTCGAAGGCCTCGGCCCCCTCCTCCCAGAACCGGTCGCGGGAGCGGCGGATGTACCAGTTGGTCAGCACGTCGAGGAAGGTCCGGGTGGCGTCGCACGCCCCCGCCACCTCGTAGTCGTCGAGGAGCCGGGTCATCTGCTCGACGTACTGGCGGAGCTTGGCGAGGACGTAGCGGTCCATCACGTGATCCGACGCGGTGCTCCGGACCGCGTCGTGGCCGGCGGCGTTCGCGTAGAGGGAGAAGAAGGACCAGCTGTTCCACAGCGGGATCAGCACCTGCCGCACCGACTCCCGGATCCCCTGCTCGGTGACCACCAGGTTGCCGCCGCGCAGGATCGGGCTCGACATCAGGAACCAGCGCATCGCGTCGGCGCCGTCCCGGTCGAAGACCTCGCGGACGTCGGGGTAGTTGCGCAGGCTCTTGGACATCTTCTGGCCGTCCGAGCCGAGCACGATGCCGTGGCTCACGCAGGTCTCGAACGCCGGCTTGTCGAAGATCGCGCCGGCCAGGATGTGCAGCGTGTAGAACCAGCCGCGGGTCTGGCCGATGTACTCGACGATGAAGTCTGCGGGGAAGTGCCCGACGGCGGAGCCGTCAGGTGTTCCCGCGAACCACTCCTCGTTCTCGAACGGGTAGTGGACCTGGGCGAAGCTCATCGAGCCCGAGTCGAACCACACGTCGAGGACGTCGGAGACCCGGCGCATCGTCGACTGCCCCTCCTCGGGCGAGCGCGGGTCGTCGGGGTTGGGCCGGGTGAGCTCGTCGACGAAGGGACGGTGCAGGTCGGGGCTGCCGTCGCGGTCGAGCGGCAGCCGCCCGAAGTCGCCCTCGAGCTCCTCGAACGAGCCGTACACGTCGATCCGCGGGTACGCCGGGTCGTCGGAGGTCCAGACCGGGACCGGCGAGCCCCAGAACCGGTTGCGGGTGATCGACCAGTCGCGCGCGTTCTCGAGCCACTTGCCGAACATGCCGTCACGGATGTGGTCGGGGACCCAGCGGATCTGCTGGTTGAGCTCCATCAGCCGCTGCTTGACCGCGGTCACCTCGACGAACCACGACGAGACGCCCTTGTAGATCAGCGGCTGCTTGCAGCGCCAGCAGTGCGG
Source organism: uncultured Actinomycetota bacterium (assembly GCA_963724225.1). Lineage (GTDB taxonomy): Bacteria > Actinomycetota > Actinomycetes > Propionibacteriales > Nocardioidaceae > Nocardioides. The sequence goes on along the minus strand of CAVRTX010000020.1, from coordinate 77,013 downwards.
GTAGGAGTGGTCGTACGACTCGCGGCGCAGCAGCACCGTGCCGGGCGTGACGCTGCCGGTCTCGCCGGTCTGCTCACCGGAGCGAGCCCTGGTGACGGCCTTGAGGTGGTCGATGATGTGCAGGTTGGCATCGAAGACCAGCATCCCTGCGTAGTCCTCGACCGGTGCCGAGAACCGGCCGTCCTTGCCGACCGGCATCACCGCCTCGATGCCCTCGCGGTCGGTGACCTCCTTGTCGACCTCACCGAAGGCGCCGGCGGTGTGCACCAGCCCGGTGCCGTCGGTCGTCGTGACCGCGTCGTCGGCCGGCACCACGCGAAACGCGCGCTCGCGTCCCAGGTAGTAGGAGAACGGCGGCGTGTAGGTCAGCCCCACCAGCTCCGAGCCGAGCCCGCGCCAGGTCACCTCCGGCGTCTCGCCGAGCTCCCGTGCGTACGTCGCCAGCCGGGCCTCGGCGAGCAGGTGGCGGACACCGTCCACGTCGACCACGACGTACTCGATGTCGGACCCGACCATGACCGCGAGGTTGCTCGGCAGCGTCCACGGCGTGGTCGTCCACACGAGCAGCTTGACCCCCTGGAGCGGCCCGGGCGTCGTCACGTCGAAACCGACGGTGACGGCGGGGTCCTGCCGGATCTGGTAGGTCTCGTCGTCCATCCGCAGCTCGTGGTTGGACAGCGGCGTCTCGTCCTGCCAGCAGTACGGCAGCACCCGGAAGCCCTCGTAGACCAGGCCCTTGTCGTAGAGCTGCTTGAAGGCCCAGATGACCGACTCCATGAACTCGGGGTTCATGGTCTTGTAGTCGTGGTCGAAGTCGACCCAGCGCGCCTGCCGGGTGACGTAGTCGCGCCACTCGCCGGTGTACTGCAGGACCGAGGCGCGGCAGAGGTCGTTGAAGACCTCGATGCCGAGCTCGTGGATCTCGTCGGTCGTCTTGATGCCCTTGAGCCGCATCGCCTCCAGCTCCGCCGGGAGGCCGTGGGTGTCCCAGCCGAAGCGGCGCTCGACGCGCCGGCCGCGCATCGTCTGGTAGCGCGGGATCAGGTCCTTGACGTAGCCGGTGAGCAGGTGGCCGTAGTGCGGCAGCCCGTTGGCGAACGGCGGACCGTCGTAGAAGACGAACTCGTTGGCGCCGTCGAGGCCCGGGTCGCGCTGGTCGATGCTGGCGCGGAAGGTGTCGTCGGCGTCCCAGTAGCCGAGGACCGCCTCCTCGATCGCCGGGAAGCGCGGGCTGGAGGGGACGCCGTCGAGGCCGGCGGTGGAGACCTTGGGGTAGGGCCTGCTGGTCACGGTGGTGCGCTCCTGGCGTGCTCGTCGTCTCGTACGTTCCTGGACGAGGACGACAGGTTGCCGCGGTACCACCTCGCTTGCCGGTGCCCTGGCTGCTGGCGCCGACCGCTTCGTCGGAGGCTGTGACGGGCCCACCCGTCCGGTTCTAGTGAGCCCCGTGGAGGGCCGTTCTTCCGGAGGCTCACCGCTGATGACGGCTCAGTCGCCTGTGTCCCCAGCGTACGGCGCCCGTCGCGTCGCCCGCCAATCGGTTCTCCGCGGTGTCGGTCTCCCCGGTCACCGCCCTGCCCGGGTCCGGGGGTTTCGAGGCTCGCTCCGCTCGCACCTCAACCTCCGACACCGCAGGCCCCCTCGCGGGGTTTCGAGGCTCGCTGCGCTCGCACCTCAACCTCCGGACGTCCGGAGGTTGAGGTGCGAAGGCCCCCGGGCCTGAGCCTCGAAACCCCCGCACCCGTGCAGGGCCTGATGTCCGGGGAATCGGGTTGCAGGCGGTGGCGAACGGCGGGAGGTTGGAGCCATGACGGAGGAGACCCCAGCACCTGACCCGTACGACGGCATGTGGGTGGCGCCGCAGGACGACCCGCGGGGGCAGGAGTTCACGCACGGGGAGCGGGAGACGGTCCTGGACTACCTGGACGGCTACCGCAAGACCCTGGTCATGAAGTGCGAGGGGCTCACGCCCGAGCAGCTGGCCACCGCGAGCGTGCCGCCGTCCAACCTGACCCTGGTCGGGCTGGTGCGGCACATGGCGGCGGTCGAGCAGAGCTGGTTCCGGCGGGTGATGGGTCGCGACCTGTCGCTCCCCCGGCTCTACGGCAAGCTCGAGGACCGCGACGCCGACTTCACCCGGGTCGAGCCGACCCAGGAGTGCGTCGACGAGGCGTTCGCGTCGCTGGCCCGCGAGGTCGCGCATGCCGAGGAGTTCGTGGCGGCGCACCCGGACCTCGGGGTCACCGGCACCCACGACGACGGCGAGATCGAGCTGCGGGAGGTGCTGGTCCACATGATCGAGGAGTACGCGCGGCACTGCGGGCACGCCGACCTGCTGCGGGAGTGCATCGACGGCCGCACCGGCCAGTAGCCGGCACGACCGCCCGCAGCGCGGGTCAGCGACCGGTCACGGCATCCGCTCGTACGCCGGCAGCGTCAGGAAGTCGACGTAGTCGTCGGCGAGCGCGGTCTGGGTGAAGGTCGCGCGGGCGTCGTCCCAGCGGCCGCCGGCGAAGGCGTCCTCGCCCACCCGCTCGCGGATCTTGGCCATCTCCTCCTCGACCATCTGCTCGACGAGCTCACGGGTCACCCGCTGGCCGCCGGCGAGCTCGACGTCGTTGTGGAGCCACTGCCAGACCTGGCTGCGGGAGATCTCCGCGGTCGCGGCGTCCTCCATCAGGTTGTTGATGCCGACCGCGCCCGAGCCGCGCAGCCAGGACTCGAGGTACTGGATGCCGACGCTGATGTTGCTGCGCAGCCCCGCCTCGGTGATCTCGCCCGGCGTCGACTTCACGTCGAGCAGGTCGGCGGCGGTCACGTGCACGTCCTCGCGCAGCTTGTCGAGCTGGTTCGGCCGGTCGCCGAGCACCTTGGTGAACTCCTCGCGGCACGCCTCGACCATGCCGGGGTGGGCCACCCACGAGCCGTCGAAGCCGTCGCCGGCCTCGCGGGACTTGTCGTCGGCGAGCTTGCGGAAGGCGTTGTCGTTGACCTCGGGGTCCTTGCTGGGGATGAACGCCGCCATCCCGCCGATCGCGTGGGCGCCGCGCTTGTGGCAGGTGCGGACCAGCAGCTCGGTGTAGGCCCGCATGAACGGCACCGTCATGGTGACCGAGTTGCGGTCGGGCAGCAGGAACTCGCGGCCCCGGCCGCGGAAGCTCTTGATGACGCTGAACATGTAGTCCCAGCGTCCGGCGTTGAGGCCGGCGGAGTGGTCGCGGAGCTCGTAGAGGATCTCCTCCATCTCGAACGCCGCCGGGTACGTCTCGATCAGCACCGTCGCCCGGATCGTGCCGCGCGGGATGCCGAGGAAGTCCTGGGCGAGGTTGAAGGCGTCGTTCCAGAGTCGTGCCTCGAGGTGGGACTCCATCTTGGCGAGGTAGAAGTACGGCCCGCGGCCGCGGTCGATCTGCTTCTGCCCGCACGCTGTCAGGTAGAGCGCGAAGTCGACCAGCCCGCCGCCGGTCTGCTGGCCGTCGACCAGGACGTGCTTCTCGGGCAGGTGCCAGCCGCGCGGGCGTACGACGATCGCGGGGAGGTCGTCGACGTCGTTGCTCTTGAGCCGGTACTCCTTGCCCTCCGGGCTGGTGAAGTCGAGGTTGCCGGTCAGCGAGTCGAGCAGGTTGAGCGGACCGTTGACGACGTTCTCCCACAGCGGGGTGTTGGCGTCCTCCTGGTCGGCCAGCCACACCTTGGCGCCGGAGTTGAGGGCGTTGATCGTCATCTTGCGGTCGGTGGGGCCGGTCATCTCGACCCGGCGGTCGACCAGCCCCGGGGCGGGCTCGGCGACCCGCCAGGAGTCGTCCTCGCGGATCCCGCGGGTCTCCTCGAGGAAGTCGAGGGTGCCGCCCTCGGCGAGCAGCCGGAACCGCTCGCCGCGACGGGCCAGCAGCTCCTCGCGACGGGCGCCGAGCTCACGGTGCAGCAGCCCGACCAGCTCCAGCGCCCTCGGGCTGAGGATCTCCTCGAAGCGGTCGTGGATCGGTCCGGTGACCTCGATGCCCTCAGGCGTGTCCATGGCGCTGCCTCGCTTCCGTGACTGGGCGTTGTTCTTCCGTCACGCGGAAACCGCGTGCGCATGCTCCGACCGTAGAAGGCGGCGCAGTCGCGAGCAAGTCCGCCGTGAGATTCCGTAATGCGGAAGACGGACTCATGCCAGCTCCCCGCGGCCCGCGAGCCGACGGGCGGCCGCCTGGAGCACGGTGGCCAGAGCCGGCACGGCCTCGTGGGTCACCCTGCTGTTGGGTCCGGACACCGACACCGCGGTGGACGAGTTGACCGCGACCGCGACGCAGCGTACGCCCAGCTCCTGCTCGCCGTCGTCGACCGCGTAACCCTGCGCTCGGACCACGGCCAGCTCCTCCAGCATCCGGTCGATGTCGGTGATCGTGTGCGGGGTGGTGGCCGGCATCCCCGCGGCGGCGAGCATCCGTACGACGTCGTCCTCGGGGAGCTGCGCGAGCAGCGCCTTGCCGACCCCGGTGCAGTGGGCGGCGACCCGCCGGCCGACCTCGGTGAACATCCGCATCGTGTGCCGTGTCGAGGGCACCTGCGCGACGTAGACGACCCGGTCGAGGTCGAGCATCGCCAGGTTGGCCGTCTCGCCCGTCTCCTCGGCCAGGGTGTGCAGCGGCGGGCTGGCCCATGCCTCGACCGAGGCGCGGGCACCCGACCCGAGCCCGATCAGCCGCGGGCCGAGCGTGTAGCGCCGCGACGGCATCTGCAGCACGTAGCCGCGGGCCACCAGCGTGCGCACGATGCGATGGATGGTGGGCCCCGGCAGTCCCGACTCCTCGGCCAGCCGGCTCAGGGCGATCTCGCCGTCGGCGGCCGCCATCAGCTCCAGGACGTCGAAGGCCCGCCCGAGCGACTGGACGCCCGCGGCAGGTGCGCGGACGGGGGCAGCACCGTCGGCCGGCACCTCGGTCATCGGCCCTCCCAGGCGGCGCGCTCACCGGACCCGAAGCCCGCGACGGCACGGCGGAAGTCGTCGCTGCCGAAGGCGGCGCCGACCAGGTCGTCGCCGTCGGGGAGCGACTGGCGGCGCAGCCGGGCCACCGCCACCTTGCTCGCCCACATCGTCAGCGGGGCGTGGCGCAGCAGCGTCCCGACGACCCCCTCGAGGGCGCCGTCGAGCGCCCCGTCGTCACACACCTCGGCGACGAACCCGGCCGCGGCAGCCTCCTCGGCGTCCAGCAGCCGCGCCCGGAGCAGCAGGTCGAGGGTGCGGGAGGCGCCGAGGTGGGCGGCGACGACGGACACGGAGTTCATCGACAGGCAGTTGCCCAGGGTGCGCGCGATCGGCACCCCGAACCGCGACGACCGGGTCGCGACCCGCAGGTCGCAGACGGCGGCCAGGGCGAGACCGCCGCCGAGGCAGTAGCCCTCGACCGCGGCCACCGAGGGCACGGTCACGCTCTCGAGACGGTTGACGACACGGGAGATCCGCTCCTCGTACGCCACCCCGTCGGCCCCGTCGCGGAAGTCGCGGAAGGCGCTGATGTCGGTGCCGGCGGCGAACGCCCGGCCCCCGGCTCCGCGCACGACCAGCACCCGCACCTCGTCGTCGGCGTCCGCCCGCTCGCAGGCCTCGAAGAGCGCCTCGTACATGTCGAAGGTGAGCGCGTTGTGCTGGTCGGGCCGGTCGAAGGTCACCGTCAGCACCGGACCGGCCTGCTCGACCGTCACCTCCTGCTCGCTCATGAGGCAGCCTCCCGGACGACGCCCGCGGCGACGAGCTCGTCGATCTCGGCCGCGCCGTAGCCCGCGACCTCGAGCGCGGCGCGGGTGTCGGCCCCCAGCACCGGTCCGGCGCCGGCGCGGCGCACGGGGGTACGGGAGAAGCGCATCGGCGACCCGACCTGGCGCACCGGTCCGGCGACCGGGTGGTCGGCGTCCCAGAAGAACTCCCGGGCGGCGAGGTGCTCGTCGGTGAAGACCTGCTCGTAGTCGGCGATCGGGGCGCACGGCACCCCGGCAGCCTCCAGCGCGGCGACCAGGTCGTCGGTCGCGAACCGCGTCGTCTGCTCCTCCACCAGCGACGCCAGCTCCTCGCGGCGGGCGTGCCGGGACGAGGAGTCGACGAAGCGTCCGTCGCGCTCGAGGTCCTCCAGACCGAGCACGCTGCACAGCCCCGACCACGTCCGGGGCGTGATCGCGCCGATCGTCGCCCAGCCGTCGGCGGTCCGGAAGGCCTGGTAGGGCGCCTGGCTCTGGTGCGCCGACCCGAGCGGCCCGCCGACCTCGCCGGTCGCGAACCACCGACCCGCCTCCCACACCGCCAGCGAGACGCCCGACTCGAGCAGGGACACGTCGACGTACTGGCCGGCGCCGGAGCGGTCGCGCTCGCGCAGTGCCGCGGTCACGGCCAGCGCGGTGTAGATGCCGCACACCAGGTCGCAGACCGGGACGCCGATCTTGGCCGGCTCGCCGTCCGGGGTGCCGGTGATGCTCATCAGGCCGCCGCGCGCCTGGGCCATGATGTCCAGCCCGGGCCGGTCGGCCAGCGGGCCGTCCTGCCCGAAGCCGGAGGCCGAGGCGTAGACGATGCCGGGGTTGACCGCGCGCACCTCGTCGTAGCCGAGCCCGAGCCGGCGCATCGCACCGGGCCGCAGGTTCTCGACGACCACGTCGCACTCCGCCGCCAGCCGCAGGAACGCCTGCCGCCCCTCGTCGGACTTGAGGTCGAGCGCGAGCGAGCGCTTGGAGCGGTTGAGGCGGAGGTACGGCGAGCTGTGCCCCTCGACGAACGGACCGGTCGTGCGTACCGGCTCGCCGCCCTCGGGGTTCTCGACCTTGAAGACCTCCGCGCCCAGGTCGGCCAGCTGCATCGTGGCGAACGGCGCCGCCATGAACACCCCGACCTCGAGGACCCGGACCCCCGCCAGTGGCGCTCCCCCGTCGCTGCTCCGACTGTCGTTCATGCGGTCCCACGGTAGTGACGGGCGCGGGTCACGTACGACGCGGTGCCGGAACGGATCCGCTCCCGCTCGGCGTCACTGACCTCGCGCTTGACCTTGCCGGGCACGCCCGCGACCAGCGACCCCGGGGGCACCTCGGTGCCCTCGAGGACGACCGATCCGGCCGCCACCAGGCAGCCGGCCCCGAGCACGACCCCGTTGAGCAGCACGGCGCCCATGCCGACCAGCGAGTCGTCGCCGACGGTGCAGCCGTGGACCACCGCCCGGTGGCCGATCGTGCACCGCTGCCCGACCCGGACCGGGAAGTCCGGGTCGGAGTGGAGGACGCTGCCGTCCTGGACGTTGCTGCCGGCACCGATCTCGATCGGCGCCCCGTCGCCGCGGACCACCGCGGCGTACCAGATGCTCGCGTCCGCGGCGACCCTGACCGCCCCCACGAGGGTCGCCCCGTCGGCCACGAAGGCCTCCGGGTCGACCTCGGGGGTCCGGTCGTCGTACGCGACCAGTCGCGGCCCCGCCGTCACAGCCAGCCCGGGACCACGAGCACGCCCCAGGTGACCAGGGGGGCCACCGCGACCATCGTGAAGCCCCACTGGATCAGCCGCTTGAAGACCCGGTCACGGTCCTCCTCGGGCGCGTTGGCCACGACCAGCGAGCCGCTGGTGGAGAACGGGCTGGAGTCGACCACGGACGAGCTGATCGCCAGGGCGGTGATCAGGCCGATCGCACCGACCGCGGAGTCGCCTTGCAGGAACGGGACGGCGAGCGGGATCAGGGCACCGAGGATGCCCGTGGTCGAGGCGAACGCCGACACGACGGCGCCGATGTAGCAGATCAGCAGGGCGGCGACCAGCGGGGCGCCGACGGTCGCGACCTCCGCGCCCAGCCACTCGATGGTGCCGATGGTCTCCATCAGGCTGACGTAGGTCACGATGCCGCAGACCAGCAGCACGGTCGGCCACGCGATCTGGGTGACCGCGCCCTTGGCGCCCTTCGGGTCGGCGATCGACAGGATGGAGGCCACCACGAACGCCGAGAACCCCACGTCGAGCTCGAAGAACAGCGCGCCGATCGCGAGGCCGAGCAGGCCGACGACCGTCATCGTGCGGTGCAGGTCGAGCGTGGTGACCGGCGTGTGGTCGACCTCGTCGTCAGCTCGCTGGGCAGTGGTGGTGCCGCGCGCCGACGTCCCCGTCTGCTCGGCGGGACCGGTGCGCATGTCCGAGGGGCGGGTGCCGCCGGAGCCGGTGGGCCCGTCGGCGTCGGCCTCGACCAGCGTGCCGTCGTCGGCGGCGCGCTTGCCGAACAGGTCACGGCCACCGAACAGGGCGAAGGTGACGATGCCGAGGATCACGTTGAACACGAGCGAGGCGAGGAAGAGGAACAGCGGGCTGCCCTCGAGGTCGCTGCGCGACACGACCTGGTTGGTGATGGTGCCGAAGATGCTCAGCGGGGAGAAGCCGCCGGCGGTGGCGCCGTTGATGACCATCAGGCCCATCAGGACCTGGTTGATCCCGTAGCGGCGGGCGAAGCCCATGCCGATCGGCGCGATGATCGCGACCGCGGCGGGTACGACCGCGCCGAACGCGGTGAGCACTCCGGTGACGGCGAAGAAGACCCAGGGGATGAACACCACCCGCCCCCGGACCGACTGCACGGCCCTGTGGACCAGCCAGTCCACGGTGCCGTTGTTCTTGGCGATCGCGAACAACAACGTGACGCCGGCGAGGATCACGAACAGGTCGCCGGGGAAGCCTGCGACGAGTATGTCGACCTTCTCGTCGGCGGCGCCGTCGAGGACGAACATGCCGACGACGAACGCGGCGGCGATGGCCAGGACGCCCATGTGGATGGGCAGCAGGGTGGCGATCAGGAAGATGAGTGCGAGGACGAGGATGGAGACGACTTCGACGGACAAGGGGACCAGACCTCTCGTAGCGGGGCAGTGCCGTCGGCATCACGAGGGCTTCCACCATGTGGAAATGTGACGCCAGTCACCCGGCAGCCAAGCACGCTCGCTTCCGCGCGTCAACTGTCCATTGCCGCTCCCGACACGGCCGGTTAGATTCCACCTGTCGAACTACTTTGGATCCGTCAACCCCGCGTAGTCGTACGAGAGGACCCCGATGTCCCGGACCACCGGTCGCCACTTCCTGCAGATCCCCGGACCCTCCAGCGTGCCCGACGAGGTGCTGCGGGCGATGTCCGCCCCGACGATCGACCACCGCGGCCCGGACTTCGCCGAGCTCGGCCGGGCGGTGCTGGACGGGCTCGGCCCGGTCTTCGGCACGACCAACCCGGTCGTGGTCTACCCGAGCTCCGGCACGGGCGCCTGGGAGGCCGCGCTGGTCAACACGCTCTCCCCCGGTGACCGGGTGCTGTCGTTCGAGACCGGCCACTTCGCGATGCTCTGGCAGGCGATGGCCGGCGCGCTCGGGCTCGAGGTCGACCTGGTGCCGGGCGACTGGCGGCACGGCGTCGACCCTGCCGTCGTCGAGGAGCGGTTGGCGGCCGACTCCGGCCACACGATCAAGGCGGTCTGCGTGGTCCACAACGAGACCTCGACCGGTGTCACCAGCCGGGTCGCCGAGGTACGCGCCGCCATGGACCGCGCCGGCCACCCGGCGCTGCTGCTGGTCGACACCATCTCCTCGCTCGGCTCGATCGACTACCGCCACGACGAGTGGGGGGTCGACGTGACGGTGAGCGGGTCGCAGAAGGGCTTGATGCTCCCGCCCGGGCTGGGCTTCAACGCGATCAGCGACAAAGCGCTGGCGGCGTCCCGCACCGCCGGGCTCAAGCGCTCCTACTGGGACTGGGAGCCGATCCTCGAGGCCAACCAGCGCGGCTACTGGCCCTACACGCCCGCCACGAACCTGCTCTACGGCCTCCGCGAGTCGCTCCGGATCCTCGGCGAGGAGGGGCTCCCACAGGTGTTCGCACGCCACCAGCGCCACGCCGAGGCCACCCGCGCCGCCGTGCGGGGCTGGGGCCTGGAGATCCTCTGCGCCGACGAGCGCGAGCACTCCGGGGTGCTCACGGCGATCCTGCTGTCCGACCAGCACGACGCCGACGAGGTGCGCCGCATCATCCTGGAGCGCTACGACATGTCGCTCGGAGCAGGCCTCGGCAAGGTCGCGGGCAAGGTGTTCCGGATCGGCCACCTCGGCCACTTCAACGACCTGACGCTGGCCGGCACCCTGTCCGGGGTGCAGATGGGGCTGCGGCTGGCGGGCGTACCGATCCAGGACGGCGGCCTCGAGGCCGCGCTGACCCGGCTGGAGCAGCCGTGACCGCCGTCGACGCCGGAACGGCGCTGGAGCCCCAGCAGGACGAGCTGCGGCGTCGGCTGGAGCGCGACGTCGAGGGCGAGGTCGCGTTCGACGACTACAGCCGCCACCTGTTCTCCCGCGACGCCAGCATGTACACGATGCTGCCGCTCGGCGTCGTCTACCCGCGCAGCGCCGCCGACGTCGCCGCGGCCGTCACGGCGGCCGCGGAGCTCGGCGTCCCGATCACGCCCCGCGGCGCCGGCACCAGCCTCGCCGGCCAGACCGTCGGCCGGGGCCTGGTGCTCGACACCTCGCGCCACCTCGACCGGATCCACGAGCTCGACCCGTCGTCGCGCACGGCCGTCGTCGACGTCGGCGTCGTGCAGGACCAGCTCAACCAGGCCGCCGCCCCTCACGGGCTGCTGTTCGGTCCCGACACCTCGACCAGCAACCGCGCCACGATCGGCGGGATGACCGGCAACAACTCCGCCGGCAGCGGCAGCCTGCGCTACGGCATGACCATCGACCACGTACGCGCGCTCGAGGTCGTGCTCTCCGACGGGTCGACCGCCCGGCTGGAGCCGGTCGACGAGGCCGAGCGTGCCCGGCGGGCGCAGGCCGACACGCTCGAGGGCCGGATCTACCGCGGGCTGCCCGAGATCATGGAGCGCCACGCCCGCTCGATCGCGGAGGACTTCCCGCCGTTCTGGCGGCGGGCCTGCGGCTACCGGCTGGACCGGCTGGCCGACCCGGCCACTGCGTTCGACCTCGCGAGGTTCGTGGTGGGCTCGGAGGGCACGCTCGCCGTGACCACCCGGGCCGAGGTGGACCTGGTGCCCAAGCCGCGGCACACCGTCTTCGCCGTCGGCCACTTCGACTCGATCCCGGCCGCGATCGACGCGACCACCGACGCGTTGTCCCTGGACCCGGCGCAGGTCGAGCTCATGGACAAGACGATCCTCGACCTGTCCCGCAGCAAGATCGAGTTCGCCGACCTCGGCCGGAGCCTCGAGGGCGACCCGGTCGGCCTGCTGTTCGTCTCCTTCACCGGCGACGACCTCGACGAGATCACCCACCGGCTCGACCAGCTGATCGAGCTGTGGCGCGGCAACGGTCACGGCTACCACACGCTGCGCGCGGTCACGGCCCCCCAGCAGGCGGCGCTGCTCAAGGTGCGCAAGGCGAGCCTCGGCCTGCTGATGGCCAACTCCGTGGGCACCCGCCGCCCGGTCGCGTTCGTCGAGGACACCGCCGTCGACCCGGTCCACCTCAGCGCGTACACGCAGCGCTTCAAGGAGGTGCTCGACCGGCACGGCCTCGAGGCGGGCTTCTACGGCCACGCGTCGGTCGGCTGCCTCCACGTCCGGCCGTTCGTCGACGTCGCCGACCCGGCGCAGCGCGCGGCGATGCGGGCGGTCGCGGTCGAGGTCAAGGACCTGGTCCGCGAGTACGGCGGCGTCAACTCCAGCGAGCACGGCGACGGCCTGGTCCGCAGCGAGTTCAACCGCGAGATCTTCGGCGACGACCTCTACGAGGCGATGCGGGAGGTCAAGGGGCTGTTCGACCCGGAGAACGTGATGAACCCCGGCAAGATCGTCGACGCGCCCTCGATGACCGAGCACCTCCGCGACGCCGCCCTGCCCGAGCCCGGCCCGCTGCGCACCAAGCTCGACTTCGAGGTGGTCGGCGGGATGCGCGGAGCGGCCGACCGCTGCATGAACATCGGCGCCTGCCGCAAGGCCGGCACCGGCGTGATGTGCCCGTCGTACATGGCCACCCGGCTCGAGGAGGACTCGACCCGGGGTCGCGCGAACGCCCTGGTCAAGGCGCTCAGCGAGCCCGACCCGGCCGCGGCGCTCGCCGGCGACCGGGTCCACGAGATCCTCGACCTCTGCCTGATGTGCAAGGCGTGCAAGAGCGAGTGCCCGCTCGGCGTCGACATGGCGGCGCTCAAGAGCGAGACCCTGGCCCACCACCACGAGGTGCACGGCACGCCGCTGCGCTCCCGCGTCTTCGGCGCGATCCGGCGGCTGAACAAGCTGGGTGCGGCCACGGCGCCGCTGTCCAACCTGCCCGGCCGTACCGGCGTGCTGCGGCGGGCGATGGGTCGCCGGCTCGGCATCGCCCCGCAGCGGCCGCTGCCGGTGTTCGAGCGCGAGACGCTGCCCCGCTGGTTCTCCCGGCGTACGGCGGTCGCCGCCGGCGGCGCAGGCTCCGCCGGCGGCGTGGTCGGCGCCGGCTCCGCCGGCGAGGTGACCTTCCTGGCCGACTCGTTCACCAGCTTCACCGAGCCCGGGGTGGGCCGGGCTGCGATCGAGCTGCTGGAGGCGGCCGGCCACACGGTGCGCCTCGAGAGCGGCGGCTGCTGCGGCCGCGCCAGCCTGTCCAAGGGGCTGGTCGACGACGCGAAGAAGCAGGCGGGCACGCTGGCGCGACGGCTGTCCGAGGGCTCGGAGCCCGGGTCGGCGATCGTGGGCTGCGAGCCGTCCTGCCTGTTCACGCTGCGCGACGAGCACCGCTCGCTGCTGCCCGACGACCCCCACGTCCGCGACGTCGGCGGCCGGGTCCGGCAGGTCGAGGAGCTGCTGGCGGAAGCGATCGACGACGGCCGGCTCGTGCTGGCCGACGACTCGTGGCTCGCGGGCCGCAAGGTGCTCTACCACGGCCACTGCCACCAGAAGGCCGAGGTCGGGACCGCCGCGACGGTCGAGCTGCTCTCGCGGATCCCCGGCGTCGAGGTGTCCGAGGTCGACGCCGGCTGCTGCGGGATGGCTGGGTCGTTCGGGTTCGAGGCCGAGCACTACGAGGTGTCGATGCAGGTCGGCGAGGACCGGCTGTTCCCGGCCGTACGCGCGGAGCCCGCCGACACCGTGGTGGCCGCGACCGGGGTGTCGTGCCGCCAGCAGATCCAGCACGGCACAGAGCGGCAGGCGCAGCACCCGCTGGAGCTGGTCCGGAGCGCGCTGCGATGAGCTCCCGGGTCGTGACGTTCGACCTGTTCTCCGCGCTGCTGGACTCCCGCTCGGGTGGGTCGGCGGCGCTGGGCCGGCTGGCGCGCGACCGGGGCTGGGAGGTCGTCGGCACCCAGCTCTACGACGCCTGGGACCCGCGCAACAAGGCCGCCCAGCGCGACTGCCGGGAGTGGCAGCCGTGGCGGGTGCCCGCCGGCCGCGCGATGGCGAAGACGTACGAGTCCCTCGCGCTCGCGGGCGATCCGGCGGAGGCGGTCGAGGCGCTGGTCGCCTCGATGCCGGACTGGCCGCTGTGGCCCGACGTCGCCACCGGACTGCCCGAGGTGCGGCGTGCGGGCTGGCGCCCCGGGCTGCTCTCCAGCGTCGACGACGACCTGTTCCTCAGCACCGCCGCGGCGCCGCTGGTCGACCACGACGTGGCGCTGACGTCCGAGCGGCTCGGCGTCTACAAGCCGCACGCCGAGGTCTACCAGCGTGCCGTCGAGCTGCTGGGCGATCCGGTGCACGTGCCGACGTCCGCCCGCGACGTGCGTGGGGCGCTGGAGGCCGGCATCCCCGCCGTACGGCTGCGGCGGCCCGGCCACGAGGTCGACCCCGATGGGCCGCAGCCCGACCACGAGGTCGGCTCGACCCACGAGCTGCCGGCCGTCCTGGCGACTCTCGGCTGAGCGCTCAGGCCTCGGTGGCGAACCCTGCGGCCGCGACGGCCTGCGCGCAGACCGCCTCGTCCTGGTCGCCGGTGCCGCCGCTGGCGCCCAGCGCCCCGAGCAGCTCGCCGTCGCGGAACACCGGGACCGCACCGGTCTGCGGGGTGAACCGGCCGTGGGTCATCGCGGTGAGCGACCCGGCGAAGTTGGGCATCGGCTCCATCTTGGCCTTCTGACCCGCGCTCGGCATGCCGTACGCCGCCGAGGTCCAGGCCTTGCCCTGCGCCACGTCGGCGCTGATCCACGGGGCGCCGTCCATGCGCGCGAGCGACACCAGGTGGCCCGCGGGGTCCATCACGGCGAACGACATCGGCACGCCCAGCTCGGTGGCGGCGTCACGCGCGGCGGCGCAGAGGGCGGTGGCGTCGTCGAGAGTCAGCATGCACTCAGTCTGCCGGACGGCCCACCCCGGATGAGACGCTGTCCCCGTGGAGCGCGACGACCTGGTGCGGCTGAGGCGGGTCCGCGACCTCATGGACCGCGAGTACGCCGAGCCGCTCGACGTACCCCGGCTGGCGGCGACCGCCCACATGAGTCCGGGCCACTTCCAGCGGTCGTTCAAGGAGGCGTTCGGCGAGACGCCGTACGCCCACCTGATGACCCGCCGGATCGAGCGCGCCCAGGCGTTGCTGCGACTCGGCGAGCTGAGCGTGACCGACGTGTGCATGGCCGTCGGCTGCACCTCGCTCGGGTCGTTCAGCGCCCGGTTCACCGAGCTCGTCGGCGAGACGCCCAGCGCCTACCGCGCCCGCTCCCACGACACCCTGGTCGGCATCCCGGGCTGCATCGCCAAGGACGTGACCCGGCCGGTGCGGAAGCGGTCAGTTTCCGAGAAGCCCGCGGGGCGGGCCGCGCCCTAGCGTCGTCGGCATGACACACACACTCAACGAGAAGGACACGATGGACACCACGGGGAGCCCCACCGGCTCGATCGCCCTCGCCAACTGCTTCGTGACCGTCGACGACCCCGAGGCCGCGCTCGGCTTCTACCGCGACGCACTCGGCTTCGTCGTCGTCACCGACGTCAGCCACGGCGACTACCGCTGGCTCACGCTCTCCACGGCCCAGCAGCCGGAGCTGGAGATCGTGATCAACCAGGTCGGCTCGACCCCGATGTCGGACGAGGACCGCGAGGCCCAGGCCGACCTCCTCGCCAAGGGACTGCTGGGCGGGCTGATCTTCAGCTGCGACGACGTCGACGCGCTCTTCGAGCACGTGCAGGCGACGGGCGCCGAGGTGCTGCAGGAGCCGGCCGACCAGTTCTACGGCGTCCGCGACTGCGCCTTCCGCGACCCGGCCGGCAACCTGGTCCGCTTCAAGACCCCGCTGCAGCGTGACTGATGTGCCGCCCGGGGTGGCCGGCTCCGAGCGGTGAGCTGGTCGCGCTGTACGACGCCGACGGCCGGCCCACCGGGACGACCACCCGGGAGCGGATGCGGGCGCTCAACCTGACCCACGCCGCGACCGCGGTGGTGGTCCGCGACCGGCTCGGCCGGGTCCACGTGCACCGTCGTACCGACACCAAGGACCTCTACCCCGGTCGCCACGACTTCGCCGCCGGCGGTGTCGTGGCCGCCGACGAGGACCCGTACGACGCGGCGGCGCGCGAGCTCGAGGAGGAGCTGGGCGTCGCCGGGGTGCCGCTCGAGCCGCTCGGGGTCGCGCACTTCGGCGACGACCGCACCGACTACTGGGGCCACCTGTTCACCACCCGGTGGGACGGGCCGGTGCGGCTGCAGGCCGAGGAGGTCGCCTGGGGTGACTGGTGGCCGGTCGACCGGCTGGTCGCGGCGCTCGACGCCGACCCCGACGCCTGGATGCCGGACACCGCAGCGCTGCTGGGCGGCTGGCTCCGGGCTCGCGCCGGCCGGGGCGTGGCCGACCGGTAGGGAAGGCTCGACCGCGGCGTGCGGGGCCCACACCACTGGGCGAACGTTCGCCCATCGGTGGCGTGGGCGAACGTTCGCCCAACGGCCGCCACCCGCACGTGGGAGGGCGTCCGTAGGCTGTGCGCGTGACCGACACACCGACCTCCGCCTGGGGCTGGGGCCTGGCCACCCTCGACGCCGACGACACCGTGCTCGACGTGTGGTTCCCTGCGCCCGCCCTCGGCGATCCCGACGACTCCCCCGAACCCGCCGAGCTCTCCGCCCTCACCGGTGACGACGAGCCGCGCGGCGTCACCCGTCGCGTGGTCCGGGTCGTCGTCCCCGACCTGCAGCAGCCGATCGACGGTGCCGACGACGCCTGGCTGCGGCTCCACCTGCTCTCGACGCGTCTCGTCCGGCCGCGCACGATCTCGATGGACGGCGTCTTCGGCGCCCTGACCAACGTCGTCTGGACCTCGCTCGGCCCCTGCGCGGTGTCGGGGTTCGAGTCCACCCGGGCACGGCTGCGCGCCGCCGGCCACCACGTCACCGTGTTCGGGATCGACAAGTTCCCGCGGCTGGTCGACTACGTCTCCCCCGCCGGGGTCAGGATCGCCGACGGCGACCGGGTCCGGCTCGGTGCCCACCTCGCCGAGGGCACGACCGTCATGCACGAGGGCTTCGTCAACTACAACGCCGGGACGCTCGGCGCCTCGATGATCGAGGGCCGGGTGTCCGCGGGCGTCGTCGTCGGCGACGGCTCCGACGTCGGCGGCGGCGCCTCGATCATGGGCACCCTCTCGGGCGGCGGCAAGGAGGTCGTCGCGGTCGGCGAGCGCTGCCTGATCGGCGCCAACGCCGGCATCGGCATCTCGCTGGGCGACGACTGCGTCGTCGAGGCCGGCTGCTACGTCACGGCCGGCACCAAGGTGACCGTCGCCGACATCGACGGCAAGCCCAGGGTGGTCAAGGCGGTCACGCTCTCGGGCGTCGACAACGTCCTGTACCGGCGCAACTCCGTCTCGGGCGCGGTCGAGGCCGTCCCGTGGCAGGGCCGGGGCACCGAGCTCAACGCGGCGTTGCACGCCAACTAGGACGCCTCATGAGACCGAGGCTCTGGGTGGTCGGGGCCGTCGTGGCCCTGGTCGCGGGCGGCGTGGTGACCTGGCTCGTGGCGCGCGACACCGTGGTGCCGTTCGTGGCCGGCGACCGGTGCACCGCGACCGTGCAGGGCGCCACCGTCCGGCTGGACCCGGAGCAGGCCGAGAACGCCGCGCTGATGGCCGCGATCTCGGTCCAGCGGGGGCTCCCCGCACGGGCCGCGACGATCGCGATCGCCACCGCCTACCAGGAGTCGAAGCTCTACAACCTCGAGTACGGCGACCGGGACTCGCTCGGGCTGTTCCAGCAGCGGCCCTCCCAGGGCTGGGGCACCCGGCAGCAGGTGACCGACCCGACGTACGCCATCAACGCCTTCTACGACGCGCTCGCCCGGGTCGACGGCTTCGAGACGATGCGGGTCACGGTCGCGGCCCAGGAGGTGCAGCGCTCGGGCTACCCCGAGGCGTACGCCGACCACGAGGCCGACGCCCGGGTGCTGGCCAGCGCGCTGACCGGCCAGTCGTGGCGAGCCTTCGAGTGCACGGTGACCGACGAGCCCGACGGTGACTCCCCGCAGCTCGACGACGCCGGGCTGACCCGGCGCGCGGCCGTGGTGCGCGACGACCTGCAGGCGGCGTTCGGCACCCAGTCGCTCGGCGGCTTCGCACCGGGCGGGGTCCGCGACGGCCACATGGAGGGGTCGGCCCACTACGACGGCCGCGCGGTCGACGTGTTCTTCCGGCCGATCTCCGAGGAGAGCCGCAACCGGGGCTGGGCGATGGCGCACTACCTCGTCGCCCAGGCCGCCCGGCTGGACATCCGTACCGTCATCTACGACGGCCGGATCTGGACCGCGGGCTGGCGCTCCGGCGACGGCTGGCGCCGCTACACGCCCGACACCTCAGGCGCGTCCGCCGAGACCGCGGCCATCCTCGAGCACCGCGACCACGTCCACGTCGACGTCTACGAGTGACTCCGTCGTGGACTACCGGGCCAGCCGGGCCACCGCCGCGGCGACCCGCTCGTCGGTGGCGGTGAGCGCCACCCGGACGTGCCGCCGGCCGGCGCGGCCGTAGAACGAGCCGGGGGCGACCAGGATGCCGCGCTCGGCGAACCAGGCCACCAGCTCCCAGCAGTCGACGTCGTCGGCGTCCCGCGTCGCCCAGAGGTAGAGCGCTCCCTCGGAGTGGTCGACCCGGAAGCCGGCCTGCTCGAGCGCCTCGCGCAGCAGCGCGCGGCGGGCGGCGTACGCCGCGTGCTGGGCCAGCACGTGGGCGTCGTCGTCGAGCGCCGCGACCATCGCCCGCTGCTGGGGCGCGGGCATGATCAGGCCGAGGTTCTTGCGTACGGACAGCAGCTCGGCGACCACGTCGGCGTCGCCGGCGACGAAGCCGCAGCGGTAGCCCGCGAGGTTGGAGCGCTTCGAGAGCGAGTGGACGGCGAGGATCCCCTCGGGCGAGCCGCCGCAGACGTCGGGGTGGAGCACCGACACCGGCTGCGCCCCGGGGTCCCACGCCATCTCGATGTAGCACTCGTCGGAGACCAGCAGCACGCCCCGCTCCCGGCACCAGTCGACCACCTTGCGCAGGTGGTCGGGCGGCAGCACCCGGCCCGAGGGGTTGGCGGGCGAGTTGATCCAGAGCAGCGCGGGCGTCTCGGGGCCCAGCGCGGTCAGCGAGTCGCTGGCGACCGCCCGGGCGCCGCACAGCGCCGCCCCCACGGCGTACGTCGGGTAGGCGACCTCGGGGTGGACGACCAGGTCACCGGGACCCAGGCCGAGCTGCGAGGGCAGCGAGGCCACCAGCTCCTTGGACCCGATCGTGGGCAGCACGTGCTGGAGCCCGAGCCCGGTCACGCCGAGCCGGCGCGACATCCAGTCGAGCGCCGCCTGCCGGGTCTCGGGGAGCCCGACCGTCTGCGGGTAGCCGGGTGCGTCGGCGGCCGCCTGCAGCGCCCGCTGCACCACGGCCGGCGTCGGGTCGACCGGCGTGCCGATCGAGAGGTCGACGATGCCGTCGGGGTGGGCGCGCGCGGTCGCCGCGTGCTCGGTGAGGCTGTCCCAGGGGAAGTCCGGGAGCCGGTCGGAGACCCGCCGGCTCACTCGTCGTGTTCTTGCGGGGGCAGCGCCGCCACGACCGCGTGGTCGTGGTCGAT
The DNA here is from genome assembly GCA_963724225.1 of uncultured Actinomycetota bacterium. Taxonomy (GTDB): domain Bacteria; phylum Actinomycetota; class Actinomycetes; order Propionibacteriales; family Nocardioidaceae; genus Nocardioides. Next base: position 58,019 of record CAVRTX010000020.1, on the reverse strand, counting down.
CTCGCCCATCTTGGCGGCCCCGCCCGGCGACCCCAGGTCGTCGAAGAAGTGGACGTTGGCGTCGTAGTACTGCTTCCACTCCTCCGGGGTGTCGTCCTCGTAGAAGATCGCCTCGACCGGGCACACCGGCTCGCAGGCGCCGCAGTCGACGCACTCGTCGGGGTGGATGTAGAGCATCCGCTTGCCCTCGTAGATGCAGTCCACGGGACACTCGTCGACACATGCGCGGTCCTTGAGGTCGACGCACGGCTGGGCGATGACGTAGGTCACCTGTACCTCCTGGAGTCTGCGCGGTTGCTGCTGCTGCCAGCCTAGTATCCCGGCATGGCCGCCCCACGCGAGGCCCACCGGCTGGGCCCCCACGTCGTCGGCACCCGGGTCGTCGTACGACGCCTGCTGCCCGGGGAGACCGGGCCCTCCGGCGGTCCGGCCATGACCGACGTGCTCGGGGTCTGCCTGCGCTGGTCGGACGGCGAGTGCGTGGTGCAGCCCGAGTCGGGCCCGGCGGTGACCATCCCGCTGCGGCTGGTCGTCTCCGGCAAGCCGGTGCCGCTCCGGCCGTCGGTGCGGCAGCGGGTCGCCCCGCGGGAGGTGCACCGGCACGTCGCCTCGCTCTGGCCCGACGTGACCGTCGAGCACCTGGGCGACTGGGTGCTGCGCGCGGCACCCCCGGTGGACGGTCGTCACCTGCGACGCGCCAACTCGGCCCTGGCGATGGGCGACCCCGGCGTACCGCTCCCCGAGGCGCTGGACCGGGTGCTCGCCTTCAGCGCACGCCACGAGCGGCCCCCGCTGGCGGTCGTCGAGCTCGGCTCGGACACCGAGGAGGGGCTCGCGTCCCTGGGCTGGACGGCCACCGACCTGGCGCCGGTCCACACCCAGCTCGCCCCGGTCGCCCGGACCCTCCGCGGACTCGGCGGGGCACCCGACGACCCGCTGCTCCAGGAGGACGGCTCCCGGGTGGAGGTACGGCTCGGCGACCTGGCCCGCGGGCGCGCGGCCGTCGAGGGCGACTGGCTGGGCGTCCACGGCGTGCTCGTCGAACCCGACCACCGGCGCCGGGGGCTGGCCCGGCAGGTCGTCGCGGCGCTGCTGGAGTGGGGTGCCGAGCGCGGCGCGACCACGGCCTGGCTGCACGTGGAGTCCGACAACGCGGCGGCGGTCGGGCTGTGGGAGGGGATCGGGTTCCGCACCCACCACGACCACCGCTACGTGGCGCCGGCGGTCACCCCGCCAGGTTCTTCACCCGGGAGCTGACGGTGCTCGTGCTGCCGTAGCGGAACACGCGCTCGGAGAGCCGCACCACGCGCTCCCACAGCAGCCGCTGCAGCAGCACCACGGTGCAGCCGGCGAGCACCATCCCGACCAGGTTGACCGCCAGCTGCTCGGCCGACCCCACCATCTCCTCGACGTCACCGAGGGCGAGCGCGAGCGCGAAGTTGCCCGCCGCCGGGACGGTCGTCACCGAGATGAAGACACCCACCATGGCGTTGGCGCGGTCGGTCGTCATCGCCAGCACGCCCGCGGCGCCTGCCACGAGGGCGACCGCGAACGACCAGAGGTCGGGGCGCCAGATGAACCCCGTCTGCGGCCGCGAAGCGCGCAGCATCGAGATGTCGATCGCCCCGGCCCACGAGGCGACCAGCGACATCAGCGCCACCACCACGATCGCGAACACGAAGCCGCCGACGAGCAGCAGCGCACCGCGGCCCGCGACCACCCACTTGCCCAGCACGACGCCGACCGCGACGGCTGACACGGCGCCGAACTCCGGGCCCACGACCATCGCGCCCACGACCAGGATCGGGGAGTCGGTGAGGACTGCGATGGCAGCCAGGATCACCGCGAGCACCATGAAGATCAGGTAGGTCACGGTCGGCGTGCCCGCGGCCTCCGCCCGCTCGACCACCTCGGGCCAGATCACGGCGTCCTCCGGGTCGCCGGGGGCGAGCGCACCGATCCGCTCCGCCTCGACGAACGGCGTGCTGTCGGGCGTCATCACGAGCACCCCGCCGCTCTGCGACAGCCCGAGCTCGTGCAGTCCGTCCAGCACCTCGCTCGCCGCCTCCCGGGCGACGTCGCACTCGATCAGGTCGCCCTCGGGCACCAGGCAGACCCCCTCGTGGCGGACGACGTTGGTGATGCACTCGTGGTCGGTGACGAGGTCGAGGACGGGGTCGACCAGCGGAGGCGGCACGGTGAGCCGCAGGTGTTCGAGCATGAGCCGCAGCGTACGGCGGCCCGCGGGTCAGCGGCCCGGCGCGCCGACCGGGGTGAGCACGCCCTCGGCCGTGACCCGGCCGGCCGCGGTGCTGACCCGGGTGAGCAGCGACCCGTTGCCACTCCGGTCGGCGGTGGCGACCAGCCCCTCGCCGTCGTACATCGGCGCCACCAGCCGGTAGTCGAAGCGCACCGGGCCGTCCGGCTCGCCGACCAGGCGGCGGGCCGCCCCGGCCATCGCGAGCGCCTGCAGCGGGCCGTGGACGACGAGGCCGGGATAGCCCTCGACGTCGGTCGCGTACGCCCGGTCGTAGTGGATCCGGTGGGCGTTGTAGGTCAGCGCGGAGAACCGGAACAGCAGCGTCGGGTCGACGTCGAGCCGCAGCGTCGCCGCGGCCACCGGGGCAGGCTCCGCGTCCGCGGCGGTCGGGGCCGGCGCAGGGGCCGGTGCCGCAGCCTCGCGGTAGACCAGGTGCTGCTCCTCCTCGACCACGACCGACCCGTCCTGCACGATCTCGTGGCCGACCGTCACGAGGGTCATCGGGCCGGAGCGGCCGCGCTTGTGCACGGTGTCGAGGACCCGCGACGTCCGGGTCGCTGCGCCCGGGTGCAGCGACCGCCACTGGGTGACCACGCCGCCGGCCCACATCCGGCGTCGGCCCGGCCCCGGCGGCTCCACGACGCCGCCGCGCACCGGGTGGCCGTCGTCGCCGAGGTCGGCCTGCGCGGGGCGGTCGAGCAGGTGCAGCCAGTGCCAGAGCAGGGGCAGCCCCTCCGGACCGGGCAGCGGTACGCCGAGCAGGCCGGCCAGCGCCTCCCCCGGCTCGGTCGTCACCGTCCCGGAGCGGGTGCCCCCGGTCACCGGTCTCCCCGGTGCCGCGCGACGAGCTGCCGGGCGATCACGTCGCGCTGGATCTCGTTGGTCCCCTCGCCGACGATCATCAGCGGCGCGTCCCGGAAGTAGCGCTCGACGTCGAACTCGGTCGAGTAGCCGTAGCCGCCGTGAACCCGGACCGCGTCCAGCGCGATCGTCATCGCGGTCTCCGACGCGAACAGCTTGGCCATCCCGGCCTCGAGGTCGGCGCGCTCGCCCGAGTCGTAGCGCCGCGCCGCGTGGAGCACCAGCTGCTGGGCCGCGCTCAGCGAGGTCGCCATGTCCGCGAGCCTGTGGCCGACCGCCTGGTGCTGCCAGATCGGCTTGCCGAAGCTCTCGCGCTCCTGGGCGTAGCGCAGCGCGTCGCCGAGGGCGGCGCGGGCGACACCGAGCGCCCGGGCCGCGACCTGGATCCGACCGATCTCGAGCCCGCGCATCATCTGCCCGAAGCCGCGGCCCTCCTCGCCGCCCAGCAGCGCGCCGGCGTCGGCCCGGTAGCCGTCGAGCACCAGCTCGCAGCTCTCGACGCCCTTGTAGCCGAGCTTCGGCAGGTCCCGCGAGACGGAGAGCCCGGGGCCCGGTTCGACCAGCAGGATGCTGATCCCGCGGTGCGGCGGCTCGGCGGCGGGGTCGGTCTTGCAGAGCAGCGCGACCAGGCCGGCCCGACGGGCGTTGCTGATCCAGGTCTTGGTGCCGTCGACGACGTACCCCGCGTCGTCGCGTACGGCCGTCGTGCGCAGCGCCTGCAGGTCCGACCCGCCGCCGGGCTCGGTGAGCGCCATCGTCGCCCGGACCTCACCGGTGGCCAGCCGGGGCAGCCACCGGTCCTGCTGCTCGGCGGTGCCGTGGTCGACGAGCAGCTTGCAGACGACCGTGTGGCCGCCCATGGCGCCCGCCAGGCTCATCCAGCCGCGTGAGAGCTCCTCGGTCACGGCGACGTAGCACGGCGTCGACACCCGGGCGTCGCCCCACGGCTCGGGCACCGCGAGGCCGTACACGCCGAGCTGCTTCATCTGCTCGATCAGCTGCTCGGGGTAGGTGTCGTCGTGCTCCAGCTGGCGTACGACGGGCCGGACCTCGCGGTCGACCCACTCGGCGACCAGCGCGACGATCTCCCGTTCCTCGCCGTCGAGTCCCTCCGCGGCTGATGTCGGCACGACCATGCGCCCCAGCCTCGGGCCCACGCCGGGACCCGGTCAACGCAGCCGGTCAGCGCAGGGCGGTCAGCCGTCGGTCGCGTGGGGGTTGGTGCAGATCACCGTGTCGCTCGGTGTGTACGTGGTCGACAACTTCTCGGTGCGGACCAGCTCGGAGGAGCCGGGGCGGCGGAAGTAGCGCCAGACGTCGACGTCGAAGCCGCCGTAGCCGTCGTTGGGGTGGCACTGCCGGGTGTCGACCCGCCGGGTCTGCTCCTCGGTGTAGTTGTGCTGCTCGCCGGTCCGGGTGGTGATGTCCCACGTCTTGGTCGACCACATCCGCACGGTGACCACGCCCGAGGACGAGACGGTGCTGGGGGTGACGTCGGCGGTGATCAGCACGCCGTGGCGGGTGTCGTTGCGGAACCGCAGGTCGACCGAGCCCCACGCCACCGTCGCCTCGCGCCCCATCGGGTAGCGGTCGATGTAGAAGGAGTGGGGCTTGTGCTCGACGTCCTCGAGCCCGGCGAAGAACGCCGCGTTGAAGGTCGTGGTCGCCATCTGCGACACCCCGCCGCCGAGGTCGGAGACCAGGATCCCGTCGGAGATCACGTAGCCCTCCGTGAAGCCGTTGGCGGCCGTACGCTCGCCGACCGTGTCGTTGAGCGAGAAGGTCTCGCCCGGCTCGAGCACGGTGCCGTCGATCAGCTCGCCGGCGCGCCCGATGTTGGTGTTGCGGTAGTCGGCGTGGGGGTAGTACGTCGTGAAGCTCGACACCCGCTCCCGGATCCCCAGCGTGCGGGCCTCGGACGTGGTGAGCTCGGGCCGGTCGGTGGTGGCCTTGATCCGCTGCTCGCGCTTGCCGTCGGGGCGGACGACCAGGTCGAGGAACACCGACGCGAGGTCGTCACGGTCGTACGTCACGCCGGGCCGGGAGGGGACGACGCGGGGCTTGCCGTCGACGATCCGGAACCGGGCGTCGACGGGAGCGGCGTTGCTGCTGATCCGCTCGTCCACCAGCTCGGCGAGCCGGTCGCGGTCGAGGGTCGGGACGAGCCTGCCGTCGCGGGGCTCGGTGCCGAGGGCGCGCGTGTAGCTGTCCGGGGTGAGCCGCACCTGCGAGTCCTCGAACAGCACCGTCACCGGGGCCGACAGGGCGGGGTTGGCGAACTCGTCGACCACCTCGCGCACGTCGGCGGCGTCGATGTCGGGCTCGACGGTGTCGAGGGTGAGCTCGACGGGCCGGTCGGACAGGAACCCGGCAGCGATCGCCTCGCCGGCGGCCTCGGTGTCGAGCGACTGCCCGGTGCGCGGCTGCCTCACGTCGAGGCGGGTGCCGTGGAAGGCGAGCCCACCGTCGCGCGGCTCGGTGCCGAGCCGGTCGGCGAGGTCGGAGACGTACGCGTCGAGCGCCTGCTCGTCGACGTCGACGACGGCCTCGAGGTCGTCACCGCCGGTGTAGTGGTCCCACAGCCGCGAGGGGTGCCAGGACCGGCTGCCGCCGGCGGCGGCGACCGAGGCCTCGTAGTCGAGGGAGATCCCGGCCTCGGCGGGGTCGACGCGGAGCAGCTCGCCGTCGACCTCGACCCGGATCGGGTCGTCGACCCGCCCGGCGAGCCCGTCCTCCAGGGCGGCGACCGCCTCGGCCGGCGGGCGGCCACCGATCGCGACGCCCTCCACGGTGGTGCCGCGGGGCACGTCGTGGCCGGCCGCGGCGTACACCGCTGCGTACCCGCCGCTGAGCAGCAGGACCAGCACGAGCAGCAGCAGCCCGACGGCCAGGCCGCCGGGCCGCTCGCGCGCGTCAGTGCCCATCGCCGGACATCCTAGGTGTCGGCGGACACGCGTTCCCGGCGACGCACGCGCCCCGGGCGTGGCAGCGTCGCGATCGCGGCGGCGACCACGACGAGCCCCAGCAGGAGCAGCAGGTAGCCCTGTGGCTCGGCCGCCACGACGTAGTCGCCCTCGGGCCGGGCGACGGCCAGCCGCAGCAGGACCAGCCCGAAGCCGGCGGCGAACGGGAGCCGGGTCGCCCACCCCGGACCGACGGCCACCAGCACCGCGACCACCGCGGCGGCGGCCAGCGCCAGCCCCCACCAGCGGTGGTGGACGGCGACGGCCGCGACGGCGGTCGCGGCGCCGACGATCAGCAGTGCCAGCGCCAGCAGGACCCGCATCAGACGCCGGCGAAGAGGTCCGTCTCGAACCCGTCCGGGCCCGGTCGGGGGGTGCCGCGCACGATCCGGTAGGCCTCCTCGCCCCAGAAGGCGTGGCTGCTCTCACCACCTGTGAAGAACGGGCCGTCCTGCTCGACCTGGGTGCGGTGCTCGGCCAGTGCGGTCATCTTCTGCACGACGTGGGCCGAGCCGTCGATCCGCGTGGAGATCAGCGCGTCCGGGGTGATGAACGGCGGGAGGTCCCCGTCGGGCTCCAGGCCCTCGAAGGTCTCGGTGTCCCCGGCGTCACGCAGCGCCCGCAGGCTGTCGCGCATCCGCTCCTCCGACATCGCGGCCCAGTAGACCTTGGCGATGTCCCAGGGCTCGCCGAGGTCGAGTCGGTAGGACGGGACGGCCGCCAGGGTGGCGGCGTACATGGCGACGCGGTGGGCCTGGATGTGGTCGGGGTGTCCGTAGCCGCCGAACTGGTCGTACGTGACCAGCACCTGCGGCCGTACCTCGCGGATCACCTCGACCAGGTGGTCGGCGGCCACGGTGAGGTCGACGTTCCAGAATGCCTCGTCGTGCGTCTCGTCGGCGGGGATCGCGTGGCCGTCCTCGTGCCACTTCATGCCGGAGTCGCGGAAGGCGCCGAAGCCCCCGAGGAACCGGTGGTCGGTGACGCCGAGCACCGCCATCGCCGCGGCGAGCTCCTCGCGGCGGTGGGGACCGAGCGTGTCGTCGTGCTCGGCCGCGAGGTGGCCGAGCTCGGGAACGAGCACCTCGCCCATCTCGCCGGCGGTGCAGGTGACCAGCGTGACGCCGGCCCCGTCGTCGACGTACTTCGCCATCGTGGCGCCGTTGTTGATCGTCTCGTCGTCGGGGTGGGCGTGGACCAGCAGCAGTCGCCGGTCGGGCGTGTCGGGCATGCGGCCAGCCTATGCGGGCCCCCTGTCAGCGACGGCCGTGGTTCCGGCCCTGCACCGGCGCCGGGGGTTTCGAGGCTCAGGCCCTGCCGGCCTTCGCACCTCAACCTCCGGTGTCGGAGGTTGAGGCGCGACGAGCGCCAGCGGCGCGAGGGGTTTCGAGGCTCAGGCCCTGCCGGCCTTCGCACCTCAACCTCCGGTGTCGGAGGTTGAGGCGCGAGGAGCGCCAGCGACGAGCCTCGAAACCCCGGAAGCAGGGCTGCGCCCTCAGCCACCCGCGGGCGGGCGGTGGAGGCGCCGCGGGGCGGTGGGCAGGTCCAGCGGCGGCGCAGGCGCGGCCCCGGGACCGACCTCGTCGCCGGTGTCGAGCCAGCCGTCGTACGCGTCCACCAGCAGCTCCAGCGCGATCAGCGGGGCGTCGGAGACGACAGCCCACGGGTGGGCCTCGTCGTCGTCCTCGCCGGCCAGCCGCTCCCGCTGCACCTCGGCGTCGTAGCCGTCGCGGCGCAGCCGGGCGACCGCCGCGGCAGCGTGCTCCTCGTCGAAGAAGATCGCCCTCACGGCGCCATCATCCGCTCCCGGAGCCCGGCGAGGAACGGCCGGTCCGGCTCCAGCCAGTCGACCTCGCCGAGCTCGTCGGGACCGAGCCAGCGGACCCGGTCGTGCTCGGTGGGGTCGGGTTCGCCGGCCACCAGCCGGGCGAGGGCGACGGTCAGCTCGTGCCGCTCCCCGACCGGCACCACGCCTGCCAGCCAGCCGGTCACCTCGACCTCGCAGCCGAGCTCCTCGCGGACCTCCCGGACCAGCGCCGCCTCCGGCGACTCCCCCGGCTCGACCTTCCCGCCCGGGAACTCCCAGCGGCCGGCCGCGGCCGCCGGAGTCGTACGGCGGGCGGCGAGCACCCGGCCCTCGCGCAGCAGGGCCGCCCCGACGACCGCACGACGCTGGCTCACGCCGGTCATCCCACCATGCCGCCGGCCGGTCCGGGCTACGGTGCGGGCATGAGCGAGCGGCTCGGCCTCCACCTCACGCCGGCAGACGACCGGGAGCGCGAGATCGCCGCGCTGTGCGGCAGCGCCGGCGACCCCGTCGGCGTCGCGGGCGTCGTGGCCGGCATGACCCGCCTCGCCCGGCCGTCGCGGACCGGCCGCGCCCTGGGCCGGGCCGTCAGCGAGGCGTTCCGCTGGGACCAGGCCGACGGCCGCGACCCGCGCTGGTGGCCGCAGGGCATCTCCAGCACCGCCGACGCCACGGCGGAGGAGCACGTCGCCGGCCGTCCGCTGCTGGTCACGACCTCGTACGCCAAGTCGGTCGGCGGGGAGACGGGTGGGGCCGGCCACGGCTGCCGGGTCACCTTCGTGGACCTCGAGACGCTGCGCTACGAGCACGTGCTGCTGGTCGAGCCCGGGATCGACGCCGACGGCGCGCCGACCCTGGAGCCGGTCCAGCTGCACGCCGGCGGCATCGTCTGGCACGGGCCCTGGCTGCACCTCGCGGCCACCGCACGCGGCCTGGTGAGCTGCCGGGTCGACGACATCCTCCCGGTCGCCGACCCCGACGTCGCCGACCGGCTCGGCGTGGCCGACGGGCGGGTCACGGCGTACGGCCACCGCTTCGTGCTGCCGGTCCGGCAGCGGCTCCGCGCCGGTGCCGACCGCGGCCACGAGCAGTTCCGCTACTCGTTCCTGGCCCTCGACCGCAGCGAGCAGGTTCCGGCACTGGTGTCGGGCGAGTACGCCCGGCGCGACAGGACCCGGCGCCTGGTGCGCTACGAGATCGACACCGAGACGGCGCTGCCGCGCGTGGACGAGGACGGCTCGGCCCGACCGGTGGCGCTGGCCGAGGGCGTCGGCCGGATGCAGGGGGTGGTGGTCCGCAAGGGCCAGCACCTGGTCAGCGTCTCGCACGGCTCGTGGCTTCCGGGGACCGTCCACGCGGGTCGTCCCGGCGCGCTGCGGCCGCACCGGCTGGCCGTGCCGATGGGGCCCGAGGACCTCACGTACTGGCCCTCGACCGACCGGGTCTGGTCGGTGACCGAGCACCCCCGCCGCCGGTGGTTCTTCGCGATGCGCCGCGCCTGGTTCGAGTGAGCCTCGCCCACGGCGACCGCAGCACCACCCCCTGGCCGGGCCCAATCCGTCGATTCGCCTCCCCTCCGCGCCGTGTGGCCGCACACTTGGCTCGACGGAGAACCTCAGGAGGCGCGAGCCATGAGCACCACCTCGGCCGGAGCGGGCGCGCCCGGAGCCCTGCGCAGGGTGGTCTGGCCTGCCGCCGTGGTCGTGGCGCTGGCCGTGGCCGTGGCCGTCCACGTGGTGCGGCCCTCCACGCTGTGGGTCGCCGTGGCCTTCATCGGCACCCTCTCGGGGGCGGCGCTGTGCGCGTGGATCGCGTCGTTCCGGACCCCGCCTCCGCGTCGGCTGCCCGCGATGCTGGTGGCCGCCGGCCTGACGACCAACGCCCTCGGCGAGCTCGCCTGGTACACGGTCGTGATCGGCAGCGAGAGCACCGACGTCTCGCTCGCCGACGTGGGCTGGGTGGTGTCGTACTTCTTCCTCGGGGCTGCGCTCTGGATCTCGCTGGTGCAGTCCCGCGAGGGTGAGCGGTTCGACCTCGAGTCGATCATCGACGCGCTCACCATCGTGGCCGTGAGCGTGCTGACGCTCTGGAACTTCTCGGTCGCGCAGATCGCGGGTGACCCCTCGCTCACTCCGCTGGTCAAGCTGGTGTGGTCCACCTACCCGATCATGGACGCCATCCTGATCGGGCTGGTCATCCGGATCGCCACCGACCGGCGCGCCCGCGCCACCATCGACCCGTGGTTCGGGGTCGGGGTCGCCGCCTGGCTGGTGGCCGACATCGGCTTCCTGACCCTCCCGCTGTCGGACTTCAACGAGAACTGGGAGAACACCGGCTGGATGATCGGCGCGATCCTGATGGCGCGCTTCCACCGCGGCGGACCGGGCCGTCGGGCCGACGACCGGGACGCCACCGAGGAGCGCTGGCTCGGCAAGCTGGCCATCGCCATGGGTCCGCTCGCGGTCGTCGTGATGATCCCGGCGATCGACCTGGTGCTGGGCCGGCCGATCCGGTCGTGGGGCCTGATCGTCGGCGCCTCGGTGCTGCTGAGCCTCGCGGTCGTCCGTACGGCGCGGCTGCTGTGGTCCGAGCAGCGGGCGATCCGCGACCTCAGCGCAGCACGCGACGCCGCGCTGCAGGCATCGAAGGCGAAGTCGGAGTTCCTGGCGACGATGAGCCACGAGATCCGGACCCCCATGAACGGCGTGCTCGGGCTCTCCGACCTGCTGCTGCGCACCGACCTCGACGAGCGGCAGCGGTCGTACGCCGAGGGCGTGCACGGCGCCGGCGAGAGCCTGCTGGTGCTGATCAACGACATCCTCGACTTCTCCAAGGTCGAGGCGGGCCGGCTGGAGCTCGAGGAGGTGGACCTCGACCTGGTGTCGGTGCTCGAGGGCTCCGCCGAGATCGTCGCGGGCGCGGCCCAGGGCAAGGGACTGGAGCTGCTGACGGTGTGCGACCCCGACCTGCCCGCGCGGGTGCGCGGCGACCCGGGCCGGCTGCGTCAGGTGCTGATCAACCTGGCGTCCAACGCCGTGAAGTTCACCGAGTCCGGCGAGGTGATGCTCCGCGCGACGCTGGTGCCGGGCTCCGGTGAGGGCACGATGGTCCGGTTCGACGTCTCCGACACCGGCATCGGGGTCGACCCCGACGCCGAACGCCTCTTCGAGGCCTTCTCGCAGGCCGACACCTCGACCACCCGGGTCTACGGGGGCACCGGCCTCGGGTTGGCGATCTGCAAGCGCCTGGTCGAGCTGATGGGCGGCGAGATCGGCGTGGACAGCGCTCCGTCGCAGGGCAGCTCGTTCTGGTTCACCGTTCCGTTCGGGCCGGCCCGAACCCTCCCGGCCGACCCCGAGACGCCGGGCCCGCAGGACCTCCGGGTGCTGGTGGTCGACGACCAGGCGACGGCACGGCTGGTGCTCGGCGACCTGGTCGCCCGGGCCGGCGCGACCGTCGAGACCGCGGACAGCGCGACGGCCGCCCTCTCCGCACTGGGCGCCGGCCTGCACGCCCGGACGCCGTACGACGCCGTCGTGCTCGACGCCGCCATGCCGGGCGCCCGCGACCTGGTCGGCCAGGTGTCCGCGGCCGGCGGCTCGCGGCCGGGCCTGGTGCTGCTGCGCACGGACGCCGCCGACGCCGGCGACGCGACCCTGCCCGGCGACGTCGTCCTCGACAAGCCGGTCCGCTCCGGCGCGCTGCTCGCCGCACTCCCCCACGCCGCCGCGGCCGGGCGGGCCCAGCGGGAGTCGCGGCAGCGGCCCCGGGTGCTGGTCGTCGACGAGCGCCCGGTCAGCCAGATGGTGACCCGCGGCATGGCCGAGCACCTCGGCTACGCCGTCGCCGTCGCCGCCGGCGAGGCCGAGGCGGTCGACGTCCTCGGCCGCGACGAGTTCGCCGCGGTGCTGCTCGACTGCACCTCACCCCAGACCCACGGCTGCGGCACGGCCTCGGCCATCCGCAGCCTCGACGGCTCCGGCCGGCGGGTGCCGGTGATCGCGATCGTCGCCGCGGACAGCCCGGCCGACTCGACGTGGTGCCGCGACGCCGGCGTGGATGCGCTGCTCACCCGGCCGGTGTCGCTGCAGGGCCTCGACGACGTGCTGTCGGCGTGGACGAGCAGCATGGCCGGCCAGGAAGGTTGACCTGAGGCAGCCGCCCGTAGGCTCGCCCGGTGAGCGCGCGTCGGGTCGGAGGCGTCACCGCGCTCGTGGCGGTGGTGCTCGTCTCCGTCAACCTGCGGCCCGGCGCCTCCGCCGTGGGGCCGGTGCTGGCCGAGATCGGCGACGGGCTCGGAGCCGGCAGCGGGGTGGCGGGCGTGCTGACCGGGCTGCCGGGCCTCTGCTTCGCGGTCTTCGGCGCGCTGGCCGTCGGGATCGCGCGGCGGGTCGGCACCACCACCGGGATCACGCTCGGCCTGGTGGCGCTGGTCGCCGGCCTGCTGCTGCGCGTGCTGGCCGGCTCGACAGCGGTGTTCCTGCTGCTGAGCACGCTCGCGCTGGCCGGCATGGCCGTCGGCAACGTGCTCGTCCCCGCGTGGATCAAGCGGCACGGCGAGTCGCGCCAGGTGGCGCTCGCGACCGTCTACGGCTCCGGCCTGATCGTCGGCGGGTCGCTGGGCTCGCTGCTGACGGCGCCGCTCGCCGAGGCCCTCGGCGGCTGGCGGCCCGCCCTCGGCGCCTGGGGCCTGGTCGCCGCCACGGCGCTGCCGGTGTGGGCGTGGATGACCTGGACCCTGGACCGGACCACCGGACCGCGGGTGGCCGAGGACGGGCCGGTCGGCGCCCGGATCACCAGCTCGCCGACGGCGGTCGCCCTGACGGTGCTGTTCGCCGTGCAGGCGATGCACGCGTACGTCCAGTTCGGCTGGCTGCCGCAGATCTACCGCGACGCCGGGCTCTCGGCGACGTACGCCGGGGCGCTGCAGGCGCTGCTCAGCGGCATCACGATCATCGGGGGCCTGGCGATGCCGACGGTGATCGCCCGCTCGCGGACCCTGGCGCCGCACATGATGGTCTTCGGCGCGCTGATCGTCGTCGGCTACCTCGGCCTGCTGGTCGCGCCGGCCACGCTGCCCTGGCTGTGGGCGGTGGTGCTCGGCGTCGCCGGCTTCGCCTTCCCGACCTGCATCGCGCTGCTCACCGCGCGCACCCGCGACCCCTCGGTGACCGCACGGCTGTCCGGCTTCGTGCAGCCGCTGGGCTACCTGCTCGCCGGGCTCGGGCCGTTCGCCGTCGGCCTGCTCCACGACGCCACCGGCAGCTGGGACCTGGTGCTGTTGCTGCTGGCCGCCACCGCCGTGCCCTTCACCTGGGCCGGGCTGAAGGTGGCGCGACCGGTGCTCGTGGACGACGAGCTGCTCTGACACCCGGGGGGCGCTCGTGCGGACGCGTCCGCTCAGCCGACGATCTCGTCGTCGGTGATCCGCCACTCGTCGCCCTCGCGTTCGAGGTAGATCCGGCGCACCTCTTCCTCCCCGCCGTCGTAGCGGAGGGTCACGTCGACCGCGTTCGCGCCGGCGGGCGCGGTGTCCAGGACCTCCACCTCGTCGACCGTGGACCAGAAGCCCGCGTAGCTCTGGTAGCTGGTCCCCTCCTGGTAGGCGGGGGCCAGCATGGCGTAGCCGCTCTCCGTGTCGTCCGGAAGCGTGGCGTAGTAGTCCTCGACGAAGGCGGTGGCACTCCCCCCGCCTGCCGGCGCCGTCGTCGTGGGTTCGCCGGTCTCCGGCTCGTCCGTCGCGGAGGACCCCGAGGCCTCCGGGTCGGCGTCCTCGCTCGCCGCGGCCGGTGACGAGGAGTCGTTCGATCCCTCGTCGGCCGCGGGGGTCTCGCCCGGGTCGCCGCGGAAGAGGGTCAGCAGGGCGATGGCGACGACGAGCAGCGTGACCAGTCCCACCACCAGGACGAGTCCTCGACGCCGTCGTCGCTGCGCCGGCTCACCGACGGGCGTCGGACCCACCGGGGGGTGCGGCTCGGCATCTCCGGCCGGTGAGACCCCCGGGCCGCTGTTCGCGTCCGCCGCAACCGGCACGGGGAGGAGGGGGGTGTCCTCACGGGTGTCGGACCGTGGCGCCTGCGGGTCGCGCAGCCCGTGCAACGCGTGCGCGACCTCGGTCATCGTCCAGCGTGCGGCCGGGTCCCGGTCGAGCATCCGGCGGATCGGTTCGGTCAACGGGCCGGCGCGGGTGGGCGAGGCCGGTTCCTCCGTGGCGATGGTGGAGAGCAGCGCCAACGCGTTGGGACTCGTGCCGTACGGCGGCTCGCCCTCGACGGCGGCGAAGAGCGTGGCTCCCAGTGCCCACACGTCCGAGGCGGACGTCGGGTCGCCACCACGGGCGATCTCCGGCGCGAAGTAGGCCGGGGTGCCGGTCACCATGCCGGTCTGGGTGAGGGTGTCGTCCCCCGCCGTGCGCGCGATGCCGAAGTCGGAGATCTGGGCGGAGTCGTCGTCGCGCACGAGGACGTTGCCGGGCTTGACGTCGCGATGGACGGTGCCCCGCTCGTGGGCCGCCGCGAGCCCGTCAGCGATCTGGGCGCCTATCCGTGCGACGCGCTCCGGAGGCAGGGGACCCTCCTGCCGCACGATCTGACCGAGGGTGCGACCCGGCACGTACTCCATGACCAGCCAGAGGTGGTCGCCCTCGGCGATGGCGTCGTAGATCGAGACGACGTTGCGGTGGTTGAGAGCGGCCGACGAGCGGGCCTCGCGGAGCGCTCGTGCGCGGTCCGTGACCGACTCACCGGGCATCCGGCCGACCTGCTTGACCGCGACCTCACGGCCCAGCCGCTCGTCGACGCACCGCCAGACGCTCCCCATCCCGCCGCGTCCCGCCTCCTCGAGGACCCGGTAACGGTCGACGATCATCCGGGGCGGCGTGGGCACGCCAAGGAACGTACCCGAGCCGCGCCGCCGCATGACCATCCTTGTGGAGGGGTCCTGCTCGGCGCGCTCGGAACCCAGGACTCCCCGCGTCGTCGGGGCTGGGCTCGGTCGCGTGCCCGGTGACGCCCGGCCAGCTGCCGGGCCTAGGATGCCTCGGTGAGCTGGCGGACCGAGGTGGCCCTGCGCGTCGTGGTGCTGGTGATCGCGACGGTCCTCCTCGTGACCCGACTGGTCCAGCGCGACTGGATCTGGGCCGCGCTGTGGGCGGTCGGCGTCGCGCTCGTCGCCGTCGAGCTGAACCGGAGGGTGCGCGAGCGCCCCGACCCCAGCGAGCCCCCCAGGAGCCCGCGGTGACCGAGAGCGTCGACGCTGTCGTCGTCGGCGCGGGCGTGGTCGGGTCCTCGATCGCCCTCGAGCTGGCCCGGGGCGGTCGCCGGGTGGTCGTCCTCGACAAGTCGGGGGACGCGGGTCACGGGTCCACCAGCGCGTCGAGCGGCATCGTGCGGTTCCACTACTCGACGTACGCCGGGGTGGCGATCGCGTGGGAGTCGCTGCACGGGTGGCGTGACTGGGCCGGCCACCTCGGACACGTCGACCCGGCCGGGATCGCGGACCTCCGGCGTACCGGCATGCTGGTGCTCGACCGCGCAGCCGGCGCCTCGTCGCCGATCACCACGCTGTTCGACGAGGTCGGGGTGCCGTGGGAGGCCTGGGACGCCGCAGAGATCGCCGCCCGGGTGCCCGCCCTCGACCCCGGCGCGTACGGCCCGCCCGCACCGGTGGACAGCGACGCCTTCGGCGCCGACGCGCACGGCTCGCTCACCGGGAGCTTCACCCCGGACGCCGGCTACGTCCCCGACCCCGCGCTCGCGGCCCACAACCTCGCGGTGGCCGCCGTCCACCACGGCGCCACGCTGCTGCTGCACCGGGAGGTCCTGACGGTCGCCGAGGACGGCTCCCGCCGCTGGCGGGTGACCACCGCCGACGGCGGTGTGCTGGAGACCGACGTCGTCGTCAACGCGGCCGGGCCCTGGTCGTCGCAGCTCAACGCGATGGCCGGGGTGGGGTCGGACTTCACCGTGACGACCCGGCCGATGCGGCAGGAGGTGCACGAGGTGCCTGCGCCGGCCGGCTACGAGCCCGCGGACGGCGAGCCGGGGATCACCGTCGCCGACCCCGACCTCGGGATCTACGTCCGATCGGCCCGCGCCGGCATGCTGCTCGTCGGGGGGATGGAGCCGGAGTGCGACCCGCCGGAGTGGCTCGACGACCCGGACGCCGCGAACCCGCGGCCCACCGTTCGGGTGTTCGAGACCCAGGTCCTCCGGGCGGCCCGCCGCTTCCCCGGCCTGGCGGTTCCCCACCGGCCGTCGGGGATCGCCGGCGTCTACGACGTGACGACCGACTGGTCGCCCGTCTACGACCGGACCGACCGGCCCGGCTTCTACGTCGCGATCGGCACCAGCGGCAACCAGTTCAAGAACGCCCCCGTCGTCGGGACCCTGATGTGCGCTCTCATCGACGCCGTCGAGGCCGGGCACGACCACGACCGCGACCCCGTCAGCCTCACGCTCCCCCGGACCGGGTCGGTCGTCGACCTCGGCGCCTGGTCGCGGAGGCGGGCCGTCCCGGACGTACCGCCCACGAACGTCCTCGGCTGAGGGCGCCGCCGGTCCGGCGCGCCTCGCCTCCGCGAGGTCGGGTGCCGACGTACCGTCCGCTGCGTGCCGTCACGCACCCGGGCCGCGAGGTACGCGCGCCGACGCCAGCGCCGGATGGCCGCTGTCGTCCACGACCTGACCCCCACCCAGTGGACCGCCCTGGTCGACGCCTGGGGCGGCTGCGCCTACTGCGGCAGTGCCGGACCCGGGCTGCAGAAGGACTGCCTGCTCCCGATCTCCCGCGGCGGGCGCTACACGCTGGCCAACGTGGTGCCGGCGTGCGGCTCGTGCAACGCCAGCAAGTGCAACACCGAGGTCACCACCTGGCTGCGCCGCAAGCGGCGGGACGAGGGCGCGTTCCTGGTCCGGCAGGCCCAGGTCGTCACGGCCCTCGCCGGCACCGCGTGACCGAGCATCCACCTGTCAGCGCGGCTCCGCAGGCTGCCTGCCTCGATCGCCAGCTCACCACACGGCGGACAGGACGGACAGCGCGGCGCCCAGGACGGCGCAGACCCCGAGCACGCGCAGGACCGACCATCCGCGCCAGAAGATGAGGGCGCACGCGAGCCCGGCGATGGCGAGGGCGTCCCACTGGATGGTGTCGAGGTACGGGTACTCCAGGTCGAGCGGCCCGGCAGTGATGCGCCCGGTGTCGTCGAACAGGGTGTGCAGCGCGAAGTAGAGCGCCAGGTTGGCGATCACGCCGACGACCGCGGCGGTGATGCCGGTCAGGGCGGTGGCGAGGGCGGTGTTGTGCCGGAGGCGCTCGACGTACGGGGCGCCGAGCAGGATGAACAGGAAGCACGGCACGAACGTGACCCAGGTCGTCAGCAGAGCAGCGATGGTGGCGGCGACCCAGGGGTCGAGGTCGCCGGGCGCGCGGTAGGCCCCGACGAACGCGACGAACTGGACGACCATGATGAGCGGCCCGGGGGTGGTCTCGGCGAGCGCGAGGCCGCGGGTCATCTCGCCGGGCGCGAGCCACCCGTAGACCTCCACGGCCTGCTGCGCGACGTAGGCGAGCACGGCGTAGGCCCCGCCGAAGGTCACCAGCGCCGCGCCCGAGAAGAAGAGGCCCTGGTCGACGTAGATGCTGCCGCGGCCGAACATCGCGGCCGCGACCGCCACCGGTGTGATCCACAGGACGAGACCCACGGCGAGCGTGAAGGCGGCTCGCCGGCCGGAGGGGCGGGCGGTGTGGAGGGCGTCGTCGGCGATCAGGGGTGAGGGACCGTCCTGGGCCACCTCCTGGACCTTGGGCCTGGTCAGGCCCGGGATCGCGCGACCCAGCACCCACCCCGCGAGCGCGGCGACGGCCACCACCACCGGGAAGGGCACTCCGAAGAGGGCCAGCGCGACGAACGAGGCGACCGCGAGCCCGACGAGGCTGCGATGGACCAGGCCCTTCCTGGCCACGCGGGTGACGGCCTGGATGACGATGGCGATCACGGCGGCGGACAATCCCATGAACACGCCCTCCAGCAGCGTGGTGTCGCCGTAGGCCACGTAGATGCCGGAGAGCGCCAGCAGCGCGACCACGCCGGGGAGGACGAAGAGCGTGCCGGCGATCAGTGCGCCCTTGACGCCGTTGAGCAGCCAGCCGATGTAGGTGGCGAGCTGTTGCGCCTCCGGGCCGGGGAGCAGCGTGCAGTAGGACAGGGCGAACAGGAACCGCTGCTGGCCGATCCACTGCTTGTCGTCGACCAGCGCCCGTTGCATGACGGCGATCTGTCCCGCAGGGCCGCCGAAGGTCTGCAACGAGATGGCGAACCAGGTCCTGGTCGCCTCGCGCAGCGGGACCAGGTCACCGGAGCGGGCCTGCGGCGAGGTGTCGGGCGGGGTGGTCATGCGGGCTCCGTTCCGGTCATGAGGGCGCGGCGGAAGAACTCGTACAGGCCGTCGAAGAGGGGGCCGGTCAGCTCGAGGATCGTGTCGTCGTCGGCGACCATGGACAGGCCGCGCAGCGCGGTGTCGAGGCCAGCCGCTTCGGGGGCCTCGTACAGCTCGTCGTCGAGGTCCGCCTCGTGGACGATCTCGGCGATCCGCCAGAGCACGGGGTCGGCGACCTCGTGCCTGCGCAACAGGGTCTCGAAGGTGCAGTCGGTGCCGTGGTGGCCGAACTCGACGCCCCGCATGTCGAAGGGCACTCCGTCCTCCGGCACCTCGTCGGGGCCCGAGACGAACGTGAACGTGGCCGCGGGGTCGAGGAAGCGCCGGATCAGCCACGCCGAGGAGGAGCGGTCGATGTGGATGCCGGCCCGGGTCACCCACCTCATGCGCTCGTCACCTCGCTCGCCTCGACCTCGGGTAGCGTCCTGCCTTCGCTGCGACTGATCGTCGTGGGCTGGTGGAGGCGCTCGGCCAGGGCGCGGAACGCCGTCTGGCACCGCTGGCGTGCCGGGGGTGGGAAGAAGTCGCGGCGTTGCACGGAGCGAAGCTCCCGGCGGAGCAGTCGCAGCCGGCGCGTCACCTCGGCCTCCGAGAGGGTCGCCTCGTCGAGGAGCGTCCCGACCTTGGCCGCGAGTGCGTCGTACTCCTCGGTGCGCGCAGCAGCCATCGCGGCGACGAGGCCGTGCTCGGAGCTCCGCGAGGTGAGCTCGGCCAGCCACAGGGTGGCCGTACCGCCGGCCGCGACGGCGTCGTCGGCGACCCATTCCAGGGCCTCGCGGGTCCGGGCGTCCGCCGGCAGCGCCACCAGCCCGTCGCCCACCTGGGCGGCCCCGAGCTTCCTGAGCCGTCGCCAGATGGCGATCCGCGGAGACGACGGCTCACGAGGCACGCGGTAGGCGAGCAGCACCCATGTCACTCGCGCCGGGGAGGATGCAACCATGGTTACATGCTGCACATAGTTGATCGCCGTGGTCAACATTCGAGCGCGGATCCAGGGAAGCGTCCTGACCGGCGTGTCCGCGACTACACGTTGAAGCGGAACTCCACCACGTCGCCGTCCTGCATGACGTAGTCCTTGCCCTCCATGCGCACCTTGCCGGCCTCCTTGGCCTTGAGCATGGAGCCGGCCTCGATCAGGTCGTCGTACGACACGATCTCGGCCTTGATGAAGCCCTTCTCGAAGTCGGTGTGGATGACGCCGGCGGCCTGCGGGGCGGTGGCGCCCTTGCGGACCGTCCAGGCGCGCGACTCCTTGGGGCCGGCGGTGAGGTAGGTCTGCAGGCCGAGGGTGTCGAAGCCGACCCGCGCCAGCTGGTCGAGGCCCGGCTCGGTGATCCCCATCTCCTCGAGCATCTCGCGGGCCTCGTCGTCGTCGCCGAGCTCGACCAGCTCCGCCTCGAACTTCGCGTCGAGGAAGATCGCCTCGGCCGGGGCGACCAGGTCGCGCATCCGCTGCTTGAGCTCCTCGTCGGCGAGCTCGTCGGAGTCGCAGTTGAAGACGTAGAGGTACGGCTTGGCGGTCAGCAGCGACAGCTCGCGCAGCAGCGTCCGGTCCAGGTCGGTGGCGATGATCGGCGTCCCGGCCTCGAGCGCCTCCTGCGCCTCCCGGGCCACGGCGACGACGGGTCCGAGCTCCTTCTTGCCCTTCGCCTCCTTCTCCAGCCGCGGGATCGCCTTCTCGACCGTCTGCAGGTCGGCCAGGATCATCTCGGTCTGGATGGTGGAGATGTCGCCCGCGGGGTCGACCTTGCCGTCGACGTGGGTGACGTCCTCGTCGCGGAACACCCGGGTCACCTGGCAGATCGCGGCCGACTCGCGGATGTGGGAGAGGAACTTGTTGCCCAGACCCTCCCCCTCGCTGGCGCCGCGGACGATGCCGGCGATGTCGACGAACTCGACCGTGGCCGGCAGCACCTTGGCGCTGCCGAAGACCTCGGCCAGCCGGGGCAGCCGGTCGTCGGGGACACCGACGACGCCGACGTTGGGCTCGATCGTGGCGAACGGGTAGTTGGCCGCGAGCACGTCGTTCTTGGTGAGGGCGTTGAAGAGGGTGGACTTGCCGGCGTTGGGCAGGCCGACGATGCCGATGGTGAGAGCCACGGGCGGGAAGTCTACGGACGCGCGGGGCCGGGGCCCGAATCGTCCGGGGACGGCACAGCGGCCCTCACTGCGGGGGGGTGCAGGTGAGGGCCGCTGCTGAGCGGGGCGGAGCGGGGCTCAGGAGCCGTAGAGCGCCTGGGCTCCCGTCCGGTCGGAGGCCGTCATGCTCAGGTTGGACGACGACCCGTTGCACTGCGGGTAGTGCATGATCGAGGCCGAGTCGTACGGCGTGAGCGGACGCCAGTTGTTGTCCTCGAAGCAGGTGCCGGCCTCGGGCCGGGTGTGCTCGTGGCGGAAGCCCAGCGTGTGGCCGAGCTCATGGGCGATGATGTTGGACGGCGTCCACGAGCCCGAGGTCCAGATCGAGTCGTCGACCAGGACGTTGCGCGACCGCTTGGGGCTGCTCGGGAAGAAGGCGCGGGCGATGTACTGGGTGGTGCTCACCGGCTCCACCGAGAACAGCACGCTGGTGTTGCGGGTGTTGCAGCTGGCGTCCTGGCTCGGCACGTAGACGTAGTTGATCTTCGACGACGCGGCCTCCCACTGGGCGGCACCGCTGGCCACCGCGCTGACCATGCGCGAGTAGTCGCTGCCGAACTTGGTGGAGACGCAGTAGGTCAGGTTGCCGACCTGCGAGGCGCTCCACCGGTCGTCCTGGCCGTTGACGCGGTTGACGATGAGTCCGTCCTCGACCTGGCGGCCGGTGTGCTTGTCACCGACCATCTGGTCGTAGAACTGGCGCAGCTTGCCGTCGGTGGCGACGGGCTCGTCACCGTTGACGACGTACTGCGAGTCGGTGTCGACGTACGTCGACGACCGGAACTCCTGGTAGGACGGGGCGGCGCCGTAGTCGGTGGCGGCGGTGGCCGGCAGCATGGCGGCGGCGAGCGCGCCGGCGGTGAGGGTGGCAGCGGCGAGTGCGCGGCGGGGGTTGGGGGTCATCTGACCTGGTCCTCCTGTGGGTGGGTGGGTCAATCGCCGATCCAAGTCCCGCGGCCGGGGCGACCGCCACACCCCTCCGACCTCATGTCTGTGCGCTGCACAGACATGAGGCACCCCCCGACCGTTCAGGTGTTCCTCCTAGAGTCGGCCCGTGCGCCTGGCCACCTGGAACGTCAACTCCCTCCGCTCCCGCATCGACCGGGTCGAGGCGTTCCTGCAACGCCACGACGTGGACGTGCTCGCGCTGCAGGAGACCAAGGCCCGCGAGGACCAGCTGCCGCTGATGGGGCTGCAGGGCCTCGGGTACGACGTCGCCGTCGCCGGCACCAACCAGTGGAACGGCGTCGCGCTGGTCAGCCGCGTCGGCCTCGAGGACGTGCAGGTCGGCTTCGAGGGGATGCCCGGCTGGGGTGACCCCGAGGCGGCCGAGTCCCGCGCCCTCGGGGCGACGTGCGGAGGTGTCCGCGTGTGGTCGCTGTACGTCCCCAACGGTCGCAAGCCCGACGACCCTCACTACGTCTACAAGCTCGACTGGATGGCGCGGCTGCGCGAGGCGGCCGGTCCCTGGCGGGACGCGCCGACGGCGCTGGTCGGGGACTGGAACGTCTGCCCGACCGACGAGGACGTCTTCGACCCGGCGCAGTTCGCCAAGTCGACCCACGTGACGCCGGCCGAGCGGGCGGCCTTCCAGGGCTTCCTCGACGACGGCTACGTCGACGTCGTACGGCCCCACACGCCGGGGCCGGGCGTCTACACGTACTGGGACTACTACCGGCAGCGATTCGAGCGCAACCGCGGGCTCCGGATCGACTTCGTGCTCGCGTCCCCCACGCTGGCCGGACGCGTGACGGGCGCGTTCATCGACCGCGACGAGCGGGCCGGCACGGGGGCGTCGGACCACGCCCCGGTCGTGGTCGACCTCGCGGACGCATGACCCGGTCCGACGCGGCGGCCGGCGACAGCCCTACGCTGACCCGCGTGCGCGACCGACTGACGAACAGCCCCGGCCGGCTGCGTGGCATCGACCCGCTGGGTCCCCTGCTCGGCGCCGTGGGAGCAGTCGTGTTCCTCCTCCACGGCTTCGGGGGCCTCCTGACCCGCGACCTCGCGCTCTACGCGTACGGCGGGCAGCAGTTCGCCGAGGGGGTCCCGCCCTTCGTGTCGGTCCTCAACCGGGCCGGTCCGCTCGCGCACATGGTGCCGGGCGTCGCGACCTGGGTCGGGCGGCTGCTCGGCGCCGACTCCGGCGCCGACGACCTGTTCGCGATGCGACTCCTGATGATGCTCCTCTCGGTCGTCGGCGTGTGGGTGGTCTACCTGCTGAGCCGCGACGCCTTCGACTCCCGCGTCGCGGGCGTCGCCGCCGCGACCAGCCTGCTCGCCTTCCAGGGCTTCGTCACGTACGCCACCGGCGGGCCGCGCGAGAAGACGACCATGATGCTGCTGATGGCGCTCGCGCTCTGGGCCATCGTCCACCGGCGCTGGGGCTGGGCCGGCGTCGCGGTCGCGCTGGCGACCCTCACCTGGCAGCCGGTCTTCTTCGGCGCCCTCGGCGCGGCGTTCGTGGGGGCGCTGCTGGTGCGCGGCCGGAAGGGCACCCTCGTCGCCCTCGTCCGGTTCGCCCTCGGCGGCATCGTCACCACGCTGGTGTTCGTCGTCTACTACGTCCTCGTCGGGGCGCTGAAGGAGTTCTGGGACGCCTTCTACGCGATCAATGCGACGTACACCCGGCAGGCGGGCCTGCTCCGCTACCTCGCGGACGACCCGGCCGAGATCTTCGACGGCTTCGGCTGGTCGCTGTGGCTGATCCTGTTCGGCCTCGGCGCGATGGTCGTCCTCGGCGCGGCCCGGCTGCGCCGCCTCGACCGCGACGACGCCCACGACGTCGCCGTGGTCGCCCTCGGCAGCGGCACCCTGGTGAGCCTGCTCTGGTCGTTCAACGTCTTCAACGGCTGGGCCGACGCCGTCTTCATGCTGCCGCTGGCGGCCGCCGGGCTCGGCGGCGTCGTGCACGCGGTCGCCCGGCGGGTCCCGGGACGCGCCGCGGTCGCCGTCGCCGTCGCGTACGCCGTCGTGGTGACCGCGGCGGCGGGCGCCAACGCGTGGGTCACCCGCGACGACGGGCTCGGTCCGATGACCGAGGTCAACGAGCAGGTGCTCGAGATCGTCGGCCCGGACGCGACCTTCATGTCGATCGGGTCGCCCCAGCCGCTGGTCTTCGGGCGCGAGAAGAACTGGATCTACCACCAGATGTTCATCGGCGGCCTGTACGAGTACGTCGACGACACGTGGCCCGGCGGGCTCGACGGGCTGGCCGAGGACATGGCCGAGGAGCGGCCGACCGTGGTGACCGTGGACCACCCGACCTGGTACGACTTCGCCGCGCCGGTCCTCGAGGAGGACTACGAGGAGCTCGGCACCACCTACCTCATGACCTGGTACGTCGACAGGTCACTGCCCGAGGACGAGCGGGCGCGGCTGCGCGAGGTCGTCGGCGCCGACCTGCCCGGTGACGAGTGACCCGTCCGGCCGCTGTGCAACGATCCCTGCCATGACCGAACTGCCCGCGCGGGAGAGCTTCACGTACTCGGTCGTGATCCCCGTCTACAACAGCGCCGAGATCGTCGGCGAGACCGTGGACCGGGTGGTGCGGACGTTCACGGAAGCCGGCCTGCGACACCAGGTGGTGCTGGTCAACGACGGCAGCTCCGACGGCAGCTGGGACGTGATCGCCGAGCGGGCCCGGACCACCCCGCACGTCGTGGCGCTGGACCTGATGAAGAACTACGGCCAGCACTACGCCAACCTCGCCGGGCTGCGCGAGGCGACCGGCGACTGGGTGATCACGATGGACGACGACCTGCAGAACCCTCCCGACCAGGCGCTGGTGCTGATCGACAAGGCGCTGGAGGGCCACGAGGTGGTGTTCGGGCAGTTCGAGCAGAAGCAGGCGGCCGGCCACCGTCGGATCGGCAGCAAGCTGATCGGCATGATCAACCGGCGGGTCTTCGGCCAGCCCCACGACCTGGTCGTCTCCAACTTCCGGATCCTGCGCCGCGACGTGGTCGACCGGATCATCGGCTCCCGCACCGCGTACCCCTACATCACCGGCCAGGCGCTGATGTTCTCCGGCCAGCGGGCCAACGCGGTCGTCCGGCACGACCCGCGCCCGGCCGGCAAGAGCACGTACAGCCTGGTCAAGATCCTGACCCTGGTCTTCACGATCCTGTTCAGCTACAGCTCCTGGCCGCTGCGCGCCGCGGCCCTGCTGGGCTTCGCGATCTCCGGGCTCAGCTTCCTGCTGGGCGGCTTCCTGGTGACGCGGGCGCTGGTGACCGCCAGCGTGGTGCCGGGGTGGACGTCGATCATGGTGCTGCTGTCGCTGTTCGCCGGCTTCATCATCGCGCTGCTCTCGATGATCGGCGAGTACGTCGTCCGCACCCTCAACACCGTCAGCACCGCCGAGTCCTTCCACGTCGTACGGCGGGTGCAGGCATGATTCACCCCATTCACATGCTCACGTCGTTCCGCTTTGAACGGGGACCCCGAAAGTGACCCGACACTTCCTCGTCGTCGGCGCCCAGCGCAGCGGCACCACCTGGCTGCACGACCAGCTCGCCGGCCACCCGCGGATCGCGATGGCCCGGCCGGCGACGCCCGAGCCCAAGGTGTTCCTGTCCCGCGAGCCGGTCGACGCCGACGACTACCGCGCCCGGTTCTTCGGCCACGCCGCTCCCGACGACCTGCTCGGCGAGAAGAGCACCAGCTACCTCGAGAGCGCCACCGCCCCCGACCGGGTGGCCGAGGCGCTGGGCGAGCCGCGGATCGTGGTGCAGCTGCGCGACCCGGTCGCGCGCGCCGTCTCCAACTGGAGCTTCAGCCACGACCACGGCGTCGAGCGGCGGCCGCTGGCCGAGGCGCTGCGTGCCAACCTCGACGGCCCGGTCCCGTGGGACCCGGAGGCCTCGTCGGTCTCCCCCTTCGCCTACCTCGAGCGCGGCCGCTACGCCGGCGACGTCGCCCGCTGGCGCGAGCGGTTCCCGGTGCACGTGCAGTTCCTCGAGGAGATGCTCGTGGAGCCGGCCCGCCTCGGCGAGCTCTTCGGCTGGCTCGGCGTCGCAGACGACGTGCGGCCCGGTGGCGTCGAGCCGGTCAACGCCAGCTCGGCGGTGCCCGACGGGCTCGACGACGAGCTGCTGGCGCGACTGCGCGACTACTTCGCCGAGAGCGACGCGGCCCTCGCGACCATGCTCGACCGCGACCTTCCCTGGACCGACAGGCTGGAGCCATGACCACTCCTCTCGACATCCCGTTCAACCGGCCCGAGGTGACCGGGCGCGAGCTCGACTACATGGCGCAGGCGATGACGAGCGGCCACACCTCGTCCGGTGGCCCGTTCTCCCGGCGGGCCGGCGAGATCCTGCAGCAGGCCACCGGCGCAGAGGAGGTGCTGCTGACGACGTCGTGCACCGATGCGCTCGAGCTGAGCTGCCTGCTGCTCGACATCGGTCCCGGCGACACCGTCGTCGTCCCGTCGTTCACGTTCACCAGCAGTGCCCTGGCGTACGCCCGGCAGGGTGCCCGGATCCTGTTCTGCGACATCGAGCCGGACACCCTCGGCCTCGACCCGCGCCACCTCGCCGAGCTGCTCGACGACTCGGTCCGGGCGGTCGTCGCGGTCCACTACGCCGGCGTCGGCTGCGACGTGGCCGGCATCCGGGAGGTGCTGGCCGACCGACCCGACGTGGCGCTGGTCGAGGACGCCGCCCACGGCCTGTTCGGCAGCTGGCGCGGCGAGCCGCTCGGCGGCATCGGCCGGATGAGCACGCTGAGCTTCCACGAGACCAAGAACTTCGTCTGCGGCGAGGGCGGGGCGATCCTGCTCAACGACCGCGCCGACGTCGACCGGGCACGCGTGCTCTACGACAAGGGCACCGACCGGCAGGCGTTCTTCCTCGGCCAGGTCGACAAGTACTCCTGGCGCGACACCGGCTCGTCCTTCGGACTCTCCGACGTGCTGGCCGCGTACCTGCTCGCCCAGCTCGAGCAGGCGGAGTCGATCCAGGCACGGCGGCGCCGGGTCTTCGAGAGCTACCTGGAGGCGCTCGCCGGGCCCGCCGCCGAGCTCGGGCTCCGGCTGCCGGTGCTGCCGGAGGACCGGGATCCGGCCTGGCACCTGTTCCACGTGCTGGTGCCCGACGCCGAGATGCGGTCGCCGGTGATGTCGGCGATGCGCGAGCAGGGGGTCGGAACGACGTTCCACTACGTCCCGCTCCACAGCTCCGAGGGCGGCCGCCGGTTCGCCGCCCGGCCGACCGAGTGCCCGGTCTCCACGGACGTCAGCTCCCGGCTGATCCGGCTGCCGTTCTTCAACACCCTCACGGAGGATGACGTCGCCCGGGTCGCCGACACCCTGGTCGGCGCGGTCAAGGCGGCGTCGTGACCCCGCCCGCGCAGCGCGAGGGGTCCGCCTCCATCGAGCAGCCCGACTACTGGTGGTACACCGCCCGGTCGGCGCTGCTGGAGGCCGCGCTGGGCGACCAGCTCGGCCACCCCGCGCGGCTGCTCGACGTCGGCAGCGCCGACGGCCCGAGCGTCACCTGGATGCGCGGCGACCAGCACGTCTCGGTCGACCTCGACCCGCGCGGGCTGCAGCCCGGCCGCGGGGTGCAGGCCTCCGCGCTGACGCTGCCCTTCCGCGACGCCAGCTTCGACGTCGTGGCGGCCTTCGACGTGGTCGAGCACTGCGAGCCGGAGGCGCAGGCGCTCGCCGAGCTCGCCCGCGTGCTGCGGCCGGGCGGCCGGATGCTGCTGTCGGTGCCCGCCTACCAGTGGGCCTGGAGCGACCACGACGTCCGGGCGGGCCACCACCGGCGCTACACCCGGCCGCGGCTGCTCGCCGCGGTCCGCGCCGCCGGGTTCGACGTACGACGGTGCAGCTACGGGTTCGCCGGGGTGTTCCCCGCCTTCGCCGCCGAGCGGCTCGCCCGCCGGGTCAGGCGGGGGTCGACGGCCGACGACTCGCTGCCGCAGCCGTCCGCCGCGGTCGAGCGGGTGCTGCTCGGCGTGTCCCGCGCCGAGGCGCGCTGGCTGCGGCGGCGCGACCTGCCGTTCGGGTCATCGATCTTCCTGGCCGGCGAGAAGCCGGTCTGAGCGGGTGTCGAGGACCAGGAAGCCGACCCAGGCGGCCGCCTCGACCGCCAGGAAGGCCCAGCAGGTGCGGTCGAGCGCGTCGCCCCCGCGCAGCAGGTAGGCCGCTGCCCCGACCGGAGCCGCCAGCAGCCACACCACCGCCGCGGCGTGCGGGCGGCCGCGGGCGAGCGCGCCGACGATGAGCACCAGGTTGGCCAGCGCCAGCACCGAGCCCACGGCCACGACCGCGGTGTCGGAGGCGGCCAGCCGTACCCCCTCGCCGAACACCAGCTCCATCAGCTCCGGGCCCAGCCACGCCCCACCGAGCCCGCCGGCCACGGCGAGCAGGGCCGTGAGCCCGACGACGGTGCGGCGGACCTGGGTCAGCGCCTCGCGGCGGCCCGAGACGACCAGCTTGGTCAGGCGTCCGGTGAGCGCGGACACCAGGCCGATCGCCAGCGTGTACGGCGCCCGGAACAGCGCCAGGCCGGCGAACAGCGCCGTCACCTCGGCCGGCGCCCCGCCGACCGCGGCGAGCAGCACCGGCCCGCCGGTGAGCGCGGCCTGCGCGAGCAGCTGGCCCGCGGACGCCCCGGTCACGAAGCCCAGCGCGGCGTGGTCGCCGGCGGTGCCGTCCGCGTGGGGCAGGAGCGCCGAGGGCCACAGCAGGGCGGCGAGGTAGCCGGCGACCAGCACCAGGCCGTACACCTCGGGGGCGTCGACGCCGGCCAGCGCGAGGCCGGCGGCGAGCGCGCAGCGCAGCCCGTTCTCGGCGACCAGCCCGGTCCCGACCGCGGTGAAGCGGCGCCGGGCGCTGAGCGTCCCGCGCACCACGCCGATCACGGCCGACCCGAGGCCGACCGCGACCACCATCAGCGGGAACTCCCACCCGTCCAGCCCGAACAGCCGCTCCCGGGCCAGCCACGCGACCAGGCCGGCGAGCAGCGAGACCCCGGCCACCGCCCCGACGACCCGCGGCAGCGCGCGGCGTACGCCGGCCTCGCCGTGGTCGAGGGCCGCCTGCCGGGCGATCCAGTGCTGCAGCGGGAACGTCAGCGCCGCGCCCGCGAAGCTCCACCACGCCCACAGCACCGCCACCGGGGCGGCCACGTCGGCACCGAGGGCGCGGGTCACCGACGCGAAGAAGACGTACGCCAGCACCCCGCTCACCAGCGACCCGGCCGCCAGGACCGTCGCGTCACGCCCGCCTCGCGCGGCCACCGGCTCGTCCATCGTGGAGTGATTGTGCCGGACGGCCCGGCCAACGCATGTAACGCCGGGTTACCTGCTGTACCCACCCGGTCCTGACCAGGTGGGTAGAGCAGGTAACCCGGCGTTACAAGCGGGGTCCGGCCGCGTCCTCCGCAGGCTTGTCAGTGGCCTGCGCCATCCTCGGAGGCATGGAGACCTCAGTCGTGCTGCTGGTGCTGGCGGTCCTCGCCGTCGGCCTCGCGCTGGGTACGGCGCTGGGCTGGCTGGCGGCCCGCTCGCGCCCGGGCGTCGCCGCCGGGATGGTCGAGCAGTCCGAGGTGATGCAGGGCCTCGACCGGCTCAGCGACCAGGTGCTCGACCTCGACCGGCAGCGCGCCTCGTGGCAGGGCGAGTTCCACCACCACGTCGCCGAGCTGCGGCGCGAGACCCGCTCGCTGTCGACCGCGCTGCGGCGGCCCCAGGTGCGGGGGCGCTGGGGCGAGCTCCACCTGCGCCGGGCCGTCGAGCTGGCCGGGCTCGTCGACCGGTGCGACTTCAGCGAGCAGGTCACCGTCGAGGACGGCGCCCGCCGTCCCGACCTGGTGGTCCACCTGGTCGGCGGGCGCAGCGTGGTGGTCGACGCCAAGGTCCCGCTCGACGCCTACCTCGACGCGACGTCGACCGACGACGGCGCCGCCCGTGACGATGCGCTGGCCCGCCACGTACGCCAGCTGCGCCACCACGTCGACCAGCTCGGGTCGAAGGCCTACTGGCGCTCGTTCGCCGAGACCCCCGAGTTCGTCGTGCTGTTCGTGCCGGCCGAGTCGTTCCTCGCCGTCGCGCTCGAGACCGACGGCAGCCTGATCGACTACGCCGCGAGCCGCCAGGTGGTGCTCGCCTCCCCCACCACGCTGATCGCCCTGCTCCGCACCGTCGCCCACGGCTGGCGGCACGAGGCGATCGCCGAGCGGGCCGGCGAGATCCACCGGCTCGGCCGCGACCTCCACGAACGGCTCGGCACGCTGGGCGGCCACCTCGACCAGGTCGGGCGCTCGCTCAACGCCGCGGTCACGACCTACAACCGGGCGGTCGGCAGCCTGGAGTCCCGGGTCCTGGTGACCGCGCGCCGGTTCGCCGACCTCGAGGTCACCGACGACGAGCTGGCCACGCCGCGCCAGGTCGAGGCGGGCGCCCGCTCCGTGGCGGGCGTAGAGCTGCGGGCCGTCGACCGGCGCGCCGCCTCCGGGGAGGACTGATGTCCTCCTACCCTGCTGGCGTGTCCCCGCACACGGCCCACCACGCGGCCCAGCGCACCGACCCGGGGCGACGCACCCTCTGGGAGGAGGGGCGTGAGCCGGGTCGGCAGGTGGTCGTGCTCGGCGTGGCGGCCGCCCTCAGCGCGCTCGCGCTCGACCTCTGGCTGGGCGGCGACGTCGGGCTGTTCTTCGACCTGTGCTTCGTCGCGCTGTGCCTCGCCCTCGCGCTGGCCGTGCGGCCGAGCGACTTCTTCGTCGTGGGCGTGCTGCCGCCGCTGCTGATGATCGGCGTGATGCTGCTGCTCGAGCTGACCCGTCCCGGCGTCCTCGGCCACCCCACCGACGGAGCCGTGCAGTCGCTGGTCACCGGCCTGGCCGACCACAGCGGCGCGCTGGTCGCCGGCTACGTGCTCGCCCTGGTGACGCTCGGGGTCCGGCAGCGCTTCCTGCGGTCCGAGCGTGCGGCGGGCACCGCTCACGCCACATCCGATGGTCGCCTCCGCGATCGCGCGCAGCCGACGGTGACCACACGACGCACCGCCCCAGCGCGCTCCCCGCTCAGGCGACGAACCGCTCCGGGTCGCCCGCACCCACCCGCACCACCTCGGGATAGCCCTCCGACCAGTCCACGACCGTCGTCGGCTCGGGGATCACCTCGCCGGACTCGACGACGATGTCGACCTGGTGGTCGAGCTCCTCCTTGATGTCCCAGCCGTGCACGCGCGGCTCGTCCTCGCCCGGGAGGATCAGCGTGCTGGTCAGCAGCGGCTCGCCGAGCGCCTCCAGCAGCGCGCACACGACGACGTGCTCGGGGATCCGTACCCCCACGGTCCGCTTCTTGGGGTGCATCAGCCGGCGCGGGACCTCGCCGGTGGCGGGGAGGATGAAGGTGTACGGCCCGGGCGTCGCGGCCTTGATCGCGCGGAACGCCGCGTTGTCGACGTGGACGAACTGCCCGAGCTGCGAGAAGTCCTTGCACATCAGCGTGAAGTGGTGCCGGTCGTCGAGCTGGCGGATCCGCAGGATCCGGTCGCGGCCGTCGCGGTTGCCGAGCTGGCAGCCCAGGGCGTAGCCGGAGTCGGTCGGGTAGGCGATCAGCGCGTCGTCGCGCAGCGCGTCGACGACCTGGCCCACCAGCCGCGGCTGCGGGTTGTCGGGGTGCAGGTCGACGAAGCGGGCCACCGGTGCCGGCCCTAGCGCCGGTCCGGGGACTGCCCGGCCGGCTGCGCCTGCTGCCGGGCGGCCTTGAGGTCGCGGCGCAGCTCCTTGGGCAGCGCGAAGATCAGCGACTCCTCGGCGGAGTGGACGGCCCGGGCGTCGGGGTAGCCGCGCGCGGAGAGGAAGTCGAGCACGCCCTCGACCAGCTCCTCCGGGACGCTCGCGCCGGAGGTGACGCTGACCCGGTCGACACCGTCGAGCCACGCCTCGTCGATCTCGCCGGCGTCGTCGACGCGGTAGGCGGTCCGGGCGCCCGCCTCGAGCGCCACCTCGACCAGGCGTACGGAGTTGGAGGAGTTGCCGGACCCGACGACGATCACCAGGTCGGCGTCGCGGGCGATCTCCTTGATCGCGAGCTGCCGGTTCTGGGTGGCGTAGCAGATGTCGTCGCTCGGCGGGTCGAGCAGCGCGGGGAACCGCTGCGCGGATCGCGGCCACCGTCTCCAGGGTCTCGTCGACGCTGAGCGTCGTCTGCGAGAGCCAGGCGACCTTCTCGGGGTCGCGCACCACGATCTGGTCGACGTCGTCGGGGCCCTGCACGAGCTGGATGTGGTCGGGCGCCTCGCCGGCGGTGCCCTCGACCTCCTCGTGCCCCTCGTGGCCGATCAGCAGGATGTCGTAGTCCTCGCCTGCGAAGCGCTTGGCCTCGTGGTGGACCTTGGTGACCAGCGGGCAGGTGGCGTCGATCGTCTTGAGCTCCCGCTCGGACGCCTGCCGGTGGACCTCGGGCGAGACGCCGTGGGCCGAGAACACCACGGTCGCGCCGGTCGGCACCTCGTCGAGCTCCTCGACGAACACCGCGCCGCGCGACTCGAGGTCGGAGACGACGTGCTTGTTGTGGACGATCTGCTTGCGGACGTAGACCGGGGCGCCGTAGAGGTCGAGCGCCTGCTCCACGGTCACGACCGCGCGGTCGACGCCGGCGCAGTAGCCGCGCGGCGCGGCGAGCATCACGGCGCGCTCGGCCTCGTCGGGGCTCAGGACGGGCGGGTGCCCAGGTCGGTCGTCATGGGTCCGAGTCTAGGGACCGCGGGGGCAGGAGCCGAGTCGGCGACGTACCGCCTCCGGGACGTCCCCGCCACGCCGTAGGCTCGCGGCCGTGCCCTCGCTGCGTGACACCACCGCCGACGCGCCCGCCCCGGTGCGCGCGGTCTCCAACGCGCTGTCGCAGTGGATCGGCCAGCTGGGGGCGGTGTGGGTGGAGGGCCAGGTGACCCAGTTCACCCGCCGGCCCGGCCTGGCCACGGTCTTCGTGACGCTGCGCGACCCGGTCGCCGAGGTCTCGGTGCAGGTGACCTGCGCGCGCACCCTGTTCGACTCGCTCAACCCGCCGCTGGTCGAGGGCGCCAGCGTCGTGGTCCACGCCCGGCCGTCGTTCTACGCCGGCAACGGCAGCCTCTCGCTCGCCGCCTCCGACGTCCGGATGGTGGGGCTGGGCGAGCTGCTGGCCCGGCTGGAGCGCCGCCGCCAGCTGCTGGCCGCCGAGGGGCTCTTCGACCCGGCCCGCAAGCGCCGGCTGCCGTTCCTGCCCGGCTGCGTCGGCCTGGTCACCGCGCCCGGCTCGGCCGCCGAGCGCGACGTGCTCGGCAACGCGCGGCGCCGGTGGCCGGCGGTGCGGATCGAGACTGCGTACGCCGCCATGCAGGGCCAGCGCTCGGCGCTCGAGGTCATCGAGGCCGTCGAGCGGCTCGACCGCGACCCCGACGTCGAGGTGATCGTCGTCGCCCGCGGCGGCGGCTCGGTCGAGGACCTGCTGCCGTTCTCCGACGAGGGCCTGATCCGGGCCGTCCACGCGGTCCGGACGCCGGTCGTCTCGGCCATCGGCCACGAGCCCGACACCCCGCTGCTCGACCTGGTGGCCGACGTCCGCGCCTCCACCCCGACCGACGCCGCCAAGCTGGTCGTCCCCGACGTCGCCGAGGAGCTGCGCGGCGTCGCGCACCGCCCGCGACCGGCTGCGCGGCGCGATCGCCCAGCGGCTGTCGCGCGAGCAGGCGGCGCTCGACGCGCTCCGCTCGCGCCCGGCGCTGGCCGACCCTCGCGGGCTGGTCGACGAGCGGCGCGCCGAGGTCGACGACCTGCGCCGCCGGGCCCGCCGCTCGCTGAGCCACGGCCTCGACCGCGCCGCCGACAACCT
This sequence comes from uncultured Actinomycetota bacterium, assembly GCA_963724225.1. GTDB lineage: Bacteria > Actinomycetota > Actinomycetes > Propionibacteriales > Nocardioidaceae > Nocardioides. Next base: position 24,716 of record CAVRTX010000020.1, on the reverse strand, counting down.
CGACCACCAGCGGGCCCGGGTGCGGGCGCTGTCGCCGCTGGAGACGCTGCGCCGCGGCTACGCCGTGCTGCAGGACGACGCGGGCCACGTCGTGTCGTCGGTGGCCGACGTCGAGGCCGGCCAGGACGTCAGCGTGCGCGTCGTCGACGGCCGGGTGCTCGCCACCACCACCGCCACCCGACCCGAGGAGACGTCGTGACCAGCGAGGAGCCCACCAGCCCGGAGGCCGACGGCCAGTCGGTCCCCTACGAGCAGGCCCGCGAGGAGCTGGTCGAGGTCGTACGCCGGCTCGAGGCCGGCGGCACCACCCTCGAGGAGTCGCTGGCGCTGTGGGAGCGCGGCGAGCACCTCGCGACCGTCTGCCAGCAGTGGCTCGACGGCGCCCGCCAGCGGCTCGAGCGCGCGCTCGCCGACGGCGAGGACGACGACTAGTCAGCCGCCTTGCCGACCGGCTCGGTCGTCAGCCGCTCGGCCAGCGCGAGCAGGTCCGACTCGGGGGCCGAGCCGAAGACCAGCAGCGTCTGGCCGTCCACCTCCGAGGCGTAGGCCAGGTCGCCCCCGGCGTCCGCGTACGCCTGCCACCGACCGCCGAGGTCGCCCCCGGCCTCGACCGGCGGCAGCGACCGGGTCTCCTCGTCCACGTAGGTCCGGAGCAGCTCCGGCAGCGAGCTCTCGGACTGCCGGACACCGGCGAAGCCGTCCGGGGTCAGGAAGCCGATCCCCCAGTCGACCCCGGCAGCGGCGTCGATGCTCGTGGCGCGCCAGCCGGACGGCAGCGTCGCGGGGTAGGCGACCTGCCAGTCCCCGGACTGCGCCGCCTCGACCGCGGCGAGGTAGTCGACCCGCTCCGGCTCGACCTCCAGCTCCTCGCGGTTGAGGGCGCGGAAGCCCGACGAACGCCCCGATGACGAGCAGCAGCACCAGCATCGCGCCGACCATCCCGGCGGGCGAGCGCTGGTAGCGACCGGGCTGCTCGCTCACCGGTCCAGTCTCACAGGTGACGTAGATTCCGCCCGTGCCACCCCTCGCCGACCTCGTGGCGCTCGCCGCCCTGGTCGCGCTCCTCGTGACGGCGGTCCGTCACCCCTCCGGGAGGGTCGAGCTGGCGGTCGGCGCGGCCTCGGTGGCGGCCGTGGCCGCGGCCGGACTCCTCGACGCCGACCTCGTGGGCTCGACGCTGCGCCACCTCGGTCCCGTCGTGCTGTTCCTCGCCACGATCCTGGTCGTGGCCGACGTGTGCGCGGCGGCCGGCCTGTTCGCCTGGGCGGCGGGACGGATCGTACGGCTGGGGCGCGGGCGCGCGGTCCCGGTGTTCACCGGGACCTTCGTCGCCGGCGCGGTCGTCACCACCACGCTCAGCCTCGACGCCACGGTCGTGCTGCTGACGCCGATGGTCACCGTCGCAGCACTCTCGCTCGGGGTCCCGCACCGTCCGGGGGCCTCGGCGTGCCTGCGGATGGCGAACTCGGCCTCGCTGCTGCTCCCGGTCTCCAACCTCACCAACCTGCTGGCGCTGCCCCACCTGCCGCTCGGGTTCGCCGGGTTCGCGGCCGTGATGGCGCCGGTGCTGGCGGTGGTGCTGGTCGTGGAGTACGTCGGCCTGCGCTGGCTCCACCGCCGCGACCTCGCCGACCCGGGCCGGCATCCCGCCGCGGCCGAACCGGTGCCGGTGCCGGTCGTCCCCGTGGTCGTCGTCGGGGGGATGCTGCTGGGGTTCGCGGTCACCTCGCCGCTCGGGGTGGAGCCCGGCCTGGTCTCGACGGTCGCCGCGGTGGTGCTCGTCGGGTGGGCGTGGCACCGCGGGATCGGCGGGCCCCGTCGGGCGCTGGCCGCGGCCCACCCCTCGTTCGCGGGGTTCGTGCTGGCACTCGGCCTGGTCGTGGCCACGCTCGGGGCCGGCCCGCTCGGCGAGGACCTGCGGGCGCTGCTGCCCGACGACACCGGCCTCGGCTCGCTGCTGCTGCTCGCGGTGATCGCCACCGGGCTGGCCGCGCTGGTGACCAACCTGTCGGCGACGCTGCTGCTGGTGCCGATGGTGGCACCGCTCGGCACCAGCGCGGTGCTCGCCGTGCTGCTCGGCATGACCATCGGCTCCGGCCTGACCTGGACCGGCTCGCTGGCCAACCTGCTGTGGCGCCGGGCGCTGGTGCGGCAGGGCCTGGCGCCGACCTCGTGGGAGTTCCACCGGGTGTCGCTGCCGCTGACCCCGGTCTCGCTGGTCGCCGCCGTCCTCACGCTGTGGGCGATCACCCTGATTCCGCAGATCTGGACGATCAGTTGAGTTCGAGCCGCACATGCGGAACCATGCACGCGTGACGACGTACCGGATCGCGGAGGCCGCCGAGCTGCTCGGCATCAGCGACGACACCCTGCGCCGCTGGATCGACGCCGGCCGGATCGCGACCGACACCTCGAGCGGCGGCCGCACCACGGTCGACGGCGCCGACCTCGCCCGGCTGGCCGAGGAGCTCGCCGACCACCCCGACCGCGACCGGACCCGCGCCAGCGCCGTCAGCGCCCGCAACCGGCTGACCGGGATCGTCACCAAGGTCACCCGCGACACCGTCATGGCGCAGGTCGACCTGATCTGCGGCCCCTACCGGATGGTGTCGCTGATGAGCGCCGAGGCGGCCGTCGAGCTCGGGCTCGAGCCGGGCGTGCGCGCGATCGTCTCGGTCAAGTCCACCAACGTCGTCGTCGAGAGGCCCTGATGCGCGCCGCCGCCTCCGCGTCCGTCCTGCTGCTGGTCCTGCCGCTCGCCGCCTGCGGGGGCGGCGACGAGAGCGGTGACGACGGGGGCGGCGAGCTGACCGTGCTCGCCGCCGCCTCGCTCACCGACGTCTACGAGGACCTCGCCGAGGGGTTCGAGAGCGAGCACGACGTCGACGTCACCTTCTCCTTCGGGTCGAGCACCGACCTCGCCGCGCAGGCCGCCGACGGGGCCCCGGGCGACGTGCTGGCCACGGCCGACGAGACGTCGATGCAGGTGGCCGAGGACGCCGGCGTGACCGGCGAGGTCACCACGTTCGCCACCAACGTGATGGTGATCGTGACCCCGCCCGACAACCCGGCCGGCATCGAGTCGCTCGACGACCTCGAGGGCACCACCTGGGTCCGGTGCGCCGACGAGGTGCCGTGCGGCCGGGTCGCCCGGGCGGTGCTCGAGGACAACGGCGTCACCGCGGAGCCGGCGAGCCTCGAGGACGACGTACGGGCGACGCTCGACAAGGTGATCTCGGGCGAGGCCGACGCCGGCCTGGTCTACGCGAGCGACGCGGTCGCCGCGGGCGACGACGTGGCCACCGTCGAGATCCCGGGCGCGGAGGAGCAGCTCACGTCGTACTTCGTCGCGACGCTGGAGCAGAGCGAGGACGCCGACCTCGCCCGGGAGTGGGTCGACCTGGTGACCTCCGAGGAGGGCCGGCAGGCGCTCACGGACGCGGGCTTCACGCTCCCGTGAGCCTCCCGTGCGCATGCGGCAGGCCCTCTCCCCCGTGCGAGGGGAGCCGGGTGAGGGATCCGCTGGGCCGGCCACCGGCCCTGCTGGTGGTGCCGGCGGTGCTCGGCACCTCGCTGCTGGTGGTGCCGCTGGTGGCGATGGTGGCCGCCACGCCGTGGCGCCAGCTGCCCGAGCCAGCTGGCCTCCGAGCCGCTCCGGGAGGCGCTGTGGCTCTCGCTGCTCACCTCGACGGTGGCGATGCTGGTCTGCCTGGTGCTCGGCCTGCCGCTGGCCTGGCTGCTGGCCCGGGTCGACTTCCGCGGCCGCGGCGCCGTCCGGGCGCTGGTGACGGTCCCGCTCGTGCTGCCCCCGGTGGTCGCGGGCGTCGCGCTGCGCACCGCGTTCGGCCGGACCGGCGTGATCGGGGAGCCGCTGCTCGAGCTGACCGGGTTCAGCTTCCCGTTCACCACCTGGGGCGTGGTGCTGGCCCACGTGTTCGTCTCGATGCCGTTCGTCGTGATCGCGATCGAGGGCGCGCTGCGCTCCGCCGACCCGGAGTACGACGCCGCCGCGGCGACCCTCGGGGCCTCCCGGTGGACCGCCTTCCGCCGGGTGACGGTGCCGCTCGCGCTCCCGGGCATCGTCGCCGGCATGGTGCTCGGCTGGGCCCGCTCGCTCGGCGAGTTCGGCGCGACCATCACCTTCAACGGCAACTACCCCGGCACCACCCAGACCATGCCCACGCTGATCTACGTCACCCGCCAGTCCGACCAGGACGCCGCGCTCGCGCTCAGCCTGGTGATGCTGGTGGTCTCGATCGTGGTGCTGCTGGCGCTGCGCGACCGCTGGCTGGTGACGCCGTGAGCGGGCTCGAGGTCGACGTCGAGGTGGTCGACCGGGTCCGCGCCGCCTTCACCGTCGAGGCGGGGTCGGTGTGCGCCGTGATCGGCCCCAACGGCGCCGGCAAGTCCTCGCTGGTCCGCGCGATCGCCGGGCTGGCGCCGGTGACCGGCCACGTCCGGCTCGGAGGGCGTCGACCTGCTCGACCTCCCCGCCCGCGAGCGCGGCATCGGCATGGTCTTCCAGGGCCAGAAGCTGTTCCCCCACCTGACGGCGGTCGGCAACGTCGCCTTCGGGCCGCGCTCCCGCGGCACGGCCCGCGCCGACGCCGACGCGCGCGCCCAGGAGTGGCTCGACCGGTTCGGCATCGGCGAGCTGTCCGGCCGCAAGCCGCCGCAGCTCTCCGGCGGGCAGGCGCAGCGGGTCGCCATCGCCCGGGCGCTGGCCACCGACCCGGCGCTGCTGCTGCTCGACGAGCCGCTGACCGGGCTCGACGTCAAGGTCGCCACCGCGCTGCGGATCGAGCTCGGCCGCCACCTCGCGTCGTACGGCGGGGTCACGCTGCTGGTCACCCACGACGCCATCGACGCGCTCACCATCGCCGACCGGGTGCTGGTGCTCGACGAGGGCGGCGTCGCCCAGGTCGGCACCCCGGCCGAGGTCGCGCAGCGCCCCAGCACCGAGCACGTCGCCCGGCTGGTCGGCCTCAACGTCGTACGCCGGGGCGACGAGCTGACCGCCTTCACCCCCGACGCCGTGGCCGTGGGGCTGGCCAGCCGGGGCGAGCCCGAGGGGTCGGCGCGGCTGCGCTGGCGGGGCCGGGTCGCCGACGTCGCACCGCACGGCGACGCCGTACGGCTGCTCGTCCACGCCGCGGCCGGGGGCCCGGACCTGATCGCCGACGTGACGCCCGCGGCCGCCACCGAGCTCGGGCTGGCCCCCGGCACCGAGGTCTGGCTGTCGGTCAAGGCGACCGCCGTGCGCACCTATCCGGCCGACGGCGCGGGGGCCGCTACAGTCGGACCATGACCCAGGACGAGCCTCCCCTCACCCCCGGCAAGGTCGATCGCAACCTGGCGATGGAGCTGGTGCGGGTGACCGAGGCGGCGGCCATGGCCGCCGGCCGCTGGGTCGGCCGCGGCGACAAGAACGGCGCCGACCAGGTCGCCGTCAACGCGATGCGGGTGATGATCTCGACGGTCAACATGAACGGCACCGTCGTCATCGGCGAGGGCGAGAAGGACGACGCGCCGATGCTCTACAACGGCGAGCAGGTCGGCGACGGCACCGGCCCGGAGTGCGACGTCGCCGTCGACCCGATCGACGGCACCACGCTGACCGCCAAGGGCATGACCAACGCGATCTCCGTGCTCGCGGTCGCGCCGCGGGGCGCGATGTACGACCCGTCCGCCGTGTTCTACATGAAGAAGCTGGTCACCGGTCCCGAGGCCGCCGACGTCGTCGACATCCGCTACCCCGTCGCCGAGAACATCCACCAGGTGGCCAAGGCCAAGGGCTCCAACCCCGAGGACGTCACCGTCGTGCTGCTCGACCGGCCCCGCCACGAGAAGCTGGTCGACGAGATCCGCAAGACCGGCGCCCGGATCAAGTTCATCACCGACGGCGACGTGGCCGGGGCGATCATGGCCGCCCGCGCCACCACCGGCATCGACCTGCTGCTCGGCATCGGCGGCACGCCCGAGGGGATCATCGCGGCCTGCGCGATGAAGTGCACCGGCGGCGTGATCCAGGGCCAGCTGTGGCCGACCGACGACGAGGAGCGGCAGCGGGCGCTCGACGCCGGCCACGACCTCGACCCCGACCACGTGCTGACCACCGACGACCTGGTGAAGGGCGACGAGGCGTTCTTCGTCGCCTCCGGCATCACCGACGGCGAGCTGATGCGCGGCGTCCGCTACCGCGCCGGCGGCTGCACCACCGACTCGCTGGTGATGCGGGCGCGCAGCGGCACCATCCGCTCCATCACCTCCGAGCACAAGCTGCAGAAGCTACGCACTTTCGCCGCGATCGACTTCGACCACTGAGCCGATCCCCGGCACCGCGGTGGCGCACCAGCGCCGCCACCACCTGCTCGATGACCCGCGGGTCGACCGCCATGCCGACGTGGGAGGCGCGGACCTCCACCGGGTGGGCGACCGGGTCGACGCAGGCGCGCCAGTCGACGATGCCGTCGCGGCGCGAGTAGATCGCGGTGAAGCCGACCCCGGCGGGCACCGGCTCCCGGCTCTCCTCGAAGCTCGCCCGCGCGCACTCCCCCGCGACGCAGTCCTCGGCCATCAGCCCGCGCACCCCGGCGCGGCTGAGCCGGACCAGCACGTCGACGCTGCAGGTCAGCGACACGTGGTGCGCGGCCGGCGCGAGCATCGGGCTGCCGAGGGTGACGATCCCCGAGACCAGGTCGGGGCGGCGTACGGCGAGGCCGCGCGCGAGCATCCCGCCGAGGCTGTGGCCCACGACCTGCACCCGTGAGCCGCGCCGCTGGGCGATCGCCTCGAGCCGCGCCTCCAGCTCGGTGGCCGCGGCCCGGGTGCAGCCGACGTTCGCGCGGATCTGCGAGCGGTAGGTGCGGTAGCCGCGGCGCCGCAGCGAGCGGGCCATCAGCGACAGGCTGGCGTCGCCGGCCAGGAAGCCGGGCACCAGCACGACCGGCTCCCCCCGCTGCGGGGAGCGCGCGGCGTACGGGAGGTCGCGCCGGTGGCGCCGCTCCCCCGCGAGCCACACCAGGTGGCGGCCGGTCTCGCCGACCACGCGGCCCTCCCGGAGCACGGCCGCGACGCCGGGACGGTCGAAGCCGTCCGGCTGCAGGAATCCGCCGAGCGTGCGGGCCATCCGTCGAGGGTAGGGCGCGGACGACGGGCCGTGGTGCATTTCACACACCTCGGGTCAGTTCCATACGGACGGTACGGTCGGGGCATGGCCCCGCACACCGAGCCCCAGCACGACGTCGTGGTCTCCGAGGAGCTCTTCGCCCCGGTCGGGCGCGGCATCGAGCTGTGCTACCAGACCTTCGGCGACCCCGACGACGAGCCGGTGCTGCTGGTGATGGGGCTCGGCGGACCGATGACCTGGTGGGACCCCGAGCTGTGCCGGATGATCGCGGCGCGCGGTCGCTACGTCATCCGCTTCGACAACCGCGACACCGGACGCTCCACCCGGCTCAAGGACCAGCGGACCACCCGCACCGCCCTGGTCCGGTCGTTCGCCGGGCAGTCGGTGAAGCCGCCGTACACCCTCGGCGACATGGCCGACGACGGCTTCGGGCTGCTCGACCACCTCGGGCTCGACGCCGCCCACGTGGTCGGCGTCTCGATGGGCGGCATGATCGCCCAGATGATGGCCGTCGCCCGGCCCGAGCGGGTCCGCAGCCTCACCAGCATCATGTCGACGACCGGGAAGCGGTCGGTCGGCTGGCAGCACCCGCGGCTGCTCCCGATGCTGATCGCCCCTCGCGGCCGCGGCCGCGAGGCGTACGCCGCCACCTCGGTCAGGATGGGCGAGCTGATCGGCTCCCCCGCCTTCCCCGTACCGCGCGAGGAGGCGCTGGCCCGGGCCGGCGAGACCTTCGACCGCGGCGTCTCGGCCAGCGGCGTGCTGCGCCAGATGCAGGCGATCCTGGCCGCAGCCCAACCGCGGTCCCCGGCTGCGCGGGCTGCGGATCCCGGCGACCGTCGTCCACGGCTCCGCCGACCGGATGGTCCACGTCTCCGGCGGCCGGGCGACCGCCCGCGCGATCCCCGGCGCCGAGCTGCTGGTCGTCGACGGGATGGGCCACGACCTGCCCCGCGACCTCTACCCGACGTTCACCGACGCGATCGACCGGACGGTCGCTCCGGGCGGCGCGCCCGGGCTGACCGTCCGGCCGCGGCGTCACTCGCGAGAGCCGGGCTCCGCTCTCGGTGTCGAAGACGTGGACGTTGCGCGGGTCGGTGGTGACGTAGACCCGGTCGCCCTTGTGGACGCTGCCGCGGTCGGAGACCCGGATGATCACGCTGCCGGGCGTGCCCTCGACGTCGCAGGTGCCGTAGACGAAGCTGTCGGCGCCGAGCTCCTCGACCACCGTCACGTCGACCGGCAGGCCGCCCTCGCCGTCGGGGACCACCCGCCACGCCTCGGGCCGTACGCCGACGGTGATCCGGTCGTGCTGCGCCCGAGCTGCTGCGAGGCCGCGGCGTCGACCGGGACCAGGTAGTCGCCGATCTGCGCCTGCCCGTCCGGCGCGCGGGCGTCGAGCAGGTTCATCTGCGGGCTGCCGATGAAGCCGGCGACGAACAGGTTCTGCGGCCGGTCGTAGAGCCCCAGCGGGGTGTCGACCTGCTGGAGGTAGCCGTCCTTCATCACCGCGACCCGGTCGCCCATGGTCATCGCCTCGACCTGGTCGTGGGTGACGTAGACGGTGGTGACGCCGAGGTCCGACTGCAGCTTGGCGATGTCGGTCCGGGTCTGCACCCGCATCTTGGCGTCGAGGTTCGACAGCGGCTCGTCCATGCAGAAGACCTGCGGGTTGCGCACGATCGCCCGGCCCATCGCGACCCGCTGCCGCTGGCCGCCGGAGAGCGCCTTCGGCTTGCGCTCGAGGTAGTCCTCGAGGCCGAGCAGCTTCGCGGCCTCGGCGACCCGCTCCCGGCGCTCGGCCTCGGGGACCTTGGCCATCTTGAGCGCGAAGGCCATGTTGTCGGCCACCGTCATGTGCGGGTAGAGCGCGTAGTTCTGGAACACCATCGCGATGTCGCGGTCCTTGGGCGGGACGTTCGTGATCTCCTGCTCGCCCAGGAAGATCCGGCCCTCGTTGACCTCCTCGAGGCCGGCGAGCATCCGCAGGGTGGTGGACTTCCCGCACCCGGAGGGGCCGACGAGGACCATGAACTCGCCGTCCTCGATCTCCAGGTCGATCCCCGGCACCGCGGGCGAGTCGGCCCCCGGATACCAGCGCTGTGCCTTCTCGAACCTCACTGTGGCCATGCTGATCTGCTCCCTTCACCGGCAGGTACGTGCCGGACGATCCGTCGTGAAGTGACGCGGGTCACCGTAACGGTTGGGTGACGCCGGCGGTCCGGTGCCTGCCTGACGGACGCCGAAGGTTGCCAAGAGGTCCGGCGCACCAGTTGACTGTGACCCACACCACAACTGGGGAGGAGCAACCAAGATGCGGCGGCCCTCGATTTGGCAGACGCGCGGGGAGGCGCGGAGACGGGTGGGCGCAGCGGGCCTGGGCGTGGCGTGCGTGCTCGGCCTGGTGGCCTGCTCCGGTGACGACGGCGGCCCGCCGGAGATCACCTGGTACATCAACCCCGACGCGGGAGGCCAGGCGGCGGTCGCCGAAGCGTGCTCCACCGACGACTACACGATCACCACGCAGGTGCTCCCCCAGGACGCCAACCAGCAGCGGATCCAGCTGGCCCGACGGCTCGCGGCGGGCTGACCCCGAGATCGACATCATGAGCATCGACCCGCCGTTCACCGCGGAGTTCGCGAACGCCGGCTACCTCGCCGAGATCCCCCAGGACATGCAGGACAAGTTCCGCGACCAGGCCTTCGAGAGCGCCGTCGCAGGCCGCCACCTGGGAGGACCAGATCGTGGTGGCGCCGTTCTGGTCGAACACCCAGGTCCTCTGGTACCGCAAGTCGTTCGTCGAGAAGGCCGGCCTCGACATGAAGCAGCCGGTGACCTGGGACCAGATCATCCAGGCCGCCGCCGACAACGGCGGCACGGTCGCGGTCCAGGCCAACAAGTACGAGGGCTACACGGTGTGGATCAACGCGCTGATCGCCGGCGCCGGGGGCGAGATCGCCTCGGAGACCGAGAAGGGTGCGGACGCCCAGATCGACATCGCCTCCGAGGCCGGCCAGGACGCCGCCGGTGTCATCGAGGAGCTGTCGGGCTCCGAGGCCGCACCCGCGGACCTGTCGGTCTCCAACGAGGGCACGGCCGCGGCCACCTTCGCCACCGACGAAGGGGCCTTCATGGTCAACTGGACCTTCATCCTCAACGGCGCCGGCTACTCCGAGGACCTCGTGAAGGACCTCGGCTGGGCCCGCTACCCGGAGACGGTGGAGGGCGAGGAGTCCCGTCCTCCGTACGGCGGCATCGGCCTCGGGGTGAGCGAGTTCTCCGACGAGAAGGAGTTCTCCGTCGAGGCACTGGAGTGCCTCACCAGCCCGGAGAACCAGGCGGTCAACGCCGAGCTCACCGGCAACATGCCCTCCAGCGAGGCCGGCTACGACCAGCCGCAGGTGAAGAAGCTGTTCCCGGCCGACCTGATCGCGCTTGTTCCAGGAGTCGCTGGACTCGGCCGCGCCGCGCACGCTGTCGCCGTACTGGAGCGACATGTCCGGCAGCATCCAGAACACCTGGCACCCGCCGTCGGGGGTCACCGACCAGACGCCTGAGGAGTCCAAGCAGTTCATCGAGGACGTGCTCCAGGGAAGGAGCCTGCTGTGACGCACCACCGTCGCACCTCCACCGAAGGACGCGCACCGCCAAGCGCCAAGGCGGTCGACAGCGACCGCTCGCGGGCGGAGAACCGGCTGGGCCAGCGCCTGGTCGCCCCCGCGGTGGTCCTGATGCTCCTGGTCACCGCCTACCCGATGTTCCAGGCGCTCTACCTCTCGTTGTTCCGCTACCGGCTCACGAACCCGGACGACCGGGAGTTCATCTGGTTCGGCAACTACGCGACCGTGCTCACGGATCCGCTGTTCTGGGGCGACACCTGGAACACCGTGCTGATCATGGTGGTGACGGTGGCCGTCGAGCTGGTGATCGGCTTCGCCTTCGCCATGGTGATGCACCGGATCGTCTTCGCCCGAGGCGCGATCCGCACCTCGATCCTGATCCCCTACGGCATCATCACGGTCGTCTCCGCGTACGCCTGGCAGTTCGCGTTCAGCCTCACCAACGGCTTCGTGAACACCTGGCTGCCGTTCGTGCCCGACGACTACAACTGGTTCGGGTCGCACTGGCCGGCGATGTTCGCGATCATGGTCTCCGAGATCTGGAAGACCACGCCGTTCATGGCGCTGCTGCTCCTCGCCGGCCTCTCCCAGGTCTCCGAGGACATGCTGGAGGCCGCGCAGGTCGACGGCGCGACGTGGTGGCAGCGGCTCTGGAAGGTGATCCTCCCCAACATGCGGGCCGCGATCATGGTCGCGGTGCTGTTCCGGGCGCTGGACGCCTACCGCATCTTCGACAACATCTTCGTGATGACCAAGGGAGCCCAGGACACCGAGTCGGTGTCGTTCCTCACCTATCGACAGAGCATCGAGCAGGTCCAGCTCGGGCTGGGCTCGGCGCTCTCGGTGCTGCTGTTCCTGAGCGTGCTGCTGCTGGCGTGGCTCATCGTGAAGCTCTTCCGTGTCGACCTGGCCTCAGCGAGGGGTGAGTCCTGATGAGGAACAAGACGAACGCCGGCCACTGGATCGGCTTCCTGCTGATCCTCGTCTGGTGCCTGCTGCCCGTCGTGTGGATCATCTCGCTGTCGTTCAAGGCACCCGGGGAGACCTCCGCCGGGAGCCCGCAGTTCCTGCCGAAGGACGCCACGCTGCAGAACTACCGCGACATCCTCGGCATCGGCTCGGTCACCCCCGGCCAGGAGACCGTGGCCAACGACTTCCTCGACGCGCTCCGCAACTCCTTCGGGATCTCGCTGATCTCCACCTTGCTGGCCGTGGTGTTCGCGACGCTCGCGGCGTACGCCATCGCGCGCCTGGAGTTCCGGGGCAAGCGGATCGTGCTGACCATGGCGCTGGCGATCGCGATGTTCCCGGTGGTCGCGCTCGTCGGTCCCCTGTTCGACCTGTGGCGCACGGTCGGCCTGTTCAACACCTGGCCGGGGCTGATCATCCCCTACATGACCTTCACGCTGCCGCTGGCGATCTGGACGCTGTCGGCCTTCTTCCGCGAGATCCCGTGGGAGATGGAGCAGGCGGCCCAGGTCGACGGGGCCACGTCGTGGCAGGCCTTCCGCAAGGTGATCGTGCCCCTGGCAGCACCCGGGGTGTTCACGGCCGCGATCCTGACGTTCTTCTTCGCCTGGAACGAGTTCGTCCTGGCGATCTCGTTGACGTCGACCACCAGCTCGCGCACCGTGCCCGCCCAGCTGTCCTACTTCGTGGGGCCAGACCCCTTCAACCCGCCGTACGGCCTGCTCGCCACCGCCTCGGTCGTGGTGACCGTGCCGATCATCATCATCGTCCTGCTGTTCCAGCGCAAGATCGTCGCCGGCCTCACCTCCGGCGCAGTGAAGGGGTAACTGTCATGGCTGCCATCGAGATGAAGAACATCGTCAAGCAGTACGGCGACGGGTTCGCCGCCGTCAACGACATCAGCATCGACGTGAAGGACGGGGAGTTCATGATCCTCGTCGGCCCCTCGGGGTGCGGCAAGTCCACCTTGCTGCGCATGGTCGTCGGCCTCGAGGACATCACCTCCGGCGACATGATGATCGGCGGGAAGCAGGTCAACGACCTCGCGCCCGCGCGACCGCAACCTCGCGATGGTGTTCCAGAACTACGCGCTCTACCCCCACCTGAGCGTCTACGAGAACATCGCCTTCCCGCTCCGGCTCGCCGGGGCGCCGGACAGCGAGGTCGACGAGAAGGTGCGCAAGGCGTCGCAGACGCTCGAGCTCGACGAGCACCTCGAGCGCAAGCCCGGCAACCTGTCGGGCGGCCAGCGGCAGCGGGTCGCGATGGGTCGCGCCATCGTCCGCGACGCCGACGCGTTCCTGTTCGACGAGCCCCTGTCCAACCTCGACGCCAAGCTCCGCGGCCAGATGCGTACCGAGATCTCCCGGTTGCAGAAGCGGCTCGGCATCACCACGATCTACGTCACCCACGACCAGACCGAGGCGATGACGCTGGGCGACCGGGTGGCCGTGCTCAAGCGGGGCGTGCTCCAGCAGCTGGCGACGCCGCGGGAGCTCTACGAGAACCCCGGGAACCTCTTCGTCGCCGGTTTCATCGGCTCACCGCCGATGAACTTCCTGCCGGCGACGGTCGAGGGGACGTCGGTGAAGCTGCCGTTCGGCACCGTGGAGATCCCGGCCGACAAGGCCGAGAAGGCACGGGGCAAGGGGCTGCTGATCGCAGGCATCCGCCCCGACCACTTCGAGGACGCCTCCGTCCTCGACGCCTCGCGCCGCGACAAGGGCTCGACGTTCCGCGCCACGGTGGACTTCGTGGAGTGGCTGGGCAACGAGGCCTACGCCTACATCCCGTTCGAGGCCCCGCCCGAGGTGCGGGAGCAGCTCAACCAGCTCGAGAGGGACCTCGACGGCGAGGCCATGCGCACCCAGGTGGTCATCAGCCTCGACGGCTCCAGCCGGGTCGCCGAGGGCGACGAGGCCGAGATCTGGGTCGACACGTCCAGGATCCACCTGTTCGACCCGGGCACCGGCGAGAACCTCACGATCGACGCCAGCCACGCCGGCATGGTGCCGGACGCCAACGCGATGGAGGCCGCCGAGGACGTCGGGCGCGAGCAGGACCAGGCGAGCAGCGGCGAGCCGACCAGCTGATCACCGCGTCCCCGTCGGCGGGGAGACGACGACGTGGCCCGGGGCGCAGCCCCGGGCCACGGTCAGTGTCCGGGAAGCATCTTCCGCTTGCGCTGCCGCGGCGGGCCCTTGCGGGTGACGGTCACGCCGGCCATGAGCGCGACGCCCTTGACCCGCACCACGGGCGAGTCGGCGGTGATCTGCGGGGCCACCTTGTCGCGCGACTGCTCGAAGGCGCCCATGATGCCGACGCCCTCGACGATGACGTGGGTGCGCTCGTCGACGACGATGTCGATGCCGGCCATCACGGCGTTGGCGTAGATCACCGTCTCGCGCGCTGCGAAGGTCGCCTCGCGCAGGTCGATGTCGACCCCGCCCATCAGCGCGAACGCCTGGTGGCGCGGTGGCACCAGCCACGCCCCCTTGCGGCTGACGCCGCCCAGGATCGCCGTCGAGCTCTCGTAGGACGTGGTCGTCGGCGGCGTCTCGCGCCGCTGCACGGGCGGCGCGGCCGCCGGCTCGCCGGGCACCGGGAGATCGATCGTGATCGGGACCAGGTCCGCGTACGTCTTCGCGGCGTACGTCGCCTCGAGCCGCTCGTCGAGCTCCTCGAGGTCGAGCCGTCCCTCGCCGGCGGCCTCGCGCAGCAGCTCGGCCACCTGGTGGCGGTCGGCGTCGGAGATGCGCAGCTGTGACGGGTCGCCCGTCCCGTCACCGGGGTGCTCGCGGGGCTCCAGCGGTCCTGCCATGCGGCTCAGCCTAGTCGGCGGCGGGGACTCTCCCGGACGGCCCGACAGGGAGGGCGACCGGCCGGGCTGAGGGGCGACTAACCTGCGGTGGGTGAGCGCTGTGACGTCAGGACCCGAGTTCCGCCACTCCGACCTGCTGCCCACCGGCCCGGACGACACGCCGTACCGGCTCCTCACCACGGAGGGGGTCTCCACCTTCGAGGCCGAGGTCGACGGGCAGCGCCGGACCTTCCTCCAGGTCGACCCCGAGGCGATCCGCCGGCTGACCGACGAGGCGATGCACGACATCGCCCACTACCTGCGGCCGGCCCACCTGGCGCAGCTGCGCCGGATCATCGACGACCCCGAGTCCTCGGGCAACGACCGGTTCGTCGCGCTGGACCTGCTCAAGAACGTCAACATCTCCGCCGGCGGCGTGCTGCCGATGTGCCAGGACACCGGCACCGCGATCGTGATGGGCAAGAAGACCGAGGGCGTCCTGACCGGCGCCGACGACGCCGAGTGGATCTCGCGCGGAGTCTTCGACGCCTACACCCGGCTCAACCTGCGCTACTCGCAGATGGCGCCGCTGTCGATGTTCGAGGAGAAGAACACCGGCACCAACCTGCCGGCGCAGGTCGAGCTCTACTCCGTGCCCGGCGAGCAGCCGGAGTACAAGTTCCTGTTCATGGCCAAGGGCGGCGGCTCGGCCAACAAGTCGTTCCTGTTCCAGGAGACCAAGGCGATCCTCAACCCGCAGCGGATCCTCACCTACCTCGACGAGAAGATCCGTTCGCTCGGCACCGCGGCCTGCCCGCCGTACCACCTGGCGGTGGTCATCGGCGGCACCTCGGCGGAGTACGCCCTCAAGACCGCCAAGCTGGCCTCGGCGCACTACCTCGACCACCTCCCCACCGAGGGCTCGATGAGCGGCCACGGGTTCCGGGACCTCGAGCTCGAGCAGCAGGTCTTCGAGCTGACCCAGGGCTTCGGCATCGGCGCCCAGTTCGGCGGGAAGTACTTCTGCCACGACGTCCGGGTGGTGCGACTGCCCCGGCACGGCGCGTCGTGCCCGGTGGCGATCGCCGTCTCCTGCTCGGCCGACCGGCAGGCGCTCGGCAAGATCACGCCCGAGGGGATCTTCCTCGAGCAGCTGGAGACCGACCCCGCGCACTACATGCCCGACGCCGGCACCGCCGAGGACATCAGCGGCGGCGAGGTCGTCCAGGTCGACCTGACCCGGCCGATGGCGGAGATCCTCGCCGAGCTCTCGCAGCACCCGGTCAAGACCCGGCTCTCGCTCACCGGCCCGCTGGTGGTCGCGCGCGACATCGCGCACGCGAAGATCAAGGAGCGGCTCGACGCCGGCGAGGAGATGCCGGCGTACCTGCGCGACCACCCGGTCTACTACGCCGGCCCGGCCAAGACGCCCGAGGGCATGGCGTCCGGCTCCTTCGGGCCCACCACGGCCGGCCGGATGGACTCCTACGTGGAGCAGTTCCAGGCCGCCGGCGGGTCGAAGGTGATGCTGGCCAAGGGCAACCGCTCCAAGGTGGTCACCGAGGCCTGCGACGCCCACGGCGGCTTCTACCTCGGCTCCATCGGCGGCCCGGCCGCCCGGCTCGCCCAGGACTGCATCACCTCGGTCGAGGTGCTGGAGTACGAGGAGCTCGGCATGGAGGCGGTCTGGAAGATCGAGGTCGAGGACTTCCCGGCCTTCATCGTGGTCGACGACAAGGGCAACGACTTCTTCACCGACCCCTCGGGCACCACCACGATCCCGCTCACCGGCATCCGGGTGCGGTCGGCGGAGTAGCCGCGCGCGCCTGCGCCCGGGAACCTCGTGGCCGCCGGACTCGTTGTCCGCGGTGACGACAGGAGACACCATGAAGTGCCCCACCGACGGTTCCACGCTCACCATGAGCGAGCGCAGCGGGATCGAGATCGACTACTGCCCCGAGTGCCGCGGGGTCTGGCTCGACCGCGGCGAGCTCGACAAGCTGATCGAGCGCGCGGCCGTGCACGCCGCTGCTGAGGCCCCGCCCGCCTCGTCCTCGTACGAGCGGGAGCGCGACGAGCGGCAGCAGCACCAGCAGCAGCGCTACTCCGACCCGCAGCGCTACGCCCAGCAGCCCTACCGCAAGAAGAAGGAGAGCTGGCTCAGCGAGATCCTGGGCTGACACCCAGCCGGGTCGCCAGGCTGCCGGCGGCCTCCCCGACCCGGTGGCCGAGCGGGGTCCCGCCGTCGATGCGGTCCTGGTGCGCCCCACCGAGGAAGACCGCGAGCCCGGGCACGCGATCGGCGAGGACGGCCACGACCTCCCGCACCGCGGGGACGTCGTCCTCGATCGGCACCCCGATCACCACGGCGTCGGGTGCGAGACGTCCGACCGAGGCCAGCCAGGCCTCGCCCGGCAGGTCTCCCCCGACGTAGGTCACCCGGAGCCCGCGCTGGCGGAGCAGCGCCGCGAACGCCAGCACGCCGAGCTCGTGCCGCGAGCCTCCGGCCAGGCCGACCACGACGTGCGGGGCACCCGGTGCGACGGCGAAGGAGTCGTACGCCGCGGCGAGACGCCGCTGCACCCCGGCGCTGGCGAAGTGCTCCCCCGCCACGCCGACCCGTCCCTCGCGCCACGCGAGACCGAGCCGGCCGAGGGCCGGGAGCAGCCAGTCGTCGATCACGACGGCGAGGTCGGCGGACGAGAAGCCCTGGTCGAGCACCTGGTCGAGGGCGACCGGGTCCATCTCCTCCGCGGCCCGCGCGAGTCCGTCGACGTCGCCGGACCCACCGCCCTCCCCCGGGCGCGGACCCGAGGCCACGCCGTCGTCGGCGAGCACGCGCGCGGCGGCCAGCGCCGGGGACCAGCCCGCGTCGACCAGGGCACGCATCGCTCCCAGCCTGCGGAGCGCCTGCTCGTCGTAGAGCCGGTAGTTGCCGTCGCTGCGGTCGGGGCTGACCACCCGGTAGCGCCGTTCCCACTTGCGCAGCGTGTCGGGCGGGATCCCGGTGAGCTCGGCCACACGGCCGACCGTGTACATGGGCGCATCGTACGCCCAACCTTGGACAGACACTGGACATCTGGTCCACCGTCGCCCATGCTTGGACAAACCTTGGACATCGCGTGGAGGACCACCATGAACCGCACCCCGCTCCGCCTCTCCCTCGCCAGCGCGTCCCTCGGGCTCGCGATCGCCGGCGTGCTCGTCGTCCCCGGCCCCGCCCAGGCCGCCCCGGACACGGCCTGCATGAAGGCGGGGATCAAGACCCTGCAGAGCAGGGGACTCCTGGACGACGTGGCCCGGGACGGCATCTCGCTCGCGACCGCGGGCTCGCTCGGCGTCGCGCCGCGTGACGCCGACCTCGACCTCACCGCGGTGCCGGACCCGATCCCGCTGCCGCTGCTGCTGGCGGACCACCGGGCCGGCGACCAGAGCCTGTTCGTCTACCCCTGGTGCTGAGCCGTCCGGGGCCGGCCGACCCTGGCGGCCGCCCCGGACCCGGAACTCGTGCGGGCGGGACACCATCCGACCGGCCCCGCCCGCACGGGCTAGCGTCGTCCTCGTGGAGTACGTCGAGGTGGCCCGGGCCGAGTCCGCACGTGGCGAGCTGGTGCTGCGACAGCGACAGGAGGCCGGTGGCCCCGCGATCCTGGAGCTGCGCGCCAACGGCGTGTTCGTGATGGACAACGCCGAGTTCACCAGCGAGGAGGCGCTCGCGTCCGCCGCGCTGGACCTCGTCGCCGAGCCGCGGCAGGTGCTGGTCGGCGGGATGGGCCTCGGCTTCACGATGCACCGGGTGCTCGCCGACCCGCGGGTCGAGCGGTGCACGGTCGTCGAGATCGAGGAGGCGCTGGTCGGCTGGATGCGCGACGGGACGATCGGCCACGGCCAGACGATGCTGGCCGACGAGCGGGCCCATCCCGTCGTCGCCGACGTCACGGTCGCACTGGCCGAGGGGGCGCCGGCGTCGTACGACCTGGTGCTGCTCGACGTCGACAACGGCCCGCACTTCCTGGTGCACGAGAGCAACGCCCGGATCTACGAGACGGAGTTCCTCGCCGAGGCGCGCCGGATCCTGCGGCCGGGCGGCGCCCTCGTGATCTGGTCCATGGACGACGCCCCGGCGCTGCAGGAGACGATGGCCGCGGTCTTCGACGAGGCAGCGGCACTCCCCCAGCCGGTGCGGCTCCAGGACCGCGACGAGCACTACTGGCTGATCGTCGGGCGGGTCGCCCGGGCGGACGCCGCGGAGCCGTCGTCCACGACCTCGTAACGATTCGGGCAGGCCACCTGGCGAGCGCAGGCCCAGCCGACCCTGCGGCGGGCCGAGGGGTGGTACGACGCCCCGTCGCTCGGGTGGCGGTCGGCGGTCCAGCACGGCCAGGTCCACTGGCAGGCCTCGGCGGAGCCCGGCGTGCGCTACGACCTCCGGTCGTTCCGGGTGGTCCTCGAGGGCGTCGCCCTGCGCTGAGCAGCCAGGCGCCCGCTCACGAGAACTCGCGGCGGTAGGGCTCGGCCAGCGCGGGGTAGTAGTCGTCCCAGACCACCTCGGCGACGTCACGGCCCGCCTCGGCCGCGACCAGCCGGTCGAGGTAGTAGTCCCAGCCCGGGCCGACGCTGTCGACGGGGATCGCGTCCTCGAGCCGCTGCGCGAAGGTCAGGACGGTGACGCCGCCCGCCTCGGCCAGGTCGAGCTCGAGCCGCCAGACGGCGTCGTCCCCGGTCGGGCTGGACTCGGTCACCAGCCGGCGGGGCGGGTCGCACGCCAGGATCCGGTGGGTCTCCGCCGGGGCGTCCTCCCCCTCGGCGGTCATCCGGAACTCGATCGAGCCCGACGCCGGGTCGCCGCTCCAGGTGCCGATCCAGCGCTCCAGCCGCGCCGGCTCGGTGACCGCGGCCCAGACGTCGGCGATCGGGGCCCGGAACTCGCGCTCGTAGACGACGTACGTCGCCTCCCCGCGCTGCGCGCGGTGGCCGGTGGCGGTCGGGTTCATGCGGTCTCCTCGGTGGGTGCGTCGGTCGTACGCCGGTCGCGGCCGGCGCGGCGGACCTCCAGGTCGAGGCCGTCGAGGACGTGGCCGGGGACCGGGCCGCGCAGCTCGCGCAGCAGCCCCTCCAGCGGGCCGAGCCCGTCGCGCACGAGCCGGTAGTGGCGCTCCCGGCCGCGCTCCTCGGCCGCGACCAGGCCCGCCTCGCCGAGCACCCGCAGGTGGCGGCTCACCGCCGGCCGGCTGATCGGGTGGTCCGCGGCCAGGTCGACCACCCGGGCCGGCCCCCGGGCGAGCCGGCGGAGCAGGTCACGACGGACCGGGTCGGCGAGCGCGGCGTACACGTCCATGGGTTATTGGTAACTGTTTCATTACCAATAGTCAACCGTGCAGGGCGGCGATGTGGCGCCCGAGGTCCGCCATCGTGCGTCGCAGCTCGACCGGCAGCAGCACCTCCACGTCGGCGCCGAGGGCGAGCAGCTCCTGCGCGGCCACGTCGTACGACGGGAACCGGAAGGAACCCTCCAGCCAGCCCGGTCGGTCGGGGTGGGCCTCGGCGCCCGGGCGCTCGCGCCAGCCCTCGGGTCGCCCCAGGACCAGCGCGACCTGCAGCGCGGCCGGCGACAACCGCACGCGCACCCGGCGGAGCCGACCACCGGGGGCGGTGATGCCGGCGGGGAGCGCCGGGACCTCGTGGTCGAAGGTGTCGAGCAGCTCGAACCCGCCCTGGCAGCCGCGCACCGCGTAGACGGGCACCCCCGAGGAGCCCAGCCGGTCGAGGTCGCGCAGCACCGTGCGCTCGGACACCTCCAGCCGACGCGCGAGGTCGCGCGCGGTCATCCGGCCGCCGTTCTGGAGCAGCAGCAGGATGCTGAGGAGCCGTCGGGCGCTCACAGGTCCGTGCCGATCACTGACACATGATGTCAGGTATTGCCCGGCACCATGGTGCCCATGAAGAGCTTCGCCTCACGAGCCGAGATCGCCGCGCCGCCCGACCGCGTCTGGGAGACGCTGCTGGACGTCACCGCCTGGCCGTCCTGGGACCCCGCCCTGGACCGCGTCGAGGGCACGATCGCCCTCGGCAGCAAGCGTCACCATCCACGTCAGGGACAGCTCCCGCCCGTTCAGGCTGCGGGTCGTCGAGCTCGAGCCGGCCCGCCGGCTGGTGCTGCGCGGCGGGATGCCGCTGGGGCTGTTCAGCGGCACCCGCCGCTACGCGCTGGACGACGCCGGGCGAGGGACGGACCGGCTTCGCGATGGAGGAGTCGTACGCCGGCCCGCTCGCGCCGGCGATCACGCGCTCGATCCCGGACCTGCAACCCTCGTTCGAGGCGTTCGCCCGGGGGCTGCGGCAGGCCGCGGAGGCCCGGCCGTGATCGCCCACGTGGAGGGCGAGGGCACGCCCGGGGACCCCTGGATCCTGACCACGCCACCCGGCAGCTCGGAGTTCGACGCGTGGCACGACGAGGAGCAGGACGCCCTCGTCATCCGGGTCGGGACCACCAGGCTGAGCTACCGGTGGCGCTGTGTCGCGGACCTGCACGCGATGCTCCGCGACCACGGCGACTGGATGCCGCTCGGCAACGCCGACGAGCAGAAGCCGGCCAAGCCGGGCACCGTGGAGGCCTGGGCGCGCGACGACGACAACCCCGTGGGCGGCTGGTACGGGCTCCGCAAGGGCTACCGCGGCCGCTTCGCGACGTACGTCCCGCCGGTGCTGGAGCACCTCGGGCTGGTCGAGCTCGAGCACCAGCCCCGCAACAACCGGGTGCGAGCCCGGCCTCCTGAGCCGTGTGGGGCGGCCCCACCCCGGGTAACTTCGGAGGCATGAGCGAGGACTACCGGACCGAGCACGACTCCATGGGCGAGGTGCGGGTGCCCCGCGACGCGCTGTGGCGCGCCCAGACCCAGCGGGCCGTCGAGAACTTCCCGATCAGCGGCACCCCCCTCGAGCCCCGGCTGGTGCGCGCACTCGCCCTGGTCAAGCAGGCCGCGGCCCGCACCAACGGCCGGCTCGGGGTCGTCACCGCGGACCGGGCCGACGCGATCGACGCCGCGGCCGGCCGGGTCGCGGCGGGCGAGCACCTCGACCACTTCCCGGTCGACGTCTTCCAGACCGGCTCCGGCACCAGCTCCAACATGAACATGAACGAGGTGCTCGCCAGCCTCGCCGACCGCTCCGGCGCCGACGTCCACCCCAACGACCACGTCAACGCCAGCCAGTCGAGCAACGACACCTTCCCCACCGCGATCCACGTCGCCGCCGCCCAGGCGGTCGTCGAGGACCTGCAGCCCGCGCTCGCCGTCCTGCACGACAGCCTGCGCGCCAAGGCCGAGGAGTTCTCCGGCCTGGTGAAGTCGGGGCGTACCCACCTGATGGACGCCACGCCGGTGATGCTCGGCCAGGAGCTCGGGGGGTACGCCGCCACGCTGGCGCTCGCGCAGGAGCGGCTCGACTCGGTGCTGCCGCGGGTGCGCGAGCTGCCGCTCGGCGGCACCGCGGTCGGCACCGGGATCAACACCCCGGAGGGCTTCGCCTCAGGCGCGATCGAGGTGCTCGGCGAGCTGACCGGGCAGCCGTTCACGGAGGCGCGCGACCACTTCGAGGCGCAGGGCAGCCGCGACTCCCTCGTCGAGCTGAGCGGCGTGCTGCGGACGGTCGCGGTCGGACTCACCAAGATCTGCAACGACCTGCGCTGGCTGGCCAGCGGACCGACCACCGGGCTGGCCGAGATCCGGCTGCCCGACCTCCAGCCGGGGTCGAGCATCATGCCCGGCAAGGTGAACCCGGTGCTGCCGGAGGCGACGCTGATGGTCTGCGCGCAGGTGGTCGGCAACGACGCCACCGTGGCGTGGGCCGGCGCGGCCGGCAGCTTCGAGCTCAACGTGATGATGCCGGTGATCGCCCGCAACGTGCTCGAGTCGGTCCGGCTGCTCTCGACCAGCACCCGGGTCCTGGCCGAGCGCTGCATCGACGGGATCGAGGCCGACGCCGAGCGGATGCGGGCGTACGCCGAGTCCTCGCCCTCGATCGTCACCCCGCTCAACCAGGTGATCGGCTACGAGCAGGCGGCGAAGATCGCCAAGCAGGCGATGGCCGACGGCGCCACGATCCGCGAGACCGTGGTCGCGATGGGCTACCTCGAGCGCGGCGAGATCACCGAGGAGCAGCTCGACCGGGCCCTCGACGTGGAGTCGATGACCCGGCCCTGACCGTCACTCCCCCGGCGGAGGTAGTTCGTGACGTTCCCGCCCCCGACACGCCGGACTTCGGGGCGGGAACGTCACGAACTACCCACCCTGGGTCAGCAGCGGCCGATCACTGGAAGGTGCGGTCGCTGCCGCTGCCCCCGTCGATCGAGTCGCGTCCGCTCAGTCCGTGGATCCAGTCGCTGTGCTTGCCTCCCCGGAGCCGGTCGCGGCCGCTGCCGCCCCGGATCCAGTCCCGGCCGGCGCCACCGTAGCTGCGGTCGTTGTCCGTCGCGCCGCCGAGGTAGTCGTTGCCACGACCACCGAACAGGGTGTCGCGACCGGCGTCTGCGAGCACGGCCATCTCGAAGGTGGCGGGCAGGCCGCGTCCGTCGACGTAGTCGTTCCCCAGCCGGGGACGCACCTCGAGCAGGGTGGGGTTGGCGGCGCTGGTGCTGTCGGGGATGCGGCAGGAGGCAGCGACCCCGGGGCTCACTCGCAGGCGGTTGCACATCCTCGGCAGCGACTTCCACGACGCCACGCGGGTGTCACGGAAGCGCAGCCGCCCGTTGACCACCTTCACCCGCAGGTGCGAGTTCTGCTCCGCCGCGATGAGGCGGTACCCGTACCTGGTGCGGCTGATCTTGGCCTGGTGTCGCACCGACTCCTGGGGTCCGTCGTCCGGCATGATCGAGTCGTCGAACGGGTCGGAGGGGCCGTAGCCGCGTGGCTGGTCGGCGGTGGCGGTCGTGCTCAGGGCTACGAGCGAGATCGTGGCAGGAGAACGCTGCGACGATGGCGACGAGGGCGCTGATCAGTCGCCGGACATGGCGGGGCATGGGGGGATCCTTCGGGTCGGGGGGCGAGAGTGGGGGCACCCGAGAGGTGTCGTTGTTCAGATGTACGCAGCCGCTGGTTCGGCGGCCGCGCCCGGAGCCTAGCCACCGGGAAGCCGCGAGACCACCCCACGATGGTCCGCGACGACGTGGTACCTCAGTACCAGTTGTTGGCCTGCTTGAACTCCCAGGCGGCGCAGGGCGAGCCGTAGGAGTCGGCGATGTAGTCCAGGCCCCAGCGGATCTGCACCTCGGCGGAGTTGAAGTAGCCGGGGGCATGTCGTGGGTCTCGGTCAGCGCCTGCGGGATGCCGTACGCCGACGAGGTCGGGTTGTCGGCGTGCATGTCCCAGTCGCTCTCGCTGACGTAGAGCTGGTCGAGGCAGCTGAACTGGTCGCTGGAGAAGCCGTACTCGGGCAACAGCGCCTCGGCGATCTCACGCGGGTCGGCCTCGGAGAGGTCCTCGGACCGGGTGACGCCGGGGCCGCTCTCCTGGGAGAGGGCGGCCTCCTTCGCCTGGTCGGTGCTGTCGCGGCTGTCGGAGCGCGACACCACGGCGGCGCGGTCCTCGACCTTCGCCTGGCTCAGCGAGGCGGCGATCGGCGTGGTCGACGACGTGGTCGTCGAGCTCGCGCCGGCGGAGGCCGGGTCGGTTCCGGGGTCGCTGTCGAGCACGCCGCCGAGGACCGGCACACCGGTCGCGGCGACGGCCACGGACGAGAGCAGCATCGTGTTGCGCACGACGGTGCCGGGCGCGGACCGCGCGAAGCGGTTGGCACGGGTCTGGCGGTGTCGGGGCGCGTAGGAGGGACGAGCGGGGGACAAGAAGGCCATGAAGTCACATAACGGGGGTCGAGGACATGGTCAGGTATCACGGCGACGCGGGGGCCCGAACCACCAAGGTCACGAAATGATCACGAGTCACCCTGCAGCACCCGGCCTCGGCATGCAAACCGAACTCCGCAAAATGCCCGTCCGGACCCTGCGATACCGGTCACACGGATTCCTCGGGAGCCACATGGGCCACACGTGTCACGCCTCCCCTGCGTAGGGCCCGCGTACGGCCGGGTGCGAGGGCAGCGGGTCGGCTCAGAGCGTGACGTTCTCCAGCATCTCCGTCACCAGCGCCGCGATCGGCGAGCGCTCGCTGCGGTTGAGGGTGACGTGGGCGAACAGCGGGTGGC
>CAVRTX010000019.1:0-117003 GCA_963724225.1 uncultured Actinomycetota bacterium | reverse complement strand
TCGACCGACCCGGTCGCCGGGTCGCCGCTCCACGTGCCGATCCAGCGCTCCAGCCGCGCCGGCTCGGTGACCGCCGCCCAGACGTCGGCGATCGGTGCCCGGAACTCGCGCTCGTACACGAGGTAGGTCGCGCTCCCGCGCTGCTCGCGGTGGCCGGTGGCGGTGGGGCTCATGCTGTCTCCTCGGTGGTGGTGGTGCCGGCAGCGGCATCGGTCGTACGTCGGTCGCGGCCGGTGCGGCGGACCTCCAGCTCGAGGCCGTCGAGGACGTGACCGGGGACCGGCCCGCGCAGCTCGCGCAGCAGCCGCTCGACCGGACCGAGCCCGTCGTGCACGAGCCCGTAGTGGCGCTCGCGGCCGCGCTCCTCGGCGGCGACCAGGCCGGCCTCGCCGAGCACCCGCAGGTGGCGGCTCACCGCCGGCCGGCTGATCGGGTGGTCGGCGGCCAGGTCGACCACTCGCGCCGGCCCGCGGGCGAGCCGGCGGAGCAGGTCACGGCGGACGGGGTCGGCGAGGGCGGCGTACACGTCCATGCTCATTGGTAACCACTTCATTACCAATAGTCAAGAGTGCAGCTCCGCGATGTGACGACCGAGCTCCGCCATGGTCCGGCGCAGCTCGACCGGCAGCAGCACCTCGACGTCGGCGCCGAGGGACAGCAGCTCCTGCGCCGCGACGTCGTACGACGGGAACCGGAACGACCCCTCCAGCCAGCCCGGCCGGTCCGGGCGGGGCTCCGCGCCCGGTCGCTCGCGCCAGGCCTCCGGCCGCCCCAGGACCAGCGCGACCTGCAGCGCTGCCGGGGAGAGCCGGACCCGGACCCGCCGGAGCCGGCCGCCGGGCGCCGTGATGCCTGCGGGCAGGGCCGGGACCTCGTGGTCGAAGGTGTCGAGCAGCTCGAACCCGCCCTGGCAGCCGCGCACCGCGTAGACCGGCACGCCCGAGGAGCCCAGCCGGTCGAGGTCCCGCAGCACCGTCCGCTCGGACACCTCCAGCCGGCGGGCGAGGTCGCGCGCGGTCATCCGGCCGCCGTTCTGGAGCAGCAGCAGGAGGCTGAGGAGACGTCGTGCACTCACGAGTCCGTGCCGATCACTGACACATGATGTCAGGTATTGCACGGCACCATGGTTCCCATGAAGAGCTTCGCGTCACGAGCCGAGATCGCCGCGCCACCCGACCGCGTCTGGGAGACGCTGCTGGACGTCGCCGCCTGGCCGTCCTGGGACCCCGCCCTCGACCGCGTCGAGGGCACGATCGCCCTCGGCAGCGGCGTCACCATCCACGTCAGGGACAGCCCCCGCCCGTTCAAGCTGCGGGTCGTCGAGCTCGAGCCGGCCAGCCGGCTGGTGCTGCGCGGCGGGATGCCGCTGGGACTGTTCAGCGGTACCCGTCGCTACGCGCTCGACGCCGCTGGTGAGGGGGGCACCGGCTTCTCGATGGAGGAGTCGTACGCCGGCCCGCTCGCGCCGGCGATCACGCGCTCGATCCCGGACCTGCAGCCCTCCTTCGAGGCATTCGCCCGGGGCCTGCGCCAGGCTGCGGAGGCGCGGTCATGATCGACCACGTCGAGGGCCGGGGGACCGCCGAGGACCCGTGGATCCTGACCACCCCGCCCGGCAGCTCGGAGTTCGACGCCTGGCACGACGAGGAGCAGGACGCCCTCGCGGTCCGGGTCGGGTCGACCAGGCTCGGCTACCAGTGGCGCTGCGTCGCGGACCTGCACGCGATGCTGCTCGCCCACGCCGACTGGGTGCCGCTCGGCAACGCCGACGAGCAGAAGCCCGCCAAGCCGGGGACCGTCGAGGCGTGGGCGCGCGCGGAGGACAACCCCGTGGGCGGCTGGTACGGGCTCCGCAAGGGCTACCGCGGCCGCTTCGCGACGTACGTGCCGCCGGTGCTGGAGCACCTCGGGCTGGTCGAGCTGGAGCACCAGCCCCGCAACAACCGGGTGCGCGCCCTGCCTGCCTGAGCCGACGCATCCACGCAGTGACGACGGGTACGGTGCCGAGCGTGGACGACTACCGGACCGAGCACGACTCGATGGGCGAGGTGCAGGTGCCCGCCGCCGCGCTGTGGCGCGCCCAGACCCAGCGCGCCGTCGAGAACTTCCCGATCAGCGGGACGCCGCTGGAGCCGCGGCTGGTCAGGGCCCTCGCGCTGGTCAAGCAGGCCGCCGCACGCACCAACGGGCGGCTCGGCGTGGTGGCCGCGGAGCAGGCCGACGCGATCGAGGCGGCCGCCGGCAGCATCGCCGCGGGCGAGCACCTCGACCACTTCCCGGTCGACACCTTCCAGACCGGCTCGGGGACGAGCTCCAACATGAACATGAACGAAGTGCTCGCGAGCCTCGCCGCCGGCTCCGGCACCGACGTCCACCCCAACGACCACGTCAACGCCAGCCAGTCCAGCAACGACACCTTCCCCACGGCGATCCACGTCGCCGCGGCGCAGGCGGTCGTCGAGGACCTGCAGCCCGCGCTCGCCGTCCTCCACGACAGCCTGCGCGCCAAGGCCGAGGAGTTCTCCGGGCTGGTGAAGTCGGGGCGTACGCACCTGATGGACGCCACGCCGGTGATGCTCGGGCAGGAGCTCGGGGGGTACGCCGCGACGCTGGCGCTCGCCCGGGAGCGGCTCGACGCGGTGCTCCCCCGGGTGCGGGAGCTGCCGCTCGGCGGCACCGCGGTCGGCACCGGCATCAACACGCCCGCCGGCTTCGCCGCCGGCGCGATCGAGGTGCTGGGCGAGCTGACGGGGCAGCCGTTCACCGAGGCGCGCGACCACTTCGAGGCCCAGGGCAGCCGCGACTCCCTCGTCGAGCTGAGCGGCGTGCTGCGGACGGTCGCGGTCGGCCTCACCAAGATCTGCAACGACCTGCGCTGGCTGGCCAGCGGACCGACCACCGGGCTGGCCGAGATCCGGCTGCCCGACCTGCAGCCGGGGTCGAGCATCATGCCCGGCAAGGTCAACCCGGTGCTGCCGGAGGCGACGCTGATGGTCTGCGCACAGGTGGTCGGCAACGACGCGGCCGTGTCGTGGGCCGGCGCCGCGGGCAGCTTCGAGCTGAACGTGATGATGCCGGTGATCGCCCGCAACCTGCTCGAGTCGGTGCGACTGCTCTCGACGAGCACGCGGGTCCTGGCCGAGCGCTGCGTCGACGGGATCGAGGCCGACGCCGACCGGATGCGGGCGTACGCCGAGTCCTCACCCTCGATCGTCACCCCGCTCAACCAGGTGATCGGCTACGAGCAGGCGGCGAAGATCGCCAAGCAGGCGATGGCCGACGGCGCCACGATCCGCGAGACCGTGGTCGCGATGGGCTACGTCGAGCGTGGCGAGATCACCGAGGAGCAGCTCGACCGGGCCCTCGACGTGGAGTCGATGACCCGGCCGTGACCGTCACTGCGAGGTAGTTCGTGACGAACCCGCCCTCGACACGCCGGCCGGAGGGGCGGGAACGTCACGAACTACCCCCACCACGTCACTGGAAGGTGCGGTCCTGTCCACTGCCGCCGCGGATCATGTCGCGTCCGGACAGTCCGTTGATCCAGTCGCTGTCCGCGCCGCCGAAGAGCCGGTCGCGGCCGCTGCCGCCCCGGATCCAGTCCTTCCCGGGACCACCGTTGGAGCGGTCGTTGTCCGTCGCACCGCCGAGGTAGTCCTTGCCGCGACCACCGAACAGGGTGTCCCGTCCGGCGTCTGCGAGCACGGCCATCTGGAAGGTGGCGGGCAGGCCACGTCCGTCGACGTAGTCGTTCCCCAACCGGGGGCGCACCTCGAGCAGGGTGGGGTTCGCGGCGCTGGTGCCGTCCGGGACGCGGCAGGACGCCCCGACCCCGGGGTTCACCCGCAGCCGGCTGCACGCGTTCGGCAGCGACTTCCACGACGCGACCCGGGTGTCACGGAAGCGCAGCCGTCCGTTGGTCAGCGTCACCCGCAGGTGGCTGTTCTGCTCGGCTGCGATGAGTCGGTAGCCGTACCGGGTGCGGGCGATCTTGGCCTGGTGCCTCACCGACTCCTGCGGCCCGTCGTCCGGCATGATCGAGTCGTCGAACGGGTCGGAGGGGCCGTAGCCGGGTGGCTGGTCGGCGGTGGCGGTGGTGCTCAGCGCCACGAGCGAGGTCGTGGAGACGGCGAGGACGGCGACGGTGGTGGTGACCAGTCGCAGGGCATGGCGAAGCATGGGGGGTCCCTTCGGGTCGGGGGGCGATCGGGGGGGCTCCCGAGAGGTGTCGATCCTCCGGAGGTACGCGCGGCTCGGGCGAGCCGCTGGTCGGTTGCTTGCGCCCCGGATGATAGTCACCCCGGGCCCTGTGGGGCCACCCCCCGACGACGCCGGGGTGAGGACCCTCAGTACCAGTTGTTGGCCTGCTTGAACTCCCAGGCGGCGCACGGCGAGCCGTAGGAGTCGGCGATGTAGTCCAGGCCCCAGCGGATCTGCACCTCGGCGGAGGTCATGTAGCCCGGGGGCATGTCGTGGGTCTCGGTGAGCGCCTGCGGGATGCCGTACGCCGACGAGGTCGGGTTGTCGGCGTCGATACGCCAGTTGCTCTCGCTGACGTAGAGCGCGTCGAGGCAGCTGAACTGGTCGGCGGAGAAGCCGTACTCGGGCAGCAGCGCCCGGCCGATCTCGCGCGGGTCGGCCTCGGAGAGGTCCTCGGACCGGGTGACGCCGGGGCCGCTCACCTGGGAGAGCGCGGCCTCCTTCGCCTGGTCGGTGCTGTCGCGGCTGTCGGAGCGCGAGACCACGGCGGCGCGGTCCTCGAGCTTCGCCCGCGGCAGCGCAGCGGCGATCGGCGTGGTCGACGACGAGGTCGTCGAGCTCGCGTCGGCCGAGGCGGGGTCGGTGGTGCCGTCGCCGTCGAGGACACCGCCGACGACGGGCACGCCTGTCGCGGCGACGGCTACCGACGAGAGCAGCATCGTGTTGCGCACGACGGTGCCGGGCGCGGACCGCGCGAAGCGGTTGGCGCGCGTCTGCCTGTGTCGGGGCGCATAGGAGGTACGAGCGGGGGACAAGAAGGCCATGAAGTCACATAACGGGGGTCGAGGACATGGTCAGGTATCACCAGCGACGCGGGGGCCCGAACCACCAAGGTCACGAAATGATCACGAGTCACCCTGCAGCACTCGGCGGCAGCATGCAAACCGAACCCCGCAAAATGACCCGTCCCGACCATGCGATACCGGTCACACGGAATCCCAGGAGCCACATGGGTCACACGCGTCGCAGCGCCCTGGGCAGCGGCTGGCGTACGGCCGCTGCCCAGGGGCGGCGGGTCGGCTCAGAGCGTGACGTTCTCCAGCATCTCCGTCACCAGCGCCGCGATCGGCGAGCGCTCGCTGCGGGTGAGGGTGACGTGGGCGAAGAGCGGGTGGCCCTTGAGCTTCTCGACCACCGCGACGACGCCGTCGTGGCGACCCACCCGCAGGTTGTCGCGCTGCGCCACGTCGTGGGTCAGCACCACCTTGGAGTTGGCGCCGATCCGCGACAGGACGGTCAGCAGCACGTTGCGCTCCAGCGACTGCGCCTCGTCGACGATCACGAAGGCGTCGTGCAGGGAGCGGCCCCGGATGTGGGTCAGCGGCAGCACCTCGAGCATCCCGCGGTCGAGCACCTCCTCGATCACCTCGCGCGAGGTCACCGCGCCGAGGGTGTCGAAGACCGCCTGCGCCCAGGGGTTCATCTTCTCGGCCTCCGAGCCCGGCAGGTAGCCGAGCTCCTGGCCGCCGACCGCGAACAGCGGGCGGAAGACGACGACCTTCTGGTGCTGCCGGCGCTCGAGGGTGGCCTCCAGGCCCGCGCAGAGCGCGAGCGCCGACTTGCCGGTGCCGGCGCGGCCGCCCAGCGACACGATCCCGACGTCGGGATCGAGCAGCATCTCCAGCGCGATCCGCTGCTCGGCGGAGCGGCCGTGGATGCCGAACGCCTCGCGGTCGCCCCGGACCAGGTGGACCTGCTTGTCCGGACCGACCCGGCCCAGCGCCGTACCGCGGTCGGAGAGCAGCACCAGGCCGTTGTGGCAGGGCAGGTCGCGCGCCGCCTCGAGGTCGACGGTGCCGTCGTCGTAGAGCTCGTCGAGGTCCGCGGAAGTGACGTCCAGCTCGGCCATGCCGGTGTAGCCGGTGTCGGAGTCGGACACCGACTCGGCGCGGTACTCCTCGGCGTCCAGGCCGACGGCGGAGGCCTTGATCCGCATCGGCAGGTCCTTGGAGACCAGGGTCACCGCGTGGTCCTCGTTGGCGAGGTTGCGCGCCACCGCCAGGATCCGGGTGTCGTTGTCGCCCAGACGGAAACCCGAGGGCAGCGACGCCGCGTCCGTGTGGTTGAGCTCGACGCGGACCGTGCCGCCCTCCTCCCCCACCGGGACGGCCTCGTCGAGCCGGCCGTGGGTGACCCGCAGCTCGTCGAGGAGCCGCAGCGCGGAGCGGGCGAAGAACCCCAGCTCGGGGTGGTGCCGCTTGGCCTCGAGCTCGGTGATCACGACGACCGGCAGCACCACCTCGTGCTCGTGGAACCGGCGGATCGCCCCCGGGTCGGCGAGCAGCACGCTGGTGTCGAGCACGAACGTACGGCGGACGCCGGGTGGCGTGTCCGAGTCGGAGGCCGAGGTGGAGGCGGAGGTGGAGCTGGAGGCGGGCGCCTGGGACTGCTGGACCGTGGTCGGCACGGTGTCACCCCTCACGGACCGGCGCGCGCACTCCTCGCCCGGCCCCGGTTCCTACGCGGTGGACCGGGCAGGGCGTGGTGAGCCGGAGTGCCGGCTCCCGTGGCCGCAGCGGGATCCCCGCGACGTCCGTCGGTCGTGATCGCTCACGAACTGTCCTCCCAGCACGACGAGCTTCCCCACTCGTCGATACCTCGGAAATTACGCCGGTGTGCCCAGCCGACCTGCGCGACACGCCCGAACGGGGGGTGAGGAGCAGGTGAACGACCAGACCACCCGGGCCCGGTCAGGAACCGAACCGGCGCTCGCGCTGGGCGTACGCCCGGATCGCCCGCAGGAAGTCGACCCGCCGGAACTCCGGCCAGTACGCCTCGCAGAAGTAGAACTCCGAGCGGGCGCTCTGCCAGAGCAGGAAGCCGCCCAGCCGCTGCTCCCCCGACGTCCGGATCACGAGGTCCGGGTCGGGCTGGCCCTTGGTGTAGAGGTGGTCGGCGATGTGCTCGACGTCGATGACCTGGGCCAGCTCCTCGAGGCTGGTGCCCTTGGCGGCGTGCTCGGCGAGCAGGGAGCGCACGGCGTCGGCGATCTCGCGCCGGCCGCCGTAGCCGACCGCGATGTTGACCAGCAGCCCGTCGACGTCACGGGTGTCGTCGGCGGCCTGCTTGAGCCGCGTCGTGGTGGAGGCGGGCAGCAGGTCGAGCGCACCCACGGGGTGGAGCCGCCAGCGGCGCTGCTCGGCGAGCGTGGCGACGGCCTCCTCGATGATCCCCAGCAGCGGCTCGAGCTCCTCGGGGCGGCGGTTGAGGTTGTCGGTCGAGAGCAGCCACAGCGTGACGACCTGGACCCCGACCTCCTCGCACCAGTCGAGCAGCGGCTCGATGTTGGCCGCGCCGGCGCGGTGGCCGTGGGCCGTGTCGTGTCCGACGGCCTTCGCCCAGCGGCGGTTGCCGTCGAGCATCACCCCCACGTGCTTCGGGATCTCACCTGCCGGGAGCGCCCGGACCATCCGCGCCTCGTAGGCGGGGTAGAGAGCGCTCCGTACGGCGTCCTTCACGCGTCGCAGGCTGGCCACGGCTCCGATGGTAGACCCCGCGATCTGCGCCGTGATCCTCGTCGCTTCTTGCCCGCGGCCGCCATCCCTCCCGTAGCCTCGGGAGAATGAATGACGTCGTGCGCCAGGGGCTGGACCACCTCGCCCACGACTTCGGCGACCTCAGCCGGCACGTCAAGCCGCGGCTGCGGGGGTGGCTCCACCTCGTCAACGCCCCGCTCACCCTGGCCGCCGGCATCGTGCTGATCGCCCTCTCCCCCACCGCTCCGACGCGCGCCGGGTCCGCGATCTTCGCGGCCTCCGCGCTGGCGCTGTTCACCGTCTCCGCGATCTACCACCGCGGCACGTGGTCACCCCGGGTGCACACCTTCCTGCAGCGCTTCGACCACGCCAACATCTACGTCCTGATCGCCGGGTCCTGCACGCCGTTCGCGATCCTGCTGCTCGACGGCGCCGAGCGCTGGACCATGCTCGGCATCACCTGGGGCGGCGCGCTCGCCGGGGTGGCGTTGAAGGTGCTCTGGGGCGGTGCGCCGCGGTGGCTCTCGGCCCCGATCTACATCGCGCTCGGCTGGGCGCCGATCTTCTTCTTCGGCGACTTCATCACCGGCGCGATGGGCTACGGCGACGCGATGGGCACCGCCGTGATCGTGCTGGTGGTCGTCGGCGGTGGCCTCTACACGCTCGGCGGGCTGGTCTACGGGACCCAGTTCCCCAACCCGTGGCCGCGCTGGTTCGGCTTCCACGAGGTCTTCCACACGCTCACGATCCTGGCGTTCGCCACCCACTACGTCGGCGTCTCGCTGGCGACGTACTCGTTGCGCTGAGCGTGCGGGACGGTGAGTCCCCTCACTACCGGAAACGACTCGTCCCGTTTACCGCACCATCGACCTGTCCCTGCCGCGGCTGATCGCCGGCTCCGTCGCGGCGCGAGGTGCTGGCCGAGAGGGACCTGCGTCAGTAGCCGGCGGCGTACGCGACCACGAGCACGAGCGAGGCCACGCCGACCACGGCGGCCGCGGCCGCCGCGACCGCGGGCGCGCGGCGTACGACCGCCTCGGTGGCCTGGTAGAGCCCGGTCAGCACCAGCAGCACCACGCTGACGTGGAGCAGCAGCGCGAGCGCCACGCCACTGATCACGCCCGCGACCCGGAACCTGCCCCAGGTGAGCGCCAGCAGCGACGGGATGGCCACCGCTCCGGCGAAGCCGCCGACCAGCTCGGCCGGCCACGGCCGGTCGCCCATCCACGGCAGCCGGACTCCGGCGTCGACCAGGTCGAGCGTCGCCAGCGTGCCGAGCACCACCACCAGGCCGAGGGTGGCGCCCGCAGCGATGCGGTAGTGCCACCGCTGGCGCGCCGACCATGCCGCGGACCCGACCGCGATCGTCGCGAGGGTGACGGCCGCCCACACCAGCCAGCGTCGCACCGGGCCGGTGCCGAGGTCGCCCATCGCGTCGCGGAACACCCGGTCGGCCTCGTCGCGGGCGACGACGTGCCCCTCCTCGGAGACGTACGACGGCGGGTCGTCGGCCCCGCCCACCAGCCCGTCGTGCAGCAGTGCCGCCGGCAGGTGCCGGCCGGTGCGCGGCACGAGCCAGGTCAAGAGCCACGGGACGGACGTCAGGTCGGTGCGGAACCGGCCGTCGGCCGGCACCAGCAGCGGCCCGAGCCGCCGGTCGTCGTAGCCCACCGCGCGCGAGAGCGAGAAGCTCTCGTGGCCGCGGTCCAGGTGGCGCTCGAGGGCGATCCGGAGCGGGCCCGCGCGGTCGGGCGCACGGCCCACCTCGCCGCCGTCGAAGAACCGCTCTGGCTCCCGCTGCTCCCGAGACTGGTGCATGCGCTCACTGTCCCACCGTCCGGGGACAGGTCCGGGCTCCCGGCGCGCTTGTAACGCCGGGTTCTCGACTGTTCCCACCCGGTCCGGACCGGGTGGGAACAGCAGGTAACCCGGCGTTACAGCAGCGCCGGGTCGGTGACCGGGCGCTCGCAGACGAGATGCCGGCAGACGTACGCAGCGGGCGCGCCGTCGACCGGCTCCCGGCCGACCAGCAGCGGTACGTCGTCGCGGGGGCCGTCGGCGACGACGACGACCGCGCCGCGGTGACGGCGGGCGGCGGCCTCGAGCGCGTCGCGCTGCGGGCCGGGCGGGCCGACGACGGCGATCTCCTCGGGGCCGTCGAGCATGGAGACGGCGGCGGCCAGCGACCAGCCGGCGAACCGCGGCGCCCGCTCGGCGATGGGCGCGACCGTCGCCAGCGCCGCCTCGGCGGCGTCGCGGTGGCGGCCCGACCCGGTCAGCGCGGCGTAGTCGGCCAGCGCGTGCACCATCGCCGACAGCCCCGACGGCGAGGCGTTGTCGGAGGGGTCCCGGGGCCGGGCCACGAGTGCCTCGGCGTCGTCGGCGGTGTCGAAGAACCCGCCGTCGTCGGTCGCGAAGTGGTCCAGCGCGCTGTCGAGCAGCGTCCCCGCCCGCTCCAGCCAGACCGCGTCACCGGTCGCCTGCAGCAGGTCCAGGAAGCCCGCGGCCACGCACCCGTGGTCCTCCAGCACCCCGGCCGGGCCGCCCACGACGCCGTCCCGCGACACCCGGCGGAGCCGGCCGTCGACGACGTGCACGTCCCACAGCAGCTCGCCCGCGGCCACGGCCGCGTCGACGTACGCCGGAATGCCGATCAACGTGCCGGCCCGGCACAGGCCGGAGATCGCCAGCCCGTTCCAGGCGGCGACCACCTTGTCGTCACGGGCGGGCCGCTCACGCAGGTCCCGGGCCGCCCGCAGCCGGCGCTGCACGTCGAACCACCGCTCGAGGTCGTCGGGGTCCTCGCGCAGCTGCAGGGTCGAGGCACCGTGCTCGAAGGTCCCCGCGTCGGTGACGCCGAGCCAGCGCGCGGCCCATGAGCCGTCGTCGGGACCGAGCGCCTCGGTGAGCTGCCCCGGCGTCCAGACGTAGTACGTGCCCTCGGCCCCCTCGCTGTCCGCGTCGAGGGCGGAGGCGAAGCCGCCTTCCGCCGTCCGCAGCTCGCCGAGCAGGAAGTCGGCGATCCCCTCGGCGGCCCAGACGCCGACCGGGGTGTCCCAGCCGGCGTACACGCGCAGCAGCAGCGCGTTGTCGTAGAGCATCTTCTCGAAGTGGGGCACCACCCAGTCGGCGTCGACGCTGTAGCGGGCGAACCCGCCGCCGAGCTGGTCGTGGATCCCCCCGCGCGCCATCGCCTCGAGGGTCTGCGCGGCCATGGCGAGCGACCGCTCGGAGCCCTCGCGGAGCAGGAACTCCAGCACCATCGACGGCGGGAACTTCGGTGCGCCCCCGAACCCGCCCCGGGCGGTGTCGAGCTCGCGCTCCAGCAGGGCGACCGCGGTGTCGAGGGTCTCCCGCCCGATCGGCGCCGCCGCGGCCGCCAGCGGCTGGCGCAGGTGCTCCCCCAGCCGCTCGGCCACGCGCTGCACCTCGTCGCCGCGCTCGCGCCACGCCTCCGACAGCGCCGCCAGCACCTGCCGGAAGGCCGGCTGCCCGTGCCGCGGCTGGTCGGGGAAGTAGGTCCCCGCGAAGAACGGCCGGGCGTCGTGGTCGAGCACCACGGTCATCGGCCAGCCGCCGTGCCCGGTCATCGCGGTGGTGGCGTTCATGTAGACCGCGTCGACGTCGGGCCGCTCCTCGCGATCCACCTTGATGCTGACGAAGTGCTCGTTCATCAGCGCCGCGGTCGCGTCGTCCTCGAACGACTCGTGCGCCATGACGTGGCACCAGTGGCAGGCGGCGTACCCGACGCTCAGCAGCACCGGCACCTCGCGGCGCCGGGCCTCCTCGAACGGCTCCGGCCCCCACTCCCACCAGTCGACGGGGTTGTCCGCGTGCTGGAGCAGGTACGGCGACGTGGCGCTCGCGAGTCGGTTCGTCATCGCCACCACGCTAGCCAGCCGGGCGTACCGGCGGCCACGCGAGCCGTGGGGCCGGCGACCGGACGGCGCGGCTCACTGGGCCGCTGAGGACCCCTCGGCAGCTGCAGGAGCAGTCGGAGCGGTGCGTCGTCCGCCGCGGCTCGGAGGGCGGTCGTCGGGCTCCCACTCCTGACGGCCACGGCGCTCGCCGAGCCGGAGCACCGCCCCGACGGCCAGGATCGCCTGCGCGAGCAGCCAGAAGCAGCAGCGTTCGATGATCCCCATGTCGATCACTCCCCATGAGAGGTGAGGCCACAACCCGGCACTCGGGTGCCGACCCTACGTCGTCGTACGCTCCGGCGCCGTCGTTTCGGGAAGGCTCCCGCGAGGCCCGACGGGCGGGGACTGCCGGCTCAGCGCGGCCCGGAGGTGAGGGGACGGCCCCAGACGTGGGCGACCTCGTCGACCAGGTCGGCAGCCTGCCGGAGCCCGCTGCGGGCGGAGTCGGCGCGGCGGGCAGGGTCGAGCAGGTTCTTGCCGAAGTCGGCGAGCGCCTCGGCGTCGGGCGTGATGACCGACCACTCGCGCGGGGCGACCTTCTCCAGCTGGGCCCGCAGCGAGGTGCGCTTGCTGAACGAGCGCGGCAGCGGCGCCAGCACGACCACCCGCTCCGCGCCGGCCACGAGGTCGAGGTTGGCCGTGGAGCGCATGCCGCCGTCCACGTAGTGGTGGCCGTCGATCGCGACCGGCGGCCACACCGTCGGGACCGCGCAGCTCGCGGCGACCGCCCGCACCAGGTCGACCCCCGAGTCGCGGTCGAAGACCGTGAACCGGCCGGTCTCCGCCTCCACGGCGGTGATCCGGAGGTCGCGGTCGGGCCAGTCGTGCACCGGTAGCCGGGAGCGGATCACGCCCTCGCGGTCGACCGAGCCGGGCGGGTGCGCCTTGAGCGCGAGCGTGCCGACCCGGCGCAGCTTGTCACGGCCGCTGCCGGGCAGGACGTACGGCGGGACCAGCTTGAGCGCGGCCAGCCGGCCGAACCGACCGCCGATCTCCGCGTCCGGCGGCGCCAGCTGCTCGGCGTACAGGCTCTCGAGCGGCTGCCCGGAGGTGACCTGGGACCCGACGACCGAGCCGGCGGAGGTGCCGACCACGGTCTCCGCGTCGGTCACGTCGACCCCGGCGCGGGCCAGGCCGACGAGCACCCCGACCTCCCAGGCGATGCCGGTGATGCCGCCACCGCCCAGCACCAGGGCGGTCCGTCCGGACGTGCGTGTCATGCCGGGCGGCTCACTCCCCCAGGGCCGCCGCCGCGCGGGAGACCAGCCCGGCCAGCACGTCGGTGTACATCGTCGGGACGCTGATGCCGAGGACCACCTCGTCGCCGCGGTCGGCCACTGTGAAGTGGAAGAACGAGCAGCACGAGGACTCCGCGTCGGCGAGCCGCTGCACCCGGTCGGCGACGCCGGGGCCTCCGGCCATGACCAGGCGGGCAGTCGTGGGCTCGGTGCGCTCGGCCCGGACCAGGTGGGCGGCGAAGAGGGCGTCGAAGTCGGCGACCCGCAGCGGCCGGTCCACGCTCGGCAGCGTGCAGGCCTCGACCTCGGCCCAGGCGAGGCTGCCGGGGGCTCCATCGGTGGGGTGCACGGGAGCAGCGTAGCCCGGGGCGCGAGCGGCGTCGGTGGGTCGTCCGGCTCAGTCGCGCGGCACCGCGGTCCGGGTCTCGGTGGACCGGCCGCGCAGGGTCGTCGCACCCTCCTCGCGCCAGCGGGAGGCCTCCTCGCCGCCGGCGGCCGCCACGGAGTCGTACGCGACCAGCACCCGGCCGTCGACCTGCTTGGCGAGGTCGGTGAGCCGGGCGGCGGAGTTCACCGCGTCGCCGATGACCGTGTACTCGTAGCGCTCCTCGTGGCCGACGTTGCCGGCCACCACGTCGCCGGTCGCGACCCCGATGCCCACGCCGAGCTCGGGGAGCTCCTCGGACAGCCTGGCGGCGATCGCCCGGGCCGCGCCGAGCGCCGCTGCAGCGTGGTCGTCGAGCTCCACGGGCGCGCCGAAGACCGCGAGCACCGCGTCGCCGATGAACTTGTTGACCAGCCCGCCGCGCTCGTCGACCTCGTCCACGACGACCCCGAAGAACCTGTTGAGCATCGTCACCACCTCGGCCGGGCCGTGCTCGGTGGCGTACGCGGTGGAGCCCTCCAGGTCGACGAAGAGCACGCTCGCGACCCGGCCCTCACCGCCCAGCTCCACCTCGCCCAGCGCCGAGGCAGCCTGCTGGGCGACCTCGCGACCGACGTGGCGGCCGAACAGGTCGCGCAGCCGCTCCCGCTCGCGCAGCCCGGCGGCCATCTGGTTGAAGCCGGCCTGCAGCGACCCGACCTCGGAGCCGTCGAAGATCACGACCTCCCGGTCGAGCCGGCCCTGCTCGACGTCGAGCATCGCGCTGCGCACCGACAGCACCGGGTCGCGGACCGCGCCGGAGGCCAGCACGGTCACCAGCAGCCCGAACACGAGCACGACGCAGCCCACCACGATCGTGGTGGCGGCGAGCCGGGTCTCGTTGGTCGTCGCGTCGCTGAGCGCGAGGATGCCCGACAGCACCAGTGCGACGACCGGCGCGCCGGTGCCGACCGCCCAGAAGATGACGGCCCGCGAGCGGATGCCGACCCCGCGCGGCCGGTCGGTGAGCCGGGTCCCGACCAGCGCCCGCGCCGCGATCGGCCGGAGCGCGAAGTCGCTGAGCAGGTACGCGACGCCGGAGACCACGATCGCGGCGGTGCCGATCGTGAGGGCGATGTCGAGCGCGCGCTCGGGCTGCAGCGCCACCGCGAGCAGTGTGAACAGCGCGGTCGCGCCGGCCCACAGGGCGAACTGCAGCACCGTCAGCCGGACCGGGACCCGCAGCGTCCGGGTGCGTTCGGCGTCGTCGGGCGGCTCCTCGGCGTACACCCAGCGCAGGGCGCGCAACGACGTGACGGTGCCGGCAGCCACGCCCACCACCAGGGCCGCCACGACGTAGACGGGCACCCCGATCGCCAGCGCGAGGAACATCGCGTCGTTGGCCGCCGGGCGTGGGACGACGACGCTGGAGATGAGGAGGACGAGGACCGCGCCCACGACGTTGGTGATCACGAGCAGCGCGGTCAGCAGCAGCTGCACCCGGACCCGGAGCGCGCGGGTCGACTGGCCGGCCGGCCCGAGCAGCCGGGAGCCGAACGGGCGCGACGCCGAGCTGTTCCGCGCCGGGCTCGAGAGCGTCATGCGGGGAGACTAGGGGGCGGGGCGTCGGGCGCGGGCCGGTCGGGCATGCCGACCGACCCGCGCCCTGTCGGCGTTCAGGCGGAATAGGGCAGCAGCTCCGCGTCGATGGCCTCCCACGCCGAGCGCAGCGAGGCCAGGTCCGCCGGACGCTTGCCCGCCAGGTCGGCCTGCTCCCGTACGTCCACGCCGAGGTCGTAGAGGTGGTCGGTGCCCTCGGTCCGGACGTACTTGAGGTCGCCGCGGCGCAGCGCACGCTGGCCCACCATCCGCCAGAAGAGGTCCCGCTGCGGCACCGGCCGGCCGCGGAGCAGGTAGCCCGCCAGGCTGGTGCCGTCGAGCGGGTGCTCGTCGTCCGCCTCGGCACCGGCGACCTCGAGGATCGTCGCGTGCCAGTCGAGCGTGTGCACCGTCTGGTCGCTGACCTGCCGGCCGTCGATGCGGGCCGGCCAGCTCAGGATCGTCGGCACCCGGATGCCGCCCTCGTACAGGTCGACCTTGTTGCCGGTGAGCGGCCAGTTGTGCGAGAACCGCTCGCCGCCGTTGTCGCTGGCGAACAGGACCAGCGTGTCCTGCAGCTGCCCACTGCGCCGCAGCGCGTCGAGCACCTTCCCGATCGAGGCGTCGAGGCTCTCGACCATCTCCCGGTAGGTGTCGAGGCTGCCGCCGTCGTAGTGGAACAGCGCCCGGGTCTCACCGCCCTTGATCCGCGCGGTGAGCTCGTTGCTGACGGCCCGGTCGCCGGGGCCCTCCCACGGCCAGTGCGGCGTCGTGAAGTTGAGGTTGAGCAGCCAGGGCCGGTCGTGGTCGCGGCGTACGAAGTCGACCGCGCGCTCGGTGAAGATGTCGGTCACGTAGCGGTCGTCCCGGACCTGCTGCTCCCCGTCGTAGAGGTCGTACTGGCCCTCGGAGGAGATCTTGGAGAAGTAGTCGATGCCGCCGGAGTAGCAGCCGTAGAACTCGTCCCAGCCGGACCGGAGCGGGCTGTGGTCGGGCAGGAACCCCCCGTGCCACTTGCCGACCATGGCGGTCTCGTAGCCGGCGTCGTGCAGCCTGGTGGCCAGCGTCGGGTGGTCGGCGGGGATGCCGGGACTGCCGGCCCGGATCGGCTCCGGCAGCCCGGCCGGGATCCGCTGCTGGTAGCGGCCGGTGTACAGCGCCACCCGGTTGGGCGAGCACACCGCGGAGGCGGAGTAGCCGTCGGTGAACCGGACGCCGCTCGCGGCGAGCCGGTCGAGGTGGGGCGTACGGATGTCGTGGACGCCGTAGCAGCCGAGGTCTCCGTAGCCGAGGTCGTCGGCCAGGATCACCAGGACGTTGGGGCGCCGTGCCCCGCGTCGGTCCGCGCGGGCCGCGAACGCCTGCTCCCCCGGCGCGGGCGAGGACACCGCCGCGGCCGCCAGCCCGGCGGCGCCGAGAGCGCCGGCGAAGCCACGGCGGGACAGCCCGGCCGGGGTCTCTGTCTCGTGGGTCATGTTAACTCCTCATTGTTGATTGTTTTACACGACAATACCGCCAGACCTGTCCCGCCGGGTGCGCGACCTCACCGGCGAGTCGGTGAGGTCGCCGGCGGCGCGGAGGTCCGCGAGGGAGCCCCTGGTCGCTCACCCCTCCGGGGGTTCCGCGCGCACCTATGCTCGCTGGGATGGAGGGAGCCATGACCCGGAAGATCCGTGACCCGGTCTTCTGGCAC
Source organism: uncultured Actinomycetota bacterium (assembly GCA_963724225.1). Classification (GTDB taxonomy): domain Bacteria; phylum Actinomycetota; class Actinomycetes; order Propionibacteriales; family Nocardioidaceae; genus Nocardioides. The sequence goes on along the minus strand of CAVRTX010000019.1, from coordinate 100,453 downwards.
AGCGTCACCCAGCTGCTCAAGACCGTGGTCGCCGCGGTCGTCGCCTGGGTGATCGCGGCGAGCACGCTGGAGCTGCCGCAGCCGTTCCTGGCGCCGTGGGCGGCGCTCCTGGTGGTCCACGCGACCGTCTACCGCACCTTCTCCCGCGGCCTGCGGCAGGTGGTCGCGGCCGTCGTCGCCGTGCTGCTGGCGGCGGCCGTCGGGCACGTGCTGGGCCTCGGCACCGTCGCCGTGGCGGTGCTGCTGGTGCTGGGCCTGCTGATCGGGTCCCTGCCGTGGTTCGGCGCCGAGGCGACGACCGTCGCGACGACGGCGCTGGTGGTGCTGACGACCGGCTTCACCGACGACCTGCGACTGGCGTCGCGGCTGCTGGACACCGGCATCGGCATCGCGGTCGGGCTGGCCGTCAACGTCGCGGTGTGGCCGCCCCTGCTCCGGCGTACGGCGATCGTCTCGCTCAACCGGATCGACGACGGGATCGGCGCCCTGCTCGCCGACATCGGCACCGCCCTGGAGGCCGGCCGGGAGGTCGACGTCGAGGACTGGGTCGAGCAGACCCGGGACCTCGACGGCGAGATCGACCGGGCGTGGGCGCTGGTCCGCCAGGCGCGCGAGAGCGCCCGCATGAACCCGCGGCGCTCGGCCGGCGAGTTCCGCGACCCGAAGGTGTGGCACGAGCTGCTGCACCGCATGGAGCAGGCGGTGGCCGAGACCCGGAGCATGGCGCGCACGCTCGGCGCGCCCGCCAACCCCCGCGCGGAGTGGGACGCGCCGTTCGACGAGGCCTGGTCCGCCCTGCTCACGGCCACGGGTCGCGCCATCACCGACGCCGATGCCGAGGCCATCCGGGCGGTACGGGAGCGGCTGGACCGGCTGGTCGGCGAGCTCGACTCCGGCGGCAGGCTCTCCACGCAGTGGCCGGTGCACGGTGCGTTGGTGATCAACCTGCGCAACATCATCGACGCGATGGACGAGGTGGCCGCCGCCAACCCGCTCGACGACCCCCCGAGGCCGCTGGACCGGATGCGCTGGCGGGCCGCCGCCGGACGCGCCGACCGCGCGATGCGGAGGTCCTGAGGCCGATCAGGCCCCCGGCAGCTCGGGGTGGGGGCCGAGGCCGGTGCGCCGGCGCAGCAGTGCCACGACGGCGGCGACGTCGTCGCGTGCCTCGTCCGCGTGGTCGGCGCCCGCGACGAGGGTGCCGACCGGGCGCTCGACGACGACCCGCAGCTCCTCGCCGACCTGTCGTCCCCGCACCTGCGGGCGCGTGCCCGACTCGCGGTACCAGATCGTCACGCTGCCGCTGATCCCCGCCTCCTGCCACCAGGCCTGGCCGGCGGGTCCGCACAGCCGACGCATCCCGGCGCGGAAGTGCCGGTCGAAGCCGTCGACGCCCCGCGACGTCGGCCCGCCCCCGTTGTAGACCAGCCGCGGAGGCTCCTCGGGCGCCTGCACGCCCGAGCCCCGCCCGGTGACCACCAGCGGTGGCGCGTCGGGGTCTCCCGGCGGCGGGCTGAGGACCTCGAGGTGGTCGCGTACGTGCGAGCGCCAGCCGCCGGACTCGCGATGCAGCTGCACCTCGCCACCCCGGAGGGCCGGCACGTAGTCGTAGGGCACCAGGTCGACCCGGTCGCTGCCGTGCCACCGCAGCGAGGAGGCGGCGCGGCGGAAGCCCTGGCTGGTGCAGAACGCCACGCCCTCCTCCGACGTCGCGACGGTGTCGCCGGTGGCCCGGTCGGACACCTCGACCCGGGCCCGGCCGTAGCCGTCCGGCAGCATCCGGAACCGTGCCCGCGCCTGCAGCCGGCGATCGGGCGAGGACTTCCAGGGTCCGTCCCAGCGGTACTCGAGCCCGGCGGCGAGCGCGTGGTCGCGGCACCGGTCGAGCGGCCCGTCCCACCCGCGCGCCTCGGCCAGCCGCAGCACGATCCGGTGGAGCGCGTCCAGCGCGGTCGCCGCCCGACGCTCGGGCGTGAGCGAGAGGAACGCCGTGGGCAGCCGTACGTGCCCGGTCTCCGGCCCCTCGCGGAGCGGGTCGACCTGCGCCACGGCCTCGACGACCGACAACCGGGGGATGTGGGCCGTGAACACCCGGATCTCGGAGATCCGGTGCTCGATCGCGAGGCCGGCCAGCGCCTCGCCGTAGAGCTCGGCGACCGACCGCATCGCCCGGACGCCGGCGTCCTCGACCCGGTCGTCGCCGGACAGCCTGTCGGCGCGCCCCTGCGCGGGCCAGGGGTGGACGAGACTCAACACGGGCACGGCGCGAGCCTACGCAGCGCCGCCGACGCTCGTGGCTGGTTCAATCGGCGTGTGGACGCCGACGCCTGGGACGAGAGGTACGCCGCCACCGACCTGGTGTGGTCGGCCGGGCCCAACCAGTTCGTGGCGGCCGAGTGCGCCGACCTGCCGCCCGGGACCGCCGTCGACCTCGCGGCCGGCGAGGGCCGCAACGCGATCTGGCTGGCTCGGCGCGGCTGGCAGGTGACGGCCGTCGACTTCTCGCAGGTCGCGCTCGACAAGGGTGCCCGACTGGCCGGCGACACCGACCTCGCGTGGGTCCGTGCCGACGCGACCACCTGGCAGGCCCCCGGGCCGCTCGACCTCGTGGTCGTCGCCTACCTGCAGCTGCCGGCCGGGCCGCGGCGGGCGGCCCACCGCAACGCGGTGGACTCGCTGCGGCCGGGTGGGACCTTCCTGCTCGTCGCCCACGACTCGACCAACCTCCACGAGGGCACCGGCGGGCCGCAGGACCCGACCGTGCTGATGACCGCGGCCGACGTGCTGGCCGACCTCGACGGCTACGAGGTGGAGGTCGTACGCGCCGGGCGGGTCGCCCGGGAGGTGGCCGCCGCGACGGGCGGCGACCACCACGAGCACGGCGGCGAGCCGGCCCGTACGGCGTGGGACTGCCTGGTGCGCGTCGTCCGCACCTGACCGACGGTCAGCGCAGCGTCAGTCGCGCGGTGTGGATCGCGTGGTCGCTGGTCTCGACGTCGTCGCGCCGGTAGCCACGCCACGCGAGGTCGCCGCCGCCCATCAGCCAGTCGATCGAGGCCGGGTCGGGCGGCCGGCAGCCGCGCTTGCCGTGCGAGCCGCCGTTGGCCGCCCGGGCGTCGGTGCGACCGGTGACGGTGCAGTACCACTCGGTCTTCTCGTTGGCGTCCCCCAGCAGCAGCACCACACCCTTGTCGCGCAGCCGCTGGTAGAGGTCGATCTGCCGCTGCATCGCCGCGTCGCGGTTGCCCTCCTGGCTCTTCGAGGGGTTGTGGACGTCGATCACGTGGATCGTCCGGCCGGTCGCCTCGTGGCGCAGCCGCACCCACGGCGTACGCCGCTGCGCGTCGTTGAAGGGGGTACGGATGTGGCCCCGGTCGAGCAGGTCGAACCGCTTCCGGTTCCAGGCGACCTGCAGCTGGAACCCCTGGTCCTGGTCGTCGAGGCCGGGCGCGAACCGGTAGCCGGGCATCCGGTCGCGCAGCACCTTCAGCTGGTCCGGCTGCACCTCCTGCAGCCCCATCAGGCCGATCCCCCGCTGCGTGAGCTGCCGGGCGATCCGGGCGGTGCGCTGCTGGTCACGGCCACCGGTGTGGATGCTCCCCATGATGTTGAAGGTGCCGACCCGCATCGTCCGCTCGTCGCGGGTCGGTGGCTCCTGCTCCGGCTGCGACTCGTGCTGGTCCGGGCCGGTGGCGAGCTGTCTGACCCGGTCGACGGGGTCGGCCGAGGCGACGGCCACGGGGGTCCCGACGAGGAGGGCGCCGGCCAGCGTGGCGGCGAGGGCGGAGCGGGTGAACCTGGAGCAAGGCATCACGGCACCCTAGGAAATCACCCGGAGCGCGTCCACACGGGGGTCAGCCGCGCGGGTGGTCCTCGCCGTCGGCGGCCGGGCCGGCGGCCTCGCCCGACGGGCCCGGCTCGGGGGCGGTGAGCGGCTCGTCGCCGTACACACCGGCGTCCTTGGCGGCCTGTGCCTTGCGGAGCTGCTTGACCAGGCTGAAGCCGAGGAACACGACGGCCGCGCACAGCAGCAGGAACACCACGAGCGCGATCCAGCCGGCCTTGACGTCCTCGGGTTCGGGTCCCTGCTCGACGCCGTCGATCATGCGCAGGGCGGTCATCAGCAGCATGTCGCCATTGTCTCAGGCGAGGGGCGTCAGCGCGGCGCCGGGATGCCCGCGAACAGGTCGTCCTCGGGGGTGGGCGAGTCGACGTGGCTGGTGACCAGCTCGAAGTCCTCGGTCGGCCACACCTCGGCCTGGATCTCCCGCGGGATGGCGAACCAGTGGCCGTCCGGGTCGATCTGGGTCGCGTGCGCCAGCAGCGCCTGGTCGCGGACCCCGAAGTAGTCGGCGCACGGCACCCGGGTGGTGATCCTGGCGTCCCACTCCGGCTCCGGCTTCCACTCCTTGAGCCGCTCCCCCCACGGCGACTCCAGGCCGTGGGCCAGCATCGTGTCGTGGAGCGCCTGCATCCGCGGCCGGTTGAACGAGTGGTGGTAGTAGAGCTTGAGCGGCTGCCACGGCTCCCCGGCGTCCGGGTAGCGCGCCGGGTCGCCGGCAGCGTCGAACGCCGCGACCGAGACCAGGTGGCACGCGATGTGGTCGGGGTGCGGGTAGCCGCCACGCTCGTCGTACGTCGTCACGACGTGGGGCCGCAGCTCGCGGATCAGCCGGACCAGCCGTTCGGCCGCCTCCTCGACCGGGACCAGCGCGAAGCAGCCGTCGGGGAGCGGCGGCTTCGGATCGCCCTCGGGCCAGCCGGAGTCGACGAAGCCCAGCCAGTCCTGGGTGACGCCGAGGATGTCGCGGGCCCGCTCCATCTCCTGCCGCCGCACCTCGGTGATGTTCTGCAGGATGTCGGGGCGCTCCATCCTGGGGTTCAGGATCGAGCCGCGCTCGCCGCCGGTGCAGGTGACGACGTGGACGTCGACCCCCTCGGCCACGTAGCGCGCCGTCGACGCGGCCCCCTTGCTGGACTCGTCGTCGGGGTGCGCGTGGACGTGCATCAGGCGGTAGCCGGCACGCGGACGCGACCCGTCGCCCCGCTGGTCGCCCCACTGGGGGTGCTGCGTCATACCGGCAGTCTAGGGAGCAGACGCCGCTCTGAGAGGATCGGGCCATGGCTCCCCGTACCGCCCCGTCGGGCCCCGGGCCCGACCTCGCCGACCGGTACGGCACCCCCTCGCCCGTACGCCGCCGGGTGCTGGTCGGCGCGCTGGCGCTGCTGGTGGCCGGGAGCCTCGCGTGGCTGGCGTGGGCCGCGTGGTTCCACGCCACCCCCGCGGTGCAGTCGGAGCTGGTGACGTGGACGGTCGTGGACGACCACGAGGTCAGCGCGTCGGTGACCGTCGAGCTCGAGGGCGACGCCGCGGCGAGCTGCCTGGTGCGGGCGATCGCGGCGGACCACACGACCGTCGGCGAGATCGCGTTCGAGCCCGACGACGGCCGCAACGAGGTGGCGGTGCGGACCGAGCGGCGGGCGAGCTCGGTGGAGCTGGTGGGCTGCACCGCCGAGGGCCAGCCCCGGCCCCGCTGACCCCACAGCGGGCGCCGCTCGACCTGCGTCCTGTGGGTTCTCTTGCTAGCCTGTGGGGGAACACCCCGCAGGGCCGACCACAGACACGCGGTCCGGCGGGTTTTGTTTTTGTCGCAGCCAGGAAGTGTGAACCCTATGACGCAGTCTGCCCAGCCGACCTCGGTCTGGCTGACCAAGAAGACCTACGACCGGCTCTCCGCCGAGCTCGAGGACCTGCGTGGCCCCAGGCGCCAGGAGGTCATCGAGCGGATCAGCGCCGCCCGCGACGAGGGCGACCTCAAGGAGAACGGCGGCTACCACGCGGCCAAGGACGAGCAGGGCAAGATCGAGGCCAACATCCGCCAGCTCGAGGAGATGCTCGAGACCGCCGCGACCGACGCGCCCGACGACGACGGCGTCGTGGCGCCCGGCAAGCTCGTCACCTACCGCTACGACGGCGACGACGACCCCGAGAAGTTCCTCATGGGCGCCCGCGAGATCGAGGACGACTACGAGGGCCAGGACTTCGAGGTGTTCTCCCCGCAGTCGCCGCTCGGCGCCGCGCTCAACGGTGCCCGCAAGGGCGAGACGGTGGAGTTCGAGGCCCCCAACGGCCGGATCCAGCGGATCGAGATCGTCGACGCCGCCCCGTTCACCGACTGATCACCGCCGACCGGGCGATCCGGTCGGCCAACCGTCCCTCGACCGGGCACTCGCGCACCGCGCGGGTGCCCGGTCGGCGTACGTGACGGGACGGGTCACTCGAAGATGCGGTAGCCGCACTCGCGCAGCCGGGCGATGACCCGCTCGGCGTGCGGCTCGCCCCGGGTCTCCATCTGCAGCCGGACCTCGACCTCGTCGAGCCGGAGCTCGGCCGAGATCCGCTCGTGGGCCACCTCGAGGATGTTGGCGCCGGCCTCGCCGAGCTCGGAGAGCAGCGTGGCCAGGCCGCCGGGGAGGTCGGGGATGCAGACCCGGAGGAACAGGTAGCGGCCGGCGGAGGCCATGCCGTGCCGGATCACCTTGCCGAGCAGCAGCGGGTCGATGTTGCCGCCGGAGAGCACCGCCACCGTCCGGCCGCCGTAGTCCGTCGGCCGGTCCAGGATCGCCGCGACCGCGGCCGCGCCGGCCGGCTCGACCACCATCTTGGCCCGCTCCAGCAGGGCGAGCAGCGCCCGCGAGAGCGACTCCTCGGACACCGTGACGATCTCGTCGACGTGGTCGCGCACGGCCGCGAACGTGACGTCGCCGGGCATGCCCACGGCGATGCCGTCGGCCATGGTCTGCATCGACTTCAGCGGCTGCGGCGAGCCCTGCTCCAGGGACCCCGGGAACGCCGCGGCGCCCTCGGCCTGCACCCCGACGACGCGTACGTCGGGGCGCTCGGTCTTGATCGCGAGGGCGATCCCCGCGAGCAGGCCACCGCCGCCCGTCGGCACCAGCACGGTCTCGACGTCGGGGGCCTGCTCCAGGATCTCGCAGCCGGCCGAGGCCTGGCCGGCGACGATGTCGACGTGGTCGAACGGGTGGATCAGCACCGCACCCGTCTCCTCGGAGAACTGCCGGGCGCGGACCAGCGCGTCCTCGAGGTAGCGGCCGTGCAGCACCACGTCGGCGCCGTAGCCGCGGGTCGCCTTCTCCTTGGGGATCGGGGCCCCCTCGGGCATGAAGACGGTGGCCTTGATGCCGAGCATCTGGGCGGCGAGCGCGACGCCCTGCGCGTGGTTGCCGGCCGAGGCCGCCACCACGCCGCGGGCGCGCTCCTCCTCGGAGAGCCCGTGGATGCGGACGTACGCCCCCCGGGTCTTGAAGGAGCCGGTGCGCTGGAGGTTCTCGCACTTCAGCAGCACCTGCCCGCCGGTCAGCGCGGAGAGCCAGCGCGACTCCTCCATCGGGGTCAGCACCGCCACGCCGTCCAGCAGCCTGCGGGCTGCCTCGATGTCGGCCGGGGTGGGCAGGTCAGTCACCGGTGTCCGTCTCCTCGTGCTCGTCTTCGGGTGGGTCGTCCGGCGGCCCGTCGTGGGGGGCCGGCTCCGGATCCTCCCCCACCTGGGTCTCGCGCGCGAGGTGTTGGCCGACGGCGTTGACGGCCGACGCGAACGGGACCGCCACCAGCGCGCCGGCAATGCCCGCCAGCAGCACGCCGCAGCCGATCGCGACGATCACGCCGAGCGGGTGGACCGACACGAACCGGCCCATCAGGAACGGCTGCAGCACGTGCCCCTCGATCTGCTGCACCAGGATCACTCCGCCGAGCATCAGGAGGGCGATGATCGGGCCCTGGTCGACCAGGGCGACGAGCACCGCGACCGTCCCGGCGAGCGTGGCGCCGATCATCGGCACGAAGGCACCGAGGAAGACCAGCACGCCGATCGCCAGCACGAACGGGACGCCGAGGATCGCTGCGACGATCATCACGCCGATGGCGTCGACGGCCGCCACGAGCACGGTCGCCCGGACGAACTGGGTCAGGCTGCGCCAGGCCACCTGGCCGCTGCTGTCGACCTTCACCCGCGCGGCGCGCGGGGACAACCGGACCACCCAGGCCCAGATCCGGGTGCCGTCGGCCAGGAAGAAGTAGGTCGCGAACAGCACGATGAAGAACCCCGCGACCACGTGCCCCAGGGCGGTGCCGACCTCGCCGATGCTCGTGAGCACGCCACCCTCACGGGTGCTCTCGGCGATGGTGCGCTGCACCTCGCTGAGGTAGTTGTCGAGCTGGGAGTCGCTCACCTGCAGCGGCCCCTCCTCGAGCCAGTCGCGGATCCGGCCGATGCCCTCGACGACCGACTGCGCCAGGTCGGTGGCACCGGTGGCGACCTGCTGGCCCACGAAGGTGAGCAGCAGCCCGACCGTCGCCAACCCGCCGACCACGACGAGCGCGGCCGCGAGCTTGGCGGGCATCGCCCGCGTCAGCTGTCGCACCAGCGGCGAGACCAGCGCGGCGATCAGCAGCGCCACGGCGAGCGGGAGCGTGATGACCGCGAAGAAGCCGATCACCCGGAAGACGACGTACCCCGCCACCGCGATGACCAGGAACCGCCAGGCCCACGCGGCGGCCAGGTCGACGCCGTACGGGACCTGCGCGCGAGCGACGTTGCTGGGCCCGGACTCGATCGGGAGCGGGTCGGCGCGGCGGTCGGCCCGGGCCAGCGCCCACTGCTGGGCGAGACGCTCGGCGAGGCCCTCCTCGTGGTCGCGGCCGATCCGGATCGGCAGTCGCCGGCGCGGCGCCCCCTCCTCGTCGGCGGGCGTCCCCGGCCCTCCCTCGCTCTCCACCCCGACAGGCTACTCAGCGCGGGACAGCGTGCGGGCGAGCCGGTACGCCGCGTCGGGGTGCCGGGGGCCGAGCAGCCCGACGGCGCAGAGGGCGTAGTCGACGTCGACCACGACGCGCGGCGCCCGGGGCAGCTGCCAGCCACCCTCGACGTGCTCGCCGAGGCTGCCGGCGAGCACCCGGCCGGCCACCCCCGGCCGGCCGTGGCGGAGCACGCCGCCGGACCCGACCAGCAGGTCGACCTCGCGCAGGTCCTTGCCGGTCCGCTCGACGACCCGGCCCTCGGGGCTGACGACCACCCGGGCGCGGCCGGCGTGGCGCCGCAGCGCGTGGCCGACCGCGGCCTGCGCGATCTGCTCGTCGGCATCGGCCTCGGCGTCGTCGGCGGGGAGGTGGCCCGGTCGGCCGGGCAGCGTGGCGGCGTACGGCACGAGGTCGGCGAGCCCGGCGGCCTCGACCGTCGACGGGGCCGACCACCGCATGCCGAGGTCGCCCTCGACGGTGCGGGTGACGGGGGTGACCGCGACGACCTCGCGGGAGAGGCCCGCGTCCTCGGGGTCGATCGCGACCACGCTGTGGACGTCGGTGGTGGCGCCGCCGACGTCGACCACCACGACGTCGCCGGCGCCGGGGCGCTCCTCGTCGAGCCCGCGGGCGAGCAGCTCGACCCCGGCGAGGACGACGTCCGGCGTGGCCCCGCGGACCATCTTCCGGAAGTCGTCGCTGGCGCTGAGGTGCTTGCCACCGATGACGTGGGCGAGGAACATCTCGCGGATCGCGGCCCGGGCGCCGTCCGGGGCCAGCACCCCGATCCGCGGGACCACGTTGTCGGCCACGACGTGCGGCACGCCGTCGAGGATCCCCACCACCTCGTCGCGGGCGTCGACGCTGCCGGCCACGACGACCGGGCCGGTCCAGCCGGCGTCGACCAGGGTCTGCGCACCGGCCACCAGGGACGCGGCGTTGCCGCCGTCGGTCCCCCCCGTCAGCAGCACCACATCCGGCGCCGTGTGCCTGAGCACGGTGTGGGGACCGTTCTCAGGCACACGCGGCGAGGAAAGGGCGACCACGGCGACGACCTTGCCGCCGCTCGACAGCGCGACCCGGCGGCCGGCCTCGGCGGTGACCAGCTCCTCGTTGCCGACCACGGCGATGCGGAGGCCGCCGCCGGCGCTGGAGCACGCCAGCACCTCGGCGTCGGCCGCGCGGGCGTCCTGCGCGACCAGGGCGTCACGGCAGGCGGCGTACCCGTCGAGCACGTCGCCGCCCCGACCAGGCACCGGGAGGGTCGTCGGGTGGTCGGCCGCGGCGACGATCTCGCCCGTGCCGAGGTCGACCAGCGACGCCTTGGTGAACGTGGAGCCGAAGTCGACGCAGAGGCAGACGTCAGGGCGGTGCGCCTCACCCACCGCTCAGGGCCTGGTCCAGGTCGCCCAGCAGGTCGTCGGCGGTCTCGATGCCGACGCTGAGCCGGACCAGGTCGGCGGGTACCTCGAGGTCGGTGCCGGCGACGCTGGCGTGGGTCATCCGGCCGGGGTGCTCGATCAGGCTCTCGACGCCGCCCAGTGACTCGCCGAGGGTGAACACCCGGGCGCGCTCGCAGACCCGGAGCGCCTGCTCCTCGCCGCCCGCGACCCGGAACGACACCATGCCGCCGAAGCGCTTCATCTGGCGCGCCGCCACCGCGTGTCCCGGGTGGTCGGGCAGGCCCGGGTAGATCACCTGGGTGACCGACTCGTGGCCGCCGAGGAACGCCGCGACCGCCTCGGCGTTGTCGCAGTGGCGGTCCATCCGGACGCCCAGGGTCTTCAGGCCACGATGGGTCAGGAACGCGTCGAACGGCCCGGGCACGGCGCCCATGGCGTTCTGGTGGTAGCCGACCTGCTCGGCCAGCCCGAGGTCGCGTACGACGAGGGCGCCGCCGACGACGTCGGAGTGGCCGCCGACGTACTTGGTCGTGGAGTGGACGACGACGTCGGCGCCCAGCGTCAGCGGCTGCTGGAGGTACGGCGAGGCGAAGGTGTTGTCGACCACGAGCAGCGCCCCGGCCTCGTGGGCCACCGCCGCCAGCGCCTCGATGTCGCCGATGTTGAGCAGCGGGTTGGTGGGCGTCTCGACCCAGACCAGCTTGGTGCTGCCGGGGCGGATCGCGGCACGCACCGCGTCGATGTCGGACACCGCCGCGGTCGACAGCTCGACCCCCCACGCCTGCTCGACCTTGTCGAAGAGCCGGTGGGTGCCGCCGTACGCGTCGTCGGGGAACACGACGTGGTCACCGGGCCGGCAGAGGGCGCGGACCAGGGTGTCCTCGGCGGCCAGCCCGGAGGCGAAGGCGAAGCCCCGCTCCCCCTCCTCGACGGCGGCCAGCGCGCCCTCGAGCGCGGTCCGGGTGGGGTTGGCCGAGCGGCTGTACTCGTAGCCGCCGCGCAGCCCGCCGACCCCGTCCTGCTTGTAGGTCGACGTCGCGTAGATGGGCGGGATCACCGCGCCCGTGGTGGGGTCCGGGTCGTAGCCCGCGTGGATCGCGCGGGTCTCGAATCCGGCCTTCTGCGTCCGCTCCTGGGCATGCTCCTGGCTCACGCCGACGACACTACTCAGCGCGGTCCGAGACGCGTCGGGCAGTCGCCCGTACCGGTGTCACGGCCGTGCCGCGGGCGTCGGTTTCCCCGCCTGAGCGGGGAAACCGGCACCTGGCGGAGGAAATGTGGCCCGCCCAGTGTCGGTTTACCCGCCTGAGCGGGGAAACCGACACCCGTCACCCCCGGGCGACGGTCCCGGGTGGCCGCCTCGGGCGCCGTCACCCACTCGTAAGGACGGGAAGGTTGGGCGGTGCGGTGTTGTTGGGGATGCTGGAGGGCACCCGATCCCTCCCGAGGAGGAGCACTGATGTTCGGACTGGGCAGGAAGACCGAGATGGTGGCCGCCGACCAGGCGCTGGCCGGACGGCAGGAGCGGCCCTGGTCACTGGGTGAGCACGTCGTGCTCCACACCCCCGTCGTCTCCGACGACGTCCCGGCCGGCCACGAGGTCGCGATCTTCGGGCTCGGCTGCTTCTGGGGCGCGGAGGAGATCTACTGGCAGCTGCCCGGCGTCTGGTCGACGTCGGTGGGCTACGCCGGCGGCGTCACGCCGCACCCCACGTACGAGGAGGTCTGCAGCGGCCGTACCGGTCACACCGAGGCCATCCGGATCGTCTTCGACCCTTCCGTCGTGTCGTACGCCGACCTGGTCAAGCGGTTCTTCGAGGTCCACGACCCGACCCAGGGCATGCGCCAGGGCAACGACGTCGGCACCCAGTACCGCTCCGCGATCTACTGGACCACCCCGGAGCAGGAGCAGACCGCCACCGAGCTGACCACGGTGTACGGCGACGAGCTGGCCCGCCGCCGGCTCGGCGAGATCACCACGGAGGTCCGCCCCGCGGCCGAGACGCCCTACTTCTACGCCGAGGACGCCCACCAGCAGTACCTCGCCAAGAACCCGTTCGGCTACCGCTGCCACGCGAACACCGGAGTCAAGTTCCCCGAGACGGCCTGAATCGCCGCGACGATCCCACGCGGGAACCCATTCTCATCTTGTGCGCGCTCCCAGCCCTGATGGGAGCATCCTGGACGATGGACCCGATCGGAGCTCACGGTCGCGGCGGGCAGTGGTGGAGGCATCGAGGCCTGCCGGATGATCTGCGCTAGTTCCCTGTGTCATGCGCGCCGTCCATGAAGATCAGTGCTGCGGTCACGCGCGGATGGATGACGTCGGCTCGATCATTCAGCTCGAGCTTTCGGAAGATGGCGGTGACGTGGTTCTCCACCGCCTTGATGGTGATCTGCAGTTCGGCGGCGACCGCTCGGTTCGATCGGCCCTGCGCGATCTGCTCGAGCACGTCGACCTCCCGGATGGTCAGGTGGTCGACTGAGATGGCGTCCCGGCGCCGGATCAGTGCATCCACGACGGTGGGGTCGAGGACGGTTTGTCCGCTCAAGACCTCGCGGAGTGCGATGGCGACCTCCTCGATGCCCGGTAGCTGCTCATCGAGCAGATATGCCGTCCGAGCCGATCCCCCGCGGAGGAGCTCTAGTGCGAACCCATTGCCGCGGTCGGCGATGACGACGATGCCGAGATCAGGGTGGTCCTCCCTGACCTGGCGGGCTTCCCGGATCACGGCCATGGCCGCGGGTGCGCGGGTCCTGAGGCTGACCAACAGCGCGTCAGGGCGCAGTTCGCTCACGATCGTCTGGAGGAGCTGGATGTCGTCGACGCGCCGGACGACCTCGATGTCGGACCGCCGGTCCAGAAGGCACTGCATCCCGTCGTTCATCAAGTGGCTGTCGCCCGCGAGGACAACGCCGAGAACGCCAGTGTCTGAGCTGGTCACATCCGAGCCTTTGGTGGATATCCGCAGAACTCGCACATGGCCGGCGCGAATCACAGGTGTGGGTACGCTCCGAACCCGGACAAGGCCAGGTCCTGCCCTCGATACTAGACCTACGCCGAGCGGGGTGGGCGGGTCCGTGGGGTTGGCACCGGGCGACTCCATGGGGACAGCCCCATGGTCCGTCCAGGTGCATCGTGCATACGCTGGCCCGCGAACGGTCCCGCTCCACATCCCCCGAATGGAGCGGGACCTTCACATGTGGAGAGTTGGCTGGATGAGCCGCATCCCCCTACTCCTGTCGAAGTCTGGTTCCAGGACCGCTGGCACCGCGGCACGCTGCGCACCTGCGAGACGTCCCCGGATGGTGCGGAGTGCGGCGGTGTCGTCTCCTGGGGCGGCGTGGAATGTGTGCAGACCGGGCGATTCAGGCCCGGCAGATGCGCAAGCTCACCGGCGAGCCAGGGTGCCCTGCCGCCCAACTGAACAGCAGCGGCGGCGCCTCGAGCTAGCCGCGGCAGCGCCGCCCACCCACGCCACGCGCTGCATCCAGCCGTATGGTGCCGATGGGGGGAGGGGCTCGGGCGTCCGGTGTCTCCTATCCCCGTTTCGAGGCATTGGTGAACCAGACCCGAGCCTGTGAGCCCCCGTCACACTCTGGGCGGCGGGGGCTCCAAGCCCGTAGCGGGCCCTTGGTCCGGAGCGGCGGTCCCCCGACACGGCCGCTCCGGACTCAGGACCCCGTCGGTCGGCCTGCGCTCGTGCGTGACGAGCGCGACCGGAAATATGGTGGCCGAGCGAAAGTGGGTCGAATGCTGCGAATCCTGCGGAGCTTGCTCATGCGGACCCTTCCCTGGCACCAGCGTCGAGGTCCGGGACGCAGGATGACGACGCCCCCAACCTAGGCCACCTGCACTGCATCAGCAAACGGCGGCTGCAGAGCGCCGACATGCGGTCCAACTGCACCCTGTCACCCTCTCCGGGTGTCCGGGGCCCCGTCGGGCCCGCACTGTCACGATCGCGATGTGCCCGAAGAGTCGATCCACCACGACCAGGATGTCGACGAGTGTCGGCAGGTCCCGGGCGGTGGCGGGGATACCGCCCGGAGCAAAGTAGCGAGTGAGTCGGGTGGTCTCCGCGGCGGACCCGGAGGACGCGAAGTGGACGGTGTCGCCAGCGTTGATGGCGGGTGCTCGGCACCTGCAAGATGTCTGCATGGAGTACGACGACTTCATGGCACGCAGGCGCGTTCTCACCGGCACTCACGTCCCGGCACCCGCGACGGAGGCACCCCGCCGTGGTTGAGATGGAGGGCCGCCCCACGCCGGACCCGGAGGCAGAAGTCGTCGCCTTCACGCAGATGAAGGACGGAACCGCGGAGGACTACGCCCTCCTCGGTCGCATCGAGGCCCAGGAGATGCACGGCTTTCCCGACCGCGTGCTCGGCTGGTTGCGCACGATGGACGACTCCGCCGGCTACCAGATCAGCCGGCTCGACCACAGCCTGCAAGCCGCGACCCGTGCCCACCGGGCCGGGGAGGACGAGGAGACGGTCGTGTGCGTGCTGCTTCATGACATCGGCGACAACCTTGCCCCGGGCAACCACTCCGAGGTCGCGGCCGCGGTACTGCGGCCCTACGTGAGCGAGAGGAACTACTGGATCGTCAAGCACCACGGGGTGTTCCAGGGCTACTACTACTTCCATCACCTGGGCCTGGACCCGAACGCGCGTGAACGATGGCGCAACCATCCCCACTACCAGGCGACGGTCGACTTCTGCGAGAACTACGACCAGAACTCGTTCGATCCTCACTACGAGTGGGAGCCGCTCACCTTCTTCGAGCCCATGGTGCGCCGCATCCTCGATGAAGGCAGGCGCGCCGGCCCCACCTGACCCGCAAGCCGCACCCCAGCGCAGACTCTGGTCCCACTCGCTGCGCCCATACGACGCAAATATCTACCAGCAGTACCTCGCCAAGAACCCGTTCGGCTACCGCTGCCACGCGAACACGGGTGTCGCCTTTCCGGGATGATCGTGTCGGATTCGCCCGTCGCCGTTCGTGGGGTGGGTGACACGCGGGCCACGGGGCCCGCCGGCAGCGAAGGAGCGGACATGGCCGAGTACCTCTTGTACTTCAACCAGCAGTGGGTGGGCGACCACACCGAGGAGTGGTTCCGCGGGCGGGCCCCGCTCGCGATGGCGGTGGTCGAGGAGATGAAGGCTGCCGGCGTGTACCTCTTCGCCGGCGGGCTCGAGGAGGACGGCCCCGTCTACAGCGCTGACCCCACGAGCGGCACCGTGCTGGTCACCGACGGGCCGTACGCCGAGACCAAGGAGTTCCTGGGCGGGTTCGCCGTGGTCGACGTGCCCGACGACGAGGCCGCCACGATGTGGGCGGGCAGGATCGCGGAGGCGTGCGGCTGGCCGCACGAGGTCCGCAAGTTCGGGTCGAAGCCCCGCGTCCAGTAGCCGCCGTGCTCAGTCGAGCGGGACGGGCCTCTCGCTCACGGGGGTGATGGTGCTCGTGCAGCGGGTGAAGCCCGGCCACAGGAACTTCTGGAGGGCGTCCACGTCGTCGGCCTCGACCACGTAGAACATCGTGTGCTGGGCGTTGGCGCCGTAGCGTCCGACGAGCGTCACGCCCTCGGCGCCGGCGTCGAAGAGCGAGTTGGACCCGCCTGCACCCTTGGGACACTGCTCCGGGCTGTGCGTCTGCGTGATGTGGAAGAGCATCGTCGGACCTCCTGGTCGCCTGTGCCCGCCATCTTGGCGCGCACGGGCATCCCTGTCACCGGGGTGCTCGTGCCGCCACACCCGCGGCCGCGTGCTCCCGCGCCGGAACCGGGTTATGTTGCAGCGAGGGAGGTGAGTGCGATGCGCATGCTCCGGGCTCTCGTCGGGTCGCTGCTGTGGATCCTGAGCGGGGTGCTGGGACTGGTCGGCGTGCTGCTGTGCGTCACCGTGATCCTGCTGCCGCTGGGAATCCCCGTGCTCTACCTCGCGCGCCGGCTGTTCAAGTACTCGATGGTGTTCTTCCTGCCGCGCGCCGTACGACACCCGGCGCAGGAGCTCGGGAAGTCGGCCAGGAAGAGCGGGAAGGGGGCCGCCGACGCGGTCCCCGTCCCGAAGCTCCCGTCGAGGAAGGCCCGCAAGAAGGCGAAGAAGAAGCGAAGAAGAAGGCGCGCAAGACCGGCAAGAAGGCTGCGGAGCAGGGCCGACGGCTGTTCCGGCGCGGCTGACCGGACTGCGGCCGATCAGTCAGGGTCGCTGGTCGTGCGGCACCGTGCAGGTGCCGGTCTGCGCGGTGGCGTTGCCGGCCACGTCGGTGACGGTCCCGGTGATCGTGTACGTGCGCCCGTCGCCCTCGTCGTCACGGGTGGCGCGCACCTCGACCCGGCCGCCGACGACCTGGTAGTCCCCGTCCGCCGGTTCGTCGACGGTCACGACGGCGCCGACCGACGCCACGCCGGAGAACGCGTCCGCGCCCACGACATCGGCCACCCGGACCATCCGCTCGTTCGGAGGCCAGATCCGGCAGGGCGGCACCGGCATGCCGCTGACCGACGGCGCCGTGAGGTCCACCCGCACCCGCAACGTACGCGGCTGCTCGGTGTTGCCGCTCCGGTCGACGGCGGCGTACGTGACGGCGTAGTCGCCCTCCTCGGTGAACGGCAGCGTCAGCTCCTCGCCCGGCGCGATCCAGGCCTCCGAGGGCGACCTCCCGGTGAGGTCACGCACCTGCGCCCGCACCTCGCGCACGCCCTCGACCGCGTCGGTCGCCCGCAGCGTCAGCGCGGCCGGGCCCCGGTGCCACCCGGCGTCGTTCGCGACCGGGTCGAGGGTCGCCTCCGTCGCCGGTGGGACATCGTCGGTGGGCCCGGAGTAGGGGTCGGGGACCTCGTCGAGCCCCGACAGCTCGACCGTCACGTGCCGGTGCCCGGGCAGCAGGTCCACGGCGCCGCCGACCACGCGGTGCTCGGTCGTGGCGTCGAACCAGTACGGCTCCGCCTCCGCCGTCAGTGCGAGGTCCGCGGGCAGGGCGTAGTGGAGCTCGGCCGGGCGGCCCTCCATCGCGCGACCGTGGAGGTACATGACCAGCGTGTGCTCGAACGCGTGGTACATGTTCTTGCCGCGTCCCGACTTCTCCAGGTTGGACAGCGCCGGGTCCCGACGGGGCCGCTGCCAGACCTCGTGGGGGTACGCGGGGTCCACGAAGTCCCTGAGGTAGCCCTGGGCGCTGCGCGCCAGCCAGTCGCTGCGGGCGAAGTCCTCGCGCAGGTCGAGCGCCGCCAGCGTCTGGTCGGCCTCGTCGTGCATCCACCAGGGGCTGTCGGGCTCCTCCGCCCCCGGGAGGAAGCTGTCCAGGTCGGCGTTCCAGCGGGCGGCGTCCTCGTCCCAGGCCCGGTCGAGCATCGCGTCGCGGTCGGTGGCCAGGGAGCTCCAGGGGCGGTCCGGGAAGACGTTGTTCGCGTTGTAGATCAGCTCGTGGCTCTTGATCGTGTGGCCGAAGTCGGTCTCCGGGGCGCCGTGGACCCTGCGGTTGGCGCGCCCCCAGAACCACCACGTCTCCGGTGAGGACGTGTTGCGGTGCCGCCGCAGGAGCACGTCGACGACGGTCCGCAGGCCCTCCCGGAACTGGGCTCGCCGCGCCGGATCACTGAGCACGTCGGCGTACGGCAGCAGCACCGCGGACCCGGGGACGAGCAGGTTGGTGATGTCCTCGCCGCTGCCCGGTCCCAGGTCCACCGGTGTCAACATGTTGGCCGTCCGGGCGTCGTAGAACTCCCCGTTGGCGGGATTCTGGTACGACGTGAAGATCAGGTCCCGGACCGCGAGCAGGCCCTCCTCCGCCCACGGATCGCGGGTGACGTTGAAGTACATGCCGTACGCCATGCCGACCGAGGCGAGGTCGAAGAGCTCCTTGTTGCCGGCCTCGTTGCGGGGCTCCCCGGTGTCGAGGAGGTCGTGGTACCAGCCTCCGCTCGCAGTCGCGCCCCTCCCGTTCCAGGTACCCCAGCCCGGCGCGTGCGTACTCCAGGTACTTCTCCTCCCCGGTGAGGTGGAAAGCCACGCTGTAGCCGTAGACACCGCGCGCGAGCGTCGAGACCCCCCGCCAGGTGCCGCGCTCCGGGTCGAGCTCGCCCAGCTGGTCCCGGAAGGTCGGGAAGTTCCCCAGCGGCTCCCCCAGCGCGGTGGGCAGCTCCCAGTACGGCAGCAGGTCCCTGTGCAGGTGCCGCAGCCAGGTGTCGCCGGCGAGCACCTCCGGCACCGGCCTGGCGGACGCCGCCTCGGCGCCCGACGCCGCCTCGGCGCCCCCGGTCACGCTCACCCCCGCGGCCGCCATGGCCGCGAGTGCCGCCGCCGTCGCCAGGACTCCCCGTGTGCTCATGGCCCCTCCCCGGGCGGGCCGCGCCGTGACGGCCCCTCCCGAGCGTGCGACTTCCTCTCGCGGTCCCGCCATACGCACAGGTGCGTACGGAGCCCCGGCCTCGACCGGGGCCCGATCCGGAGGCCCGTCCGGGACGCGCCGGCGACGCCCCGACCGGGACGTCCGGGCGTGCAGTCCGCGGTGTTAGCATCGCCGCCAACGCATGGGAGTCGCCACCAGAGGAGTCGTACGGATGCGCTACGACGACGCGCTCTCCGCGACGCTCGACCTCCTGCGGACCATCGCCGCAGACCACTCCCCCGCGATCCTGGCCAACGCGTTCGGCCCCGAGAGCATGGTCATGACCGACCTGATCGCCGGGCACGGCCTCGGGATCGACATCTTCAGCATCGACACCGGCCGGCTGCCGGAGGACACCCACGCGCTCGCCCACAGCGTCCACCAGCGCTACGGCCCGGTGATCCGGATGGTGAGCCCCGACCCCGGCGAGATCGCCGCGTGGACCGCCCAGCACGGCCAGAACGGCTTCTACGACGCCATCGAGCGCCGCCACGAGTGCTGCGGGATCCGCAAGATCGAGCCGCTGAGGCGCACCCTGGCCGGCTACCGCGCCTGGCTCACCGGGCTGCGCCGCGAGCAGTCGGCCACCCGGCGCGACCTCGAGGTGTCGACCTGGGACGAGGGGTACGGGCTGCAGAAGTTCAACCCGATGCTGGAGTGGACCAGCGAGCAGGTGTGGGCCTACATCCGCGAGCACCGGGTGCCGTACAACAAGCTGCACGACCGCGGCTACACCAGCATCGGCTGCGCGCCCTGCACCCGCGCGACCGCTCCCGGGGAGCACGCCCGGGCCGGGCGGTGGTGGTGGGAGCTCGACACCGCCAAGGAGTGCGGGATCCACCTCGACCCCACCACGGGCCGGATGACGCGCAGCAGCGCCGGCCCGCCGGGACCGCCGCCGGAGCCGCCCGTCGAGCCGGTCGACCCGGCCCCTGCGACCAGCACCGACAGCACCACTGGCACCATCAGCCGAGACCTGCCGCTCGACGCGGCCGGGACGCACCACGAAGGGAAGACCATGCGGGTACTCATCTTGGGTGGGGACGGCTTCTGCGGCTGGCCCACCGCGCTCCACCTCTCCGCACAGGGGCACGAGGTCGCGATCGTCGACAACCTCTCCCGCCGCAAGATCGACATCGAGCTGGAGTGTGAGTCGCTGACGCCGATCCGCCCGATGGGCGAGCGGCTGCGCGCGTGGAAGGAGGTGTCCGGCCACGACATCGCGTTCCACGACATCGACGTCGCCGTCAACTACCAGCGGCTGCTCGACCTGCTCGAGGACTGGCGGCCCGACGCCCTCGTGCACTTCGCCGAGCAGCGCGCGGCGCCGTACTCCATGAAGAGCAGCCGGCACAAGCGCTACACCGTCAGCAACAACCTCAACGCCACCAACAACGTGCTGGCCGCGGTGGTCGAGAGCGGCCTCGACATCCACGTCGCCCACCTCGGCACGATGGGCGTCTACGGCTACGGCACCGCCGGCATGAAGATCCCCGAGGGCTACCTCCAGGTGAAGGTGCCGACCGACGAGGGCCTGGTCGACCAGGAGATCCTCTACCCGGCCAACCCGGGCAGCATCTACCACATGACGAAGACCCAGGACCAGCTGCTCTTCGCCTACTACAACAAGAACGACAAGGTCCGCGTCACCGACCTCCACCAGGGCATCGTGTGGGGCACCCAGACCGCCGAGACCCGCCAGGACGATCGGCTCATCAACCGCTTCGACTACGACGGCGACTACGGCACGGTGCTCAACCGGTTCCTGATGCAGGCGGCCATCGGCTACCCGCTGACCGTCCACGGCACCGGCGGCCAGACCCGGGCGTTCATCCACATCCAGGACACCGTCAAGTGCATCCAGCTCGCGCTGGAGAACCCGCCCGAGCGCGGTGATCGGGTCGCGATCTTCAACCAGATGACCGAGACCCACCGGGTCCGCGAGCTGGCCGCGATGATCTCCGACCGTACGGGCGTCGAGGTGGCCAACCTCCCCAACCCGCGCAACGAGGCCGACGAGAACGAGCTGCACGTCGCCAACGACCGGTTCCTCCACCTCGGGCTCAACCCGATCACCCTGAGCGAGGGGCTGATGGAGGAGGTCACCGAGGTGACCCGCAAGTACGCCGACCGGTGCGACCAGGAGAAGATCCCCTGCGTCTCGGTGTGGAGCAGCGAGGCCGCCGCGGCCAGGGCCGGCGTCACCCAGAGCGTCTGAGGCGTGGCCGGACAGCGGACCGTGCGTTGGGCGGCGCTGCGACGCCGGCTCGAGCCCAAGGGCGCCTACCGGATCCTCGCCCTGCCGGAGCAGCGGGTGGTCTACGTCAAGAACCCCAAGGCCGGCTGCTCCACGGTGACCCTGTGGCTGGACCGGATCCACACCGGCGAGCTCGACCACGAGTTCGGAAACGTCCACCGTGAGCACCGGCTGCCACGGTTCCGTGATCAGGACCGGGCCACAGTGCTGGCGATGCTGTCCGGTGAGGCGTACCGGTTCAGCTTCGTCCGTCATCCTGCGCGGCGCTTCGAGTCGGCGTACTGGGACAAGATCGTCGACTCCCCCAAGTCGCGGGCCCTCATCCCGGACCAGCTCGGCATCGACGTCGAGCCTGACACAACCGTGCCGTTCGAGCAGTTCCTCGAGATCGTCGAGCAGCAGGAGCCGGTGTCGGGCATGAACGCCCACTGGCGCCCCCAGCACCTCAACCTGCTGCACCCGATAGTCAGCTACGACCGGGTCGGGCGGCTGGAGAGCTTCGACGCCGACCTGCGGCTCGTCAGCGAGGAGTCCGGCATGCCCTGGGTCCCGTACGCCGTGCGCAACCCGGCCACCAGCAAGCGCCCCAGCGTGTACGACGGCCGGCCCGACCTCCGCGACCGCGTCGAGACCCTGTTCGCGCAGGACATGGAGCTCTACGGCTACTGAGCGTCCCGCCCCGAAGTCAGGTCGCGGACCCGGTCGATCGCCATCTCCGGCAGCGACCGGACGATCGCGTTGCGGGCCCCGCTCTCGACCATCAGCGAGAAGTCGCGCCGCCGCTTGAAGATCACCGTGTCCTGAGCCAGGACGTGCTTCCAGCCGCGGGCCATGGTCTCGATGGCGAACTGCCAGTCCTGCCAGGACAGCCCGTTGCGGATGTCGCGGTGGACGTACGGCACCGCGAGGTGCGCCTCGCGCGGCGCCAGGCAGAGCGAGTCGTAGCAGTTGCGCACGTACAGGAAGTGCGGCGTGAAGAGCGGGTCGTCCTGGGCGATGTTGTGGTTGAGCGCCCCGCCGCCGTCGAAGACCAGGTTGACCTCGGGGTGCACGATCACCTGCTCGCCGCGCGCCTGCGCCTCGTGGAGCACGCCGAGGCCCTCGGCCAGCCAGTTCTCGCTGAACAGGTCGTCGGCGTCGAGGAACGCGATCGCGCGGCCGTCGACCAGCGGGACCAGGGCGTTGCGGACCCGGCCGAGGTCGCCCTCCTGCCGCACCCAGCGCTCCCAGTGGTCGAGCTCGGGCTGCTGGAACCACTCGGTCGTCGCCTCGGTCGCGTTGTCGAGCGCCACGATGGTCTGCACCGTGAAGCCCGCGTCGCGGGCGGCTGCGACGGCCGCGTCCGCCGCCGTCATCGTCGGCCCGCAGACCAGGGTCTCGTCGTGGGCGGTCACCACAAGCGTCAGGTCCGTCACGACTGCCCCCTGTCGTCGGCGAGCCCCTCCGTGAGCAGCAGAGCGGCCACCCGGTCCGCGAAGCCGTCGCGGGTGCGCTCGCGCAGCATCCGCTCGCGCAGCGCCAGCGCGCGCCGCCGCGCGTCGGCCGGGTCGGCGAGCACCGCGCGGAGCGCCTCGTCGTACGCCTCGGGGCCGGCGTCCTGCGCGACCGGCCACGACTGGTCCGGGTGGAGCACCTCGCCGGTCCCGCCGACGAGGGTGCCGACGATCGGCACGCCGGTGACCGCGACCTCGAGCAGCTGGCTCGGCACGCCGTCCCAGCCGGAGGTGTAGAGCCAGGCGTCGGCCTCGCCGAGCGGGATCTCGGAGATGTGGCCGTAGCGGCCCTCGAGCGTGACGTTGGCCGGGACGTCGCGGAGCTGCTGCCCGTCGCCCCACACCCGGAAGTCGACGTCGGGCATCCGGCGGGCGAGCGCCAGCAGCACGCCGGTGCGCTTCTGGCGGCCGAAGCGGCCGGCCCAGAAGACCTGCGGCCGGCGCCCCTCCCCCGACGGCGGCTCGGTCACGACCGGCAGCCCGGGGTCGACGGGCGCGTGCAGCACCTGCAGCCGGTCGCGGCGGGACGGCGGCAGCCGGTAGGTCCGCGCCAGCTCCTCGGCGAGGTGCTCGCTGTCGGTCAGCACGCCCGCGACCTCGTCGAAGGTCCGGTAGAAGTAGCGCAGGCTCCAGCCGAACCACGCCCCCATCGGGCTCTGCTCGTGGCAGAAGAAGCAGAGGAACAGCCGTTCGGAGGCGGCCAGCGCCCGGCCGTAGCTGCGCATCGCGAGGTAGAGCATGCGCGAGTTGACGTTGACGATCGCGTCCGCGCGGAACGAGCGCAGCAGCGCCACCAGCGCCGACTGGCCCGCCTCCGGGTCGAGGCCGTCGGTGAGCGCCGCCAGGTCGATCTCGCGTACGCCGGGCGGGAACCGGTCGTCCGGGGTCGAGCCGCTCGCGTCGGTGTAGACGACCACGATCTCGGCCGGGTCGATCCGGTCGGCGAGCGCGTGGCTGACGTGGCCCTCGAGGCGTCGGCCGCCGCCCCAGCGCGGCCGGTTGACCACGATCACCAGCCGGGCCCGCCGGAAGCCGGCGGCCTGCTGGGCGGCGTGGACGGCGGCGACCTGCCGGGTCACGACCGGACGGCTGAAGGGCAGCAGCACCGGCCGGGTGGTCTCGACCCACGCCTGCCCGATGAGCGGCTCGATCTCGGCTGCCCGGGCGACCATCTCGCCGAGGGTGCCGGTGCGGAGCCGCTCGATCAGGTCGCTGCGGCGCCCGGCGACCCGCTCGGCCACCTCGCCGGGCGGAAGCCCCAGCGCGGGGGCGAGGTCGTGGATGCCCGCGGCGGGGTCGGCGATCTCGCCGGCGGCACGGCCCTCGCGGAGCCAGGCGACGTACGGGTCGGCGCCCTCCTTCCGGCGCGGGTGCCGGGCCAGATAGGAGCCCCGCGAGAAGTGCGGGTCGGGGCTGGGGCCGCTCCCGTCACCGGAGAGGTAGTGCTCGACCAGGTCGACCTGGGGCCGGTCGAGCAGGCCGGGCGCCTGCAGCAGGTAGTGGACCGGGTCGAGGTGGTCGCGGACCAGGTTGTAGTCGGCCCCGCCGTCGGCCTTCAGCCGGCGCCGCGCGCGAACGACGCCGCGGTCGAACACCTCGCCCAGGTGGGTCGGCTCGAGCTCGGCGTCGAGCCGGCGCACCGGCGCCTCCGGCTCGCCGGACGGGGTCGCCGGGGCGCTGGTCCCGGCCGACCGGCGCAGCCGTCGTCGTACGCCGTCGCGGACCCGCCGCGCGGGCTGGCGGGCCGTCATCACGAGTCGGGGCCGGGGTCAGGGGCGCTGCTCACGGAACCACTCCCACGTGAGCCGCAGCCCCTCCTCCAGCGGCGTGGAGGGGTCGTAGCCGAAGCCGGCCCGGGCCTTGTCGACCTGGCACCAGGTGTCGCGGACCTCGCCCGCGCGGAAGTCCTGGTAGTCGACCTCGATCGGGAGCCCGGTGACGGTGCGCATCGCCTCGAGCAGCTGGTTGAGGGTGGTGCCGTGGCCGCTGCCGAGCTGGTAGGGACCGGTGACGTCGCTGAGCATGGCGACCCGGATCGCCTCGACGAGGTCGCCGACGTAGAGGTAGTCGCGGGTCTGCGAACCGTCGCCGTAGACGACCGGCTGCTCCCCCGCCAGCAGCTGCTTGAAGAAGGCTGCGACGACCGAGCCCTTGTGGAACGAGCGGGGGCCGTAGATGTTGGAGAACCGCAGCGCGCAGCTGCTCAGGCCGTACGAGCTCGCGTACGCGCTGAGGTAGCCCTCGAGCATCAGCTTGGAGGCGCCGTACGGCGAGGTCGGCATCGGGGCCATCTCCTCGTGGACCGGAGGCTCGACCTCGCCGAGGATCGCGCCGCCGGTGGAGGCGGCGACGACGCGGGAGACGCCCAGCTCGCGGCAGGCGTTGAGCAGGTTGAACGTGCCGACGACGTTGTTGTCGAAGTTGTGGGTCGGGTCCTCGATGCTGTCCATGACCCGGGTGTCGGCGGCGAGGTGGACGACCGCGTCCTGGCCGGCGAGCGCCGCGCGCAGGTCGTCGGGGCTGCGCAGGTCACCGGCGACGAAGCGGACCCGGTCGAGGTCGAGGTGCCGGCGGTCGCCCAGCGACTCGTTGTCGAGCACCGTGACCGCCACGTCGTGGTCGGTGAGGTGGGTCGCCAGGTGGCGGCCGATGAACCCGGCGCCACCGGTGATCAGGACCTGCTTCATGGATGCGCGCTTCTTCCGTCCGGGGGCGGCGACGTCCGCCACCCTAGCGGCGACCCCGGGCCGTCACGGAGGCACCGGCCGGAGAACGCGTGGAAGACTGGCCACCCCCGCGGCGGCCGCCGCTCCGGCCAGAGAGGACGCACCCCTCACGCCATGACGACCGACCTGCCCCTGGGCCTGATCCACTTCAACCACGAGCAGCGTCCCGACGGCGAGGTCGCGTGGACGACGCCGGGCACGGGCGCCCGCAACCCCAACTACGGCGACATGCTGGTGTGCGCCGCCCTGGTCCGCCAGCTCGCGCCGACCGAGACGGTCCGGGTGATGTTCGGCCAGGAGCTGCCCCCGGTCCGGGCCGCCGTGCTGCGGGGGTCGACGTACCTGAGCCGGCAGTTCGACTACGAGCGTGCGATCCACACCCTCGAGCACACCGACGCGCCGGTCGCCGCGGTCGGGCTGGGGGCGCAGTCACCCGTGCTGGACCCCGGCTTCCTCGACGACGTGCCGGACGCCCGCCGGTTCGTCGCGGTGCTGGCGGAGCGCTCCACGAGCATCTCGGTGCGCGGCGAGTTCACCGCCGCGGTGCTGGAGCGGCTGGGTGCGCCGAACGTCCGGATCACCGGGTGCCCGTCGATGTTCTACACGCTCCGCCCGCCGCGGGTGCGCGTCCCGGCCGGCCTGGGCGACGAGGGTCGGCGGCTCGGCGTCTCGCTGCACACCGGGCTGCACCGGAGCCGGTTCTGCCGCAACGTCGGAGCGCTGCTGCGCAAGCACGACCGGGCGATCGGGTACGCCCTCGACTCCTCGGTGGAGGTGTCGCTCTTCGAGCAGGGCGTGCTGCAGGAGTACGTCGTCGGTGACGCGGAGCGGCCGATGGCCGAGCGGCTGGAGGCCGCGACGAAGATCCTGTCGCGGTTCCCGGACGACCACCGGGTGCAGCCGTCGGACCTCGTCGACCACCTGGTGAGCGTCCGCAGCGTCGAGGACTGGCTCGCGCGGGCCGCCGGTCTCGACGCGATGATCGGCTTCCGCTTCCACGGCAACATGGTCGCGCTCACGCAGGGCGTCCCGTGCTTCTACTACGTGTACGACTCGCGGATCACCGAGTTCTGCCGGCTCTACCGGCTGCCGCACCTGGCCGTCGAGGACCGGTGGGTGGACCCCGTCGCCGCGATCCACGAGCACGACTGGGACGCGACGTCCGACGCGATCGACGGCTGCTTCCGCGAGCTCCGGGCGTTCTACGAGGAGAACGGCGTCGCCCACACGCTGGACCCTGCGGCGTGACACGAGGCTCCGTCGGGCTGCGTGGCATCATCCGTGGTGGCCACGACCCGGCCACTCCCTGACCCACGAAGGCGTGCCCGTGCCACCGATCTCGCTGCCCGACGACGACCGGCCCGACGTGGTCCTCCACGTCGGCATGGGCAAGACCGGCACCAGCTCGCTCCAGGCCCGGCTGCACCGCAACCGCGGCCGGCTCGCGAAGCGCGGCGTCCTCTACCCGGCCTCCCCCGGCAAGCGCCGCCACATCCGACTGGGCCTGGCGATGCAGCCGAACGAGCACAGCCCCCGCACCACGGTCGACTGGCGGCGGCAGCAGGTCTCCACGCCGGCGGAGCTGCGGCCGGTCTTCGAGTCAGCCCTGTTCGAGGAGCTGGCCGGTTCCCGGGCGTCGCGGGTGCTGTTCTCGGACGAGGCGCTCTTCGGCGCCGCGCACGACGGGATCCGCAACCTGCGCGAGCTGCTCGACCGGGTCGCCCGCTCGGTACGGGTGGTGGTCTACCTGCGGCGCCAGGACGACCACGCCTGCAGCCGCTACCAGCAGGTCGTGAAGCGGTCGGGCGAGGTCCGGCGGCTCGCGGAGCGGGTCGAGGAGATGGACCTGAGCTCGGTCTACGACTACCACTCCCGGCTGGTGGCGTGGCGCGACCTGATGCACCCCGACGAGCTGGTCGTCCGCACCTTCGAGAAGGACCGGTTCGCCGGTGGGTCGCTGTTCCAGGACTTCCTGGACGCCACCGGCATCGGCATCGACCCCGAGGAGCTCGGCGAGGGCCCGACCCGCAACGAGAGCCTCGACGCCGAGTCCGTGGAGTTCCTGCGGCTGTTCAACATCCACCACCGCGACCTCGGCGAGACGCCCGGCCTCAGCTCGACCACCCAGCTGATCCGCACCCTGGAACGCGCCTCCACCGGCCCCACGCTGACCCTCCCCGCGGACCGGCTCGACGGGTTCATGGCCCGCTGGGAGGAGTCCAACCGTGCGGTCGCCCGGGACTTCGCCCCCCACGGCCCCGACACCCTGTTCGCGAGCGAGCGCAAGGTGCGCGGCACCACCACCGAGCAGCACCTCGACCCGGCCCGGCTCGACCACTTCCTCGAGCTGCTGGAGCTCCCGGCCGAGGTGCACGCGCCGCTGCGGGCGATCGCCGAGCGCGAGGCCGCTCACTAGGTCGTGGCGCACTCGTACGAGCAGGTCACGTGGACTGCTCGTACGAAAGGCGCGGAAGGGACCCCGCGCTGGTCACCGGCCGAGGTCGCGGATCCGGTCGATCGCCATGCCGGGCAGCGAGCGGACGACCGCCTTGCGCTGGGTGCTCTCGGTCACCAGCGAGACGTCGCGGCGCCGCTTGAAGATGATCGTGTCGGGGACCACCAGGTGCCGCCAGCCGGCGTCCAGGGTCTCGATCGTGAAGTGGAAGTCCTGGTAGGACAGTCCGTTGGGCACGTCGCGGCTGACGTAGGGGATCTCGAGGTGGGCCTCGCGCGGGGCCAGGCACAGCGAGTCGTAGTAGTGCCGCAGGTAGAGGTAGTGCGGCGTGAACAGCGGCGAGCGCTGGTCGATGTTGACCTGGATGGTGCGGGCGCCGTCGAAGACGACGTTGAGCTCCGGGTGGGCGATCGCCCGCTCGCCGCGCGCGGCGGCGTCGTCGAGGGCGGCGATCCCCGCCGCGAGCCAGTTGTCGCTGAACAGGTCGTCGGCGTCGAGGAACGCGACGTAGCGGCAGTCGAGCTGCGGCACCACGGTGTTGCGGACCCGGCCGAGGTCGCCCTCGGCGAAGACCAGCCGCTCCCAGTGGTCGAACGCCGACTGGCCGAAGTACGCCGCGGTCGCCTCGGTCGCGGCGTCGAGCACCACGATCGGCCGCACCGTGAAGCCCGCCTCGCGGGCAGCGGCGACCGCGCGGTCCGCGCTCTGCATCGTCGGCCCGCTGACGACGGTCTCGTCGTGGGCGGTCACCACGAGGGCGAGGTCGACGCTCATCGGGCCTCCCGGTCGCCGAGCAGCACCCGGGTCACCTGCTCGGCGTACTGCTCGGCGGTGCGGTCGGCCAGCAGCCGCTCCCGCAGCGCCAGCGCACGGCGGCGGGCGTCGGCGGGGTCGGCGAGCACGGCCCGGATCGCGGCGACGTACGCGTCGGGGTCCTCCGCCTCGGCCACCGGCCAGGCGTCGTCCGCATCGAGCACCTCGCCCGTGCCGCCGACCTCGCTGGCCACGAGCGGCACCCCGGTCATCGCGACCTCCAGCAGCTGGCTGGGGACCCCGTCCCAGCGGGAGGTGTAGAGCCAGGCGTCCGCCTCGCCGAGGTCGAGCTCGGAGAAGTGCGAGTACGGCCCCTCCAGGACCGCGTTGGCCGGCGGCGCACCCACGCCGCCCACGTGGAGGACCGGCTCGCCCCACATCCGGAACGAGACGTCGGGCATCCGCCGGGCGACCTCGAAGGCCAGGTCGACCCGCTTCTGGCGGTCGAATCGGCCGGCCCAGAAGACCTGCGGCGGGCGGTCGGGTCGCGGCTCCACCGCCGGCGCCACCGGCACGGCGGGGTCGACCGGCGCCCGGAACACGTGGAGCCGGTCGTCGAGCCCGGGGCCGAGCTGGTGCCGCTCGCGCAGCCAGTCGCGCAGGTAGGCGCTGTCGGTGATGACCCCCTCGACCAGGTCGAAGCAGCGGTAGACGTAGCGCAGCGGGCGGCCGACCCAGCTGCCGAAGGCCAGCTGCTCGTTGCAGAACAGCACGAGGAACATCCGCTCGGACGCCGCGAGCGCTTTGCCGTACGTCGCCATCGCCCGGTAGAGCAGGCCGGAGTTGACGTTGACGACCGCCTCCGCCCGGAACGACCGGACCAGCTCGACGAGCGCCCGCTCGGCGGCCTCGTCGGGCAGGTCGCCGAGCAGCGACGCCAGGTCGACCTCGCGTACACCCTCGGGGTAGCGGCCGGGCGGGGCGGAGCCGCCGGCATCGGTGTAGACGACCACGACGTCCTCGGCGGCGACCCCGGCCGCCGCGGACTCGGTGAGCGCGTGCGCGATATGGCCCTCGGCGCGCCGGCCGCCGCCCCAGCGTGGGTCGGCGATCACCAGCAGCACCCGGGCCCGGGCGAAGCCGGCGGCACGCTGGGCCGCGTGGACGACCGAGACCTGGCGCACGGTCAGGTCGGAGAAGAACGGCGGCACCAGCATCCGCGTGGTCTCCGGCCACGCCTCGCCGATCAGCGGCTCGACCTCGGCGGCACGGGCGAACATCTCGCCGAGGGTGCCGTGGCGCAGCCGTTCGACCAGGTCGCTCCGGAGCGCGGCGAGGTCGCCGGCGACGGCCTGCGGGTCGCTCCCGAGGACCTCCGCCATCTCCTCCAGCCGGGGTACCGGGTCGGCGACCTCACCGGCGTCGCGGCCGTGGCGCAACCACGCGACGTACGGGCTGCCGGGCTCCTCCGCCCGTTCCGGGTGGCGCGCGAGGTAGGCGCGCATGTCGAAGTTGACCTCGGGGCTGGCCTTGGCGCGGGCGCCGTTGTCGAGGAACTGCCGCAGCGGGTCGACGTCGTCGGAGGTCAGCAGGTGTCGAGCCTGGAGCAGGAAGTGGTGCACGTCGAAGTGGTCGTGGGCGAGGTCGTAGTCGTCGTCCAGCCCTGCGGGGGCCATCCGGCGCCGGGTTCGGGCCACGATCTCGTCCATCACCGGGCCGACGTGGGTGTGGTCCACGTCGACCTCGCGTGGGGTGCCCGTCCGGGGCGGCGTCGGCTCGACGGGAGCGGGATGCCCGCCGCGCCCCCGGAGTCCCCGGAGCCGCCGGCGCACACCGCGCACCAGGCGCTCGAGGTCGGCCATCAGCACCTCTCCGGTCGGGTGTTCGGGCTGGGCGGGCCTCGTCATCCTAGGCCGGGTGCCACCCGGTCGTCGCTCGGCGGGGCGGCGCTAGGTTGGGTCACATGAGGCTGCTGCGGCGACGTGACCCCTTGGTCAGCGTCGTCGTGCCCGCGTACGGCGTCGAGGAGTGGCTGCCGGCCTGCCTGGAGGGCCTCGTGGCGCAGACCCACCGCACCTGGGAGGCGGTCGTGGTCGACGACGGCTCGCCCGACCGGTCCGGTGACATCGCCGAGGAGTGGGCCGCCCGCGACCCGCGGATCCGCGTGGTCCACACCGCCAACAGCGGCCTCGGCGCCGCCCGCAACGAGGGCACCCGCCACGTCCAGGGCGACTACCTCGCGTTCCTCGACTCCGATGACGTCCTGCCGCCCGAGGCGTACGCGACCCTGGTCGGCTCGCTCGCCGCCTCCGGTTCGGACTTCGTCACCGGCTCCATGCTGCGGCTCGAGGCCGGCAAGGAGCTCGAGCCGCGCTGGATGCGCCGGCTGCACAACCCGCCCCTCACCGGGGCGTGGATCGCGGACCGGCCCGAGATCCTCGGCGACGTGTTCGCCTGGAACAAGATGTTCCGCACCTCCTTCTGGCGCGACGCCGGCCTGGCCTGGCCGGAACGAGTCCGCTACGAGGACCAGCCGGCGACGACCCGCGCCTTCCTGTCCGGCCGGTTCGACGTACGGCCGGAGATCGTCTACCACTGGCGGATCCGCGACGACGGCACCTCGATCACCCAGCAGCGCGCGTCTGTCGACGACCTGCGCGACCGCTGGCGGACCAAGCAGGCTGCGCTCGCGTCGGTCCGGGCCCACGGCGACCCCGACGTCACCGAGGTCTTCGTCGACCGGGTGCTGGCGGGCGACCTGTGGCGCTACTTCGAGCTGATCCCGTCGGGATCGACCGAGTGGTGGGGCCTGCTGCGCTCCGGGATCCTGGAGATCTGGGGCGAGCGGTCGCTCGTCCGGTCGGGGCTGACCCCGGCGCACCGGCTGTGCGGCTGGCTCGTCGAGCAGGGACGGCGCGAGGACGCCGTGGCGCTGATGACCCACGTCGCCGCTGACCCTGTTCCGCTGCCTCGTACCACCGATGCCGTCACGGGCGCGGTGCGGCTCGACGTGCCGGCCGAGGTGCTCGACGTGTCGACCGTCGACCCCGCGGCGCTGGCGGTGCGGCCGTACGAGGTCTGAGGCTCAGCCGAGGTCCTTGGCGAACCAGACGTCGGCGTCGGCGTTGCCGTTGTAGTCGGGCACCCGCAGGTAGCCACGCGACTCGTAGAGCCCCACGGCCGGGGCGAGCGTGCTGTTGGTGTCGAGCAGCGCCCGCTGCCGGCCCGAACCGCGGATCAGCTGCTCCAGGTGGCCGAGCAGGGCGCCGGCCAGGCCCTGGCCGCGGACCTCGGGGGCGACCCACATCCGCTTGATCTCGCCGCGGTCGTCGTCGAGGAACTGCACGCCGCCGCAGGAGCGCGGCGCCTCGTCGGGCCCCGAGACCACGAACAGGCCGCGCGGCGGGGCGTACGCCGTCTCGGCGTCGACCAGCGCCGTCCCGGTCTCGAACCCGAACGCCGCGGCGATCTCGTCGAAGTAGTGCCGCATCGCCCGCTGCGCCGCCGGCGACGACGGGTCGACGACGCGGAACTGCTCCATGCCCGCCATCGTCGCACTCCAGCGCGTGTCATCATGTCGACCATGACGGTCGAGATACGACGCGCGCCGTACGCCGGCTGGCGTGCGCTCGCGGCGACCGTCCTGGTCGTGTCCGGCGCCCTCGGCGCCCACACCTGGGCCGGCGGCCACGTGCCCGAGTGGCCCGGCCTGGTGCTGCTCGGCGGTGTCGTGCTCGGCAGCAGCCGGCTGGTGCTGGACGGGCGGGTGCCGCGTTGGCTGCTGCTGCCCGCCGTCGTCGCCGCGCAGGCCTGCCTGCACACCTCGTTCGTGGCGATGGCCGGCGCCGGCCAGGAGGCCCACGCGACCCACGTCGCGCAGGCCGGTGCCGCAACCGCGTCGCCGTGGTCGGGCCGGATGCTGCTCGCCCACGCCTCGGTCACGCTGCTCACTCTGCTGGTGTGGCAGCTGTGCCAGCGGGCCGCCGTCGCGGTGCTCCGGCTGCTCCCGCTCCCCCCGTCGTACGTCGTGGGGCGCGCGGTGCGTCGGCCTGCCACGGCGTGCGTCCTCGCACCCACTGCCGCGGCTGTCCTGCTCAGCGCGCCCCGGCGCGGGCCCCCGGTGGCGGTCGGCCACGCCTGACCTCCGGTGAGCGGGGGTGGGCGTCGCACGCGTCCACCCACATCCTGCACAGCCACTGGAGGAACCCGCATGTCCCGTCACACCCTCACGCGCCCGCTCGTCCGCGCCGGCGCTCCCCTGGCCGCCCTGGCCACCGTCGCGCTCGTGGCAGCGCCCGCCGGCGCCCACGTCTCCGGCACCCCGTCGGAGACCGCCGCCGGGTCGTTCACCGTGCTCACGATGAGCGTCCCCCACGGCTGCGACGGCTCGCCGACCACGAAGGTCGAGATCCAGGTGCCGGAGTCGGTGCTCTCGGTCACGCCGACCCGCAACCCGTTCTACGACCTCGAGGCGAACATCCAGAAGCTCGACGAGCCGGTCACCGACGCCCACGGCAACGAGGTCACCGAGCGCACCGCGAGCATCGTCTACACCGCCGACGAGCCGCTGCCCGAGGGCCAGCGCGACACCTTCGAGCTGACCTTCCAGGTGCCCGACACCCCCGGCGAGAGCCTCGTCTTCCCGACCGTCCAGACCTGCGAGAAGGGCCGGACCGGCTGGGTCGAGGTGCCCTCCGAGGGCCAGGACCCCGAGGAGCTGGAGCACCCGGCCCCCGCGTTCGAGGTGACCGAGGCCTCCGCCGAGGAGGGCCACGGCGCGGACGAGGCCTCCGCCGAGGAGGCCTCGGCCGAGTCCGGGGAGGAGGCCGCCGCCGACACCCAGGAGGCCTCGGCCGAGGACTCCGGCTGGCCGGGCTGGGCCGGACTGGTCCTCGGCGCGCTCGGCCTGCTGGCCGGCGGCACGGCGCTCGCGAGGAGCCGGAAGTCCGCGTGAGCCGACGCTCCGCGGCCCGGGTGGCAGCGGCGGGCCGTCCGGCTCGCCGCTGCCGTCCTCGTCGCGCTCTGCGCGGTCCTCGCCGGGGCCGGACCGGCCGCGGCGCACGCGCAGCTCACGGGCACCGACCCGGTCGACGGTGCCGTGCTCGACCGGGCGCCGGACACGGTCACGCTGTCGTTCAACGAACCCGTACGCCTCACCGACCGCGAGATCACGGTCTACGACGCCGACGGCGGGACGATCGAGTCCGAGGCGTCGACGTCCGGCAGCGACGTCCTGGTCGACCTCCCGGACGCCGAGGCGATGGAGCGGGGCAGCTTCGTCGTCGCGTGGTTCGTGGTGTCCAGCGACGGGCACCCGATCTCCGGGTCGCTCACGTTCTCGGTCGGCGAGGCCAGCGCCAGCGTCACCGAGCCGCCCCCGCCGCCCACGTCCTCGCGCGCGGTGACGGCGGTCCAGGGCGGGCTCGGGATCCTGATGTACGTCGGGCTGCTGGTCGCGACCGGGCTGGCCGGGTTCGTCGCGCTGGTGATGCCGGACTCCTTCGCCGGCGAGCAGGTCCGGCGCCGGATCCGGCTGCTGGTCAGGGTCGCGGCGGCGGTCGCCGCAGTCGCGGCCGTGCTGCTGGTGCCGGTGTCGGCGGCGTACGCCCAGGGCGAGGAGCTGCGCGACGCGCTCGGCGGCTTCGACGCCGGCCTGGTCGCCGACGAGCTGGCCTCGGTCGCCCTGCTGCTGGCCGGCCTCGCCGTGGTGGTCGCCACCACCACCGACACCCACCCCGGCCCGCGTCGCCGTACGGCCATGCTCGCCGGTGCCGTCGTGGCCGCGGTCTCGCCGGCCCTCGTCGGGCACACCCGCTCCTACCAGCCGACCGCGCTGCTGCTCGGCGCCGACGCCGTCCACCTGCTGGCCGGGGCCACCTGGCTCGGCGGCCTGGTCGGGCTGGTCCTCACGGTGCGCGCGCTCGCGGGCCGGGAGCTGGTGGC
This sequence comes from uncultured Actinomycetota bacterium, assembly GCA_963724225.1. Lineage (GTDB taxonomy): Bacteria > Actinomycetota > Actinomycetes > Propionibacteriales > Nocardioidaceae > Nocardioides. The sequence continues at coordinate 66,213 of CAVRTX010000019.1, read as the reverse complement.
GGCGTCCACCCTGGCCCGGTTCTCGACCCTGGCCAGCAGCCTGCTGTTCGCGGTCGCGCTCGCCGGCGCCGTCCTCGCCTGGCGGATCCTCGGCGCCTGGTCCGGGTTCGTCGACACCCGCTACGGCGTGCTGCTGCTGGTCAAGATCGGGCTCGCCCTCGTGATCGCCTCCGTCGGTGCCTGGAACCGCTTCGTGCTGCTGCCCCGGGTCCGGGACGCCGTCGGCTTCGACGAGAGGGCCCGGACCGCGGGCACCGTCACCCGGACCATGGCGGTCGAGGCCTCGCTGATCGTGGTGCTGCTCGGCGTCACCGGCTTCCTGGTCAACGCCTCGCCCCGCCCGGTCCCGGTCGAGGTGCCGCCGGGGCAGACCGGCATCGCCGAGGAGTCCGTCGGCGACCTCGAGGTGTACGCCGGCCTGTCGCCGCGGCGACCGGGCCGCAACACCCTGCAGGTGCAGGTGCAGGACGAGACCGGGGAGCCGGTCACGCCGCCCCGTCCGCCCGTGGTCGAGGTGCGCTCCGGCGACGTGGACCTGGGCGAGGTGGAGCTCTCCGCCATCGGGGTCGGCACCTACAGCGCCGACGTCGTGCTGCCCCGCCCGGGCACGTGGGAGGTGCAGGTGTCGCTGCGGATCAGCCGGTTCGAGAGCCCGGTGTCCACGCTGCGGATCGACGTGCCCGCCGAGGAGTGATCAGGCCGCGGCTGCGTCGTCGACGGTGACCGGCACCGGCACGGTGTGCAGGAACCCGTCGACCCGTACCTGCACGAACAGCAGGTAGTCGCCGGGCTCCTCGATCTCGGTGTGGAAGGTGAGCTGCGACCCCACGTCGGTGGTCTCGGGCACGCCGAGCGGGTGCATGTGGACCATCGCGCCGTTGTCGCGCTGGAAGCCGGTCACGTGTCCGTACGTCCCGAGGTAGGTCTCGACCCGCACCGGCCGGTCCTGGTCGTCGCGCACCCGGAGCACCAGCCGGCCCTGCGGCCCGGCGACCGGCTCCTCGACGGCCTCCACCTGGAGCATCGGGTCGAGCTCGGGCGCGGCGTCGGTGGTGCCGGTGACGGGGACGGTCTCGCCGAGGACGACGTGGTCGCCGTTGCCGCCCTCGTCCCGGGCGACGAACTCGGCGATCACCCGGTAGTCGCCGGCGGCGGGCACGCTCAGCGGCGCACTCCAGGTGCCGTCGTCGGCCAGGGTGGGGTGCAGGTGGCGGAACACCGCGAGGTCGTCGCGCACGACGTACAGGTGGAGCTCCTGGGTCAGCTCCTCGACGTAGTCGGTGACCGGCCGGCCCCGGAAGCTCTCGACGCGGAGGCTGACCTCGCCGGTCCCGCCCGCGCTTCCCGTGATCTCGACGTCCTCGAGCGAGTAGCCGACCTCGGTCGGCTCGGTGCCGTCCCCGACGGGCAGCGACACCTGGACGCCGCCGGCGTGCGAGTGGGTGCCCGTGGGTGCGGGGTCGGCCGAGCAGCCCGCTGCCGCCAGCAGCAGGGCGCCGCCCAGGACCCCGAGAACGCGCCGCACCCGGACAGTGTGCCGGGTGGCCCGTGAGCAGGGTCAGCCGCATTGCTGATGCGGTGCGCCCAGCCGTCCGCGACAATGGCGACATGACCGAGCTTCCGCGCAGGGCCGCCGCCCGTACGGCGCGGCTCGCTGCGCTGCCCCTGGGCTATGCCGGGCGGCAGGCGATGGGGTTCGGCAAGCGGCTCGGTGGCCGTTCCGCGGAGGTCGTGCTCGGGGAGGTCCAGCAGCGGACGGCCGAGCAGCTGTTCCGGACCCTCGGCGAGCTCAAGGGCGGCGCGATGAAGTTCGGGCAGGCGCTCAGCGTGCTCGAGGCCGCGCTCCCCGACGAGGTCGCAGCGCCCTACCGCGACCAGCTGACCCGGCTGCAGGACTCCGCGCCGGCGATGCCGACCAGCACCGTCCGCTCCCAGATCGCCCGCTCGCTGGGCGACGACTGGCGCGACCGGCTGGTCCGCCTCGACGGTGCCCCGGCGGCTGCCGCCTCGATCGGGCAGGTCCACCGCGGCCGGTGGCACGACTCCGTCGGCAGCCACGCGGGGGACGAGCGCGACGTGGCGGTGAAGGTGCAGTACCCGGGCGCCGGCGAGGCGCTGATGTCCGACCTGCGCCAGCTCGCCAGGGTCGCCCGCGGGGTCGCGCCGGCCTTCCCCGGCCTCGACATCAAGCCGCTGGTCGAGGAGCTGCAGGCGCGTGCCGCCGACGAGCTCGACTACCGGCTCGAGGCCGAGGCACAGGCGGCGTACGCGGAGGCGTTCCTCGACGACCCGGACATCGTCGTGCCGCCGGTGGTCGCGGTGGGCGAGCAGGTGCTGATCACGGAGTGGATGGACAGCCCGCACTCGCTGGCGCACGTGGTGCGCGAGGGGACCCAGGCCGAGCGCGACCACTACGGCACGATCTTCGTGACCTTCCTGTTCGACGGCCCGACGCGGACCGGGATGCTCCACGCAGACCCCCACCCCGGCAACTTCCGGGTCCTGCCCGGCCCCGACGGCGGCCTCGGCCGGATCGGGGTGCTCGACTTCGGTGCGGTCGCGCGGCTGCCCGAGCAGCGGCTGCCCCGCGCGATGGGGCGGCTGATCCGGGTGGCCTCCGAGAGCAGCGCCGAGGACCTGGTCGCCGGGCTGCGCGAGGAGGGCTTCATCCGGGAGCGGGTCCGGGTCGACCCGCAGGACGTGCTCGACTACCTCGCGCCGTTCATCGAGCCGGCGCGGCACGAGACGTTCCGGTTCACGCGGGCGTGGATGCGCGAGCAGTTCGAGCGGATCAACAACCCCCGCAACCCGGCGTTCGCCACCGCGACCAAGCTCAACCTGCCGTCGTCGTACCTGCTGATCCACCGCACCTGGCTGGGCGGCCTCGGCCTGCTCTCCCAGCTGGGGGCCGAGGCGCCGTTCCGGGCGATCATGGAGCAGCACCTGCCGGGGTTCGCCTCCGACTGAGAGCCGGGTGGGTCACACGCGTCACGCGGGTCGGCCAGTCCCTGCACTTCCAAGGCAATGCACTGCCTTGGAAGCGCATGGTTCCCCGGCGAGCCGGGGATTCCTGCAGCGCGAGTCCGCGTGCTGCAGCTCCGCGGGGAGCCACGCAGCCGACGGTCAGCCCTCCTCGAGCGACAGGTACATCACGTGCAGCCCGACGTAGCCGTGCGCCCGGGACCGGAACGCCCCGGGGACGGTGCCGACGACCGTGAACCCGAGCGACTCCCACAGCCCGACGGCGGCGGTGTTGGTCTCGACCACCGCGTTGAACTGGATGCCGCGGAACCCCTGCTGACGGTGCCAGTCGACGACGTACGCCGCCAGCCGTCGGCCGACCCCGCGGCCCCGGGCGGCCGGCGCGACCATGAACGACGCCGTGCCGACGTGGTCGCCGCGGCCGGGCCGGTTCGGCCCCATCTTGGCGGTGCCGAGCAGCTGGCCGTCCTCCTCCAGGACCACCGTGAGCCCGGGCGGCCGCTCCAGCCACAGGGCACGGGCCTCGTCGGAGGTGAGATCGTCGGCGTAGGCGTAGGTCTCCCCCGCCGCGACCGTGTCACGGAAGACCGGCCACAGCGCCGGCCAGTCGGCCTCGGTGGCGGGACGGATCACAGGTCGACCGCCCCGTCGACGGACTCGCGGATCAGGTCGGCGTGCCCGCAGTGCCGCGCGTACTCCTCGACGAGGTGGACCAGGATCCAGCGCAGGCTGGGCTGCCGGCCGTGCCGCTTGCGGACAGCGAGGGTGTCGATCCCGCTTTCGTCCAGCGCGGCGCGGAGCGCCACGTCGGCGGCCGCGACCTCGGCGTCGAGGAGCGCACGCAGCTGCTCCGGGGTGTCGTCGGCCGCGGAGTGGTGGTCCCAGTCGGGGTCAGCCCGCCAGTCGACCGAGGCCCACGGCTCGTGCTGGTCCTCGCCGCGGAGGACGTAGCGGCACCAGAAGCCCTCGACGAACGCCAGGTGCTTGAGCAGCCCGCCGAGGGTGAGCGTGCTCGGCGGCAGCCGGGTGGCGAGCTGCTGGGCGTCCAGCCCCTCGGTCTGGCGCCGCAGCGTGTCGCGGAAGTAGTCGAGGAAGGCGAGCAGCATCGTCGCCTCGTCCGCGACCGCCGGCGGGTCGACGCGAGTCGTCGTCACCGGGGCACCCGGTCGGTGACGCAGTAGGCGAGTCCGGCCGGGTCGGTGAGCAGGGTCCAGATGTCGTGGTCGGCGACCCGGGTGGCGCCGAGCGCCTCGTGGCGTGCTGCCTCCGCGGCCCGGTCGGTCGTGGACAGGTCGAGGTGGGCCCGGACCTCCCCCTGCGGGTCGTCGAGCCGCTGCAGCAGCAGCCGCGCGCCGTGCCCCTCCGCCGGCGTCAGCCACCGGAACTCCGCGTGCCGCGGCGACGGCTCGATCCCGCTGCCGGTCAGCTCCTGCCAGAACGCCTCCTCGCGGTCGTACAGCTCGAAGGGCACGTCGATGCATACCTGGTCGACCAGCGAGGTGTGGCCGCCGGGCCACTCCGTCGCCGGCGCGGGGACCGAGGCCCGGTGCGGGACCAGGCAGAAGGCGTATCCGCCCGGCGACGCCATCACCACGTAGCCGAGGTCGGCGACCAGCCGCGCGCCGAGCGCGACGGCCCGCTCGGCCGCCGCCTGCGGGTCGTCGACGTGGAGGTCGACGTGGATCCGGGACGGACCGGCGGCCAGCCGCTGCACGAGCAGGTGCGGGTCGCCCTCGGGCGGTACGAGGGTCGCGAACTCGCCCGCCTCGCCCCGCGACGGCGAGACCGGCCAGCCGGTCACGTCGCGCCAGAACGCCACGCCCACGTCGTACGACGCGGGGTCGAGGTCGAGGAACCCGGTGGCCCAGAACGGGGTCATGTGACCGGGGTGCAGTCGTGGCCGCAGCCGTCCGCGGTGTCGGCCACCGGGCCGCCCTGTGGACCTGCGTGCGCCGCCGGACGGTGCAGCACCGCCGAGGCGGGCGTGAGCTCGATCGCGTCCTCGGTCGCGACGGCGGTGCCGTCCACCAGCAGCGAGTGGCCGTGGGGCTCGCGTGGCCAGAGGACCAGCGTCGCCTGCGGATTGGCGGCCAGGTTGGCCGCCGAGCCGCGGCTGGAGGCGCAGCGCACCACGCCGCCGACGACCTCCGGATCGACCGTCACCGCCTTGACCCTGCCGTCGGCCGACGCGGTCAGCAGGTAGCCCGACCCGAAGTCGGCCAGCGCCTCCGCGAGCCGCGAGATCTCCACCGGGATGCTCATGGTGCCGAGCATAGGCACGCCGAGCGGCCCCGACCGCGTCCGTCCGCACCACGCCCGCACCGGCGCGTTGCAACCAATCTGGCCGGCGACCGGTAGCGCGTCGCGGTGGACCAGCAGCGATGAGCAGGACACGTGCGCAGCGTGCACTCGGATGCACGCGAGCACGTGCGCAGGCGTTCTCGAGCGGTTCCACGGAGACCGGGTGCTGCGGTTCGAGGACCGCGCTCGTGGCGAGATCGAGGCTAGCCGCGCCGGCCGTGAGCGCGGTCGTCCTGGGCCCAGGCGTTCTACTCCGAGCCGGCCTCAGACCAGCACCTCGGTGACGGGGAGCGAGGAGTCGGCCGGCAGGTCCAGCGCGGACGGCGGCCGGTTCCTCGTCACCATCTCGGCGCCGAGGGCGGCGACCATCGCGCCGTTGTCGGTGCACAGCCCCGGGCGGGGCACGCGGACCCGGAGGCCCCGGGCCGCGGCGCGCTCCTCGGCCATCGCCCGGAGCCGGGAGTTGGCGGCGACCCCGCCGCCGATCAACAGGTCCTCGACGCCCTCGCTGGTGGCCGCGTCGAGCGCCTTGCGGACCAGCACGTCGCACACCGCCTCCTGGAACGACGCCGCCACGTCGGCGACCGGCACCGGCTCACCGGCACGCTCCCGTGCCTCGACCCAGCGCGCCACCGCGGTCTTGAGCCCGGAGAACGAGAAGTCGAAGCGGTGCCGCTCCAGGTCGCGCCGCGAGCTGAGGCCGCGCGGGAAGTCGATCGCGACCGTGTCGCCCTCGCGGGCGACCCGGTCGATGTGGGGCCCGCCCGGGAACGGCAGCCCGAGCAGCCGGGCGACCTTGTCGAACGCCTCGCCGGCGGCGTCGTCGATCGTCGACCCCATGGGGTCCACGTCGCCGGTCACGTCGCCCACCCGCAGCAGGCTGGAGTGGCCGCCGGAGACCAGCAGCGCCAGGCACGGCTCGGGCAGTGCCCCGTGCTCGAGCTGGTCGACGGCGACGTGGGCGGCGAGGTGGTTGACGCCGTACAGCGGCTTGCCGAGGCCGAGCGCGAGCGCCTTGGCCGAGGCGACCCCGACCAGCAGCGCGCCGGCGAGACCGGGACCGCTCGTCACGGCGATCGCGTCGACCTCGTGGAGCCGGATGCCGGCGGTCTCGCAGGCCCGCTCGATGGTCGGCACCATCGCCTCGAGGTGGGCCCGGCTCGCCACCTCCGGCACGACGCCGCCGTAGCGGGCGTGCTCGTCGACGCTGCTCGCGACCGCGTCGGCCAGCAGCGTGTGGCCGCGCACGACCCCGACGCCGGTCTCGTCGCAGGAGGTCTCGATGCCGAGGACCAGGGGCTCGTCCATGGCCCCATCATGCCGTCCGCAGAATGGGGTCATGCGTGCCGTGGGGGTCGAGGAGCTGCACCACCTGCCGTTCGTACGCCACCAGCTCGATCCCGAGCGGGTCGAGGGGGCCTGGCTGGACGGCGACGCCGCCGCGGTCCTCGTACGCCGGCCGATGGTGGACGGGACGATCCGGACGCTGTCCGGCTTCGGCCCCGCGACCGGACTCCACCGGCTGCTCGACGCCGTGGCCGCCGAGGTCGAGCCGCCCGCCCGGGTCATGGTGGACGCTCCCGACGCCTCGGCCGTGCCCGCCGCCTGGCCGCTGACGGAGGTGCGGCACTGGCACTGGATGCGCTCCACCCGGGCGCTGGGGCCCGAGACGGTCCCCGTCGAGGAGGTCGCGGACCTCGACGAGGTGGGTGCGCTGCTCGACGCGGCCGCCCCGGACTCGCACGCGCGCCCGGGCACGCCCGGCGTCGAGGCGTGGCTGGGCGTACGCGACGAGGACGGGTCGCTGGTCGCGGTCGGCGCGGTGGTGCGGCAGCCCGACGGGACCGGGCACCTGCGCGCGGTCACCGTCGTCGAGCACGCGCGAGGCCGCGGTCTGGGGCGCGAGCTCAGCACCGCGATGACCCGGCGGGCGATGGGCGACAGCGGGGTGGCCAGCCTGGGCGTCTACCTCGACAACGAGCCGGCGCTGCGGATCTACCGCGGCCTCGGCTACGAGGTGGCCCACTCGTTCTCGTCGGGACCGGTCAGCGCCAGCTCCATCACCACGGCCGTCGCCCCGTCGCGGTAGTAGCGCGGGCGCCGGGCGATCTCGCCGAACCCGGAGGCGTCGTAGAAGGCCAGCGCGCCGACGTTGTCCTCGCGTACCTCCAGCAGCACCCGCTCGGCGCCGTCGGCCGCCGCCCGGCGGCGTACGTCGGCGAGCAGCCCGCCCGCGAGCCCGGACCGGCGCCGGCCGGGCGCGACCGCGATCCGCTGCAGCTCGGCCACGTCGCCGGCCACGCTCACGACGGCGTACGCGACCACCTCGCCGGCCTCGCGCACCACCACGTAGTGGACCGTCGGCAGCGCGCCCGCGACCCCCTCGGCGACCAGCGCCGGCGACCAGGCGTCGCGCCCGAGCGCCTCGGCCTCCAGCGCGGCGATCGCGGGTGCGTCGTCGGGCCGGGCCGGCTCGGGCGACGCGCGGGTCACGACGCGGGCTTGCGCGGGCCGGGGACGGCCGCGTCGGGGCGGCGGAGGTAGAGCGGCTCGGGGTCGTGGAGCTCGGCCCGCTCCTCGGCGACGGTCCGCGCCAGCCAGCCGGCGCCCGGGCGCTCGGGGCGGCAGGCGTGCGGGAAGTGCTCCGGGTAGAGGGTGGCGCCCTCGCCCACGACCAGCCCGTGGGTGGCGAGCGCGGCGGGCTTGTCGACGACCGGCCCCTCCAGCCGGTGGCCCTCCGCGTCGTACGACGCGAGGTAGACCTCCTTGCGGCGGGCGTCGGTCGCGACCACGAACTCGCCGATGACCGAGCCGGTGTCGACCGCCTCGACGGCGAGCACGTCCAGGGTGCAGGCGCCGTAGACGGGGATCTCGAGGACGAAGCCGAGGGTCCTGGCGGTGACCAGCCCCACCCGGAGCCCGGTGAACGGGCCCGGCCCCACGCCCACCGCGATCGCGGTGAGGTCCTGGCGGACCAGCCCCTGCGCGCGCAGCACCCGGTCGATCAGCGGCGCCAGCTGCTCACCGTGGTGCATCGGCTGCTCGCTCGCCAGCTCGGCGACGACGTCGTCGCCGTCGTGGAGCGCCACGCTCACGGCGGGGGTGGCGGTGTCGAACGCGAGCAGCACGCCGTCAGGCTAGCCCGCGCCCATGGGCCGCGGGCGGGTGGCGGGGGTGGTGCAGGATTCCCCGGCTCGCCGGGGAAACCTGCACTTCCAAGGCGATGCTTCGGCCGAGAAGCGCAGGGACTGACCCGCCCCCGTGACGCATGGTGCTCCTGGGCCGGAGCCCGCTCACCCCTCGACGGCCAGCCGGGCGAGGTGCTCGTCGATCGGGGAGAGCCCGTCGTGGTCGCCGACCGGGTCCCACCAGGCGAGGCCGTCGACCCCCGCCGTCGCCTCGAAGGCACCCACCTCGTGCAGCCGGCCGTGGAACACCGCGACCCGCTCGATCCGCCGCTCGTGGCCGCGCTGCACGGTCGCGACGCCGACCAGCGACACCTCGCCGGGGTCGGAGCCGGTCACGGCGGTGAAGTTGCGTACGGCGGCCTCGCGCGCCGACTCGCCCTGCTCCCGGTGGGCCAGCGGCAGCTCCCACTCGTCGTGGCGTACGTCGTGGAAGAGCAGCACCCGGCCGTCGTGCTCGGCCACCATCACCGCCAGCGGCACCGGCGACCGCGGGTCGAGGTCCTCGAGCCCGCCGAGGTCGGGCCCGTCGAAAGGGCGGAAGTCGACGAGCAGGTTCTCGTCCGGCTTCTCGGCCAGCGGCGGGCGCTGGGTGTCGGGGAGCTCGAGGCCGTACCAGCGCGGCCCGACCGGCGTCATCAGCACCCGGCGCGGGTCGAGGTCGACGTGCTCGTCCGCGTGGGCGAGGGCCCGGATGATCCGCAGCTCCAGCCGCGACTCGGCCAGCCCCTCGGCGATCCCCTCCCCCCACTCGACGACGGTCACCGCGTCGTCGAGCGAGGTGTCGAGGTCGAGGTCGTCCAGCTCGTCGATGCCGCCGAGCCGGTACGCGTCGACGTGGACCAGCGCCGGCCCGTCACCGAGCGGCGGGTGCACCCGCGCGATCACGAACGTCGGCGAGGTGATGTCGCCCCTCACGTCGAGCCCGTCGCCCAGCCCCTGCGTGAAGGTGGTCTTGCCGGCGCCGAGCTCGCCGCTGAGCACGACCAGGTCGCCGGGCCGGAGCTGGCCGGCGAGGGAGCGGCCCAGCTCGCGCATCGCCTCGGCGTCGGGGACGTCGAAGAGGTACGTGTCGAGCGGCCGCCGGAGCTCGACGTCGGGCTCGTTGCGGCGGATCTCGCGGAAGCCGCGCCGCTCCCAGAAGGCCACCGTCCGGGGCAGCTCGGTCCGCGCGACGACGGTCAGGTCGTCGAACCCGCGCGCGTCCTCCACCGCCGCCGCGATCAGCCGGCCGGCGATGCCGTGGCCCTGCAGCCCGGGCAGCACACCGAACCGGCGCAGGTACATCGTGGACCCGACCGGGTCGAGCACCAGCCCACCGACCGGTTCGCCGTCGAGGCGTGGCCAGCAGCCCGCCGTGCTTGCCCAGCAGCACCGCCAGCGACTCGACGGTCTCGGTCAGCGTCGCCGCCGGCGGGTCGAGCGTCGGGCGCTCCTCGAAGGCCGGCCGGACCACGGCGAGCAGCGTCGCCGCCTCCTCCGGGCCGATCCGTCGTACGTCGACGCTCACCGCTGGTCGACCCGCTCCCCCGCGGCGGCCAGCAGCTGGTCGAGCTCGGCGTTGACCTGCTCGTGCCGCTCCAGGATCACCATGTGGCCGGCGCCCTCGCACTCCAGCAGCCGCGACCGGGGGATCCGCGACTGGAGCTTGCGACTGTGGCCGATCGAGGTCAGCTTGTCGGCGGTGCCGCAGATCACCGACACCGGGATGTGGCCGAGCGCCTGCACGGTCTCGAACTTGTCCAAGGTGCCGAAGCTCGGGAAGAACTCGGCGATCACCTCGAACGGCGTCCGCGCCAGCATCTCGTCGACGAACTCGATGTAGTCGGCCGGCACCGCGTCGCCGAACGCGAACTGGTCGGTGATGACCGTCGCGATCGGCCGGGTGAGCCGGCGTACGCCGTCGACGGCGCGGTGCCCGCGGGCCAGCGTCGCGATGGTGCGCAGGCCGAGGGTGCTGCCGAGCGACCTCGGGACGTACGGCGCGACCATCCGGTGGGGGTCGAGCCCCCCGGCGGTCGTCGAGATCAGCGCGATGCCGACCACCCGGTCACCGAACAGCTCGGGCCACTCCTCGGCCAGCGCCACGACGGCCATGCCGCCCATCGAGTGACCCACCAGCACCACGGGGCCGTCGCCGACGACCTCCTCGAGGATCCGGTGCAGGTCGCGCCCGAGCTGCTCGATGGTCGCGTGGCCGTCGGTCGACCTGCCGGACCGGCCGTGGGAGCGCTGGTCGTAGAAGACCGTACGGACCAGGCCCCGGTAGGCGGCGCGCTGGAAGTGCCAGCAGTCGAGGTTGAGGGCGTACCCGTGGACGAACACCACGGTCAGGCCCGAGCCCGCGAGGTCGTCGACCTCGACGTGGAGCGGTACGCCGTCGTCGGCGACGACCGTGATCGGCCGCGACCGCAGCTGCCCGAACGGGGTCGCGTCGCCGGCGCCGCGTCGGGCGATGACCCGGCGGCGGCGGGCGACGCCGACCGCCGTGCCGGCGACGGCGACACCGGCCGCGGACGCGGCGATGCCGAGGATGGTGCGCTTCAGGTTCATGGTCGGGGTCCCTGTTCCGGAGATGCTTGCGGAACGAAGCTCTCCCTTCGAATGGGGTGGATCAACGGGAGGTCCCCTCGTCGGTGTGGCGGCGCTCGAAGCGGCCGCCGATGCGGGTGACGATCTCGTAGCTGATGGTGTCGCAGGCCTCGGCCCAGTCCTGGGCGGTCGGCTCGCCCCCCTGGCCGGCGCCGAAGATCCTGACCCGCTCGCCCGGGGCCGGTGAGTCGCCGTCGAGGTCGACGACGAACTGGTCCATGCAGATCCGACCCCGCACCGGGCGGCGGCGCTCGCCGACCATCACCTCGGCCCGGTTGCCGGCGTGGCGCGGGATGCCGTCGCCGTACCCCACGGGGACGACGCCGACGGTCGTCGGAGCGTCGGCGTGCCACGTGTGCCCGTAGGAGACCCCCGCCCCCGCGGCGATCCGCTTCACGATCGCGAGGTCGGCGAACGCGAACATCGCGGGCACCAGCCCGAGGTCCGGGGTGTGCCCGGGTGCCGGGTCGAGGCCGTAGGACGCGATGCCGCAGCGGACCAGGTCGAAGCGGGAGCCGGGACGCAGGATGGCGGCCGCGGAGTTGGCGAGGTGGCGGACCTCGGGCCGCAGCCCGGCCCGCTCGGCGACCGCGAGCGCCTGCCGGAAGGCGGCCTCCTGCGCGTCGTTGGCGGGGTGGTCGGGCTCGTCGGAGCAGGCGAAGTGCGACCAGATGCCGGTGACGGTCCAGTCGCCGCGCTGCTCGCCCGCGCGGGCCTCGGCGACGACGTCGTCCCAGGTCGCGAGCGGGGCGCCGCCGCGGGACAGGCCGGTGTCGACCTTGAGCTGCAGCCGGGCGGGACGGCCCACCGCGGCGGCCCCGGAGGCCACCTCGGCGAGCTCGGCGACCGAGTAGGCGGTGACGTCGACGTCGGCGGCGATCGCGGCGGCGTAGTCCTCGCCGGGGACCCCGAGCCAGCAGAGCACGGGGCCGGTGTCGCCGGCCGCACGGAGCGCCAGCGCCTCGTCGATCGTGGCGACGCCGAGCCACTCCGCGCCGGCCTCGCGGGCCGCCCGGCCGACCGGGACCATGCCGTGGCCGTAGCCGTCGGCCTTGACCACGGTCATCATCGCGACGCCGGTGTGGGCGCGGAGAACCGCCACGTTGTGGCGGATGAGGGGCAGCTCGACGACGATCTCGGCGCGGGCCCTCATGCCAAGGATTCTTCCATCCCCGGGTCGGCCAGGACCTGCCGCACCGCCTCGGGGAGCGCCGCGGCCACCTCGCCGGCCCGGAGTGGACCGTCTGCCGACGCGAGGGTCGCGGCGGCCCCGTGCAGCCAGGAACCGACGCTCGCGGCGTCGTACGGGCTCAGGCCGGCGGCGAGCAGGGCGCCCGTGACACCGCTGAGGACGTCGCCCGCGCCGGCCGTGGCCAGCCAGGGCACGCCGGTGGTGGTGACGCGGACCCTGCCGTCGGGGTGGGCGACGATCGTACGGCGGCCCTTGAGCACGACGACGGCCTCGTAGCGGGCCGCGGCGGCGCGGGCGTGGTGGAGCCCGCGCGCCTCGATCTCGTCCCGGTCGACGCCGGTCATCGCGGCCAGCTCGCCCGCGTGGGGCGTCAGCACCGCCGGGACGCCGAGCGGACCCGTGACGTGCCGCAGCGCGTCGGCGTCGACGACGACCGGGACGCCGTCGGCGACCGCGGCCGCGAGCTCGTCCCCCGCCGCGTCGCCGCCGCCGGAGCCGACCGTCCACGCCTGGACCCGGCCCTCGCCGACGACCTCGGGGTGCACCCGGCGGACCACGTCGGCGACCTCGCCGACGTAGCGGACCATCCCCGCCAGCCCGCAGTCGGCGCCGCCGACGCAGAGCAGGGCGGCGCCGGGGTAGGTGGCCGAGCCGGCGCGGACGCCGACGACGCCGCGGGTGTACTTGTGGCCGTCGCCCGGAGGCTGCGGCACCAGCCGTCGTACGTCGGCGGGCTGCAGCGCCTCGATCGGGGGCGCCGGCAGGTCGAGGCCGAGGTCGACGAGGTGGACCGTCCCGCACGCGGCCGCGGCGGGGTCGACCAGGTGGCCGGCCTTGAGCGTGCCGAAGGTGACGGTGAGCGCGGCCGCCACGTGCGGGCCGTCGAGCTCGCCGGTGTCGACACCGATCCCGCTCGGGACGTCGACCGCGACGACCGGGACGCCGTCGACGCGGGCGAGCGCCGCTGCCGCGTCGGGCCGCAGCCCGGGGCGGCCGCCGATGCCCACGATCCCGTCGACGACGAGGTCGGGCGGGGTCTCGCCGTCTGCGTCGGCGACGTGGGGCTCGGTCACCCGCCCGCCGGCGGCCAGCAGCGCGGCCAGGCCGCCCTCGTGGACCGCGTCGGCCAGCAGCCACGCCTCGACCGCGCAGCCGCGCTGCGCGAGCCTCGCGCCGGCGTACAGTGCGTCGCCGCCGTTGTTGCCGGCCCCGACCAGCAGCAGCACCCGGCGGCCGTACCCGCCGCCCAGCAGGTCGAGCACCGCGTGGGCCAGCCCCGTGGCCGCCTGCTGCATCAGCGCACCGTCCGGCAGCACGGCCATCCGGGCCGCCTCGGCCGCCCGTACCTGCTCGACCGTGTGCGCCCCTCGCATCCCCCCACCCTATTCGCGCCCCCCATTCTCGCCGCGAAGAAAGGGAGGCGGGCTCAGGTCTCCAGCACCACGACGGCGGAGGCGATGCCGGCGTCGTGGGAGAGCGAGAGGTGGGTGGACCGTACGCCGAGCTCGGTGGCGCGGTCGGCGACGCTGCCGCGGATCGTGAGCACCGGGCGGCCGGAGTCCTCGGAGACCACCTCGGCGTCGTGCCAGCCCAGGCCGACCGGGGCGCCGAGCGCCTTGGCGAGCGCCTCCTTGGCGGCGAACCGGGCGGCCAGCGAGGCCGGCGGCAGGGCCGCCTCGGCGGGTGTGAACAGCCGCTCCCGCAGCCCCCGCGTCCGGTCCAGCGAGGCGACGAAGCGCTCGATGTCGACGACGTCGATGCCGACGCCGATCACGGCCACCGGCTCACTCCACCGTGACGGACTTGGCCAGGTTGCGCGGCTGGTCGACGTCGTGGCCGAGCTGGGTGGCCAGCTCGCACGCGAAGAGCTGCAGCGGTACGACGGCCACCAGCGGCTGCAGCAGCACCGGCACCTGCGGCAGCCGCACCAGCGCGTCCGCGTACGGCGTGATCGAGTCGTCGCCCTCCTCGGCCAGGCAGATCGTGCGGGCACCCCGCGCCCGCACCTCCTGGATGCCGCTGACCATCTTGTCGTGCAGGAAGTCGCGCCCCTGCGGCGGCACGATGCACAGCACCGGCAGCCCGTCCTCGATCAGGGCGATCGGCCCGTGCTTGAGCTCGCCGGCGGCGAACCCCTCGGCGTGCAGGTACGCGATCTCCTTGAGCTTCAGCGCGCCCTCGAGCGCGACCGGGTAGCCGGCGTGGCGGCCGAGGAAGAGCACCGACCGGCTCGCCACGTGCTCGCGGGCGAGCGCGTACACCTGCTCGGACCGGTCGAGCACCGTCTGCACGTGCTCGGGCATCCGCTCGAGCTGGTCGAAGACCTCGCCGATCTCGTCGCCGAACCGGGTCCCCTTCACCTGCGCGAGGTAGAGCGCGAGCAGGTAGCAGGCGACCAGCTGCGTCACGTAGCCCTTGGTCGACGCGACCCCGATCTCGGGCCCGGCGTGCGTGTAGATCACGCCGTCGGACTCGCGCGGGATCGTGGAGCCGTTGCTGTTGCAGATCGCCAGCACCTTCGACCGCTGCATCCGGGCGTGACGGATCGCCTGCAGCGTGTCGGCGGTCTCGCCCGACTGGCTGATCGCCACGACCAGCGTCGACTGGGTGAGGATCGGGTCGCGGTAGCGGAACTCCGAGGCCAGCTCGACCTCGACCGGGATCCGGGTCCAGTGCTCGATGGCGTACTTGGCGACCATGCCGGCGTAGAACGACGTCCCCGCCGCGATGATGATGATCTTGTCGATGTCGCGGAGGTCCTCGTCGCTGAGCCGCATCTCGTCGAGCTGCAGCAGCCCCTCCGGCGTACGGCGCCCGAGCAGCGAGTCGGCCACCGCGCGCGGCTGCTCGAAGATCTCCTTGCGCATGAACCAGTCGTAGCCGTCCTTCTCGGCGGCCGCGACGTCCCAGTCGACGTGGTAGCGGCGGCCCTCGGCGGGCGTCCCGTCGAAGCCGCTGACGGTCACCCCCTCGGGCGTGATCGTGACGACCTGGTCCTGGTCGAGCTCCATCGCCTCGCGGGTGTGGCCGATGAAGGCGGCGACGTCGGAGCCGAGGAAGTTCTCGCCCTCGCCGATGCCGACGACGAGCGGGCTGTTGCGCCGCGCGGCGACCACCCGGTCGGGGTCCTGGGAGTCGACGGCGACGAGCGTGAACGCACCCTCGAGCCGCCGGCACACCGCCTGCATGGCGGTCGTCAGGTCGCGGCCGCCGTCGACCTCGAGCTCGAGCAGGTGGGCGGCCACCTCGGTGTCGGTCTCGGACAGCAGGACGTGGCCGGCCGTCTCGAGCTCCGCCCGCAGCTGCGCGAAGTTCTCGATGATCCCGTTGTGCACCAGGGCGACCCGGCCGCCGCGGCCGAGGTGGGGGTGGGCGTTGGGGTCGTTGGGGGCGCCGTGGGTGGCCCACCGGGTGTGCCCGATGCCGGTGGTGGCGCCGGGGAGCGCGGTCTCGCCGAGCGCCTTCTCGAGGTTGGCGAGCTTGCCGGCCCGCTTGTCGTGGGCGATGGTGCCGTCGGCGACCAGGGCGACCCCGGCCGAGTCGTAGCCGCGGTACTCCAGGCGCCGCAGCCCCTCGACCACGACGTCCTGTGCCTGCTGGGTCCCGACGTATCCCACGATTCCGCACATGCGGGCGAGTCTAGGGGGAGGCTCTCCACCCTCGGCCGTCGCGCAGCAGGCCATGGGGTTGGGGGGCCTCGCCCTGTAGGGCGGGGCAGGGGGCCCGAACGCCGCCGGTGCAAGAATGCCGCGCATGTCCCCCCACGGCGGGCCGCCCGACGACAACGGCCGCGAGCCGTCGCCGTACGTCGAGCTCGACCGCGCGGCCTGGTCCGCGCTCGGCCGCGAGACCGCGAGCCCGCTCACCGAGGAGGAGATCGGCCAGCTGCGCGGCCTGGGCGACGCGCTGGACCTCGACGAGGTGGAGCAGGTCTACCTCCCGATCTCGCGGCTGTTGAGCCTGTACGTCGAGTCGGCCGGCGGGCTGCACCGCCAGCAGGAGGAGTTCCTGCAGCAGCCGCACCCGCCGCGCACGCCGTTCGTGATCGGTCTCGCCGGCTCGGTCGCGGTCGGCAAGTCGACCACCGCGCGGGTGCTGCAGCAGATGCTGGCCCACTGGCCCGAGCACCCCCACGTCGCGCTCGTCACGACCGACGGCTTCCTGCACCCCAACGCCGAGCTCGAGCGGCGCGGGCTGCTGCAGCGCAAGGGGTTCCCGGAGTCGTACGACCGCCGGGCGCTGCTGCGGTTCGTGGTCGACATCAAGTCGGGCAAGGACGAGGTCGAGGCGCCGACGTACTCCCACCTCGTCTACGACGTCGTGCCCGACGAGAAGGTCGTGGTCAAGCGGCCCGACATCGTGATCATCGAGGGGCTCAACGTGCTGCAGCCCGCCCGGGCCCGCGAGGACGGCCGGGTCGGGCTGACGCTGAGCGACTTCTTCGACTTCTCCGTGTACGTCGACGCCAGGACCGAGCACATCAAGCAGTGGTACGTCGAGCGGTTCCTGCGGCTGCGGGAGACCGCGTTCCGCGACCCGCACTCGTACTTCGCCAAGTTCGCGGCGCTCTCCGAGGACGAGGCCGTTGCGACGGCCACCCGGCTCTGGGACACCATCAACGGCCCCAACCTGCAGCAGAACGTGCTGCCCACCCGCTCCCGCGCCACGCTGGTGCTGCGCAAGGACAAGGATCACTCGGTCCGCTACGTCCGGCTCCGCAAGCTGTAGGACCGCGGCGTGTTCCTGAGAACGGTGCATGCACCGTTCCCAGGCACACGCGCCGGTTTCAGGCGTCGACCAGACGGCGGCCGGGAGCCGGGGCAGCCAGTCGGGTCGAGGCCCCGAGGACGCCGGTCAGCAGCGACCACAGCGCGATCGACATGCCGGCACCGGCGAACAGCGGCGTCGCCTCGAAGTCCGGCAGCACGAGGGTGACGATGATCGAGGACGCGTGGAGCAGGCCGCCGACGACCAGGAGGACGGGTACGACGCGGCGGATCCCCCGCTCGGTCCCGACCAGGGCCAGGCCGAGCAGCACCAGGCCGGTGCCGGACAGCGGGTAGAGCACCGTCGCGAGCGCCAGGTGCGCCAGCGTGATCGGCGGCAGCTCCCCCGCCGCCAGGGCCGCGCTGTCCGCGCCGGCGGCCAGGTGGAACGCGGTCTCCACGGCGTACAGGCTCATCGTCACGGCAGCCGCCGTCAGCGCCCGGTGCGCCGCGGGCCACACGCCGCGGGAGCGGGCCAGCCAGAGGCCGGCGACCAGCAGCACGGTGCCGACCATGATCAGCGTGTGCCCGGGCACCCACCGCTCGTCGGCCGTCATCGTGGCCAGCTCCTGGGTCATCGAGTCACGGGCGTCGGACTCCGGGTGCATCGGGCCGCCGACGGCCATCAGCACGCCTCCGACCAGCAGTGCCAGGCGCCAACCGTGGGTGCGCAGGAAGGACATGTCGGGCTCCTCTCGGGATCCCGGGGCCGCGGTGGCCCCGGACTCCCCGAGCATCGGCGGGCCCGCTTTCGCTCCACTTGGCACGCACTTACCGACCCGACCTGCGTACGACGACGCCCCGCCGCCCGGGTGGGCGGAGGGGCGTCGGGGAGGTCAGGTGCGGCTCAGGCGGCCCGGCCGGTGACGACGACGTCGACGTTGCCCCGGGTGGCCTTCGAGTACGGGCACAGCTCGTGGGTCCGGTCGACCAGCTTCCGGGCCGTGGCGTCGTCGACGCCCGGGATGGTGACGTCGAGCTCGACGCTGATCGCGAAGGACTCGCCCTCGGGCCCGAAGTGGACCGACACGTCGGTGCTGGCACCGGAGGTGTCGATGCCCTCGGCCTTGCCCGCGAGGCCCAGCGCGCCGGTGAAGCAGGCGCCGTAGCCCACCGCGAACAGCTGCTCGGGGTTGGTGCCGCCGCCGGGCCCACCCATCTCGGTGGGGGCCTGCAGGTCGACCTCGAGCTGCCCGTCGCTGGTCCTGCCGTGACCACCCCTGCGGCCGCCGGTGACGGCGGCCTGGGCGGTGTAGACGATCTTCTCCGGTGTGTTGGTCATGGGGAGCCCAACGGATCGCGGCCCCGCGAGTCTTCCGAGCCGTCTCATCATCTGAGACGAGGCGGGTCGACCCGTGGACGGCTCAGGCGGCCGCGCGGGCGTCCACGACGAGGTGCTGGGCCACGCCGCCGGCGCCCACCAGGCCGAGCAGCAGCACGACCACCCCGACGGGGAGCCCGGCCGCGAGCGACGCCGCCGTGACGACGACCACGGCCACGAGCAGCACCGCGGTCTCGACCACCATCCAGCGGGCGGCCTCGGTGGCGGCGTCCAGCAGCCCGAGCGTCGTGAGGAACACGGCGAACGGCACGGTCACCGACCAGGCCGCCGTGGCGGCGGTGGTGTGGGCGTGGTGGGTGACCACGTCGACGGCGACCGCCAGCCCAGCACCGGTCGCCGCGATCGAGCCGAACAGCAGCAGGTGGCCGTAGCCGACCGCCATGACCGCCTCGATCCGGCCCGCTGCGAACAGCTCGGCGTGGTCGCGCCGGAAGTAGAGCCACCAGGTGGAGAACACGATCAGCAGCGCCCCGAGCACCAGCGGGACCAGGCCCGAGAGGTCGTCCCCGCCGAGCGCTCCCTGCACCGCCAGCACGGTCGACAGCACGACCTCGCCGAGCACGATGATCGTGAACAGCCCGTAGCGCTCGGAGATGTGCTCGGGGTGGAACGGGGTCCGGCCGTGCCGCTCCGCGACGTACGGCACCATCAGCTCCAGCGCCATGCCGACGAAGAAGGTCGCCACCAGCAGCGTCGGGTCGTCCACCAGCAGCCGGGCCACCCAGAGCACCTGCACCACCGCGATCCCGCCGGCGTACGTCAGACAGGTGCGTCGCCGCTCCGGATGCCCGGCGGCGGCCCGCAGCCACAGCGCCACCATCGCCAGCCGCATCACGGCGTAGCCAGCCACCAGCAACCCCGACTGGCCGTCGTCGGCGAACGCCGGCACTCCCGCGGCCAGCATCAGCGAGCCGGTCATGATCACGAAGGCCAGCAGCCGGTAGCCGACGTCGTCGGGGTCGTACGCCGAGGCGAACCACGTGAAGTTCATCCACGCCCACCAGATCGCCATGAAGGTCATCACGAAGCCGAGCACCGCGTGGAGGTGGCCCTCGGCGAGCCCGTGGTGGAGCTCGGCGGACGCCGACGCGATCGCGACCACGAACACCAGGTCGAGGAACAGCTCCAGCGGCGTGGCGGTCCGGTGCTCCTCGGCGGGGTTGCGCGGCACCAGCGGCTGGCGCGGCGCCCTCATCGCGGAGCCGGGTCCACGGGACACACCGCGGGACACGCCGCGGGGCACACCAGGAGGCCCATCAGAGGGCCAGCTGGGTCCGTACGACGTGGGCGAGCCGGTCGGCGACCCCGTGCGCCTGCTCCTCGGTCGGCGCCTCGACCATCACCCGGACGATCGGCTCGGTGCCCGAGGGCCGCAGCAGGATCCGCCCCTGCCCGGCCAGCACCGCCTCCTCCTCGGCGACCGCGGCCGCGACGACGGCGTCCTCGTCGGCGCGCGACTTGTCGACGCCGGGGACGTTGACCAGCACCTGCGGCAGACGCGTCATCACCGCGGCCAGGTCCTGCAGCGACCGGCCGGTGGTGGCCATCCGCTCCAGCACCGAGAGCGCGGTCAGGATGCCGTCGCCGGTGGTGGCGTGGTCACTCATGATCACGTGACCGGACTGCTCGCCGCCGAGGGAGTAGCCGGAGATGTTCATCGCCTCGAGGACGTAGCGGTCGCCGACCTTGGTCTGCCGGACGCCGATCCCGGCCTCGCGCATCGCGTTGACGAACCCGAGGTTGCTCATCACCGTCGCGACCACGGTGTCCTTGGCCAGCCGGCCCTGCTCGTGCAGCGACTGCGCCAGGATCGCCAGGATCTGGTCGCCGTCGACGACCGTGCCCTCGTGGTCGACCGCCAGGCAGCGGTCGGAGTCGCCGTCGAGGCCGAACCCGGCGTCCGCGCCCTCGCGTACGACCGTCTCCTGCAGCGACTCCAGGTGGGTCGAGCCGCACCGGTCGTTGATGTTGAGCCCGTCGGGCGTCGCGTGGATCGCCACGACCTCGGCGCCGGCCCCCGTCAGCGCGCGGGGCCCGGCCTCGGAGGCGGCACCTGCCGCGCAGTCGAGCACGACCTTGAGCCCGACGAGCGGGTGGTCGATGGCGCCGATCAGGTGGGTGACGTAGTCGTCGGCCGCCTGCTCGTACGGCCGGACCCGGCCCACCTCCGCGCCCCGCGGCCGTTCCCACGGCTCCCGCATCCGGCGCTCGATCGCGATCTCGATCGCGTCGTCGAGCTTGCGGCCGCCGCGCGCCAGGAACTTGATGCCGTTGTCGGGCATCGGGTTGTGGGAGGCGGAGAGCATCACGCCGAGGTCGGCGCCGAGGGTGCCGGTGAGGTGGGCGACGCCCGGCGTCGGGAGCACGCCCAGCAGCAGCACGTCGACGCCGGCGGACGCCAGACCCGCCACGACGGCGGCCTCCAGGAACTCCCCGGAGATCCGGGTGTCCCGGCCCACGACGGCGAACGGGCGGTGCCCCTCGAAGTCGCCACGGTCGGCGAGGACGTGGGCGGCGGCAACGGAAAGGTCCAGGGCCAGCTCAGCGGTGAGGTCACCGTTGGCCAGGCCCCGGACCCCGTCCGTGCCGAAGAGTCGGGTCGCCATGCGGCCGACCCTAGTGAATCGTCACCGCTTGCTGAACTGGGGCGCCTTGCGGGCCTTCTTGAGACCGGCCTTCTTGCGCTCGATGACGCGGGCGTCACGGGTGAGCAGGCCGGCCTTCTTCAGCGAGGCGCGGTTGGCGTCGAGGTCGACGGCGTTGAGCGCACGGGCCACGCCGAGCCGCAGCGCACCGGCCTGGCCGGTGATGCCGCCGCCGTGGATCCGGGCGATCACGTCGAAGCGGCCCTCGAGCTGGGTCGTCACGAACGGCTCGTTGACGACCTGCTGGTGCAGCTTGTTGGGGAAGTACGAGTCGAGCGCGCGGCCGTTGACGGTCCAGCTGCCGGTGCCGGGCACGATCCGTACCCGGGCGACGGCCTGCTTGCGGCGGCCGGTCGCGGCGGCGGGCGCGATCGTGGAGTTGACCGGCGCGTCGGCGGCCGGGGCGCTCTCGGAGCTGTAGGCGACGCCCTGCTCGTTGGTCTCGAAGGTCTCCTCGACCTCGGTGCTGTCTGCGGTGTTCTCAGTCACTGCGTGTCCTCGGTCCTGGGTGGTCACTGGGAGATCTGCGAGATCTCGAACGGCTGGGCCTGCTGGGCCTGGTGGGGGTGGTGCGGGCCTGCGTAGACCTTGAGCTTCTTGATGATCTGGCGGCCCAGCTTGTTCTTGGGGAGCATGCCCCACACGGCCTTCTCGATGACCTTGCGGGCGTCCTTCTCGAGGCCCTGGCCGATCGGGGTCGCGGTGAGCCCACCCGGGTAGCCGGAGTGGCGGTAGCTGACCTTCTTGGTGGCCTTCTGGCCGGTCAGGGCGACCTTCTCCGCGTTGACGATGATGACGAAGTCACCGGTGTCCATGTGGGGAGCGAAGATCGTCTTGTGCTTGCCGCGCAGGAGGTTGGCGGTCTGGACGGCGAGCCGACCCAGGATCACGTCCTCGGCGTCGATGACGTGCCAGTTGCGCTGGATGTCGCCCGGCTTGGGGCTGTAGGTGCGCACGTGAGTGCCCTCTTCGTTCGTGGTGGCCCGCCCCGGAGGTCCCGGTCGGGTGGTGGTGCCACGACTTCTGACGAACAACGGCCCGGCTCAGACTTCGGTCCGGGACTGCACCGCGACCCACGTGAGAGGTCGCGACGCGGCAGGAGTCGCGACCCGCAAGACTACCGGCGTCGCGCGCGGGGGGTCAAAACCACGCAGCCCGACCGGGGCGCACGGTCCTCAAGACTCGGATTCGCGCCACTTCCCCACCGGGGATAGGTTGAGCGGGTGACTGATTCCCTCACCGTCCGCGACAACCGCACCGGGCAGGAATACGACGTCCCGATCACCGACGGTACCGTCAAGGCGGCCGACATCGGCAAGATCAAGGCAGGCGACGACCAGCCCGGCATCGCGGTCTACGACCCCGGCTTCGTCAACACCGCCTCGTGTCGCAGCGCCGTGACCTACATCGACGGCGAGGAGGGCATCCTCGAGTACCGCGGCTACCCGATCGAGCAGCTGGCCGAGAAGTCCAACTTCCTCGAGGTCGCCTACCTGCTGATCCACGGCTCGCTGCCCACCCGGGCCGAGTACGAGGCGTGGGTGCACGAGATCACCTACCACACGTTCGTCCACGAGAACGTCAAGTCGTTCATGGAGGGCTTCCGCTACGACGCCCACCCGATGGGCATGCTGATGGCCTCGGTCGGTGCGCTGTCGACGTTCTACCCCGACGCCCGCAACATCGGGGACGCCGAGAACCGCCACATGCAGATGGTGCGGATGATCGCGAAGATGCCGACGCTGGGCGCCTGGTCCTACCGGCACGCGCAGGGCAAGCCGTTCATCTACCCCGACAACGACCTCTCGTACACCGCCAACTTCCTCTCGATGCTGTTCAAGATGAGCGAGAAGAAGTTCGAGGCCGACGAGCGGCTGGTCAAGGCGCTCGACGTGCTGTTCATCCTCCACGCCGACCACGAGCAGAACTGCTCGACCAACGCGGTCCGCTCCGTCGGCTCCAGCCAGGTCGACCCGTACTCCGCGGTGGCCGCCGGCGTCGCCGCGCTCTACGGCCCGCTCCACGGCGGCGCCAACGAGGCCGTGCTGCGGATGCTGAAGCGGATCGGCTCCAAGGAGAACATCCCCGACTTCATCTCCGGGGTGAAGGACGGCAACGAGCGGCTGATGGGCTTCGGCCACCGGGTCTACAAGAACTACGACCCGCGCGCGGCGATCATCAAGAAGTCCGCCGACGACGTCTTCGAGGTCACCGGCACCAACCCGCTGCTCGACATCGCGCTGGAGCTGGAGAAGATCGCGCTCGAGGACGAGTACTTCGTCAAGCGCAAGCTCTACCCCAACGTCGACTTCTACTCCGGGCTGATCTACGAGGCCTTCGCCTTCCCGCCGGAGATGTTCACCGTCCTGTTCGCGATCGGCCGTACCCCGGGCTGGCTCGCCCAGTGGCTCGAGCTGGTCCAGGACAAGGAGCAGAAGATCGCCCGCCCCAAGCAGATCTACACCGGCGACCGGACGCTCGACTTCACGCCGGCCAGCGAGCGCTGGGCGTGACCGTGGGTGTGAGCTGCTGAGCGGGCACCCCGACCCCGACGCGAGCGGCCCCTCCCCCGACGCCCGACCCACCTCGGTCCGGTCCGTCCCGGGGACGGGGCCGCTGGTCGTCTACTCGGTCACCGGCTTCAGCGGGTACGCCCTGCTGCTCCCCGTGGCGCCGCTGTGGGCCGTCCACGGGGGCGCGGGCGCCGCCGGCGCCGGACTGGTCAACGGCGTGCTGCTCGCCACCACCGTGGTCGCGCAGCTCGCGGTGCCGTGGACGCTGCGGACCCTCGGCCACGGCCGGACCATGGCGCTGGGGCTGGTGCTGATGGCGGCCGGTGCGGCCCTCGTCGTCGCCGACACCCTCGCCTGGATCCTCGCCTGCTCGGTCGTCCGTGGCGTCGGCTTCGGCATCCTCACCGTGACCGGCAGCGCGGTGGTCGGCCACCTCGCCCCGCCCGCGCTCCGGGGCCGGATGGTGGGGGTGTACGGGCTGGCGGTCGCCGTACCCAACCTGGTGCTGCTGCCGGCGGGCGTACCCGCGGTCGACGCGGTGGGGTTCGCGCCCGTGCTGCTCGTGGCGGCGCTGCCGCTGCTCGGCATCCCGGCGGCGCTCGCCCTCGGCCACCTGGTCCGTCCCGCGGCGGCACCGGCGCCCGTGGCCCCCGTGCCGGGAGCGCCGGCTCCTGTCACCGGCCCGGCCACCGCCCCCGCCCCGCTCGGGTTGCTCGCCGCCGTCGTCCCCCCGACGGCCGTGCTGCTGGCGGCGACGATGGCGGGCGGCGCTCTGCTCACCTTCCTCCCCCAGGTCACCTCCTCGGGCACCGCCGGGCTGGCGCTGCTGCTGATGGGCGTCGCGGCCGCCGCGTCGCGCTTCGGCGCCGGCCACCTCGCCGACGCCGGTCCGAGCGGCGGCCACGCGTGGCTGGCCCCGCTGCTCGTCGTGACGGCCGCCGGGACCACGGCCTGCGCCTGGGGCGCCCGCGACGGGACGACCGGCTGGCTGCTGGCCGGCGCGATGCTCTGCGGGACCGGCTACGGAGCGCTGCAGAACCTCACCCTGGTCTCGGCGTTCCACCGCTCCGGCCCCGGCCGGGTCGACGAGACCAGCACGGTGTGGAACGTCGGCTTCGACGGCGGGACGGCGCTCGGCGCCGTCGTGGTCGGCGTGGTCGCCTCGGTCTGGGGCTTCCCGATCGGCTTCGCGGTCGCCGGCGTCGGCTGCGTGCTCGCGCTGGTGGCTGCGCGACTGAGCCGGCCGACCTGACCGCCCCTCAGAGCGCCAGGATGGCCGGCACGAGCTCATCCCACGCGGCCGGCGGCGGGACCTGGTGGCCCATGCCGTCGACGACGAGCAGCCGCGCACCGGGCACGGCCGCGGCCAGCGCCTCGGCGTGCGGCAGCGGGAACATCGGGTCCTGGGCGCCGTGCACGACCAGGGTCGGGACCACGATCCGGTGGACGTCGAGCGGCTCCCCCTCGTCGTCGCCGGCCACCAGCCAGTGGTTGCCCGCGGCGGCGGGGTCGTGGCTGCGGTCGAACATCGCACCCGCCGCGGCCCGAGCCCGCGGCTCGTCGAAGCCCGGCCCCGCGAACACCCGCTCGGCCGCGATCGACCAGGCCACCACGGCCTCGCGGTCGGTCCAGTCGGGGTCCGGCGGCGGGTCGTCGAACCACCGGCTGAGCGCGGCCGTGGGTCCCGGCAGCCCCGCGTGGTCGACTCCCCCGACGGCGGCCGTCGCGACCAGGGTGAGCGAGGCGACCAGCTCCGGCCGCCGGAGCGCGAGCGACTGGGCGATCCCGCCGCCCATGGAGAGCCCGACCAGGTGCGCCGGCGCTCCGAGCTCCTCGACGAGGGCGGCGCAGTCGTCCTCCAGCGCGTTGCCGTCGTACGACGGGGAGCCGGGCGTGCCGGTGGTCGAGCGCCCGGTGTCCCGGTGGTCGTAGCGCACGACGTGGCGTCCGCCGTCGGCGATCGCCCGGCAGAGCTCGACGTCCCAGGAGTCGTACGAGGCCGCCGCACCGTGCACCAGCAGCACCAGCGGGTCCGCCGGGTCGCCGTGCTCGTCGATGCAGAGCTCCACGTCGCCCGGCCCGTCCACGCGCACCAGCCTCATGCCGCTACCGACCCGCGCGGGGGCGGGGACTCATCGGTCACGCGTGGGTGTGGTGCGGCCGGCCGGGGTCGTCGTACGTCGGCTCGGCGTCACCGGCGCGCAGCGCCTCGAGCTGGGCGCAGACCGCCAGCCCGTAGAACAGCCCCATCGACGACAGCAGGCTCCACAGCAGCAGCGCGAACACCCCGGCGAGCGGCCCGTAGGTGCTGCTGAACGACGCACTCACGCTCACGTACGCCCCGAACCCGGCCGCGGCCACCATGCTCAGCAGCACGGCGATCGACGAGCCGAGGGCCAGCCACGACAGCGCCGGCTGCCGCCGCCTCGGGGCGTGGTCGAAGAGCACGGCGATCGCGAGCACCAGCGTCCCCAGCCCGGCCGGCCAGCGCAGCACCTGCCACCAGAGCAGCATCCCCTCGGACCAGCCGTACTCGCGGACCATCGCGTCGCCGAACGCGTTGCCCGCGACGAGCAGCAGGAACCCGAGGCCGACCGGGACGGCGAGCAGCGCGGTGAACACCGCGGCCCGGCCGTACTTGTGCAGTGCCGGCCGGTCGCGCCGGATGCCGTAGATCCGGTTGCCGCCGCGCTCGACCTGGGCCATCGCTGTCGTCATCGAGAGCAGCGCGAACAGCAGCCCGATCGTCAGCGCCAGCTCGCCCGCCGCCTCGGAGCCGCCGACGAGCGCGTCCGCGAGGGCGTCGTCCTGCCCGGTGCCCGGCGAGATCGCCTCGACGGTCGCGGCCACCACCCGGGCCGGCTTCTCCTCGTCGATGTCGGCGGCCAGCCCGGTCACGGCGAGCATGAACGGCACCACGGCCAGGCAGGTCTGCAGCGCCAGCGCCCGGCTGTTGGTGAACCCGTCGCCGTACCGGAACCGGACGAAGGCCTCCACCAGCACCCGCCGCACGCCGTGGTGGCGGACCAGGTGCCACGCGTCCTCCGCGTCCAGCTCCTCCCCGTCCATCTCGGTCGTCACCGGGACGGTGCGGGCAGTCGTCATGCGCGCACCCTAGACCGGAGCCCATGGGAGGTTGAGGTGCGACCGGAGCCCCGTCGGAGATCGAGCCCCCTCGGAGGTTGAGGTGCGAGCGGAGCCCCGTCGGAGATCGAGCCCCCTCGGAGGTTGAGGTGCGAGCGGAGCGAGCCTCGAAACCCCCGCACGTGTGCAGGGCGATGACCGCCGTGGCCCCCGCCCCTTGCCCCTCCCGGCCACCGGGTCCATGATGAAAGACGGCCCAGGGGGGAGCGATGGCCGGAGGGACCTGGCAGACCCCGGCGGACGAAGCGGGCGACTCGGCCCGCGACCGGGAGCTCAGCGACGCGCGTGAGCAGGCAGTCGCCACCGAGGAGATCCTGCTGGCGCTCGGACGCGCGGGCGCGGACCCGAGCGAGATCCTCGACAGGATCGTCGATCGCGCCACTCGGCTGAGCCGGGCGGACGCCGGACTGCTCTTCCTGCGCACGGGCGAGGTGTTCGAGCTCTCCCGGAGCTCCGATGCCACTCCGGAGGAGTACCGCCGCTGGGTCAGGGACCACCCCGTCGAGCGCGGCCGGGCGAGCCTCGTCGGCCGGGTGGTGGAGGACGGGTGGACCCAGCAGATCGCCGACGTCCTGGGTGACGCCGAGTACGGACGGCAGGACCTCCAGCGGGTTGCCGGCTACCGCACGCTCCTCGCGGCTCCCATGATGCTGGGCGACGAGGTCGTCGGAGCCCTCTCGCTGTGGCGCAACGAGGTCGCGCCGTTCAGCGACCACGAGATGCGGATGGTGGACGACTTCGCGGCCCAGGCGGCGGTCGCGCTCCGCCAGGTCGAGCTGACGCGCTCGCTGGAGGCCCGCGGGGCGGACCTGGCGAGCAAGGTGCAGCAGGTCGAGGCCCTCCGCGAGCTCGGAGAGGTCGTGAGCTCGACCCTCGATCCCCACGAGGTGCTGGACCGGATCGTCACCAACGCGGTGCGCCTCACGGGCACCGACGGCGGCTCGATCATGGAGTACGACGACCAGGCCGACGGGTTCCTGGTCCGGGCGGCGTACGGCACCAGCGACGAGCTGCTGACCCGGCTGCGCCAGACCACCATCCCCCGCTCGACGACGCTGGTGGGACGTGCCGTCACCCAGCGCCGCCCCCTGCAGGTCGCCGAGGTGACCGAGGCGTCGGCGGACGCGCACCTCGAGGTGCTCCGGCAGGACGGCTGGCGGTCGGTGCTCGCCGTCCCCATGGTCCGCGGCGACCTGATCGTGGGCGTGCTGGTGATCCGCCGGCGCTCGGTCGGGGAGTTCCCGGCGGAGATGGTCGAGCTGCTCCGGACGTTCGCGTCCCAGTCGTCGATCGCCATCGTGAACGCGCGGCTGTTCCAGGAGCTCGAGACCAAGTCGGCCGAGCTCGCCGTGGCCAGCCGCCACAAGTCGGAGTTCCTGGCCAGCATGTCCCACGAGCTCCGTACCCCGCTCAATGCGGTCATCGGCTTCTCCGAGGTGTTGCTCGACAGGCTCTTCGGCGAGCTCAACGACCGGCAGGACGAGTACGTCCGGGACATCTGGAACTCCGGGCGACACCTGCTCGAGCTGCTCAACGAGATCCTCGACCTGTCGAAGGTCGAAGCGGGCCAGATGGTCCTGGACCCGACGACGTTCCGCGTCTCCACGGCGCTCGACTACACCCTGTCCCTCGTACGGGAACGAGCCGTCCAGCACGGCATCGCGGTCTCCCTCGAGGTCGCCGACGACGTGACGACGATCGTGGCGGACGAGCTCCGGTTCAAGCAGGTGATCCTCAACCTGGTGTCGAACGCGGTGAAGTTCACCCCCGACGGCGGCCGCATCGACGTCGACGCACGGACGGAGTCCGACGAGCTCCTGGTCACCGTGAGCGACACCGGTGCCGGGATCCCGGAGCAGGACCGGGAGCGCATCTTCGAGTCCTTCCAGCAGGGCGGTCGCGACGTCGGCCGCAGCGAGGGCACGGGGCTGGGCCTGACGTTGTGCCGACGCATCATGGACCTGTTCGGGGGGCGCCTGTGGCTCGAGACCGAGGTCGGGGTCGGCAGCACCTTCGGGGTCGCCTTCCCCGTGATCCCCCAGGTCCACCCGGACCGGGTCGTCGCCGGGCCGTCCGACCCCGACCGACCGACCGTGCTGCTCGTCGACGACGACCGCTCCTCCCTCGACCTGATGGCCGCCTACCTCGAGGACAGCTCGGCGCGGCTGGAGAGGGCGAAGGACGGGCCGGAGGCGATCCGCCTGGCCCACGCCCTCCGTCCCGACGTCGTGGTCCTCGACATCCGCCTCCCCCGTCTGGACGGCTGGCAGGTCATCAGCGCCCTGCATGCCGACGTCAGCACCGCCGAGATCCCGATCGTCGTCACGACCGTCGTCGACGACCGCGCCCGGGGGCTTGCCCTGGGGGCGCAGGAGTACCTGCTCAAGCCGGTCAGGCGCGAGGACCTCCTCGCCGCCCTCGCGCGGGTCGGCGTGCTGCGGTCCCACACGAACGAGCCGCTCACCCCCGAGGCGCCATGAGTGCCGCGCGCATCCTCGTCATCGAGGACAACCCGCTCAACCTCAAGCTCGTCCGCGACGTGCTCGGAGCGGCCGGCTACGAGGTGGTGTCCGCCACCACCGGCGAGGAGGGGCTCGCGGTGGCGGTGGAGCTCCCGCCGGCCCTGGTGCTGATGGACCTGCAGCTCCCCGGGATCGACGGGTTCGAGACCATGCGGCGGCTGCGGCAGGACACGATCGACTCGCAGGTCCCGGTCGTCGCCGTCACGGCCTCGGCCATGACCGAGGACCAGGAGCGGGTGAGGCGCGCCGGCTTCGACTCGTACGTGGAGAAGCCGATCAGCGTGCGTGGTCTGGTCACCCTGGTCGAGGAGCTGCTGCAGGTGGGCCCGTCATGATCGGCGACCCGGTCACCGTGCTCGCGGTCGACGACCAGCCCGCCAACCGACGGTTGCTCGACGCCGTCCTGACTCCGCGCGGCTACGACGTCCTGTCCGCGTCCTCGGGCCAGGAGACCCTCGATCTCCTGCAGCGCCGTGACGTCGACCTGGTCCTGCTCGACGTGGTGATGCCGGGGATGGACGGCCACGAGGTGTGCCGACGGATCCGTGCCGACTCGCGGACGGCCTACCTGCCGGTGGTGATGATCACGGCAAGCGGCGAGCAGCAGCGGCTGGCGGCCCTCGAGTCCGGCGCCGACGACTTCGTCACCAAGCCGTTCAACACCGCAGAGCTGCTGGCCCGGGTCGCCTCCCTGGCGCGGATCAAGCGCTACCACGACACGGTCACGCGCCAGGCTGCCGAGCTGGCGACCTGGAACGCCGAGCTCGAACGCCGGGTGGCCGAGGGGGTGGCCGAGCTCGAACGCACCAGCCGGCTGCGCCACTTCCTGTCCCCCCAGCTCGCCGACCTCGTGGTCGACGACCAGAGCCTGCTGGCGTCGCACCGCCGCGAGATCGTGGTGGTGTTCTGCGACTTCCACGGCTTCACCCAGTTCGCCGAGACCAGCGAGCCCGAGGAGGTGATGGCGGTGCTGGCCGACTACCACCGCGTCGTGGGCACGCACGTGCACGAGCACCAGGGCACCCTCGAGAGGTTCACCGGTGACGGGATCATGGTCTTCTTCAACGATCCCGTACCGTGCGAGGACCCCGTGGAACGCGCCGTACGGATGTCGCTCGACATCGGCGACGAGGTCCAGCACCTGGCGACGGGCTGGCGGCGCCACGGACACGACCTGACGCACCGCACGGGCATCGCCCAGGGCTACGCGACGCTCGGACGCATCGGTTTCGAGGGCCGGTTCGACTACGCCGCCATCGGCAGCGTCACCAACCTGTCGGCACGGCTGTGCAACGACGCCGGTGACTGGCAGGTGCTGGTCACCGACCAGGTCCTCGCCGCGGTCGAGCACACGGCCGGGGCCGAGCTGATCGGCGACATCCGGCCCAAGGGCTTCTCGCGACCCGTCCGGGTCCACAACATCCACTCTCTCGGTCCTCAGGGGAGGAAGCCATGAGCACCACCACCCACCCGGGTCCTGGCACCCGGACGATCGCCGACCTCGCGGAGGACGAGCGCTACGGCGCGTACGACGCCTTGCAGCGCGGGATGTCCGACGTCTGGGCGGCCA
Source organism: uncultured Actinomycetota bacterium (assembly GCA_963724225.1). Classification (GTDB taxonomy): domain Bacteria; phylum Actinomycetota; class Actinomycetes; order Propionibacteriales; family Nocardioidaceae; genus Nocardioides. The sequence continues at coordinate 35,459 of CAVRTX010000019.1, read as the reverse complement.
TGCGGCTCGACCACGCCGACGAGTCCGTCGTCGTCGTGCCCTCCGTCAGCCTGGAGCACTCGACGGCCACGACCGGGACCCTGGTCCAGGCCATGGAGGAACGCGCCCTCTTCCTGCTTCTCCTGCTGCGGCAGCCCCGGCTGCGCATGGTGTACGTGACCTCCTCACCGGTGCCGGAGGCGGTCATCGAGTACTACCTCGGCCTGCTGCCGGGAGTCATCCCGAGCCACGCCCGCAGGAGGCTGAGCATGATCTCGCTCGGCGACGCCTCACCGGCCCCGCTCAGCGCCAAGCTGCTGGCGCGGCCCCGGGTGCTCCGCCGGATCGGTGCGCTGATCCCCAGCCGGTCACGCAGCCACCTGATCCCCTACAACACGACCTCGCTCGAGCGGGACGTCGCCCTCAGCCTGGGCATTCCCATGTACGGCGCCGACCCCCGGTTGGCGGACCTGGGCAGCAAGACGGGGTGCCGGCGCATGTTCGACGAGCTCGGGGTGCGCTACCCGCTCGGCGCCGAGGACCTGCACACGGTCGACGAGATCGTCGCCAGCCTGCAGGAGATGCACCGCGAACGGCCCTCCCTCGCCGAGGCGATCGTCAAGCTCAACGAGGGAGTCTCCGGGTCCGGGAACGCGGTGGTACGCCTGCACGGTCTGCCGGCGCCCGGTGCGGCCGACGAGACCGACGCACTCCGAGAGCGGGTGCTCGGGATGGTGCTGGAGGACCCGACCATCGCCCTGACGGACTACCTCCGGGACTTCGAGTCCGGAGGCGGGATCGTCGAGGAGCGGATCACCGGCGTCACGCTCACCAGCCCCAGCGTGCAGATGCGGGCCGCGCCGGACGGGTCCGTCGAGCTGCTCTCGACCCACGACCAGCTGTTGGGCGGGTCCAGTGGTCAGGCCTATCTCGGCTGCGTCTTCCCGGCCGATCCCGCGTACGCCGCCGCGATCGCGGAGCCCGCCATGGTCGTCGGCCGTCACCTCGCTGCGCTGGGCGTGATCGGCCGGTTCGCCGTGGACTTCGTGACCGTGCAGGACGACAGCGGCTCGTGGACGGCGTACGCCATCGAGCTGAACCTGCGGAAGGGTGGCACCACCCACCCCTTCCTGACCCTGCAGTTCCTCACGGACGGCCAGTACGACGGGGACGCCGGCCGGTTCGTGACGGCAACGGGTGACGAGAAGCACCTGGTGGCCACCGACCACTTCGAGGACGAACGGCTGCGTGCGCTGAGGCTGGACGACCTGTTCGACGTGCTCGCGACCCACCGGCTGCACTTCGACGCGTCCCGGCAGACCGGGATCGTCCTGCACATGATGAGCTGCGTCACCGAGTGCGGGCGGCTCGGCATCACCGCAGTCGGCAACTCACCCGAGCATGCCGAGCAGATCTACGACGAGGCGCAACGCGTCCTGCTCGAGGAGGCGGAGCGGGCGCAGCGCGACGCCCCCCTGCTGACCTGATCCGCGCACCCTGTCCCTCGAGTTGCCAGCGGCGCGGGTCGAGTTGCCAGGGGCGTTCGGCCTACTGGCGACTCGACGCGCGTACGTGGCAATTCGACGCGCCGGGGTGGCGACTCGTCACGGGCGGTCAGACGGTCTTGCGGTCGCGACCTTCCCAGTACGGCCGGCGGAGGTCGCGCTTGAGGATCTTGCCGGTGGGGTTGCGGGGCAGCGCCTCGATGATGTCGACGGTCTGCGGCGACTTGAAGTGGGCGAGGCGCTCGCGGCAGAACTCGATGATCTCCGCCTCGGTGGCCGAGGTGTCCGGCTTGAGCGACACGACCGCCTTGACCGACTCGCCCCAGGTGTCGTGGGGGATGCCGATCACCGCAACCTCCATCACCGCCGGGTGCTCGGCGAGCACCCGCTCGACCTCGGGGCTGTAGATGTTCTCGCCGCCGCTGATGATCATGTCCTTGAGCCGGTCCTCGACGTAGACGTAGCCGTCCGCGTCGACCTTGCCGAGGTCGCCGGTGCGGAACCAGCCGTCGCCGGTGATCACCTCGGCGGTCGCCTCCGGCTTGCCGAGGAAGCCCCGCATCAGCTGGGGCGTACGGAACCACAGCTCGCCGTGCTCACCGACGGGCACGTCCTCGAGGGTGCCGGGGTCGACCACCCGCACCTCGGCGCCGGGGATCGGCTGCCCCGCGCTCACCAGCCGCTCGGGGTGGTCGGCGTCGCGGTGGGCCTCGGGCATCAGGTGGGTGATCACCCCGCCCACCTCGGTGAGGCCGTAGACCTGGATGAAGTCGGTGTCCGGCCACGCCTGCATCGCCGCACGGAGCAGCGGCATCGGCATCGGCGAGGCGCCGTAGCAGTACGTCTTCAGCTTCCCGAACAGCCGGATCGCGTCGTCGCCGGACTGCAGCACCTGCGCGAGCACTGCCGGCACCAGGAAGGTCCGGTTGGCGCCCGCCATGATCGCGCCGGCCAGCGAGGCGCCGTCGGGGTCGCGGGTCATCACGCTGGGGACACCGTCGTGGATGCCGAACAGGACGTACGACGAGCCGCCGACGTGGAACAGCGGCATCGCGACCATGTTCTTGTCGCCGGGGTCGAAGCCCCAGCCCTCGTGGGCGTTGAGGGTGTGGGCGACCATGTTGGCGTGGCTGAGCATGATGCCCTTGGGCCGGCCGGTGGTGCCGGAGGAGTACATCACCAGGCACACGTCGTCCGGTGAGACGTCCGCGGGGCGCGACACCGGCTCGGAGGCCACCAGCCAGGCCTCGTACTCGTCGCCCTCCGCGCCGTCGGGCGTCACCTCGATGACCTTCTCGACGCCGGTCAGGCGGTCCCGGATCGACGCCACCAGCGGCATCAGCTCCGACCCGACGACCAGGACCCGGGCACCCGAGTCGTTGACGGCATAGTCGACCTCGTCGCCCGCCGACCGCCAGTTGACGATCGCGTTGGCCGCGCCGAGCGAGGCCGCACCGAGGCTGAGCTCGACGCAGGCCGGGTGGTTCTTGTCCAGGAACCCGACGACGTCTCCGCGCCCGATCCCGAGCTGCTGCAGGCCACCGGCGACCCGGCGTACCCGCTCGTCCCACTGCGCCCACGTCCAGGTACGGCCGAGGTAGCTCATCGCCTCCCCGTCCGGCTCGTGGGCCGCCCAGTGGGCCAACCGCTCGTCGACGAAGGTGGGATCGGTGGGAGCCATGGCGCGAGTGTGGCGTACGCCACAAATGCCCGACAACCGGCCGAGTTCTTGCCGAGCGGCCAGCACTCTCTCAGTCAGGTCACAGCCTCGATGGGCACGGTGGAGCCATGAGCGACACCCGAGCCCTCCCGCCGTTCCCCGACGAGCCCCACCGCCACGACGAGTCCGCGGCCACCACGCCCACGTACGACGCCCCGCCCCCGCCGCCGCGGCGTCGCCGGAGCGGCCTCGCGGCCGCCGCCCTCGCCACGGTCCTCGTGGGGGGCGCGGCCGGTTTCGGCGGCGCTGCGGCGTACGACGGGCTGCAGGGCGACGAGTCCACCGCCTTCGGCTCGCCCGACCGGCAGACCTCGCAGGTCGTCGACACCGGCGACCAGCCCGCGACCGACGGCTCCGCCGAGTCGGTGGCCCAGAAGGTGCTCCCCTCGGTGGTGCGCATCGTGGTCGACGGCTCCGAGGGCGAGGGGTCCGGCTCCGGGATCGTCCTCAGCTCCGACGGCCAGATCCTCACCAACGCCCACGTGGCAGAAGGTGCCGGCGAGGGTGCCGAGCTGACCGTGTCGTTCAACGACGGGAGCCACGCCCCCGCCACCGTCACCGGCGTCGACACGCTCACCGACACCGCAGTCATCCAGGCCGAGGGCGTCAACGGCCTCACCCCGGCCACCATCGGTACGTCGGGCAACGTCGACGTCGGTCAGGACGTCGTGGCGGTCGGCTCGCCGTTCGGCCTCGACGCCACCGTGACCTCCGGCATCGTCAGCGCGCTGGAGCGGCCGGTGAACGTCGGCTCCGACAGCGAGGGCAACGCGACCGTCTACCCGGCCATCCAGACCGACGCCGCGATCAACCCCGGCAACAGCGGCGGGCCGCTGGTCGACATGAACGGCAACGTCGTCGGCATCAACTCCTCGATCCGCACCGGCGGCACCACCGCGGGCGGCACCGGCGGCTCGATCGGCCTCGGCTTCGCGATCCCCATCGACGAGGTGATGCCGATCGTCGACCAGATCGTCGCCGGCGAGACGCCGACCCACGCCCTGATCGGGGTCTCGGTCCGCGACGCCCCGTCCAACGACGGCGGCGCGGTGGTCCCCGACGGTGCGGCCGTCGGCGAGGTGACCCAGGACTCCGCAGCCGACGACGCGGGCCTGCAGGCCGGCGACGTCATCCAGAAGGTCGGCGACCAGCTGATCACCAGCTCCGACGAGCTGGTCGCCACGGTCCGCGGCTACCGCCCCGGCGACGAGGTCCAGCTGACGTACACCCGCGACGGTGAGCAGCAGACCACCTCGATCACGCTCGGCTCCGACGCGGAGGCGTCCGCGGGCTGACCGGCACGCCGGCAGGGCACTCGTCCCTGACGTGCGGGTGCCCCCTGGCCGCCCCGAAGGCCGGGGGGTGCCCACGCGTCAGCGTCGGCGCCCGGGCACCCTGACCGCCGGACAGGTGGGGATTACGGTCGTCCGGCGGGCACTGGCGCCGGTCACCGGCGGTTCCTAGGATGAGACCGCCTGGGGAATGGCCACGATCGCGGGCAGGCACCAGCCGAGGAGCACCGATGCCCTGCTCGCCACGTCGCCAGCGACGGTCGCCCCGTACGGCTCGCGCCGTGTGGGCCACCGCGATCGCCGCGATCGTGCTCAGTGCGTGCACGAGTGTCGACGACACCGATCCACCGGTCGACGCCGGGCGCACGGGGCTGGCGGCCGGTGAGGAGACGGAGCTCAGCGTCCTCACGTACAACATCGAGTACAGCGGGGACAGGTCCACGGATGCCGTGATCGAGGACATCGACGCGGACGTCGTGGGCGTCCTCGAGTCGTACAACCGTCTTCCCGAGATCGCCGAGAGGACCGGCTATCCCTACTACAACGTCGGCCTCCAGCTGCTCTCGAAGTACCCCATCCACGAACCGTCTGGTGCCGAGGGCCGCTACGCGCTGATCGAGGTCCAGCCTGGCTACGTGGTCGCGATGTTCAACACGCATCTCGACTACGTGAGGTACGGACCCAGGCTCTACCTCGGCGGGATGCCCCTGGAGGAGGTGCTCGCCTCCGAGGACGAGGTGCGCACCCGCTCCATCGAGGTGTTGACCCCGAGCATGCAGGCACTGCTCGAGGAGGGCTACCCGGTCTTCCTCACCGGCGACCTCAACCAGCCCTCGAGCCTTGACTACACCGAGGAGACCGTGGGCATGCGGAAGGGCGTCACGGAGGTGATCCCCTGGCCGGTCAGCGAGACATTGCTCGACATCGGCATGCGCGACACGTTCCGCGAGATCCACCCGGACCCGGTCGAGAACCCCGGTCTCACCCACGGCAACCCCGACTTCAAGAAGGGCGGCTTCGGTGACCGGATCGACTACCTGTACGTGGGTGGCCCGGCGGTCACCCAGACCAGCGAGCTCGTCGGCGAGGTCGGCGGACCACAGGTCGACCGCGAGTACGAGCCCTGGACGTCCGACCACCGCGCCGTGCTCTCGACGTTCGAGGTGACCCCGGTCGAGCTGCGCCGGACGCTGTCACTGGATCGCCGGCTGCTCACCGAGGGCGAGCAGCTCGGTGTCCGCTACCACGCGCCGGGAAGCACTGGGAACACCGTCGCGATCCTCCCCGAGGGCGGGTCGTCGGACGAAGCGGTCACGACGGTGACGGTCACCGGCGAGTCGGGCACCACCTCGATCGACACCGCGGCCCTCGCCCCGGCCGGTTACGACATCGTCCTGGCGGACGCAGACGGCACCGAGCTCGAGCGCAACTCCTTCTGGTTGCGCTCCAAGAAGGACGACGTGACCCTGTCCACCGACAGACGGACGTACGGCGTCGGGGAGCCGATCGAGGTGACGTGGGACAACGGGCCCGCGAACCGGTGGGACTGGATCGGGGTGTACGAGGCCGGCGCGGCAGACCCCGAGCAGGACGACTACCTGCTGTGGGGCTACACCGGCGGACACGACGCGGGCGCGCGCCCCCCGACCGTCTTCGGGGCCATGACGATGGGGCCGGACTCCCAGGGACGTCCCTGGCCGCTACCCCCGGGCGACTACCGGATCCACTACCTGCTCGCCGACCAGTACCACTCCGCCGGGCACGTCGCGGTCACGGTGGAGTAGGCGCGCCGGGATCTCGCGGTTTGCGAGGATGTGCAGATGCGCGCGGTGGTGGTCGACGCTGCAAGGTCCCGGCCCGAGGTCCGAGAGGTGCCGAGACCCTCGGCGCCCGCCGGCGGCGTGGTCGTCCGTGTCGTCGCCACGGGGATGTGCCGCAGCGACTGGCACGCCTGGGCAGGCCATGAGGAGATCTCGTTCCCGCACGTGCCCGGCCACGAGCTCGCCGGCGAGGTCGCGGACGTCGGCGCGGGCGTGACGCGGTGGAAGGTCGGCGACAGGGTCACCGCCCCGTTCGTCTGCGGCTGTGGTCGCTGCAGGTGGTGCCTGAGTGGGAACGCCCAGGTCTGCCCCGACCAGGAGCAGCCGGGTTTCACCCACTGGGGTTCGTTCGCCGAGTACGTCGCCCTGCACGCTGCGGACACCAACCTGGTCGCCGTCCCCGACCAGGTTCACACGGCGACGGCGGCCGCCCTCGGATGCCGCTTCGCCACGGCGTACCGCGCGCTCGTCGGGCGCGCGCGCATCACCGAGGGCGAGTGGGTCACCGTGATCGGTGCCGGCGGAGTCGGCCTGAGCGCGGTGATGATCGCCCGCGCGCTCGGCGCTCACGTCGTCGCGGTGGACCGCAACTCGGAGGCGCTGGCCGTGGCCACCGGGCTCGGCGCGGAGCACGTCCTCGTGGCCGATGGAACCGACATCCCGTCGGCGGTCCGAGACCTCCTCGAGGGTGGCAGCGACGTCGCGATCGATGCCGTCGGCAGCGAGCACACGTGCGCCCACGCCCTCCTCAGCCTGCGACGTCGGGGGCGCCTGGTGCAGGTCGGACTCCTCCCACCGATCGACGGGCATCCGAGGGTGCCCATGGATCGAGTGATCGGCTGGGAGCTCGACGTCCTGGGCAGCCACGGGATGGCTGCGGCCGACTACCCCGACATGTTGGCGCTGATCGAGGCAGGCTCGCTGCACCCCCAACAGCTGATCGAGCGCACCATCGGTCTCGATGAGGCCGCGGCCCTGCTGCCGGGGTTCGACCAGGCGAAGGTCGCCGGGATGACCCTCGTCGATCCCACCTGCTGAGTCCGGTCGGCGCGCGCCGGGGCGACTCGCAGTCGCGTTGACACAGGCGGCGGATCGACGGAGAGCCCTGGAGCGGGGTGGCGGTACGACGGCCCCGTGCTCGCGCACGGGGCCGTCGCCGTCAGGTGTTCCGTCAGTCGTTCGGCGGGACCAGGCAGGTTGCCGTCGCGGTGTTGCCTGCGGCGTCGGTGGCGATCAGCTGGGCGTCCCCGTTGAAGGTGAACTTCCACGCGACGTCGCCGGGGAAGTCCCGTACCTTGACCCTGGCGCCCGGAGCCTGGGTCAGCTTGAACGTCGTCCCGGAGGGGTACGGCCCGAAGACCGTTCCGGAGCCGAGGTCCTTGATGTAGATCGGGACCGCGGCGTCGACGTTGTCGCTGGCCAGCATCTGGAAGAACCCATCCTGGTTGTCCGCGCTCGGCTCGGTCCCGGCCGGGTTGGGTCCCGGCGGGCAGGAGACCGACGGTGGTGTGACGTCGTTGACGTCGATGCTCACCGTCTGGGTGAATGCCGGTCCGGCGTCGGACCCGTTCAACGTGAACGCGACTGTGCACTGCAGGGTGGCGCCCTGCGTGGCGTCCGGCGCGACCGTGATGGTCTCGTCGAACACTGCGTCCGTGCCGCTCTGGACCGTCTGGACGGCTGGGCTGAGCCCGATGCTCAGGCCGGGGTCGCAGGTGGGCGCGCCGGCGACGGTCACGTCGAGGTTCTGCAGGCCCGCGAGGATCGCGTCGGAGACATCGCCTGCCGCGACACCGGAGAGCAGGTCTCCGCCGGTGGCGTCGGTGATACGGGTGGCCTGGCCGGTTCCGTCGAGGTTGTCGGCACCGCCGGTGCTGATCGCCAGCACCTTCGCCTCGACCTCCAGGAGGGACTGCGTGGCGTCGACCTCGGTGTGGCCGCCGGAGGGGTCGTGGCCCGGGTTGTCCCCGTACCAGACGACGATCCGGCTGGAGTCGGGCCGGAAGCTCACGGCGTCTCCGCCGCCGCCGATCTCCCACAGCGCGTTGAGCTGGGCCTCGGGGGCGTCGCCGCCGTCGCAGAGGTCCACGTCGTTGATCGCCGTGGTGAGCGCGGTGGCGTCCCCGGTCAGGTCGGTGAACAGCTCGAACGCGGGGGCGGCTTCCCCGAAGTCGCAGTACGCCGCGACCGCGAACTGCGCGTCGGACTGCACTGCCTGCACCTGGGAGACGATCGAGCTGAAGTTCGCCTTCACGTTGGCGAGCTCCCCGCCCATGCTTCCGGTCTTGTCGACCAACAGCACGATGTCGGGCTTCGGCGGGATGGGTGGCGTGGCGACTGTCTTGGTCAGGTGAATCAGCTCACCGGGATCGGCGGCCTGATCGACGTTCGGCGTCACCCCTTCGGCGAACGCGGTCCCTCCGGACGCGACAAGCGCGGCGGCCGAGAAGGCGGCCGTCATCATGGTGCGGATCGTTCTCATGCGATCTCCCCTTGCTGTTGACGTTGCATCCCAGACACCGAGCAGCAGACAGTCACGACGCCCGAAAGGCGGTGGACACCTGCCCAGAGGCACGCAAGGCGTCGCTGAACCCCCGGCGGACACCCGCCAGCGCGCACTGCGACGTGCGGGTGTGCGTGGAGGGCTCGAACGCCTCAGCCAGGAGCACAGCGGCCGGCATGCCGTGAGTGACCGCCGCGACAACGTGGGGCATCATCGTGTCCCCGAGCAGACCGGGCGACACAGCGTCGCCCTTCCTGTTCACACTCGCAGGAGCGCGGCCCGAGAACCATCACTAGACCGGGCCATCTTTCCCGTAGTCACCGCAGGAAGGACCCGCGCCGGCAGCCGTACCTCGCCCTCCCGCAACACCTGGTCCCCGGGCAGCGCCACCTGGATGCGCGCGTCGCCCGTGAGCCGAGGACCAGGTGCAGCGGACGGACCTCGTTCCGAGCCTCGTAGGATCCCGCAGCGACCCAGTCGTCACCGAGGTCGCCGAGAGCGGCGAGATCACGGTGCGGTCGCACTGGACGAAAGCCGGGCCGGACCGGGCTGACGTGCCGATCACCGGCCCGAAGGCGGCGGTTTGACGTGCCCGCCCCTGCTCAACTCAAGGGTGGTCACGGTCCGTCCGCAACGGGTTCGCCCGCCCCTCTCGCCGCGCTTGGAGGCACAATGATGACTTGCACCAGTGATGAGGGACACCAGTCATGAGCGATCAGGTCGCGCTACTGCTACTTGGATTCCTACTGACGACCGTACTGGGAGGTCTCCTCGGCTACGTGTTCCAGCGACGTGCCTGGTCTCACCAGTTTGACGTCCAACGCCGAGGCGCCGAGCGCCAAGCTGCCTCTGCGGCCCTGGACGAGCTGTCGAGCGTTCTGGACAAGCGCAGGTACAGGATGCTGTTGACCTACTGGCGTCTTGATTCGCTGGACTCTCAGGGACTCGACGATGCCGTTGCCGGCTACAAAGCCGTTCTCGAAGAATGGAATGACGGGCTCAATCGCCGACTCGCGCTCGTCGCCACGCACTTCGGAGCAGACTTGAAACGCGAGCTCGACGTTCTGTACGAGGAGTACCGAGAAGCCGGGAGACTGCTGGAGTTGGGAGTCAGAGACCGACGAGCAGGCGAGCCTGCGACTGATCGGGCGATGTTGGCGGAACTGCTTGAAAGTCTCAACGTCCGCAACTACGACTTCGCCGCGGCCGGCCTGGCCGCCATCATCGCTGGCCGCGTGGGGAGCGATCTCCCGTTCGATCAACGCCAGCCAACGCAGACCCTTCCTTCGTCCGACGTTGAGGTCCCGACAGTCCGCGGCTGACGGGTCCCATGCAGGCCCACCGGTATCGCGGCGGAGTGGGGCGTCGGTGGACCCGATCGTGACCGCAAACCATCCACACAGGCGGCTCCGAAGGTGTTCTCCACAAGGCATGACGAGGGACGGTTGTCGAACGCGTGTTCGAATAAACTACGTCCATGTCAGCTAGCCTCGACCTCCACCCCGAGCCGGGCCACCCCGGCGCGGTGGTGGCGGCGGTGCACGAGGCGCTGGACGGGGTCGTGGTCGACGGACTGCTCCGGACCAGTACGCCGGGGCGATCGCCGAGCTCGCACGAGCCCGGTCCCGGCTGCACGCGCTGGAGCTCGAGCTGGTCGCCGCGGCCGAGAAGGCGCGGGTGGCGACGGCCGCCGGGTGCGCGTCCACGGGGGCGTGGCTCTCGCGGCAGACCCGCTCCGGCGGCGCCGCCGCCGCGCGGACGGTGAGGCTGGCCACCGACCTCCACGACCGGCTCCCGGCCACCACCGACGCGCTGTCCGACGGGCTGGTGTCCCCCGAGCACGCGGCGGTGATCGCCCACGCCACCTCCCGGCTCCCGGCCGGGCTCACCGGCGAGCAGAGGGCCACCGTGGAAGCGACGCTGGTCGCGAAGGCGCGGCGGGTCGACCCGGTCCAGCTCCGGCGGCTCGCCCGCCGGGCGCTGGCGGCGGTCGAGGACGACGCCTCGGTCGTCGACGCCCACGAGGACGCCCAGCTGCGGGACGAGGAGGCGGCCGCGCGCGACCGGACCCGGCTCACGCTCCACGACCACGGCGACGGCACCACCAGCGGCCACTTCATCGTGCCGACCCTGGCGGCCTCGATCCTGCGCAAGGCCCTCGACGCGATGACCGCTCCCCGCCGCAGCCGGCTCGGCGCCACCCGCACCCAGGCCGGCGAGGCCCGGGCGGACCGCGACTGGGCCCATGACCGCGGCCTCGCCTTCACCGACCTCCTCGAGCACCTGCCCACCGACCGGCTCCACGGCAAGGTCGCCGCCACCGTCGTGGTCACCCTCGACCTCGACACCCTCCGCGGCCGGCTCAAGGCCGCCGGACTCGACACCGGCGACCTCGTCTCCGCCGCCCAGGCCCGCCGGCTCGCCTGCCAGGCGGGACTGGTCCCCGCCGTGCTCGACGGCCGGTCCCAACCACTCGACCTCGGACGCTCCCGCCGACTGTTCACCGAGGCCCAACGCGTCGCCGGCGCCACCCGCCACACCAGCTGCGCCGCCCACGGCTGCGAAGTGCCCTACGCCTGGTCCGAGCTCCACCACCGACAACCCTGGAACAACGGCGGCCGGACCGACCTGGCCGACATGGTCCCGCTGTGCGGCTTCCACCACCGCCGGATCCACGACCCCGACCACCTGCACCAACGGCTGCCCGACGGCACGATCCGCTTCACCAGTCGGACATGAGCCGGTCGTCCCTGTGAGGCGGCTGACCGGGTCGGCGAGTCAGCCGGCGACGGCGTCCTGCGGCTCCGGCTCGCTGGCCTCGAGCATCGAGAGGTGCTGGGTGAGGTGCTGACGCATCCGGTTCCGCTGGTCGCTCTCGTTGTCGCGCAGCGTCGCGATCTGTGCCTCGAGGGCGGCCTTCTCCTCGGCCAGCCCGTCCAGCGTCGTGGCGCGCTCGCGCTCGAGCTCGGCGGTCTGCTCCTCGCGGGTACGGGCCAGCTCGGCGGCGGCGTGCTCGGACTGGTCCCGGCTCGCCTCCGCGATCTGGTCCGCGCTGGCCCGGGCCGTGGCGACCAGCGACGCGGCCTCGACCTCTGCCTCGCTGACGAGCCGGTCGGCGGTGGCCGACGCCAGCTCGAGCATCCGGGCAGCGGCGCTGAAGGGCGACTCGGTCGCCTCGGCGTCCACGTCGTCGACCAGGACGAGCGCGGGCTCGTCGGTCGTCGCGGCGTCGGTCTCGTGCAGTGCGCGTTCGAAGTCCATCATGATGTTCCCCCATGTGTGGTGTCCGTCACTGTCCGCCAGTGTGGGCGCACCAGAACCGGTGCGTGGGGCGAACACCGAAAGTTTGGACGAGGGTCGAGCGCACGCCGGGTTCAGCGCGACCGGACGACCCGCCCCTCGTCCCACACCGGACCGTCGGACTCGTAGACCGAGCCGTCGGCGCCGTACACGAGGAACCGGTCGAAGCCGCGGGCGAACCACCGGTCGTGAGTGACGGCGAGGACGGTGCCCTCGAACGCCTCGAGGCCGGCCTCGAGCGCCTCGGCGCTCTGGACGTCGAGGTTGTCGGTGGGCTCGTCGAGCAACAGCACCGTCGCCCCCGACAGCTCCAGCAGCAGGATCTGGAACCGGGCCTGCTGGCCGCCGCTGAGCGACTCGAACTTCTGCTCCCCCGCGTGGGCGAGCTCGTAGCGGTCCAGGACCCGGGCCGCCTGCTCACGCCCCATCCCCGCGCGACCGTCGGGACGACCGTCGCCGCGGTGCAGGATCTCCAGCAGGGTGCGCCCGACCAGCTCGGGGTGCTCGTGGGTCTGCACGAACCACCCGGGTCGCACGCGGGCCCCCAGCTTGGCCTTCCCGCGGTGGCGTACCGGCTCGATGAGGACGTCGTCCACCGGCCGGTGCTCGACGTCGGGGTCGCTCCCGCCGGCCGCGAGCAGCCGCAGGAAGTGGGACTTGCCGGAGCCGTTGGATCCGAGCACGGCGACCCGCTCGCCGTACCAGACCTCGAGGTCGAAGGGCCGCATCAGCCCGGTGAGCTCGAGCCCCTCGCACACGACGGCGCGCTTGCCCGTACGGCCGCCCTTCAGCCGCATCTTCACCTGCTGCTCCCGCGGCTGCTCGGTGGGCGGCCCCGCCTCCTCGAACTTCCGCAGCCGGGTCTGGGCGGCCTTGTACTGGCTGGCCATCCCGTCGTTGTACTCCGCCTTGATCTTCAGGCGGAGCACCAGCGCCTTGATCTTGGCGTGCTCCTCGTCCCAGCGCCGCCGCTGCTCCTCGAAGCGCAGGAACCGGTCCGTGCGGGCCTCGTGGTACGACGCGAATCCGCCCGGGTGCGTCCACACCGAGTTGCCCGCGTGCCCGAGCTCGACCGTGACCACCCGGGTCGCGGTGTTGTCGAGCAGCTCACGGTCGTGGCTGACGAACAGGATCGTCTTCTCCGACTCCCGGATCCGCTGCTCCAGCCAGATCTTGCCGGGCACGTCGAGGAAGTTGTCGGGCTCGTCGAGGAGCAGCACCTCCTCGGGGCCGCGCAACAGGTACTCCAGGACCAGCCGCTTCTGCTCGCCCCCGGAGAGGGTGCGCAGCTCGCGGTACTTCGCCCGGTCGTACGGCACGCCGAGCCCGGCGATCGTGCAGACGTCCCACGTCACCTCGACGTCGTAGCCGCCGGCGTCGGCGTACTCGGCCAGCGCGGTCGCGTACGCGAGCTGGGTCTTCTCGTCGTCGTGCTCCATCAGCGCGACCTCGAGCCGGTCGACCTCGGCGTGGGCGGCACGCACCCGGGGCGGCGCGACGCTGAGCAGCAGGTCGGCCACGGTCGGCGCTTCGCCGAGACCGTGCGAGACCATCTGCCGCATCACGCCGAGGCCGCCGGAGCGGGTCACGACGCCCGCGTGCGGCGCCAGGTCGCCGGTGACGATCCGCAGCAGCGTGGTCTTGCCGGCACCGTTGGCGCCGACCAGCGCCACCTTGGCGCCCTCCCCCACCCGGAACGACACGTCCTCGAGCAGCACCCGGCCGTCCGGCAGCTCGAAGCGCACCCCGGCGACGTCCACGTGTCCCACGAGGATCGATTGTCCCGCCACGTGGCCCCGCGCGCACCTCCATTAGCGGCGACCCGCCATGATGCAGGGACCGGACGAGCCGAGGAGGCCACTGGATGAGGCTGGAGCTGTCGGAGGACGACCGCGCGTTCCGCGAGGAGATGCGGAGGTTCTTCACCACCGAGGTGCCCGAGGAGATCCGTCGTACGGTCATCGCCGGCGGCGAGATCACCAAGGAGCAGTACGTCGACAGCATGCGAATCCTCAACGACGCCGGTCTCGCCGTCCCCCACTGGCCCGAGGAGTGGGGCGGTCGCGGCTGGAGCGACCTGCGGCGCCACATCTGGTACGACGAGCTGCAGCGCGCCGGCGTCCCGCAGCCGCTGGCGTTCAACGCCTCGATGATCGGTCCGGTCATCGCGCACTTCGGCAACGAGGAGCAGAAGGAACGGTTCCTGCCGAAGACCGCCAACCTCGACATCTGGTGGGCGCAGGGCTTCTCCGAGCCCGACGCCGGCTCCGACCTGGCCTCGCTGCGGACCACGGCCGTCCGCGACGGCGACCACTGGGTCGTCAACGGGCAGAAGACCTGGACCACGCTCGGCCAGCACGCCGACTGGATCTTCACGCTGGTCCGCACCGACCCCGAGGCCAAGAAGCAGCGCGGGATCTCGATGCTGCTCATCGACATGAGCCTCCCCGGCGTCGAGGTCCGCCCGATCGAGCTGATCGACGGCGGTCACGAGGTCAACGAGGTCTGGTTCGACGACGTCCGGGTGCCCGGCGACCTGATGGTCGGCGAGGAGAACCAGGGCTGGACGATGGCCAAGTTCCTGCTCGGCAACGAGCGGGTCGGGGTCGCCCCGGTCACCGCGACCAAGCGGGCGCTGGCACGGCTCAAGGAGGTCGCCGCCGACGTGCTCGCCGACGACCCGCTGGCGCGCGCCCGCGTCGCCGAGCTGGAGAACGAGCTGCTCGCCCTCGAGCTGACCGCCATCCGGGTCGCGGCCCACTCCGCCGACGGCGAGCCGCACCCCGCCTCGTCGGTGCTCAAGCTCAAGGGCTCCGAGCTGCAGCAGGCCGTCAGCGAGCTGGCGGTCGACCTCGCCGGCCCTGGCTCGCTGGCCAGCGGCGCCGGCGACGACTCGGCGCTGGCGGAGTGGCAGCGGCGCACGACCCCGCGCTACCTCAACCTCCGCAAGGCCTCGATCTACGGCGGGTCCAACGAGATCCAGCGCCAGATCATCGCCGGCCGGATCCTCGGGCTCTGACACCAAGGGACGACGATGGACTTCTCGTACGACGACGAGCAGAAGGCGCTCCGCGACGCGGTCCGCGGCCTCGTGGGCAAGACGTACGCCGACCACGAGCACCGGCGCTCGGTCACCGCGGAGGACCCGGGCTTCGACGAGCAGCTGTGGGCCCGGATGGCCGAGATGGGGCTGCTCGGGCTGCCGTTCGCCGAGGACGACGGTGGCGTCGGCGCCGGGCCGGTCGAGATCGGCATCGTGTGCCAGGAGCTGGGGGCGGTCGCGGCGCCGGAGCCGTACCTCGGCGCGGTCGTGGTCGCCGGCGGTCTGGTCGCGGCGTGCGGCACCGCCGAGCAGCGGCAGCAGGTCGTGGCGCCGCTGGCCGGCGGCGAGGGTCTCCCGGCCTTCGCCCACGCCGAGCCCGGCGGGCGCTGGACCGCCGAGGCGAGGAGCGTGACCGCGACCCGGGACGGCGAGTCCTGGTCGCTGACCGGCACCAAGGAGCCGGTCCTGCACGGCGCCCGCGCCGACGTCCTGGTGGTCAGCGCCGCGCTGCCCGAGGGCGGCACCGGGCTGTTCCTCGTCGATCCCGCCGCCACCACGGTCACCGGCTACCCCGTCTACGACGGCACCCGCGCCGCCCGGGTCGACCTCGACGGCACCGCCGCGACGCCGCTCGGGGAGCCGGGCCGCGACGTGACGGGCAGCATCGCGACGGTGCTCGACCTCGCCCGCGTGATGGCCGCCAACCAGGCGCTCGGCGCGATGCGGTCGGCGCTGCGGGCGACGACGGACTACCTGAGGAGCCGCAAGCAGTTCGGCGTCACCCTCAACACCTTCCAGGACCTCACGTTCCGGGCTGCCGACATGTACGTCTCCCTCGAGCTCACCCAGAGCATCGTCGACTGGGCGACCATGATCGTCGCCACCGGCGACGCCGACGCGCTCGCCGACGCCGCCACCCGGGCCGCGCTGCAGACCAGTCGCGGCTCGCGCCACGTCGGCCAGGAGGCGATCCAGCTCCACGGCGGCATCGCCATGACGGCCGAGTACGCGGTCGGCAGCCTGGTCGCCCAGCTCACCGTGCTCGACCACCTGCTCGGCGACGGCTCCCACCACCTCACCGGGCTCGCAGGCCGCATCGACGACCACGGGATGCTCGACCCGCTCGGCTGAGACCGCGGCGTGTGCCTGAGACCGGTGCATGCACCGTTGTCAGGCACACGCGGCGACTAGGACAGTCGCTTCACGTGCATCCCGACCGTGTGGTCGTCGATCTCACGCTCGCCGACCTGCTCGAAGCCACGGGCGGCGTGGAAGGCCAGCGACGCCGCGTTGGGCGGGTCGATGTTCACCTCGAGGGTGAGCAGCGGCGCCGTGAGCGCGGTGCGCTCCTCGACCTCGTCGTACGTCCGGCCGGCCAGGCCCTGCCGGCGGAAGTCCTCGTGGACGATGATCCGGTCGAGGTAGACGAACGCGTCGTAGCGCTCCTGGAACCACACGAGGTTGCCGGAGTCGTGGTCGGCGTCGCGCGGGAGGGTGACCACGAAGCCGGCGAAGCGGTCCTCGGCCCGGATCACCTCGACCGACCCCACGGCATCGAGGTGCTGCAACAGGTCGAGGTCCATCGGCGCGGTCAGGTGCTGGAACCGCTCGTTGAGCTCCAGGACGTCGGCCTGGTCGGAGGCGCGCAGCGGCTGCAGCAGGCCGCTCACTCCTCAGCCGATCTCGCCCAGAGGTTGATGCCCGACTCGACGGCGTACCGGTCGATCTCGGCCAGCTCGTCCCCGGTCAGCGGCGGGCCCGTCACGGCGTCGAGGTTGGTGTCGAGCTGCTCGACGCTGGACGCACCGATGACCGCGCTGGTGACGCGCGGGTCGCGGACGGCCCACTGCAGCGCGAGCTGCGCGAGCTTCTGGCCGCGCCGCTGAGCGATCTCGTTCAGCGCCCGCACCCGCCGCAGCACGTCGTCGTCGAGGCCGGCGATCGTCGAGTCGTCGCGGGCGGCGCGGGAGTCGTCGGGAATGCCGTCGAGGTAGCGGTCGGTCAGCAACCCCTGCGCCAGCGCCGTGAAGACGATGCAGCCCATCCCCTGCTGCTCGAGCTCGTCGAGCAGGTCGTTCTCGATCCAGCGGTTGAGCATCGAGTACGACGGCTGGTGGATCAGCAGCGGCGTGCCGAGCTCACGGGCGATCGTGGCCGCCTCCCGGGTCCGCTCGGGCGAGTACGAGCTGATGCCGGCGTACAGCGCGCGTCCCGAGCGCACCGCCGTGTCGAGCGCGCCCATCGTCTCCTCGACCGGGGTGTCGGCGTCGAACCGGTGGCTGTAGAAGATGTCGACGTAGTCGAGCCCCATCCGCGCCAGCGACTGGTCGAGGCTGGCGAGGACGTACTTGCGCGACCCGCCGCCCTGGCCGTACGGCCCCGGCCACATGTCGTAGCCCGCCTTGGTCGAGATCACGAGCTCGTCGCGGTAGGGCTTGAGGTCGTCGGCGAGGTAGCGGCCGAAGTTCTCCTCCGCCCGGCCGTACGGGGGGCCGTAGTTGTTCGCGAGGTCGAAGTGGGTGACGCCGCGGTCGAACGCGCGGCGCAGGATCGCCCGCTGCGTCTCCTCCGGCCGGTCGTCCCCGAAGTTCTGCCACAGCCCGAGCGAGAGCACGGGCAGCTGCAGCCCGCTGTGCCCGGTGTGCCGGTAGCGCATCCCGCCGCTCGACTCGTCGTGGAACCCGTCGTACCTGTCCGCGGCTGCCTCGTAGGTCATGCCGCCAGCATGTCAGGGCCGGCGCAGCTCCAGCGGCTCGGTCGGTTCGTCGTAGGTCAGGAACGACAGCCCGCCCGACCACCCGGGCGACAGCGCCCAGTACAGGACGTCGCGCGTCGCCTGCTTGGTCGTGCCGGCGTCGTCCGTGACGCCGGCGCAGCTGCCACCGAGGACGAGGCGGTAGCCGAAGCCGGAGGCGTGCAGGGTCACGACCGTCCCTCCCACGGTGTCCGGGGTGCACGCCGCGCCGGGGGCCTCGGCGACGGCACCGCGCGCCGACGCGCTGTCGGCCGGCGACAGCAGCTCGCTCTGCTCGAGCCAGCCGCGGCGGTCGTAGCGGCACACCGACAGCCGGTCGCTGCCGCTCGGCGCGGACATCTCCAGGCGGGTGGCGCAGCCGTTGGCGTCCACCTCACCCACCGGAGTGGCCGAGTCGAGCACCTGGCGCGTGGTGGTGCGGTCGTCGGTGACCACCCAGACCGCGGCCGCCCCGGTGGAGGCGTACCCGATCCAGGAGCCGTCGGGGTAGCGGCTGCCGCGGTACTGCTGCACCACGCCCTCGGTGCCCGGCGGGAGCTCGCCGCTCGACGGCTCGCCGAAGTGGGCGCCGTAGCCGTACGACGGCGAGCAGGCGATGGTGGGGATCACCCCGGCCGGCCGGCTGACCTGCGGGGTCGTCGCCTCGACGCCCCGCCCGCTCGTGCACCAGTCGCTGCCGCCGCCGTAGGTCCAGTCCGGCGGAACGGTGACGCTCAGGTCGTGCCAGGTCTCGGTACGCCAGTCGGCAGGCAGGCTGTCGGCGACGGTGGAGTCGTCGCGGTCGGGCGCGCCGCCGGTCCCGCTCCCGCTGACCACCGACACGGTCACCGGGATCGCGACCACGACGGCCGCGGCCGCGACGACCGCGGCCGTCGTACGACGCCGGCGGCGCAGCGTGCTCCTCGCCCCGGCGGCGAGGTCGGTGGGGTGGGGTGCCCGCGCGGCCGTGCCGGCGAGCGCCTCGTCGAGCCGGGTCTCGAGGTCACCCATGGTCGTCCTCCAGCTCCGCGCGCAGGACCGCCAGGCCGCGGGAGACCCGCGACCGCACGGTGCCCTCCCGGACCCCTGTCAGCTCGGCGATCTCGGCGTAGTCGCGGTGCTCGTAGTAGCGCAGCACCACGGCCACCCGCTGGTCGGGCGGCAGCGCCAGGCAGGCCCGCCACACCCGGTCGTGCTCCTCGACGTCGGGCTCGGAGGACTCCCCGAGCCTCACCTCCGCCACCGGCGACTCCCGCCGGCGGAACCTCCGCCACGCGGACGTGTGCGCGTTGACGACCATCCGGCGCACGTACGCGTCGGGGTCGTCGGCCTGCAGGATCCGCGACCACCGCGGCAGCGCCCGCGAGAGCGCGTCCTGCACCACGTCCTCCGCGTCCGCGCGGTTGCCGGTCAGGACGTACGCCAGTCGATAGAGGGCGTCCCCGCGCGCGGCGACCCACTCGTCGAAGTCGACCACGCGCGCTCCTCGCTCGATGACCGGCTGCAGGACCAGCTCCATGCCCCACAGACGCTAGCCGGACTCCTTCTGTTGCGATCCCCCGGAATCCTCTCGCCTCGTCGCCCGTCCACACGGCAGGATGCGCTGGTGGAGCGATGGACCGATCCGGCCTTCCTGGACCGGGCGACTGCCTGGGTCGACGCCCGGCTCCACGAGCTCGGCATCGCGCGCACCGGAGACGTCGAGCAGCCGCACGTACGGCTGTGGTCGACGGCGATGCGGGTTCCCACCAGCGTCGGCCCGCTGTGGTTCAAGGCCAACCACGAGCCACTGCGGCACGAGGCCGCCGCGACGGCCCTGGTCGCGCGCCGCAGCCCCGACAGGGTGCTGGCGCCGATGGCGTTCGACGCGGACACCGGCTGGATGCTCATGCCCGACGCCGGCAGACGACTGCGCGAGGTGGTGGCCGAGGAACGGTCGCTGGCGCGCTGGCACGACGTGCTCGACGGCTACGCCCGGACCCAGCTGGCCTGCGAGGACGACGTCGACGCGCTGCTGCAGCTCGGCCTGCCGGACTTGCGACCGCCCGTCCTCTCACAGCGCTACGGGGACCTGCTCGCCCAGCTCACTGACGCCGATCCCCGGCTCCCGGGAGCCGAGGAGGTCGCCGGGATGTGCGACGACCTGGCGGCGTACGGCGTGCGCCCGACGCTGCAGCACGACGACCTCCACGACGCCCAGGTCTTCGTCGGAACGGACGGGACGCATCGGGTCACCGACTGGGGCGATGCCTGCGTCTCCCACCCGTTCCTCAGTCTTGCGGTGACACTGGAGGGGGTGGTGGCCTGGGGCGTGGACGACGTGGCCGGGTCCGAGGACGTCACGCCCTACCTCGACTCCTACCTGCGGCCCTACCGCGAGCACTACGACCGGGACCTGACAGCGGCCGGCCGCCTCGGGATGAGGCTCGGCTGGGTGTGCCGGGCGGTCAACGGCCACCTGGCCGAGGAGCCGGACGCGACCCGGAACCGGCTGCGGATGCTGGTCGACGGTCGGGTCGGCTGACCCGGCGTCAGCTGACGAGGTCGGCGAGCAGCGCCTCGACCCGACGCCGGATCTCGTCGCGGATCGGGCGTACCGCCTCGATCCCCTGGCCGGCCGGGTCGTCGAGGACCCAGTCCTCGTACCGCTTGCCCGGGAAGTACGGGCACGCGTCGCCACAGCCCATCGTGACCACGACGTCGCTCTCCTGCACCGCCGACGTGGTCAGCACCTTCGGGCGGGCGGCGGCGATGTCGATCCCCACCTCGGCCATCGCCGCGACCGCGGCCGGGTTGACCGCGTCGGCCGGCTCCGAGCCGGCCGAGAGCACCTCGACCCGGTCTCCCGCGAGGTGCTGCAGCCATCCCGCCGCCATCTGCGAGCGGCCCGCGTTGTGCACGCAGACGAACAGGACCGTGGGCTGGTCACTCATGGTCGACCTCTCCGGGCGTGGGGTAGAGGACGCGGACCAGCCCGAACGCGAGGACGCCGCCCAGCAGCTGCATGAGCATGAACATCGCCGCCGACTCGGGGCCGATGCCGGCGAAGGTGTCCGAGAGGGTCCGGGCGAAGGTCACCGCGGGGTTGGCGAAGCTGGTGGAGCTGGTGAACCAGTAGGCGGCGGTGATGTAGCCGCCGACCCCGAACGCGAGCGTCTCGATCCGGCCGGAGCGCAGCGCCCCGAAGACGACCAGGACCAGGCCGAGGGTCGCGACGACCTCGGCCAGCCAGAGGTGGGCACCGAAGCGTTCCGTGGTCGAGACCGAGACCGCCGGCAGGTCGAACATCAGGTTGGCCAGCATCGCGCCCAGCACTCCCCCGACCATCTGCGCCGCGACCAGGGCGAGGACGTCGCCGGACGGGAGCCTGCCCAGGGCGGCCTCCACCAGGGTCACGACGGGGTTGAAGGACGCCGACACCGGCTGCAGCGCGAGGATCAGCGCGACCAGGGCGGCGCCCGTGGCGACGCTGTTGGCGAGCAGCTGCATGCCGACGTCGTCGGTGAGCCGGGTCGCCATGATCCCGGAGCCGATCACGGCCATCACCAGGAACGCCGTACCGACCAGCTCGGCGACCGCGCGGCGCAGCAGCGGAGTCACCGCGCGGCGCTCGCGATCAGCCCGCCCAGGTCGCGCAGCGCCTCCGCGTCGACGCTGTAGTAGACCCAGACGCCGCGCTTCTCGCGTCGCAGCAACCCGGCCGCGTGGAGCACCTTGAGGTGGTGGCTGATCGTCGGCTGGGAGAGCTCGAAGGCGTCGTTGAGGTCGCACACGCACGCCTCGCCCCCCTCGTGGGAGGCGACGAGCGAGAGCAGCCGCAGCCGGGCGGGGTCCGCCAGCGCCTTGAGCATCGGCGCGACGCCGGCGGCGGCTGCGGCGGTCATCGGCTCTGAGGTGAGCGGCGAGCAGCAGGCGACGGCGTCGAGCGGGGCCAGCTCGAGGGACTTCGGCATGGGGTCGATATTGACAGACGTCGATGTGTGGGGCAACCTCAGGACTTCGACACCTGTCAATGTCCGAGGAGACGCCATGTCCCGCATCCAGCTCGCGCTCAACGTCGACGACCTCGACACCTCGATCGCGTTCTACTCCGCACTGTTCGGCGCCCAGCCGGCCAAGACCCGGCCGGGCTACGCCAACTTCGCCCTCACCGACCCTCCGCTCAAGCTCGTGCTCATCGAGAACGCCGGCCACGGCGGCTCGATCAACCACCTCGGGGTCGAGGTGGCCGACACCGACAGGGTCGACGCGGAGCAGACCCGCCTCGCTGCCGCAGGGCTGGCCTCGGTCGACGAGCGCGACACCACCTGCTGCTACGCCAGGCAGGACAAGTTCTGGGTGCAGGGCTCGCCCCACGGCGAGCAGTGGGAGGTCTACACGGTGCTCGCGGACGCCGAGGTGATGGCACCCGGCGACGCCGACGGCCAGCCCTGCTGCACCTGAGGCTCAGCCGCGGCGGGTCTCCAGCACCCGGAAACCCTTGGCGCTCGCGAGCCGGTCGGTCGGCCAGCCCTGGTCGGTGAGCCACCGCTGCAGCGAGTCGGCCCCGAGGAACTTGCCGACGACCATCACAGCGCGCCCCTCCGGACGCAGTCGCGGCAGCCACTCCATCAGCAGCTCGTGCAGTGCCTGCTTCCCGATCCGGATCGGCGGGTTCGACCAGATCTCGTCGAAGGTGAAGTCGGTCGGCACCTGGTCCGGCCGGCAGGCGATGAACCGCCCGTCCAGGCCGAGCGTGCGGGCGTTCTCGTTGGCGAGCAGCAGCGCCCGCTCGTTGACGTCGACGGCCGTGACCGTCGCCAGCGGTACGGCCCGGGCCACCGCCAGCCCGATCACGCCGTACCCGCAGCCGAGGTCGAGCACCTGACCCTGGGCCGGCGGCTCGGTCTCGCGGAACAGCACCGCGGTCGCGTGGTCGACGTGCCCCTTGCTGAAGACCCCGGCGCCGCTGGTCAGCGTCAGCTCGTGGCCCCACGCCTCGCACGTGAGCTCCTCGCGGGCGAACGGCACCGACGGGTCGGCGGTGAAGTAGTGCTCGTCGCTCACGTGGTCTCCCGCCTCGCCCGTGCCCGCTCCGCCTGCGCGGCCAGTCCGGCCGGGTCCGGGTAGCCGACCTCCTCCAGGGTCAGCCCGTGGGCCGGCACCACCGTCACGGCCGGGTCCCGCAGCCCGGCGGCCAGGACGTCGCCGGGCCAGCCGACGGGACGCCGCCCCTCGCCGACCGCGAGCAGGCAGCCGACCAGCGAGCGGACCATGTGGTGGCAGAAGGCGTCGGCCCGCACGGTCGCCACCGCGAGCCCCTCGGCGTCGCGGCCCCAGTCGAGCTCCTGCAGCGTACGGATCGTGGTCGCCCCCTCGCGGCGCTTGCAGAACGCGGCGAAGTCCTGCAGGCCGAGCAGCGCCCGCGCCGCCTCCGCCATCGCGTCGACGTCGAGCGGCCGCGGCCACCAGAGCACGTGCTGGCGGCGCAGCGGGTCGAGCAGCCGAGGGTGGTCCGCGACCCGGTAGGCGTAGCGCCGCCAGAGCGCCGAGAACCGGGCATCGAACCCCTCGCCGGCCGCCGCGACCTCACGCACCCGTACGTCCGGCGGCAGGATGCCGTTGAGCCGGCGCAGCAGCCGGTCGTCGAGGTCGTCGAGGTCGACGTGGACCACCTGGCCGCGGGCGTGGACGCCGGTGTCCGTACGACCGGCGCAGACCACGGTGACGTCCGGGACCCGCAGCACCGTCGCCAGGGCGGCCTCGAGCGTGCCCTGCACCGTGCGCAGCCCGGGCTGGGTCGCCCAGCCCCGGAAGTCCGTCCCGTCGTAGGACAGGTCGATCCGGATGCGCACGGTCGCTCATCCTAGGCGTCGGTGACCTGGCATCCGTCATGCTGGGGGCGTGACCAATCCCGCGATCGTGCTGGTCTCGACCGAGCACTCCGACTTCCTGCTCGACGAGTTCGGGCGCTACACGCGCGACTACGACCTGCACACCGCGACCACCTTCGAGGACGGCGCCCGGCTGGTGAAGCAGCTGCAGGCCGACGGCCTGCCGCTCGCCCTCATGGTGCTGGACTCCGCGCTGCGGGACACCACGCCGGTGCAGACGTTCGGGAAGTGGCGACAGCTGGTGCCGACCGCGAAGCGGGTCGTGGTCGCCCACTGGGACCGCTTCTTGGCGGACGCGCCGTCGCTGCGGGCGGGTCTCGCCACGGGCAAGTACGACGCCTACCTGCTGATGCCGCGCGGGGTGCGCGACGAGGAGTTCCACACCGCGATCACCGAGCTGCTCTCGGACTGGGGCTCGACCGTGGCGGACCCGGAGGTCCCGACCGTCCGGCTGGTCTCGCCGCCCGGGGTCGCGCTGACGCTGGCGATCCGGGAGTTCCTCGACCGGATGGGCATGCCGAACCGTACGTACGACCCGGCCTCGGACGTCGGCCGCGAGATCGTCGAGGGGTACGCCGGGGAGGCGTCGTACCCGCTGGTCGACTCCCCCTACCGCGACGTCGACGCGCCGTCGTCGGTCCGCGAGGTCGCCGCGGCCATCTACGGCCGGCCCGAGGACGTCGACATCGACACCGTGGTCGACCTCTGCATCGTGGGCGCCGGTCCCGCCGGCCTGGCCGCGGCGGTCTACGGCTCGTCCGAGGGCCTGAACACGGTGGTGGTGGAGGTCGAGGCGATCGGCGGTCAGGCGGGCACCAGCTCGATGATCCGCAACTACCTCGGCTTCCCGCGCGGCGTCTCCGGGATGCGGCTGGCGCAGCGCGCGCGCAACCAGGCGATCCGGTTCGGCACCCGGTTCTTCACCGGGTGGGAGGTCACCTCCTTCGGCGCCTGCGAGCACGGCGACCACCACGTGGTCCGTACCGACGGAGGGGACATCCATGCCCGGGCGGTCGTGGTCGCCACCGGCGTGCGCTACCGCAAGCTCGGCGTGGAGCCGCTGGAGCGGATGGTCGGCCAGGGCGTCTTCTACGGCAGCGCGATGAGCGCGGCGCGGGAGCTCGAGGGGCAGGACGTCGTGGTCGTCGGCGGCGGCAACTCGGCCGGGCAGGCCGCGATCCACCTCGCCCGGTTCGCGCGGTCCGTGACGATCCTGATCCGTCGCGCCAGCCTCGGGGAGACGATGTCGCAGTACCTGATCAACGAGATCGAGTGGAACCCGCGGGTGTCGGTGCGCGCGAGCAGCGAGGTGTGCGACGGCGGCGGTGAGGGCCGGCTGGAGTGGCTCGACGTCCGGGACCGGTCGGACGGCACCGTCGAGCGGGTGGCGGTCGGCGGCCTGTTCCTGCTGCTCGGCGCCGAGCCCCACTGCGACTGGGTGCCGCCCGAGGTCGCCCGCGACGAGCGCGGCTTCGTGCTCACCGGCCGCGACGTCCCCACCGAGGAGTGGCAGGACGGGCTTCCGCCGGCCAACCTCGCCACCACGGTCCCCGGCGTCTTCGCTGTCGGCGACATCCGGGCAGGCTCCATGAAGCGCGTCGCGGCCGCCAGCGGCGAGGGCGCCAGCGTGGTGCCGCTGGTGCACACCTGGCTGACCGGCTGACCTTTCTCAACCCGATGGTTGACAAACACCTGACGACGGTCGTACGTTCTACTCAACCAATCAGTTGAGGAACGAGATGACCGATCAGCTCTCCCGGGTCTTCTCCGCACTGAGCGACCCGACCCGACGCGACATGGTCGCCCGGCTCACCGACGGTGACGCCACCGTGGGCGACCTCGCCGCGCCGTACGACGTCAGCCTGCAGGCGGTCTCCAAGCACCTCAAGGTGCTGGAGGACGCCGGCCTGGTGACCCGGAGCCGGGAGGCGCAACGTCGGCCCGTCCACCTCGAGGCGGAGGTGTTCGACCTGATGACCAAGTGGATAGAGCGCTACCGGCGACAGGCCGAGGAGCGCTTCCGCCGCCTGGACGACGTCCTGGCGGAGATGAACGACGAGCAGCAGACAGACGACCCACCCCAGGAAGGAACCGCATCATGAGCACGCAGACCCAGCAGCGCTACGACGAGGCCGCCATCGAGGCGGTCCCCGACCTCCCGATCGTCACCATCACCCGCGACTTCCGGGCCACGCCGGCGCAGCTGATGCGCGCCCACGCCGACCCCGACCTGTTCGTGAAGTGGATCGGGCCCGACGCCGTCGAGGCCCGGATCGACCACTGGGACTTCCGCAGCCTCGGCTCCTACCGTTACGTCGCGGTGCACGGCGAGGACGAGCACGGCTTCCGCGGCACGTTCCCGGAGGTCACCGACGACAAGATCGTGCAGACGTTCGCCTGGGAGGGGATGCCCGAGGCGATCGCCCTGGAGACGATGTGGTTCGAGGACCTCGGTGACGGCCGTACCCGGCTGCACGCCCAGTCGGTCTGCGACTCGATCGAGGGCCGCGACGGGATGCTCGCGAGCGGCATGGAGGTCGGCGTCCACGAGGGGTACGCCAAGCTCGACCGGTTGCTGGCCGACGGCGCCCTCTGATGACCCCTCCGATGACGGAGACCGCGCCCGGCCCGGCCGCCCGGCACCGCGCCCATGCCGCCACGTTCACCGGCTTCGTCGACGGCACGACGGACTGGGACGCGCCGGCGCCGGTCGCCGGCTGGGCCGCGCGGGACGTGGTGGACCACCTGGTGACGTGGCTCCCGGGGTTCCTCGCCGGCGACGGGGTGGTGCTGCCGGCCGGCCCGTCGGCCGAGGACGACCCCGTCGCCGCGTGGCGGCACCACGCCGACGCCGTCCAGGCGATCCTGGACGACCCCGCCACCGAGGGTCGGACCTTCGCCAACCGGCACATCGGCGAGCTCCCGCTCGCGGACGCGATCGACCGGTTCTACACGACCGACGTGTTCATGCACTCCTGGGACCTCGCTCGTGCCGGCGACCAGCCCGTCGCTCTCGACGAGGCCGAGTGCGCGATGCTGCTCGAGGGCATGCTGCCGATCGACGAGCTGCTGCGGTCCTCGGGGCAGTACGGCCCGCGGGTCCCGGTGCCCGACGACGCCCCCGCCATGGACCGGCTGGTCGGCTTCATCGGCCGCGACCCCGGCTGGCGGCCCGCCCGCTGACAGGATCTGGCGCTTGCGCGGTGCCTGGGTGTCACCACGTGACTGCGATCCACCGCGCATTCCCGGCAACGGCGCGACCGCCTGGCCTCTCACCGCAGGGGTGAGAAGCTAGGCGTCGACCTGCCTACCTCGGCCAGGTGTTGCCCCAGCCCTGATCGTCGCCCTTGAGCGGATGATCAACTCGTGGCCGCGCCACAACACGTCGGAGGACAAGCACCCGGTCAGAGCAGCTCGCTGCGGTAGGGCGGGTCGGCGCCCGGCCGGCCGACGGTGACGGCGGCGGCGCGGGCGGCGTGGGCCATGACGTCGACGACCACGTCGCGGGGTGCGTCGCGCAGCGCCTCGCGGCCGGTGGCACCGAGCAGGCCGCGTTGCCACAGGGCGTCGAGCAGCCCGGCGCAGAACGTGTCGCCGGCGGCGATCGTGTCGGCGACCACGACCGGCACCGCGGCGACGTCGACCTCCTGCGCGGCCGTCACCCAGGTGGCGCCCAGGGGTCCGCGGGTGACGACGACCGCGGACGGACCGAGTGCGAGCAGCCGCTTCGCGCCGGCGACCGGGTCGGCCTCGCCGTACAGCGCCGTCAGGTCCTCGTCGGAGGCCTTCACCAGGTCGCTCAGCCCGGCCACCCGCTCGACCTGGGCCACCAGCTCGGGACCGGTGCCCGTGATCGCGGGCCGCGCGTTGACGTCGTAGCTGATCGTCGTGGTGTGCCGCAGCCGCTCCAGCAGCGCCACCACGTCGGTGGCGCCGGGCTCCAGCACGGCCCCCAGGGAGCAGGTGTGCACCACCAGCGGCGGCGACACGTCCGGGAGCGGGTTCAGCCGCCAGGTCAGGTCGAACTCGTACGTCGCGTGGCCGTCGGCGCCGAGCGTCGCCTGCGCCGTCGAGGTGCTCACCACCGCGAACGGGTCGGTCGCGAGCTCGACCCGGTCGCGGGCCAGCCACTCGGCCAGCACCCGCCCGCGCTCGTCGTCGCCCCAGCTGGTCGCGAAGCTGACCGCGCGCTCCAGCCGCGCCATCGCGACCGCGACGTTGGCGGCGCTGCCGCCGGGGAACTCGGTCGTGCTGCCGTCGCCGCCGCGCACGAGGTCGATGAGGGACTCCCCCACCACGAGCACGGTGTCCGGCATGGCCCATGACTACCGCATCGGGAGGTCGAGCGCGAGAGGCTGGCCGCGCCCGGCACCGTGCCTGGTGCAGCGCCCCCGCCGGGAGGGCTGCGGCTGCGCTAGCGTGATCGGCAAGTGGCACACCAGGGGGCGTGCCTCGAAGGGGGTTTCTCCGATGAGCTTTGCCGAGTCGATCCGCAGCTGTCTGTCCCAGTACGTCGGCTTCTCCGGCCGCGCCCGCCGGTCGGAGTACTGGTGGTTCGTGCTGTTCAACCTGCTGGTCAGCGTCGTCGCCGGCATCCTCGACGCCATCTTCGGCACCGACTTCGGCCGCGGCGCCGGGGTGATCGGAGCGATCGCGTCGCTCGCCCTGGTGCTGCCCAGCCTCGCGGTGGCGGTCCGGCGCCTCCACGACATCTCGCGCAGCGGCTGGTGGATCCTGATCGGGCTGATCCCGATCATCGGCTGGATCATCCTCATCGTGTTCTACGTCCAGGACAGCCACCCGGACAACGACTACGGACCCAACCCCAAGGGCCTCCCGGCACCGGCGGCCTGACCTCGTGCTCCTGCACCCTCCCGACCCGGCCGCCGCCGAGCCGCCGTTCGAACAGCTGCGCTCCCAGGTGGCCCGGCGCGCGGCCTCCGGTGACCTCCCCGCCGGCGCCAAGCTGCCCACCGTGAGGGCACTCGCCGCCGAGCTCGGCCTGGCCGCCAACACCGTGGCGCGTGCCTACCGCGAGCTCGAGGCCGACGGGGTGGTCGTCACGGAGGGTCGGCGCGGGACCTTCGTCGCAGCCACCGAGGCCGCGTCGTCCGCGGATGCCCGGGGCGCGGCCGCCGACTACGTCGCGGTCGTACGCCGGCTGGGACTCGGCCGCGCCGAGGCCACCCGGCTGGTCGAGCAGGCCTGGCAGCACTGAGCGGGGGCACACCCCCGCAGACGACGACGGCCCGCCACCCTCACGGGTGACGGGCCGGCGTACGGACCTGGCGGTCAGGAGTCCTTGGACTCGTCCGCCTCCGCGTCGTCGGCCTCGGCCGACTGCTCCTCGGCGGAGTCCGCCGAGTCCGCCGAGGACGACGTGTCGCTCGAGGAGTCGTCGGAGCTGTCGTTCGACTCGTCCTCGTCCTCGACCTCGTCGGCCGGAGCCGGCGCGGCGGCCGCGACGGGCTCGGCCTTCTTCTTCGACGACGACGGCTTCGGCGAGTACGCCTCGGTGACCAGCTCGATCACGGCCATGGGGGCGTTGTCACCCTTGCGCGGCGCGATCTTGGTGATCCGGGTGTAGCCACCGGGACGCTCGGCGAAGGTCGGCGCGATCTCGGTGAAGAGCGTGTGCACGACTGCCTTGTCGCGGACCGTCTTGAGCACCTCGCGACGGTTGTGGAGGTCGCCACGCTTGGCCTTGGTGATCAGCTTCTCCGCCAGCGGCCGCAGCGTACGGGCGCGCGACTCGGTGGTGGTGATCCGGCCGTGCTCGAACAGCTGGGTGGCCAGGTTCGACAGGATCAGGCGCTGGTGGGCGGGGCTGCCGCCGAGGCGGGGGCCCTTCTTGGGAGTGGGCATCGGTTCTCTCGATTCTCCCCGGCCGTGTCAGGTACCGGAGTAGATGGTGCTGGGAGTGGTCGTCGTGCGGGTGACGAGGACCGGGCCTGCCAGCGGCAGGCCCGGTCACCCGATCAGTACTGCTCGTCCTCGACGAACGCGTCGTCGTCGTCGTCCGCGCTGAAGGCGGCGAGGGCGGCGTGCGGGTCGAAGCCCGGCGCGCTGTCCTTGAGCGAGAGGCCCATCTCGTGGAGCTTGGCCTTGACCTCGTCGATCGACTTGGCACCGAAGTTGCGGATGTCGAGCAGGTCCTGCTCCGAGCGCGAGATCAGCTCACCCACGGTGTGGATGCCCTCGCGCTTGAGGCAGTTGTAGGACCGGACCGTGAGGTTGAGGTCCTCGACCGGCAGCGCCAGGTCGGCGGCGAGCTGCTCGTCGACGGGCGACGGGCCGATGTCGATGCCCTCGGCCTCGACGTTGAGCTCCCGGGCCAGCCCGAACAGCTCGACCAGCGTCTTGCCGGCCGACGCGATCGCGTCGCGGGGCCGGATCGACGGCTTGGTCTCGACGTCGATGACCAGCTTGTCGAAGTCGGTCCGCTGCTCGACTCGGGTGGCCTCGACCTTGTAGGTCACCTTCAGCACGGGGCTGTAGATGGAGTCGACCGGCATCCGGCCGATCTCGTTGTCGGCACCCTTGTTCTGGACCGAGGAGACGTAGCCGCGGCCGCGCTCGACGACCAGCTCCATCTCCAGCTTGCCCTTGTCGGACAGGGTGGCGATCTTGAGGTCGGGGTTGTGGACCTCCACGCCCGCGGGCGGGTTGATGTCGGCGGCGGTGACGTCACCGGCGCCCGACTTGCGGAGGTACATGGTGACGGGCTCGTCGTGCTCGGAGGAGACGACCAGGCCCTTCAGGTTGAGGATGACCTCGGTGACGTCCTGCTTGACGCCCTCGATGGTCGAGAACTCGTGGAGGACGCCGTCCACCTTGATGCTCGTGACCGAGGCACCGGGGATGGACGAGAGCAGGGTACGCCGGAGCGAGTTGCCGAGCGTGTAGCCGAAGCCGGGCTCGAGCGGCTCGATGACGAACCGCGAACGGAAGTCGTCGACGGACTCTTCCGACAGGGTGGGGCGCTGTGCGATGAGCACTGGTTCTTTCCTTTCCGGCCGCGACCGCTATTTGAGGCGACCAGATCTGCGAGGTGTGACGGAGGCGGGCCTTACTTCTTCGAGTAGAACTCGACGATGAGCTGCTCCTGGACCGGGAGGTCGATCTGGGCCCGGACCGGGCGCTGGTGGACGAGGATGCGCATCCGGCTGGGGATCGCCTCCAGCCATGCGGGGACGACGCGCTCGCCGTGGGTCTCACGGGCCACGATGAACGGGGTCATCTCCAGCGACTTCTCCCGCACGTCGATGATGTCGTGCTCGGAGACCTGGAACGACGGGATGTCGACCTTGTGGCCGTTGACCCGGAAGTGGCCGTGGACGACCAGCTGGCGGGCGGCGCGGCGGGTCCGGGCGAAGCCGGCGCGGTAGACGACGTTGTCGAGGCGGCACTCGAGGAGCTGCAGCAGGTTGTCACCGGTCTTGCCCTGGCGACGGCTGGCCTCCTTGTAGTAGCGCAGGAACTGCTTCTCGAGCACGCCGTACGTGTAGCGCGCCTTCTGCTTCTCCCGCAGCTGGAGGAGGTACTCGCTCTCCTTGATGCGGCCGCGGCCGTGCTGGCCGGGGGCGTACGGACGCTTCTCGAAGGCGGCGTCGCCGCCGACGAGGTCGACACCGAGACGGCGCGACTTCTTGGTCATGGGGCCGGTGTAACGGGCCATAGGTCAGTGCTCCTTCAGTCTCTGGTGTCGGGTCAGACGCGCCGGCGCTTGGGCGGGCGGCATCCGTTGTGGGGCGTGGGGGTGACGTCCTGGATGGTGCCGACCTCGAGGCCGATCGCACCCAGCGAACGGATCGCCGTCTCGCGGCCCGAGCCCGGGCCCTTCACGAAGACGTCGATCTTCTTCATCCCGTGCTCCTGTGCCCGGCGACCAGCGGCCTCGGCGGCCATCTGCGCGGCGAACGGCGTGGACTTCCGCGAGCCCTTGAAGCCGACGGTGCCGGCAGAGGCCCACGAGATCACCGCACCGGTCGGGTCGGTGATCGTGACGATGGTGTTGTTGAACGTGCTCTTGATGTGGGCTTCGCCCTGAGCGACGTTCTTCTTCTCCTTGCGACGCACCTTCGTGGTGCGGCTCTTGGGAGGCATTCGTTATCTCCTGAAGTAGCTGGAAGCTGTGATCTGGGAAGAGGTCAGTGGGACGCCGTGAGGCGTACGCTCACTTGGCCTTCTTCTTGCCGGCGACGGTCCGCTTGGGACCCTTGCGGGTGCGGGCGTTGGTCTTGGTGCGCTGACCGCGGACCGGGAGACCCTGGCGGTGGCGACGACCCTGGTAGCTGCCGATCTCGATCTTGCGGCGGATGTCTGCCTGCACCTCGCGGCGCAGGTCACCCTCGATCTTGAGGTCGGCGCCGTCGATGGCGTCGCGGAGCTTGACCAGCTCTTCGTCGCCCAGCTGGTGCACGCGGAGGTCGGGGCTGACGCCGGTGACCTCCAGCAGCTGCTGGGCGCGGGTACGGCCGATGCCGTAGATGTAGGTGAGAGCGACCTCGATGCGCTTGTCGCGCGGAAGGTCGACCCCGACGAGGCGTGCCATGAATGGCCCTTTCGGTTCACGGTGGTGTGGTCGTGACGCATCCCCGAGGTTCTCGTCGGGGCTCCGGCCATCCGTTCCGGAGGTGGTTCAGCCGGGCGGGCCCGGCCTAGCGATCACGTAGATGGTGTCTTCAGTTGTCGGTTATCACTGTTCAGACGGTGTGTGACCCGCTGCGCGGATCACACTTCGCGACGCTTCGTCGGCTCCGACTTCGTCGGATCCGACGGGCGTCGCTCAACCCTGACGCTGCTTGTGGCGCGGGTTGTCGCAGATCACCATGACGCGACCGTGGCGACGGATCACCTGGCACTTGTCACAGATCTTCTTGACGCTGGGAGCGACCTTCATCGATCGGACCCTTCCTGCTCGTGGGCGGCTGCTTACTTGTAGCGGTAGACGATGCGACCCCGCGTGAGGTCGTACGGCGAGAGCTCCACCACGACCCGGTCCTCGGGGAGGATCCGGATGTAGTGCTGGCGCATCTTGCCGCTGATGTGAGCGAGCACCTTGTGCCCGTTGCTCAGCTCGACGCGGAACATGGCGTTGGGGAGGGCTTCCACGACGGTGCCCTCGATCTCGATGACGCCTTCCTTCTTCGGCATGTCCTCCACAATCTCTGTCGGTCGTCTGTCCACCGTCGACCCGCGAACCTCCGGCGCCGGGTGGCGCAGGTGGACCTCGTGCAGCCGGCCCCGGGACCTCTGTTCCCCGGGCGCACGCGAGGATCCCTGGGAAGGTGATCGACGTGTGGTCCGGGCAGCCGCAAGGCACCACGGGACGCGACCCACGTTGGGCCGACATGCCAGTGTAGGCGGTAACGCGAGCGAAACCCTAATTCGGCTGGTGGCCCGCCAGCAGCCGCAACGTCTCCTCCCGCGCCGGGGCCGCATCGGGCGCGGTGCCCGTGTGGGCGCCCGCGACCGGGTGGACCATCACCTCGTCCACGCCGTGCTCCGCGGCGAGCTCGGCGACCCGCGCCCGGGCGCCGGCGGCGTCGTCGATCACCCAGCGCCCCCGCATCGCGTCGAGCAGCTCGCGGTGCGGCTCCGGCAGCTCGGCCTTCTCGGCCTCCTCGACCAGTTGCTGCGGGTGGAGCGGCTGGCCTGTGCGGAGCGCCAGCATCGACAGCAGCTGCGGCAGCGCGAGCCGCTCGGCCCGCTCCCGCGTCGCGGCCGCGACGACGTTGAGGGTGAGGAAGGTACGCGGCTCCGCCAGCTCCGGCGAGGGCCGGAACTGCGAGCGGTAGAGCTCCAGCGCCTGGGCGGTCCCCGACCCGGAGAAGTGGTGGGCGAAGACGTACGGCAGGCCCTTCTCGGCCGCGAGCCGGGCGGAGTAGTCGGAGGAGCCGAGCAGCCACACGTCGGCCACGCCGGTGGCCCGCGGGGTGGCCCGCAGCGGGTGCCGGCGGCCGGCGACCGCGATCGCCGCCCCGTCGGTGTCCATCATCGCCAGGACGTCGTCGACGTACTGCGGGAAGTGCTCGACCGCCTCGTCGCTCACCCCGCCCGCACCGTGGCGCAGCGCCCAGCTGGTGACCGGGTCGGTGCCGGGCGCACGGCCGATGCCGAGGTCGATCCGGCCCGGGTGGGCCGCCTCGAGGAGCGCGAACTGCTCCGCCACGACCAGCGGCGCGTGGTTGGGCAGCATCACTCCCCCGGACCCGACCCGGATCCGGCGGGTGGCGCCCGCGACCATCGCGATCAGCACCGGCGGGTTGGTCGCGGCCACCGCCGGCATGTTGTGGTGCTCGGCGAGCCAGTAGCGGCGGAAGCCGAGCTCGTCGGCGGTCCGGGCCAGCGACACCGTCGCGGCGAGCGCGTCGCCGGACGTCTGGTCGGTGCGGACCGGGACCAGGTCCAGGACGGAGAGGGCGGGGCCGGCGTCGGAGGAGGTCATCGCCTCGTGCAACGCCTCCCCGCCCGTCCGGATTCCCGGGAGGTCAGGCGTTCGCCTGCTCCTCCTGGCTGCTCTTGCGCAGGCTGGCCACCGCCGTGATCGCGAGGGTCACGATGATGACGCCGAGGCTCATCAGGGTCGGGACCTCGAAGCCGATCAGGTGCGCCTCGTGGGCGGCGTGGATGATCAGCTTCACGCCGATCCAGGCGAGGATGAACGCCAGCCCGAGCGAGAGGTAGACCAGCTTCTTGAGCAGTCCACCGAGCAGGAAGTACAGCTGCCGCAGCCCCATCAGCGCGAACACGTTGGCCGTGAAGACCAGGTACGGCTCCTGGGTGATGCCGAAGATCGCCGGGATCGAGTCGAGCGCGAACATGATGTCGGTGAACCCCAGCGCGATGATCACGATCAGCATCGGCGAGACGACGCGCGAGCCGTTCTCCCGCCACCACAGCTTCAGCCCGCGGTAGTCCTCGGCGACGTTGAGGTGGGTCTGCGCGTACTTGACGATCCGGTTGTCCTCGGGGTGCTCGTCCTCGTGGCTGCGGTAGCTGCGGACCAGCTGGATCGCGGTGTAGATCAGGAACGCCCCGAAGATGTAGAAGACCCACGAGAACCGGTCGATCAGCTGGTAACCGACGGCGATGAAGATCGCGCGGAACACCAGCGCCAGGATGATGCCCACCATCAGGGCCTCCTGCTGGTACTTCCGCGGGACCTTGAGCGCGGCCATCAGCACGATGAACACGAACAGGTTGTCCACGGAGAGGCTGTACTCGACCAGCCACCCGGTCAGGAACTCGATGCCGAAGTCGTGGCCGTGGAAGATCCACACCCACGCCCCGAAGACGAGGGCGGCGCCGACGTAGACCGACAGCGCGGTGGCGCACTCCTTCATGGACGGCTCGTGCGGGTGCCGGGCGATGACGAACACGTCGAAGAGCAGGACTCCGACGGTGACGGCGATGGTGATGCCCCACTCCAGGGTGGTGACGTCCACAGGTCCTCCGATGATGTCGCGGGTTGCTGACTAGATCGGAGGTCTCTTCCGCCGCGGCGCGCGGCCCACGGCCCCGGACCACCCCGAGTACGGGCGATCGTGATGACGAGACCGAGACATTAGGGAGTACTCCCCTCCTGGCGGCTTCATCCTCGCACAGGAGGTCACCGACCCCCGAACGGGACTCCGAGCTCCTGGAGGCGCTGCTCGCCGCCGTCGAGGGCCGTCAGCACCCAGGCG
>CAVRTX010000018.1:0-21122 GCA_963724225.1 uncultured Actinomycetota bacterium | reverse complement strand
ACCAAGTTCGTCGCCTGCAACTTCGACGAGGGCGACTCCGGCACCTTCGCCGACCGGATGGTGGTGGAGGGAGACCCGTTCACGCTGATCGAGGGCATGACGATCGCGTCGTACGCCGTGGGCGCGAGCGAGGGCTACGTCTACGTCCGGTCCGAGTACCCGCACGCGATCACCGCGCTGCGCCGCGCCATCGAGACCGCCTACACGCACGGCTTCCTCGGTCGCGACGTCCTCGGCAGCGGGCACCACTTCGACCTCCACGTGCGCGTGGGGGCGGGGGCCTACATCTGCGGCGAGGAGTCCTCGATGCTGGAGAGCCTCGAGGGCCGCCGCGGCGAGGTGCGGGCCAAGCCGCCGATCCCCGCCATCAAGGGCCTGTTCGGCCAGCCCACCGCGGTCAACAACGTGCTCACCCTCTGCGCCGTGCCGATGATCCTCACCGACGGCGGCGAGGCGTATGCCGAGCTCGGGGTCGGCAGGTCCCGCGGCACCCAGGTCTTCCAGCTGGCGGGCAACGTGGCACGCGGCGGGATCGTCGAGCTGCCGCTGGGCGTCACCCTGGGCGAGCTGGTCGAGGGGTACGGCGGCGGCACGCGCACCGGCCGGCCGGTGCGGGCCGTGCAGGTCGGCGGCCCGCTGGGTGCGTACGTGCCGCCGGACCGCTTCGACGTCCAGATGGGCTACGAGGAGCTGGCCGAGATCGAGGCGATGCTCGGACACGGCGGGGTCGTGGTCTTCGACGACACCGTCGACATGGCCCGGATGGCGCGCTTCGCGTTCGAGTTCTGTGCCGTGGAGTCGTGCGGCAAGTGCACGCCCTGCAGGATCGGGGCGGTGCGCGGCAAGGAGACGCTCGACCACGTGATCGCCGGCCGCGACGTCGAGCGCAACCTCGCGCTCGTCGACGACCTGTGCACCACCATGACCAAGGGGTCGCTGTGCGCCATGGGCGGCCTCACCCCGATGCCCGTGCAGAGCGCGATCCGGCACTGGCCCGAGGACTTCGACCGCAGCCACCAGGAGGGGGTCCCCTCATGACCACCATCGACCACCCGGCCAGCTGGGCACCCGAGCGCGACCTCGGCACGCCGGCCGTCACGGGCGAGACCGTCCACCTCACCATCGACGGCGAGCCGGTCGAGGTGCCCGAGGGCACGTCGGTGATGCGGGCGGCCGCGCTGGCCGGGATCGACGTCCCCAAGCTGTGCGCCACCGACTCCCTGAAGGCGTTCGGCTCCTGCCGGATGTGCCTGGTCGAGGTGGAGGGCGGCAAGGGCGTGCCGGCGTCGTGCACCACGCCGTGCTCCGACGGCATGGTCGTGCGCACCGACACCGAGCAGGTGCAGCAGCTGCGCCGGGGCGTGATGGAGCTCTACCTGTCCGACCACCCCACCGACTGCGACGGCTGCGCCCGCGGCAACTGCGAGATCCAGGCGCTGGCCACCCGCGTCGGTTCCGCCGAGGTGCGCTACGGCCTCGGCCGCCAGCACGTCGAGGAGGCCACCGACGTCTCCAACCCCTACTTCGACTACGACCCCGCTGCCTGCATCGTCTGCTCTCGGTGCGTGCGCGCGTGCGACGACATCCAGGGCACCTTCGCGCTGACGGTGGAAGGGCGGGGCTTCGACTCCCGCATCACCCCGGGCGGCGTCGACTTCCTCTCCTCCGACTGCGTCTCCTGCGGCGCCTGCGTGCAGGCGTGCCCCACGGACGCGCTGGCCGAGAAGTCGCTGGTCGAGCTCGGCATGCCGACCCGCAGCGTCGACACCACCTGCGCGTACTGCGGCGTGGGCTGCTCCTTCCGCGCCGAGGTGTCCGGCGTCGGCGACGACACCCGCGTGGTGCGGATGATCCCCAGCAAGGACGGCGGCGCCAACGAGGGCCACTCGTGCGTCAAGGGTCGGTTCGCGTACGGCTACGCGAGCCACGACGACCGGCAGATGCACCCGATGGTGCGCGACTCGATCGAGGACGCGTGGCAGGTCGTCTCCTGGGAGGAGGCCATCGCCCGCGTGGCCCGGGGCTTCCAGGCCATCCAGGCCGAGCACGGTGTCGGCTCCATCGGCGGCATCTCCTCCTCGCGCTGCACCAACGAGGAGGTGTACGTCGTCCAGAAGATGGTGCGGGCGGCGTTCGGCAACAACAACATCGACACCTGCGCTCGGGTCTGCCACTCGCCCACGGGCTACGGGCTGAACCAGACCTTCGGCACCTCCGCCGGCACCCAGGACTTCAAGTCGGTGGAGAGCGCGGACGTGATGCTGCTGATCGGCGCCAACCCCACCGACGCCCACCCGGTGTTCGCCTCCCGCATGAAGCGGGTGCTGCGCCAGGGCGCCCAGATCATCGTGGCCGACCCCCGGCGCATCGACATCGTGCGTACGCCGCACGTCGAGGCCGCCCACCACCTGCCGGTGCTGCCCGGCTCCAACGTCGCCTTCGTGAACGCCATGGCGCACACCATCGTCACCGAGGGCCTGCACGACGAGGAGTTCATCCGCAGCCGCTGCGAGAACGTCGACGACTACCTCGCGTTCATCGCCCGGGAGGAGAACTCCCCGGAGTCGACGGCGATGGCGACCGGTGTCCCGCCCGAGCAGCTGCGCGAGGCGGCCCGGCTGTACGCCGCCGGTCCCAACTCCGCCATCTACTACGGCCTCGGCGTCACCGAGCACAGCCAGGGCTCGACGATGGTCATGGGCATGGCCAACCTCGCCATGGTCACCGGCAACATCGGCCGGGAGGGCGTCGGGGTCAACCCGCTGCGGGGGCAGAACAACGTCCAGGGCTCCTGCGACATGGGCTCCTTCCCGCACGAGTTCCCGGGCTACCGCCACGTCTCCCGCGACGAGGTGCGCGGCATCTACGAGGCGCTGTGGGGACTCGAGCTGGACCCACAGCCCGGCCTGCGGATCCCCAACATGTTCGACTCCGCCATCGGCGGGACGTTCCGCGGGCTCTTCGTCCAGGGCGAGGACATCGCGCAGTCCGACCCCAACACCCAGCACGTCGAGGCGGCGCTGTCGGCGATGGACCTGGTCGTCGTCCAGGACCTGTTCCTCAACGAGACCGCGCGGTTCGCCCACGTCTTCCTGCCCGGCTCCAGCTTCCTGGAGAAGGACGGGACGTTCACGAATGCCGAGCGCCGCATCAACCGGGTGCGCCCGGTCTTCCCCAGCCGGGTCGGCAAGGACGAGTGGCGGGTGGTCTGCGAGATCGCGCAGGCCATGGGCTACGACATGCACTACGACTCGGCGGCGGAGATCATGGACGAGATCGCCCAGACCACGCCGACCTTCGCCGGCGTCTCCTTCGCCCGTCTCGACGACGAGGGCTCGATGCAGTGGCCGGTCAACGACGCCGCTCCGCACGGCACCCCGACGATGCACGTCGGGGAGTTCGTCCGCGGCAAGGGCAGGCTGGTGGAGACGGTCTACGTACCGACCACGGAGCGCACCACCCGCCGCTACCCGCTGGTGCTCACCACGGGCCGCATCCTCAGCCAGTACAACGTGGGGGCGCAGACCCGGCGTACGGCGAACCAGACGTGGCACCCCGAGGACGTGCTGGAGATCCACCCGGCCGACGCCGACCTCCGGGGGATCTCCACCGGAGACCGGGTGGAGCTGTCCTCGCGCGTGGGCACGACCACGCTCTCCGCCGTCGTGTCCGAGCGGATGCCGGCCGGGGTCGTCTACACGACGTTCCACCACCCCGTCACCGGCGCCAACGTGGTCACGACCGAGAACTCCGACTGGGCCACCAACTGCCCGGAGTACAAGGTGACGGCCGTGCAGGTCGGCGTCGCCAACGCAGGGAACCGTGCCGACGGCGCCGCCGCGCAGCGCGACCTGGCGGGCCGCCAGTGAGCGGGGGCCTCCCGCCCGAGATCCGCATGGGCAACGACATCGCCCGCCAGTTCGGCCACCTCGACGCCGACGACGCCGCGGTCCAGGTCGGCACCCACCTGCAGAAGTTCTGGGACCCGCGGATGCGGCGTCGGCTGCGCGAGCTCCTCGCCCCCGAGGGCGGCCACGCCGACGAGGCGGACCCGCTGCTCGTCGCCGGTGTCAGGCGGCTGGAGGCGGACGCCACCGACGACGCCGAGCGGCGCAAGGCCACCGGCGGCTGACCCTCCCCGCTCAGGAGTTGGAGAACACCGCCGGGCCGCCGTCACTCCCCCGATCGCGACGGGCGCCCGGGCCGGAGTCGGGGCCGCGCCCGGCCCAGGTCCAGGCGTACGCCGGGTCCTCGGCCGCGACGCCGCCCTCGCCCAGCTCGAGCGGCTTGAAGGTGTCGACCATGACGGCCGACTCCTCGAAGTAGTCGACCCCCAGCGAGGCCTCGATCGCGCTCGGCTGCGGGCCGTGGGCGTGGCCGCCCGGGTGCAGCGAGATCGAGCCGATGTTGATGCCCGAGCCCTTGCGCGCCTCGTAGTCGCCCCCGACGTAGAACATGACCTCGTCGCTGTCGACGTTGGAGTGGTAGTAGGGCACCGGGATCGCGAGCGGGTGGTAGTCGACCTTGCGCGGCAGGAAGTTGCAGACCACGAAGTTCCAGCCCTCGAAGACCTGGTGCACCGGCGGCGGCTGGTGCACCTTGCCGGTGATCGGCATGTAGTCCTCGATGTTGAACGTGTGGGGGTAGAGGCAGCCGTCCCAGCCGACCACGTCGAAGGGGTGGGTGGCGTAGGTCAGCCGGCTGCCGACGACGCCGGCCGAGGTGCGGTGCTTGACCAGCACCTCGACGTCGCTGCCCTCGGCGAGGTGCGGCTCGGTCGGCCCGTGCAGGTCGCGCTCGCAGTACGGCGCGTGCTCCAGCAGCTGCCCGAACCGGCTGAGGTAGCGCTTGGGCGGGTGGATGTGGCTGTTGGCCTCGATCGGGTAGAGCCGGCTCGGCTCGGCCGGCACCCAGCGGTGGTCGGTCGCCCGCGGGACGAGGACGTAGTCGCCGGCCCGGTAGGGGACGACGCCGAAGACGGTCTCGACGGTCCCCGAGCCCTCCTGCACGAAGACGCACTCGTCGCCGATCGCGTTGCGGTAGAGCGGCGACGGGTCGGTTCCCGTCACGACGTACGCGATCCGGACGTCGGCGTTGCCGAGCACCAGCCGCCGCCCCTCGACCGGGCAGGCACCGGCGCCGTCCTCGAAGAGGGAGTGCAGCTTCAGGTGCCGGGGCTTGAGCGGGTGGTTGGGGGTGAGCCGCTGGTCGCCGAGCTCCCAGACGGTGGCGTCGACGATCGCCGAGGGCACACCGCGGTGGTAGAGCAGCGAGGAGTCGGACGAGAACCCCTCCTCCCCCATCAGCTCCTCGCGGTAGAGGTTGCCGGCGGGGTCGCGGTGCTGGGTGTGGCGCTTCGGCGGGACCTCGCCCACTCGGCGGTAGTACGTCATGTCCGATATCCGATCATGTGCGTCCGATAATGAGGACACGAGTGTGTCACGCGGCGGCTGCTCAGTCGATGCCCCAGGCGGCCCGGAACTCCTCGGGATCGAGGTCCAGCAGGTCGTCGCGCACCAGCGCCAGCCAGCCGGGGGCGTCGTCGGCGACCGGCACCGGCACCCGCAGCTCCTCGACGCCGTCGCTGCGGTGCCGGACGACCACGTCGGCGGCACGGGTCAGCTCGAACCGACCGCCGGTCGTGGCGCACCAGAGGTCGAGTGCGCCCAGCAGCAGCCGCCGCGCGTTGCTGCGCGGTCGCGGCTCGAGCGCGGCGCGGTAGACCTCGTCGCCGTCGACCGGGTCCAGGGTGAGCATCACCGCTCCATGCTAGGCCGCAGCGGCGTACGGGGAGTTGACCTCAACTGCGCTCGAGCTCCTAGCGTCCCACCGTGTGACCTCGCCCACGGCGTACGCCCGGGACACCGAAAATCCGTCGCCGGATGTCCCCGCCGACACCTACGCTCGGAGGGCCATGCGCGACTTCCCACCCCTCGTGACGACGTTCTGGTCCCCCGAGGGGGACCGGGACGGCGACGCCCCGGACACCCGCAGCCCCGGCCGGTTCCTGCTGTGGATCCTGCGCCAGCAGTCCGGGCTGGTGACGGTCGGCGTCGGCTTCGGCGTCCTGTGGCAGCTGCCGCTGATCGTCGGGCCGTGGGTCTTCGGGCGGGCCATCGACGCGGGCATCGTCGGGGCCGACCCGTCCGCCGTGGCCGTCGGGGCCGGGGTGCTGCTGGTGGTGACCGTGATCGGCGCGGTCTTCGGCATCTCGCTGCACACGCTCGTGGTCCGCAGCTGGCTGATCAGCCTCTACGGCACCACCAAGATGGTGACCCGCAAGGCCGCCCAGATGGGGCACGTGCTGCCGCGCCGCTCCCCCACCGGCGAGATCCTCAGCGTCGCCTCCAGCGACTCCGACGAGTTCGGCGCGATGACGGAGATCATCGCCCGGGCCGGCTCCCAGCTGGTCTCGTTCCTCGCGGTCGCCGCGATCGTGATGGCGACCTCGCCGCGGCTCGGCGTGACCGTGCTGCTCGCTGCCCCGGTCCTGGTGGGCGTGGCGCTGCCGTTCCTCCGGCCGCTCCACCGCCGGCAGGAGCTCGAGCGGACCCGCAACTCCGAGCTGACCTCGATGGCCACCGACATCGTCGCCGGGCTCCGGATCCTGCGCGGCATCGGTGGCGAGCGGACCTTCGGCCGCAACTACGCCACCCAGTCGCAGAGCTCGCGCGCCGCGGGCGTCTCGGCCGGCATCTGGCAGGCCGTCATCGAGGCGCTGGGCGTCCTGTTCTCGGGCGTCTTCCTGGTGCTGCTGATGTGGATGGGCACCCACGAGGTGCTGGCCGGCCGGCTCACGATCGGCGAGCTGGTGGCCTTCCTCGGCTACGGGCTCTACCTGATCGGCCCGATCCGGACCTTCTTCGAGTTCGCCCAGAAGATCACCCGCTCGATGGTGAGCGCCCGCAAGGCGATCGCGATCTTCGAGCCGCAGCCGCCGTGGCGCGACCGCGACGAGCCGCTGCGGCTCGACCCGACGGCCGGGCTCACCGACAACCTCAGCGGCTTCACCGCGCGGCCCGGCGAGCTCACCGTGGTCGTCAGCGCGGTCCCCGAGGAGTCGGCCCGGCTGGCCGACCGGCTCGGCCGCTACCTGCCGGCCGACACCGAGCCGGTCAGCGAGGAGCTCGAGGAGGGGCTCAAGGGCCGCGCCGCCCGCCAGGCCCGGTCCGAGCGGGCCCGCCGCCGCGCCGAGATCGCGGCCCGCGACGCCGAGCGGACCCTCGGACCGTGGGGGGCCAGCCTCGGCGACGTCGACCTCGCCGACGCCACGCTCGCCGACGTACGGCGCACGATCCTGGTCAGCGACACCGGCAGCCAGCTGTTCGCCGGCACGCTGCAGGACGCCGTCGACCCGCACCGCCGGCTCACCCGCCAGCAGGCGGAGCAGGCGCTGCTCGCCGCCAACGCCGAGGACGTCTACGACGCGCTCCCCGGCGGCTGGCAGGGTGAGCTCGACGAGCGCGGCCGCGGCCTGTCCGGCGGGCAGCGGCAGCGGGTCGTGCTCGCCCGCGCGCTGGCCGAGGACGCCCCGGTGCTGGTGCTGGTCGAGCCCACGTCGGCCGTCGACGCCCACACCGAGGCGCGGATCGCGGAGCGGGTCGCCGAGCTGCGCGCCGGTCGTACGACTGTCGTGTGCACCGTGTCGCCGCTGTGGCTCCACCACGCCGACCGGGTGGTCCTGCTCGGCGACGACCGGGTCGTGACCGAGGGCCGCCACGACGCCCTGCTGGCCGGCGACGCCGCCTACCGCGCGGTCGTCGCCCGCGCCCTCGACGACGAGGTGCGAGCATGATTCACCCCCTTCGAATGCTCGCTTCGCTCCGCTTCGAACAGGGACCCCGAAGATGACCACCGACCTGCTCGACACCTCTGCCGCCACGTGGTCGGACCACACGACCGACCTGCC
This sequence comes from uncultured Actinomycetota bacterium, assembly GCA_963724225.1. Classification (GTDB taxonomy): domain Bacteria; phylum Actinomycetota; class Actinomycetes; order Propionibacteriales; family Nocardioidaceae; genus Nocardioides. The sequence continues at coordinate 13,213 of CAVRTX010000018.1, read as the reverse complement.
CGCGGTCGACCCGCGGCTGCGGGTGCCGACCGAGGCGCCCGTCCGTGAGCGGCTCGCGGCGTGGCGGCTGCGCCACCACCTGCGCCGCGAGGAGGCCGACCGCGTCTACCTCGGCTCCCGCCACCCGGAGCGCGGCTGGCCGGTCGCCGGCGACCGCGCCGTCCTCGACTTCTTCAAGGAGCTGATCCGCGAGCGGCGCGGGATCTTCGTGAGCCTCGTCGTGCTCAACGCCCTCGCGGCCGCGGCCGGCCTGGTCGTGCCGGCGCTGCTCGGTGACCTGATCGACCGCACCGTCGACCAGGACGGGGCCGGCCTGGACACCCTCGCGTGGCTGGTGGTCGGTGTCGTGGTCACCCAGGCCGTGCTGACGTTCTTCGCCCAGCGCACGTCGACGGTGTTCGGCCAGGACCTGCTCGCCTCTGCCCGCGAGTACGTCGTCCGCGTGATCCTGCGGCTGCCGCTCGGCCAGGTCGAGAGCGCCAGCACCGGTGACCTGGTCACGCGCGTCACCCGCGACGTCGGCACCATGAGCCGCTCGGTCCAGTACGGCGTGCCGATGGCGATCATCTCGTTGCTGACCGTCTCGTTGTCGGTGGTCGCGATGCTGCTCAACTCGGTGCTGCTGGCGGTGCCGTCGCTGCTGGTGATCAGCACCAGCTACTACGCCGTGCGCAGCTACCTGCGCCGGGCACCGCGCGGCTACATCACCGAGGGGGCGACGTACTCCCGGATCAACACCACGCTCACCGAGACCGTCGAGGGCGCCCGCACCGTCGAGGCGCTCGGGCTCTCCGGCCGCCGGGTCGGTCAGGGCGACGACGACATCGCGGTCTCGGCCCAGGCCGAGCGCTACACGATGTCGCTGCGCAACCTGCTGTTCGCGGTCATCGACATCGCGTTCAACACCCCACGGGTGGTGACCCTCGTGGTCGGCGCCTGGGGCTACGCCCAGGGCTGGCTCTCGCTCGGTCAGATCACCACCGCCGTGCTCTACGTCGAGGCGCTCAGCGGGCCGCTGGACCGGCTGGTCGGCGAGCTCGACCGGCTGCAGGTGGGCGCGACGTCGACCGCCCGGCTGCTCGGCATCGCCGAGGTCCCGCCTGACCGCGAGCCCACCGACGGGCGGCCCGACGGCCCGCGGCTGGTCGGCCGCGACCTGCGGTTCGCCTACCGCGACGACCACGACGTCCTGCACGGCATCGACCTCGAGCTGCGCACCGGAGAGCGGCTGGCGATCGTCGGCCCGTCGGGGTCGGGCAAGTCGACCCTCGGGCGGCTGCTGTCCGGCATCAACCGGCCGCGCACCGGCACCGCCACCGTCGGCGGCGTCGCGCTGGTCGACCTGCCGCTGGAGGTGCTGCGCACCGAGGTCGCGCTGGTCACCCAGGAGCACCACGTCTTCATCGGGTCGGTCCGCGACAACATCGTGCTCGCGCGCGAGGACTCCCCCGACGAGGCGGTCTGGGCGGCGCTGTCGGCCGTCGGGTCGCGCGACTGGGTGGAGCGGCTGCCGCACGGCCTCGACACCCGGATCGGCTCCGGCCAGCACGCGCTGACCCCGGCCCAGGCGCAGCAGGTCGCGCTGGCGCGGCTGATCATCGCCGACCCGCACACGCTGGTGCTCGACGAGGCGACCTCGCTGATCGACCCGCGCACCGCGCGTTCCCTCGAGGGCTCGATGAACGCCCTGCTCGGCGGACGTACCGTCGTGGCGATCGCCCACCGGCTCCACACCGCCCACGACGCCGACCGGATCGCGGTCGTCATCGACGGCAGGATCGCCGAGCTCGGCAGCCACCGCGAGCTGGTCGACCTGGAAGGTGGCCAGTACGCCGCGCTGTGGCGGGCCTGGACCAGCTGACCCGCTCGCCGGAGGTTGAGGTGCGAGGGCCCCCGGGCCCGCCTGAGCCTCGCCGGAGGTTGAGGTGCGAGGCCCCCCGGACCCAGGCCTCGCCGGAGGTTGAGGTGCGAGGGCCCCCCGGGCCCGAGCCTCGAAACCCCGCAACCCGTGGCAGGGCAACGACCCTCCACGGCCGTGACCCTCGGGCCCGCCGCTCCGCGCGGCGCGGCTCAGCGCAGGGCCATCGAGCCGGACACGTCCGGCTCCCACGGCAGGTCGGCGTCCTGCGCGATCCGCTCGTCCAGGGCGGCGGCCACCTCGTCGGGCCACGGGGCGGTCCTGCGGGTCTCCATGTCGATGTGGAGGAAGATCTCCTCCATCACGAAGCTCAGCTGCTGGTGCGACTCGTCGAGCATGTAGACCAGCGCGTGCGCCGCCCGCTCCGAGCGACCCAGCAGCCGTACCCGTACCGACATCCGGTCGCCGGTCCGCATCTCGGCGAGGTAGGTCAGGTGGTGCTCGGCGGAGAAGCACGCGTGCCCGAGCGCCGGCCAGTTCTGCAGGATCCCCTGCGGCACCAGCGACTCGTCGAGCCCCTCGCTCGCGATCCCCGTGTAGTGGCGGACGTTGAGGTGCCCGTTGGCGTCCTCGAACGCCATCGGCACGGGCTGCTCGGCGTACGCCGGGAGCTGGGCGAGCTGTTCGTACGTGGGGTGGGGTGCGGTCACGGCGCGACCCTACCGGCGCCGCACCCCCCGCTCACAGCGTGCTGGTGTCGATGACGAACCGGTAGCGCACGTCGGAGGCCAGGACCCGCTCATACGCCTCGTTGACCTGGTCGGCGGCGATGACCTCGACCTCGGCCCCGATCTCGTGCTCGGCGCAGAAGTCGAGCATCTCCTGGGTGAGCGCGATCCCGCCGATCATGGAGCCGGCGAACGAGCGGCGGCCGCCGATCAGCGAGAACACGTTGACGCTCAGCGGCTCCGCGGGGGCGCCGACGTTGACCAGGGTCCCGTCGACGGCGAGCAGACCGAGGTAGGCGTCGAGGTCGATCGACGCGCTGACGGTGTTGACGATGAGGTCGAAGCGACCGGCCAGGTGCTCGAAGGTGGTGGGGTCGGACGTCGCGAAGTAGTCGTCCGCGCCGAGCCGGATCCCGTCCTCCTGCTTCTTCAGCGACTGGGAGAGGACGGTGACGTCAGCGCCCATCGCGTGGGCGATCCTCACCGCCATGTGGCCGAGGCCGCCGAGGCCGACGACGGCGACCTTCACGCCGGGGCCGGCGCCCCACCTGCGCAGCGGCGCGTACGTCGTGATGCCGGCGCAGAGCAGTGGCGCTGCGGCCGCGGGGTCGATCCCCTCGGGGACGCGGAGCACGTAGTCGGCGTCGACGACGACGTGGGTCGAGTAGCCGCCCTGGGTCGTGGTGCCGTCGCGGTCGGTGCCGGCGTAGGTGGGGACCATGCCCTGGACGCAGTACTGCTCGTCGCCGTTGCGGCAGCTGGTGCACTCGCCGCACGAGTTGACCATGCAGCCGACCCCGACCCGGTCGCCCGGCCGGTACGTGGTGACGTCGGAGCCGACGCCGGTGACGGTGCCGACGATCTCGTGGCCGGGGACCACGGGGAAGGGCTGCGGGCCCCAGTCGCCGTTGACGGTGTGGATGTCCGAGTGACAGATGCCGGCGTACTCGATGGCGATGAGGACGTCGTGCGGGCCGACCTCGCGGCGCTCGATGGTGACGGGCTCGAGGGGCTGGTCGGCCGCGGGGGCGGCGTAGGCGTTGACGCGCATGGGGATTCCTCCTGGGGGATCGGTTCGTGGGCAGGGAGTGCCCTGCGGACCGCGTGGGTCCGCCGGTCAGGGATGGGCCGGTCTAGGCCCGCTTGAGCTGGTCGGCGAGAGTGCGAGCCTCGACCGAGAGCTGGTCGGCGCGGACGGTGTCTCCCGCCTCGACGGCCTGCCAGTAGTCGATCTTGATCCGCACGTACTGCTGGCGCAGCGCGACCTGCTCGGCCTCGGCCGCCAGCCGGCGCTGCTGCTCGGCGAGCAGCTCGATCTGGTGGGTCGCTGCCTGCGGGCCCAGCCGGCCGTTGGCGACGTACTGCCGCATGTCCGCCACGGACATGCCCGTCGCCGCGAGACAGGCCACCCACATCACCTGGTCGAGGTCGCCCTCGTCGTAGACGCGGTGCTTGCTGCTCGCCCCGCGGCTGATCGGCGCGATCACCCCGATCGACTCGTAGTAGCGCAGCGTGCTGGCGGGGAGCCCGGTCAGCGCCGCGGCCTCCTTGATCGTGTAGGTGTGCCGGGTGGTCGTCGCATTCACGTCCACGACGCTAGGAACTTCGAGTACTTGAAGTCAAAGGTCAGCTGCGTCACACCCCTGGGCACGAGGCTCCAGGGCCCGTGCCGGACGTCGGCGTACTGTCAGGTGCACCCGACCGAGGGAGCACCCGTGAGCATGCAGAACCACCTGCTGGAGGAGCTGGAGCCGGTCGTGGCCGAGAACCTCGACCGTCACCTCGGCATGGCCCAGGAGTGGCACCCCCACGACTACGTCCCGTGGAGCGAGGGCCGCGACTTCGCGATGCTCGGCGGTGAGGACTGGTCCCCGGACCAGTCCCGCCTCTCCGAGACCGCCAAGGCAGCGATGATCACCAACCTGCTGACCGAGGACAACCTGCCGTCGTACCACCGCGAGATCGCCACCCGGTTCGGTCGCGACGGCGCCTGGGGCACATGGGTGGGCCGCTGGACCGCCGAGGAGAACCGCCACGGCATCGCGATGCGCGACTACCTCGTCGTGACCCGCGGCGTGGACCCGGTCGAGCTCGAACGCGCCCGGATGGACTACATGACGTCCGGCTACGACTCCGGCGACAAGACCTCCCTGGAGGCCGTCACGTACGTCTCCTTCCAGGAGCTCGCCACCCGTGTCTCGCACCGCAACACCGGCAAGGTCACCCAGGACCCGGTCGCCGACCGGATGCTCGCCCGGATCTCCAAGGACGAGAACCTGCACATGGTCTTCTACCGCAACATCGTGGCGGCCGCGCTGGAGCTCGCGCCCGACGAGACCATGCGCGCGATCGCCGACGAGGTCATCGGCTTCGAGATGCCCGGCGCCACGATGGCCGGCTTCCGACGCAGCTCGATGATCATCGCCAAGGCAGGGATCTACGACCTCCGGCTTCACCACGACGACGTGATCATGCCGATCCTGCGCCACTGGGACGTCTTCGACCGCCCCGGCCTCGGCGAGGTCGGCGAGCGGGCCCGCGAGGAGCTCGCGACCTTCCTCGACGGCCTGGACGCCCAGGCGTCCCGCTTCGTGGAGCGGCGCGCGGAGCAGCGCGCGCGGACCGCCGAGCGGTCCGAGGACGACGGGACGCCCGACATCGCCTCCTGACCCGGCGCCGCGGGCCGAGGTGCGCGCCAGAGCCTTGTCGCGCATCCGTGGGGCGAGGACGCTGAAGGCATGAAGCCCATCGAGTTCGAGCTCGAGCGCACCGTCCGGGCACCGATCGAGCAGGTCTTCGCACGGCTGGTCGACCTCGAGGGGCACGACGACTGGATGGCCGGGACGGGAAGCATGCTCAGGCACACCCGCCAGACCTCTCCCGGAGGGCCCGCCGTCGGCACGACGTTCGAGGACGAGACGAGCCAGGGCACCATGCCCGGGGAGATCGCCGAGATGGAGGCGCCGCACACGATCGTCTTCCACTGGTGGCAGAAGTCGAAGTCGGGGAAGGTCACGTTCGAGGGCTGGCCGGGCTACCACCTGCAGCCCACCGGCGACGGCCATGCGCTGGTCCGCCATCACGCCACGCTGGTGACCTACGGCATCTGGCGCCTGGGCACACCGATCTGGCGGCGGCTGGCCGTCAAGGAGCGCACCATCACGGTCGACGCGCTCCAGGCGTCCTTCGAGCGAGGTCCCGGCTCTGCTCCGGAGTGAGCCCCGGCGGTGACAGGTCGGGGTCAGAGCTGGAGGACCGACGCCGCGACCAGGTAGGCCGCCCCCGCGGCTGACGGGTCGTGCAGGTCGCCCGGGGCCTCGACCGCCTGCTTCGCACGTGCCCGGACGGCGGCGCCGGGATCCTCGGCGACGAGGTCGGCGCACAGGCCCGCGACGACGGCCGCGAGGTCGTGGTCGTCGAGCCCGTCGAGGACCAGGCCGTCGTGGAGCAGGGTCGCGGCCTCGTGGAACACCTCGCGAGCCAGCTCGGGGTCCACGTCGGGCCGCGCCAGGGCCACGGCGTCGGCCGCAGCCAGGAACTCCTCGAACGGCGTGCCTGCGGTGGTGGACGGCATGGTCGCGACCCTGTCAGTGCGCCTGGTGCCCGGCAACCGGATATCGGGCGTGGTCCCTCGGGGGATCTCCCCCGTACTGCAGACGCAGGGCCGGGTGACGCTCAAGCGGGCCTGGAACCCGGCGGACTGAGCGGGCACCCCGGGCGGGCCCTAGAGTGAGACGGGTGACCGCACCGCTGCCGCCCGCCTGGGCCGGACTGGTCGACGACGCCGCGATCTTCCCGCCCGGTGACGCCCCGCTTCCCGACGCCGTCGCCGCCCACCGCGAGCGCCGTGAGGAGTGGTGGGCCGACCTGGTCGGATCGTTCGTGGTCAGCGACGTCAGGGTGCCCGAGGTCGAGGCCCCACTCCGGCTCGCGATCGTCGTCACCGGCGGCGCCGGCGCCATCGACGGTGCGCTCCGGCTCGCCGCCCGCGGCGGGCACGAGGTCGCCGGCGTCGAGATCGCGCTGCGCGACCTCGACGACCTGCCCGGCAACGCCCGCCGGGTCGCGGCCGCCGCGGACGCCTGCGGGCTGGAGCCCGAACGGGTCCACGTCGAGCTGCCCCACGTTCCCGACACCGGGAGCTGGCTGCGCGCCGCCGACGAGGTGGCCCAGTCGGGGCTCCGGCTCAAGTTCCGCACCGGTGGCCCGGAGGCCGCGGCGTTCCCGGCCGCCCACGCGCTCGCGCGCTGGATCGACGCTGCCCTCGACCGCGAGACGCCGTTCAAGTGCACGGCCGGGCTGCACCACGCGGTCGCGCAGGAGGACGCCGAGACCGGGTTCGGCCACCACGGCTTCGTCAACGTGCTGCTGGCGACCGTGCGGGCCTTCGACGGGACCCCGGTCGACGAGGTCGCCGCCCTGCTCGGCGAGCGCGACTCCGGCGTCCTGGTCGCGGCGGCCCGCGACGAGGACCTCGCCCGCGCCCGGCGCTGGTTCACCTCCTTCGGCTCCTGCTCGGTCAGCGAGCCGCTCGACGACCTGCTCGCCCTCGGACTCCTGGAGAAGCCGTGACGAACACCTGGGTGGAGGGGGCTGCCGGCTCCCTCTTCGACGTCGACAACCTGCCCTACGGCGTGTTCTCGCGCGGCGACGGCGAGGAGCCGCGGGTGGGCGTACGGGTCGGCGACCTGGTGCTCGACGTCGCGCCGGTCGCGGCCGCCGAGATGCTCGACCTGCACCACGTGTTCCAGGAGCCGACGCTCAACCCGCTGATGGCCGAGGGCGCTGCCGTACGACGCTCGCTGCGGACCTGGCTCACCGGGCTGCTCACGGACGGGACCGAGCGCGACCTGGTCGAGCCGCACCTCGTGCCCGTCGGCGACGTCACCCTCCACCTGCCGGTCGCGGTCGCCGACTACGTCGACTTCTACGCCTCGCTCGAGCACGCCACCAACGTCGGCCGGATCTTCCGCCCCGACGCCGAGGCGCTGCTGCCCAACTGGCGGCACCTCCCGGTCGGCTACCACGGCCGCGCCGGCACCGTCGTGGCCAGCGGCACCGACGTGGTGCGGCCGCAGGGCCAGCGGAAGGCGCCGACCGAGGAGTCGCCGTCGTACGGCCCCTCGCGCCGGCTCGACATCGAGGCCGAGCTCGGCTTCGTGGTCGGGTCCCCCTCGCCGCTCGGGTCGCGAGTCGGTGTGGCCGACTTCGCCGACCACGTCTTCGGCGTCGTCGGGCTCAACGACTGGTCGGCGCGCGACATCCAGGCGTGGGAGTACGTCCCGCTCGGCCCGTTCCTCGGCAAGTCGTTCGCCACCTCGGTCTCCCACTGGGTGACGCCGCTGGAGGCGCTCGACGCCGCCTGGGTCGACCTGCCCGGCCAGGACCCGACGCCGCTCCCCTACCTGTCCGAGGGCTCGCCCCGCGGACTCGACATCGACGTCGAGGTCGAGATCGGGGGCACCGTCCTCAGCCGGCCGCCGTACGCCTCGATGTACTGGTCGCCCGCCCAGATGCTCGCCCACATGACCGTCAACGGTGCCTCGCTCCGCACCGGTGACCTGTTCGCCTCCGGCACCATCTCCGGGGCCGAGCGGGAGCAGCGCGGCTCGCTGCTGGAGCTCAGCTGGGGCGGCCAGGAGCCGCTCCCCGACGGCCGGACCTTCCTCGAGGACGGCGACACCGTCATCCTGCGCTACACCGCCCCCGGCACCGGCGGCGGCCGGATCGCCCTCGGCGAGGTGACCGGCACCGTCGTGCCCGCCCGCTAGCTTCGATAGTCCGCCGCCGGATGCGCCATCGGGAGCGACTCCGGGGCGCATCCGGCGGCGGACTATCGACTCAGACGCCCTCGTGGTCGCTGAAGCCGGGGTGGACGAACGGCTCGCCACGACGCATCTTCTCGACCGCGCCGGGGTGCTCGCGGCGCAGGTGGGCCAGGCCGCGGCGGCGGTAGCGGAGGATCTGGGTGATGCCGAGCGCCCAGAACACGTACTGCACCGACAGCGCGGCCCGGAAGTCGTCGAGGTCGTACGACGACGTCCCGGCCGGCTGGCGCAGGTCGAGCACGATGCCGACCAGGGCGACGGTCATCAGCGACGCGGAGAAGCCGCCGATGTTGACCAGCCCGTTGGCCCGCCCGCTCGACTCGACCGGGATGAACGAGCGCGCCAGGTCGAAGCCCACCATCGACGCCGGTCCCCCGTCGCGGTGAGGCAGACCAGGACGACCAGCAGCCACAGCGGCGCCGGGGTGTCCCGCGCCAGCACCGCGGTCCACGGGACGATCATCATCGCGACCACGGCGATGACGATCCACGAGCGGTAGTACGGGAACCGGCCGACCAACCAGCTCAGCGTCAGCCCGCTGAGGATCACCCACACGGTCATGATCATCAGCAGCGTGCTGGCGACGCCCGCCGACAGCCCCTGCCCGCGCACCAGGAACGGGAAGCCCCACAGCATCGCGAACACGGTCATCGAGAACTGCGAGGTGAAGTGGGTCCACATCCCCAGCCGGGTGCCGGGGTTGCCCCACACGGTCTGCACCTGCCGGGCGAGGGTGCGGAGCTTGATCCGGGTGGGGCCGTCCGCCGCGTACGGCGAGTCCTTGACCACCAGCGCCACGGCGACCATCAGCACCACCCCGATCGACGAGGCGAGCGCGAACGCGCCGGTCCAGCCGAGGGTGCTCAGCGCCCACGCGAGCGGCGCGGCAGCGAGGATCGCCCCGGTCTGGCCGACCTGCCCGGTCAGCTGGGTCACGACCGGCGCCTGCCGGACCAGGAACCACGCGGCCACCAGCCGGATCACGCTCACGAAGACCATCGCGTCGCCGGCGCCGATCACCACCCGGGCGACGACGGCCAGCGGGTAGGACTCCACGAACGCGAAGAGCAGCTGCCCGAACGTCATCAGCACCAGCCCGACGAGCAGCAGCACCCGCGAGCCGTAGCGGTCGAGCAGCACCCCCACCGGCACCTGCATCACCGCGTACACCGCCAGCTGCAGCACCGTGAACGTCGCCAGCGCCGTCGCCTCGATCTGGAACCGGTCCGCGGCCAGCAGCCCGGCCACCCCGAGCGAGCTGCGGTGGAAGACGGCGAGCACGTAGACCGAGAGCGCGACCAGCCAGATCACCCACGCCCGGCGCCTGCCGATGTCGTGGACCAGCCTGCTCACCGCGCGATCATCCCAGCCGTCCCTCTACGGTGGACGCGTGGTCCAGTTCGGTCAGCACCCCCCGCCGCGGTTCACGGTCGCGCATCTGAGCGACCCGCACCTGCTCGCCGGCGGAGCGAAGCAGTACGACCTCATCGACCCCGAGCCCGGGCTGCGGCTCGCCCTGGAGCGGCTCGGCAGGCTGGACCCGGCTCCGGACGTGATCGTGTTCACGGGTGACCTCGCCGACAAGGCCGAGCCCGAGGCGTACGCCCGGCTCCGTGAGCTGGTCGAGCCGGTCGCGGCCGGCCTGGGGGCGCAGGTGGTGTGGACGATGGGCAACCACGACGAGCGGGCGCCGTACGCACGCGGCCTGTTCGGCAACGACGACGAGGGCCCGCAGGACCGGGCGTACGACGTCGGCGGGCTGCGGGTGCTGGCGCTCGACACCAGCGTGCCCGGCTACCACCACGGCGACCTGACGCCCGACCAGCTCGGCTGGCTGGCCGACCGGCTCGCGACCCCCGCCGAGCACGGCACCGTGCTGGCGATGCACCACCCACCCATCCCAGTCCCCATGCTGCGCGCGGCCGAGATCATCGAGCTGCTCGACCAGCAGGCCCTCGCGGACGTGGTCGCCGCCAGCGACGTGCGGGCGATCCTGGGCGGCCACTTCCACTACACCTCGTGGTCGACCTTCGCCGGCATCCCGGTGTCGGTCGCGTCCGCCAGCTGCTACACCAGCGACCCGGCGCCGCTGGACCGGCTGATCTCCGCGGTCGACGGCCACCAGGCGATGACGATGCTGCACCTCTACGACGACCGCGTCGTGCACACGGTCGTGCCGCTGCCGGAGGCGCCGGAGGCCAGCGGCTACCCGGCCGACGTCGTGGCCCAGCTCGAGGCGCTGAGCTTCGAGGAGCGGCGCGAGATCATCTCCCGGAAGGATTCCGAGTTCAACCAGGGATGACGGCGTCCACGACCCACCCCGGGCAGGGCACGTCGTCGGCCGGTGAGCGGCCGGCTCAGGCGACCGCGATCAGCACACCCACGGCGAACCCGACGGCCAGCAGCCACAGCAGCGTGGGCAGCACGTCCACCCGCCTTCGTCCTGTCGTCATCGTCGTCCCCCTCTCATCCGGCCACGACGTTCCCGTCCTCGACCGTGACCTCGACGACCGGCAGCGGAGACGGCGCCGGTCCTGCGACGACCTCCCCGGTCGCGGCGTCGAACGCGCTGCCGTGGCACGGGCAGATGATCCGGCCGCCGGTGACCTCGGAGACCGCGCAACCCTGGTGGGTGCACGTCGACGAGAAGGCGTGGACCTCCTCGCCCTCGTCCCGGACCAGCACCACCCCCTCGTCGGCCAGCACCAGCCCGCCGCCCGGGGGTACGTCGGCCACGGCCGCGAGCGTGCCGCCCGACGGCTCCGTGCCGTAGGCGTTGGCCGTGGCGGTGCCGGGCTCGCTCTCGCCGAGCCCGGCGGCGCGGGCGGCCACGAACCCGACGACCGCGGCGGCGAGCGCGACCAGCCCGCCGCGGACGACCGAGGCACGGGTGAGTGGGGGCAGGGCCACGTGAGCTCCTCACGTCAGCGGCAGCCCGCTGCGGGTGAAGAACCACAGCGCCGAGGTCAGCCAGACCAGGGTGAGCAGGGTCAGGACGAGTCCGCCGAGCACCGGCAGCGCCCAGCCCGGGAGGCCCCGGGAGCGCAGCCCGAGCATCTTGGCGGCGTACGCGCCGTAGAAGAGGCACCCGGCCAGCGAGTGCACGACGACCCGGGGGCTGTCCCCGGCCAGGCCGAGCGACCAGAGGCAGTGCACCGCCGGCGGCAGCGTCAGCGCGAACGCGACCGCGCCGCTCCACCGGTGGGCGGGCCCGACCCAGCCCGGGGTGCCCTGGACGCCGGGGAGCCGTCCCCACATCCAGAGGGCGGTCGCGAGCTGGACCAGCAGCAGCACCGCCGCCGCCGACGCCAGCCACGCCTTCATCTGGAGCACGCCCGAGAAGCCGAACGAGACGAGCGGCCGGCCGGCAGGGTCGTGGAGCCCGGCGTACGCCCCGAGCACGACGGCGACCCCCGCTCCCGTCAGGAGCGCGGCCCCCAGCCCCGCCCGGGCGGTCACCCGGCTCGCGGTGACGCTCACCCGCCCATTGTGCTCCTGCACGCCGGTGACAGCGAACGTTCGCGGGTCTAGGTTGCCGACAGCGGACGGAGCGGGAGGGGCGACCATGGCGACCTACCGGGCGATCGAGGTGGCGTGCACGACCCTCGCGCGGGTCCTTGCCGATGCGCCGCGGTCCGGGGACATCGGGGGCCACCGCTTCGAGTTCCGCGTGATCGACAACGGTGAGGTCACCGGGGTCGCGGACGGCGCCGCATCCTCCCCTACCGGATCGGCGTCGGCCACGTCGTGCCCCGGGGACGCCCGGGCGACGCGGGGCCCCCGCCACTGGCGGCGAACGTCCACCTGCTCGTGCTCGCCGTCGCCGACGACCCGGTGACGCGGCTCGCGCTGGCCGGGTGGGTCCTGCGCACCCTCCACGACCGGCCGGTCCTGGCGCCGGGGTCGCCGGAGGCGCCGTCCGGCGACCAGCCAGTGTTCGGTCCCGACGAGAGGGTCCAGGTCGAGGTCGACGACATCAAGCCACGCCGAGCACCTGCAGCTGTGGGACGCGCTCGGGATGTCCGGAAGCGACGCCCTCGCCCTGCCGTACGTGCTTTTCGGGCTGTTGCTCGACCCGGCCGCGGCCGGTCCGGCCCACCGCCCCTGAAATGACTGATGCCCCGTCCTGATCGGTACGGGGCATCAGTGGCAGGTGAAGGATTCGAACCTTCGAAGGCAAAGCCGACGGATTTACAGTCCGCTCCCATTGGCCGCTCGGGCAACCTGCCGGGTCGTCGCCCCGGCTCGCACCGGGCTGCGACGAGACGCAAGAATAGCGCCGTACGACGCAGACCTGAAACCGGAGGCAACCGTGGCCGACTCCTCGTTCGACATCGTGAGCAAGATCGACCGGCAGGAGGTCGACAACGCGCTCGGCCAGACTGCCCGGGAGGTGGCGACCCGGTTCGACTTCAAGGGCACCGGCGCCGCGATCGAGTGGAAGGGCGAGCAGGCGATCGAGATCACGGCCTCGGCCGACGACCGCGCCTCCGCCGTCCTCGACGTCTTCAAGCAGAAGCTCGTCAAGCGCAACCAGAGCCTGAAGATCCTCGACGCCTCCGAGCCCCGGCAGTCCGGCCAGGAGTCCAAGATCGGGATCACCCTCAAGGAGGGCATCTCCTCCGAGGACGCCAAGAAGATCACCAAGCTGATCCGCGACGAGGGCCCCAAGGGCGTCAAGGCGCAGATCCAGGGCGACGAGCTGCGGGTGTCGAGCAAGAAGCGCGACGACCTGCAGACCGTGCAGCAGATGGTGAAGGGCCAGGACTACGACTTCGCGGTGCAGTTCACCAACTACC
>CAVRTX010000017.1:0-67554 GCA_963724225.1 uncultured Actinomycetota bacterium | reverse complement strand
GGCCAGCGCGCCCGGACCCAGATCGAGTCGCTGCTGGGCGTGCCCGTCTACCTCGACCTGCACGTCAAGGTCGCCAAGGACTGGCAGCGCGACCCGCGGCAGCTCCGCAAGCTCGGCTTCTGACCAGGCTCAGGCCACGCAGAACTCGTTGCCCTCGGGGTCGGTCATCACGACGTGGCCCAGGTGGTGCCTCGTATCTACTCCTCCCGTACGACCTGGGGCACCGGCGGCCACCAGGACCGGCACCCGTTCCCGGGTCAACCGCTCCCGCTCGGCCATGTCCCACGGGCCTCGCAGACCACCCGGACGTCGATCTGCATCCGGTTCTTCGACGTCTTCGGCTCGGGGACCCGCAGGAAGCCGATGGCCGGCCCGACGCCGTCAGGGTCGACGATCGATGCCCCTTCCGGGTCGTCGTAGCCGGGCTCGGAGACGTAGCCCAGGCGAGTCCCAAGAAGCCGGCCAGGCGTGCGGTCACGGGCGTCGCAGCCGAGGTTCCAGTCGTCCCTCCGGCCACGCTGACGACGGGGCCGGGGTCAGTCGGGACCCAGCAGATGCCGTACGTCCGTCCCGCGCGCCAGCGCTCGGCGTGGGCCACTCGTAGCCCCACTGGAAGTCCAGGGCGTTGCCGGAGGCGGCACGGCCGGCCTCGCGGCAGGGCTGGATCCCGGCCTCGCGGACCACGTCCGTGCCGGGGTAGGTGTCGCTGTCGAAGGTGATCGTCCGGATCACCCGCCACGAGTGGTCGTCGGTGCACATCACGGTGCGGAAGCCCTCGGTGCCGGGGCCGGCGGTGGCGCAGAGCCCGTAGCGCGTCCGCCCCTCCTCGCTGTCGAGCACGCCCCCGAGCCCGGTGCCGACCGGCTCCAGCGCGGTGCCCTCGGCGACCGCGACGGCGTCGCAGCGGAACCAGGTCGCGCCACGGTCGGACTGCTCGACGGTCGGTGTGAAGCCGACCGGGCGGAGCACGCTCAGCCGTCGCTGCTCCTCGGTGCCGCCGACGTGGCGGGCGAAGAGGTCCGGGCACTCGGCCGCGACCTGGTCGCGGACCCGCTCGGAGTCGACGGTGACCAGGTGGCCCGACACCACGGTGTCGAGCTCGCCGACGGCGAACGTGACCGAGGTGTGCTCCTGGTCGCACGGGACGTCGCGCAGCGACGTCGTCGGGGCCACCGCCTCGCCGTAGGAGAGCCGGTGGCACGCGCCCTCGCGCGGTGCGGGCGGCAGCTCGGCCGGCGTCGGGGTGGCCTCCTCGGACGGTGACGGCGACGGGGTGGCACTGCTCGAAGGGGTCTGCCCCGGACCGGTCCCGGCCTCCGGCTCGCCGTCGTAGGCGCGCCAACCCACCACGACCGCCGCCACCGTGACGGCGATGGCCGCGATCAGTGAGAGCCGGGCCGGGATGCTCATCGGTCGGTCTTCGCCCAGCAGATCGACCGGCGGTTGCCGACCTCCCACTCCGCCTCGTGGAACCACGTGTAGGCGAAGTCGTACGTGACGGGGTAGCCGAGCACGGCTCCGACCGACTTGTCGCAGAAGTCGCGGGTCTGCACCTCCACCAGCCGGTCGCCGGGATAGTCGTCCTCGGGCTCGCCGAGCTTGATCGTGGTCACCGCCCGCCACGAGTGGGTGTCGGAGCAGGGCACCCGTGCCCCGGCCGCCACCGTCGCCCCGTCGGCGCACACCATCCAGCGGTCGTCGATCCGGCCCTGCAGCAGCCCCTTGGCGTCCTCGGGGAGCGCGATGTAGTCGGTGCTCTGGTCGCCGCCGCCCACGACGTCGCAGCGGTACCAGCGGGCGCCCTGGTCCCACGCCTCCTCCGAGGGCCGGAACCACGCCCAGCTGACGACGGTCCGCATCGCGAGGCTCTCGTCGGCGCCGAGGAACTTCTCGAAACGGGTGCTGCACGCGCGGTAGGCGAACCGGCCGAGCTCCTCGTCGTCGTACGAGGAGTCCTCGAACTCGGCGGGGAGCTGGCCCACGGCGAAGGTCTGGGCCGTGTGCTCCTCGGTGCAGTCGACGATGCGGGTGGCGTTGCTCGGCTGCGCGACGTCCTCGGGGGCGAGCACGCGGCAGGCGCCGAGCTCGGGCGACTCGACGGCGTCGATCTGGTCCGGATCGACGTTGGTTCCCTGTCCCGAACCCGAGCAGCCGGCCAGCAGCAGGACGCCGAGGAGGGCGCACGACCGGGCCCCCGGCAGCCTCAGCGGCACTCGGTCCTCCTCAGTCGGCCAGCAGTGCGGCGATGGTACCTCCGAGCTCGTACGCCGCCGCCAGCTCCTCCTCGCCCACCTCGCCGAGCACCTCGAGCACGTCGCTGGCCTGCCGCCACGGCAGCGCACCGACGATCGCCTGCACCGACCGGACCGCCCCGGTGGTGTCGTAGCGGCCGTGCACCCACAGCCCGTACGGCTTGCGGCCGCCCGTCGCGGGCGCCCCCGAGCCGTCGTCGGCGAGCGCACCGCCGAGGGCGAGGAAGTGCGCGTCGAAGAAGTGCTTGAGCGCCCCGCTCATGTAGCCGAAGTTGGCGGAGGTGCCGAGCAGGAACCCGTCGGCGGCCTCCGCGCTGTCGAGCCCCGCCTCCAGGGCCGGCACCACCTCGACCTCGACCCCCTCGATCGCGTCGTCGTGGGCCCCGGCCACCACCTGGTCCAGCAGCCGACGCGTGGCCGGCGTGGGTGAGTGGTGGACGACGAGCAGGCGGGCCATGCCCTCAGGCTAGGGCGCGAGGTCCGGGCGCGCGGCGCCCGAGCGGGTCACGCCCGAGGCCGTTGCCGCAGGCTAGTCTCGGGCGCGTCTCGTCACTCTGGGGGAGGAACCCACCAATGAAGATCCGCGCCATCGGAGCCGTCGCCGTGCTCGCGCTGTCCCTGACGGCCTGTGGTCAGGACGAGGAGGCCGCCAGCACGGCGATCTCGGACTCCATCATGGAGAGCAACGACCAGACCTTCGAGGTGACGCAGGAGGAGGCCGACTGCATCGGCGACGGGATGGTCGACAAGATCGGCGTCGACAAGCTCACCGACTACGGCATCATCACCGAGGACCTCAAGGCCGACGACGGCATCGACAGCGTCGAGATGTCCGAGGGCGACGCGGGCTCCGCCGCCGACGTGATGTCCGGCTGCGCGAACATCAAGGAGCTGTTCACCTCCGCCATGGGCGACCTGCCCGAGGAGGCGCAGCAGTGCGTCGACGAGAACCTCAGCGACGAGGTGCTCCACGACTTCCTGGTCTCGATCTTCATGAACGACCAGAAGGGCGGCCAGCAGGACCTGATGGGCGCCCTGCAGGAGTGCCTCACCCCGGGCGGGTGAGGCACGGGGAGGTCGGTTCCGGCAACGGGAGTGACAGACTCCCGTCACCTCGGGATTGTGTACGACCTGAGGTAGGGACCCCTCGACCCCACGACCAGGAAGCGGTGACCGCCTGATGCCCGCGACCGGCTTCGTCCCGCCGCCCGACCACACGACGCGACCCACGCTGCGTGGCCGCTTCGGCATGTGCGCCTCCACCCACTGGCTGGCCAGCTCGAGTGCCCAGGCCGTCCTCGAGCGGGGCGGCAACGCCTTCGACGCGGCCGTCGCCGCCGGGTTCGTGCTGCACGTCGTCGAACCCCACCTCAACGGGCCGGGCGGCGACATGACCGGCCTCTTCGCGACCGCCGACGATCCCCGGCCGCAGGTGCTCGTCGGGCAGGGCCCCGCACCCGCGGGGGCGACCATCGAGCACTACCGCGCCGAGGGCCTCGACCTGGTCCCGGGTGCCGGTGCGCTCGCGGCGGCCGTCCCGGGCTCCGTCGACGCCTGGCTGCTGCTGCTGCGCGACCACGGGACGTGGGAGCTGGCGGACGTGCTCGCCTTCGCCGTGGAGTACGCCGAGGAGGGCCACCAGGTCTCGGCCCGGGCCGCCGACACGGTGGCACGGGTCGCCGGCCTGTTCCGCGACCACTGGCCGACCTCGGCCGCGCTCTGGATGCCCGAGGGCAGGCCGCCCGTCGCCGGCGAGGTGGTACGGCTCCCCGCGTACGCCGCGACGCTGCGGCGACTGGTCGAGTCCGGCGCCGACGCCCCCGACCGGCGGTCCCGGATCGACGCGGCCCGCCGGGCCTGGGGCGAGGGGTTCGTCGCGGAGGCCGTGGACGCGTTCGTGCGGACCCCGCACCGCCACTCCGACGGTGCCGACCACGCGGGGGTCCTCACCCGCGACGACATGGCCGGCTGGCGCGCGGGCTACGAGGAACCCGTCACGCTCGACGTCCACGGCGTCACGGTCTGCAAGACCGGGCCGTGGGGCCAGGGCCCGGTCCTGCTGCAGGCGCTCGCCATCCTGGCCGGGTTCGAGCCCCACGAGGTGGACCCGTCGACCGCAGCCGGGGCGCACCGGGTCCTCGAGGCGCTCAAGCTCGCGCTCGCCGACCGGGACGCCCACTACGGCGACCCCGACCCCGACGGCGGTCCGGCCGTGCCGCTGGAGACCCTGCTCTCCGCGGACTACGCCGCCGAGCGGCGGGCCCTGATCGGCGAGCAGGCGTCCCACGATTTCCGTCCCGGCGACGTCGGGGGTGCCCCGGCGTACCGCCCGCCGCTCGCGACCGAGCACCACGGTCCCGAGGCCGGCGCCGCGGCCGGCGAGCCGACCGTCGGCGTGGGCGGCAGCACCCGCGGCGACACCTGCCACCTCGACGTCGTCGACCGGTGGGGCAACATCGTGTCGGCCACGCCCTCGGGCGGCTGGCTGCAGTCCTCGCCCACCATCCCCGAGCTCGGCTTCTGCCTCGGCAGCCGGCTGCAGATGACCTGGCTGGACGACCGGGCCCCCTCGGCCCTGCGGCCGGGGCGCCGTCCCCGCACCACGCTGACGCCGACGCTGCTGCTCCGCGACGGCCACCCGTACGCCGCGCTCGGCACCCCGGGCGGCGACCAGCAGGACCAGTGGCAGCTGCTCTACCTGTTGCGGGTCCTCGTCGGGGGCTACACCCCGCAGCAGGCGATCGACGCGCCCGCCCTCCACACCACCTCGATGCCCGGCTCGTTCTGGCCGCGGACCTGGACCCCGGGAGGCGCGGTGGTCGAGGACCGGCTCGGCGACGACGTCATCGCAGGTCTCGAGCAGCGTGGGCACGTCGTCACCCGCGGCGGCGACTGGTCGCTGGGCCGGCTCTCCGCCGTGACCCGGGACCCCGTCTCCGGCCTGATGGAGGCCGCCGCCAACCCGAGGGGAGCGCAGGGCTATGCCGTCGGACGCTGAGGCAGCGAGGGGCCGCCGCTGCTGCGGATCACCGACTCGAGGTGAGCTCCCACGGCGGAGACCCCGACGGCCGGCGGGGTGCGGGGGCCAGCGGGCAGGTCGCCACTGCAGCGTGACCTCGGGCTGTCATACCGGGATCCGGGATGTGGGCGGCCCGCGAGACCGCTCACCCGAGGCGTGGTTATCCTGAGGACGTCATGACGCGTGCGCAGCTGCTCCTTCGCCGCCGCAGCGGGGCCTGAACAGCCGGTCTCCTCGCTGCGGAGTGCTCGTGCCCGCCGGCACACCACCTCCCGCCAGGACCAGTGAGGGCCACCCCATGACCGACTCCGGGACCCACCCCGACGTACGCCCGCCGTTCCGCTCCACGCACGCGCAGCGCGGCAGCGGCATGCCGACCGAGCGCTACCGCGCGTTCGAACCGATCGACCTGCCCGACCGGACCTGGCCGACCAGGACCGTCACCCAGGCCCCGCGCTGGCTCTCCACCGACCTGCGCGACGGCAACCAGGCCCTGATCGACCCGATGACCCCGGCCCGCAAGATGGCGATGTTCGACCTGCTGGTCTCCATGGGCTACAAGGAGATCGAGGTCGGGTTCCCGAGCGCGAGCCAGACCGACTTCGACTTCGTACGGCAGCTCGTCGAGCAGGACAAGGTGCCCGAGGACGTCACGATCTCGGTGCTGACCCAGGCCCGTGAGGACCTCATCGAGCGGTCCGTGCACAGCCTGGTCGGCATCCACCACGCCAACATCCACCTCTACAACGCGCTCGCCCCGCTGTTCCGCCGCGTGGTGTTCCACGCCAGCCCCGACGAGGTCAAGGACATCGCGGTACGCGGCACCGAGCTGGTCATGAAGCACGCGGAGAACATCCTCGGGGCGACCCACATCGGCTACGAGTACAGCCCCGAGATCTTCACCTCGACCGAGCTGCCGTACAGCCTCGAGGTGTGCGAGGCGGTCTCCGACGTCTGGCAGCCCGAGGACGACCGGGAGATCATCCTCAACCTGCCCGCCACGGTCGAGATGTCGACGCCCAACGTGTACGCCGACCAGATCGAGTGGTTCTGCCGCCAGCTCACCCGGCGCGACCACACCACGGTCTCGCTGCACCCCCACAACGACCGCGGGACGGCCGTCGCCGCCACCGAGCTCGCGCTGATGGCCGGCGCGGACCGGGTCGAGGGCTGCCTGTTCGGGCACGGCGAGCGCACCGGCAACGTCTGCCTGGTGACGCTCGGCATGAACCTGTTCAGCCAGGGCATCGACCCGCAGATCGACTTCTCCGACATCGACGAGGTCCGGCGCACCGTCGAGTACTGCACCCAGCTGCCGGTGCACCCGCGGCACCCGTACGCCGGCGACCTCGTCTACACCGCGTTCTCCGGGTCCCACCAGGACGCGATCAAGAAGGGTCTGGAGGACCTCGAGCGGCAGGCCCGCGACCAGGGCGTCCCCGTCGAGCAGCTCGCCTGGCAGGCGCCGTACCTCCCCATCGACCCGAAGGACGTCGGCCGCAGCTACGAGGCCGTGATCCGGGTGAACAGCCAGTCCGGCAAGGGCGGCGTCGCGTACATCCTCAAGGCCGAGCACAAGCTCGACCTGCCGCGGCGGGCGCAGATCGAGTTCAGCCGGGTCGTGCAGGAGCGCACCGACACCGACGGCGGCGAGATGTCGGCCGCCCACATCTGGGAGATCTTCGAGGCCGAGTACCTCACGGCCGACGAGCCGCTGCGGCTCGACTCGGTGCACACGTCGAGCGCGGCCGGCGAGAAGGACGCGCTCACGGTCGACGTGTTCGTCGAGGGCGAGCACCGGACCCTCGAGGGAGCGGGCAACGGCCCGATCGCGGCGTTCGTCGACGCCCTCAACGGGCTCCCCCAGGAGTGGGACGTCCGGGTCCTCGACTACGCCGAGCACGCCCTGTCCGCCGGTGGCGACGCCGTCGCGGCGGCGTACGTCGAGTGCGCGGTGACGACCGGGTCGGGCGAGACCGCCGTGGTGTGGGGCGTCGGCATCGACGCCAACATCGTCACCGCCTCGCTCGAGGCGGTCGTGAGCGCGGTCAACCGGACCGCGCGCGGCTAGCGGGAGACCCGCGGCAGCCGCATCGTGAAGGTGGTGCCGACGCCGGACTCGGAGTCGACCGCGATCCGGCCGCCGTGCACGGCGACGATGCCGGCGACGATCGACAGCCCCAGTCCGGTGCCCTGGATCGCGAGGTCCTGGGCGGTGGAGGCGCGGAAGAACTTCTGGAACAGCGCGTCCTGCTCCTCGCTCGGGATCCCGATCCCGGTGTCGGCGACGGCGAGGCAGGCCTCGCCGTCCTGGGTCGCGAGCGTGGTGGTGACCCGGCCGCCGTCCGGGGTGAACTTGAGGGCGTTGGAGAGCAGGTTGAGCAGCACCCGCTCGAGCTGGATGGCGTCGCCGAGCACCACGACCGGCTCCGGCGGGACGGAGAAGGTCATCGCCAGGTCCCGGTCGCGCACCATCGGGCGCAACGAGTCCTCGACCTGGTCGACCAGGGTCCGGAGGTCGATCTCGGTCCGGTTCCAGGCCGGGCCCTCGGAGTCCAGGCCGGCGAGGGTGAGCAGGTCGTTGCACAGCGAGATCAGCCGTGCGCCGTTGCGCGCGATGGTGTCGAGCAGGGGCAGCTGGCGCGGGTCGGCCGGCACCGGGGAGCCGTCGGCCAGCAGCTCGGCGTACCCGACGATGCTGGTGACCGGGGTCCGGAGCTCGTGGCTGACCGTCGACACGAACTCGTTCTTCGCGGTGTCGAGCTGGCGCAGCCGGTCGGCGGCCATCCGCTCCTTCTCCAGCGCCTCCATCAGCATCACCTGCGCGTGCCGCTGCTCGGTGACGTCGCGCCCCACCACGAGGTAGCCGGCCTGCGGCCCGAACTGGCTGCCGCCGCCGCTGAGCGTCATCGCGACGGTACGGCGACCGCCGGTGGCGGTCCGCCAGGTCCAGTCGATCAGCTGGGACTCGCGCCCCTCGCCGACCAGCGCGGTCAGCGCGCTCCACCCGGCGCCGGGCTGCCCGGTGCGCTCGGCGAGCTCCTCGGGCTCGAGCAGGTCGGTGAACCGGGAGCCGCTGACCTGCTCGGACGTCCAGCCGAGCAGCGCCTCGGCCCCGGCGTTGAACAGCGTGATCCGGCCCCGGCTGTCGATGCCGATGATCGCCGTGGAGATGCCGGCCTGGAACAGGTTGGTCATCAGCCCGGCGGTCGTCCGCTCGGCCGTGACGTCGACGCCGGTCATGACCGCGTAGCGCGGGGTGCCGTCCTCGTCGCGGACCAGCTCGTTGTTCCAGACGACCCGCAGCGTCTCCCCGGCCGCGGACTGCGCGTTGGCCTCGCGGGTGCCGGGGATCGCGGAGCCGTCGGGCTCGGCGAACATCGCCTGCACGAGCGGCACCCGGTACGGCGGGACGATCGCCTCCCAGACCGGGCGGCCCAGGATGGCGCGCTCCGGGAAGCCGGTGATGCTGGTCGTCGCGTGGTTGACGCGTACGACGGTGCCGGTCATGTCGGTGACGATGATGATGCACCGGGTGGTGTCGAGGGTGGCGTTGGTCAGCCGCTCGGCGGCGGCGGAGCGGGCCAGGGCGGCGTACTCGGCGCTGACGTCGAGCAGCTGGGCGGAGAAGGTGGGGGCCTCCCCGCTGGAGAGTGGTGAGAGCGCCACCTTGACGTGGCTCCCGGGGCGGTGGGCGAGCGCGAGCTGCCCGCGCCAGCCGTCGAGCTCGCCGGACTGCATGTCCCGGCAGACGCTGCGCAGCGTGGTCGACCCGGTCAGCACCCGGTCGAGGTAGCGGCCCGTCACGGGGGTACGACCGTCGTCGAGCAGCTGCAGGGCGGTGTCGTTGGCGTCGACGATCTCCAGCCGGTCGCCCCGCAGCACCAGCAGCACCATGCCGGTCATCGACTCGGTGAAGTTGCGGCGGAACAGGCGCTCGCGCTCGGTGAGCTCGGCCAGTGCCTCGGCGCGCTGGGTGACGGCCAGCGTCAACGGCAGGGCCACCAGGGTGGTCGCGAAGATGTAGCCCTGCACCAGGGGCGCGGCCAGCTCCAGCGGGATGCCCCCGCCCACGTCGCCGAACGGGCCACGGCCCTGCGCGGTCAGCAGCACCGCCACCAGGCACGAGAACAACAGCTCGAGGGTGACCGTGCGGGGATCGAGCCGCAGCGCCGCCCAGACCAGGAACGGCAGCACGGCGAACGAGACCGGCAGCGAGTGGAGCGGGCCGAAGACGACCGCGATCGCCACGACCAGGGCCGCCACCTGGGCGACGTACTCGGCACGACTGGCGGGTCCGGAGCGGTGCCGCCACGCCATCACCACCGGCACGATCACCATGGTGGCCGCGGTGTGCGAGGCGACCAGGTTGCGCAGCGTCGGCCCGAACTCGGCCTCGCCGAGCAGCGCCGCCGCGGAGGCGGCGATCAGCCCCAGCGCCAGGGCGCCCACCAGCGCGGCCACGAGCAGCCGTACGAAGTCGGAGAGCTGGGTGAGCCGGACCAGGTGGCCCGAGGCGTCCTTGAGCGCCAGCCCCGCGATGATCGCCTCGACGGCGTTGGCCACGCCGTACGCCAGCGAGAGCTCGACCGTCTGGCCGCCGGTCAGGTTCGCCGCGGCGGACACGACGGCGACGGCCACGGCGAGGCCGGGGGTCCACGACCGCGGCAGGGACGCCACCAGGGCGACCGAGAGCCCGGCGGCGGGCCACCAGAAGGCGACGCTGCTGCCCTCGGGGCGGAAGTAGACCGCGCCGGTGCCGGCGAGGTAGATGCCCAGCAGCACGGCAGCGGCAGCGGCGGCCGGGGTGAACCAGCCCCTGCCCGTGTGGCTCATGGGGGCAGTCTTTCCCATGCGGGCCGGTTTGGCAGGGTTTCCCGCGCCCGGTCGACGTGATTGCCCTTACGCTGCGGGGCATGCTGGTCTCGGAACGCATCGGACAGTTCTTCCTCGACGACGACGCCGGCCGGGACCGGCTCGAGTACACCGAGTACGGCTCGGGCGACCGGTGGGTGGTGCTGCTGCACGGCCAGCTGATGCCGCGCCGGATGCACGAGCCGCTGGCCCGCCGGCTCGCTGCCGAGGGGCTGCACGTGGTGGCCCTCGACCTGCTCGGCCACGGTCGCTCGGACCGGCCGGAGGACCCCACGGCGTACTCGATCACCGCCTTCGCCCACCAGGTGCGCTCGCTGCTCGACCACCTCGGGGCCGAGCAGGCCGTCGTGGGCGGCACCTCGCTCGGCGCCAACGTCTCCCTCGAGCTCGCCGCGACGGCGCCCGACCGGGTCGCGGGGCTGCTGCTGGAGATGCCGGTGCTCGACAACGCCGTCGAGGCCGGGATCATCGCCTTCGCCCCGCTGATGTTCGCCGCGCGGTTCCTGCCGCTGAGCGTCTCGGCGCTGCGCTGGGTGACCCGGCCGGTGCCGCGGGGGCTGGTGCCGTTCTGGGTGGGGATCGCGCTCGACACCCTCGACCAGCGGCCGGGGTCGGTCGCCGCCGTGGTGCACGGGATCTTCTTCGGCCGGGTCGCGCCCTCCTCGCGGGAGCGGCGGGCGATCACGGCCCCCGCGCTCGTGGTGGGGCACCCCTCCGACCCGATCCACCCGGCCGCGGACGCCTCGATGCTGGCGCGCGAGATGCCGAACGCCGAGTTCGTGCAGGCGACCAGCATCCTGGAGTGGCGGGTACGGCCGGCCCGGCTGGACCGGGCGGCCGCCGACTTCGCGTCGGCCTGCTGGGACGGCGAGCGCCCCGGCGTACGGACTCGGGAGCGGCAGCGGGGCACCGGCGGCTGAGCGGGGCACAATGGGGGCGTGCCGCTCTATCGCGACGAGGCGGTCGTCCTGCGCACCCACAAGCTGGGGGAGGCCGACCGGATCATCACGCTGCTGACCCGCCAGCACGGGCTGGTCCGCGCCGTGGCGAAGGGCGTACGCCGCACCACCTCGCGCTGGGGCTCGCGGCTGGAGCCGTTCACCCACGTCGACCTCCAGCTCGCCGAGGGGCGCAGCCTCGACGTGGTGACCCAGGCCGAGTCGCTGGACCCGTTCGCCTCCCGGCTCGGTGAGGACTACGACCGCTACACCGCCGGCACCGTGATGCTCGAGACGGCCGAGCGGCTGGTCACCGAGGAGAAGCAGCCCGCGGTCCAGCAGTTCCTGCTGCTGGTCGGGGGACTGCGGGCGATGGCGGCGGGGGAGCACCGGCCCGGCCAGGTCCTCGACTCCTACCTGCTGCGCTCGCTGGCCGTCGCCGGCTACGCGCCGTCGTTCGACCACTGTGCTCGCTGTGGCGACCCGGGCCCGCACCGGTGGTTCAGCCCGTCCGCCGGCGGCGTGCTGTGCGGCGACTGCCGGGTCCCGGGGTCGGCCGGCCCGGCACCCGGCACCCTCGTCCTGCTCGGCGCGCTGCTCGCCGGCGACTGGCCGGTCGTGCACGCCGCCGACCCGCGTCACCTCCGGGAGGCCAGCGGCCTGGTCGCCGCCTACCTCGCCTGGCACCTCGAGCGCGGCCTGCGCTCGCTGGAGTACGTCGAGCGGTAGCGGGCGTGTGGGGCTGCCGGTTTCCCCGCTCGAGCGGGGAAACCGACACTTGGAGGAGGTAATTACCTCCTCCAGGTGCGGGAATCGCCCACCAGGTCCAGGCCGTCGCCGTACGCCCGAGAGTCGGCGCCGGACGTCTGTCCACAGGCGACGCCGGGGCGGGTTTCCCCGGGACGCTCTGCGGTGCAAGGTCGGCCCATGGCGCCGGACCCTCCCGTCGATCTCACGAACGTGGTCGTGCTGCGTCGCGAGCTGCTCGCGACCGGCTACGACGACCGTCAGATCCGGGCGAACCTGAAGTCCGGGGAGCTCCACCGGGTGCGACACGGCGCGTACGTCTCCGGTGAGCTCTGGCGAACGCTGTCCGCGGCGGACCGTCACCGGTTGCTGGTCCGGGCGGTGCTCAGACGGGCCCACCCGTCCACCGTCGCCACACATGCGTCGGCCGCCGTCGAGCACGGTGCACCGGTGTGGGGGATCGACCTCGACGAGGTCCACACCACCCGCACCGACGGTGTACCCGGAAGGCGGGAGGCCGGGGTCGTGCACCACCGCGGCAAGATGCTCGAGGACGACGTCGAGGTGGTCAACGGCATCCGCGTCTCGAAGCCGGCCAGGTGTGCCGTCGAGGTCTGCGCGACGGCTGCTGTGGAGCCGGCGTTGGTCACGGTCAACGGGCTGCTCCACGCGGGACGGTGCTCGGTCGACGAGGTGGTGGCCCTGGCCGACTCGCTCAAGCACTGGCCGGACTCGCTGACCACGAACATCGTCCTCCGCCTGTGCGACCATCGGATCGCGTCGGCCGGCGAGTCGCGCACCTCCCACCTGTGCTGGGCGCAGCAGCTGCCCCGCCCCGTCCCCCAGGTCCCGGTGGTGGACGCGTACGGCTGGGCGTTCGCGCACGTCGACTTCGCGTGGCCGGACCTGGGTGTCTTCCTGGAGTTCGACGGGCGGGAGAAGTACGTCCGCTTCCGACGCGAGGGCGAGACGCTCGACCAGTTCCTGCTCCGGGAGAAGCGTCGCGAGGAGCGCATCTGCCAGCTCACCGGCTGGGTGTGCATCCGCATCACCTGGGCGGACCTCGAGCGGCCGGTCGAGACGGCACGCCGGATCCGGCGACTGCTCGACAGCCGCCGTACGTTGCCCGGTGCCTGAACCTGGTGGGCGAGTCCGTCACATGGCGGAGGATGTTTCCTCCGCCAGGTGACGGTTTCCCCGCCTGAGCGGGGAAACCGACAACACCTCGGCCGCGGCTCAGGCGGGGTCGGCGCCGCCGTACCGGCGGTCGCGGCGGGCGTACGTCTCGATCGCCTGCCACAGGTGGGTGCGGTCGACGTCGGGCCAGAGCACGTCGGTGAAGATCAGCTCGGCGTACGCCGCCTGCCACAGCAGGAAGTTGGAGAGCCGCTGCTCGCCCGAGGTACGCCACACCATGTCGGCGTCGGCCACCTCGGGGACGTAGAGGTGGCGGGCGAAGGTGCGCTCGTCGACCTTGTCGGGCTTCAGCCGGCCGGCAGCGACCTCGCGGGCGATCGAGCGGGCCGTGTCGGCGAGCTCGGCACGGCCGCCGTAGTTGACGCACATGGTCAGCGTCAGGACCTCGTTGTCCCGGGTCAGCTCCTCGGCGACCTGCAGCTCGCGGATCACCGACTTCCACAGCCGCGGCGCCCGCCCGGCCCACCGGACCCGGACGCCGAGCTCGTGCATCTCGTCGCGGCGCCGCCGGATCACGTCGCGGTTGAAGCCCATGAGGAACCGCACCTCGTCGGGGGAGCGGGACCAGTTCTCGGTCGAGAAGGCGTACGCGGAGATCGCCTTCACCCCGATCTCGATCGCCCCCTCGACGACGTCGAAGAGGGAGTGCTCGCCCTGCTGGTGCCCGGCGGTGCGCGGCAGTCCCCGTTCCCTGGCCCACCGGCCGTTGCCGTCCATCACGATCGCGACGTGGCGCGGCACCAGGTCGCGGGGGATCTCGGGGGGTCGGGCCCCCGACGGGTGCGGCGTGGGCGGGCGGACGCGGGGTGTCACCCCGGCAGGATGTCAGAGCGTGCGCGACGGATGCCGGGACTGGTGTAGATCAGGACTCCCCAAACCCGACCCGCTCTGGGATCATCCCAGCAGCGGGGTCACAGAAGGGGGGACCAGGAGTGGCTGCCACCGGACCTCGGCCCACCCTGCCCCGCCCACAACGCAGACGTACGGCCGACTGGCCGCGGCCGCTCCTGATGCAAGGCGTGTTCACGGGGCTCATCGCCCTGGACCTCACGATCCGCGTGATCGCCGGCACCGTCGACACGTGGGAGGCGTGGCCGGTCGCGGCGCTGGTGCTGGCAGGCGTCGCCTTCCTGCTGGCCGTGACCGTCCCGTGGGAGCGGTTCCCGGCCGAGGCGATCTGCCTGCTCCCGGTGGTCGACATCGCCGTCGTGGGGACGTCCCGGCTGGGGTCGCTGGGCGCCGGCGTCGGGGTGCTGGTGCTGCTGCCGGCGTACTGGCTCGGACGCACGCTCGGACGCCTGGGCGTGCTCGTGACCCTGGCGACCGGGTTGCTGACCGTGACGTTGCCGGGGCTGCTGGTCCTGCCGTCCACCGGCGACAACATCACCCGCTCGCTGCTGATCCCGGGGATCGGTGCCTTCGCGGCGTGGGCCGCGCAGGCCATCAGCGGGACGCTCGACCAGCTGCGGAGCGAGCGCGAGGCGGCGGAGGCCGACCGCGACCGGCTCGCGGGCGCGCTCGAGTTCATCGAGCACCAGGGTCGGGTCTCCGACGCGATCATCGACACCGTCGACGTGGGGCTGCTGCTGCTCGACGCCGAGGGCAACTACCAGTCCATGAACCGGAGGCACCGTGACTTCATGCGGGTCGCCTTCCCCGATGGTCACCGTGGCCGCGTGGGCCAGCTGGGGCTGGTCTTCGACGAGAACGGCGACCGGCGGCTCTCCGGCGAGGAGATGCCCACCACGCGCGCGGCGCGCGGCGAGGAGTTCGACGACTGCCGGATCTGGGTCGGTGACGACCCGCTGACCTGGCGCGCCATGTCGGTGTCGGCGCGGGCGGTCCTCGGCGAGGACGGCAGCTTCCGCGGCGCGGCGCTGGCCTACAACGACGTCACCGACTACATGCGGGCGCTCCGGGTCAAGGACGAGTTCGTGGCCTCGGTGTCCCACGAGCTGCGCACCCCGCTCACCTCGATCCGCGGCTACATCGACCTGCTCAAGGACGACGGGCTGCCGCCGCACGCGGTGCAGAAGCTGGAGGTGGTGGAGCGCAACGCCGAACGCCTCGGGCGGCTCGTGGCCGACCTCCTGCAGAGCGCGCAGATGGACCTCGGACCGATGCACGTCGTACGGACCCAGGGCGACCTCGCCATGATCGTGCGCGACACCGTCGACGCCGCCACCCCGCTGGCCACGGCGGTCGGGGTGGAGCTCGACGCGGAGCTCCCGCAGTCCCTGGAGATGCTGCTCGACCGCGACCGGATGCGGCAGGTGGCCGACAACCTGGTCTCCAACGCCCTCAAGTACACCCCGCGCGGCGGCCGGGTCTCGGTCCGGCTCGGCCTCGACGGGGAGCGCGCCGAGCTCTGCGTCGAGGACACCGGCATCGGGATCGAGGCCCGCGACCGCGACCATCTGTTCACCCGCTTCTTCCGCACCCGCCACGCCGAGGAGCAGAGCATCCAGGGCGTCGGTCTCGGGCTCTCGATCACCAAGTCCATCGTCGAGAGCCACGGCGGGCGCATCGAGGTCGACAGCGAGGTCGGCCGCGGCAGCGTGTTCCGCGTGCGGCTGCCGCTGAGCGTCACCGCGTCCTGACGCCCGCGGGGCCGGCACACGGTCTTGCCCGGGGTGGCGCGAAACCCGCCGGGAGTCTGGCAGGATGCCACGGATCCGTGAGGGAGCTCGAGAGGGGAGACTCGTGACCTCACCTGCTCCGGAGGGTGAGGCCCGTCCGGCGAGGACCGTGGGGCGTGCCGCCAGTGCACTCCGCCGCGCCCTGAGCCCCCGCGCGCGCGAGGAGCGCCACCGCGAGCGGCTGGCCGAGGCGCTCGACCTGATCGACCACCAGCGGCGGGTCGCCGACGCGATCCTCGACACCGTCGACGTGGGGCTGGTGCTGCTCGACGAGCACGGCCACTACCAGTCGATGAACCGCCGACAGCGCGACTTCCTGCGACTGGCCTTCCCCGACGGCCACGCCGGCCGCGCCGGCCAGCTGGGGCTGGTCTGGGACGAGGACGGCACCACGCTCCTGGCGGAGTCCCAGATGCCCAGCCACCGGGCCTCCCGCGGCGAGGAGTTCGACGACTGCCGGATCTGGGTCGGGGACGACCCCCGCACCTGGCGGGCGCTCTCGGTCTCGGCCCGCGCGGTCCGTGACGACGAGGGCCGCTTCACCGGGGCGGCCCTGGCCTACAAGGACGTCACCGAGTTCATGCGGGCGCTACGGGTCAAGGACGAGTTCGTGGCGTCGGTGTCCCACGAGCTGCGGACCCCGCTGACCTCGATCCGGGGGTACGTCGACCTGCTGCGCGAGCGCGACGACCTGCCCGCCGACGCCTCCCACTTCCTCGGCGTCGTCGCCCGCAACGCCGAACGGCTGGGCAGGCTGGTCGCCGACCTGCTGCACAGCGCCCAGGTCGACGTCGGCCCGATGCACGTCGTACGGACCCGGGGCGACCTGGCCCACATCGTGCGCGAGGCCGTCTCGGCGGCCGAGCCCGCCGCGGCGGTGGCGGGGGTCGCGGTGGGATCGGAGGTCCCGGAGGAGCTGCTGCTGGTCATGGATCGCGACCGGATGCGGCAGGTGGTCGACAACCTGGTCTCCAACGCGCTCAAGTACACGCCCCGCGGCGGTCGGGTGACGGTTCGGCTGCGCCCCGAGGGCGAGCGCGTCGAGCTGGCCGTCCGCGACACCGGGATCGGCATCTCCGCCCCCGACCGGGACCGGCTGTTCACCCGATTCTTCCGCGCCCGGCAGGCTGCGGAGCGCAACATCCAGGGCGTCGGCCTCGGCCTGTCCATCGCCCACGCGATCGTCGAGAGCCACGGCGGCCGGATCGAGGTCGAGAGCCAGCTGGGGGAGGGCAGCGTGTTCCGGGTCCGGATCCCCCGCGACGACCCGGCCTCGCCCAGCTGAGCCCGCGGCTTCATCTGCAGCGCGGGCAGTTGCCGAAGATCTCCAGCGTGTGGCTGACGTCGGCGTACCCGTGCTGCTCGGCGACGCTCCGGGTCCACTGCTCGACGGCCGGTCCCTCCACCTCGACCGTGGCGCCGCAGCCGCGGCACACCAGGTGGTGGTGATGGGTGCCGGAGCAGCGGCGGTAGCTCGCCTCGCCCTCCCGGCCCCGCAGCACGTCGACCTCGTCGTGCTCGGCGAGCAGCTGCAGCGTGCGGTAGACCGTCGCCAGTCCCACGGCGTGGCCCCGGCCGGCCAGCAGCTCGTGGATCTCCTGCGCAGACCGGAAGTCGTCGAGGGTCGACAGCACGTCGGCGACCGCCTGGCGCTGTCGCGTGAGCCGCAGCGGCTGCTCAGCCACGGGCCACCTCCGGCACGGCGTGCTGCCGGGTGCGCCGCCACACGCCGAGCGGCCAGGCGAGCGCGAAGCCGGCGAGCGAGAGCAGCACGATCGTGGGCCCGGGCGCGACGTTCAGCGGCACCGTGGACAGGTACGCCGCCAGCACCAGCCCGCCGACCGACGCGGCCAGTCCCAGCCCCATCGCTGCCCCGATCGTCGAGCGGAAGGAGCGCGTGAGCTGCTGGGCGGTCGCGACGGGCACCACCATGAGCGCCGAGACCAGCAGCAGGCCGACGGTGCGCATCGCGACCGTGACCGTGACGGCGGCGAGCACGGCCACGAGCAGGTTGTAGAACCGGATCCGGACCCCCGCCACCCGGGCGAAGTCCTGGTCCTGCGAGACGGCGAACAGCTGGGGGAGCAGGCCGAGGCAGATGGCGACCACGACGGTCGCGAGCACGACGGTGGTGGCCACGTCCGCGACGGAGACGCTGGTGACCGAGCCGAAGAGGAACTCCTGAAGCCGGGACCCGGTCTGCCCGGCCAGGCCGGTGATCAGGACCCCGCCGGCGAGGCCGCCGTAGAACAGCAGCGCCAGCGCGACGTCGCCGCTGGTGTGGCCGCGCTCCCGGATGACCTCGATCCCGACCGCGCCCAGGATCGCCACGCCCACCGCGAACCACGTCGGCGACGTGCCGGTCAGCAGGCCGAGGGCGACGCCGGTGACGGCGACGTGCCCCAGGCCGTCGCCGAGCAGCGCGAGCCGGCGCTGCACCAGGTAGGTGCCGATGGTCGGGGCCGCGAGCCCGGTGACCGCGGCCGCGATCAGCGCCCGGACCATGAACGGCAGCGAGAGCAGCTCGATCACGGGCCCTCCTGGAGGGTGTCGATCGGGGAGCCGACGTGCGGCGTGTGGTCGTGCCTCTCCTCGTGCGCGTGGTGGTGCGGCTCGTGGGCCTGCTCGGCCAGCGGCGGCCCGTCGTACGAGACCCGGCCGTGGGAGAGCACCACGGCGCGGTCGACCAACGGGGCCAGCGGCCCGAGCTCGTGGGCGACGAGCACGATCGTGGCGCCCCGCTCCTTCAGCACGCCGAGCGAGCGCGCGAGCGCCTCCTGGTTGGGCAGGTCGACTCCGGCGGTCGGCTCGTCGAGGAAGAACGCGTCCGGCTCACCGGCCAGGGCGCGTGCGATCAGCACCCGCTGCTGCTGCCCGCCCGACAGGGTGGCGACGCTCTCGGCGGCGCGGTCGGTGAGGCCGACGACCTCCAGCGCGTCGTCGATGGCGCGGCGGTCGGCCCGGGCGAGCGGGACGAACAGCCGGCGGCGGCCGAGCCGGCCGGACGAGACGACCTCGCGCACGGACGCGGGCACGCCCGACGCGGCGCCGGTGCGCTGCGGGACGAACCCGATCCGGTGCCACTCGCGGAACCGGGACAGCGGGGTGCCGAAGAGCTCGACCTGCCCGGAGGCGACGGGACGGAGACCGGTCGCGGCCCGGACCAGGGTCGACTTCCCCGATCCGTTGGCGCCCATCAGCGCGACGAACTCGCCGGCCGGCACGGACAGGTCGACGTCGTGCAGGACGGGGCGTCCGGCGATGACCACCTGCACGCTGCGTACGTCGAGGACGGAGCTCAACAGCCGTTCGCCTCCTGCAGGGCCGCGAGGTTGGCGCGCATCAGCGACACGTAGTCCTCGTCGGCCGTCTGGTCGGTGAGCCCCTCGACCGGGTCGAGCACGGCGGTGTCGACGCCGAGGTCGGAGGCCAGGGTCTCGGCCATGGCGGGGCTGGCCAGGCGCTCGGAGAAGACCGTCGTGACGCCCTCCGCCTCGATCAGGTCGCCGAGCTCGGCCAGCGCGGCCGGGGTCGGCTCGGCGTCGGGGGTGAGCCCGGCGATCGGCTCGAGGTGCAGGCCGTACTTCGCCAGGTAGCCGAAGGCGTCGTGGCTGACCACGACGACGTCGCGCTCGCACCCCGTCAGCCCCTGGGCGTAGTCGCGGTCGAGCCGCTCGAGCTCGGCACGGAGCTCCTCGGCGTTGGCGCGGTAGTCCTCGGCGTGGGTCCCGTCGAGCCGGCCGAGCTCCTCGGCCACCGCATCGGCGAGCTGCGCCATCCGGGCGGGGTCCTGCCAGAAGTGCGGGTCGAGGCTGCCCTCCTCGTGGCTGTGCCCGTCCTCGCCGGTGTGCTCGGCGAGCGGCTGCAGGTCGACGACCTCGCCCGCGTCGAGGGTCTCGCCCTCGGCGGTGGTGTCGACCGCGTCGTCGACCGCCGGCTGGAATCCCGCCAGGTAGACCACCAGGTCGGCACCGGCGAGCGTCGCCGTCGCGTCGATCGACAGCTCGAGGTCGTGCGGCTCGCCGCCGGGTGAGGTGAGGTTGGAGACGTCCCAGGCGTCGCCGGCGACCTGCTCGGTGACCCAGGCCAGCGGGTAGAACGACGCCACGGCCTCGCGACCGTCGCGGCCGTCGTCCCCGGTCACGGCCCCGCACCCGCCGAGCAGCACGGAGGCGGCGACGCCGGCCACGGCGAGCCGGACGGTCGGGAGGACGGACATGAGAACGATTCTCAGC
Organism: uncultured Actinomycetota bacterium; assembly: GCA_963724225.1. Classification (GTDB taxonomy): domain Bacteria; phylum Actinomycetota; class Actinomycetes; order Propionibacteriales; family Nocardioidaceae; genus Nocardioides. The sequence goes on along the minus strand of CAVRTX010000017.1, from coordinate 47,652 downwards.
AGGGTTGAGAACGGTTGTCAAACCCCGGTCGGCGATACTGGGTCCCGTGCTGGTCGTGAACAGGTTCCGCGTGCCCGAGCCGGAGGCTCCGGCCTTCCGCGACGACCTCGAGCGCGCCCGGCTCGCGCTGGCCGCTCGCCCCGGCCACGTCGACAGCCACGTCGGTCGCAACGTCGACGACCCGACGCTCTGGACCCTGGTCAGCCGCTGGGAGAACGTCGGCGCCTACCGCCGCGCACTGTCGGCGTACGACGTCAAGCTGCACGCCGTGCCGGTGCTCGGCCGGGCCATCGAGGAGCCCAGCGCCTACGAGCCGGTCGAGCCGGGAGCCGACCTCAACGTCGTCGGGAGCCGGTCGTTAGGCTGAGGCCTCGCCCGCACGCGCACGTCAGCCCGGCAGCCAGCCGGCCGACCTCAGGAAGTGAGCCGCTCTGTGGCCAAGCCGCCCGCATCGACCCTCGACCACGTCGTCTCCCTCTGCAAGCGCCGGGGTTTCGTCTACCCCTGCGGTGAGATCTACGGCGGCACCCGCTCGGCCTGGGACTACGGGCCGCTGGGTGTCGAGCTGAAGGAGAACATCAAGCGGCAGTGGTGGAAGGCCATGGTCACCGGCCGCGAGGACGTCGTCGGCCTCGACTCCAGCGTGATCCTGCCGACGAAGACCTGGGAGGCCAGCGGCCACCTGAGCACCTTCAGCGACCCGCTGACCGAGTGCCAGTCCTGCCACAAGCGGTTCCGCGAGGACCACCTGCGGGAGGACTACGCCACGAAGAAGGGCATCGAGGACCCCGACACGGTCGACATCAACGAGTCGGTCGCCTGCCCCAACTGCGGCACCCGCGGCGCGTGGACGCCGCCGCGCGCGTTCAACATGATGCTCAAGACCTACCTCGGCGTGATCGAGGACGAGTCCGGCCTGCACTACCTGCGGCCCGAGACCGCGCAGGGCATCTTCCTCAACTTCGCGAACGTGGTGACCTCGAGCCGCAAGAAGCCGCCGTTCGGCATCGCCCAGATGGGCAAGAGCTTCCGCAACGAGATCACCCCCGGCAACTTCATCTTCCGGACCCGCGAGTTCGAGCAGATGGAGATGGAGTACTTCGTGAAGCCGGGGGAGGACGAGGAGCTGCACCAGTACTGGATCGACGCCCGCACCCAGTGGTACACCGACCTCGGCATCGACCCCGACAACCTGCGCCACTACGAGCACCCCAAGGAGAAGCTCTCCCACTACTCGAAGCGGACCGTCGACATCGAGTACCGCTTCGGCTTCTCCGGCCGTGACTTCGAGGAGCTCGAGGGCGTCGCCAACCGGACCGACTTCGACCTGACCCAGCACAGCACGTTCTCCGGCCAGGACCTCTCGTACTTCGACCAGGCCAGCAACGAGCGCTACATGCCGTACGTCATCGAGCCGGCCGCCGGCCTGACGCGCAGCCTGATGGCGTTCCTGATCGACGCCTACACCGAGGACGAGGCGCCCAACACCAAGGGCGGCGTCGACAAACGCACCGTGCTGCGGCTCGACCCGCGGCTGGCGCCGGTCAAGGTGGCGGTGCTGCCGTTGTCGCGCAACGCCGACCTGTCGCCGAAGGCGCGGGACCTCGCCACCGAGCTGCGGCGCAGCTGGAACGTCGAGTTCGACGACTCCGGCGCCATCGGCCGGCGCTACCGCCGGCAGGACGAGATCGGCACGCCCTACTGCGTCACCGTCGACTTCGAGACCCTGGACGACTCCGCGGTCACGGTGCGCGAGCGCGACACGATGACCCAGGAGCGGATCGGCCTCGACGGCCTCACCGCCTGGTTCGCCCAGCGATTCGTCGGGTGCTGAGGTGGCCACCGTGCACAATGACCGCATGCGCCTCCCCCTCCGCCTGGTCGGGTTCTGCCTGCCCGCGGCACTGGCCCTGTCCGCCTGCTCGGGCGACGACGGTGGGAGCCCCCGGTCCAGTGACCCCGAGAGCAGCCCGACCGTCGCCGAGACGCCGTACCTCGAGGTGCCGGAGGGGGTCGAGCTGACCGCCCAGGGGACCGGGCTGCAGATCGGTGACCCCGCGACCGTGGCCTACGAGCCGCGTCAGAACGCTGTCGGTGCGCTCGACATCAAGGTCACCTCGACCGAGAAGGCGTCGTTCTCGATGTTCGAGGGCTGGGACATCGACAAGGACACCCGGAAGACCACGCCGTACTTCGTCCGCGCCACCGTCACCAACGTCGGCGACACCGACCTCGGCGGGCGGCCGGTGCCGCTCTACATCGTCGACGACGACAACCGGCTGATCGAGTCCTCGGTCTTCACCGGGACCTTCAAGCCCTGCGAGGGCTCGATGTTCCCCCAGAAGTTCAAGAACGGGGACACCGTCAAGGCCTGCCTGGTCTACCTCGCGCCCGACAAGGGCAAGCTGACCGCGGTCAGCTTCCGCCCCGACCAGGAGTTCGACCCGATCACCTGGACCGGTGAGCTCACGAAGGCCGGCGCGGGCGGGGAGAAGAAGTCGGACGACAAGTCCGGCGACAAGAAGTCCGGCGACAAGAAGAAGGGCGGCGGCGGCTCCTAGCCCCGTGCCGCGGATTTCGTGCCGCGCCCGCCGGCCGCGGACAATGGGACCGTGACCACCCTGCCGACCGAGCTGCGCCTCGGGGACGTCGTCGTCGACACCCCCGTGGTGCTGGCGCCGATGGCGGGGATCACCAACGCGGCCTACCGCCGGCTCTGCGCCGAGCAGGGCGCTGGCCTCTACGTGTGCGAGATGATCACCAGCCGCGGCCTGGTCGAGGGCGACGAGACCACCCACCGGATGCTGGTCTTCGACGAGGCCGAGCGGGTCCGGTCGGTGCAGCTCTACGGCACCGACCCGGCGTACGTCGCCAAGGCGACCGAGATCCTGTGCGCCGACTACGGCGTCGCCCACGTCGACCTCAACTTCGGCTGCCCCGTCCCCAAGGTGACCCGCAAGGGCGGCGGCGGAGCGCTGCCGTGGAAGCGCAACCTGCTCGGCGCGATCCTGGAGCAGGCGGTCGCGGCCGCGGCGCCGTACGGCGTGCCGGTGACGATGAAGACGCGCAAGGGGCTCGACGACGACCACCTGACCTACCTCGACGCCGGCCGGATCGCCCAGGAGTCCGGCTGCGCCGCGATCGCGCTGCACGGACGCACCGTCGCCCAGTCCTACTCGGGTCGGGCCGACTGGGACGCGATCGCCGCGCTCGTCGACCACGTCGACATCCCGGTGCTCGGCAACGGCGACGTCTGGGAGGCGGCCGACGCGATCCGCATGGTCGAGCAGACCGGCGCGGCCGGCGTGGTCGTCGGCCGTGGCTGCCTCGGCCGGCCGTGGCTGTTCCGCGACCTCGCCGACGCCTTCGCGGGGCGCGAGACCCGCACCCTGCCGACCCTGGGCGAGGTGGCCGCGATGATGCGCCGGCACGCCGAGCTGCTGAGCGAGCACCTGGGGGAGGAGCGGGGCTGCAAGGAGTTCCGCAAGCACGTCTCCTGGTACCTCAAGGGGTTCTCGGCAGGTGGCCGGTTGCGCCACTCGCTGGCCCTGGTCGACTCGCTCGCGGCGCTCGACGAGCTGCTCGTGGGGCTCGACCCGGACGAGCCGTTCCCGGTGGCCGAGCTGGGGTCCCCGCGGGGCCGCCAGGGCTCCCCGCGGTCGCGGGTGGTGCTGCCCGAGGGATGGCTCGACGACACCGACGGACGCGACTCGTGCGTGCGTGAGGAGTCTGTGGAGATCACGGGCGGGTAACGGTGCGGTGACGGTAGGGTGACGGGAATTACCCTGCCGAACACGCCCCCGTGTTGGTCACCCGTACGGGTGTGTGTTTGACTCGGTGACTCTCGGGCGTCGGTGGCCACAAGCCGCGACGTACCCCCGTCAGCAACAGCAAAGGATCAGCGCTGTGGCCAACAGCCACAAGCGGGACACCGATGCCCGCCCCCGTTTCCGCATGCCCAAGGCGCCCTACATCGCCGGAGGCCTCGCCGTAGCAGCCACCCTGTCGACCGTCGGCCTGGGGCTGGTGGCCGCCAACCCCGAAACCCGCGACCTCGTCGCCGCCAACAGCTCCAGCAGCGTGTCGCAGGCGTCCGAGGACACCGCGACCGAGACCGACACCGTCGAGCGCCCCCAGGTCGTCTCCCGCTCCCAGGCACGGATCGTGCCCGAGGAGCCGTGGGAGGACATGCTCGAGAAGAAGGCCGTCGCCGAGGCCGTCCGCGAGGCCGACGACAAGCTCTGGACGACCGCCGCGCTCAACCTGTGGGTCACACCCGGCGAGGACGCCGGCAAGACCGGCCTGCTCGAGGAGTCCAAGAAGGTCCTGGTGACGGGCCGCGAGGCCGCGGGCCGGGTCGAGGTCGTCGTCGACGGCGACGCGCTCTGGGTCACCAGCGGCTACCTCACCGACGAGAACCCGAACGCGGACACCGCCTCCGGCGGTGGCAGCAGCGAGGAGGCCGCCCCGACGCTCGGCGGCACCTGCACCAACGGCACCTCCGTCGACGGCCAGCCCAACGTGATCGCCGTCCACGAGGCCGTGTGCGCGGCGTTCCCCGAGATCACCACGTACGGCACCTACCGCAGCGACGGTGAGCACGCCCAGGGCCTGGCCATCGACATCATGGTGAGCGGCTCGCGCGGCTGGGAGGTCGCGGAGTTCGTCCGGTCCCACTACTCCGAGCTGGGCGTCAACTACATCATGTACTCGCAGCGGATCTGGTCGGTCGACCGCTCGAGCGAGGGCTGGCGCTACGTGGAGGACCGCGGCTCCGTCACGGCCAACCACTACGACCACGTCCACGTCACCACGTACTGACCGTGGGCCGGTGAGGACTGTCGGGGGCGACTAGGGTCGCCCCCGATGGACTCCCTCGAGCTCGCCGGCCTCTACGACGAGGCTGCCCGCGAGCGACTCGTCACCGAGCCGCCCAAGCGGGTGGATGCTCCGGTGCGCACGCCGTTCGAGCGTGACCGTGCCCGGGTGGTCCACGCCGCGGCCTCGCGGCGGTTGGCCGCCAAGACCCAGGTGATGGGACCGCAGAGCGACGACTTCGTCCGCAACCGGCTGACGCACAGCCTGGAGGTGGCGCAGGTCGCGCGCGACCTGGCCCGCGCGCTCGGCTGCCACCCCGACATCGCGGAGACCGCGGCGCTCGCCCACGACCTCGGTCACCCGCCCTTCGGCCACAACGGCGAGCGGCTGCTGGCCGAGTGGGCGGCCGACTGCGGCGGCTTCGAGGGCAACGCGCAGACGCTGCGCATCCTCACCCGGCTGGAGGCCAAGACCCTCGACGACGAGGGGGAGTCCGCGGGGCTCAACCTCACCCGCGCGACGCTGGACGCCTGCACCAAGTACCCCTGGGGCCGCGCCGACGCGGCGCCGCCCTCGGGCGTGCACGGCGACGGCACCCCCGTGGCCGTGGTGAAGTTCGGCGTCTACGAGGACGACCTCCCCGTGTTCGCGTGGCTGCGTCGCGACCAGCCCGGCACCGGACGCTGCTTCGAGGCACAGGTGATGGACCTCGCCGACGACGTGGCGTACTCCGTGCACGACGTGGAGGACGGCGTCGTCGCGGGCCGGATCGACCTGAGCCGGCTGGACCGGCCGGCGCTGTTCGCGACCGCCCGAGGGTGGTACCTCCCCGGCGTCCCCGACGAGCGGCTCGACGACGTGCTCGACGGGCTGGCGGCGGTCGAGGGGTGGCCGGACCAGCCCCACGACGGCAGCAGGGGGTCGCTGGCGCGGCTCAAGAACCTCACCAGCGACCTGATCGGCCGGTTCTGCGGGGCGGCGCAACAGGCGACGTTCGCCTCCGCGCCCGGGCCGTTCGTCCGGCACGGGGCGGACCTGGTGGTGCCCGAGCAGGTGCGGCTCGAGATGGGGCTGCTCAAGGGCATCGCCGCCCACTACGTGATGCAGGCCGAGGACCGGGTGGCGGCGCGCTCGGACCAGCGCGAGCTGCTCGCCGGGCTGGTGGAGGTGCTGCTGGACCGCGCCCCCGACGTGCTCGAGGCGCCGTACGCCGGTGACTGGCGGGCGGCGCCCGACGACGCCGCGCGCCGCCGGGTCGTGATCGACCAGGTCGCCTCGCTGACCGACGCCAGCGCGGTGGCGTGGCACCACCGGCTCGTCGGTCGGCGAAGCTAGCTCAGGGCAGGTCGCCCTTGGGGTAGGGGTCGTCCTGCCGGGCGGTGCTGTCGGGGTGCAGCTGCGCCTCGAGCGGGTCGTCGCTGCTCCCGGCGTCCTTGACCTTGGCGGCGGCCGTGCCGGCGACGTCCTGGACCTTGTCCTTGACGATCGGCGCCTTCTCCTTGGCCAGGTCGGCGGCCTGCTGGGCCTTCTCCTGCACCCGCGGGTCGTCCTTGACCCGGGAGGCCAGGCCCTTGATCTGGTCGTAGCGCTCGCGACCTGCGCGGGCGCCGAGCACGTACCCCACGGCTCCGGACAACAGGACTGTCAGCTTCCTCATGATGGTGTCTCCTCCTCGTTTCGGTGGCGTGGGCCGGACCGCTCCCGGATCTTGCGGCCGCGTTCGATGTCCGCGGCCTCCTTGGCGTCGGCCTTCTCGATGTTGCGGGTGTCGCGGGCGGGCAGCTGCAGCTCGGCCTCCGCAGGGATCCCCGCCTGCAGCTCGCGTCCCCGCTCGAGCTCGGAGTCGATCTCCGCGCCGAGCAGCAGGGCGAGGTTGGTGATCCACAGGAACAGCAGGGCCACGATGGCGCCGGCCAGCGAGCCGTACGTCTTGTCGTAGTTGGCGAACGTGGCCAGGTAGAGCGCGAAACCGGCGGACGCCAGCAGCCACACCAGGATCGCGACGGTGGCGCCCACCGAGATCCAGCGGAACTTCGGCTGCTGCACGTTGGGCGTCGCGTAGTAGAGCATCGCGACGATGGCCACGACCGTCAGGCCGATGACCGGCCACTTGGCGATCTCCCAGACGAGGACGGCCTGGTCGCCGACCCCGAGGACGTCGCCGATGGACTGCGCCACCGGCCCGGACACGACCAGCAGCACGAGGACGACGCCGATCAGGAGCACCGCGACCAGCGTGATCACGAGCATGATCGGCCGCAGCTTCCAGAACGGACGTCCCTCGCCGATCTCGTAGATCCGGTTCATCGCCCGGCCGAAGGCGCCGACGTACCCGGAGGCCGACCACAGCGCCAGGACGACGCCCACCACGAGCGCGGTGCCGGCGGCGTCCGAGCTCGCGAGATCGCGCAACGGCTGCTCGATGGTGGTCACGAGCTGGTCGGACACCAGGGGTCGCAACACCTCCAGTGCCGTGTCGACCGACCGCTGGGGGTCGACGACCAGGCCGAGGAGCGACAGCAGGGCCAGCATGGCTGGGAACATCGCAAGCACGGCGTAGTACGTGAGCCCCGCGGCCAGGTCGAGGCACTCGTCGTCGCTGAACTCGCGCAGCGTCTTGCGGGCGACGTAGGTCCACGACCGTCGGGTCAGGTCGCCCGGGCTCTCGGGCTTCCCGGCTGCCTCGGGCGGCGGGGCGGCGTCGGCGCGGCGCTCGGCCGCAGCGTGACGACTCACGAGCGGCGCCGCCACCAGATCAGGACCAGCGCCATCGCCAGCAGCGACCCGGCGGCACCGAGCACCTCGGGACGCGGCTTGCCGCTGTCGGTGGTCGCCCGGTCCTTCAGCTCGCTCGCCTTCTCCTGGGCGCGGGACTTCACGTCCAGCTTGGCGGTCAGCTGGTCGACGGTGTCGGCGAGCTGGTCGCGCTGCGCGGCGATGTCCGCCTCGATCTCCTGCGGCGTCTTGGCCTTGTCGGAGCCGTCGTCGGTGCTCATCGGTGCTGTCCCTTCACGGTGGCGATGTCCTCCTTGACGCCCTCGACGGCCCGTTCGGGCGCGGCGGGGGTCGCCTCCTGCACCTGCTTCTTGCCGCCCAGTCCGAGCACGGCTGCGGCAGCGAACAGCACCGCCGCGACGATGAGGGCGGCGAGCCAGGGGTCGACCACGAGGCTCAGCGCGAGGATGGCGGTGGTGATCAGGGTCGCCAGGCCGAAGAAGGCCAGCAGCCCGGCGCCGCTGAACAGGCCGATGCCGATGCCGGCCCGCTTCCCCTTCTCGGTCATCTCGGCCTGCGCCAGCCGGATCTCGGAGCGGATCAGCTCCGGGATCTGGGTGGTGAGGTCGTGGACGATCGCCCCCAGGGTGGGCTCGGCGCCGGCGGGGCGTGCCGGCGTGTTGTCGGGGTGGCTCATGTCCCCCACGTTGCCGGTTTCGCGAGAAGCATGCCAACCCCCGGGAGGGTGAGCCGCCCGGTGTGTGCGCCGTGTGCGCGCCGTGTGCGGGCCGTGTCCGCGCCGTGTGGAGGCGCGGCGCGCCGCCCGTGGGTGCGCCGTAGACTCCGCCACGTGGCAGGCCGGATCCGTGACGAGGACATCGCCGAGGTGCGCGAGAAGGCTCGCATCGACGAGGTGGTCTCGTCCTACGTCACGCTCCGCAACGCCGGGGGCGGCTCCCAGAAGGGGCTGTGCCCGTTCCACGACGAGAAGTCGCCCTCCTTCCACGTCACGCCGAGCCGCGGGTTCTACCACTGCTTCGGCTGCCAGGCGGGTGGCGACGTCATCAACTTCCTGATGCAGATGGACGGGCTCGGTTTCACCGAGGCCGTCGAGCGGCTGGCGGAGAAGTACGGCGTCCGGCTGCGCCGCGAGGAGGGCGACGGCCCGCGCGAGGACCGTCCCCGGGGGCCGCAGCGCAGCAGGCTGATCGAGGCCAACCGGGTCGCCCAGGAGTTCTACGCCGACCAGCTCCGGGGCCCGGAGGCGCAGCAGGCGCGCCAGTTCCTCATCGAGCGGGGCTTCGACGGCACCGCCGCCGAGACGTTCGGAAACGGCTACGCCCCGCGCGACGGCGAGGCACTGCTCAAGGTGCTGCGCGAGAAGGGCTTCCGCGACGAGGAGAGCGTCGCCGCCGGGCTGGTCGCGATCGGGAGGTCGGCCTACGACCGGTTCCGCGGGCGCCTGCTCTGGCCGATCCGCGACGCCTCCGGCGACACGATCGGCTTCGGGGCGCGGCGGATCCACGACGACGACAAGATCGAGGCCAAGTACCTCAACACCCCCGAGACCTCGCTCTACAAGAAGAGCCAGGTCCTCTACGGCATCGACCTGGCGCGGCGGGAGATGGGCCGCAGCTCGCAGGCGGTGGTGGTCGAGGGCTACACCGACGTGATGTCCTGTCACCTGGCCGGGGTCGGCACCGCCGTGGCCACCTGCGGCACCGCCTTCGGCGACGACCACGCGCGGGTGCTGCGCCGCTTCCTCCACGACCACGAGGAGTTCCGCGGCGAGGTGATCTTCACCTTCGACGGTGACGCCGCCGGCCAGAAGGCCGCGCTACGCGCCTTCGACGGCGACCAGAACTTCGTCTCGCAGACCTACGTCGCCGTCGAGCCGTCCGGCCTCGACCCGTGCGACCTGCGGATCAAGGAGGGCGACGCCGCGGTGCGCGAGCTGGTCGCCCGGCGGGTGCCGCTCTACCGCTTCGTCCTCGGCAACGTCGTCGGCAAGTACGACCTCGACCGGGCCGACGGCCGGGTCGACGCGGTCCGCGAGGCCGCCCGGCTGGTCTCGAGCATCCGCGACAAGTCGAAGGTCGACGCGTTCGCCCGCGAGCTCGCGGGGATGGTCGGCGTCGAGGTCGAGCAGGCCCGCGAGGAGGTACGCCGGGCTCAGAACCGGTCGAGCCGCCCGCAGCAGCAGCGCCCGGTCGCCGAGCAGACGACGACCGAGCGCCCGCGCCAGCAGCTCCCCGACCTGCGCGACCCGCGGTTCGCGATCGAGCGCGAGACGCTCAAGCTGATGCTCCAGCACCCCGCCGCCGTCGGGCACACCGCTCGCGGCGTCGGTGACAACGACTTCACCCACCCGACCTACCGCGCGGTGTGGGGCCTGATCGCCGCGGCCGGCGGCCCGTTCGCGGGGGCCCAGGAGCCCGGGTGGGCGGCGCGGCTGCGCGACGGCGCGACCGACCCCGTGGTCGCGTCGGCCGTGAGCGAGCTGGGGGTCGAGCCGATCAAGACCGCGAAGGAGCCGGACGCGGGCTACGTCGCCGGCCACGTCTTCCGGCTGCAGGAGCTGACGGCGATGCGCCGCATCGCCGACCTGAAGTCCCGGCTGCAGCGCACCAATCCGGTCGACCACCCGGTCGACTACAACCGGATGTTCGGCGAGCTGGTCGCGCTCGAGCAGCACCGCCGTACGCTCCGGGAGCGCGCGGTGGGGTCCCAGTGAGGCTGCCAGTGAGGCTGCCGGGCCGGACGCCGCGGACCGAGCGTCCGCAGGTCGACGTGGGGCCGGGGGAGCGGCTGCTCGCGTGGGCGTGGACGAGCGACGGTCGGGTCCTGGCCGGCACCCGCGACGCGGCCTACCTCCCCACGGGCGACCGGCTGCCCTGGGAGCAGGTCGAGGCCGCCGACTGGGACAGCGACGCCGAGCTGTTCCGGCTCAGCGAGGTGGGGTCGTGGGGGGAGCAGCGCCGCGAGCACGCGTTCGCGCTCGGCGAGCCGGGCCGGTTCCTCGAGCTGGTGAGGGAGCGGGTCACCGCCAGCCTCGTGCTGCAGCGCCACGTCCCGGTGAGGGGCGACGCGGGGCTGCGGGTGATCGGCCGGCGGGCACCGCGGGGCGGCACGATCGCGTGGTTCGTCCACTACGACGAGGGTGTCGACCCCTCCGATCCTGAGGTGCTCACGCTCAGCGAGGCGGCGCTCGTCGCGGCGCGTGGTGAGGTCGGGCACGCCTGACCGGGCTCGATTTCGGTCCCGTTCCTCACCCTTGCTAACCTGTGCGGCGCAACCCGGACGATCCCCTGTAGCTCAACTGGCAGAGCATTCGGCTGTTAACCGGAGGGTTGTTGGTTCGAGTCCAACCGGGGGAGCGACACAGCGAGCACGTCCCTCAGGGGCGTGCTCGCTGTTCTTTCCCGTGCCGGTGGCGCTCCTGCCTCCTGCAGGTGGGCGGAAGTCCTCTGCCGGTCCTCGTGGTCTGCGACCGCGCCCTCCCCGTGGTGCGCACTCTCGTGGGGACCCGCAGGGCGAGGGAGGGCGTACCGGAGGTGCCGGCGAGGTAAAATGGTGCAGGTCGCGCGCGCGACCTGGGCTCACCAGGGAGGGACGCAGCATGGAAATCCTCGGCGTCATCATTGCGGGCATCATCATCGGCTTGCTCGGGAAGTTCGTGGCCCCCGGAGACAAGGACAACATTCCGATCTGGCTCACGATCGTGTGCGGTATCGGCGGTGTTCTCATCGGCTGGTTCGTCTACGACGCCTTCGGCGGTGATGTCACCTCCGGGGTCGACTGGGTCCGCTGGGTCGTGGCGGTCCTCGTGGCGGCCGTCCTGGTCGTGATCGCCTCGACCGTCACCGGCAGGAACACGTCCAAGGCATCGAAGGTCAAGTCGAAGCTGACCTGAGTCGTCCCGCACGCCACGGTCCCGACCGAAGGCCGGTCGGGACCGTGGCGCCGGAGTAGAAGGAGCAGCGGATGGTCGAGATCAAGAGCCAGTTGAAGCGGGTCACGGACCGCCAGAGATGGGCAGCACGCGGCGCGTCTTTCGTGGCGAAGGCCAAGGCCACCCGAGTGGTGTGGTTCCCGCCCAAGGCTGCCGAGAGCGGCGCGGCTGCTGCCTCGACGGCCAAGAAGGCGACCAAGAAGACGACCAAGAAGACGACAGGTGCCGCCAAGAAGACGACAGGTGCGGCCAAGAAGACGGCCAAGGGCACCACGAACGCGGCCAAGACGGCACCCGGGAAGAAGCCCGGCTCCTGACGGACCCGTCGTCGGGGTGCTGCCGACGCCGCCCGAGCCGGACGACGGGCTGAGGTACGTGACGTGAGGCGGGCACATGGTCGTGCCCGCAACGGGCTGCCCGGGCTACTCGCCCCAGCCCATCGGGAACACCTCGAACGGCGCCGCCAGGCCGACCCCGAGCCGCTGCCCGGTCTGCCGGCCCATGCCCTCGAGGAACTCGCGCGGGTCGAAGTGCTCCCAGCCCAGCCCGTCGATGTAGGCGCGGTGCGCCTCGAGCGAGGCGACGCCCGCGTCGAAGGTGTCGGTCGTGTCGACGGCGTGCCCGGACTGCGGCGACCCGAAGGCCCACACCGCGCCGACCCCACCCCACGGCTCGAGGTCGCCCTCGAGCTGCTCGGGGAAGACCCAGCGGTTGCCGGCGTCGCGGACCGCGTCGACGACGGCCTTGCCGACCGCGATGTGGTCGGCCTGGTTGAGGTTGCGGCCGCCCCAGGTGTCGCGGAAGTTGCCGGTCACGACGACCTCGGGCCGGTGCCGGCGCACGACCTCGGCGATCGCACGGCGCAGCGGGACGCCGTACTCGAGGACCCCGTCGGGCAGGCCGAGGAACTCCACGGCCTCGACCCCGACGATCCGGGCCGACTCGACCTGCTCGGCCTCCCGGACGCCGCGGCACTCCTCGGGCGTCATCCCGTCGATGCCGGCCTCGCCACTGGTCACCATGCAGTAGACGACGTCCTTGCCCTGCCCGGTCCAGCGCGCCACGGCGGCGGCCGCACCGAACTCCATGTCGTCGGGATGGGCGACGACGCACAGCATCCGCTGCCAGTCCTCCGGGAGCGGTTCGAACGGTTCGATGTCCATGGAGCGAGCATGCCGTGGATCCGGTGACCGCGCACGGGTGAGATGGGGCCATGGCCCGTTTCGTGCTGCTCTTCGAGTACACCGACCCCGACCTGCGTGCCCGCGCGCGACCTGCGCACCTCGACTACCTCGGGGCGCTGCACGAGCAGGGGAAGGTGCTCTCCGCCGGGCCGTTCGAGGACGGCTCCGGCGCCATGATCGTCTACGAGGCCGCGGACGCGGCGGAGGCCCGGGCGCTCGTCGACGCCGACCCGTACGCCGTCGAGGGGGTGATGGGGTCGCCCAGGCTCCGTGGCTGGAACCTGGTCCTCCCGCCGTCCTGACTCAGGCCGGGTCGGACTCCAGCAGAGCGAGCAGCGCCTCGCGGTCCTTGGCCGGCACGTAACCGGCGTAGTAGTCGTAGAGGTTCTGCCGCGAGATCCGCGCGGCCGCCGGCCCGTCGCCCGCGCGGATCGCCGCCAGCACCTCCTGGTGGTGGCGCAGCGACTCGCGCATCAGCGCCTTGCTGTTGCGGGCCCGGGTCACCTTGTCGGAGATCAGCGACAGCACCACGCCGCGGACCACGCTGTTGCAGACCTGGACCATCGCGTTGCGGCTGGCGTGGGCGACCGCGTCGTGGAAGGCGACGTCGGCCCGGCTGAACTCCTCGAAGCCCGCGTCGATCGCCTGCTCCATGACCACGATGGTCTCCTCGATGGCGGCCAGCTCGGGGCCGGAGCGCAGCCGGGCCGCGAGCATGTTGGCGGAGCCGTCGAGGATCATCCGGAACGACACCAGGTCGGCGATCGAGAGCTGGTCGACCCGGGTCAGCCGGGTCATCTGCTTGGCCAGCCCGTGGGGGGAGAACGGCAGGATCTCGGGGCCGTGCGGGTCGCCGGGCCGGGAGCGGACGATCCCGTTGCTCTCGAGCACCCGCAGCGCCTCGCGCACGGTCGAGCGGCTGGCGCCGAACTGGGTCACCAGCTCGCGCTCGCTCGGCAACCGCTCGCCGGGCCGCACCGACCCGGTGGCGATCGCGTCCTCGATCTGCTCGACGATGCGCTGGTAGAGCCGCACCGGCTCGACCTGCTGGAAGCGGGCTCGTTCGGTCACGTCGACTCCCGGGCGACTCGGGGCTCGTCGGGCCAGCGTGGCACCGCCTCGGACGGGCGGTGCTGCTCGTACCACCGTGCCGCGCGCAGCACGCCGAGGTCGTCGAACCGGCGGCCGGAGACCTGCACGCCCACCGGGCGGCCGTCGTCGGTGAAGCCGGCGTTGATGCTGAGGGCCGGCTGGCCGGACATGTTGTACGGCGCGGTGAACCCGATGTGCGACATCGTCACCCGCGGGTCCGGGTGGGGCATCGGCTGCTCGGCCGGGAACGCGGGGGCCGGCGTGACCGGCGAGAGCACCACGTCGTACGGCAGGGTCGCGGCGACGGTCCGCGCCTGCAGCTGCGTGATCTGGTGGTAGCAGTCGAGCAGACGGGCGCCCGACACGTCGGCGCCGCCGTGGACCCACTCGGCGATGTAGGGGAGCACCCGGCGCTTCGCCTCCACCGGCAGCCGGTGGTAGTCGGTCCACGACCGCACCCGCCAGAACTGGTCGAGGGCGTCGAGCAGCTCCTGGTCCGCGAACGGGGGCAGCTCCTCGACCACCGCCCCGGACTGCTCCAGGCAGTCGGCGGCCCGGCGTACGACGTCGGCGACCTGCGGCTCGACCGGGGCACCGCAGCCGGCGTCGAGGTGGAGGCCGACCCGCAGCCCGGACACCGGCCGGTCGAGGTCGAGCCAGTCGAGGTCCTCCGGCGGCAGGCTGGTCCAGTCCCGTGCGTCGGGGCGGCTGATCACCTGCATCAGCAGCGCGGAGTCGGCGACGGTGCGGGTGAGCGGTCCGGCGACCCGCCCGAGGTAGGGGGCGTCGAGCGGCACCCGTCCGGCGCTGGGCTTGAGCGCCACGAGCCCCAGCCACGACCCCGGGAGCCGGATCGAGCCGCCGATGTCGGTGCCGACGTGGAGCGGGCCGTAGCCGCCGGCCGCGGCTGCGCCGGCGCCCGAGCTCGAACCGCCGGTCGTCCAGGCGGGGTTCCACGGGCTGCGGGTGACGCCGTGCCGGCTTGAGACGCCGGAGGAGAGCATGCCCCAGTCGGGCATCACCGTGGAGCCGAGCACCACCGCGCCCGCCTCGAGGACCCGGGCGGTGACGGGGGCGTCGTGGTCCGGGACCACCGACTCGACGCCGGCGTTGCCCGCCGGCATCGGCACCCCGCGCCGGGCGATGTTCTCCTTGAGCGTGACAGGGATGCCGTCGAGCGGCCCGAGCGGGTCGCCCGACGCCCACCGCTCCTCGCTGGCGCGGGCCGCGGCGGACGACGTCGCGGCGTCCCGCTCCCAGAACGCGTTGAGCACCGGCTCCCGCGCCTCGACGACCGCGAGCACCGCGTCGTGGACCTCGACGGGGGAGAGCTCGCGGGCGGCGAAGGCCCGCACCATCTCCACCGCCGGCAGGGCGGCGACCCCGCCGTGCTCCCGGTCTGGCTCGGACACGTGTGCTCCCCTCCGGGTCGGATCGGACCCCTTGACATCCGGTGTCGTTGTGGTGAGGGTAGCGGGAATCGAGACATAGGTCACTGGTCAGACCAGTTGAAAGGGTGGACGTGCCGGAGCGCTCCGCAGTACGCCTCGCGGCGATCCCGGGTGACGGGGTCGGCCCGGAGGTCGTGACGGCGACGCTTCCCGTGCTCGAGGCCGCGCTGGCCGCCGGCGGCGCCACCCTCGAGACCACCGAGCTCGACTGGGGTGGCGAGCGGTTCCTCCGCGAGGGGGCCGCGATGCCCGCCGACGCGGCCGAGGTCGTACGGGGCTTCGACGCCGTGCTGTTCGGGGCGGTCGGCCGACCCGACGTCCCCGACCACGAGCTGGTCTGGGGCCTGATCATCGGGCTGCGCCAGCAGCTCGACCTCGCGGTCAACATCCGCCCGGTGCGGTCCTTCCCGGGCGTCCCGACCCAGGTGCGCGACACCGACGGGGTCGACCTGGTGATCGTGCGCGAGAACACCGAGGGCGAGTACGTCGGGGCCGGCGGCCTCGCCCACGCGGGGACCGGACACGACCTCGGCATCGAGGTCGCCCTCCACTCACGGCGTGTCATCGAGCGGGCGGCGCGCCACGCGTTCCGGCTGGCCGAGTCGCGGGGCCGCCGGCTGAGCCTGGTCACCAAGTCCAACGCGATGCGGCACGGCTACCCGCTGTGGGACCGGGTCGTCCGCGAGGTGGCCGAGGAGCACTCCCAGGTCGAGGTCGAGGTGGTGCTCGTCGACGCGATGGCCGCCCGGATGATCCAGTCGCCGCGCTCGCTCGACGTGCTGCTGGCGAGCAACCTGTTCGGCGACATCCTCTCCGACCTCGCGGCCGTGCTCGCGGGCGGCATGGGCACCGCCCCCAGCGCCAACATCCGTCCCGACCACGACGTCCCCGGCATCTACGAGCCGGTCCACGGCTCCGCCCCCGACATCGCCGGCCGCGGCATCGCCAACCCTGTCGCCTGCCTGCTGTCCGGTGCGATGCTGCTGGACGACCTCGGGCACGGCGAGGCGGCCGCTCGCATCCGCGCCGCCGTGGCCGCTGCCCTGCTGGACCCCGACCACCACACGGCCGACCTCGGCGGCCGCGCCACCACGACGGAGCTCGGCTCCGCCGTCCTGGAGGAACTGGAGGAAGCACAGTGACGAACCACACCAGGAAGGTGGCCCGCGGCCTGACCGCCGTGCTCGCCACCTCGACCCTCGTGCTCGCGGCCTGCTCGGCGGGCTCCGGGTCCGGGTCGGGCAGCGAGGGTGACAGCGGTGGCGGGAGCAGCGACGACCAGCTCACCATCGGGCTGGTCGCCGAGGCGGCCAACCTCGACTTCACCACCACCGACGGCGCGGCGATCCCGCAGGCGCTCCTCTACAACGTCTACGAGAACCTCGTCGAGGTCGACCAGGACGGCGAGATCGTCCCGGCGCTGGCCGAGTCGTGGGACGTCTCCGAGGACCGGAAGACCTACACCTTCCAGCTGGTCGAGGGCGCGACCTTCTCCAACGGCGAGGAGTTCACCGCCGAGGACGCCAAGTTCTCGATCGAGCAGGTGCAGAAGGACTGGACGATCTCGCTGAAGTCGGCCATGGACGTCGTCGAGAAGGTCGAGGCTCCCTCGCCGACCGAGCTGGTGGTGACGCTGAAGCAGCCCAGCAACGACTGGCTCTACCGGATGACCACGCGGGTCGGCGCGATGTTCGACGAGAAGGGCGTCTCCGACCTCGCCAACGACCCGGTCGGCACCGGCCCGTACGACGTCAGCGACTTCACGCGCGGCGACTCGATCACGCTGACCCGCAACGACGACTACTGGGGCGAGGAGCCGTACTTCGAGACGGTGACGCTGCAGTACTTCAAGGACCCGACCGCGCTCAACAACGCGCTGCTCAGCGACACCATCGAGGTCATCGGCACCGTCCAGACGCCGGAGTCGCTGGAGCAGTTCGAGGGCAACGAGGACTACCAGGTCATCGAGGGCACCACCAACGGCGAGGTCGTGCTGTCGATGAACAACGAGTCCGGCCCGATGAGCGACCTGAAGGCGCGGCAGGCGGCGCGCTACGCCATCGACCACCAGGCGCTGATGGACACCTGCTGGGCCGGCCGCGGCGAGCTGATCGGCAGCATGGTGCCGCCCACCGACCCGTGGTACGAGGACCGCACCGGTGACTACCCCTACGACCCCGAGCAGGCCGAGCAGCTGCTGCAGGAGTCCGACGCCGCCGACCAGACCGTACGGCTGCGGCTGCCGACGCTCCCGTACGCCGAGGCCTGCGGCCAGGTCGTGAAGAGCCAGCTGGAGGAGGTCGGCTTCACCGTCGAGCTCGACCAGCTCGAGTTCCCCGCGGCGTGGCTCACCACGGTGTTCACGAACGCCGACTACGACATGTCGATCGTGGCCCACGTGGAGCCGCGCGACATGGGTGCGGTGTTCGGTGACCCGAAGTACTACACGCGCTACGGCGACCCGGAGTTCCAGGACCTGCTGGCGAAGGCCGACCAGGGCAGCGAGGAGGAGCAGACGGAGTACATGCAGCAGGCGGCGGAGAAGCTGTCGAAGGACGCCGCTGCCGACTGGCTGTTCCTGCTGCCCAACCTGATCGTGGCCGACGCCGGGATCACCGGGCTGCCGCAGAACGCCATCTCCGAGTCCTTCGACGTGACCGGGCTCGGTCGCGAGTGACCGGCCCGGTCAGGGAGAGGGAGTGAGCTGACCCGCCATGCTGCTGCGCGTCCTGCAACGCCTCGGGATCCTGGTGGCCAGCCTGCTCGTGAGCTCGGTCGTCGTGTTCACGTTCATGGCGGTGCTGCCGGGTGACCCCGCGCGGGTCGCGCTCGGCGTCAACGCCTCCGACGCGGCCGTGGCGCAGATGCAGGAGCAGTTCGGGCTCGACCGGTCGTACCTGGTGCAGTACGTCGACTGGATGCAGGGCCTGCTCACCTTCGACCTGGGGACGTCGTACGTGACCCGGGCGGCGATCGCCCCGCAGATCGTGGACCGGTTCCTGGTGACGCTGTGGCTGGTCGGTGCCGCGATGGTGATCGCCGCCGTGATCGCGATGCCGCTCGGGACGCTGATGGCCGTACGCCACCGGAAGCCGTCCGGCCTGGTGCTGTCGGCGGTGTCGCAGGTCGGGGTGGCGGTGCCGGCCTTCCTGGCCGGGATCCTGCTGATCACGCTGTTCGCGGTGCAGCTCGGCTGGCTGCCGGCCAACGGCTGGACGCCGCCCGCCGAGGACCCGGTCATGTTCCTGAAGCAGCTGGTGCTGCCGGCGCTGTCCCTGGGGCTCGTGCAGGGCGCCGTGCTGACCCGCTACGTGCGCAGCGCGGTGCTCGACGTGCTGCGCGAGGACTACCTGCGGACCGCGCGGGCCAAGGGGCTGCGGCCCGGCCAGGCGCTGCGGCGCCACGGGCTGCGCAACGCCGCCGTCCCCGTGGTGACGGTGCTGGCGCTGCAGCTCGCGACGCTGCTGGTCGGCGCCGTCGTGGTCGAGCGGGTCTTCGTCATCCCCGGGCTGGGGAGCCTGCTGCTCGACAGCGTGTCCAACCGCGACCTGATCATGGTCCAGGACGTCGTGATGATCCTCGTCGTCGCGGTGCTGCTGGTGAACTTCCTCGTCGACCTGCTCTACACCGCGATCGACCCGCGACTCCGGACGGCCGCCTCGTGAGCGCCCCGGTGAGCCCCGAGGCCGGCCCGGCGGCCCCCGGACGCGGCCGGCGCCGCCGGCGGCTCAACCCGAGCCTGGTGGTCGGCGGCGTGATCGTGCTGGGCGTGATCGCGATGGCGCTGCTGTCGTTCGTCTGGACGCCGCACGACCCGACCCTGGTCGACCCGGAGGTCCGGCTGCAGCGGCCGTCGGCGGACTACTGGTTCGGCACCGACAAGTTCGGCCGCGACGTGTTCAGCCGGATCATGGTCGGGTCCCGGATCACCCTCTTCGTCGGCTTCGTCGCCGTCGGCGTCGCCGCCGTGGTCGGCGTACCGCTCGGCATCGTCGCCGGGATGGCGCCGCGGTGGTTCGGCGAGCCGCTGATGCGGGGCAACGACCTGCTGCTCGCCTTCCCGGCGCTGCTGCTGGCGATCATGTTCGCCGCGGTCTACGGCGCCAGCACCCTGGTGGCGATGGTGGCCATCGGCATCGCCACCATCCCGAGCTTCGCCCGGCTGGTGCGCAGCGGCACGCTCCAGGTGCTCCGCACCGAGTACGCCATGGCGGCCCGGGCGGCGGGCCGCTCGCCGTTCGCGATCGGACTGCGCCACGTGCTGCCCAACGTCAGCAGCCTGGTGATCGTGCAGGCCTCGGTCGGCTTCGCGATCGCCGTGCTCGCGGAGGCGGCGCTGTCGTTCCTCGGCTACGGCACCCCGCCGCCGACGCCGTCGTGGGGCCGGATGCTGCAGGAGAGCCAGGAGCTGCTGTTCACGGCACCGCTGCTCGCGGTGTTCCCGGGCCTGGCGATCGCGGTCGCGGTGCTCGGCTTCAACCTGCTCGGCGACGGGCTGCGCGACCGCTTCGACCCCAAGCTCCAGGACCGGCGATGAGCGCCCTCCGCCCCGCCGAGCCGGCGGACCCGTCGGCCACCACGGCCGCCGGCGACGTGGTGACCGTCGAGGGCCTCGGCGTCACCGCCCACGGCGACCCGCTCGTGTCCGACGTCGGCTTCCGGATCCGGGCCGGTGAGCGGGTCGGCCTGATCGGAGAGTCCGGCTCCGGCAAGTCGCTCACCGCGCTGGCCATGATGGGGCTGCTGCCCGAGGGGCTCGCGGCCAGCGGCTCGGTCCGGGTCGCCGGGGTCGAGGGCGACCTCGTCGGCGCCTCCGAGCGCACCCTGGCCGGCGTCCGGGGCCGCGACGTCGCGATGGTCTTCCAGGAGCCGATGACCGCGCTCAACCCCACCATGCGGGTCGGACGGCAGGTGGCCGAGGCGCTGCTCGTGCACGGGACCCGCACCGATCGACGCTCGGCCCAGGCGGCGGCGGTCGAGCTGCTCGACCAGGTCGGGCTGCCCGACCCGGCCGACGCCGCCCGGGCGTACCCCCACCAGTTCTCCGGCGGCCAGCGGCAGCGGATCGTGCTCGCGCTGGCCCTCGCCAACGACCCGGCCCTGCTGATCTGCGACGAGCCCACGACCGCCCTCGACGTCACGGTCCAGGCGCGCGTCCTCGACCTGATCGTGCGCGGGGTGGAGGAGCGCCGCTCCGCGATGCTCTTCATCACCCACGACCTCGCGGTGGTCGCGACCGCGTGCGAGCGGGTGCTGGTGATGTACGGCGGCCGCATCGTCGAGTCCGGGCCGGTGCGCGAGGTGCTGACCCGGCCACGGCACCGCTACACCCAGGGCCTGGTCGGCGCCTCCGACCTGACCGCGGTCGACGAGCGGGGCCGGCTGGTCACGATCCCGGGGTCGGTGCCGGCCGCCGGCGAGTTCCCCAGCGGCTGCGTCTTCCGGAGCCGCTGCGGCCATGCCGACGAGGCCTGCGCCGAGCTGCCGCCGTGGACCGCGACCGGTCCCGAGGCCGGCCACGCCTGCGTACACCCCCACACCGGGGAGGAGGGGGCCCGTGGCTGAGCAGACCCCGCCCGACCCGGACGCCGCGATCAGCGTCCGCGACCTGGTCCGCGACTATCGCCGGCCGCGCACGTCGCTGCGCGGTCCGGCGCCCGCCGTGCACGCCCTGCGCGGGGTCAGCTTCGACGTGGCCAAGGGTGAGCACTTCGGGATCGTGGGGGAGTCCGGGTGCGGCAAGTCGACGCTGCTGCGGATCATCGCCGGACTCGACCGCGCCACGTCCGGGACCGTCATGGTCGACGGCCACGACATCACCGGCCTGCCCGACCGCCGGCTCGGCTTCCTGCGCGAGCACCTGCAGCTCGTCTTCCAGGACCCGATGGGCTCGCTCGACCCGCGGATGCGGGTCCGCGACATCGTCGCCGAGCCGCTGGTCGCGCAGGGCAGGGGCGACCACCGGGGGCGGGTCGACGAGCTGCTGGAGGCTGTCGGCCTGAGCCGCGACGCGGCCGACCGCTACCCCCACCAGTTCTCCGGCGGGCAGCGGCAGCGGATCTCGATCGCCCGCGCGCTCGCCCCCCGGCCGCAGGTCATCGTGGCCGACGAGCCGGTCAGCGCGCTCGACGTCTCCGTACGCGCGCAGGTGCTCAACCTGATCAGCGAGCTGGTCGACGAGCTGGGGCTCACCCTGGTGTTCGTCTCCCACGACCTGTCGGTGGTGCGCCACGTCTGCGACCGGGTGGCCGTGGTCCACGAGGGCCGGATCGTCGAGACCGGGCCCACCGACCAGCTCTACGACGACCCGCAGCACCCGTACACGCAGACCCTGATCAACGCCGTGCCCACGCTCGACAAGGCGCTCGCCGGCGTCACCGCGGCCGACCTCGCGCGACGGCCCGACACCCAGGAGGAGTGAGCAGCAGCGTGCACACCCAGCAGTTCCCCGAGGGCCTCCCCGTCGGCGAGTCCTGGCACCCGGCGCCCGGCACCGCCGAGGTGCGGTTCCCCCACGACGGCAGCGTCGTCGCGACGGCGCCGGTCGGTGACGTGGCGCTGGCGACCCTCGCGGTCGAGGAGGCGCTCGCCGTGCGCGACCGGGTCGGCCGGCTGCCCTCGCGGGTCCGGCGGCAGGCGCTGCTCGCCACCCACGACGCGGTCGCCGCACGGCGTACGGACTTCGAGCAGCTGCTGGTGCTCGAGACCGGCAAGCCGCTGGTCGACTGCCGGGTCGAGGTCGACCGCACCCTGCTGACGCTGCAGACGGCGGCCGAGGAGGTGGCCCGGCTCCACGGCGAGACGGTGCCGCTGGACCTGCTGCCCAGCGGTGACGGGCTGCACGGCTTCTGGGTACGCAAGCCGATCGGCGTCGTGGTCGGCATCGCGGGCTTCAACTACCCGCTGCTGCTGGCCACCCACAAGATCGCACCGGCCCTCGCCGCCGGCTGCCCGATCGTCGCCAAGCCCGCGCCGCAGACGCCGCTGGCCACCCTCTGGCTGGTCCACCTGGTGCGGGAGGCGCTCGCCGGGGCCGATGGCCCGCGCGCGGCGGTGCAGCTGGTGACCGGTGGCCCCGAGGTCGGGGTGGCGCTCACCACCGACCCGCGGCTCGGCGCCGTGTCCTTCACAGGGTCGGCGGCCGTGGGCCACCAGATCGCCCGCGACGCCGCGCCCACCAAGGTGCTGCTCGAGCTCGGCTCCAACGCCGCCCTGGTCGTCGCGGCCGACGCCGACCTCGACGCGGCGGCCGACGCCGTCGTCCGCGGCGGCTACTACGCCTCGGGCCAGGCCTGCATCAGCGTGCAGCGGGTCGTGGTCGTGGAGACGGTCCGCGACGCGTTCCTGGAACGGCTGACCTCCCGCATGGCCGACGTCGTCGTCGGCGACCCCCGCGACGAGGCGACCCGGGTCTCCGCCCTGATCGACGCCCGCTCCGCCGAGCGGGTGCGCGGCTGGGTCGACGACGCCGTCGCTGCCGGTGCCGGGCTCGTGGTCGGCGGCGAGGTGACCGGCGCGGTCGTCACTCCCACCGTGCTGGTCGACGTGCCCGACGGGATGCCGGCCTGGGACGAGGAGGTCTTCGCGCCGGTCGTCGCCGTCCGCAGCGTGCCCGATCTGGCCACGGCGTACGACGTCGTCAACGCCTCGCGCTACGGCCTGCACGCCAGCGTGTTCACCGCCTCGCTCGACGCGGCCTTCGAGGCGATCGACCGGCTCGAGGTCGGGGGAGTGGTGGTCAACGAGGTGCCCGGCTTCCGCTCCGACGTGATGCCGTACGGCGGGGTCAAGGACTCCGGGGCCGGACGCGAGGGACCGCGGTTCGCCATCGAGGAGCTGACCGTGACCCGGATGGCCGTGATCCGGCCGACGACCAGGAAGGGCTGACATGACCACACCGACCGGGGACGACCGCGTCGCCGCGTACGCCGACCTGTTCCGCCTCGACGGGCGCCGCGCCGTCGTGGTCGGTGCAGGCAGCGGCATCGGCCGCGAGAGCGCCCTCGCCCTCGCCGCCCACGGCGCCGAGGTGGTGTGCGCCGACCGCGACCTCGCCGCCGCCGAGGAGACCGCGGCCCATGCGGACTCCCTGACGGCGTACGGCCTCGACGTCCTCGACGGCGACGCCGTGGCGCGTGCCGCGCGTGAGCTCGGGGAGGTCGACGTGCTGGTCTTCACCGCGGCCACGAACGTGCGCAAGCGGGTCCTCGACTACACCGGCGAGGAGTTCGAGCGGGTCGTGTCGCTCAACCTGCGGGCCTCCTTCGACCTGGTCCGCGCCTTCGGCGCCGGCATGGCCGAGCGGGGACGCGGCAGCATCATCGGCTTCAGCTCGATCCGGGCGGTGGCGGTCGAGCCCGGACAGGGCGTCTACGCGGCCACCAAGGCGGGGCTCGTGCAGCTGCTGCGCACGGCGGCCGCCGAGCTCGGCCCGTCGGGGGTGCGGCTCAACGCGATCGCGCCGGGCATCGTCGACACCCCCCTCACCGCGCAGATCAAGGACGACCCGGCGTGGGCGCAGGCGTACGCCGACAAGAGCGCGCTCGGGCGGTGGTCCCGCCCCGACGAGCTGGCCGGTGCCGTGGTCTACCTCGCCTCCGACGCCTCGTCGTTCGTCACCGGGGCGCAGCTCCCCGTCGACGGCGGCTGGACCGCGATCGACGGCCGCTACACCCCGCCGACCTGACCGGCCCGCCGACTCAGTCGGTGCCGAGCATCCGGGTGAAACCCTTCTTGCCGTGCCCGCGGTTGTGCCCGTTGTCGTACCAGGACTTCTCCTCCGACGACGTCTGCGCGGTCGAGCGCACCCGCACCTCGTCGGGCTCGCCGAGGCATGCCGTCGGCACCGAGATCGTGATCGTGTCGGCGACGTAGTCGATCTCGTGCGACAACCTGCGGCACTCGCCCTGGCCCCGCGCCTGCACCTGGCCCTGCACCTGGCCCTGCACCTGCCCCCCGACGGAGCGACGGCGGGCCGCCGACGAGCAGGAAGGACTCACCCGTCCAGCTGCCGGGTCCGGCGAGCACCGTGGCGGAGTACTGCGTGTCGTCGCTGGTCCGGATCGTCCAGATCGGGAACACGGTGTGGGCGCGCTGGGCCAGCCGCTCGTAGGTGGTGGTGATCGCGAGCTCCCCGGGCTCGTGCTCGACCAGGGTCCGGTCGATGTCGGCGTTGAGCGGCGAGCCGGCAGCGGCGTACGGCTCGGCCACGTCGTCGGTCTTGCGCCAGACGTCGCCGCTCCGGTCGTTGACCTTGGCGGTCTGGGCGTGCGCGGCGATCCCGGAGGTCATCACGAGCGCGCCGGCGAGTGCCACGGCACCCGAGATGAAGTGGTGCGTCATGGCAGCGGTCCTGTCGCCACGCGGATCCGACGACCCGCTCTTCGCAGCGTAGGTCCGCGGTGCAGCGCACCGCTCGGGAACGCGGAAAAGTCCGACGGAAGCGGACGTGCCGCCGGGGCGTCAGTCCCGCAGCGGCACGTCGTCGTGGATCAGTCGACCGGTGCGGGCTCCGCGTCGACCCGTCCGGACACCGGTGCTGCCGGCGAGCCGGTAGGGTCCGGCCGGTCGGGGGCGGTAGCTCAGTCGGTCAGAGCAGAGGACTCATAATCCTTGGGTCGTGGGTTCGAGCCCCACCCGCCCCACCAGTGTGTATGCAGGTCAGGCGCTATGAGCGCAACCTCCGAGTGAGTTACAGGTGCGCGAACTGCTATCGGTTTGCTATCGCCCTCGCGCGGAAGCATTCGAGCGATGAGATCGGCAGCGCCGCCACGACTCGTCGTGACGGCCGTCGTGGTCCGTGTCACGAGCGCAGGAACTGGACCCAGGCGCTGGTGGACTCGAAGCCGCGCAGAGAGTGTTGCCTCGGCCCCGATGGCACCGAGATCTCACTGGCGGCGATAGGGGTCGCCGCAGAACCGGGGATTGGTTCGGCGGAACCCGAACTACACCTGCGGCAAGAGCCCATCGCGTGGGGCTCTGACCTGCGGGTTTGCTGGTGGCGATACTGGGTTCGAATCAAGGCCGCGCCGCTCAACCACGTCAGGGGGCTCGACAGCCACGTCATCGGATAGGTAATCCGATCACCGCACGCGGTGGCACGCCCATGACAGTGTCCATGGCTCCTCGTCCAAGGCGGCGGGATGACGCGGTCTCAAATGGCATGGCGCGCGCGGTTCGGGCGTCGGAGTCAGGCACTTCAGGTCACGGTTTGCGCCAGCCGTGCGACCGCGGCGGCCACCCGGGACCCGAACATGACGGGGTCGTTGTGGTCGGCGTCCGCCAGCACCACCCGTTCGGCCAGGGACGGGGCACGGTCAGCGACCCGGGCGCTGAGCGTTGAGGGAACCACTGAGTCGCGGTCGCCGTAGATGACGGTCACCGGCACGTCGCTGGTGACGAGGTGCTCCACGACAGGAAACCGGTCGCGCAGCAAGGCGCGCACGGGTAGCCATGGGTAGTGGTGTGCTGCCACGTCGGCAAGCTCGGTGAAGGGCGAGCGGAGCACCATGCCCGCCGGCGGGTGCCGAGCCAGGAGTGCCGCGACGACGCCTGAGCCCAGGGACTCGCCGAAGTAGAGGGTCTGTTGCGCCGGGTATCCGAGCTCGTTCAGGGCCTCCGCGGCGGCGTCCGCGTCGGCGGCGAGGCCGTCCTCGCTGGGGTTGCCCGGGTTGCCGCCGTAGCCGCGGTAGTCCATGAGCAGTACGGCCAGGCCGCGACGGCTCAGCTCCTCGGCGAACCCGGCCCTGCTTGCCCGGTTGCCCCCGTTGCCGGGCGCGACCAGGACCGCCAACCCGGTGTCGACCGGACCGGCCGACGGGACAAACCAGGCGCCCAGTTCCAGTCCGTCGGCCGTGTGGAGCGTGACGTCGCGGGCACCGGCGATGACGTCCGCGGCGGGGGGCACCGGTGTGGGGTCGGGGAAGTAGATCAGCTGACGCTGCAGCCCCCACAGCATCACAACCACCGTCCCCCCAAGCAGCAGCCCCACGAGGAGTCCACGCCTGGGCGTCCTGCGATTCGGCCTGGTCATTCCTCATGCTCGCCCTGCGGTTCCTGCGCCGCAAGTGAGAGGGCCGGAGGGGCGGGATGAACGAGGGTTCGTTGGCGGTGGAGTGACGCGGGCCAGTCGCATGCACGCCTCGGGTCGTGGGCAGCGGTCGCGGCAACGGCGCAGCTGGCGAGGCCTTGGGCCAGGATGAGCCGGATCTTCTTGGCGGCGCTACGAGTGGGACACGACGAAAGGCGGGCGCACGACCTGGTTGTCCCTTGTGAGCGCGGTCATCAGGTGCAGCGACCCGTCGGGCATCAGGCCCGAGACCGGGGTCAGCCGCGCCTCGTCCCCGTCGACCTCGACGAGCAGCAGGTGCGCCTGAGCGGCCCAGGCGGTGGTGTGGGCCTCCTCGAACCACTCGGGGATCTCCTCGCGGAGCTTCCCGCCGGCCCCGGAGACGACGTACGTGCGGCCGTCCACCTCCGAGACCTGGAAGTTGTGCTCGTGCCCCGCCAGCACGAGCCGCACCCCGCCACGGTCGAGGAGTGGCAGCACGGCCTCGAGCATCTCCTCGTCGTTGCCGTGCTCCGGCCCGGCGCAGAAGAGCGGGTGGTGGGAGAACGGGATCCGCCAGACCGGGTCGTCCACTGCCATCGCGTCCTCGAGCCACTGCTGGTGCTCGGGCACCTGGAAGAACCGGTGGTAGTCGGGGTCGTCGCTGTCCTGGGAGGTGTCGATGCATATCAGCTCGAGGTCCCTGCCGTAGCCGAAGCGGTAGAACAGTCCCGGCCCTACCGATGCGCGGTCCTGCTGGTGGCGGAAGCGCTCGTGGACGTGGAAGTTGTCCTCCATCTGCGCCCGGTCGTCGCTGCCCTCGGTGTCGGTCGTGTCGTGGTTGCCGATGGCGGGGAACACCGGGATCCGGGAGATCAGGTAGCGGTAGGGCTGGAAGAAGCTGGAGTACCAGTCGTCGTCCTCTCCGCCGCTCTCGTCGTCGACCTGTCCCTCCTCGCCTTGGTAGATGTTGTCGCCCAGGGACAGCACGAAGCGGACGTCGTGGTTCCGCACGAGTTCGTCGAGCACGTCGGCGATCCGTCGCTGCCGGCGGCTGGACTCGCTGTCCGACTTGATCCCGACGCCGTAGTCGCCCATCGCGACGAACCGCACGAGCGGCGTGGCGCTCTCCGGTGCCGGGAAGGTGTGGAACCGCAGGTCATAGCTTCTGCCCGGCCCGAGGTCGTAGCCGCCTGACGCGGTGGGCACCCAGTCTCGGCGCTGGCCGGCGGCCCACTCGCGGCCGTCGACCCGGATGCGATAGCCGTACGACGTGTCGGGCGCGAGGCCCTCCACCCAGAGCCAGGACTTGTCTGCGGTGCGCGCCTCGGCGACGACCTGGCCCCCGGCGTCAAGCACCTCGACGTGCGCCTCACCGAAGGGTTCTGCGCCGTGCCCGATCGACGTACGCCGTCCCACGGCCTCCTGGAGCTCGGAGTCGTCCAGGATGTTCCACCGGCCGCTCTCCTGGTCGCGCCGGAACCAGAAGGCACCCCAGGCGATCAGGACCCGGTCGTGCGAGAGGTCGACCAGGTGGACGAACTCCTCCCGATGGATCTCCCGGTCACTCGGTTCCGACTCGCCCATCTGGGCAGCCTAGGTCCCAGGCGTTCGCGTCGGCAGGGCGCTGCCGCCTGCGGGGTGCGAGGGAGGACCTATTCTGGGGGTGCGCTCCCGTGGCGGTGGGCCACCCTCCACCCTCCGTCCTCGCGCCGGTAGATCTGCGTCGCGCGAAGGGTGTACGTACGAGGGACGCCGTTGACAGACGTGGAGGTGTGCTCGAAGCCAACCGTGTAGGCGGTGTCGCCACGCACCTCGGCCTCGAGGAGCTCGAACTCGTAGGAGGTGCAGTCCGAGAAGCTGTCGGCGAGATGGTCGAAGAGCTCGTCGAGCTCCTGCTGCCCGCTGGCGTTCTTCCAGGCGCCCAGCACGGTCACCGGGTCGTTCCGTGACCAGAGGGCGCGGCGTGGCCCGGCATCACCGTTGTGGACGGCGAACTCTGCGTCCCGGAGAACCGACTGCACCCAGGTGATGAACTCCTCGCGCTCGCTCATGTCGCGATGATCGCACTCCAATCCGGCCCCCGGCAGTGGCCGGCGCCTTCTTGCCGAGCGATCACGGCGTCCTGCCCTGTTCGGGAGTCAGCCGACGTGCCAGTGGCGGCGAACGAGTTCGGCGCGTGCGTCGTCGTTCTTGGCTGACTTCTTGATGAGCGCGGCGTCGTCGTCTGCGCGTAGGCGGTCGAGCATCGCGTCGATCAGCTCGCTGGGGAAGATGCCGTCAGCCTCGAACGACGCCCGTGCGTTCTCGAGTGCGTCGGCTGAATCGGCGCACGAGGTCGGCAGCTGCTCGAAGTCGTCGTGGTCGCGGGTGCTGAGGCGCGCGGCCAGTTCCAGACTTTCGGGGTCGCCCAGTCCGCGTCTGGCCGCGACGGCCATGCCAGCCAGGAGTAGGTGGACGTCGGCCGAACCGTCGGCGAGGCGAAGCTCGATCGTCTGGGGGTGGATGGCCGGCTCGGGGATCGGCTCGGAGTTGTGGGGGTTGGCGTGGGCGACCATGCCCGGCAGCACGTCACCTCCCCAGGCGAGGGGCACTCGCACCAGTCCGGTGCGGTCGGTCTCGCCCCAACAGATGCCCGCTGGTGACTCGTCACCCTCGGCGAAGCGCAGGTAGGACGTGGGCACCGTGTTGCCGAAGGCGGTCAGGGCCTTGGCCGCCGAGAGATAGCCGGCGATCAACCGTCGTCCGTTCGCGTTGATCCCCTCCTTATCCATGATCGCGCTGGCGCCGTCGCGCACCAGCCGGCTGTGGACGTGCAACCCACTGCCCGCTCCATCGCTGCTGACCGAGGGGGCGAAGGTCACCTCCAGGCCATGTCCATAGGCGACCTCACGCACCACCCACTTCGCCATCACCAAGCGTCGGCGGCCCGCTCCACCGGCGCGGGCCAGAACTCGATCTCGTGCTGCACCAGCTGCCGCTCGTCCTCGAGGATGTTCCCGACCTCACCGTGGGCGTACTTGAGCTGGATGCCCATCGCAGAGAGATGACCCATGACCTCCTCGCGGATGTGCTGGCCCTTGGAGAACGGCGCCGACTCCTGATAGCCGTGCTCCTCCTCCACCGGATAGACCCGCTCGACCTCGTCGACGAGGTAGTACTCGAGCTCCCCGAACGCCTCGAGCACCATTCCCGTCTCCTCCAGGAGCACCTCGGCGGCCCGGCGAACGACCTGCTCGCGCGCGTACGGCAAAGGCTTGCCGTCCTCGCCGTAGAAGGAGCACAACACGTCCAGAGAGGTCCGCTCCCCGAACGGGTTCAGGAAGGCCGTGCGATGGCGCGGCACGATGTAGACGTCACTGGCGTGGGTCTCGGTGCCCTGGAAGATGCTGGAACCGTCTACCCGCTCACCCCGCGTCAGCACCTCGACCAGGTGCTCGCGCGAATCAATGGGAAACGCGACCGTCTTGAGACGCCCATCACCCCCGACATAGCGTAGGTTCACCTGGCGCAGCTCCAGCTGCTCCACGGCCCGGACGAGGTCGCTGCACGTGAATTCAGCTGCCGGTTTCCCGAGCAGACGCACGATCGGGTGGGG
Source organism: uncultured Actinomycetota bacterium (assembly GCA_963724225.1). Lineage (GTDB taxonomy): Bacteria > Actinomycetota > Actinomycetes > Propionibacteriales > Nocardioidaceae > Nocardioides. The sequence continues at coordinate 17,795 of CAVRTX010000017.1, read as the reverse complement.
TTCGAAGACGTCGCTGGTGGGCATGCCCCGTTCTACCAGCGAACACCTGAGACGGCCGGTCCGCACGGGGAGGTACGTCGACCCAACCGGCGAGCGGGTGGGGTCGCTCGTGAAGCCAGGTCGTCACTCACGGGGGCGCAGCCAGTTGCCCAGCGCTAGGCGCTTCTGCGGCAGGAGTGCGGGCGAAGGTCGGGCCGCCGTCGCCGCACCCACCTCAGCCCTGTTCCTCCACCACGTCGTACCAGACGGTCTTGGACGGTCCGTCCTCGAGCCCGGCCAGCTCCGCGCGGGTTGCTTTGAATGTCTCGTCGTCGTGCCAGCGGGCCCAGTGCTCTCGTGATTGCCACGTGCCGATGATTGCCCGCCGCCGCGGCTCGTCGACCTCTCTGAGCAGCTGCACGGCGACCCATCCGTCCATATCGGACGCGGCCCGAACGCGCTCGTGCATCGCGCGATCCCACTGATTTCTTGTCTCGTCCTTCAAGGTCACGGTCGTAACGACGGTCATCATGGCGTTGGCTCCTCGCGTCCTGGACTCGCCCCATTATGGGTGCCCAGGTACGACGGCAAGCACGTTCATGATGTCGGTGACGACGCCAGGGCGGCGTATCAGGACCCTTCGCTGTCCCCGGCGCACGCGGCGAAACGACGCATGTCTGTGCGCGCTCGCGGCAGCCGCGACGCGGGGGAGGTCGCAACGGTGTCCTGAGGAAGTGCGCTGACTGGCTGAGCATCCAGCGACCGGGTATCGGGTGAGACGACGTGGTTGACCAGCAGGAGCGGCTACAGGATCGCGCCGCGAGGTGCGACTTCGACGGCTGAAACGCCCCTTGCGTAGAGCACCAGAAGCCGATCGCCACGCCGGCATCGCAGCACGCCGGGATCTTCCGCAAGGGTGGCGACGACGTGGTCGATGACCTCGTCTTCGCTGTCCGCAGCGGGCTCCTCGTACGTCACATCCAGGTTGTCACCACTGATGAGCCGAACACGAAGCACAATGACTGCCATGTTCACGCACATTAGACGTGCGGACCCACCCGTGACCGCGAGAACAGTTGCGGGTGCTCGACGCCTCAGGGACTCCGTGCCGAACGAGCACTCCGGAGGGTCCCGTAGCGGGACTGCGGGTACATGACATGCGAGAGGACCGATGCGCCGGGTGACGTACTTAGGATGCGACCGCGGGGTCGAGGAAGTTGCGCGTCAGCGTCGAAGGTCGACGCCAGGTGGTGCTTCGGCCTGCGTCGGAGTAGGTTCGACAGTGAGTACCCTCCAACGGACGTGTGTGGGCAGTACGCGCACATCGTTCACCGCTGGGGGGTGCTTTCTTGCCCATCCCTTCCTCACCCAGTCACGGTTTGGGGCCGGTTCCGAGGGTGACCGTCCGCCGCGCTGCGACTCACTGTCGGAGATCGCGAGAACCCGCGGGACGTGCTGGGTCGACGAGGTCATCTCGTTCTAGTCGTGCTGTGGCGCTAGTCGTGGTCAGGCGCCGCGCAGCTCGACGCTGACATCGCGTGTCAGGTCACGATGGTCGACGGCCAGTGCCGCGGCCGCACGAGCAGGCAGGAAGCCCGAGTCGAGCCGACAGTCGTGGCACACACAGACGGCGCGACGGCCCAGGTGCACAATCTCCACCACGTGAGGATGGCAGGCATCGTTGCCGGGACTGTGGTCATGATCGCGTCGATGCGCGGCCGCCATGGTGCGTGCGGCCACTTCCGCGACTCTGCTCATCGGATGTTGCTCCACCGTGGCCCCCGGTTGCTCTCCGACGCCAGTCCTACCCTGAGGTGCGTCGACGCCGATCCTGTTCATCCATTGCAACCCCAGGTCGTGGCCACGTCATTGCTTTTCGCGCACTGTGGGTGAACGGTTACTCCCTTGTGGCACCGACGGCCCACCGGACTCACCACATGAGGACACCCGGGGCCAGGCAGACGGTCAGACGGCTTGTGCACGTGGTCACCCACGGCAAGCCCCGAGCATCACCGGCCGACCCTGTCGCGGCGGAATGAGCGCGATCGGAGCGCACACAGGTGGAGCGCGCCAATAGTGATCGGATACAGAGTCCGATGGTGGCTGGCAATCTCCCACGGTCAGCGTTGAATTCGGAACCGCTCGATCTCCGGCCCCGGCGGGATCACTCTTGGCAAAGACCGGATGTTCGCAGTCCGGGTAGCACCCAGACCTTGTAGGGCGAGGTCGGGCCATGCGGGTGCTCGGGTGAATGCCCCTCAGTCGGAACAGCGCCGGCCGCCCCCGATGGACCTCAACGGGCTTGAGCCTGACCGGATCGCGTGAGGACCCGTGGCTTGAATGGCGCGAACGCGGCGGCCCTGCCTGAGTGGCGGAAGGCCGAGCCAGCTGGCGGCCACGCCTCGCGTCTCGGCGGGGTGCGAGCTCACGGTGGGGAGTGAGGCGGGCGGGTCTGGCAGACAATGGCGCAGGAAGTGTCCGCTGACTGGGCGATGGTCACGTGGCCAGTTGGCGGCCCTCCTTGCGCGCGTGGCACTGCTTGCCCTCGGCCTGGCCCTTGTGGATGCGGGTGTCTATGTGGTGGCGCCCTTGCTACGTCTTTGCTGCGCAAAGGGTCAGGACGTACCGCCACGCATCCGGTTGAGCGGCACTACAGGAGCCACCAGTCAGGCCTAGCCACCACAAGGTGGGACCGATCCGTAGGTGGTGAAAACGACTCATAATCCTTGGGTCGCGGGTTCGAGCCCCGCCCGCCCCACCAGACGCCGGTCGGCCGGTGTCAGTCGCCCGCGTAGAACGGGTGGGTGACGGCGTCGCGGTTCCCCACCAGCTGCTCGACGGCGTACGGGTCCCGGCCCGACAGTGCCTCCTGCAGGGCGCGTCGGGTCGCCGTACGGGCGTTGTCCCTGACGCGGGTCTCGTCGTCAGCCACCGGGTCGACCCAGACGGAGACCAGGACGACGGTCTCCTGGTCGGCGGCGAGGAGTCCGTCGGCGACGGTGTCCAGGACCCCCTGGGAGATCCCGACCTGGGCGGCGCCCGAGATGAGCGCGGCGCCGAACGGCCCGGGGGGCTCGGACTTGTTGAGGATGACGGTCGGCGGCTGGAGCGTCTCGTACGACGCCTGGTCCCGGCCCAGCGAGGCCAGGATGGGGGTGAAGCCCGGGCTGGGCGAGGTGAAGGCCGTGGCGATGGCGGCGGCCGTGGGGCTGCCGCGTCGGGCCGTGAGGACGTTGACGTGGACCCCGTCAGGGGCCGCGCCGCCCCACCCCTGGGCGAGCCTCCCGTCCAGGTCAGGCTGCGTGCTCATGGCGTACCTCGTCTCCTCGTGTGGGCACGGCTCGCTCCGGCCGGCTACGCGGACAGCCCCAGGGCCGGCCCGTCGACCCCGCCGAACGCCGTCGTCGTCAGGGGCAGCGGGCCGGCGAGGTCGCGGTCGATGACCAGCACCCCCTTGCCCAGCGTGCCCGCCCGCAGCTCGTCGAACGCGAGGTTGATGTCACCGAGCCCGAACGCCTTGGTCACCATGCGGTCCAGCGGGAGCAGCCCCCTCATGGCGAGGTCGAGGAGCGCCGGGATGTCCAGCCCCGGGCGGGAGGAGCCGTAGAGGCTGCCGATGATCGTCTTCTCCTCGCGTACGAGGTCCGGGCCGGGCAGCGACGACTGCACCCCCGGGGCCGGGACGCCCACGCAGACCACGGTGCCTCCCGCGACCGTGGCGCCGAAGGCCTGGGCGACGACCCCCTCGCTCCCGGTGGCGTCGATCGCGTAGTCGGCGCCGTCGCCCCCGGTCAGCTCGCGGACCTGGGCCACCAGCGTCTGCGACGGAGCGAGCGCGTGCGTGGCGCCGAACGTGGCCGCCGCAGCCCGCTTGGACTCGACCGGGTCGACCACGATGATCTGCGCCGCCCCGCTGAGCCGCGCGCCGACGACGGCGCTGAGGCCGACACCGCCGCCGCCGAAGACCACCACCGACGAACCCGGCCGGACCCGCGCCTGGTTCACCACGGCGCCGTACCCGGTCAGGACGGCGCACCCCACGATGCTCGCCAGCGCCAGCGGCACACCGGTGGGGATGCGGATGGCGCTGGCGGCCGGGACCACCGTGTGGGAGGCGAACGTCGAGAGGAAGGAGTAGTGGTGGACCGCCTCGTCTTCATGGTGCAGACGTACGGTCCCGTCCAGCATCGTGCCCGCCAGCAGTGCCGGTGCCGCCGTCGCGCACAGCACCGGGCGTCCGCGCTGGCAGTGCCGGCACCTCCCGCAGCTCGGCATCCACGACAACGCCACGTGGTCACCGACCTGGACGTGGGTCACGCCGTCGCCGACCGACTCGACGACCCCGGCGCCCTCGTGGCCGAGCACGCACGGCGTCGGCGACGGGATCCGACCCGACTGGGTGTGGGCGTCGGACGCGCACACCCCCGAGACGGCCAGCGCCACGCGCACCTCGCCGGCGCCCGGCTCGTCGAGCTCGAGGCTCGTCATCTCGAAGGGGAGTCCGACGCCGGGCAGGACCGCAGCAGTCACCTTCACGTTCGCTCCTCTGGCTCGCGCCGGCACCGGCACCGGGTCGTACGGAACGAGCGTGACGTCTCCGCTGACGAAGTGGAAGCGACTTCTGCTGACGTTGTGGTTTAGTGTTGCTGAATGTCGATGGACCCGAACCGGTTGCTGATCCTCCGCGCCGTGCAGCGCACCGGAGGGGTCCTGCCGGCCGCCCGTGCACTGCACCTCACGGCGTCGGGCGTGTCCCAGCACCTGTCGAAGCTCGAGGCCGAGGCAGGAGTCCCGCTCGTGGACCGGAGCCGCCGCGGCGGCGGACGGCCGCTCCGGCTCACCGCCGCGGGTCGGGCGCTCGCGGACCAGGCCGAGCAGCTCGCGGCGGCCCTGGCCAGCGCCCAGCGCGAGGTCGACCTGTTCAAGGAGCAGCGGGGCGGGACGATCCGCGTCGGCGGCTTCGCCAGCGTGCTCAACCAGATCGTGGCGCACACCGTGGTGTCACTCGCCCTCACCGATCCCGACATCGATCCCCGGATCTTCGAGGTCGAGGAGGCCGACGGGGTCAGCCAGCTGGCCGCCGGCAAGCTGGACCTGCTGCTCGCCGAGAAGCCCGAGCCCCACCACCCGGCCCGCCCGGCGAGCCTGGTCGAGACCGATCTGATGCGCGACCCGTACCGGGTCGTCGTGCCCGTCGCCTGGCCGGAGCAGATCACGGCCGAGGAGATCCTCAGCGGGCCGTGGGTCCTGCCCTCGTCCGAGAGTCCCTCGCGGCAGGCCCTGGAACGGGTGGCGACCGCTCACGGCGTCACCCTCGACGTACGACACATCGCCCATCAGGCGGGCACCATGCTCGCGCTGGTCTCGGCCGGGCTCGGAGCCGCGATCATCCCGCAGCTCACGCTGACCCACCACGCGCACGGCCAGGTCAGGTTCCACCCCGGACCGCTCGACCCCGGGGCCCGCACCATCACGGTGCTGCGGCCTCGCGACACCGACCCGCCCGCCGTCGACCGGCTGCTGCCGGAGCTGCGGCGCCAGGCCGCCGCGGAGGAGCAGGCCCTGCAGCTGACGTGAGGTGGTGTACGGAAGCGGCACGACCCACGGGGAGGCTGGTCGCGCCCGACCGGAGCCGGGCGCGACCGATCCTCAGAAGAGGAAGATGAGCAGGATGATGACGGCGATCACGAGCGCCGCGATGGCGATGGTGCGAGTGTTCATCGAGGGATTCCACTTCCTTTCCGGCCGGTCTGGCCGACCCGGGCATTCTGGCAGAACCGGCGTCCGAATCACTTCACCCCGAAGCGCCTAGCGCGCCGATTCGGCCGCGGCCGGCTGCTCGCTCGTCCGCGCCCGCAGCCTCTCGCCCTCGATGTCGACGTCGGGCAGCAGCCTGTCCAGCCACCGGGGGAGCCACCACGCCCGGTCCCCGAGGAACGACATCAGCGCCGGGACCAGCGAGAGGCGTACGACGAAGGCGTCCACCAGGACCCCGAAGGCGAGGGCGAAGCCCATCGACTTGATGATCGGGTCGTCGACCAGCACGAAGCCGGCGAACACCGAGATCATGATCAGCGCGGCCGCGACGACCACCCGGGCGCCGTGGTCCACGCCGGAGACGACGGCCTCGCGCGCCGTCTCGCCGTGGACGAAGTCCTCGCGCATCCGCGAGACCAGGAACACCTCGTAGTCCATCGCCAGCCCGAACAGGATCCCGATCAGCAGGATCGGCAGGAAGCTGACCAGCGGACCGCCGGTGTCCAGCCCCACGAGCCCGGAGAGCCAGCCCCACTGGAAGATCGCCACCGTCGCCCCGAACGTGGCCCCCACGCTGAGCAGGAACCCCGCCGTCGCCTTCAGCGGCACCAGGATCGAGCGGAACACGATCATCAGCAGCACGAAGCTGAGCCCGACCACGACCAGCAGGTAGACGGGGAGCGCGTCCGCGAGCTTCTCCGAGACGTCGACGCCGACCGCGGTGACGCCCGTGAGCGAGACGTCCGTCCCGGACTCCTCGGCCACCGGCGCCATCTCGCCACGGACCTCGCGGACGAGCTCGAAGGTCGCCTCGTCCGAGGGTCCGGACTCGGGCACGACACCGAGCAGCACGGTCCGGCCGTCCGGGCTGGCGCCGCCGGGTGCCACGGCGACCACCCCGTCGAGGCCGCCGACGGCCTCGGTGACCCCGGCCGCTGCGCGCTGCGCCACCGCCGGGTCGTCGTCGTGGACCACGACCAGCAGCCGCCCGTTGAAGCCCTCGCCGAAGCCCTCCGCCACCAGGTCGTACGCCGCGCGCTTGGTGGTGCCGCTCGCCGCGGTGCCGTCGTCCGGCAGCGCGAGCTGCATGCTCGCGGCCGGGACGGCCAGCACGCCGAGCGCGGCCACGCCGGCGACCAGGACCGGCACCCGCCGCCGCAGCACGAGCCGGACCCAGCGGAAGCCGAATCCGTCGGCAGAGTCCTCGACGTCGCCGGCGCCCGCGTCCGCGCGGCGCTGCTTGCGGGACAGCACCCGGTCACCGGCGAAGCCGAGCACGGCCGGCAGCAGGGTGATCGCGACCAGCACCGCCACCGCGACGGTGCCGGCGGCGGCGAGGCCCATGGCGGTCAGGAAGGGGATGCCGACGACCGAGAGCCCGGCCAGGGCGATCACGACCGTGAGCCCGGCGAACACGACGGCGGAGCCCGCCGTCCCGACGGCCTGCCCGGCCGCCTCCTCGCGCTCCATGCCCACGGCCAGGTTGTGGCGGTAGCGGGAGGTGATGAAGAGGGAGTAGTCGATGCCGACGGCCAGTCCCAGCATCAGCGCCAGCACCGGCGTGACGCTCGTGAGGTCCGCGATGTGCCCGACCAGCAGCAGCCCCATCATCCCGGCGCCCACGCCGACGAGGGCGTTGAGCATCGTCATCCCGGCGGCGACGAGGGAGCCGAAGGTGATCACGAGCACCACCAGCGCGACCGCGACGCCCAGCGCCTCGGTCGAGCCGATCTCCGGCTCGGTCATCAGCGGCTCGCCGCCGGCGGCGACCGTCCAGCCGTCCGGGGCGTCCGCACCGACCTCCTCGTACGCCGACCGCTGCGCCTCGTCGAGCCGGTCGGCGGTCTCGGAGAACTGGACGCTCACCAGCGCGTAGCGGCCGTCCGGGCTGATCGCGTGCGTGTCGTACGGGCTGGTCGCGGCGACGACGCCGGGCACCTCCGTGGCCTCGGCGACGACGTCGAGCACGACGTCCCGGTTGGCCGGGTCGGCAACCGTCTCGCCCTCGGGCGCACGCAGCGCGACGGTGCCCGAGGCGCCGCTGGCCTGCGGGAACTCCTCGGCGAGCGCGTCGAGGGCGCGCTGCGACTCGGTCCCGGGGATCGTGATGCTGCTCGTCGACGCCGTCCCGAGCGCGGCCAGCGACCCGCCGAGGACGACGAGCAGGAGCAGCCAGGTGGTGGCGACGAGACCGCGACGACGGAACCCGAAGCGACCGAGACGGTGGAGGAGGGTGGCCATGGTCGTCAAGTTAGACGAACGGCTAGGCTGGGGCAAGCCGATCGGCTAACTACGGTGCTAGTGTGCCCGGGATCACCCGAGGAAGGAGTCCGCGTTGGCACGACCGCACGCCCCGCGTGGCCAGGGCCGCGCCCGCGTCATCGCCGCCGCCCTGGAGCTGTTCGCCGACCACGGCGTGAGCGGTACGTCGCTGCAGATGATCGCGGAGCGGCTGGGGGTGACCAAGGCGGCCGTCTACTACCAGTTCCACGCCAAGGAGGACATCGTCGTCGCCGTGCTCGAGGAGGCGCTCGGCGAGCTCGCCGGGGTCCTCGACGCCGCGGAGGCCGAGCCGACGCAGGGCGACGCGAGCGACCGCGCGCTCGCCGGGCTGGTCGACCTGATCATCCGCCACCGGCGGGCCATGGCCACGCTGCTCCGCGACCCCGAGGCGGGCCGGATCGTCGAGTCACACCCCGAGTTCCAGCGGCTCGCGGAGCGGCTGACCACGCTGCTGCAGGGCCCGGACCCCGACCTGCGGCGCCGGGTGGCGGTGGCCGTGGTCGGCGGCGGGCTGGCCCAGGCGGGGATGGACCCCCGGCTGGGCGACCTCGACGACGACGAGCTCCGGGCCGCGCTGCTCGCAGTCGCCCGCGACGTGCTGTCGACGCCGGCCTGAGACTGCGGCACTCTGGGGCCGTGGACCTCGACTTCACCGGCCTGCGGGCCCTGTTCCTCAACTGCACGCTCAAGCGCTCGCCCGAGCCCAGCCACACCCAGGGCCTGGTCGACATCAGCGCGGGCATCATGCGCAAGCACGGCGTGGAGGTCGAGGTGCTCCGGGTCGTCGACCACGACGTGGCGACCGGCGTCTACCTCGACATGACCGAGCACGGCTGGGCGAGCGACGAGTGGCCGTCGATCCACGAGCGGGTGATGGCCAGCGACATCCTGGTCGTGGCCGGCCCGATCTGGCTCGGCGACAACTCCAGCGTCACCAAGCAGGTGATCGAGCGGCTGTACGCCGGGTCGAGCGCGCTCAACGAGCACGGCCAGTACGCCTACTACGGCCGGGTCGGCGGCTGCCTGATCACCGGCAACGAGGACGGCATCAAGCACTGCGCACAGAACGTCCTCTACTCACTGCAGCACGTCGGCTACACGATCCCGCCGCAGGCCGACGCCGGGTGGATCGGCGAGGCAGGTCCCGGGCCGTCCTACCTCGACGAGGGGAGTGGCGGACCCGACAACGACTTCACCAACCGCAACACGACCTTCATGACGTGGAACCTCCTGCACCTCGCCCGGATGCTGCGGCAGGCCGGCGGCGTGCCCGCCCACGGCAACCAGCGCACGGCCTGGGACGCCGGGACCCGCTTCGACTTCGAGAACCCCGAGTACCGCTGACGGCGGGCCGGTCAGCGGCGGCGTCGCCAGCTCCGCCGCCGGCGGGTCAGCCACAGGCCGAGGCCGAACAGCCCGACCAGCAGGCACGCCATCAGCCGCGCCCGATAGCTCCACGGCCAGATCTCGTTGTCGAAGTCCGTGCTGCCGCTGCGCAGGGCGTCCCCGGAGACGGCCAGGGTTTCGCTGCCCTGCCAGTTCTCACCCGGGGGCGGCAACGTCGTCACGTCGGTGGGCGAGCCGCCGTCGAGCTGGATGTCGAGGATCCGCTCGATGTTGCCCGACTCCAGGAGGTACGCCCTGACCGCGACCGTCCCATCACCGCTGAAGCCGAGCAGGCCGTCGAGGGAGATCCCCGAGGTGTCGACCGTCTGCGGCTTCCCGAGCTGCCCGTCGCCGTCGGCAGGGGCCGCGCGCAGGGTGAGGACCCCGTCGCCCTCCAGCGCCACCAGCTGCTCGCCGGTCGGCGACCACGCCAGCGGCGATCCCTCGGCGAACGGAGAGGGCTGGCTCGACGGCTCCGTGCCGTCGGCGGGCAGGGTGACCAGGTCGGCACCGTCCGCGTAGTCGACCGCGCTGCCGTCGGGGCGCCACGCCGCCCGGCGTACGACCTCCGGGTCCGTGCCCCCGGCCTCGGCGACGACCTCGCCGCTCTCGAGGTCGAGCACCGCGAGCCCGTAGGCGTGCACCACCAGCAGCGAGCCGTCGGGGGAGAACGTGCCGACCCGGGACGCCCCGTCGAGCGGGACCAGGCGGGCGCTGTCGGTCGAGGGGTCGTAGACCTCGACCCCGTCCCCGGTGGCCCAGGCGAGACGGTCTCCGCCCTGGCTGAGCGCGACCGCACCGGGCTGCGCGGACGGGAGGTCCGGTGCGCTGATGGCGCGGTACTCGCCGGAGCGCGCGCCGATGGCCACCCACGGGTGCTCGACGTCGCTGAGGAGACCGGCCTCGACGTCGGTGCCGGCGTAGACCATCGACACCTCGCCCAGCGGTCCGTGCTGCTCGGTGGTGCCCAGGCTCGGCGGTGCGTTCTCGACCGCTGCCGGGAGCGCGCTCGCCCCGGTGTCGCTCGGAGTGCTGGAGCGGCTCAGCGCCGCCAGCCCCCAGGTCGAGGCGAGGTACGCCAGCACCACGACCACCACCGTGACCCCGAGCGCGGTCACCAGACTGCGAATACGGCTGTGTCCCACGCCGGGCAGGCTAGCTCCGGTCACGCCTCGTCGGCGATCAGATATTGCCCGTCCGCGTATTGCAGTTGGAGAACGACCGTGTCCGTCACCTGGGAGCCGTCCTGACGGGTGTAGTCCACGGTGTACTCGACGGTGAGGGCCTCCGGGTCGGCGTTGATCTCGACCGGGGTCGCCTCGGCGATCGTGGACCAGTAGCCCGAGTAGTCGTCGATGCCGCCGCTGGCGGCCTGGAAGTCAGGCGTGAGCATCGCGAACGTCGTCTCGGGCGAGCTCGGCGCCGTGGCGAGGTAGTCGGAGATGAAGCTCTCCATCCCCTTCGCGGTGGGCTGCTCGGCCGCGGGCGAGGACGACTGGTCGTCGGAGGGCTCCTGGCCGTTCCCGCCACCCCCTCCACCCCCGCCGCCTGCGCTGTCGCTCGCGCTCGGGCGGTCGATGGTCGGCGAGGTGCCGTCGTCCGGGTCGAGCAACACCCAGGCCAGTGCGCCCAGCACCAGGACCAGCACCGCCGCGATCGCCAGCGGCAGCCAGGTCCGGCGGCGGGACCGAGGCTCTGCGGTGACCGGGGCGGCTGCCGGCTCGGCAGGGGTCGGCGTGGGGGCCGGCGTCGGGGTCGGGTCCGGGACCGGCTCGGCCGCGAGGGGCACGGGCGCGGCCATCACCTGCGTCGTCTCACCGCCCGCAGGCCCGGCGACCCGGCCGCGCGAGTGCAGGAAGTCGCGCACCTGCGCCATGGACCAGCGGTCGCCCGGCTCCTTGGTCATCGTGGCCTCGAGCAGCGGCGCCAGCCAGCCGGCGTCGGCCAGCCGCGGCGGGTCCTCGTGGACGATCCGGTAGAGCGCCCCCATCAGGTTCTCGCCGACCTCGTACGGCGGCTGTCCCGACAGTGCGTGGTAGAGCGTCGCGCCGAGCGACCACACGTCGCTCGCGGTGGTCGCCATGTGCCCGGAGGCCACCTCGGGCGAGAGGTACGCCGGCGAGCCGGTCACCAGGCCGGTCTGGGTCAGTGAGGGGTCGGCCTCGGCCCGCGCGATGCCGAAGTCCGACAGCTTCACCTCGTCGGTCCCGCCGACCAGCATGTTGGAGGGCTTGACGTCCCGGTGCACGATGCCGGCCGCGTGGGCCGCGGCGAGCGCGTCGGCCGCCTGCCCGACCAGCCCCGCCGCCCGGTCCGGCGTCATCGCACCCTCGGTGCGGATCATCGCCGCGAGCGTCTGCCCCTCGACGTACTCCATGACGAGCCACTGGCCCTCGTCCTCGTTGACGAGGTCGAAGACGTGGACGACGTGGGGGTGGTTGAGCCGCGCGGCCAGCCGCGCCTCGCGCGCCGCCCGCTCCAGACCGGCCGCGTCGCCGCCCGGCACCATCCCGAGCCGCTTCACCGCCACCTCGCGCCCGAGCGTCGTGTCGTGCGCGAGCCAGACCGCGCCCATCCCGCCACGACCGATCTCGCGTCCGAGCTCGTACCTGCCTGCGATCACTCCGGCATGCTAGCGACCACCCGGGGCACCCATGAGGGTGAAGTGGGCGGCAAACCCGGTGTGCGGCGCGCCGGGGCATGCGGCAGGCTTGGCGGGAGAGCACCGAACCGGAGAGGCACGACCTTGGCCATCGACCCCACCCTCCTCGACGACCTCGAGTGGCGCGGCCTGGTCGCGCACTCGACGGACCTCGACGCGCTGCGCGCGGCGCTGGCCGACCAGAGCACCGGCTTCTACGTGGGCTTCGACCCGACCGCGCCGAGCCTCCACATGGGCCACCTGGTGCAGGTCATCACCGCACGCCGGCTGCAGCTCGCCGGCCACCGCCCGTACGCCCTCGTGGGGGGCGCGACCGGCATGATCGGCGACCCCAGGGAGAGCGGCGAGCGCACCCTCAACTCCCTCGACGTGGTCAAGGAGTGGGTCGGACGCGTCCGGTCGCAGATCGAGCCGTTCCTCGACTTCGACGGCCCCAACGGCGCGACCATGGTCAACAACTACGACTGGACCGCCAGCCTGTCGACCATCGACTTCCTGCGTGAGGTCGGCAAGCACTTCCCGGTCAACCGGATGCTGTCCCGTGAGGTCGTGAGCCGGCGGCTGGAGCAGGGGATCAGCTACACGGAGTTCAGCTACGTGCTGCTCCAGTCGTGGGACTTCCTCAACCTCTACCGCGACCACGGCGTGACGCTCCAGTTCGGCGGCTCCGACCAGTGGGGCAACCTCACCGCGGGGGTGGAGCTGATCCGGCGGTCCGACGGCGGCCGGGCACACGCGTTCGCCACGCCGCTGCTGACCCGCTCCGACGGCACGAAGTACGGCAAGACCGAGGGCGGGGCGCTGTGGCTCGACCCCGAGATGCTCTCGCCGTACGCGTTCCACCAGTTCTGGCTGAACGCCGAGGACGAGAAGGTCGGCGAGCTGCTGCGGGTCTTCACCTTCCTCACCCGCGAGGAGATCGAGGCGCTCGAGGAGCAGACCCGGGAGCAGCCGTGGCTGCGCGCCGGCCAGAAGGCGCTCGCCGACGAGGTGACCACGCTGGTGCACGGGGAGTCCGAGACCGAGCAGGCCAAGGCCGCTGCGGCGGCGCTGTTCGGCGGGGGAGACCTGCACCAGCTCCAGGGGCGCACGCTCGCGGCCGCGCTGCGGGAGGCCGGCTCCGTCGCGCTGTCCGGCGAGCTGCCCGCGATCGTCGACCTGCTGGTCGAGTCCGGCCTGGCGAAGAGCAAGGGGGAGGCCCGGCGGACCGTGGGCGAGGGCGGTGCCTACCTCAACAACGAGCGCGTCGACGACCCCGAGCGGGTGCCGTCCGAGCAGGACCTGGTCGCCGGGTCGTGGTTGGTGCTGCGCCGCGGCAAGAAGAAGTTCGCCGGCATCGAGGTGCTCGGCCGGTGAGGGTGCTCCCGTGACCTGGCAGGCGGACCTGGCCGCGCGGGCCCGGGCCGCCATGCCGGCAGCGATGTGGGAGTACGTCGCCAGCGGTGCCCGCGAGGGCGTCACCACGGCGGAGGCCGGCGCCGCCTGGCGTGACGTCCGGTTCCTGCCGCGGGTGCTGCACGACGTGACGTCCGTCGACACGACGACGACGCTGCTGGGGAGCAGGGTCTCGACACCGGTGGGAGTCGCGCCGACGGCCCTGCAGCGGGTGGTCCACCCGGAGGGCGAGATCGGGATGGCGCGCGGAGCCGCCGCTGCGGGGGCGCTCCACGTCGTCTCCTCCAACGCCGGCCACCTGTTCGAGGACCTGCGCCAGGGCGGGCCGTGGTGGCTCCAGCTGTACCTGCCGCCGGACCGGGAAGCGGCACGGCCGGTGCTCGAGGCGGCGGTCGCCGCAGGGGCGTCGGCGGTGGTGCTGACGGCCGACACCCCGGTGCCGGGCACCAAGCACAAGCCCCGGGAGGTGGACTGGGAGGGCGTGGACCTGACCTGGTTCCGCAGCAACTTCTCCGAGCCCGGCGATGTGCGGTGGGCCGCCGACCTCGTCCCCGACGACATCGGTCGGCTGCGTGAGGTCGCCGGGGTGCCGGTGGTGGTCAAGGGCGTGATGCGCCCCGACGACGCCCGGCGCTGCGTGGAGGCGGGCGCGGACGCCGTGTGGGTCTCCAACCACGGAGGCAGGCAGCTCGACCGGACCGCCTCGACGTGCCAGGCGCTGCCGGCCGTCGCAACGGAGGTCGGCGACGACGTCCAGGTGTACGTCGACGGCGGGATCACCGGCGGGCTCGACGCGCTGGCCGCGCTCGCGCTCGGCGCCGACGCGGTCTTCGTCGGGCGGCTCGCGGTGCATGCGCTCGCCGCCGGGGGAGCCGAGGAGGTGGCCGCGACGCTGGACCGGGTGACCGACGAGCTGGTCGAGGGGATGCGGATCGGTGGTTGCCCGCGGCTGCGCGACACGCGCGGGATCGCTCCCGGCCGGCCCCGAACCAGCCGCTGACCTGCACGAACGTGGGTTGTGGCGCAGGCCACAGCAACCCGATTTGGGCGCTGTCCGGGTCGTCCTCTAATGTTCTCCGAGTCGCCAGGGAGCGGCGGGCGGCAAGGTCCACGGACCGGGCCGCCGGCCCCGGGAGACACCTCCAACACCCACAGATCGAGTGGCTGTCCGCGCGCCTCAGGGCGCCGGCCACGAGCTCGTCCCCGTGGGGTGCGCGGAGGACAGGGCGGGAATGAGCACCGATTTGCACGGAGCGAATTCAGCCCGATAGGTTTCACCAGCCGCCGTAGCAAAGGCCGAGGCCGGAGCGCGATGTGCGTCTGATGTTTGAGAACTCAACAGTGTGTCATTTTAGTCGATGAATTGATTTGTGTGCCCTGTCAATGGCTGCCTGTTTTGGTGGTTGTTGTTTGGGTTTTGATGATGATTCTGGCTTTTGTCAGGGTTTGTTGTCAGGTATGAGATTTTTTGTAGGTTTTCTACGGAGAGTTTGATCCTGGCTCAGGACGAACGCTGGCGGCGTGCTTAACACATGCAAGTCGAGCGGAAAGGCCCTTTCGGGGGTACTCGAGCGGCGAACGGGTGAGTAACACGTGAGTAATCTGCCCCCTACTTTGGGATAACCCCCGGAAACGGGTGCTAATACCGGATATGACCACAGTACGCATGTTCTTGTGGTGGAAAGTTTTTTCGGTGGGGGATGTGCTCGCGGCCTATCAGCTTGTTGGTGGGGTAATGGCCTACCAAGGCTTTGACGGGTAGCCGGCCTGAGAGGGTGACCGGCCACACTGGGACTGAGACACGGCCCAGACTCCTACGGGAGGCAGCAGTGGGGAATATTGGACAATGGGCGGAAGCCTGATCCAGCAACGCCGCGTGAGGGATGACGGCCTTCGGGTTGTAAACCTCTTTCAGCACCGACGAAGCGCAAGTGACGGTAGGTGCAGAAGAAGGACCGGCCAACTACGTGCCAGCAGCCGCGGTAATACGTAGGGTCCGAGCGTTGTCCGGAATTATTGGGCGTAAAGGGCTCGTAGGCGGTTTGTCGCGTCGGGAGTGAAAACACCGGGCTTAACTCGGTGCTTGCTTTCGATACGGGCAGACTGGAGGTATGCAGGGGAGAACGGAATTCCTGGTGTAGCGGTGAAATGCGCAGATATCAGGAGGAACACCGGTGGCGAAGGCGGTTCTCTGGGCATTACCTGACGCTGAGGAGCGAAAGTGTGGGGAGCGAACAGGATTAGATACCCTGGTAGTCCACACCGTAAACGTTGGGCGCTAGGTGTGGGATCCATTCCACGGGTTCCGTGCCGTAGCTAACGCATTAAGCGCCCCGCCTGGGGAGTACGGCCGCAAGGCTAAAACTCAAAGGAATTGACGGGGGCCCGCACAAGCGGCGGAGCATGCGGATTAATTCGATGCAACGCGAAGAACCTTACCTGGGTTTGACATACACCGGAAAGCTGCAGAGATGTGGCCCCTTTTTGTCGGTGTACAGGTGGTGCATGGCTGTCGTCAGCTCGTGTCGTGAGATGTTGGGTTAAGTCCCGCAACGAGCGCAACCCTCGTTCCATGTTGCCAGCACGCCCTTCGGGGTGGTGGGGACTCATGGGAGACTGCCGGGGTCAACTCGGAGGAAGGTGGGGATGACGTCAAGTCATCATGCCCCTTATGTCCAGGGCTTCACGCATGCTACAATGGCCGGTACAGAGGGCTGCGATGCCGTGAGGCGGAGCGAATCCCTAAAAGCCGGTCTCAGTTCGGATTGGGGTCTGCAACTCGACCCCATGAAGTCGGAGTCGCTAGTAATCGCAGATCAGCAACGCTGCGGTGAATACGTTCCCGGGCCTTGTACACACCGCCCGTCACGTCACGAAAGTCGGCAACACCCGAAGCCGGTGGCCCAACCCTTGTGGGGGGAGCCGTCGAAGGTGGGGCTGGCGATTGGGACGAAGTCGTAACAAGGTAGCCGTACCGGAAGGTGCGGCTGGATCACCTCCTTTCTAAGGAGCACACACCCCTGGTCTGCCCCGAGTGTGGGTAGGCGGTTGGTGGTGTTCGCTAGTGGAATCATCGACTGTCCCTGCCCGTCCCGGGCGTGCCTGCAGCTGTGGGCTGGTTCCGGGGGCCGGCGGCGTCTTCCTTGCACAGGGGAGGGGTCGTGGGTGGGTGGGGGTGGCACGCTGTTGGGTGTCTGAGACATCAGGCCCCCGGTGTGCCCCGCGGTTTTGTCGTGGGGTGTGGGGGTGGGTGGCTTGGTCCCTGGCCATGCCTGGTCCCCGTGTGTGGGGGGTGGGGTGGTGTGGGGTTGTTGTTTGAGATCTGGATAGTGGACGCGAGCATCTTTGTAGTGATTGTTTTGTTGGTTTGTGAGACAAGCTATGAAGGGCGCATGGTGGATGCCTTGGCATCGAGAGCCGATGAAGGACGTTGGAGCCTGCGATAAGCCCTGGGGAGTTGGCAACCGAGCTGTGATCCGGGGGTGTCCGAATGGGGAAACCCAGCACGAGTCATGTCGTGTTACCCGCATCTGAATCAAATAGGGTGTGTGGAGGGAACGTGGGGAAGTGAAACATCTCAGTACCCATAGGAAGAGAAAACAATAGTGATTCCGAGAGTAGTGGCGAGCGAAATCGGAGGAGGCTAAACCTCATGCATGTGATACCCGGCAGGGGTTGTGTGTGGGGGGTTGTGGGAGCGCTCAGCTGGGTCTGCCGGCCTGGCGCGCAGTAAGAAAACGCGTGTGAAGCTGAAGTCCCTTGGAATGGGGCGCCGGAGAGGGTGAGAGTCCCGTAGGTGTAAGTGCGTGTCTGTGGAGCGTTTTCCCAAGTAGCACGGAACCCCTGAAATTCCGTGTGAATCTGGCGGGACCACCCGTTAAGCCTAAATACTCCTCGATGACCGATAGCGGACAAGTACCGTGAGGGAAAGGTGAAAAGTACCCCTGGCGGGGAGTGAAATAGTACCTGAAACCGTGCGCCTACAATCCGTCAGAGCTCATGCATCCTTCGGGGTGGTGGGTGATGGCGTGCCTTTTGAAGAATGAGCCTGCGAGTTTGCGGTGTGTTGCGAGGTTAACCCGTGTGGGGAAGCCGTAGCGAAAGCGAGTCCGAACAGGGCGGTTGAGTAGCACGCTCAAGACCCGAAGCGAAGTGATCTATCCATGGGCAGGTTGAAGCGTCGGTAAGACGACGTGGAGGACCGAACCCACTTAGGTTGAAAACTGAGGGGATGACCTGTGGATAGGGGTGAAAGGCCAATCAAACTTCGTGATAGCTGGTTCTCCCCGAAATGCATTTAGGTGCAGCGTTGCGTGTTTCTTGCCGGAGGTAG
>CAVRTX010000016.1:0-214461 GCA_963724225.1 uncultured Actinomycetota bacterium | reverse complement strand
CCTGGGCAGCCTTGAGCCCCTTCTCGAGGACGTCGATGTTGGGTTCATCCTTCTTGACCTCGCGAAGTCCGCCGTCGATCACGGAGCGAGCCTGATCGCCAGGGACGCGCAACCGCGCGGCCATGAGCGCGTTGACGGCGGAGTTGCCGGCGGCGCGCTGCATGGCCATTAGCGTGCGCGGGCCCGCGGCGAGGCGTGGAAGAGCCGCGCTTGCCTTGCGCTTCCCCTGAGTGAGGGCATCGCCCACCGCGGTTCGGGAAGCATCGGAGGACTGACGTGCGCCGCCCATGGATCGAGGGTCGCCGAACGCCGCGCCGCGTATCTCCGGCGCTCGAGGCACGACCCGGGGCAGGCGAGGGTGCCCGAATGGGCACCACCCCAGTCACTTCACACGTGAGGTCATCACCGGCGCGGGAGCTCACAGCTGTGCACGGGGCCGCGGCCACCGCCCTGTAGACACCGGTCGACGTCTGGCCCGCCCGTGAGTCGGTCGTTCCCGCCGTTGCCCAGAAGCGTGTCATCGCCGCGGTCGCCGAGGATCGCGTCGCCGCCCCTGCCCCCGAGAAGTCGGTTCGGGTGCCGATCGCCGCGGATGACGTCACCGACGGGGCTTCCCAGCACCGATTCGAAGCCGCCGATGCGATCTGTATTGGCGGCGGCACCTGGGTCACGACCAGAAGACCGATGGTTGGCAAGATCGACGACCACCGCGCAGCCGGGCCGCTCGAACTGACATTCGAACGAGAGCAAGTCGATACCGAGACCACCGAGCACCTCGTCATTGCCCGCCCCCGGGATGACCGTGTCGTCACCGGGGCCCGCGTTGAACCTCTGAACCCCGAGTTCCCCTGAACGCGCGAACGTTCGCCCATCCAAGTCGTCATCGCCCGTACCACCCGCCAAGGCGTCGGCATCCGCTCTGCTGTGCAGCGTGTCGTCGCCCGGTCCGCCGTTCATGAGGCTGTCTCCGTGCGACTCGAGGACGTCCTCCCCTGGCCCTCCGGTGAGGATGTTCCTCGCGCTGACCTCCACCTGGGAAAGATTGAAGTCCCGGATGGTGTCATCCCCAGCGCCGCCGACGAGGCGGTTCGGGACCCCATCTGTACCCTCGATCTCGTCGTCGAACCTCGTGCCGACGACGTTCTCCACGGACGCGAGGCGATCCTCGCCGGCGCCAGAGGCGGTCTGGGGGAACGAGTCGAAGGCCATGCGCACCACCACGGCACGCGGATTGGATGCGTACGAGACTGTGTCTACCCCCGCCCCACCCACGATGACGTCGTCTCCGAGGCCACCTACGAGTGTGTCATTGCCGCCGAGCCCGCAGATCACATCCCGACCGTCGGTCCCGGTGAGCGTGTCCGCTCCACCCGTGCCGAAGATCGAGCATGGGCTCAATTTCGCCACGAATGCTTCATCAAAGCCGTTCGGTGACGTTTCCGGACCAACAAGAGTACGCCAGGTCCCCAAAGCTCCTGCCGGCGACATAAACGTCGCCCACGGAGTCCACGGCTAAGGAATTGATGTAGTCCGCACCCAGACTGGGGCCCCATGGTTCTTCAAAGCTTGTGGGGTCGTTGCAACCCGGGCCAAGCGGCCGTCGAACGACCCGATCGCGACATACACCTCGCCCGCTGGGCCCAAGGCCAAAGCGGACGCGGGGTCCTATCTGCGGGATCCGCTGACCCGAGATAGCCGGAGTAGGTGAACTCGGAGCCATTAGGGGGGATCTTGGTCACGAATGTATCGCCTCCGCCGTGATAGATCAGGCTCGGCCCGGTCCTGACCGGGAAACCCTCGGCCGGGGAGGACTGCGTTGTCCCGACAACATAGAGCGACCCTGTCGCGTCAACCGCAACATCGTTCACCTCGTCGCTCTGCGAGCCGCCGACGTAACCGGCGTAGCTCAGTGCCGCTCCATCAGGGTCGGACCTTGGCCACGAAACCGTCTGAAGGCTCGAACGTCGTCGAGCCTCCGAAGGTGAGGTCGGGGCCGACAGTCTCCGGGAAGGTGTCTTGTGCAGAGTCAGTCCGCCCGGCCACATACGCCGCTCCAGCGCTATCCACAGCAATCGCCTCGGGATTCTCGTGCGCGAACCCGCCGATGTAGCCCGAGTAACTCAATCCCGTTCCGTCGGCACGGACCTTGGACACGAAACCGTCGCCGCCGATCGCGCTGTTGTAGGTGACGTCAGGGCCACCGATCACCGGAAACGTCGACTGCGTCGAGTAGGTCTAGCCGGTGACGTATGCGGCCCCTGCAGCGTCAACGGCGATACCGTGCCCCTCTTCGTCGTCGCCACCTCCGATGTAGCCGGCGTACTCGAGCGCGTCGCCGGAAGGACTCACCTTGGCCACGAACGCATCGGGGCCGAAGGTCGTGCGATTGAACGTGAGATCCGGTCCGCCGGCGACCGGGAACGTCCCCTGGGATGACCAGGTGAATCCGGTGATGTACGCCGCTCCGTTGTCGTCGACAGCGATGCTCAGTCCGGCATCCTCGTCGTTACCGCCGATGAACCCCCCATACTCCGAGTCCTGTCCCGTCGGGGCGGACTTTCGCGACAAACGCATCGTCCCAGCCGTTGAACGAAAAGTCGGGGCCCACCTGCGTCGGGAACGAGAACGACTCCGTGGTGCCGGTGACATATGCGGCGCCCGACTTGTCGACCGAGACGTCTTCTGCCCAATCGCGATCCGAGCCGCCGATGTACCCCGCGTAAAGGGTCGTCGCCGGATCGATGACAAGCCGTCGGTCCGATGCATACGGGCCGACATCGAAGCCCAATTCGGGAGTGGAACTGCGTGTTGAGCGCTGCCAGGCCGAGGCAACCGGCTGCCGCCCCGCCGGCGACCGCTGGAACGACATCGGGGCGAGTTCCTCGATGTCCCCTGCCGGCGTACTGACCCGCACGCCTCCCGTCGCGTCGAGGCCGACGGCGCGGGCACCCCTGGTAGTTGAGGCGGATCTGGTCTGAGTCTGCGCCGGGATGGACGACGAAGGAGTACTTGAGCGCGCCACCCGCGCCGGAGTAGACGGCGTCGATCCCGGGCCACACGTCTCGGTAGATCACCCTGTCGTAGGTGTGCACATTGGTGGCCCACTCCGACCGCGGGCCGGTGAAGTAGCTCATCCTCGTCTGGGTCATTCCAGTGGCTTCCGGCACGCCTGGAGTAGAGCCCAGGAAGCGGAGCCGAACGACCCAACGGCGCGTTGATCGTGCCTCCCGGTCAGCATGTTGTTGGTCTTCCGAGGGGCGCAGCGCGTACGTCACCCCACGCCGTGTGAAGTAGGCGTCCCAGCCACGGCCGGTGGCGGAGTACCTCACTCGCCGGTCCAGTTGACCACTGTTCTCCACGAACGTCAGCGGCCACGTGGCCTGCTCCCGACCTTGGGGAACACTGCCGCCGGCCCAACGTGAACCTCGCCCCGCGCACGCACCGAGCCCGATCCGGACCTGTCTCGCTCCGTCCAACCGGAACTGGAGGCCACCAAGACGAGTGTGAGAAGGCCGATCGTGACCGGTGCGGATGAGCGCTTCATGATGGTCCCCCTTGCCAGCTGGTGACGCGTCAAGCCCCGGCCCTGGGAGGCGACGTCGGGGCCCCATCAGCAGTGGCTCACGTCGGGTTCTCACGATTGTCACCTGCACAGACCGAGCCCGCAATCGGCGGGCCGGGGACTGCCCCAAGAGGCAGGCGACGTTGCCCAGATTTCTCGCCTACCGGCCGTTCAGAGCGTTCGAACCTGGGAGGACGCTGACCGCCTGAAACCCTGAGCGAGGAGGCCAGGCATGCCGACGTACCTGTCACCCGGTGTGTACGTGGAGGAGGTCGAGTCGGGCGCCCGCCCGCTCGAGGGGGTCGGGCACCGCGGTCGCCGCCTTCGTCGGACTGGCCGAGACGCGGCCCGTTCAACCAGCCGACCCTGGTGAGCAGCTGGACGGCCGTTCACCGACATGTTCGGCGGCTTCGTGCCGGGCTCCTACCTGGCCCGCTCGGTCTACGGCTACTTCATGAACGGCGGCGGCAACTGCTACGTCGTCCGCATCGGCGCAGAACGGCGCCGAGCAGACGGCAAGCGCACGCCGAAGGAGCTGCCCGCCGGGCCGCACGCCCAGCTCGGGCGGCTGCAGGTTCGCCGCGCATCGAGGCCGGCACGCCGGCCGGGCGAGGTCAGCGTCGAGATCGCCGACGCCGGCGGCGACGACCCCGACCGACGACATGTTCAAGGTCGTCGTGAAGCGCGGCGGCGAGCCCGTCGAGGAGTTCGACCGGGTCACCGTCGGGCCGCGGCAAGACCAACGTCGCCACCGTCGTCAACGCCGCCTCGAAGTCATCCGGGTCGAGGAGATCAGCCGGCGAGCGCCGTCGACCAAGCCGGCAGACCGGCGAGGTCGCCCTGGCCGAGCGCCGCCACCGGCGCCGTGCCTGCGCCCCGAGCTGTCAGCGCCGACGACTACGTCGGCGACGTCGCCGACCGCACCGGCTTCGGCGGCCTCGAGGCGATCGACGAGGTCACGATGCTCTGCGTCCCGGACCTGATGAGCGCCTACCAGCAGGGCGCCATCGACCTCGAGAGCGTCCAGGCCGTCCAGCTCGGCGATGATCGCGCACTGCGAGCTGATGGGCGACCGGATGGCGATCCTCGACCCGCCGCCCGGGCCTGAACGCCCAGCAGGTCAAGGAGTGGCGGGTCGACAAGGCGGGCTACGACTCGGCGTTCGCCGCGCTGTACTGCCCGTGGATCAAGACCGCCGACCCGGCCACCGGGGAGATCAGCTTCATGCCGCCCGAGCGGCCACATCGCCGGCATCTGGGGCCGCAACGACGACACCCGCGGCGTGCACAAGGCGCCGGCCAACGAGGTGATCCGCGGCGCGATCAGCCTCGAGATGCAGGTCACCAAGAACGAGCACGACCTGCTCAACCCGGTGGGCATCAACGTGCATCCGGTCCTTCCCTGGCCGCGGCATCCGGCTCTGGGGCGCGCGCACGCTGTCGTCGGACCCGGCCTGGCGCTACCTGAACGTGCGCCGGCTCTTCAACTACCTCGAGGAGTCGATCCTGCTCGGCACCAACTGGGTGGTGTTCGAGCCGAACGACGAGGCGCTGTGGGCGAGGGTACGCCGCACCATCTCGGCCTTCCTCGTCAACGAGTGGCGCAAGGGCGCGCTGTTCGGGACCGACCCCGGACGAGGCGTTCTACGTCAAGTGCGACTCCGAGACGAACCCCAGCGAGGGCATCGACGCCGGACAGCTCGTCTGCGAGATCGGGGTCGCCCCGGTCAAGCCGGCCGAGTTCGTGATCTTCCGGCTGGCCCAGTTCTCCGGCGGCACCAGCCTCGTCAGCGAGTAAGACCGCGACCACGACGCACGAAAGGAGAGGCACATGCCACTGCCGGAGATGGACTCAGGCGTCGGCCACTCGTTCGGGCTGGAGTTCGACGGAGTGCAGATCAAGAGCATCACCGAGATCAGCGGGCTCAAGATGGAGCAGGACGTCATCGAGCTCAAGGAGAACGGCGCCGACGGCAAGTACGTCATCAAGAAGCTGCCCGGCCGCTGGAAGGCCCCCGAGGTCACGCTGACCCGTGGCCTGTCGGAGGACAACAGCTTCGACAAGTGGATCAAGGACTCGCAGTTCGGGAAGATGGCCGACGTCCGCAAGGGCGGCGCGATCATCGTCTACGACTACGAGGGCAAGCCGGTCAAGCGCTACAAGCTGACCAACGCCTGGCCGAAGAGCCTCGAGATCGGCGCGCTCAAGGCCGGCGACACCTCCGTGCTGACCGAGAAGCTCGTCGTCACCTGTGAGCGCCTCGAGGTGGAGTGATGCGCCGCTCGGCACTCGCCGACGCGCTCGCCGAGGAGCAGACGGCCGCGCCGACTGCCGAGGCACCGCACCGGTCGCCGAGCCAGGCCGAGGAGCGGCTCGTCACGGAGTTCCCGTTCGTGCTGCCGCGCGGGTACGTCGACGCCGCCGGCACGGTGCACCGCGACGGCGTGATGCGGCTGGCCACCGCACGCGACGAGCTGGTCCCGCTGCGCGACGACCGCGTGCGCGAGAACCCGGCGTACCTCACCGTCGTGCTGCTCGGACGGGTCGTCACCCGCCTCGGCACCGTCGACCGACATCCACGCCGGGATCATCGAGAACCTCTTCGCCGCCGACCTGGCGTTCCTTCAGGACCTGTACCGCCGGATCAACCAGGAGGGCCACACCCGCGCCGGTGTCACCTGCCCCGATTGCGGGCACGCGTTCGCCGTCGACCTCGCCGGTGGGCGCCTGGGGGAATCGTGACGTACCCGGCCGACGCGCTGTACGAGGAGGTCGCGTACGTCGCCTACCACTTCGGCTGGTCCCGCGAGGAGATCCTGGACCTGGAGCACGCCGAGCGTCGCGAGTACGTCGCGCGCATCGCGCGCCTGAACACGCCCGGTCGCCAGGGGTGGTGACCTGCCATGCGCTGGCCCTGGAACTCGCGACGTGCGGAGCCCGACGTCGAGCGACTCGCCGTCAGCCCCGCAGACCGTCGCCCCGCCGGCGTCCGCCGGCCGCACGATGCGTGGCGCTCCCTGCCGACGATCCAACGAACCATGCACGAACACCCGACCGCCTGCCACCTCGACACGTTCGGGTCCACCCTGGGCACGCACCAGGACCCACGGTTCCTCGAGCCGCTCGGCCACTACGTCGAGCCCACCGCTCCATCGGGTGAGGTCGCCGGGCTTGCTCAGGCGATGGCGCCGTCGCTGACCGAGTTCCCGTTGGCGCCCCGGTCGGCGCCGGATATGCCGGTCACGCCCACGCAGACTGCCCAGAACGCCGCACCGACATCCGCCCAGCGTGCGGTCGTCCGGCCGGAGTCTCCGGCGATCCCGCCGTCGACACCGCCACCGGCATCCGCCGCTCCACTGTCCCTCCCGTCGTCCGTCACTTCCGCGGTCACATTCCCGAGCCAGCGCGTAGCTGCCGAGCTGAGCCCTCCCGAGCCGCCCACGGTGGCGAAGACTTCGGTCGAAGAGGCTGCGGACGTCCCAGCCGCACCGCCGGTCGCGACGACGCTGGGCCTCGACGTGGAGGTCCTCGAGTCGGGATCGGATCTGCCCACCCCGGTTGCTCCTCAGGTGCCGTCGCCCACGATGACTCCGGCGCCCGCTCCGACTCCGACGGCGGCTCCTTCGTCGCTGCCGGTCCAACGCGCGACCGGCCAGGAAGAGCCCTCACCCGCGAGCAGGACCCTCCCAGTCGTGATGCGCACGGCCCTCCAGCCGTCGACACCCGACCGCTCAGTATCGGCGCCGTCGTTGCCGCCCCCTTCCCCGCGACCGGTGCCCGCCCTCCCCTTGCCCGTGCACGCCCCGCTGGCACCCGTGCAACGCGCCGTTGATGTCGACGCCAACGCACTACCCCCCGTTCCGGAACAGTCCCCCGAGCCAGCCAACGTCGAGCTTCTGGGCGATCGGCCGATCTCCGTCGGGACCTCGGCTGCTCCGGCACCCGACACCCCGACACCTACCCCACCGACGCCGCACACCATCTTCAGCCCCAAGACGCCCACCTCGGCCCCGCCGTTGCGGTCCGCACGCTCCGCGGCGCCGGTAACGTCCCCCGTCCACCGAGCCCCGGCGTCGGACGAGCCGGCTCCCGCGTTGCCCCGCGCCACCCTCTTGTGGCCACCCGCGCCGTCATCGGTTCCGACGTCCGCGGCCCGGCCGCCGATACGCGAGGTCCCGACGCCGGCCCTCGTGGTGCAGACGGTCCGCGTCCCCGGGACACCCGAGCCGCACCAGCCGACGCCTTCTGCTTCTCCCGACGTCCCGGTCCAGCGCGTCGCCGCCAGGCCGACACGCGTGGTCGACGCCCCGTCGCTTCCAGAGCCGGCCGTCATCCCGGTACCCGTTCCGACCGGGACCGCCGGTCCGGCTCCGGTGCGACCTGCGCCGGCGGCTCCGGCGCCCAACGTGCAGCGGAATGGTCCCTTGCCCGGGCCGGCCGCACCCTCGGAGGTGATGTTCCAGCGGACCACACCGTTGCCGGTCAGGGGCAGCACCACCCCACACGCCCCGTCGTACGACGTCCCGGACCACATCGTGCGGTCGCTCCCCCTACAGCGGATCTTCTCTCGAGCCGTGCCTACGCAGCAGACCACGAGACCACCCGCTCCCCGGCCCACGGACACCCCGGACAGTTCGGACGCTCTCGTGTCGGTGACGCCGTCGGCGATCCCGCTCACCGAAACCGTTCAGCGCGCCGAGGCGGTCGACGCAGTAGCGACCAGCCCGTCAACTGAACACGAAGGCGCTGCCCTGTCCGCCGCTGGCGTCGCCTCCGCCCTCGGCTCAGCCTCTCCCGCCGCTGGCCAGCCCGTGGCCGCGACCTGGACGAGCTGGCGCGACGCCTCTACGCCCCTGTGTCGGCGATGCTGCGCGCCGAGCTGTGGCTGGACCGTGAGCGTTCCGGAAGGAGCCTCACGCCGATGAGCACCCCCCAGTACCCCGAACCGGCGGTCAGCGTCTGCTTCGCCGTCAAGATCGACGACCTGCAGCTGGGCACCTTCAACAGCTGCGAGGGAATGGGCCTCGAAGTGGTCATGGAGCAGCGCGAGGAAGGCGGCAACAACGGGTTCGTCTGGCAGTTGCCGACCCGCCTGAAGTTCACCAACATCAAGCTGACCCGTCCCATCTGCGCAGACACCACCGAGGTCATGAACTGGCTCGCGAGCATGGCCACCGGCGTCATCCCGAAGACTGCCAACATCTCCGCGATGACGGCCGAGGGCAAGGTTGTCGCATCCTGGGGGCTGATGGGCGTCATCCCCGTCAAGTGGTCCGGCCCCAGCCTCAACCTGGACTCGCCCAAGGTCGCGACCGAGACCCTTGAGCTGGCCCACCACGGGTTCACCGACGCGAAGCCGTCCTCATGAGCAACGCCGATCGCACTCACGAGCTCAAGCGGCGGCGAGGTCTCCCCACCGTCACCGTCGGGCGACACCTCGCGCTCGCAGATGCAGAAGGCAGCCCTCAAGCTGTACGACGCCACGCCTTCTGGGCTCGGCGGCGAGCGCGACACCATCCACTTCCAGTTCAACCCCAAGGAGGTGACGATCCAGAAGGCCGCCAAGTGGGAGCGGAAGACGGCCAAGGGGGCGAAGAAGGCCGGCCCTCCGGAGTTCAGTGGCTCCGAGCCCTGCAAGCTGACGCTGGAGATGTTCTTCGACGCCAGCGGCAAGCAGGACGGCAGCGTCGTGAAGGCAGTCGAGCAGCTGTTCAGCTGCACCGTGCCGACCGAGGAGAGCGCCGGTCAGAAGAAGCCAAGTCCTCCGCTCGTCGTCCTGCACTGGGGTGCGATCACCAGCTTCCCGGCGTTCGTCACCTCGGTCAGCGCGAAG
The DNA here is from genome assembly GCA_963724225.1 of uncultured Actinomycetota bacterium. Classification (GTDB taxonomy): domain Bacteria; phylum Actinomycetota; class Actinomycetes; order Propionibacteriales; family Nocardioidaceae; genus Nocardioides. Next base: position 205,066 of record CAVRTX010000016.1, on the reverse strand, counting down.
TACACGCTGTTCACCGTCGACGGCCTCCCGATCCGGGCGCTGTGCAGCGTCTCGCTCGAGGAGATGCCCAGCGAGGCGGGCAAGCAGAACCCGACGTCCGGCAGCGACGCCGTCCGCCGCTCGCACACCCTCGTCGAGGGCGACTCGCTCGCCTCGGTCGCCTACGCGCGAGTTCGGCGACGCCACGGCCTGGCGCGCACTGGCCCGGTTCAACGGCGATCGACGACCCGCTGCGCTGCCGGCCCGGCACCCGCCTCCTGCTGCCGTCCCCCGAGGAGCTGTGAGCCGTGTCCTTCACCAACACCTTCCTCGTCGAGATCGACGGCACCGCGCTGCCCGCCGACATCGCGCCGCTGCTCACCGCGGCGTTCGTCGACGACAGCCAGCAGTACCCGGACCTCTTCGAGCTCCGCTTCCGCGACCCCTCGCACCTGGTGCTGCCAAGACCGGCGCCAAGGTGGGCTCGGCGGTGAAGATCTCGGTGTCGACCGACGACCAGCCACGCACCGGTGCCGCTCATGACCGGCGAGGTGACCGCGCTGCAGACCGAGTTCGACACCGGCGGCACGTTCACCGTGCTCCGCGGGTACGACGCGGCGCACCGGCTGTTCCGCGGGCGGCGTACCGAGGCGTACAACCAGATGACCGCCTCCGACATCGCCCTCAAGGTCGCCCAGCGTGCAGGGCTGCAGACCGGCGAGGTCACCAGCACGACGACGGTCTACGAGCACGTCTCCCAGGCCGGCACCAGCGACTGGGACCTGCTGCAGCGGCTCGCCGCCGACGTCGGCTACGAGGTCACCGTCCGCGAGGGCAAGTTCGGCTTCGGCCCGCCGACCAAGGCGTCCGGGGCCCCGGCCGCGGGCGGCGCCGAGAACGAGAACCCGCTGGTGCTCAAGCTGGGCGCGGACCTGCTGCGCTTCCGGGCCGTCGTCACCTCGGCCGAGCAGGTCAAGGAGGTCGAGGTGCGCGGCTGGGACACCGCCACCAAGCAGGCGCTGACCGGCACCAAGCCGGCCGACGACCACCTCGGTCGTGCTGCCGGACATCGACCCGCCGAAGCTCGCCAAGACGTTCGGCGACGCTCGCTACGTGTCGACCGACGTCCCGCACCGCACCCAGGCCGAGGTGGACGTCGCCGCGGCGGCGCTCGCCGAGGCGGTCGTCGGGTGTCGTTCGCCGAGTTCGAGGGCGTCGCGCGCGGCAACCCCGAGGTGCGCGCCGGCGCGGCGGTCACCATGGACGGCCTCGGCGCGCCGTTCGACGGGAAGTACACCGTCACCACGTCGCGGCACCGGCTCGACCCGACGACCGGCTACACGACCGCCTTCTCGGTGACCGGGGTCCGCGACCGCACGCATGCTCGGGCTCGCCAGCGGCGGCGGTCCGGCCACGACTGCGCCCGCCGGGCGTCGTCGTCGCCGTCGTCGACGACGTCAACGACCCCGAGAAGACCGGCCGCGTGCGACTGCGCTTCCCGTGGCTCGACGACGAGTACGTCAGCGGCTGGGCCCGCACCGTGCAGGCCGGCGCGGGCAAGGACCGTGGTGCGCTGATCCTGCCCGAGGTCGGCGACGAGGTGCTCGTCGTCTTCGAGCAGGGCGACTTCCGCCGGCCCGTACGTGCTCGGCGGCCTCTACAACGGCGTCGACCAGCCCAGCACCGCAGGGGATCCCGGCCGTCGACGGCGGGCAAGGGCGCGGTCAACCGGCGCTCGTTCGTCTCGCGGAACGGGCACCGGATCGACTTCCTCGACGAGGACGGCAAGACCGAGGGAGTCACCGTCGAGCGACGGCGACGGCAAGGTCAGCCTCAAGCTCGACGCGACCGGCACCAAGGTGACCGTGCACTCCGACGGCACCGTGCTGATCGAGGGCACGCAGGGCATCACGATCGACGCCGCGCAGCGCCAACCTCGACCTCAAGGGCGGCCAGATCTCGATCAAGGCCACCCAGGGCGTCACCGTCGACGGCGGTGGCGGCGCCGCTCAAGGTGTCCGGCTCGACGCTCGACCTCAAGGGCCAGGCCAGCGCCTCGCTCTCCGGCCGCGATGGTGAAGATCAACTAGCAGGCAGGCGACGGAAGGAGCGCGCGATGCCCGCAGCAGCGCGGGTCGGTGACCCGACCGGCCACCCCGGCGTGATCGGCCCGCCCGGCGTACCCACCGTCCTGATCGCCGGCATGCCCGCGGCCACCGTCGGCACCCCGCACATCTGCTCGTTCCCCGGCGTGGTCCCGCACCCGCCCAACGCGATCGTGCCGCCCGGCTGCCCGACCGTGCTCGATCGGCGGCATGCCCGCGGCCCGGATGGGCGACATGACCGGCTGCGGCGCGCCGATCGTCATGGGCGCCCCGACCGTGATGATCGGAGGATGACGTGAACCCGGACTTCATCGGAGCCGGCTGGGCGTTCCCGCCCGACGACCGACGCGACCGGCGGCGTCGCCCTCGTCACCCGCGAGCGCGAGATCGAGCAGGCGATCCGGCTGATCCTCGGGCACCGCGCCGGGCGAGCGCCCGATGCGGCCGGAGTTCGGCTGCCGGCATCCACGACCACGTCTTCGGGCCCGCCAACGGCGCCACCGCCGGGCCAGATCGCGTACGACGTGCGCGAGGCGCTCGAGCGGTGGGAGCCGCGGATCGACGTGCTCGAGGTCGGCGTCGGCTTCGACCGGATCGAGGCCGGGCACGGTCCACGTCGACGTCTCCTACGCGATCGCGGCAGCAACGACCCGCGCAACCTCGTCTTCCCCTTCTACGTGATCCCCGACCAGGAGCTGACCGGCCCGGTCAACGCACCGGCAGAGCTGGAGGTGCTGACATGCTGCCCGCCCCCAACCTCGACGACCGCACGTTCCAGGGCCTCGTGGACGAGGCCAAGCGGCTGGTGCAGAACCGCTGCCCCGAGTGGACCGACCACAACGTCTCCGACCCCGGCGTCACGCTGATCGAGGCGTTCGCGCAGATGGTCGACCAGCTGATCTACCGGCTCAACCGCGTCCCCGACCTCAACTACGTGAAGTTCCTCGAGATGATCGGGGTCGAGCTGCGGCCGCCCGCCGCCGCCACCGGCCGGTGACGTTCTGGCTGTCGGCGCCGCAGCCGCAGCCGGTGCTCGTGCGCAGCGAGACCCAGGTGGCCACGCCGCGCACCGACATCCACGACCCGGTCGTGTTCTCGACCGCTGCGCGAGCCTGAGCATCGTGCCCTGCTCGTTCGCCCGGGCCGGCACCGTCGCTGGTCGGCGCCGAGCCGGTCGACCTCACGGCGGCGCTCGCCGGCGAGCAGGGCTTCGCGGCGTTCTCGCCGAACCCGACGCCCGGCGACGCGCTGCTGATCGGGCTGAGCAACGCCGTGCCGTCGTGCGCGGTCACCCTGCGGATGCGAGTGCACGGTCGCCGGCGTCGGGCGTCGACCCGCGCCGCCCGCCGCGGGTCTGGGAGGCGTGGACCGGCACGCGGCTGGACGCCGTGCGAGATCGACCACGACGACACCGGCGGGCTCAACAAGGACGGCGACGTCGTGCTGCACGTGCCCGACGACCACCAGGCCTCGATCATCGCCCGCGAGCGGGCGGGCTGGCTGCGGTGCCGCCTGGTCGAGCGCGCTGCCCGACCAGCCGACGTACACGCGCCCCGCCGCGGGTCAACGCGGTCGTCGGCGTTCACCATCGGCGGGACGGTCGCCGATGGAGAACGCCGAGGTGCAGCACCGCGAGACGCTCGGCATCTCCGACGGCACCCCGGGCCAGCGGTTCCCGCTGCTGCGCCGACCGGTGCTGGCCTCCGACCGGCGCCGGCGACGCTCGAGGTGATGCACGCCCGAGGGCGAGCAGGACGTGGACGCGAGGTGCGGCAGTTCGCCGAGTCCGGCCCGGACGACCTGCACTTCCGGCTGGACCACGTCGCCGGCGAGGTGCAGTTCGGTCCGGCGGTCCGCCTGGCCGACGGCTCGCTGCGGCACTACGGCGCGGTGCCGCCGCGCGGCGCGACGCTGCTGCTGACGTCGTACCGCAGCGGCGGCGGGCGGCGCGGCAACGTCACCGCGGGCCAGGTGCGGGTGCTGAAGACCAGCGTCCCGTACGTCGCGCGCGTCGAGAACCGCGCCGCCGCCGTCGGCGGCTCGGACGCCGAGACGCTCGAGGACGCCAAGGTGCGCGGACCGATGCTGCTGCGCGCCCGCGGGCGCGCCGTCACGGCCGAGGACTTCGTCCAGCTCGCGCGCGACGTCGCGCCGGAGGCCGCGCGCGTGCACTGCGCCGCGAGCCGGGAGGGTGACGAGGGCGAGGGCGTCCTGGTGCTCGTCGTCCCCACGTCGCCGGTGACCACGTCGGCCGGATCCGCCGCGACGACCTGGTCCCGGAGGAGGGCATGCTCCAGCGGATCGCGAGGCGCTCGACGAGCTGCCGGCTGGTCGGCACCCGGGTGCTGGTCGCTCCTCCGCACTACACCGGGCCTGACGGTGGTGGCCGACGTCCACGCGCGCGAGCGGTACGACGCCGACGTGGTCCACGACGACGTGCTGCGGGCGCTGTACGGCTTCCTCGACCCGCTGACCGGCGGGCCCGGACGGCACGGGTTGGCCGTTCGGACGCTCGGTCCAGTCGCACGAGGTGCACGCGGCGCTGGCCCGGATCCCCGGCGTCGACATGGCGCAGGAGGTGTCGGTGACGCTCTTCCCGGCCGACCCCGAGACGGGACGACGGGAGAGCCCGGTGCAGCGGCTGGACCTGCCCGCCGACGGGTCTCGTCTTCTCCTACGAGCACCAGGTCCGGGTGCAGTGATGCGAGCTGACGTCGCCGGAGCTGCCCAGCCCGCACCCGTTCGCGCCCACGCTGCCGGGGATGTACCAGGCGCAGTCGTTCGTCGGAGCGCTTCTGCTCCGCGCTCGACGAGGTGCTCGCGCCGGTGCTGTGCACCCTGGACAACCTGCCGGCGTACCTCGACGTCGCCACCGCCCCCGAGGACCTCCTGCCCTGGCTCGCCGCCTGGACCGGCATGTCGCTCGACCCCGGGCCAGCCGCGCGAACGGCAGCGCATCCTGCTACGCCAGGCCGTGGCGCTGCAGGGCAGTCCAAGGCACGCCGCGTGGCATCGAGCTGGCGGTCGAGGCGGTCTTCGGGTGCGCGCCGAGGTGCAGGAGACCGGCGCGGTCGACGTGGTCGATGGACGCCGACGCGCCCTCCCGGGCGAACCCCTGCAGGCGTTCGTGGTGCAGGTCTTCGCCACCGAGGGCCAGGCCGTCGACGAGCCCCGGCTCGACCTCGTCGTCGCCGTCGCTCAAGCCCGCGCAGGTGGTGCACCGGGTCGAGGTCGTCGTCGAGACGCTGAGACTCACCCGCGTAGGCCGCACCTCAGCGCTCGGTCAGCTGCGCAGTCACCAGCGCGTGCTCGCGGCGTGTGGCCGCCGCCGAGCCGCGGTCACCCATGCGCTCCTGGGTCTCGGCCAGCAGTCGCCCACGCCGAGTCTCGCAGCGGGTCCAGCTCGGTGGCGCGGCGCACCGAGCGCAAAGCGCGTCCGCCGGCGGCCGCAGCGCAAGGCTGAGCCGGCGCGCTCGTGTACGCCGCGCTCGCGGCGGCGACCCGCAGCCGTTCCCGCTCGGCCACGACCCACTCCGCCGGACCGGCCTCGTGAGCAGCTCGCCCTGGTAGAGCTCGAGCGCCTCGAGCGCCGTCGCCAGCGCGCCCGCGTCATCGCCCAGCGCCCTCAGAGCGCGCGGCCGCCTCGCGCAGTGTTCCTCGAACTCGGCCACGTCCAGCGTCGCCCCGGCGACCTGCAGCTGTACGCGCTGCCGTGCCGACGGACCACGTCGTCGCCGAGTCCCGCGGCAGCCAGGCAGCGACGCACGCTCGACGCCGCCGCGTGCAGCCGGTGGGCCGCCACGTCCACCGAGGTCCCCGGCCACAGCCGCTCGATCAGTACCTCACGGTGCACGTCGCGGCCGTGGTCGAGAGCCAGCATCAGCAGCAGCGCGCGGGGCAGCGGGCGCAGGCGGCGGCAGGCACACAACGACGTGCCAGCCGACCTCGATCTCGAACGGCCCCAGGCACCGGATCGACCAGTCGCCGGCGTCGCGGCGCGTCGCCGACCGCTCGTCCGGAGGGGACAGCGCCAGCAGCGCGGTGTCGCGCCGATCGACGCCGGCAGCCCGCGCGAGGCGCCGGGCCCACTCGGCACGCGCGCCGAGCGTCGGGCTGCGCCGAAGCCGCCGGGCCGCCTAGGCAGCGACGGCCTCGGCCCACGCCGCCAGCACCGGAGCGCCCAGACGCGCCGCCGCGGTCCGACGCGCGGTCCAGCCAGTCCGAGGCGGCCCGCACGGCGCAGAGGGTGCAGGCGACCCCAGCGCGCCGGCCAGCAGGATCTCGCCCCACAGGTCCCCGGCCGCTCGCACTCCTCGACAGCGAGGCGCAGGACTCGGCCCGCCACGGCTCGTCGCTCGCGACCAGAGCACCGCCGCCTGGACGCCGCGCGCGATCCGCGCAAGCCAGGGCTGTTCCTGCACCTCGGCGGTCAGGATGATCTCCTCCAGCGCGGCCGACGGACGTCGCCGTCGGCCCCTGCGCGATCTCCGCCACCACCCGCGCGAGATCGGCGTACAGATCTGCTCGGGCATGGAGCCGGGCACGACATGCGCCAGCTTCGTCACGGCAGCGGCGGGCGTCACCGGCCAGAAGCAGGACGACCCCCTGGCCAGGGGCTGCGTCGGGCAGCCGGTCCGCCGGGCGGAATCGCGCCGCGTCGCTCCGCGAACGGCCTGGGCCACTGCGCGCGGCGAGGACAGCGTCCGGGCCCGTCTGGGCCGGGATCGTGGCGTCGGCGAGCCACACGTGCGACACGCGCGCTCCTCCCGCAGCGCCGACGGAAGTCGGAGTCGTCGAGGAGCCGTCTCGGCCTCGCGGAACGCCGCGACCGCTGCCTCGAAGGCCCCGGCGCGCTGCAGCCGGCGGGCGCGGACCAGTGCCAGCCACGGGTCGTCGCCGGCTTCGCACCGGACCGATCGTCGGTGCTGGTCCGTGCGACGCCAGCACCGGACTGCTGCAGCACCCGCGCCACCGACGCGAAGTCCTCGGCCATGGCGTAGGCGCGCAGCGCCTCCCTCGAGCAGACCCCTCGCGACTCCAGCACCGTCGCGCTGCGCGCGTAGAGCTCGAGCTGCCGCGCGGTGGCCGAGCTCGTCGCCGAGCAGGCCCTCGAGGAGAGTCTGCAGCACCTGGTGGTAGCGGTAGGAGCGGCCGTCGTCGTCGAGCGTGGTGAAGAACTGCCGGGAGGCGAGTCCTCGAGCACTGCCGCGCTGTCCTCCCGTCCAGCAGCGCGTCGCACAGGGGCCCGGTCAACGTGCCCAGCGTGCACGTGGCCAGCAGGAACTCGCGACGCTCCGGGTCGAGCTCGTCGAGGACGTTGCGGGTCAGGTAGCTGCGCAGCAAGCCGCGACCGCCCGCCCAGGCTCGCTACCGCTCGCTCCCGCTCCACCGCTGACTTGCCCGCTCGTGGCGAGGTGGAACAGCATCAGGCCCGCCGCCCACCCACCAGTGCGCCGGGTGAGCGCCGCCGCCGCCTCGGGCGAGAGCGGCTCGCGGTAGACGACCCGGAACAGCTCCTCGACCTCCCACGACCGGAACCGCAGCGCGTCGCTGTCCAGCTCCACCAGCTCTCCGGACACCATCAGCCGTGGGGTGTTCGACGCGCAGCGGCCGTCGGGTGCCGAGAGCGAGCCGGACGTGAGCGGGGACGCAACCGCAGCAGGTCGGCCAGCTCTCGCTCGGCCGGTGGCCCTCCAGCTCGTGGACGTCGTCCACCACCAGCAGGAACGGGCGGTTCGGGACGCGCCGAGAGCCGCAGCGTCAGCTGGGAGGCCGTCTCCGGCCGGCCGAGGTCGACGCCGAACGCATCGGCCGCGAGCTCGCTGAGTCGTTGCACGAAGTCTAGACAGGAATCGCAGGGTCGGGGCGGCGGTGAGCCAGGCTGACGGCCGCTGGCTATGTGCCGCGGCCCGCGCGAGCAGCGTCGTCTTGCCCGAGCCCGGTGGAGCGATCACCACGACCACGCCCGCGGCGTCGCCCTCCCATGAGCGGTTCCAGCAGTCGTGGGCGGGCCAGTACCGGCGGGCCGCGTGACACGGGCGGTCCTCCAGGCGGAAACTGGAACGCCCCACTGCCATGACGCTAGGCGCGGGCCAGGTCGCCGTCCGCGCTGTCGAGCTCGGGCGCGCGGCTGCTCCGGGGTCGAGCGGGTCCGTGCCGAGCTCCAGCTCGGCGCGGTCGGTGACGCCGTCAAGGTCACTGTCGATGGCCAGTGGGTTGGTGCCCGCGCGACCTCGGCGGCGTCGGTGAGCCATCCTGGTCGCTGTCGGCGACTCGGGGGTCGAGCCCGTGCTTGACTTCGTACTCGTTGCTCAGGTTGTCGCTGTCGTCGTCGCCCGCGGCGTCCAGCCCGTCCAGGTCGGCGCCGCTGACGCTGCGGCCTCATCCGCAACTTCGGGATCGGTGCGCTGGATCAGCTCGATGCCGTCACTCCGGCCGTCCTGGTCGCTGTCGGCAGCGAGCGGGTTCAGGCCGTAAGCCCGTTCGAACGCATCGGCCAGGCCGTCGGAGTCGCTGTCCCCCACCGCCGTGGGAGCGGCGCCAGTGTCGATCTGATATAGCCGCGAGCGTCGCCGACGGGTCCGCGGGCTCCCCCGACCCCGGAGCGACGCCGGCCGACCCGGCGACCATGTCATCCCACGAGAAGCGGTTGTTGACGAACTGGCGAGGGCCGTCATCCGGCGTGGAGCCCTCGAGGCCGTTGTCGTTGTTGAGGTACGACTGGACCTGAATGGCCGCCTGCTCCGACATCTGCTTGTCCCCCATCAACACGGCATGGATGTGCGCCCCCGACCCTGCGTAGCCGTGGCCCGGGAGGTTCCTGATCCACGCCGCGAAGCCGATCTTCTCGCAGGGCTGTCACGGCGCCTTCCCAGTCCCCGTTCTCGGGGGAGATGTCGACGACGCCTCCGCCCTCGTGGGTAGAACCCGAGGCCGCCACGTCGCCGGAGAACGAACCCTGCAGGACGTGCCATTCGGTGCCCGCTTCCTGCTCCCGCCGCTTGGAGGGCCGCCGCGGTGAAGTTGTCCACGGTCTCGCCGTCGATCCGCGACCTTCTGCCACGGATCCTTGCCTCGGAAGCCCTGCAGCGCCGCGGCATCTGCCGGTCGCGACCGCCCATTGTCCCGGTCTGAGGTGGCGGCGCCGTTGCGGCGGCCGCGACGGCCGAGCCGACTTTCCCGTCGGCCTGCAGCGGGTCGCCGTCCCGCTGAATCTCGAAGCGGTCGGAAGGCCCGTCCTGGTCGGTGTCGAACGCCGTCGGCGAAGTCCCGATCGCCACCTCGGCCGCATCGCTGAGCGTGTCAGCGTCAGTGTCGGCGAGACTGCACTGCTGTGCTTACCGCGGCCTCGTAGGCGTCCGACAGGCTGTCCTCGTCAGAGTCGGCCAGGTCCGCCCGGCTGCCGGTCATCTCTCGAAGGCGTCGGTGAGCCCGTCGCTTGTCGGTGTCGATGTCGCTGCCGGGCTGCATGCCGACGATCGATCGCGTCGTAGGACGTGGGCGTCGGCGCCGTGGTCGGCTCGTCAGGCGCCCGACGGTGGCAGCGGCTCAGGCAGCGGCGAGCCGTAGCCCTCGACCCCTCGAGGTCCCCCGTGTAGCCAGTGACCGCGCTAGACCCGTCCAGGTACGTGCGGTAGTCCGCGCGAGGTGCCGCGTTCGAGGCGTGGGTCGTGGTCCAAGGCCGCATGTCGAGTCCCCTGGTTGCGAGATGTCGTAGGCCGCGCGGGCATTGACGTATGGGTCGCTCAGGTTGCCCCAGACGTTGTTCGCCCGCACGCCCGGGGCGACGTTGATCTGCCACAGCCCGCGCGAGTCCTCGCCGGATGGGTTGTGCGCGTCCGGTCTCGCCGCCGGACTCCGCGAGTGCGATCGCCGTCCACGTTGTCGCCTGGTCGGGGCTGAACCCTGCCGCGCGCGCGGCCTCGTAGATCTCGCGGATTCCCAGCTTCATCTCGTAACCTCGAGCCCTCCGCGCGGGGCCGCCGCGTTGCCACCGGCTCACTCGGAGTATAGGCCCGCTGATCGCGCAGTGCCATGGTCGCGACAGGACGGCTATCGTCGCGGACATGGGGTATCGGCTGGGGGTCGACCTCGGGACGACTTTCACAGCGGCGGCCGTGTATGACGGCGCCGGGCCTCGATGCTTGGATTGGGCAACCGGGCGCTGACCGTACCGTCGGTCGTCATTCTCGACTGTGGACGGGGACTTGGTGTTCGGCGAGGCCGCCGAACGCCGCGCCATCGTGGAGCCCTCACGGTCTGCCCGCGAGTTCAAGCGCCGGATCGGCGACACCGTGCCGCTCCTGTTGGGTGGCCAGCCGTTCTCCGCCGAATCGCTGTCGGAGAAGCTCCTGTCCTGGGTCGCCTCCGCGGCCACCGAGCGACAGGGTAGCTCGCCAGTCGAGGTCGTGGTGACCTACCCCGCAAACTGGGGCGGCTACAAGCGTGAGCTCCTTGACCAGCTGGTCGATCTGGCCGACCTGCCCCGCTCGATCGACCTGCACCGAGCCGGCAGCCGCAGCCACCCAGTACGCCGCCCACGCCGAGCCTTACCGCCGGAGACAGGCGTCGCGGTCTACGACCTCGGCGGCGGCACCTTCGACGTGTGTGTGCTGGAGAAGCACGACGCGGGGTTCCGACTGGTTGGCAGCGCCGCACGGCGTCGAACACCTGGGCGGCATCGACTTCGACGAAGCCGTCTTCCAACATGTTCTAGACCAGCCTCGCGACCGGATGCCCGACCTGACCACAGACGACCCGGACGTGACCCGGGGCCTGTCCCGGCTGCGCCGTGACTGCGTCGAGGCCAAGGAAGCCCTGTCCAGCGACGTCGAGACCACTCTTCGGCGTCGACCTTGCCTGGTCTGAACACCTCGCTGCGGCTCACGCGCACGGAGCTGGAGGGCCTGATTGCAGCGCCGCTGCGCGACACCCTGGACGCCACCCGACGCGCACTGCGCTCCGCCGGACGTCGAAGCCGCCGACCTGTCCACCGTTGTCTTGGTCGGGGGCAGCTCCCGCATCCCCCTGGTCAGCCACCTGCTCCAGCCAAGAGCTCGGCGTGCAAACCGCCATGGACACCCACCCCAAGCACGACATCGCCCTCGGGGCCGCGCGATTTCGCGCCGGCCCCAGGGCTGACGAGGGGGCTGCGCCCGCCTCGTCAAGCCCAGCCCAGTGGCCCACCCGAGGAGGACCTGGGATCCCTGCGAGACCCAGCCCGGTCGCCGCGGTCGTAGGCGTGCCAGAGTCGGAGCCTGACGATCCTCCTACACCGCAGAGGGGTGCGAAGAAGGGGCCGCCCGAGTGGGCGCCCCGGCGCGGGGGAACCCGTGACAACAGTCGCCCGCCCACAGACGCCCGCCACGGCGGCATCATCGTCGGCATCGCGGCTGCCGCACTTCTCGTGGCAGGCGGCACCACGGCATTCTTGCTGGCCCGGAGCGACAATGGCGACTCTGCGGCCGACAGCGATCCCAGCGACGGCCGAACCAGCTCACCTGCCATGCCCGTGTTCGACCAGGACTCGATCCTTGTATCGGTGGAGAGCCCAGACAGCACTCATCAGATCCTGCGCTTCAGCTCGTTGGGCGAGCCACTCGGTCAGGTCACTTCGGGCGCGGGGTCGTTCAACCAGCCGTGGGTGTCGCGCGACGGCAGCGTCGTGGGCTTCGTGCACGCGCCTCCTGGCGACGACCAACCGGCCGGCCGGATCATGGCCAAAACGACAGAGGGAATCACCCCGTTCATCGAGGGCGAGACCGAGGGGGTGGATTGCCGACTTCGGGCAACCTGGGATCCTCTGCCAACCAGCCCCCGTGTGGTGCTCAACTGCATAGAGAACATCGACGGAGATGGGGCGACGGAAACGTCGCTGTGGGAAGCACCGGTTCTCGACGGTGTCCACGCCGACGGGTCCCGACTGAAACCGGTACTTGACAACGATGACCCAACCCAGACCAGTCCTGAGGGGTCGCCCGGCTCCTCGTTGCTCGGCGTGAGCTTCCTTCCCGACGGCGCCATCAGCGTCAATTACTCCGGCGGGCGGGAACAGGGCATTCACGTCGTCGAACGGGACGAAGTCCCGCGTCGGCTGACCTCTGGCCCTGAGGACGCCCCGGTGGCGTCGCCAGTTGCACAGCTGATCGCCTTCACGCGCAACGGGGACCTTTACGTTGTGTCCGCCGACGGCGGCCGCCCACCCTGTCCGGCACCCCGCACCCGGAGCCGGGATGACGTGACCGGGGTCAAGATGTGCAACCTCACCGGGGGGTGGACAACGCCTCCGGAAGCCATCGCATGGCAGCCGGCCTGGTCTTGGGACGGCAGCAAGATCGTCATGGTCATTGGGGACGAGGACGGCCCGTCCACCCTCGCGCTGGTCTCGCTAGAAGAAGGCAGCCAACCACAGCCCATCATCGACGAACTGCGCGGCCCTCCTCAACTCGCGCTTCCGGCCTGGGGCCCGCGCTAACCGGTCGGTAGGTTCGACAACTCGGCCCGAATCGCGGAGATCCCCGCGCGGCCACCGCGTCGAGGCCGGCGGCCACCTCGGCGAAGGACGTCGAGAGCGGGGAGAGCCCGATCCGCAGGCCACCGGGGTCGCGGTAGTCGGGGATCACGTCGCGGCGCCAGAGCGCGGCCACGACCTGCTGCATCGCAGGGTGCCGCAGCGTGACGTGGCCGCCGCGCCGCTCCGGGTCGCGCGGCGAGGCGACCTCGACCCCGAGCGGCGCCAGCTGCTCGTCGGCCAGCGTGAGGGCGTACGAGGTCAGCGCGGTGGACTTCTCCCGGATCGCGTCGATGCCCACCTCGGCGACCAGCGCCAGCATGTCGCGCACCGGCAGCATGCCGAGCACGGGCGGCGTCCCGGAGAGGAACCGCCGGACCCCGGCCACCGGCGTGTACGTCGGCCCCATCAGGAACGGGTCGGTTGCGCCCATCCACCCCTGGACCGGCTGCACCAGCTCGTCGTGGTGGCGCGCCGCGACGTAGACGTACGCCGGTGAGCCCGGCCCGCCGTTGAGGTACTTGTACGTGCAGCCGACCGCGAGGTCGGCACCCCAGTCGTCGAGCCGTACCGGGACCGAGCCGCCCGAGTGGGACAGGTCCCACAGCATGAGGGCGCCGGCCGCCTGGACGATGCCGGTGATCGTTGCGGCGTCGGCCAGCCAGGCCGACCGGTAGGCCACGTGGCTCAGCGAGACCAGGGCGGTCTGCTCCCCCACGGCTGCGGCGACCTGCTCGGGGGTCACGCCGCCCGCCGGGTCGGTCTCGATCCAGCGCAGGGTCAGGCCGCACTCGCGCGCGACGCCGTCGGCGACGTAGCGGTCGGTGGGGAACTCGTCGCGGAAGAGCACGATCTCCGTACGCCCCGGGCGCGCGGCGACGGCCGCCCGCATCGCCTTGTAGAGCAGCACCGTGGTCGAGTCGCCCACCGCCACCTGCCCCGCAGCGGCACCGAGCGCGACCCGGCCGAGCTCGTCACCGAGGGTCAGCGGCAGGTCGAACCACTCCTCGTCCCAGCCCCGGATCAGCCGCTCGCCCCACGGGCCGGCGACGAACCCGGCCAGCGACGGCCCGCTGACGCGCAGCGGGCGACCGAGCGAGTTGCCGTCGAAGTAGACCAAGTCGGACTCCGCGCCGACGAACCGGTCGCGGTGGCGGGCCAGCGGGTCGGCGGCGTCGAGCGAGGGGGCGTCCACGGCCCCTGTCTACCCGACCCCACGGTCGTACGTCCGGCACCCCCCGACGGGTGAGGCCACGGCACCGAGATGGACCTAGCGTGACGAGAGGTCCCCACCGACACGGGAGGGCTGCGGCCCTCACGGGCCGAACCACATGGGAGGGATAACCCGATGGTGAAATTCAGGAACAAGCGACTCGCCGGACCCGTCGCGCTGATGGTGAGCCTGATGATGACGACGATGGTCGCACTGCTCTGGGGCAGCGCAGCGACCAGCGCCGCGCCTGCTCGCGCTGCCGCGGCGGCCGCCGCGCCAGTGGCCAAGACCCCGGACGGCGTGCTGCGGACCCGAGTTGTGGGCACCACGGCCGGTGGCCGCGACGTCAGCGGCGAGTTCGTGCCGTTGAAGTTCATCAAGCGCGACGGCAAGGTCAAGGTGCGCGGCCTCCTTCAGGGCGAGGTGCTCCGGGACAACGGCTCAGTGGCGCAGAGGTTCGGTGTCATCCGCACGATGCGCGTGAAGTCCATCGAGGGCACGCCGATCCGGACCGGAACCTCTGCCCGCGCCGTGGCGCAGCGTGCCTCGTGCGACATCCTCAACCTGGTGCTCGGACCACTCGACCTCGACCTCCTGGGTCTGCAGGTCCACCTCGACAAGGTGGTGCTCAACATCGTGGCGCAGTCGGGGGCGGGCAACCTGCTCGGCAACCTTTTGTGCTCGGTCGCCGGCCTCCTCGACGACGGGCTGAGCGGAGTGCTCGGGCGGATCACCCGCCTGCTCAACCGGATCCTCGGACAGCTCAACCTCGGTCTCTGACCCGGTGACGCCGGGGCCCGTTCCCCCGACGGGCCCCGGCGCCGTCCCAGCCCGGTGGTCGTACGCCGTGCTCGCGCGTCGGCGTCAGCCGCAGACCGCGCCGTGGGCGGCGGACTGCACGACCTTGGCGTACTTGCCGAGCACGCCCCGGGTGTACTTCGGGGGGCGTGGCTCCCAGCCGTCGCGGCGGCTCGCCAGCTCCTCGTCCGAGACGTCGACGTCGAGGACGCGGTTGGACACGTCGAGCGTGATCCGGTCGCCGTCGCGTACGAACGCGATCGGGCCGGCGTCGACCGCCTCGGGCGCGATGTGCCCGACGCAGAGCCCGGTCGTCCCGCCGGAGAACCGGCCGTCGGTCACCAGCAGCACGTCCTTGCCGAGACCGGCGCCCTTGATCGCACCGGTGATGGCGAGCATCTCGCGCATCCCCGGACCGCCCTTCGGCCCTTCGTAGCGGATCACGACGACGTCACCGGCGACGATGGCGCCCTCGGCCAGGGCGTCGAGGGCGGCCCGTTCCCCGTCGAAGACCCGGGCGGTGCCCGTGAAGGTCGAGTCGTCGAACCCGGCACTCTTGACCACGGCACCCTCGGGAGCCATCGAGCCCTTGAGGATGGTGAGCCCGCCGGTGCGGTGGATGGGCTGGTCGAGCGGGCGCACGATCCTGCCGTCGAGGGCCGGCGGGTCGATCTCGGCGAGGTTCTCCGCGAGCGTCCTGCCGGTCACGGTGAGCGCGTCGCCGTGCATCAGGCCCGCGTCGAGCAGCGCCTTCATCACGACGGGGATGCCGCCGACCCGGTCGAAGTCGACCCACACGTAGCGGCCGAACGGCTTCATGTCCGCGAGGTGCGGCACCTTCTCGCCGATCCGGGTGAAGTCGTCCAGGGTCAGGTCCACCTCGGCCTCGCGCGCGATGGCGAGCAGGTGGAGCACGGAGTTGGTGGAGCCGCCGAGGGCCATCGCGACGGCGATCGCGTTCTCGAACGCCTCGCGGGTCAGGATCTGCCGCGCGGTGATGCCGCGGCGCAGCATCTCGACGACCGCCTCGCCGGAGCGGTGGGCGATCCCGTCCCGGCGCCGGTCGACGGCCGGCGGTGCGGACGACCCGGGCAGCGCCAGGCCGAGCGCCTCGGCGACGCTGGCCATGGTGTTGGCGGTGTAGGCCCCGCCGCACGCTCCTTCGCCGGGGCAGATGGCGCGCTCGACCTTGTCGACCTGCTCGCGGGAGATCTTGCCGGCGAGGCAGGCGCCGACCGCCTCGAAGGCGTCGATGATCGTCACGTCCTCCCCGTCGACCTGGCCCGGCAGGATGGTGCCGGCGTACAGGAAGACGCTGGCGAGGTCGAGCCGGGCGGCGGCCATCAGCATCCCCGGCAGCGACTTGTCACAGCCGGCCAGCAGCACCGAGCCGTCCAGCCGCTCGGCCATCATCACCGTCTCGACGGAGTCGGCGATCACCTCGCGCGAGACCAGCGAGAAGTGCATCCCCTCGTGGCCCATCGAGATCCCGTCGGAGACCGAGATGGTGCCGAACTCGAGCGGGTAGCCGCCGGCGGCGTGGACGCCGTTCTTGGCCGACTGCGCCAGCCGCTGCAGCGACAGGTTGCAGGGCGTGATCTCGTTCCAGCTCGAGGCGATGCCGATCTGGGGCTTCTCCCAGTCGTCGTCGCCCATCCCGACCGCGCGCAGCATCCCCCGGGCGGCGGCCTTCTCCAGGCCGTCGGTGACGTCGCGCGAGCGGGGCTTGATGTCGACCTTCGAGGCGGCGGCGTGGGTCATGGACCCGAGGCTAGTCGGCGGAGCTCGCCGGCGGCGGCGTGGTCTCAGCGCGGGCGGCTGCGGGCTCGCCGAGCCGTCACTCGTGCACGGTCGAAGCAGCCCGAGCCGTCACGTACGCAGGGTGGACGTGGTGCGAGCCGTCACTCGGGCCTGCGGGGGCGACGGCCCGGTGCCGCGCCAACGTGCACAAGTGACGGATCGGCGTCCCGGGAACCTGCACAAGTGACGGGTCGGCGGCTTGCAGACCTGCACGAGTGACGGGTCGGCGCTCGAGCGGAGGGTCAGCGCTGCTCGGCGACGCCCTTGAGCCGCGAGAGGCCCTTCTCGAAGTCGCGGCCGAGCAGCTTGTCCATGCTGAAGACCTTCGAGAACACGGCCGCGGCTCCGGTGCTCTCGCCGGACATGGTCCACGTGACACGGGTGCCGGCGCCGGCGGGGACGAAGTGGAACTCGACGGGGTTCTCGGCCTTCCACGGCTTCTGGAACACCAGGTGCACGTCGATCCGCTCGGGCGTGGAGCCGACGATCTCCATCGAGCCGCGCCCGGCCTTGCGGTTGCCCGACCACGCGTAGTGGGCGCCGACGCCCCGGTCCGGCCCGGTGTAGGTGCGCTGCAGGGCCGGGTCGAGGTCCTCCCACGGCGACCACGCCGTCCACTCGTGGAAGTCGTCCACCAGGGCGTGACAGGTGGCCGCGTCCGCGTCGACCTCGACGGATCGGGTGACGGTGTAGGAGCCCATGGCCGGACTCTAGCCCTGCGGGCGACCGGTCAGCTCAGGCCAGGGCGGCCGCGCGCACCACCATCACGTCGGGCAGCCCCTCGGCCACCTCGGACCACGACTCGCCCTCGTCGGGCGAGGCCCAGACCGCGCCGTTGCGGCCGCCGAAGTAGAGGCCGGCGGGGTCGTGCTGGTCGGCGCACATCGCGTCGCGCATCACGGCCGCGAAGTAGCCGTCGGGCAGGTCGTCGCCCCCCAGCTCGGCCCAGGACTCCCCCGCGTCGGTCGTACGCCACACCCGCGCGTGGCCGTCGACCGGCCAGCGGGCCCCGGCGTCGGTGATCGGGAAGGTGTAGGCGGTGGCGGGGGTGCGCGGGTGGGTGACCATCGCGAAGCCGAACTCGCTCGGCAGCCCCGGCGCGATGTCCTGCCAGGTGCCGCCGCCGTCGTCGGAGCGGTAGACGCCGCCGTGGTTCTGGAGGAAGAGCCGGTCGCTCTCGGCCGGGTCGCGCGCGACCTTGTGGACGCACTGGCCGAACTCGGGGTAGGAGCGCTCGCCGGGCATGAACTCCGCCTTCACCCCGGTGTTGGACGGTTCCCACGACTCCCCACCGTCGGCCGTGCGGTAGACACCGCCCGTGGAGATCGCCGCCAGCACCGACGACGCGTCGGTCGGGTGGGGCAGGATCGTGTGGAAGGCCTGGCCGCCGAACCCGGCGTTCCACTCCTCGCGGTGGGGGTGGTCCCACAGCCCGCGGACCAGCTCGAAGCTCTCGCCCCGGTCGGTCGAGCGGAACACCGCGCCCGGCTCGGTGCCGGCCCAGACGACGCCGTCCTCGACGCCGGGGACCAGCTGCCAGACGCGCTCCAGCGCGACGCCCGTGTCGTCGGGGAACCGGAGCGCCCCGTTGGGGGTCTCCTCCCAGGTCTGGCCGAGGTCGTCGGAGCGCCGCACCTGCGGCCCGAACCAGCTCGACGAGCAGCCGGCGAGCAGCCGGGGACGCTCGCCCCGGGTGTCGAGGTGCACCGAGTAGACCTCCTCCATGGGGAAGTGGGGACCGGACACCTCCCACTCCCGGCGCGCGTCGTCGGACGTGGCGAGCCACAGCCCCTTGCGGGTGCCGATCATGAGCAGGGTCGTGGGCGTGGACATCGTGGACTCCCTCACTGCTGGGTGCGGTTGCGGAACGTACGGATGGAGAGCGGCGCCAGGATCGCCGTCAGGCCGATGCACCAGATCAGCGTCGCGACGACCGGGTACTGGAGCGGCAGTGCGGCGTCAGCGGGTGCGGGCGGGGTGTTGCCCCACAGCACGCGGATCGCCTGCACCAGCGCGGAGATCGGGTTCCACTCGGCGATGGTGCGCAGCCAGGGCTCCATCGGCTCGGTCGGCGCGAACGCGTTGGACAGGAACGTCAGCGGGAAGATGGTCGTGAACATCACGCCGTTGACCGCCTCCACCGACCGCATCTTGGAGCCGACCAGGATGCCCAGCCAGATCATCGTGAAGCCCCAGAGCAGCAGCAGCCCGTACGCCGAGACGGCCTCGAGGAAGGTGCCGCGGATCCGCCAGCCGATCACGAGGCCGGTCAGCGACATCACGACGATGCCGATGCTGGAGTGGATCAGGCTGGAGATGCTGCGTCCGACCAGGACGGCCGAGGGGTGGATCGGCAGCGAGCGCATCCGGTCGACGATGCCCTTGTCGATGTCGGAGGTCAGCCCCACCGCGACGATGAACGACGCGAACGCGATGGTCTGGCCCATGATCCCGCCGAGCAGCCACTCGTTGTAGCCGGCCTTCGACTCGGTCGCGATCGCCCCGCCGAAGACGTAGGCGAACAGCAGCACGAACATCACCGGCTGGATGGTGACGTCGAGCAGCATCTCCGGCATCCGCCGGATGTGGATCAGGTTGCGCCGCGTGATCACCAGGGACTGGCTGAGCAGGCTGCCGGTCCGGATCGTCGGGCGCTCGATGGTGGCGTGGTGGTCGAGGCCGGCGGCCGTGGTCTCGGTGCTCATGCGGAGATCTCCTCCTCGGGTGCGATGTCCTCGGCGCGGTGGCCGGTGAGGTGCAGGAAGACGTCGTCGAGGCTCGGACGCTGCAGTCCGAGGTCGTCGAGGTCGATCCCGCTGCCGTCGAAGAGCGTGGCGACGCGGGTGACGTCGGCGAGCCCCTCGGCCGGAGCGGTCACGGACCGGGTCGGCTCGTCGATGTGGACCTCCGGCACGGCGCGTCGGAGCAGCTCGGCGGCCTCGGCGAGGTCCTCGGCCCGGGAGACGGTGACGACCAGCGCCGCCTTGCCCGAGGCGTCCTTGAGCTCGAGCGGGGTGCCGTGGGCGATCACGGTGCCCTTGTCGATCACCACGATGTCGTCGGCGAGCTGGTCGGCCTCCTCGAGGTATTGCGTCGTGAGCAGCAACGTGGTCCCGTCACGCACCAGGTCGCGGAGCACCTCCCACAGCTCGACCCGGCTGCGGGGGTCGAGGCCGGTGGTCGGCTCGTCGAGGAACAGCACCGGCGGCGTGGCGATCAGGCTGACGGCCAGGTCGAGCCGGCGCCGCATGCCGCCGGAGTACGTCTTGATGGTGCGGTCGGCGGCGTCGCTCAGCGAGAACCGCTCCAGCAGGTCGACGCTCTGCCGCTGGATGGTCTGCTTGTCCAGGCCGTAGAGGCTGCCGACGAGCCAGAGGTTCTCCTTGCCCGTCAACAGCTCGTCGACCGTGGCCGCCTGGCCGGTCAGGCCCATCGACCGGCGTACGGCCTCGGGCTCGCGGACCACGTCGTGGCCGGCCACCCGCGCGGTGCCGCTGGTGGGGGTGGTCAGGGTCGTCATCATCCGCACCGTCGTGGTCTTGCCGGCGCCGTTGGGCCCGAGCAGCCCCAGGACCGTGCCGCGCGGCACGCTGAAGCTGACGCCGTCGACGGCAACGGTCTCGCCGAAGTGCTTGACGAGCTGCTCGGCCTCGATGGCCGGCCCGCCGGTCTCCCTGCCGCGCACCGTGCTCCTGCCCGCTGTGGTGGTCACCTCGTGGTCCTCCCCGTGCTGTCGACTCCCGGTCGTGGTGCAGTGACGACGCTAGACCCGTCCACCGACAGGATCACCTGGATTGCGTCTCCGCCCCACGCCCTAGATTGACCGGGTGGCACTCCGATTCTCACCGGTCTGGCTGGTGCTGATCGGAATCCTCTCGGTCCAGCTCGGTGCGGCGGTCGCGAAGTCGCTGTTCGGGGAGATCTCGCCGACCGGGATCGTGTGGCTGCGGCTGGTGACCAGCGCCCTGCTGCTGGGGCTGATCGCGCGGCCCGTGCTGCGCGGGCGGCGCCGCGGCGACTGGGCGGTGGTGCTGGGGTTCGGCGTCGCGCTCGGGGTGATGAACTGGGCGATCTACCAGGCGTTCGCCCGGATCCCGCTCGGCGTCGCCGTCACCATCGAGTTCGTCGGGCCGCTGGCGATCGCGGTCGTCGGCTCGCGACGTGCCCGGGACCTGCTCTGGGTGGCGCTGGCCGGGGCGGGCGTGCTGCTGCTCGGCCTGCAGCCCGGCGACGTGAGCCTGGCGGGCGCGGGGTTCGCGCTGCTCGCCGGCGGCGCCTGGGCCGCGTACATCCTGCTCAGCGCGCGCACCGGCGCGCTGTGGCCCGGGCTCGACGGGCTCGCCGTCGCCAGCCTGGTGGCCACCGTGCTGCTCGCCCCCGCTGCGCTCGGCAGTGCGGGCGAGGCGCTGGTCGACCCGCGGATCCTGGCCGTCGGCGCGGCGGTCGGGCTGCTGAGCTCGGTGATCCCGTACAGCTGCGAGATGGTGGCGCTGCGCCGGCTGCCGCCCCCGGTGTTCTCGATCCTGATGAGCCTGGAGCCCGCCGTGGCGGCGCTGGCGGGGATCGTCGTGCTCGGGGAGTTCCTGTCGGGGACGCAGTGGCTCGCGATGGCGTGCGTCGTGGTCGCGTCGGTGGGCGCCACCCGGTCCGGGCGGGCCTTCGCCGAGCCGGTGCCGGACTGAGGTTTCGCAGGATCGTTCACACCGCTGTCACACGGGGTTGACGCGACGGCAAGACGACGCGCCTAACGTCGTCGGCGTCGTCGCCTCCGGACCCAGGAACCGCCATGCACCTCACGCCCGTCGACCGCTGGCTCCACCAGTGGGCCGTCAGCTCCCAGCAGCGGTCCCGCCGCAACGCCATGGTCGCCGCGACCGCGCTCACGCAGCGCCGCGCGGAGAGCCGCGAGGTCGAGGACTACCTCGCCGCGCGGGCCGTACGCCGGGGCGTGCCGGACGCCCCGGCGTCCGCGGCCGCGTCGCTCTGATCCCGGGTGGCGCGGCCGCCTCTCCGGTCGCGCCACCGGCTCGTCCCGGGCGGTTCGGGCGCGGGGCGGATGGTCCCCTCCGGCACACTGGCCCCATGGCCTCCCCTGCCGGATCCCGTACCGAGTCCCGGACGACCCACGCGCGGCTCGCCTTCACCGACGTGCTCTCCGACGACGGCACCCGCCTGCGGGCGTGGACCAACGACCCGGACGGCGAGGTCGACGGGCCGACCGTCGTGCTCTGCAACGGCCTCGGCACCAGCCCGTGGGCGTGGCCGGCGCTGCTCGACCCCGACTGCGGCGTCCGGGTCGTGAGCTGGAACCACCGCGGGACCGGCGGCTCGGACCGGCCGGCCGACCCACGCCGGGTCGGGATCGACGAGTTCGTCGAGGACGCGCTGTCGGTGATGGACCACTTCGGCGTCGACAGCACCGTCCTCATGGGCTGGTCGATGGGCGTCAACACGATGTTCGAGCTCGCCACCCGCCACCCGGAGCGGGTCCGGGGCCTGTTCGCCGTCGCGGGCGTGCCCGGCGGCACCTTCGCCACGATGCTCGGCCCGTTCCACCTCCCGCACGCCGTCGCCGGCGCGCTCACGGTCAGCTGGGCCCGGCTGCTCCACCACGGCGGCCGGGCGCTGACCCCGCTGACCCGCCGGCTGCCGGTCGGGCCGTGGGCGATCTCGGCGCTCGGCCGTACCGGCTTCATGTTCCCGGTGCCCGACCGCGAGCTCGCCGCGACCGCGGTCCGCGAGTTCCTGCAGACGCCGGTCGACTGGTACTTCCACCTCGCGCTCCGCACCTCCGAGCACGCCCGGGTCCGGCTCAGCCAGATCAGCGTGCCCACCTTCTTCGTCGCCGCCCGGTGGGACGTCCTCAGCGGCGCCCGCGACATGTTCACGGCCGCCGAACGGCTCGACGAGGCGACGTACGTGGAGCTCAACGGCACCCACTTCGTCCAGATGGAGCAGCCCGAGCGGGTGCACGAGCTGCTGCTGGAGTTCCTGGAGCGGATCGGCTGATGCGCCGTGCCGCCGCCCTCGGGGCGTTGCTCGCGCTCGCGCTCACCGGCTGCTCCGACGGCGACGACGGACCCGGGCCGCCGACCGTCACCGCGCCCACGGCCGAGGAGCCCGGCGGTGGGACCGGTGACCCGTCCGAGGGCGGCACGATCGGGCGGGAGAAGCCCGTCGAGGTCGTCGACACCGTCGCCACCGGGCTGCAGGCGCCGTGGGGCCTGGGCTTCCTTCCGGACGGGCGGGCCGTGGTGACCGAGCGCGACACCCGCGAGGTGCTGCTGGTCGACCCGGACGGCGGGGAGCCGCAGCAGGCCGGGGTCCTCGGCGACCCCGTCGCCGAGGGCGAGGCCGGCGAGGGCGGGCTGCTCGGCGTCGCCGTCTCCCCCGACTTCGAGCGCGACCGGATGCTCTACTTCTACCTCGGCACCGCCACCGACAACCGGATCGTGCGCGCGCCGCTGGACCGCCAGGACCAGCTGGGGACGCCCGAGGTGCTGCTCGACGGGATCCCCACCGGCTTCATCCACGACGGGGGCCGACTCCGCTTCGGGCCGGACGGACTGCTCTACGCCTCCACCGGCGAGACCGGCAACCCCGACTTCGCCCAGGACCGCTCCTCGCTGGCCGGCAAGATCCTCCGGATCACCCCCGACGGCGACCCGGCGCCCGGCAACCCCGACCCCGACTCCCCCGTCTGGACGTGGGGCCACCGCAACGTCCAGGGGCTCGCCTTCGACGACGACGACAACCTCTGGGCCAGCGAGTTCGGCCAGAACACGTACGACGAGCTCAACCTGATCGACCAGGGCGGCAACTACGGCTGGCCGGAGGTCGAGGGCCGCGGCGACGAGGCGGACTTCGTCAACCCGCGGGTCGTGTGGAGCACCAGCCAGGCGTCACCGTCGGGCCTGGCGTACGCCGAGGGTCACCTGTGGCTCGGCGCGCTGCAGGGCACCCGGCTCTGGCGGGTCGAGGTGGCCGACGGCCAGGCCAGCGACCCGACGCCGTTCTTCGTCGGCGAGTACGGCCGGCTCCGCACCGTCGAGGTGGCGCCCGACGGCAACCTGTGGGTCACGACCTCCAACCGCGACGGCCGCGGCGACCCGGCGCCCGAGGACGACCGGATCCTCGTCGTCCGTCCCGGGACCCGCTGAGCCGGGCGGGTCACCAGGGAGCGGGCCCGACCACCTGCGCGACCAGGCACCCGGCGAGGGCCACCTCGACCACCGCACCGAGCACGTCGCCGGTCACCCCGCCGAGCGTGCGCACGGCCCGCCACAGCAGCAGCGCCGCGACCGCCACGGCCACGAGCACTCCCGAGACGCCCCGGGCGCCGTCGAGCAGCAGCCCGACCATGGCGAGGGCGCCGACCACGGCCACCACCACGGGGACCGGGACCGACCCGGCGACCGCGCTCCCGAGCCCGTCGCCCCGCGCGGCGGGGATGCCGCGGGCGCAGGCCAGCGGGAGGCAGCCCCGGCTGACGACCACCGCCAGTCCCGCCGTGGCGGCGGCGGCCGGCGCGCCGTACCGGTCGAGCACGCCGGCGACCGCCACCGCCTGCACCATCAGCACCAGCAGCAGGGACGCCGCCCCGACCGGACCCACGTCGCCGGTCCGCATCACCGCGAGCCGGCGTTCCGCGTCACCCGGCACGGCCAGCCCGTCGGCGGTGTCCGCGAGCCCGTCGAGGTGGAGCCCGCCGGACCCGAGCGCCAGCAGGGCCACCGCGATCAGGCCGGTCAGCAGCGGCGGCACGACGAGCGTGTCCCCCGCCCACACGGCCAGCCCGACGGCGGCGGCGAGCGGCAGCACCGCCAGCGGCGCGAGGGCCATGGCGAGGCCGGCCACCCGCTGGTCCACCGTCCGCGGCGGCGGCACCGGCAGCACCGTGAGGGTGCCCAGCGCGAGTCGCGCCGCGTCGGTGGGAAGGCTCACACCGGTTCCGTCACGGGCAGGGTGACGGAGTCCAGCGTCGTCATGCCGGCCAGCAGCAGGGCAGCCGCGCGCAGCACCGGGAGCGCGGTCAGCGCCCCGCTCGCCTCGCCCAGCCGCAGCTCCAGGTCGAGCAGCGGCAGCAGGCCGAGCGACGCGAGTGCCAGCCGGTGCGCCGGCTCGGTGGATCGGTGCCCCGCGCACCACCACGCCACGGCGCCGGGCGCCAGCTGCTCGGCGAGCAGCGCGCAGGCCCCCGAGACCACGCCGTCCAGCAGCACGGGCGTCCCCCGCTCCGCGGCCCGGAGCAGGAAGCCGGTGCCGGCGGCCAGGTCGGCGCTGCCGACCGTCCGCAGCAGCCCGACCGGGTCGTCGGCGTGGGGTCGCGCCCGCTCCAGGGCGGCCGCGACGACGTCCCGCTTGCGGCGCCACGTCTCGTCGTCGACCCCGGTCCCGCGGCCGACCACGTCGTCGGCGTCGAGGCGGAGGACGGCACCGACCAGCGTGGCTGCGACCGTCGTGTTGCCGATCCCCATGTCGCCCGGGACGAGCAGGTCGGCGCCCGCGTGGATCTCCTCGTCGGCCACCGCCCGGCCGGCGGCGAGGCCGGCGGCGACCTCGTCGACAGTGAGCGCGTCCTCGCGGTCGATCGCCCCGGAGCCGCGCCGTACCTTGTGGCGGCGTACCTCCGGCGGCGTGTCGGCGAGGTCGTCGTCGACCCCCACGTCGACGACCCGGACCCGGGCGTCGTGCGCCCGGGCGAGCACGTTGACCGCGGCGCCGCCGCGCAGGAACTCCCGGACCATCGCCGCCGTCACCGCGCGGGGGTACGCCGACACCGGCCCGTCGCCCGTGACCCCGTGGTCGCCCGCGAACACCACCACGGACACCTCACCGGGCGGCCGCGGGGCGGAGGTCCCCTGGACCCCGGCCAGCCAGACGGCCAGGTCCTCCAGCCGGCCGAGCGCGCCGAGTGGCTTCGCCAGCCCGTCCACCCGGCGACGGGCCTCGGCGCGGGCCGCCTCGTCGGTCCTCGCTGCGTGGGTCACTGCGGGTCTCCTTCCAGTCGTTGTGCCCGCCCGGCGACCACCAGGCGTACGTCGTCGCTCGCGTCCGCGAGCCTGCGGTTGAGCCGGCCCAGGGCGTCGCGGAACAGCACCCCGGACCGGGTGCCCGGGACCACGCCCGAGCCCACCTCGTTGCTGACCGCGACCACCGGAACCCGCACCGCCTGCCAGGCGCGCACCAGCCGGTCGACCTCGTCGTCGAGCTGCTGCTCCCACGCGGTGTCGCCGTCCGCGGACTCCCAGGCCCCGGCGTCCGCCATGGCCGCCGCGAGCCAGGTCGCCAGGCAGTCGACCAGCACCGGCCGGTCGGCGGACTCGAGGGCGGCGGCGACGTCGGTGGTCTCGCGCGTGGTCCAGCCGGCCGGTCGGTCCCGCTGGTGGCGGGCCACGCGCGCCGCCCAGTCGGCGTCGCTGCCGTCGGGCACCGGCCCCGGGGCGACGTACACGACGTCGGGCCGGTCGGCCAGGAGCTGCTGCGCGTGCCGGGACTTGCCGGAGCGGGCGCCGCCGAGCACCAGGATCCGGTGCCCGACGGGTACGTCGTCGGCGAGGTCCGGGGCGGGCCGGACGTCGGCGTCCCCCGTGGACAGCACCGCGCGCAGCGCCGCGACCAGCGCGGACCGGACCTCCGGGTCGGGGTGCACCGCCACGCGTACGTGGTGGGCGTCCAGCCCCGGGAACGTCTGGCCGCGGCGGACCGCCACGCCGTGCTCCAGCAGCCGGTCGCGCAGGTCGGGTCGCGGGGATCGCAGCAGCAGGAAGTTGGCCGGCGAGGGCCAGACCGTCAGCGGCAGCGGCGCCAGCTCGTCCAGCAGCGCGGCGCGGTCGTCGGCCACGCGCTGCGCGCGGCGCCCCCGCTCCTCCTCGGCTCCGGCGAGCACGGTGGCGGCCCGGAGCGAGGGCGAGCCGACCGGCCACGGCTGCCGGACCGCCGCCAGCCGCGCGACCAGCGGTTCGTCGCCGAGCAGGTAGCCCACGCGCAGCCCGGCGATCCCCCAGAGCTTGGTGAGGCTGCGGACGCACAGCAGCCCCGGGATCCCCGCACCGTGCAGCCCGAGCGCGTCCGGGAGGAAGTCGGCGAACGCCTCGTCGACGACCAGCACCCGCCCGGGCCGGGCGAGCGCCGCGACCGCCGCGAGCGGGTCGAGCCGCCCGGTCGGGTTGTCGGGACGCCCCAGCACGACCAGGTCCGCCTCCTCGGGCACGGCCGCCGGGTCCAGGGCGAAGTCGTGGGCCGGGTCGCGCAGCACCCGCTGCACCGGGACCCCCGCCGCCCGGAGCGCCGCCTCCGGTGCCGTGAACGACGGGTGCACGCAGGCGGCCAGCCGGGGCCGCAGCGCCTGCGCCACCAGCGTGAAGGCCTCGGCGGCGCCGTGGAGGACCAGGCACCGGCCCGGCGCCGTCCCGTGTCGCGCCGCGAGCGCGGCGGTCGCGGGTCCCGGGTCGGGGTAGCCGACCAGGTCGACGTCCCGCAGCTCGTCGAGCAGCCATCCGGGCGTCGGTCCGAGGACGTTGACCGCGAGGTCGAGGGCCCCGGCCGGAGCCTGCCGGTCGCCGTGGTCGTGGAGGGGGTCCATGTCGGCCGCTAGAAGTCGAGGCCGCGCCGGGCGCGGACCCCGGTCTCGTACGCGTGCTTGACCTTGCGCATCTCGGTCACCGTGTCGGCGAGGTCGACCAGCTCCGGCGGGGCGTTCCGGCCGGTGCAGAAGACGTTGGTCCGCTCGGCGCGGTCGCGGATCGCCGCCCAGACCGGGTCGGCCTCGATCCAGCCGTAGTTGACCGGGTAGGTGACCTCGTCCAGCACGACCAGGTCGTAGCGTCCTGAGGCGAGCGCCTCCGCCGCGGCCGCCCAGGCCTCGCGGGCGATGGTCGCCGACCGGTCGAGGTCGTCGGACTCCCACGTGAAGCCGTCGCCGATCGTCCACCACTCGACGCCGAGCCGGCGCGCGACAGCCTCCTCGCCGACCCGCCACTTGCCGGACTTCATGAACTGCACGACGCACACCGACCACTCGCGCGCCACCGCGCGCATGACCGTCCCGAACGCCGCCGTCGACTTGCCCTTCCCGTCGCCGGTCGCGACCAGCACGATCGAGGCGACGTCGCGCCGCGGTGGCCGGGTGCGCTCCCGGTCGGGGAGCGCCTCGCGCGGGGTGCCGGTGGTCGTCATCGTGGTCCTCCTCGGGTGGAGCGGGTCCGGTGGGCGACCACGGCGGCGAGCGCCGTGGCCAGCAGCGTCGTACGGCGCGCGACCTGCAGCGCGGCGTCGACGTGGTCGGGTCCGGGGGCGGCTCCCCCGGCGTTCAGCGCGTACTGGCCGCGCTTGCCCAGCGCGACGTCGAGGCGCAGCGCCATCGCGGCCATCGGCCAGCCTGCGTTGGGCGAGCTGGTGCGTCGGGCCTCGGCGCGCAGCCGCGGCAGGTCGGACCGCCGGGCCAGCAGGGCGGCGGTGAGCCTGGCCGGCACCAGGTTGAGCAGGTCGTCGACCCGGGCGGCGACCCGGCCGGCGTGCTGCCAGCGCGGCGTGCGGTAGCCCCAGCAGGCGTCCGCGGTGTTGGCGTAGCGGTGCAGCGCGGCGCCGGGGAGCCCGGCGGCGGCGTACCAGACCAGGGGCGCCACGACGGAGTCCGAGAGGTTCTCGGCGAGCGACGCGACCGCGGCGCCCCGGACCTCGTCCTCGGTGAGCCCGGAGGTGTCGCGGCTGACGATCCGGGACAGCGCGGCGCGTCCCGCCCCGAGGTCACGTCGTACGGCGGCCTCCACGGCCGCGACCTCGGCCTGCAGCATCCGCGACGACAGCAGCGGCCACAGCGCGACCCCGCGGACGACGACGGCGCCCGGTCCGCCGAGCCGCCGCGCGACCCCCTCGGTCAGCCGTGCCAGCGCGACCGCGACCACCGCGCCGCCCAGCCAGGCGGCGCCGCCGGCGACCACGGCCCGGGACCGCGGCCGCTCGGGGACCCGTGGCGCCACCGCGTCGAGGTAGCGGCCGGTCCACACGACGGGGTGGAGCGCGGGCCGCGGCTCGGCGAGCGCGGTGTCGAGGGCGACCGCGAGGAGCACGCTCATTTTCGGGTCCCTGTTCGAAGCGGAGCGCAGCGAGCCCTTCGAATGGGGTGGATCATCGCTCGGCCCGCACCGGGAGCACCGCCGGGCCGCCGTCGCGCTGCAGCACCTCGACCCGGGCTCCGTAGACCTCCGCGAGCCGGGCCGGCTGCAGCACCTCGGTCGGGCTGGCGTCGGCGACGACGCGTCCCTGGTGGAGCAGCACCACCCGGCGGCCGTACTGGCCGGCCAGGGTGAGGTCGTGCATCGCCGCCACCACGGTGAGCTCGTCCTGCAGCCGCATCCGGTTGACCAGGTCGAGCACGCTCTGCTGGTGCCCGATGTCCAGGGCGCTGGTCGGCTCGTCGAGCAGCAGCAGCTGGGGCTGCTGGGCCAGCGCCCGGCCGAGCACGACCCGCTGCAGCTCGCCGCCGGAGAGGCCCACGGCGTGGCGGTCGGCGAGGTCGACCAGGTCCAGCCGCTGCAGCGTGCGCTCGACGGCGTCGCGGTCGCCGGCGGTCTCGGTGCCGAAGCGGCGCAGGTGGGGCGTACGCCCGAGCGCGACCAGCTCACGCACGGTGGTCCCCTCGGGCACCTCCGGCCGCTGCGGCATCAGGGCGACGACCCGTGCCACCCGCCGGCGCGGCGCGGTCCCGGGATCGAGCCCGCCGACCCGCAGC
Organism: uncultured Actinomycetota bacterium; assembly: GCA_963724225.1. Classification (GTDB taxonomy): domain Bacteria; phylum Actinomycetota; class Actinomycetes; order Propionibacteriales; family Nocardioidaceae; genus Nocardioides. Next base: position 175,928 of record CAVRTX010000016.1, on the reverse strand, counting down.
GACCCGCGTGCGGGGATCAGGCCGGCCAGGGCGTGCAGCAGCGACGTCTTGCCAGCGCCGTTGGGGCCGACCACCGCCACCCAGTCCCCCGGCTCGACCACCAGGTCTACGTCGGTGACGACCTGGACGCCGCCGCGGTCGACGCAGACGTCCCGGCACTCGACGACCGCCGTCGCGCGCGGGTTCACAGGCCCCCCTTGTGACGGCGCAGCACGACCAGGAAGAACGGCGCGCCCACCAGCGCGGTCACGACGCCGATCGGGACCTCCGCCGGCGCCAGCACGGTGCGGGCGACGACGTCGCAGAGCACGAGGAAGGCCGCTCCCAGCATCAGCGACAGCGGCAGCAGGGTGCGGTGACCGGCGCCGAACAGCAGCCGCACCGCGTGGGGTACGACGATCCCGACGAACCCGATCAGCCCGCTCACGCTCACCACGGCGGCGGTGCCGAGCGTGGCGGTGACGACCAGCACCAGGCGCACCCGCGCCGGGTCGACGCCCAGGCTGGCCGCCTCGACGTCGCCCACCGCCATCACGTCGAGCACCCGGCGGTGGGCCAGGATCGCCACGCACGAGATCACCACGTACGGCAGCGCGATCACGACGTCCGACCAGCCGTCGGTACTCAGCCGCCCGAGCATCCAGGAGTAGACGGAGAGGAGCGAGTCGTCGTACTGCTGCTGGACGAAGTTCTGGATCGCGTTGAAGAAGGCGCCGACCGCCACGCCCGCCAGGATGATCACGACGGCGCCGCGGCCACCGCCGACGGTACTGCCGAGGGCGTACGTCGCCGCCACCCCGAGCAGACCGCCGACGAACGCGAGCAGCGGGATGCCGACCGGGCCGACGCCGCCGCCGGCCACGATGCCGAGCGTCGCCCCCAGCCCCGCGCCGCTGGAGATGCCGAGCAGGTACGGGTCGGCGAGCGGGTTCCGGAACACCCCCTGGTAGGAGACGCCGGCGACGGCGAGCATCGCGCCCACCAGCACGCCGAGCACGACCCGCGGCAGCCGGATCTCCCAGAAGATCGCCTGCTGGGTGACCGAGAGCCCGGAGTCGACCTCCACGCCGGGCACCGCGTCGAGCAGCTCCAGCAGGATCCCCCGGACACCGAGGCCGGCGGGTCCGACCAGGCACCCGACCAGCACCGCGCCGAGGCACACGAGCGCACCGAAGAGGAGCTTGGTGCGTCTCAGACCTGGTCGGGCGGCGAGCCTGCGCAGCGCGCGCGCCCGGGCGACCGCGGCCCCGCCGCGCCCGCCGCCCGCCAGGTCGAGAGCCACGGTCAGCCCTGCGCCTCGTCGCGCTCCTGCAGGATCTCGCTCACCTGCTCCACGAACTCCAGGGTGCGCGGGCCCCAGCGGCTGGCGATGTCCTCGTCGATGACGTGCACCTGGTCCTCGGCGACGGCCGGCACCTGCTGCCAGCCGGGACGGTCGGCGACGTCCCGGGCGGTCACGCCGCAGCAGAAGCCGTCGGCGAGGAACACCAGGTCCGGGTCCGCACCCACGACGTACTCCGTGGCGAGCTGGGGGTAGTCGTCGGCCCCCTTGGCCTCGTCGGCGACGTTCTCGAGCCCGAACAGCTCGTAGACCGAGCCGATGAAGGTGTCGCTGGTCGCGGTGTAGAGGTCCGGGCTGAGCTCGTGGAAGTAGCTCACGCCCTCGGTGTCGGGTGCCTCCTCGACCGCCTGCTCGATCCCGGAGCGCGTCTCCTCGACGAGCTCGGTGGCCTCGTCCTGGTGACCGGTGGCCTGGCCGACCCGCTCGAACTGGGAGTACGTCTCCTCGAGGTCGGCCGCCGCCGGCAGCACCAGCGTCGGCACCCGGGCCTGCTTCAGCCCCGACACCAGGTCGCCGGTGTCGTCCGAGGCGATCACCAGGTCTGGCTCGTACTCGAGGATCGCCTCGACGTTGGGCTCGTAGCCCGACAGCTTGGTGGTCGGCACGTCCTTCGGGTAGTCGGACTGGTCGTCCACGGCGACGACCTGGTCACCCGCGCCGACCGCCCACAGCATCTCGGTGGCAGTCGGGCTGAGGGAGACGATCGACGTCGGCTCGGCGTCGAGGGTGATCTCGGTGTCGCCGCCGACCGGGCCGGAGAGCACCGACACGGGGAACTCGGGGTCGGCGGACGAGGACGACGACGAGGCCTGCTCGTCGACGGTGTCGACCCCGCCGCAGCCGCTGAGCACGAGGGCCAGCAGCAGGAGCAGGGGGGCGAGCAATCGCCGGTCACGGCGTCGGGAGTAAGGGGCGGGCACAGCATCCTCCGGTCTTCGGAGGACGAGAGTCTTCGGGCCGCACGGGTCCCGGGGGACCCACTGCTGCACGAACTAGACTTCGTCCGAGGCTAGTTGCGCGGCCACGGGCCAGATGACCTGGCTCGTCCGGCTCCCTGGTGTCGCTGGGGCCGGCTTCACAGTTGCGGGACAGCACCGGGATCTCACCGGACTTCCTGGAGCACCGTGGCACTCCCGCGTGGGCGGGAGCACCAGCACTCTAGCCCACCCACCCGGCCCACCAGCCAGGGCGTCTGCGCATAGGGTCCGTCCGGTGAGCGGGAGCCTGATGGTGCTGGGGACGACGTCCGACGCGGGCAAGACCGTGGTGACGACGGGGCTGTGCCGCGCCCTGATGCGGCGCGGGCTGCGGGTGGCGCCGTTCAAGGCGCAGAACATGTCCAACAACTCCATGGTGACCGCTGGCGGGACGGAGATCGGCCGCGCCCAGTGGGTCCAGGCACTGGCCGCCCGGGCCGAGCCCGAGGCCGCGATGAACCCGGTGCTGCTCAAGCCCGGCAGCGACCTGCGCAGCCACGTCGTGGTGATGGGCCGGCCGGCGGGCATGCTGGAGGCCGACGAGTTCGCAGGTGGCAGGGCCGCCCTGGCCCGGGCGGCGTACGACGCCTTCGACGACCTCGCGGACCGCTTCGACGTCGTGGTCTGCGAGGGCGCCGGCTCCCCCGCCGAGATCAACCTGCGCGCGCACGACTACGTCAACCTCGGGCTCGCCCGGCACGCGTCGATCCCGTCGCTGCTGGTCGGCGACATCGACCGCGGCGGGGTGTTCGCCGCGATGCACGGCACCCTCGCGCTGCTCGACGAGGCCGACCAGGCCCTCGTCTGCGGCCTGGTGGTCAACCGGTTCCGCGGTCACCGAGGGCTGCTGCAGCCGGGGCTGGAGCAGGTCGAGGGCCTGACCGGACGCCCCGTGGTCGGCGTGGTGCCCTGGCTGCCCGGCCTGTGGCTGGACTCCGAGGACTCGCTCTCGGTGCGCGAGCGCCCGACCCCGCCGGACCCCGGCCGGGTGCGGCTGCGGGTGGCGGTGGTACGGCTGCCGCGGATCAGCAACTTCACCGACCTGGACGCGCTCGGCCTCGAGCCGGACGTCGAGGTCGACTTCGTCGACGACCCGCGCGCCGTACGGTCCGCCGACGTGGTCGTGATCCCCGGCACCCGCGCGACGATCGCGGACCTGGGCTGGCTGCGGGAGCGCGGGCTGGCCGACGCCGTACGCGACCACGCAGCGCGCGGCGGCCCGGTGCTGGGGATCTGCGGCGGCTTCCAGATGCTGGGGCGGGAGGTCGCGGACCCGGACGGGGTCGAGGGGGCGCCCGGGGCGAGCGTCGCCGGGCTCGGCCTGCTCGACGCGACGACGACGTTCGGGCACGACAAGGTGCTCGGCACGCCGTCCGGCACGGCGCTGGGCGTCCCGGTCACCGGCTACGAGATCCACCACGGCCGGGTACAGGTGTCGTCCGGCGAGGAGCTGCCCGGGGGCGTCCGCTCGGGGCACGTGATCGGCACGATGTGGCACGGCTGCCTGGAGGGTGACGCGTTCCGGGCGGCCTGGCTGCAGGAGACCGCCGCCGCGGCCGGCCGCCCGGGCCTCCGGTTCGGGGCGGTCTCGTTCGGCGCGGCGCGCGAGGCGCGGATCGACGCGATCGCCGACGCCCTGGAGGAGCACCTCGACCTCGACGCCGTGCTGCGGCTGGTCGAGCAGGGCGCGACCCCGGGCCTGGCCCCCGTCCGCGGCGGCCTGGTGCCCTGACCACCGCCGACCCGTCACTCGTGCAGGCCCACAACCCCGCGAGCCGTCACTCGTGCAGGCTCAAGCCCCGTGAGCCGTCACTCGTGCAGGCTCAAGCCCCTGTGAGCCGTCACTCGTGCACCTCTCACTGTGACGGGTCGCAACCTTCCCAACCTGCAGAAGTGACGGGTCGGGCCCTCCCGAACCTGCAGAAGTGACGGCTCGGCGTCAGGAGAGCCGCTCGAGGATCAGCTCGCGGACCCGGCCGGCGTCGGCCTGCCCGCGCATCTCCTTCATGACGACGCCGATCAGGGCGCCGGCCGCGGCGACCTTGCCGTCACGGATCTTCTGCGCCACGTCGGGGTTGCCTGCGATCGCGTGGTCGACGGCCGCACCGAGCGCCGAGTCGTCGGAGACGATCTCGAGCCCGCGGGCCTGCACGATCTGCTCGGGGGTGCCCTCGCCGGCGAGCAGCCCGTCGAAGACCTGGCGTGCGAGCTTGTCGTTGATGGTGCCCGCGTCGACGAGCGCCTGCACCGCGGCCACGTCGGCGGGCGAGACGCCCAGCGACGCGATGTCGGCGCCCTGCTCGTTGGCGCGCCGGGCCAGCTCGGACAGCCACCACTTCCGGGCCGCCTGCGGCGGCGCACCCGCCGCGACGGTCTCCTCGACGAGGACGAGCGCGCCCGCGCCGACGGTGTCGCGCATCTCGAGGTCGGAGAAGCCCCACTCGGCCTGCAGCCGGGCGCGCTTCTTCTCCGGCGCCTCCGGAAGACCCGACCGCAGCTCCTCCACCCACTCGCGCGACGGCGCGACGGGCACCAGGTCGGGCTCGGGGAAGTAGCGGTAGTCCTCGGCGTCGGACTTCTCGCGGCCGCTGGTCGTGACGCCGGTGTCCTCGTGCCAGTGGCGGGTCTCCTGGGTGATCGACCCGCCGCCCTCGAGCACGGCGGCGTGCCGCTGCACCTCGTAGCGGACCGCCCGCTCGACCGAGCGGAAGGAGTTGACGTTCTTGGTCTCGGTACGGGTGCCGAGGACGTCGCTGCCGGTGGGGGCGAGCGACAGGTTGACGTCGGCACGCAGGTTGCCCTGGTCCATCCGCGCCTCGCTCACGCCGAGCGCCAGGATCAGCTCGCGCAGCTGCTGGACGTACGCCCGCGCGACCTGCGGCGCGTTCGCGCCGGTGCCGGTGATCGGCTTGGTGACGATCTCGATCAGCGGGATGCCGGCGCGGTTGTAGTCGACCAGCGAGTGGTCGGCACCGTGGATCCGCCCGGTCGCGCCCCCGACGTGGAGGGACTTGCCGGTGTCCTCCTCCATGTGGGCGCGCTCGATGGCGATCCGGTGCACCTGGCCTTCCACCTCGACCTCGGTCCAGCCCTCGTACGCGATCGGCTCGTCGTACTGGGAGGTCTGGAAGTTCTTCGGCATGTCCGGGTAGAAGTAGTTCTTCCGCGCGAACCGGCACCACTCGGCGATCTCGCAGTTGAGCGCCAGCCCGATCCGGATCGCCGCCTCGACGGCCGCCCGGTTGACCACGGGCATCGCGCCGGGCAGGCCCAGGCAGGTCGGGCAGACCTGGGTGTTGGGGTCGGCGCCGAAGCCGGTCGGGCAGCCGCAGAACATCTTCGAGGCGGTGTTGAGCTCGACGTGGACCTCGAGGCCGAGGGCGGGGTCGAACTTCTCCAGCGCCTCCTCGAACGAGAGCAGGGTGTCGGTGCTCATGCGGCACCTCCTTCCAGGCCACGTGCGCGGTCGAGCAGCGGCCCGCCCCACTCGCGGGTGAGCAGCGTCTCCAGGGCCGCGCCCACCCGGTAGACGCGGTCGTCGGCCATCGCGGGGGCGAGCACCTGGACGCCGGTCGGCAGCCCGTCCTCGTCGGCCAGGCCGCTGGGCACCGAGATGCCGGGGACACCGGACAGGTTGGCGGGGATCGTCGCGAGGTCGTTGAGGTACATCGCCAGCGGGTCGTCGAGCTTCTCCCCCAGCCGGAACGCCGTCGTCGGCGCGGTCGGCGAGACCAGCACGTCGGCCTGCTCGAACGCCGCCTCGAAGTCGCGCGTGATCAGGGTGCGGACCTTCTGCGCCTGGCCGTAGTAGGCGTCGTAGTAGCCGCTGGAGAGGGCGTACGTGCCGAGGATGATCCGGCGCTTCACCTCGTCACCGAAGCCGGCGTCGCGGGTCGCGCGCATCACCTCCTCGGCGCTCGGGCTGCCCTCCGGCACGACCCGGAGGCCGTAGCGCATCGCGTCGAACCTGGCGAGGTTGCTGGACGCCTCGGCCGGCAGGATCAGGTAGTAGGCCGCGAGCGCGTGGACGAAGTGGGGGCACGACACCTCGACCACCTCGGCGCCCGCCTTGACCATGAGGTCGACGGACTCCTCGAAGCGGCGCAGGACGCCGGCCTGGTAGCCCTCGCCGCCCAGCTCGGTCACCACACCGATCCGGACACCGGTGAGGTCGCCGGACGCGCCCTGCCGGACGGCGTCGACCAGCGCCGGAAGCGGCTGGTCGATGCTGGTCGAGTCCAGCGGGTCGTGGCCGCCGATCACCTCGTGGAGCAGGGCGGCGTCGAGCACGGTCCGGGTGACCGGCCCGGCCTGGTCGAGGGAGTTGGCCAGCGCGACCAGGCCGTAGCGCGACACCCCGCCGTACGTCGGCTTCACGCCGACCGTGCCGGTCACCGCCCCCGGCTGCCGGATCGAGCCGCCGGTGTCGGTGCCGACCGCGAACGGCGCCTCGAAGGCGGCCACCGCCGCGGCGGACCCGCCGCCCGAGCCACCGGGGATCCGGTCGAGGTCCCACGGGTTGCGGGTCGGGCCGTACGCGGAGTGCTCGGTGGACGAGCCCATCGCGAACTCGTCCATGTTGGTCTTGCCGAGGATCGGGAGCCCGGCCTCGCGCAGCCGGCGCACCACCGTCGCGTCGTACGGCGGCACCCAGCCCTCGAGGATCTTCGAGCCGCACGTGGTCGGCATGCCCCGCGTCGTCAGGACGTCCTTGACCGCGATCGGGATGCCGTCCAGCGCCGAGCGGACCTCGCCTGCGGCCCGGCGGCTGTCGGACTCGGCGGCCTGCTCGAGCGCACCCTCGGCGTCGACGTGGAGGAACGCGTGGACGGCGCCGTCGACGGCCGCGATCCGGTCGAGGTGGGCCTGGGTCACCTCGACCGAGGTGACCTCGCCGGCGGCGAGCGCCTCGCTGAGCGTGGCCGCGGTCGTGGTGCTCCCGCCCGTGAAGCCGCTCACGCCTCCTCCCCCAGGATCCGGGGGACGCTGAAGCGCTGCTGCTCGGCCTCGGGCGCGCCACCCAGCGCCTCCTCGGCGGTCAGCCCGGGCACGACGACGTCCTCGCGGAAGACGTTGGTCATGGGGAGCGCGTGGGACGTCGGCGGGACGTCATCACCTGCGACGCCCTGGATCGAGGCGATCGAGTCCAGGATCACCCCCAGCTGCGGTGCGAGGTGGTCCAGCTCGGCGTCGGAGAGGTCGATCCGGGCCAGGTCGGCCAGGTGGGCGACCTGCTCCCGGGTGAGGGACGCTCCGGGGGTGTCAGGCATGGCCCAATCCTAGGCGGACCGCTCTCGCCGATTCCGGGCCGCCCGTCCTGGTTCCCTATCCTCGCTGCATGACTCCGTCCCCCTCGGGCGGGACTGCCTGGTCCTACCGCCCCGCGCTCGACGGGCTCCGGACCGTGGCCGTCTACAGCGTGCTGCTCTTCCACACCGGCCACCCGTGGGCGGAGGGCGGCTTCATCGGCGTCGACCTGTTCTTCGTGCTGTCCGGCTTCCTGGTCACCGGCGTCATCGTGAGCGAGGTCGACCGGACCGGCACGCTCCGGCTCGGCCACTTCTACGCCCGGCGCGTACGACGGTTGCTGCCCGCGGCCGCCGTGGTGGTGGTGGCCACCGCCGCCGTGTACGTCCTGATCGCCCCGGTCTCCGAGCGGCTCACGCTGGTGCGCGACGCCCAGAGCGCGCTGCTCTACGTCGCCAACTGGAACTTCCTGGCCCAGAGCGGCGACTACTTCGCCGCCGACGCGGACAAGAGCCCGTTCCTGCACTTCTGGTCCCTCGCGATCGAGGAGCAGTACTACGTCTTCTTCCCGGTGCTCCTGCTGCTCCTGGCCCGCCGCGGCCGCCGCTGGGTCGTCGGGGCGCTGGCCGCACTGTGCGCCGCCTCCGTGGTCGCGCAGCTGGTCTGGGCGCAGGTCGACACCGACCACGCCTACTACGGCACCGACGCGCGGCTGTACCAGCTGCTGGCGGGCTCGCTGCTCGCGCTGCTCCTCCACCGGCTGCAGCCGGTGGCCGCCCGGTTCCGGCCGGGGGTCGTCGGCTGGGCCGCGCTGGGCGGCTTCCTGCTGCTCTGCAGCGGGCTGGTGCCGGTCTCGGCATCGGTCCGCGGCCTGGCAGCGACGGTCGCGGCGGTCGCACTGGTGGCGGCGCTGATGCTCTCCGACGAGGGACCGCTCGCCCGGCTGCTGTCGCGGCGGGTGCCCGTGTTCCTGGGACGGGTGTCGTACGGCACGTACCTCTGGCACTGGCCGGTGATCCTGGTCCTGCAACAGGTCCTCGACGTCGGCCCGGCGGTCGTCGCAGTGCTGGCCATCGGGCTCAGCACCGGCCTCGCGGCCGCGTCGTACGAGGTGCTGGAGATGCCGATCCGCAGGTCCACCCGGCTCGACGGGCTGAGCTGGTCGCCGGCGGTCGTCGGCGTCGCGGCGAGCGCGCTGCTCGCGTTCACCGTGGTCCCGCAGGTGCTGGAGCAGGAGCAGCGCCCGGCCCTGGCCGCCGGGGACGAGGAGCGGCCCGACGTCGTCACCCGGCGTGCGGTGGACCTGCCGGCCGACGTCGACTGGGAGGCGGTGACCGCCGACTACGGCGACACCGGCTGGTGCACCGCCGACTCCCCCGGGGAGTGCACGGTCGTCGAGGGCTCCGGCCCCCACGTGCTGCTGGTCGGCGACAGCCAGGCGCAGTCGCTGGTGCCGATGTTCCGCACGCTCGCCGAGGAGCACGACCTCACGCTGTCGCTCAACGTCGTCGAGGGCTGCATGTGGCAGGAGGGCCTCTACAACACCAAGTCCTCCGACGAGGAGCAGGACAACTGCCGCGAGGCGCGCGTCGGCTGGTACGACGAGGTGCTGCCCGAGATCGACCCGGACGTGGTCGTGGTGATGACCCGCCCCCGCGACGACGAGGACGAGTGGTCGGGCGTCGTACGACGCCGCGACGGCAAGGAGCAGTCGCTGGCCCGGATGACCGTCGGGGCGTCCCGGGCGACGCTGCGCGACATCACCCGGACCGTCCCCCACACGCTGCTCGTCGAGCGGCTGGTGATGCCGGAGACCTTCGACCCCGCCGCCTGCCTGACCACCGAGACGGACCCGGGCCGGTGCGCCGTCCCCGTGCCGCTCGGCGACGGCGTGACCGACGGCCTGTCGCTCACCGAGGCCGCGGTCTCGCCGCGGGTCGACACCCTCGACCTCAACCCGGCGTTCTGCCCGGACGCGCCGGTCTGCCTGCCGGTCGTCGGCGACGAGGTGGTCTGGCGCGACGACCACCACGTCACCGCCGGCTACGCCGAGAGCCGCCGCGAGCAGGTGTGGCAGATCCTGCAGGACAGCGGCGCCTTCGACGGGGCGGACCAGCCAGCCTCCGGGGGTGGGTGACGGGAACGGCTGCGGGTGCGACGATCGAGAAGACATGCGTCTCCAACCGCAGCTCATCCCGGCCGCCGACCACTACTGGTCGACCCTGGTGCGCAACGACTCCGAGGCGGCGTACGGCGTCGTCGCCCGCGTGATCGAGGCCGGCGTGAGCCCCGCCGACGCACTGTCCGGGATCGTCGTCCACACGCAGCAGAAGATCGGCGACTCCTGGGCCGCCAACCACTGGACCGTCGGCCAGGAGCACGCCGCCACGGCGATCAGCGAGGAGGTCGTCACCCGTGTCGACGACCTGCTCCCCCCGCCCGACCCGGCGCGGGCGGCGCTGCTGGTGGCGTGCGCCGAGCGGGAGTTCCACTCGCTGGCCGCCCAGGTGGTCGCGGTGTCGTTGCGCTCGTGGGGCTGGCCGACCGACTACCTCGGCCCCGACACCCGGCGCGACCGGCTGCAGGAGCGGCTCCGGTCCGGCCGGCCCGCCGCCGTGCTGGTCAGCGCCTCGCTGTCGTCGTCCCTGACCCGGGTGGCCCGCCAGATCGCCGAGGTCACCGCCGGCGGCACGCCGGTCATCGTCGGCGGCGCGGCCTTCGACGAGGGCGGGGTCCGGGCGAGCCGGCTCGGCGCCACCGCGTACGCCGCCTCCCCCGAGGAGGCACGTGCCGTGCTCAAGCGGCTGCCCGACATGGTGATCCCGCAGCCGGCACCCCTGGACGCCGAGGCCGTGCGGCTGTCCGCGATGGCCGACACGATGGCGCGACAGGTCCTCGACGCGACCGAGGGACACCTCGCCGCCCGGGCCGACGCGCTCACCCCCGACCACTGGCGGGTGGTCCTCGCGACCTTCACGCCCCACCTGGTGGCCTCGGTCGCCGGCGGCGTCATGACCTCCGACCCGACGGTCCCGGCCGCGGCCCGGAGCTGGCTCGACGAGGTGCTGCGGCGCCGCGGCGCGCCGGACCACGTCACCGACGTGCTGTGGAGCCAGCTGCGCGGCCAGCTCCGGGAGTTCCCGCACTCGCTGGCCCTCCTCGGCTGACGCGCGCCCTCGGCTTGGGGACGCGTGCCACCGTGAAGCCATGTCGTCGCGCCCGCTGACCGCCCTCGTCGCGGCCGCCACCCTGCTGCTGGCCGGGTGCACCGGCGGCGGCAGCGCCGCGCCGGCCCCGGAGCCGCAGGAGTCCGGCTCGCAGGAGTCGGGACCGACGTACTCGTACGTCGCCCTCGGCGACTCGTTCACCGCGGCCCCCGGCATCCCCGAGACCGACCCGTCGGACGGCTGCCTGCGCTCCTCGCACAACTACCCGTCGCTGGTGGCCGAGCAGCTCGGGCAGGACCGCGAGGTCGAGCTCGACGACCGCAGCTGCAGCGGCGCCGACACCAGCAGCCTCGCCGGCCAGCAGCAGATCGGCCGCGAGCCGCGCCCGCCGCAGCTGGACGCGCTCGACCGTGACACCGACCTGGTGACGCTCTCGATCGGCGGCAACGACTTCGGCGTCTTCCTGCGGCTGGTCGGCGGCTGCGTGTCGCTCGCCGCCCAGGACCCCGAGGGGTCGCCGTGCCGCGACGCCTCCCGCGGCCAGGGCGACCTGCTGGCCGACACCCAGGGGCAGATCGAGCGGCGCCTGGTGGGGGCGATCGAGGAGGTACGACGCCGGGCACCGCGCGCCGAGGTGCTGGTCGTGGGCTATCCCCAGCTCGCGCCCGCCGAGGGCGGCTGCCCGGAGCTGCTCCCGCTCGCCAGCGGCGACGTGCCGTTCGCGCGCCACGTCAACAAGGCGCTCACCGACAACCTCGAGCGGGCCGCCGATCGTACGAGCACGCCGTACGTCGACGTCTGGCGGGCCTCCGAGGGGCACGACATCTGTGCCGACGAGCCGTGGGTCAACGGGCAGACCGGTGTGCCGGGCGGGGCGATCCCGTTCCACCCGCTCCCGGCCGGCCAGCAGGCCGTCGCCGACCTGGTGGTCGACGCGGTCCAGCGCTGACGGGCCGCGGCCCGGCGGCTGCGTCAGCCGATGCGCTCGGTCAGCGACACGACGATCCCCTCCGGGCCGCGCACGTGGGCCATCAGCCAGATGTCCTCGTACTCACCGATGCGGCCGACGAGTCCGTACCCCTTCTCGGCCACGCGGTCGACGAGCTCGCGGAGGCCCTCGACCTGGAAGCAGATGCTGCGCAGGCCCAGCTCGGTGGCCATCGCGTGGGGCGATCCGGGCTCGTGGTCGGGCCGTACGAAGCGCGCGAGCTCGACCCCCGTCCCTCCGCCGGGCGGACGCAGCACGACGATCTCGCTGCGCGCGTCCGGGATGCCGATGACCGCGTCGATGAACTCGCCCTCCAGGAACGTCCGGCCCTCGACCTCGAGGCCCAGGTCGACGAAGAACGCCGCTGCCGTGTCGAGGTCGGCGACGGTGATGCCGACGTGGTCGAGCTGCCTGATGAGTGTCATGCCGTCCATCCTCCAGTGCTTGTCCGGGCTTGTGGTGCAGGGACGGAGCCGGCGACGCGTTCTCGACATCCCGCAACCCGACGTGGTGGTGCGGCCGGGGTCAGCCGGACCCCGACCGTGCGTACCGGTCCAGCGCACGGGTCCACATGCGGGAGATCACCCCGCGCATGGGAGCTCGCTGGATCAGGAACAGCACGACCTTGTCGCGCGTGCGGCTGATGTCGGTGTAGCTCCACTCGACGCGGAGTCGGCTGCCCCCGTCGCCGGTCGGCGCGATGCCCACCGAGCCGGTGCCGTGACCGCCGTAGCTGCTCTCCACCACCGTCCACCGGACCACGGTGGGGTCGGACCAGTCGTAGCGGACGACGACCCAGAACGGCGACCCGGGGCTGCTCTCCCGCGCCACTGCCCACGAGTCCCCGAGCTCGCGCACCTCGTACGTCTCGGGGTCGAGGGTCCGGCTCCAGATCTGCAGCCGACGGTCGGTGAAGTCGGTCAGCGCGCGTCGGACCTGCGCGGGCGAGGCGTCGGTGGTCACGTCGAAGCGCACGCGACCAGTCGAGCACCCGGGCTCCGCCACGTCCAGACGCCCGGCACCGACCCCGACGCGAGTGACAGGCTCAGCCCGCCTCGCGGCCAGCCGCAGCCGGGACGGGTGCACCCAGACTCACCCGGTGGTCGCTCATCCAGGCCACCGAGCGGTCGGTGACGAGGAACCGGAAGACCAGCCGGAGCATCGCGTCGCGGAACGCCCGGCCGACCCGCCCCGGCACCTTGCTGCTGCTGCTCCGGGCGCCGGCGGCGACGATCTTCTCGACCCGGGCGCGCCGCAGCCCCTCGTACGCCGCGAAGGCCTCGCCGACCCCTCCGGTCACGTCCCGCAGGCAGCGCGCCAGCTCGACCGCGTCCTCGAGCGCCATCGCCGCACCCTGCCCCGAGCTGGGCGACGGCGCGTGCGCGGCGTCGCCCACGAGCACCAGCCGTCCCCGGTGCCAGACCGGCACGTGGCCGAGGTCGTACGTGCTGTCGCCTGCCAGCTCGAGCTCACCGGTCCGCACGAGCTCCGCGGCGGGACCCGCGTCGCCGGCGAACAGTCCGACCAGCCACTGCTGCCACTGCTCGGGGGACGTGGCGGCCCTCTCCTCCGCGTCGATGGCCGGCCGCGGGACGTTGGCGAACCAGACCACGTCACCGTCGGGCGTCCGGTGCGCCCCGAAGAACGCCTGCGACCCGAAGACCATCCGCCACGCGGCGTCCGGGAGCCCGTCAGCGAGCGGGGTGCCGTGGGTGATGCCGCCGAAGTTGGTGAGGCCCACGTAGCGGGCCGCGGGGGCAGCGGGGTCGACGAGCTGCCGGACGGGCGAGCGGACGCCGTCCGCCGCCACCAGCAGGTCGCCGCGGACCCGGGTGCCGTCGGCCAGCTCCACCTCGACCGAGTCCGGCGACTCGTGCACGGTGACGACCCGGGCGCCGTGGCGCACCTCGATCCCCGCGTCCGCGGCAGCCTCGGACAGCAACCGGGCCAGGGCCGGCCGCTTCAGGGTCAACCCCGAGCAGCCGTCGCGCAGCGGCGCGCCCAGCGTCACCGAGCCCAGCACCCGGCCGGTGCCGGAGACCAGGTCGTTGCGCCGGGTCGGGAACGCCTCGGCCCGCAGCCGCTCCCCCACGCCGAGCTCGTCGGCGGCGTGGACGCCGTTGGGCGCCAGCGTGAGGTAGGACCCCGCCGCCATCTCCTCCGCGGTCCGGGCCTCCAGCACGACCGGCTCCACGCCCACCCGCTGCAGCGCCAGTGCCGTCGCCGGACCCGCCACTCCACCACCCACCACGATCGCCCGCATGGCGCTACCCTCTCCGTAGAACATCCGATTTCCAGATAGTTTGATATTCGAAAGGTAGTCAGGATGGCAGCTCCTCGTCAAGCCCTGGTCGAGGACCTCGGCGTGGCCATGCAGCGCTACCAGCGCAGCGTCCAGGTCTTCGACGACGCCGTCGGGCGCCGGCTCGGGCTGAACCCCACCGACCTGCGCTGCCTCGACTGGCTCGCCGACGGCCCGAAGACGGCCGGGGAGCTGTCGGACGCCACCGGCCTGCGGCCGGCCGCCACCACGACGCTGGTCGACCGGCTCTCCCGCCGCGGCCTGGTGCGCCGCCGACCGAGCGAGGGCGACCGCCGGAAGGTCCTGGTCGAGATGACCGACGAGGGGTTCGCCCTCACCTGGGAGTGCTACGGCCCGCTGGTGGTCGAGGGGCAGCAGCTGCTCACCGACCTCGGTGCTGATGAGCTGGTCGCGCTGCGCACCCTCCTCGACGCCATGCGCGACCTGACCGACCGGCACCGCGCCCGGGTGCGGGAGGCCTCAGACGGCTGAGGGTCCGCCCTCGAGCAACCGCTTGAAGGCGGCCTCGTCGAGCGTCGGGACGCCGAGCTGCTCGGCCTTCTCGGCCTTGGTGCCGGCGTTGTCGCCGACGACGACGTAGTCGGTCTTCTTCGACACCGAGCCGGACGCCTTGCCGCCGCGGCTGATGATCGCCTCCTTGACCGAGTCGCGGGTGAAGTCCTCGAGCGAACCGGTCGCGACGACGGTGAGCCCCTCGAGGGTGCGCGCGACCGACGCGTCGCGCTCGTCGGCCATCCGTACGCCTGAGCGCTCCCACTTCTCGACGATCGCGACGTGCCACTCCGCCTCGGGCCCGTCGAACCACTCGCGCACCGCTGCCGCGATCGTCGGGCCGACGCCCTCGGTGTCGGCGAGCAGCTCCTCGTCGGCCTCGCGGATCGCGGCCATCGAGCCGAACCGCGAGGCCAGCGCCCGCGCGGCGGTGGGCCCCACGTGGCGGATCGAGAGCGCGACCACCACGCGCCAGAGCGGGACGTCCTTGGCCTGGTCGAGCAGGCTGAGCAGCCGCTCACCGTTGGCCGAGAGCACCCGGCCGTCGGTCGCGCGGTCGGCCTCGGTCTTCTTCGCCGCCCGGGTGAACAGCTCGGTGGTGAGCAGCTTGGCCTCGTCGAGGTCGAACACGTCGCCCTCGTCCTCGATCACGCCCGCCCCGAGCAGCGCGTGGGCGGCCTCGGACCCGAGGCCCTCGATGTCGAAGGCGCCGCGGCCGGCGACGTGGAAGACCCGGTCGAGCAGCTGGGCCGGGCACTTGCGGTGGTTGGGGCAGCGGAGGTCCTTGTCGCCCTCCTTCTGCTGGGCCAGCGTGGTCCCGCACGAGGGGCACTCGGTCGGCATCACCCACTCCGCGAGCCCGTCAGGCCGCAGCGGCAGCACCGGGCCGACGATCTCGGGGATCACGTCGCCGGCCTTGCGGAGCACGACGGTGTCGCCGGGGCGTACGTCCTTGCGGCGGACCTCGTGTGCGTTGTGCAGGGTGGCCCGCTCCACCGTCGAGCCGGCCACCCGGGTCGGCTCCATGACGCCGAACGGCGTGACCCGGCCGGTACGGCCGGTGTTGACCTCGATCGAGAGCAGCTTGGCGTTGACCTCCTCGGGCGGGTACTTGAACGCGATCGCCCACCGCGGCGCACGGCTGGTCGAGCCGAGCCGCCGCTGCAGCGAGACGTCATCGACCTTGACCACCACGCCGTCGATCTCGTAGGGGACGATCGAGTGCCGCTGGTCCCCCGCGTGCTCGATGTACGCCTCGACGTCGCCCAGCGTCGGGACGACGCGCACCTGGTCGCTCGTCGGGAGCCCCCATGCCGCGAGCGCCTCGTACGCGTGGGACTGCGCCTTCGGCTCGAAGCCCGCCCGCTCGCCGATGCCGTGGCAGACCATGCCGAGCGCCCGGGTCGCCGTGACCCGGGGGTCCTTCTGGCGCAGCGACCCCGCCGCGGCGTTGCGGGGGTTGGCGAAGACCGGCTTGCCGGCGTCGGCCATCGACTCGTTGAGCCGCTCGAAGGCCGCCACGGGGAGGAACACCTCGCCGCGGACCTCCAGCAGCTCGGGGACCGGGAACTCGGCGGTCGCCGTCAGCCGGTGGGGCACCGTGTCGACGGTCTTGACGTTGGGGGTGACGTCCTCGCCGGTCGTCCCGTCGCCGCGGGTCAGCGCCCGCACCAGCCGCCCCTGCTCGTAGAGCAGGTTGATCGCCAGCCCGTCGACCTTGAGCTCGCACAGCAGGTCCGGCGACTCGACGCCGTCGCGCGCCAGCCGGGCGTGCCACCGCTCGAGCTCCTCGTAGGTGAACGCGTTGTCGAGGCTCTCCATCCGGCGCAGGTGGTCCACGGCCGTGAACTCGGTCGAGACTGCGCCGCCGACCTTCTGCGTCGGCGAGTCGGGGGTGCGCAGCTCGGGGTAGCGCTCCTCGAGGTCCTCGAGCTCGCGCATCCGGACGTCGAAGTCGGCGTCGGACAGGGTCGGGTCGTCGAGCACGTAGTAGCGCCAGCGGGCCTGCTCCACCTGCTCGGCGAGGTCCTGGTGGCGGTCGCGCGCCTCGGAGGTCGCCGGGTCGGGAGCCTCAGACGTGGTCATGGTCATATCCTGCCGGACCCATCCGACAGGTCCAGCACTCCGAAGACGACCCGTGGAGACTGATCGCGCGATGCAGCACGCTCCGACCCTCACCGAGCATGCCGACCCGTCCACCGCGACCGGCCTGGTGCTGATGCTCCACGGCGGCAAGGAGCGGGGCCACGCCGTCGTCGGAGCCCGCAGCGCCTCGTGGCGCCGCTCCGCCGCCATGGCCGACGCGCTCTCCGGCGGCTTCACCGCGGCGGGGGTCGCGGTCTGGCTGCTGCGCTACCGGCACCGCGGCTGGAACGGCGGCACCGGGCCGGTCGAGGACGCGCGCTGGGCGCTGGCCCAGGCGCGGGAGCGGCTCCCCGACGTCCCCGTGGTGCTGCTCGGCCACTCGATGGGCGCCCGCACGGCGGTCCACGTCGCCGACGACCCGTCGGTGCGCGGCGTCGTGGCGCTCGCCCCGTGGTTCCCCGAGGACGAGCCGGTCGCCGCGCTGGCCGGTCGCCGACTGGTCGCCGCCCACGGGAGCCGCGACCACATCACCTCGCCGCGGGCGACCCGCGCGTACGTCGGCCGGGCCCGGGTGGCCGGTGCCGACGCGGCGTACGTCGACGCGGGCCGGGTCGGCCACTACATGCTGCGCCGCGCCCTGCGGTGGAACGAGATAGCGCTCGACTCCTCGCTGTCGGTGCTCGCCGGCCGCTGATCCGGGCGGACACCGGGGGTTGCGAAACGAAACTGTTTCGTTCTATGGTTCGGAACGAAACAGTTTCGTACCATTTTCCAGGAGTTGCCGATGGTGCCCGACACCACCACCGCTCGTCCCCGCGTCGAGGGTGACCGCGAGCAGGAGATCCTCGACGCGACGCTGACCGTGCTGGCCGAGTCCGGCTACGACCGGCTCACGATGGATGCCGTCGCCACCGAGGCCAAGGCGTCCAAGGCCACGCTCTACCGCCGCTGGACCTCCAAGAGCCAGCTCGTGGTCGACGCCGTCTGCTCGCACAAGGAGCACCCGCCGACCCCGGACACCGGCACCCTGCGCGGCGACCTGCTGGCCGCCCACTGCGGCATGGGCGGCCTGGGCGACCCGCGTGCCACCGCCGTCCAGGCGGCCGTGGTCACGGCCATGGCCCGTGACGAGGAGTTCGCGGCGACGTACCGTCGCGAGTTCCTCGGTCCCAAGCAGGCGGCGTCCCGCGTCATCTTCGACCGCGCCGTGGCGCGTGGCGAGATCCGCGACGACCTCGACCTCGACCTGCTCGCCCCGGCACTGCCGGGCATCGTGCTCCACCGCGTCTTCCTGCTGGGCGACGCCGCCACCCCTGACCTGGTGGCCCGGGTGATCGACCAGATCATCCTGCCCGCCGTCTCCCACCGCTCCTGACCTCCGAAGGAAACCCATGACCGACACCACCCTGCCTGCGCCGGAGGTCACTCCGGCCCAGCACCGGCGCCTGACCTGGGCGCTCGTGCTGCTCTCGCTGGCGCAGCTGATGGTCGTGCTCGACAGCACGATCGCCAACATCGCGCTGCCGTTCATCGGCACCGACCTCGACATCGACCAGGCCAACCTGTCCTGGATCGTCACCGGCTACGCGCTGACGTTCGGCGGCTTCCTGCTGCTCGGCGGCCGGCTCGCCGACCTCTACGGCCGCCGCCGGATCTTCATGATCGGCGTCCTCGTCTTCGCCGCCGCCTCCCTCGTGGGTGGCACGGCGCAGACGGAGGCCGTGCTGCTCCTGGCCCGTGGCACGCAGGGCCTCGGCGCAGCCATGGCCTCCCCGGCCGCGCTGGCGCTGATCACCACCACGTTCCCGGCCGGCAAGGAGCGCAACCGCGCCTTCGCCGTGTTCGCCTCGATGGCCGGCGTCGGCGCCGCGGTCGGGCTGGTCCTCGGCGGCTGGCTCACCGGCCTCGACTCGCCGCTGGGCATCGCGGGCTGGCGCTACACCTTCCTGATCGTGATCCCGATCGGCCTCGGCGCCGCGTTCTTCGCGCCGCGGGTGTTCTCGGAGTCCGAGCGCCACGACGGCCACCTCGACGTCCCGGGCGCCATCCTCGGCACCGGCGGCCTGCTGGCCGTCGTGTACGGCCTCTCCCGCGCCGGTGACGAGCGCTACGGCTGGGGCGACCAGTGGACGATCACCGCCCTGGTGGCGGGTGCTGCCCTGCTGGGCATCTTCATGCTCGTCGAGTCGCGGGTCGAGCACCCGCTGCTGCCGTTCCGGATCCTGAAGTCGAAGAACCGCGCGGTGGCGTTCGCGGTGATGATGATCGCCCCGGCGGCGATGTTCGCGATGTTCTTCTTCCTCAGCCTCACCGTGCAGCTCGTCCTCGGCTACTCGCCGCTGGAGACCGGGTTCGCGTTCCTGCCGTTCTCGGTCGCGATGATCATCTCGGCGACGGCGGCCTCCAAGCTGATCGGCCGGGTCGACCCGCGCTTCCTCTCGGGTGTCGGCACCCTGCTCTCGGCGTCCGCGCTGTACGGCTTCCACCGGATCACCGTCCCCGAGGACGGCGCCTCGCTGCTGGCGACGCTGCCCACGAGCATGGGCGGCCAGGGCCTGGCCCTCGGTGCCGACGTGAGCTACTGGACCCACGTGCTGCCGTTCGTGGTCCTGATGGCGTTCGGCATGGGGCTCAACTTCGTCCCGCTGACCCTGGTGGCCGTGCACCGGTTGCGCCGCGAGGACACCGGCATCGGGTCGGGCGTGCTCAACACGATGCAGCAGGTCGGCGGTGCGCTGGGGCTCGCGACGCTCAGCACGGTCGCGCTCCACTTCAGCCAGGTCCGCGCCGACGAGCTCGCTCCCGACGTGGCGCAGGCGGCCCAGGCGGCCGGCATCGACCAGGCGGTCTCGCCCGGTGAGTTCCAGCAGCTCGTCGGCCAGCTCGCCGGGCTCGGGTCCTTCACCGAGGGCGCCACGATGGCGTTCCTCGTGGGCAGCCTGATGATGGTCGGCGCGTCGGTCCTGGTGTGGCTGTTCCTCGACGTCAAGCACACCGACCTCGCCTCCGACGAGGCGCCGGAGAGCGTCCACATCGGCTGAGGCCGGTCAGCCCGTCAGTCGACGGCCCGTCGCGTGCGCCACCTGGAGCGCGCGGCGGGCCGTCGCCGCGTCCGCACCGGCCAGCCCGCAGGCCGGGCTGATGCCGAGCGTGGGACCCGGTTCCAGGCCGAGCATGTCGAGCCAGCGGTGGACCCGCTCGGTGACCACGCCGTCGTCGGCCGGGCCGTCCGAGGGGACGACGCCGAGCACCACGCTCTCCCCCGCCTCCAGCGCCTCGGCGAGCTGGTCGTGACCGGTCGCGTCGACCCGGTCCAGGTCGACGGCGAGGCCGGTCGCGCCCGTCCCGCGGAGCAGCTCGAGGGGCGCGTCCGCGGCACAGCAGTGGACCCACGCCTCTCCCCCGCCCTCGCGGACCGCGTCGACGACCCACCCGAGCGCCGCGCTCGCCTCCGCGGGCTGCACCGACCGGTGCCGGCCGAAGCCCGAGGCCGTCGGCACCCTCCCGGCCAGCACGCCGGGCAGCGCGGGCTCGTCGAGCTGCACCACCCACCGGTCGACACCGGGCAGCCGGCGGCGCAGGTCGGCCAGGTGGCGCCGTACGCCCTCGGCCAGGGCCTGGGCCAGCTCGCGGCGCGCGCCGTGGTCGGCGAGCACCCGGTCGCCGCGGGGGCGCTCCGCGGTGGCGGCCAGCGTCCACGGGCCGACGACCTGGGTCTTGCACGCCGCCGCGTAGTCCTGCGTCTGCTCCTCGACCTCGTCGAGGTCCTGGGCGAGCAGGCTCCGCGCGCGGCGCTGGTCGACGCCCTCCCGGTCGGTCAGCCGCCACCCGGCGGGCTGCAGGTCGAACGCGAGGTCGGTGGCGAGCGCCACCGCGCGGCCGGTCATGGTCGCGCCGGCACCCCGGCCGGGCAGCTCGGGGACGTACGGCAGGCCGATCGGCGGCGCCAGCTCGCCGAGCACGACGCGGACCGCCTCGGCGTACGCCCGGGCGTCGTCACCCGGGTGGGAGCCGATGCCGGTGGCGAGCGTCATCGGCGTGCCGCCGCGACCCGGCGGGTCGACTCGATGGTGGCAGACCCGACGACGCGGGTGCCGTCGTAGACCACCGCCGCCTGGCCGGGGGCGATGCCGGACGCCGGTTCGAGCAGCTCGATCTCGACGTGGTCGCCGGTGACGTCGACGACGGCGCGGTGCTCGGCCCCGTGGGCCCGCAGCTGCACGGTCACGTCGGGCCCGTCGAGCCGGGTCGGGACGGTGCCGCACCAGCGGGGCCGGCTGCCGGAGATCCCGTCGACGGCCAGCTCGTCGCGCGAGCCGACGGTCACGGTGCCGCTCACCGGCTCGATGTCGAGCACGAACCGCGGCTTGCCGTCGGGAGCCGGTCGGCCGAGCCGGAGCCCCTTGCGCTGGCCGATGGTGAAGCCGTACGTCCCGGCGTGCCGGCCGAGCACCTCGCCGGAGCCGGAGTCGACGACGTCGCCGCCCCGGTTGGGTGCACGATCGCCGAGCTTCTCGTCGAGCCAGCCGGCGTTGTCGCCGTCGGCGACGAAGCAGATGTCGTGGCTGTCCGGCTTGTCGGCGACGAGCAGCCCCCGCCGCGCGGCCTCCTCGCGGACGGCCGGCTTGGCGGTGTCGCCCAGCGGGAACAGCGAGTGGCGCAGCTGGTGCTGGTCGAGCACCCCGAGCACGTACGACTGGTCCTTGCCGTGGTCGACCGCCCGGTGCATCTCGACCAGGCCGTCGTCCCCCGTACGCAGCCGGGCGTAGTGGCCGGTCGCGACGGCGTCGAAGCCCAGCCCGAGCGCCCGGTCGAGCACGGCGGCGAACTTGATCTTCTCGTTGCACCGCAGGCACGGGTTGGGCGTCCGGCCGGCGGCGTACTCGTCCATGAAGTCCTCGACCACGTCGTCGTGGAACCGCTCGGAGAGGTCCCAGACGTAGAACGGGATGCCGATCACGTCGGCGGCGCGTCGGGCGTCGTTGGCGTCCTCGATGGTGCAGCAGCCGCGCGCGCCCGAGCGGTACGACGCCGGGTTGCGCGAGAGCGCGAGGTGGATGCCGGTGACGTCGTGGCCCGCCTCGACCGCGCGGGCCGCGGCGACGGCGGAGTCGACGCCGCCGGACATGGCAGCGACCACCCTCACGCCAGGCTCCTCCGCGCGGCCCGGGCACGCTCGACGACCGGCACGATCGCCTCGACGACCGCGTCGACGTCGGCCGCCGACGAGGTGTGCCCGAACGTGAACCGCAGCGAGTGCCGCGCCTGGACCGCGTCGCAGCCCATCGCGAGCAGCACGTGGGAGGGCTGCGGGACGCCGGCCGAGCAGGCCGAGCCCGTCGAGCACTCGATGCCCTGGGCGTCGAGCAGCATCAGCAGCGAGTCGCCCTCGCAGTCGGGGAAGCCGAGGTGGGCGTTGCCGGGCAGCCGCCCCGCGCCGGCCGGCGCGCCGTGCAGGTGCGCGTCGGGGACCACCTCGACGACCCGGCGCACCAGGTCGTCGCGCAGCCCGGCGAGCCGCTCGGCGTGCTCGGGCCGCAGCTTGACGGCCGACTCCACGGCCGCGGCGAACGCCGCGATGCCCGGGGTGTCGAGGGTGCCGCTGCGGATGTCGCGCTCCTGGCCACCTCCGTGTCCGAGCGGGGTGACGGTGACCTCGCGGCGCACGACCAGCGCACCCACGCCGTACGGTCCCCCGAGCTTGTGGCCGGTGATGGTCATCGCGTCGACGCCCGAGGCGGCGAAGTCGACGGGGACCGAGCCGATCGCCTGCACGGCGTCGGTGTGGACCGGGATGCCGTGGACGGCCGCGACCGCGACCACCTCGTCGACCGGCTGCAGCGTGCCGACCTCGTTGTTGGCCCACATCACCGACACCAGCGCCACCGAGTCGGGGTCGCGCTCGATCGCCGCACGCAGCGCGTCGACCTCGAGCCGGCCTCGCTGGTCGACGGGCAGCAGCTCGACGTGGGCGCCCTCGTGCTCGGCGAGCCAGTCGAGCGGGTCGAGCACCGCGTGGTGCTCCACGGCCGTCGAGAGGATCCGGGTTCGCCGCGGGTCGGCGTCGCGCCGGGCCCAGTAGATCCCCTTGAGGGCGAGGTTGTCGGCCTCGGTGCCGCCGGAGGTGAAGATCACCTCGCCGGGCCGGCAGCCGAGAGCCCGCGCGACCGTCTCCCGCGACTCCTCGACCACCCGCCGCGCGCGGCGTCCGCTCGCGTGCAGCGAGCTGGCGTTGCCGACATCGGCGAGGTGGGTCGTCATCGCCTCGACGGCGGCCGGCAGCATCGGCGTGGTGGCCGCGTGGTCGAGGTAGACGGGGCCGCGCGAGGGAGTGGTCGTGCTCATGTCCTGACCAGCGTACGGCCTGCCCACGGCGGCCCCGCCCACCGGATCACGGGTGGATCAGCGCCCGGAGGCCGCGGCGAGGTTGGCCAGGCTGTCCTCCAGCTGGTGCTGGCTGACCAGGGGGAAGGAGACCTTCTTCAGCAGCGCGGGGTCGGTGACCTTGCTCCAGTCGTAGGTGAGCCGTACGTCGGTGGCGTCCGAGCCCTGCGCGACGAGCTCCCAGGTCCACTCCCAGCCGGGGGGATCGGTGTCGGCGGGCGCGGTCTGCCAGGCCAGCAGGTGGTTGGGGTCGTAGCCGGTGACCGTGTTGTCGGTCTGGTAGTCGCCGCCCATGTGGTCGCCGGTCATGTTCATCCGGAACACCTGTCCGGTCCCGGTGATCCGGTCGGTCTTCTCGTCGCTGATGACGAAGCCGGACCCGTCGAGCTCGGGGTGCCGTTCGGGGTTGGAGAGCACGTCGAAGACGTCCTGGGTCGGGGCGTCGATCGTGCGCTGGACCGTGATCCTCTTGTCGTCGCTCATGGGCTCCACCCTGCGTCGGGATCGTTGCCTGTTCAACCCTCCGGTCGGGTGGGTGGCCGCACCCCTCGCTCGGCTCAGACCCGATGGTCCCCTCACGATCGCGCGCAGCCTCGCCGCTCCCGGGCACCTCACCACCCCGGCGCGCTCCTCGCTCGGCTCAGACCCGATGGTCGCCTCACGATCGCGCGCAGCCTCGCCGCCCCCTGATTCCTCACCACCCCGGCGCGCTCCTCGCTCGGCTCAGACCCGATGGTCGCCTCACGATCGCGCGCAGCCTCGCCGCTCCCGGCACCTCACCACCCCGGCGCGCTCCTCGCTCGGCTCAGACCCGATGGTCGCCTCACGATCGCGCGCAGCCTCGCCGCCCCCGGGCAGCTCACCGCCCCGGCGCGCTCCTCGCTCGGCTCAGAGCAGCACGAGGTCGTCGCGGTGCACGACCTCCCGGTCGTACGCCGCCCCGAGCTCGCGCGCCAGGTCGGGCGTCGACCGGCCCAGCAGCGCGGGCAGCTCGTCGGCGTCGAAGTTGACCAGGCCGCGGGCGACGACGCCGCCCTCGGGATCGGTGAGGTCGACCGGGTCGCCGGCGACGAACGCGCCCTCGACCTCGGTGACGCCGGCGGCCAGCAGCGACGCACCGCGCTCGACGACGGCACGGACCGCGCCGGGATCGAGCCGCAGCCGCCCCACCGGCTCGGTGGCGTGGGCGAGCCAGAGCAGCCGGGTCGGCCGACGCTTGCCCGTGGGGTGGAACAACGTCCCGACGGGCTCGCCGGCGAGCGCTGCCCCGACCTGCACGGAGGAGGTGAGGACGACCGGGATGCCGGCTCCCCCGGCGATCCGGGCGGCGTCCACCTTGGTCCGCATCCCGCCGGTGCCGAGGCCTGCCGCACCGGGTTCGCCGAGCCGGACCCACGCCAGGTCGTCGTCGGCGGCGACCTCCGGCACCAGCGCGGTGCCGGGGTGGGCCGGGTCGCCGTCGTAGAGGCCGTCCACGTCGCTGAGCAGCACCAGCAGCTCCGCGTGGACCAGGTGGGCGACGAGGGCGGCGAGCCGGTCGTTGTCGCCGAACCGGATCTCCGAGGTGGCGACGGTGTCGTTCTCGTTGACGATCGGGAGCACGCCGAGCTCGAGCAGCTTGGCGAAGGTCTGGTAGGCGTTGCGGTAGTGCGAGCGGCGGGTCACGTCGTCGACCGTCAGCAGCACCTGGCCGGCGGTGACGTCGTGACGGGCCAGCTCCTCGGTGTAGCGGTGGACCAGCAGGCCCTGCCCCACCGACGCGGCCGCCTGCTGCGCGGGGAGGGCCCGCGGCCGCCGGTTCAGGCCGAGCGGCGCCAGACCCGCGGCGATGGCGCCCGAGGAGACCAGGACCACCTCGGTCCCGCCACGGCGTACGCCGGCGAGCACGTCCACCAGCCGGCTCAGCCGGGCGGGGTCGATGCCGCCCGCGGCGGTCGTCAGCGACGACGAGCCGACCTTGACGACGACCCGGCGCGCGCTGGTGACCGCCTCACGGCTCATCTTTCGGGGTCCCCGCGGAGGCGTGAGCGCAGCGAGCGGCTTCGTGGGGTGTTCATGCGTCGGGGTCCGACTCGTCCCAGTCGGGGTCGTCCTTGCCGCCGATCTCGTACGACGTGGGTCCGGTTGGCTGCTCGTCCGGAACGCCCTGGCGCAGCCGGCGGGCGACGTCGGCGCGGGTCTCGGTCTCGGCGCGCCCCTCCATGCCGGCCTGGATGTCGCGGCGGCGACGTGCGGCGGGGCGGGACTCGTCGAAGCGCGAGTCCTCGCCGCGGCGGGCGAGGTTCTCGGCGCCGGCGTCCATGCCCGGCTTGAAGTCGAACACGACCGCGTTGTCGGGGTGGCCGATCAGGACCGTGTCGCCCTCGACGGCGCCCAGCTCGAGCAGCCGCGCCTCGACGCCGAGCCGGTCGAGCCGGTCGGCGAGGAAGCCGACCGCCTCGTCGTTGCTGAAGTCGGTCTGCCGGATCCAGCGCTCGGGCTTCTCGCCGCGCACCCGCCAGCCCTCGCCGGTCTCCTTGACGGTGAAGTCGGCGCCGCCGTCGACGCCTGCGGGCCGGAGCACGATCCGGGTGGCCTCGGCGACCTCGCGGTCGGCCCGGGCCTCCTCGACGATCCCGGCCATCGCGAAGGTGAGCTCGCGCAGTCCCTCGCCCGACGCGGCCGAGACGGGGAACACCCGCAGCCCGCGCTCGGCGAGGTCGTCGAGCACGATGTCGGCGAGGTCGCGGCCGTCGGGCACGTCGACCTTGTTGAGCGCGACCAGCCGCGGCCGGTCCTCCAGCCCGCCGTAGCGGCTGAGCTCGTTCTCGATGACGTCGAGGTCGTCGACCGGGTTGCGGCCGGGTTCCATGGTCACGGTGTCGACGACGTGGACCAGGGCGGCGCACCGCTCGATGTGGCGCAGGAAGTCGTGCCCCAGCCCGCGGCCCTCGCTCGCGCCCTCGATCAGCCCCGGGACGTCGGCGACGGTGAAGGTGGTCTCCCCCGCGGTCACCACGCCCAGGTTGGGCACCAGGGTCGTGAACGGGTAGTCGGCGATCTTGGGCCGCGCCCGCGACATGCTCGCGATCAGGCTGGACTTGCCCGCGCTCGGGAACCCCACCAGCCCGATGTCGGCCACCACCTTGAGCTCGAGCACGATGTCGAGCTCGTCGCCCGGCTCGCCCAGCAGCGCGAACCCGGGGGCCTTGCGCTTGGACGACGCCAGCGCCGCGTTGCCGAGTCCGCCACGGCCGCCCTGGGCCACGACCAGCTCAGAGCCGGGTCCGACCATGTCGGCCAGCACCTGCCCGCGCGGGTCGGTCACGACCGTGCCGTCGGGGACGGGCAGCACCAGGTCGCCGCCGTGGGCGCCGTTGCGGTGGCCACCGGCCCCGTGGCCGCCGTGCTCGGCGCGGCGCTTCGGGCTGTGGTGGTAGTCGACCAGCGTCGTGACGTCCTGCTCGACCCGCAGGATCACCGATCCGCCCGGCCCGCCGTTGCCGCCGTCCGGGCCGCCCAGCGGCTTGAACTTCTCGCGGTGCACCGAGGCCACGCCGTTGCCGCCCCGCCCCGCGGCGACGTGCAGCGTCACCCGGTCGACGAAGGTGGGGATGGCCATGGCGTACCTCGGATCTGGTGGTCAAATGCCGAAGGGCGCCCCGGATCCGGGACGCCCTTCGATGGTCTGCTGAGTGACGTCAGGTCACTCGCCAGGCACGACCCTGATGGTTCCCTCGGCACGCGCGGAGCGCGGCAGCCGTCAGGCCCGTCACGGTCGTCCCGCGCTCAGGCCCCGGGAACGACGTTCACGACGCGACGGCCCCGCTTGGTGCCGAACTCCACCGCGCCGCCGACGAGCGCGAA
Organism: uncultured Actinomycetota bacterium; assembly: GCA_963724225.1. Lineage (GTDB taxonomy): Bacteria > Actinomycetota > Actinomycetes > Propionibacteriales > Nocardioidaceae > Nocardioides. Next base: position 149,077 of record CAVRTX010000016.1, on the reverse strand, counting down.
CAGGGTGTCGTCGCCGCCGCGGCCCACGCCGGAGCCCGGGTGGAAGTGGGTGCCACGCTGCCGGACGATGATCTCGCCGGCGCCGACGACCTGGCCGCCGAAGCGCTTGACGCCGAGCCGCTGGGAGTTGGAGTCCCGACCGTTCTTGGTCGAGGCGGCGCCCTTCTTGTGTGCCATATCAGTAGTCCTTCGCGTGAAGTCGAGCCGGGGCTCTGAGCTGGATCGAGCCGGAGGCTCAGACGGAGATGTCGGTGACCTTGACCTGGGTGTACTTCTGGCGGTGACCCTGGCGCTTCTTGTAGCCGGTCTTGTTCTTGTACTTCTGGATGACGATCTTCGGGCCCTTGGTGCCGCCGAGCACCTCGACGGTCACGGTCGCCTTGCCCAGCGCCTTGCTGTCGGTCGTCACCTGGTCGTCGTCGACGGCCATGACCACGGGCAGGGTCAGCGACTCACCCACCGGCGTCGAGACCTTGTCGATCTCGAGGACGTCGCCCACGGCGACCTTGTGCTGGGTGGCGCCTGCGCGCACGATCGCGTACACCGCGGTCTCCTTCACGTCATTGCTTCGTCTGCGGCTGCGGCACGGGCACGACCGGGTGACGGCCGCGATGCCAGCAGGAAGGCGCGCTCCAGCGCGACCTGAGGGTCAATAGTACGGACGGCGCGGTGCTCCCGCAAAACGGCGTCCGGCGGATAGGTTCGGGCGACCACCGACCCGTCCCAGGGGGAGCGATGTCCGACTACCCGCAGTACCCGAACGATCCCACCAACCCGCCCGCCGGGCCGGCGTACGGCGGACCGGCGACCCGCGGCCCGCAACCCGCCGCGGTCGGCACGGCCGTGAAGCTGATCTGGGCCAACATCGCGCTCAGCCTGATCAGCGCCCTCGTCACCTTCGTGCTGCTCGACTCGATCGTCGACGACCAGCTCGAGACCGCCACCGCCGGCCAGAACCTCGACACCGACACGCTGCGCTCGGCGATCATCGTCGGCGCCATCTTCGCGCTCGTGATCAGCGTCGCGCTGTACGCCCTGATGGCGGTCTTCATCAACAAGGGAGCCAACTGGGCGCGCATCGTCTACACGGTGCTGGCCGTGCTGTCCGTGCTCGGCGGCGTCTTCGGCATCGGCAGCCAGCCGCTGCTGCTGACGGTCATCAGCGTGGTGTCACTGGTGCTGACCGTCGCGGCCGTCGTGCTGCTCTTCAAGTCCGAGTCGAGCGCCTGGTTCAAGGCGCGCTGACCCCGGCTACCGCTTGCGCGACCCGCGCTTCTTGACCGGGACGTGCGACACGGCCGGTGGCTCGCTCTCGGCAGTCCCAGGCTCCACGATCCCCGACTCCGGCGGCTCCCCGACGGCGCCGACCGCACCCGGGGGCGGCGTGGCGGCCGGGGAGGTGCTGGCGGGCGGCCCAGCCGGCCGTCGTGCGCTCCGGCGTCGCGACCGGGTCACCACGGTCGGGGACGACGTCGCCGGCGGCTCCTCCGCCGAGGCAGCAGCAGGCTCCACGGCGGTCTCCACCGAGGGCGTCACCGCCGGCTCCACGGTGTCCTCGGTGGTCGACTCCTCCGGGGTGGCGTCCGGCAGCGTCTCCGCGGCCGGGACCGGCTGCTCCGTCTGCTCGGCGGCGGGCGCCTCGGCCGGCTGGTCGGCGGGCTTCTCGGCGGGCTTCTCGGCCCGCTTCGCCCGGGACGGACGCTCGGCCTTCTCCGGCTCGTCGGACTTCTCCGGCGCCTCGGCCGCCTCGGCGGCCGGCTGCTCGAACGTGCCGTCCTCGCGCTCGCGGTCGTCTTCCCGGGGCGCACGGGCCATGGCGGCGACGTCCTTGGGCGAGGGGGGCGAGGCGGGCTTGGCCTGCTGCTCCTGCTGGCCGCCGGAGTCACCGTTGCGGCCCTTTCCGCCGCGCGAGCGGCGGGAGCGGCGCGGCTCCTCCTCGCCCTGCGACGGCTCCACGGGCGCCTCGGTCACGATCAGGCCCCGGCCCTGGCAGTGGCTGCAGGTCTCCGAGAACGCCTCCAGCAACCCGGTGCCGATCCGCTTGCGGGTCATCTGCACCAGCCCGAGCGAGGTCACCTCGGCGACCTGGTGGCGGGTGCGGTCGCGGCCCAGGCACTCCACCAGCCGGCGCAGCACGAGGTCGCGGTTGGACTCCAGCACCATGTCGATGAAGTCGATGACGATGATGCCGCCGATGTCGCGCAGCCGGAGCTGGCGCACCATCTCCTCGGCGGCCTCGAGGTTGTTCTTGGTGACGGTCTCCTCGAGGTTGCCCCCGGAGCCGGTGAACTTGCCGGTGTTGACGTCGACGACCGTCATCGCCTCGGTGCGGTCGATGATCAGCGAGCCGCCCGAGGGCAGCCAGACCTTGCGGTCGAGGCCCTTGGCGATCTGCTCGTCGATCCGGAACGCGCTGAACAGGTCGGTCTTCGACGCGTCGTGCCGCTCCAGCCGCTGCTCGAGATCGGGCGCGACGTGGCTGACGTACCCCTGGACGGTCTCCCAGGCGTCGTCGCCCTGCACGACGAGCCGGGCGAAGTCCTCGGTGAACAGGTCGCGGACCACCTTGAGCATCAGGTCGGGCTCGCCGTACAGGAGCTGGGCCCCGGAGCCCTTCTTCGCGCCCTTCTCGATGTCCGCCCAGCGGGCGGTGAGCCGCTCGACGTCGCGGGTCAGCTCCTCCTCGCTGGCCCCCTCGGCGGCGGTACGCACGATCACGCCCGCGCCGTCGGGGACGATCTCCTTGAGCAGCGTCTTGAGCCGGGTGCGCTCGGTGTCGGGCAGCTTGCGGGAGATGCCGCTGTTGGTGCCGTCGGGGACGTACACGAGGAACCGGCCGGCGAGGCTGATCTGGCTGGTCAGCCGGGCGCCCTTGTGGCCGACGGGGTCCTTGGTGACCTGCACCATGATCGTCTGGCCGGACGAGAGCACCGACTCGATCTTGCGGGGCTGGCCGTCCTTGTGGCCGAGCGCGGACCAGTTGACCTCGCCGGCGTAGAGCACGGCGTTGCGGCCCTTGCCGATGTCGATGAACGCGGCCTCCATCGAGGGCAGCACGTTCTGGACCCGGCCGAGGTAGACGTTGCCGATCAGTGAGGTCTGCGACTCCCGCGCGACGTAGTGCTCGACGAGCACCTTGTCCTCGAGCACGGCGATCTGGGTGAGGTCCTCGCGCTGCCGGATCGCCATCACCCGGTCGACCGACTCGCGGCGGGCGAGGAACTCGGCCTCGCTCACGATCGGCGCCCGGCGGCGGCCGGCCTCGCGACCCTCGCGGCGCCGCTGCTTCTTGGCCTCGAGCCGGGTGGAGCCGCTCAGCGACGTGATCTGGTCCTCGGCGGAGCGGCCCTGGCGCACCTTGGTCACGGTGTTCTGCGGGTCGTCCCCGCCGCCGTCGCCGTCCTCGCCGGAGCGGCGGCGCCGCCGCCGGCGGCGCGAGGAGCTGCTCTCGCCGCCGCCCTCGTCGTCCTTGTCGTCGGCCTGCTCGGGCGCGTCGCCCTTGCTGCCGTCCTTGGCCCCGCCCTTGGTACCGCCCTGGGCGGACGCGGAGCCGGAACCCGACTTCGTGCCGGACCTCGAGCCCGACCTGCTGCCCGAGCCGGACTTCGCCCCGGTCGCCTCGCCCTGGCCGGAGCCGTCGCCCTGCTCGTCGGCCTCGTCCTGGGAGTCCTCGCCCCCGGAGTCGCCCTCGCCGCTCGGCTTGCGGCGGCGTCGGCCCCCGCGGCGGCGACGGCGGCGGCCGGTGGACTCCCCGCCCTCACCGATCTCGGAGTCGGCGCGGTCCTCGCCCTGGTCGGAGGCCTCGTCGGTCGCCGCCTCCGGGGCGGTCGCCTCGGGAACGGTCGTGTCGGGGGAAGCCTCGCCGTCGGGTGCCGCGGCGGGCTCGGCCGTCTTGCGGGCCCGGCGGGGCTTGGCCGGGGCCTGGGCGTCCGGCGCCTGGAACAGCAGGGCCGTGCCGGCAGCCGCCGCGTCGTCGGCGGGCGCCTCGGCGGGCGCGTCGGTCGGGGTGGCGCCGGGCACCTCGGCCGGCACCTCGGCCGGCTGGTCGTCCTGGGAGTCGGCGGGGGCGCTGGTCGCGCCCATCTTCTTGGTCGTACGGCGCCGGGTGGTGGACTTCTTCACCGGAGCGGCCTGCGGCGGGTCGGCGACGGCAGCCGGCTCCGCGGCCGTCGCCTCGTCGGGGGCCTCGCTGGGGGTGGTGACGGTGGTCCGTGTCGACTTCCGGCTGGTGGTGCCGGTGGCCTTCTTGGCCGCGGTCTTCTTCGCGGCCGCCTTCTTCGCCGGGGCCTTCCTGGCGGCCTTCTTCGCCGGCGGGGTGGTCTCGGCGGGGGGCGCGTCCGCGGCGGTGCCGGTGTCGCCGCCGGTGTTGGTGGTCTCGGTGGCGGGCTCCTGGCCCGGGGTGTCGTCGAGCATTCCTGCTCCCTCTGCCCGGCCGACGGTGCGCCCGGGCGGTCGGCGCCGGCCCCCGTTCCCGGGAGCGGCACGAAGCCTGCGGTGGCGACGACACCCTCCGGCGGTGCGTCGAAGGACTCCCTCCACCGACCTGCCGCGGTCGCCGGGCCGTGTGCCGGAGGTCTGTCACCCTCTCCGACGGGCCGCGTCGCGGTCTGGCGGCGACGGGCGTCCATCGTGCCGATCCGCAGCGTGGCGATCGGCGAAGACGTCGTCGGGCCGGCGCGGACGCCGACCGAGGCCGAGTATCGCACACCGGGGCCGCGGCGACCCCATGCGTGATCAGCCCAGCGGGTCGGACAGCTCGCCGGTCGCCGGATCGAGCACGCCCTGGTCGGTCCGGGTGAGCAGCGGCGCACCGGGCAGCTCCAGGCCGCCGACCCGCGCCAGCCCGGTCAGGACGTCGTCGGGACGTACCGACGGGACGGTGTGGAGCAGCACCAGGTCGAGGGAGCCGCCCTCGGCGGCGAGGTCCTGCACCGCGGCCCGGCAGTCGAACTCCCGGAGACCCTTCTTGGTCATCCGCTCGACGGTCACCGACTCGGCCGCCAGGAACACCGTGACCGCCTCGGCCAGCGCGGCCGGGTCGGCGCCGGCGTCGATCCGCCACCGGCTGGCGGTCAGCAGGTCGGCCAGTGCGCCCCCGGGCGACTCGGCGACGGCGACCAGGTCGAGCCCGTCGGGCATGACCGCGTCCAGCTCCCGGCGTACGTCGTCGGGGTCGAGGCGGGTCGCGAGCCCGATCTCGAGGTACTCCGCCTCGCTGGCGGCTCCGGTGGGCGCCGCGCCGGCGTAGGAGATCCGGGGGTGGGGGTTGAAGCCCGAGGAGTACGCCATCGGGATCCGGGCGCGGACCAGGGCCCGCTCGAACGCGCGCGAGAAGTCGCGGTGGGAGGTGAAGCGGAGCCTGCCCCGCTTGGCGTACCGGATGCGGAGCCGCTGGACCGGAGGTGCCTGTTGCTCGGGCTGCTCACGCACCCGGACAGGGTAGGCCCCTGCCCGGGTGCGCTCGCACCCCAGGTGGGAGGCGCCGGCCGCCGTCAGCCCGTGGTCAGCGACGTGTCGTCGATGACGAAGCTGGTGGCGAGGCTGGCGTCCTCGGTGCCGGTGAACCGCAGCGTCACGCTGCGGCCGGTGAAGGCCGACAGGTTGAAGCTGCGCTGCACGTACGACGTCCCCTTGTCGAGGTTGGAGAAGCTGCCCAGCGTCGTGGTGGTGCCGCCCGACACGACCTGGACCTGGAGCCTGTCGTACGCGGTCGTCGTGGTGGTCTCGGCGCTGCTCACGTAGAGGTGGAACGACAGCGTCGCGCTGGATGCGGCGGGGATGGTCACGTTCTGCGACAACGTGTCGGTGGTGCTGGTGCCGTAGCCGTTGAGCCACGCCTTCCACGAACCGGTGGGGTCGAGCCGAACCTAGTGCGGAAACCACTCCCCGGGGACCGACAGGTTCGTGCACCGCAGAAACCTGCACGGGGGTGTCCGCTCACCGGTCACGGCAGCCGGGCGCCCTTCATCAGCTCGGAGGTGTAGACGTTGCCGACGACCTCGCCCCCGAGCCACGCGGTGAGCCGCTCCGCCTCGTCGTCGAGCGCGCGGCGGGCGCGGGCGCCGGGGTCGCCGCGGAGCACGACGTGCACCCGTCCCACTCCGTCCTGCACCCAGCACCCGACGATCCGGCCGGCCCACCAGGCGGTCGTGCCGGCGTTGCCGACGGAGTCGAAGAGGTAGCGGACGTCGTCGGGGGCGAGGTAGAAGTCGCGCTGCTTCCAGCCCATGGTCGTCGGGTCGAGGGTCGGCAGGAGCGCGGGCGCCGGGTCGGCCGGCTCCTCCTCGTCGAGGTCGTCGGGCAGCAGCCAGCCGGTGTCGCCCGAGTCGAGGCCGACCGGGACCGCGCCCAGGTCGGCCAGCGCACGGCGTACGGCGGTCTTGGTCGAGCCGAGCCACCAGACCAGGTCGGTCTCCGTGCCGGGCCCGAACCGGGCCAGCCAGCGGCCGACCAGCTCGCGGTAGCCGTCGGGCTCGGACACGGGCTGCGGCTCCTCCCCCAGCCAGTCGGTCATCGGGGTCCACCGCGGCCGGGAGATCCGCCAGTGGCCGCCGTTGACGCCGCGCACGATCTCGCCCCGGGCGCCGAGCCAGCCGAGGACCCGCGGGGCGATCGGGATCGCGCCGCCCCACTTGGTGCCGAGCGAGACGGCGACCTTGACGTCGAGCTCGGGCAGCCGCTCCCGCAGCTGCTGCGCCCCCAGCGGTCCGGCCGACGCGAGCAGGTCGAGCACCTCGCGCCGCCGGGCGGCGAGCCACGCGTCGCCGTCGTCGGCCAGGCCGGCGGTCACCGCGTTGCCCCCGATCCGCCTGCGCTCGGTCTCGGCGACGCGGGCCGAGGCACTCCCCCAGGCGGCCGGCAGCAGGTCGCGCGGGAACACGAACAGGGTCCGACGCATCGCGAGCTGCTTGACCAGCGAGCGGTCGTCGTAGAGCGCACGGTCGATCTCGGCCACCGTGACGCCGTCGGTACGGGCCGCCACCGCGAGGTGCACCGATGCCGGCTCGGTCGCGTGCAGCACCACCATCGCGCGGGTGGCCGCCTCGGTGTCCGCCACCCGGTGGGCCGGGGCGATCGCGTGGCGCCGGACCAGCCGTGCCCGGCGCTCGTCGTCGGTGACGTGGCGCGCGGTGCTGTCCATGGGGGAATCGTGCCCGATCCCGCAGACACCGCGTGCGGAGGCGCTGCTGCGCCTACGATGCGCTCGACGCCTGCGCGCGTCGCCACGACGGGGAGACACCATGACGCAGAACCCGGGCCAGTACCCGCCCTCGGGGCCCTGGGACCAGCCCGGGCAGCCCGGAGGCCACCCGGCGCCTCCTCCCCCGCCGCGCCGTCAGTGGGGCACCGGCCGGATCGTGCTGGTGACCCTGGCGGGACTGTTCCTCGTCGGCGGGATCCTGGTGGTGCTGGTCGTCGGCCTGGTCTCGTTGCCCGCGCAGGAGGTGCGGGACGCCGATCGTGACGCCCGCGGCCGGATCACCGAGGCCTCGACCGTCGACAAGGACGCGCTGCGGCCCGGCGACTGCGTCAACGACGCCGCGCTGCGCGACCTCGCGCTCGGGCAGGACATGGAGACCGTGAGCGCCACCGTCGATGTCGTGCCCTGCGCCACGCTCCACGACTTCGAGGTGACCGCGGCGTTCACGCTCCCCGAGGGCGACTACTCCGACGCCCAGGACCTGCGCACGGCGGTCAACCAGGGCTGCGTACGCCGGCTCCGGAAGGAGTGGGCGGAGGACCGGCGGCTGCTGCGCGACAAGATCCTCGCCTTCTACCTGCCGCCGCCGCTGGCGACCCAGGAGGTCAACACCGTCTGCATGCTCCAGCTCGCCTCCGGCGAGCAGATGAAGGGCCTGATCCGCTGACCGGCGGAGCCGCGCGCCCGGGACCTCCGGTCACGCTCCGGGAGATCACGCCGGCCAACCGGGCCGGCGTCGAGGCGCTGCGGGTGTCGCCGGAGCAGGAGGCGTACGTCGACGGCGTCGGCCGATCGCTCGCCGAGGCCGCGGCCACCCCGGGCTCCCGGCCGTGGTGCCGGGGCGTCTACGCCGGCGAGGTCCCGGTCGGGTTCGTGATGCTCGGCGACGACGTACCGCCGGGAGACCCCGTGATCCCGTGGCGCTACTACCTGTGGCGGATGCTCGTCGACCACCGCCACCAGGGGCAGGGCCACGGCCGTGCCGCCCTGGACCGGGTCCGCGACCACCTGCGGTCGAGGCCCGGCGCGGACGCGCTGGTGACCAGCGTCGTCCCGGGCCCGGCGTCGCCGCTGGGGTTCTACCTGTCGTACGGGTTCGAGCCGACCGGCGAGTGGTTCGACCACGAGCAGGTGCTGCGACTGCCGCTCGACCCCGGGGCCTGACGGTCCCACCGCGGGCTGACGCCCCGGACCGGTCAGCCGACGTCCGTCCCGTCGAGCGAGGACGACGGCTTCCGCTCGGGCAGCCGCAGCATCCGGAAGGCGTTGCCGATGCCCAGCAGGCCGGCCAGGAGCGGGATCAGCAGCGCGATCTGCAGCGAGAGGTTGCGGGCGTCGCGGTTGATGTCGAGCACCGCGGACTCGACCTCCGGGGGCTGGCCGGTGATCTGCTCCTCGAGCTGGCTGTTGCTCATCACCTCGGCGTCGTCCTCGAGCGCGGTCGCGATCTGCTCCTGCTGGTCCGGCGGGATGGCCTGGCTGTCCTCGGACATGTTCGTGAAGCTCACCGACAGCGCGGCCAGCATCAGGCCACCGGCCATGGCGAGGCCGAAGGAGAGCCCGAAGGACCCGGCGGCGGAGTTCACGCCCGCGGCCTCGCTGACCCGCTCCTCCTCGACGGGCGCCAGCGTGTAGTTGTTGAGCTGCGACACCAGCAGCCCCAGCCCGCAGCCCGTGACGGCGAGCGGGAGCGCGAAGTGCCAGCCGCTGTCCGCCCGGGGGACGAACGGGATGATGACCGCGATCCCGACGGTGACCAGCACGAAGCCGGCGCGGATGACGGCGGCGGGGCGTCGCTCCCCCGCCCTCCGGCCGGCGACCATCGCCGCGGCGAACATCGTCAGCGACAGCGGTGCGAGCGACAGGCCGGCCTCGAGGGCGTCGTACTCGAGGGTCATCTGGAAGTACAGCGGGAGCGCGATCATGGCGCCGCCCAGGGTGATCTGCTGCAGCATCTGGCCGGAGACCCCGGCCGTGAACCTCGGCTGCCGGAACAGGCCCGGATCGAGCAGCGTCACCTGGCCGGCGCGCTGCCGCCGCAGCAGCCAGCGCGCGAGCACCACCAGGGCCACCGCCCCGACGACCATGAGCACGCCGACGTACTCGCCGCCCTCCTGCCAGACCAGGATCCCGAGCACGACCCCGCCCATGCCGACGACGGACAGCAGGGCGCCCCCGACGTCGACCTTGCGCGAGCCGGTGTACGGCACGTCGCGCACCAACCCGATCTGGGCCAGGACGACGGCGATGATCACGACCTCCAGCCCGAACCCGACCCGCCACGACAGGTAGGTCGTCACGAAGCCGCCGAGCAGCGGGCCGATCGCCGCGGCGATGGCGGCGGCGGCGCCGACCAGGGCGTACGCCTGCTTCTGCGCGGCGCCCGTGAAGTTGCCGTGGATCAGCGACTGCATGGCCGGCAGCAGCAGCGAGGCGCCCAGCCCGCCGATGATCGCCCAGAAGATCACGATCGCGGTGAGTCCCTGCGCGAGCGTCATCGCCAGCGCCCCGAGGGCGTACGCGAGCAGACCGAGCACGTAGGCCCGCTTGCGGCCGATCAGGTCGCCGACCTTGCTGTTGATCAGGATGAACGCCGCCGAGACCAGCGCTTCGAGCGCGATGGCGGACTGCACGCCGCTGGCCGTCGTGTCGAGGTCCGTGATGACCGCGGAGATCGACACGTTCATCAGCGAGGTGTCGACCACCAGGACGAACATCGCCGCCGCCAGCAGCACCATGAGGCGACGGCTCCCGGAAGCCTCGGGTCCACGCCCCTCGTCTGGGCTCGCGTCCATGTCGCCCTCTCGGCTGGTGGTGCGCCGTTTCACTCGCCGACCCGCCGAAGGTAACCGCCCGCGGAGCCTGCCGGGATCACCCACAAGGGATGGGGTGGCCAACGGCCCGAGAGAGGACGGATGTCGGGGAAATCCGGTCCCGACGTCACCTCTCCCACGCCTCCGGACGAGGCACCCGAGGGGCGGCGCCTCCGGCTGGTGGTTCTTCCTGTACGGGCTCCGAAGGCCGGACTGACTGGGTGTGCCTGCTGTCATGGAGAAGTCTTTGGCGCTACCGGGTGGCGCTGACCGGCTGGTGCGCGAAGCGGTCGTGCCGCGGCCAGTGCGGTCGTGTCCGACAGTCGGGCGGTTCGTAGGGTGTGTACGTCCACCTGAGCTCGGTGCTGACGTCTGCAGCGACGCCCTGCTTGCAGATGCGTTTGCCTCGTTCAGCAAGCGATGAGTCTCGCGGTGGTGCCAGGTCCGTATCCCAACGCAGTCCATCGAGATCGAACCCGGAGGAATCTTGAAGCTTCTTCTCACGTCCGGGGGCGTCACCAATCCCAGCATCCGCGAGACGCTGGTCGACCTGCTGGGCAAGCCGATCGCCGACTCCAACGCCCTGTGCATCCCCACCGCGCAGTACGGGCACCCGTCGGTGGGCCCCGGCCAAAGGGCTTGGCGGTTCATCAGCGGGAAGGCCGAGAATCCCATGGTCGACCTGGGTTGGAAGTCGATGGGAGTGCTCGAGCTCACCGCACTGCCCAGCATCGACAGCGAGCGCTGGGTCCCGCTGGTCCGGGAGACGGACGTCCTGCTGGTGGCGGGCGGCGACGTCCTCTACCTGTGCCACTGGATGCGGCAGTCCGGACTCGCGGACCTGCTTCCGACACTGAGCGAAACGGTGTGGGTGGGCCTGAGCGCCGGAAGCATGGTGATGACCCCTGAGGTCGGGGACGACTTCATCCAGTGGAGACCACCGGACGGTGACGACACCACGCTGGGCATCGTCGACTTCTCGATCTGTCCCCACCTGGCTCAGGACGGCGCGCCGGGCAACTCCATGACGGAGGCGGAGCAATGGGCGGCCGGAATCTCCGGTCCCGCCTACGCCATCGACGACCAGACGGCCATCAAGGTGGTCTACGGCGCCGTCGAGGTTGTGTCCGAGGGCCACTGGACGTTGTTGTCCTGAGGGCGCGGGTGGGCTGGAAACGGGTGGGATCCGGACCCGCGAGGGGGAGGGGTTCCTCCGTGCGTCGCCGGTTTGGTGCAGGCTTTGTCATGCCTTCGGGTGGTCCGTGACGGGGGCGAGAGAAACGCGAGGTAGCGGGTCCCAGGTTCGGTCGGGATTCAAAGGGAACCCCCTCAGCCGGGCCCGGGGGTTGCGCTCGGAGGTGGTGCGGGCGCGGACGCACCGAGCAAGGCGTCCTCGTCATCACTGGCGAACAGATGCAACCCGAGGCGCTGGGATATCTCTCGACACACCCCCACACCGCGAACGCTGTTGCCGTGCGGGTCGAGCCCAGGCGAAAAGGTGCCGATACCCATCTTTCCCGGGACCGCGGCGAGTATCCCCCCGCTGACAGCGCTCTTTGCCGGGACCCCGACATCGAAGACCCACTCGCCGGCGTAGTCGTACATGCCGCACGTGAACATCACGCTGAGCACGTCCCGAACCCGCAGTCCGGGCAGGGCGCGTAGACCGGTGACTGGGTTGACGCCGCCGTTGGCGAGTGTTGCTGCCATCCGAGCGAGGTCGTCGCAGCTGATTCTCACCGAACACTGCTGCAAGTACACCGCAAGGGTCTCGTCGACATCACTGGTCAACATGCCCTGGCTGCGCATCAAGTAGGCGATGGCCCGATTTCGGTCGGTCGCGGCCCACTCCCGTTCGAAGGTCTCTTCGTGCACCGAGAGGGAGTCGTTGCCGGCGAACAGTCGCATCACCTCGACGATGCGGCCGACTCGCTCGGCGGTGTCCCTGCCGTGGACCATGCCCGCAGCGACGATGGCCCCCGCGTTGACCATCGGGTTGTACGGGCGATGGTCGTGCTCGTCGAGCAGGATCGAGTTGAAGGCGTCGCCGCTGGGCTCCACGCCTACCTGCTGCAGGACGCGGTCCCGACCGCAGTCGGCGAGTGCCAGGGCGTAGACGAAGACCTTCGAGATCGACTGCAGCGCAAACAGTTGCTCGTGGTCGCCCACTCCGTACAGCTCGCCATCGAGGTCCGCCAGCGAGATTCCGAAGGTGTCACGCTCTGCGCCAGCACTCTCAGGCGCGTAGTAACCGCGCGTCGCCTCGTAGTAGTTGGCGACTGAGCTGTCATCCGCCGCGAGGTGGCGCTGATACAACTGGGCCAGACGCTCGTGGATCCGGCGACTCGTCTGGGGATCAGCCATCAGACCTCCCCCGACTGGCCATTCATCCCGAAGGTATCCAACGCCCCGAAGGAGGAGGTCACCCACGGTGGGGGATGTCAACAGCAACCGGGGAAAGGGTCTAGCCGGACGCTCCCAGTCCTCGCCCGGCATCGCCAGCCCGTACGCGGGGCATGGGCGAGCCCGGCCACCTCGCCCGAGGTCCGCCACCAAGGTGAACGTCACACCGCGCTGCGGCAAATCGACTCTCGCGCCCACTAGCTCGCGGGCACTGGCCTGGGCACTCGACGCGAATATGAGCGGGCTGCTCGAGAAGGGTCCCGTCATCGTCGCAGGTCAGTCTGGTCTACCCGCTACTTCTCGGAGTTGTGTAGGTCCGTCCGGGCGTCCATGCAATCAGGCGAGTGCCTTGGCCTTCAGGGTGTCGAACTCGCTCTGGTCGATGGCGCCGGAGTCGAGGAGCCCCTTGGCACTGGCGATCTGGTCCGATGCGGAGATGGGGGCGGTCGCGACCTGTTTGATGTAGTCGGCTTGGGCGGCTTGCAGCTCCGCGGCCTTGGTCACCTGCCGTTGGGTCATGCTTCGACCCCGGGCAATGAGGTAGATCAGGGCGCCCAACCAGGGCACGAAGATGAGGAGCGCGGCCCATCCGGCCTTGGCCCAGCCGCTGAGTGTGTGGTCACCGAACAAGTCGGTCAGGCACCGGAACCAGACCATGAGTGCTGCGATCCAGATGAAGAACCAGAATGACCACAGGAGCACGTCTCCGAAGTCGTTGGTCATGGCGTCCATGGCAAGTCCCTTCTCGTCGATCCGGGTCCTTGTCGACCAGTCCGGTGAGTGTGACCCGCGGTCCGACGCTCGGCTTCACCCGTAGGGGGTGAGGGCGATGAGTCGGATGCGGTCCTACCGTCGCGTTGGCTGGAGCCGCTTCCAGCCGTGGATACCTCGGTCGCCGGGCTTGATGGCCTCGAGCCGGGAGAACCTGGAGGAAGTCCATGGCTGCTGGCACAGGCCATGGACCCGGCGGCGGGGATTCTCATCGCCTACGACATGAACGGCCAGCCGCTCGGACGCGACCACGGCGCCCCGTTCCGGCTGATCGTCCCCCACTGGTACGCCGTCGCGTCCGTGAAGTGGCTGAACCGTCTCGACGTGCTGACGGAGCCCTACTCGGGGGAGTTCCAGACCGGTCACTACATCTACCAGTGGCCAGACCGACCCCACGAGCCCGTCACCCTGATGCGGGTACGCGCCCGGATCACCGACCCGGCACCCGGTTCGACCCTCGCCGTCGATACCCACACCGTCCGCGGCAAGGCCTGGTCCGGCACCGGCCCCATCACCCAGGTGGACGTCAGCCTCACCGGGGAAGGCGACTGGCAACCCGCGCAGCTCGACCCAGCCCGGGGCGACCACGAATGGCAGGACTGGAGCTTCACCTGGGACTCGATCAACCCCGGTCGGCACACCCTGCGGGCCCGGGCGACCGACGCCGCTGGCAACGTACAACCCGACGTGCCCCCCTGGAACCGCTTGGGCTATGGGAACAACGCCATCGAAGTCATCTACGTGGACCGGCGATAATTGGTCCAAGCGACGATGCGGACACGGGAACCGCCTTCACCTGGACGAAGCCACCGCAGTCGATTGGGGCGCCCGGCCTAAGCGCCGTCGAAACAACGCCAGGGAGTTCCACAAGAGAATTGCGTATTGGCATGCTCGTCCCCGACAAGATCCACACGGCCCTGACATCCGCTAGTCAGAGCACGCGGCGCACTTCTCGTCAGTCTGCACGGACAACTGCATCCGCATGCGATTCTCATGGGGCCTCGACGTTCGGCGTCCAGAGTCTGATGCACCTCTGGGGCCACAAATCGGACTGTTCGGGCCACTCCCTAAGTCCAAGACAGCGCGCAGGTCACGCCCGTGCTATCCCGTCGCCAGCTAGGTGTGCGCCGGCGCACCAGTAGTCCAACCGCGGTCGCCGCATACGAGCTCGTCGTCGAGTCACCGTCACGGCGCCAAGTCGCGCGGGGTTGTGCGTCCCTTGGGTGGTGAGCCGAACGTACGGAGGACGTGTTCCAACGTGACGGCGAGCACTTCGTGGGTGGCTTCACGGGTGGCCTCGCCGCGCAGCCACCGTCGAGTCGCGGCCCGGTTGAGGCCGGTCCAGCACTCCAGCGCGTAACGCAGCCGGGGTGAGTCCTCGGCGATGTCGGCGTGGAGGATCACGACCTGGCCCACGGCCCGACGCACGAGGTCGGCGACCACGCGCCGGACGTCGGGGTCGGCGATGTCCTCCCCGGGGGCGAGAGTGCCGAGGTAGATCGTTCGGTTGGCCTCGGTCCAGTCCAACCACCGGGAGACGGAGTTCTCCACACGGGCCCGAGCGCTACGGCCGACGGACGGCGGCAGTTGTTCCTCGCGACCGGTAGCGAGCCGTTCCAGCAGCGCGAGGTAGACGTCCTTCCGGCCCCCGAAGTAGTGGTGCACGAGTCCGCGAGCGACACCCGCCGACTTCGCTAGATCCTCGATCGTGACCGCCTCGTAACCGTGTTCGGCGAACAGCGCGTTGGCAGCGTCGAGGATCTGGTCGCGCCGTGCTGCGGCGTCGAGGCGTTGGAACTTTCGCGGGGTGCTCATGGAAGCAAGAGTACGTGGAATTGGCGATCCGTCAACAACACTGTTAGCATTGTGCCAACAACCCGAGGTGTGAATCGCGTTGCGAACTGGCAGATACCCCTCAGCAGGGTGCGTGAAGCGCATTCCTCCACCACGAGGCCACTACGAATGGGAACCACCATGAGGAAGCTCATCACCACCGCCGCGCTCGCCGCTGCTGCCATCAGCACCACCATGGCGCTCGCTGGGCCCGCCAACGCCACCGACGACTGCACTGCGAGCAACCGCACCGACGCCACGCCCACCGCGTGGGCGTGGTCCAAGTTCACCGCGTGGTCTACCAGCAACACCGCACCCGCCGACCTCGACGCGTCAGGCGAGGACAACCTCGACAACCTGATCCAGATCGGTGAGGGCTGGTCCGACACCGCCGACTCCGCGTACCGCCAGAAGGTGAGCGACGGCTGGAAGCGCTTCACCGCGTGGTCGACCAGCGACACCGCCCCGGCCCTGGGCGACAACGAAGAGGCGGGTCACCGCTACTCGCGGCAGGTCGGCAACAACGACGCCGTCCCGGCCAGCGAGGGCACGCCCGCCGTTCCGGGCACCCCGGCAGTTCCGGGCAAGTCGGCCGTCTGGGCATCCTTCTCGCCCAACAAGGATCAGGGTCCCCTGACCGGCGAGCCGTCCTACCCGAGCGACAGCCGCGGCACGTGGAACGTGAAGGACAAGATCCCTGGTGGTCACACGGGTCCTGACGGCATCTACAGCCAGAGCGACGGCAACGGGAACGGCTCGTGGTTCTACCGTACGGCGGGCACGCCGGGCACCCCGGCCGTCGCGGGCACCCCGGCAGTTCCGGGCACACCGGCCAAGCCGGAGACGTCCCACACCGAGTACCAGTTCGACGTGTACGCGTTCCACTACGAGTACCGCTGGTCGGTCTACGGGCGGGACATCACCGAGGGCACCGACGACGTCCCCTGTGACGACGACGAGACCCCGATCGAGGAGCCGGAGGCCCCGGTCGTGAAGCCGACCGACGAGAGCCCGGAGACTGCCGGCAAGGAGGTGACCCCCGACACCACGCCGGTGGTCGAGACCACGGACACCACGCCGGTGGCCCACGAGCTGGCGGCCCACACCTCGAAGCAGCACCACGCTGCTGCCGCGGTGCCCACCACGATCGACGCGGGGCTGTGAGATGAAGCGGCTCCTGCTGTGCCTGATCGCTCTACTGGCCCTGTCGGGATGCGCAGAGATGAGGGCGCAGCAGGAGCCGCTCGCGGCTGACGATCGGTCGTCTGGTGGTTCAACATCTCAGCCGGGGACCGCTGCAGTACCGCTCGTCGCTGGCCATGGCGGGACCATGACACCGTCCCCGGTCTCACCGACCGCCCCCCACCGGTTACGGCTCGGTGGGATGGATGCGCCCATCGTCCCCATAGGACTGGATGGCTCGGCCCTGACGCCGCCGGAGGACCCCCGCACCCTCGGCTGGTGGGGCAAGCGGGCCGGCTCTCGCCATGGCACCACGTTGCTGACTGGCCACACGGTGCACGACGGCGGCGGGACCTTCGACAATCTCGAACACACACAGCCAGGAGCGCAGGCCCGCCTCGGCGGCCACCCCTACCAGGTCACCTCGGTCGAGGTGATCTCCAAGCAACAGCTCGCCGAGCGTGCCCGCGCCCTCTTCGCCCAGATGGGGCGCCCCAAGCTCGTGCTGGTGACCTGCGAAAACTACCAGCCCGCCACCGGTCACTACGCGAGCAACGTGGTCGTGACCTTGAAGCCAGCCCGCTGACCTCCACTCCGCGCACCACGTCGTTCCCACCGTGACGCGCTCGTCCAGGCCGCGCTCGGCCACTGATCCTGATCCGGGCACTGACCGGTGCGCATCTACTACCCCGGGGGGAGGTAGGTGCGCACCCCGAGCCGCCCGGCTCCCATCCGCATCAACCAAAGGAACACAATGCGCAAGATCCTCCTCGGCGTCGTGGCTGCTGCCACGATCGCCACCCCGATCGCCATGGCATCCGCTGCCAACGCGTCGGTGAACATCGACAACGCCGGTCACGGCTTCGTCGGCAAGGGCGACGTCCAGACCGTGCTCGGCCTGAACAACGCCAAGATGCAGGCCCTTGTCGCGGCGAACGGCGTCAAGTTCACCACCACGCAGGCTGCCCACCAGAACCTGACCACCTTCCTCACCCAGAGCGGGACGCAGGCGGGCTCGCAGATGGCCGTCCAGAGCGCCGCGCAGGTCGGCACCCAGAGCCTTACGCAGAAGTCGACCGAGACGCTCTCCTGCTTCAAGACCAACGGCAACGCGGTGCAGCAGACCCGCACCGGCATCAAGGACCGGCACCCGCACAGCCGAGCGTCAGGGCACCCGCTCGGGCACCCGGTTCGGCACCCGCGAGGGCACGCGTGAGGGTTCGCGTGCCGGAACCAAGGCGGGCGTGTTCTCGGGCGTGCTCACCTCCGGCGTCGCCTACGAGAACAAGAAGACCGGCCAGTACACCGGCTTCAACCTGACCGGCTACAAGGCCGACCCGACCTTCGACGGCTCCGGCGGCGATCGCCTGGGGCGAGCCGGTGTTCACCGACGAGTTCAGCGACTTCGGTGCGTGGACGCTCGGTGAGCCCGAGTTCACCACCGACTACACCTTCGGTGCGTACGGCTCCTTCGGTCCGGCCTCCTTCGGCGCGATCGTCTGGGACGCGGATTGGTCCACGGGCGGCACCAACGACGACCCGGACGTCTGCCTGAAGGCTGACGGCACGCTCGGCAACAACATCGACCCGACCTCGCTGGTGCACACCTTCGCGGACGGCCCGATCGTCGAGGGTGCTGTCACCGACGGCGCGATCTTCGAGGGCGGCGCGTACGGCGTCGGTGCGATCACCCCCGGCGACGTCACGCCGGGCGACGTCAGCGTCCGCTACACCGACTACACCAACGGCGACTCGACTCCCGTCACGGACGGCCCGAGCACGCTGTTCGTCAACGGCAAGGCGCTGCCGAACACCCCGGCTCTCTGAGCCACACTGCAGCACCAGCAGCCCGTCCCCTTCGGGGGCGGGCTGCTGTGCGTTCCTACCCGCACGCCGCACAGGCGTTAACGGCGGTTCGACCCGCGCCCCGAAACGCCGGCCCAAGCCGACCTACATCGGCACGACCACGGAACTGCGCGCGATCGACTACCGATTGCCCAAGTTGGAGAGTGGCGACGGAGACTCCCCAACCCGACCGACTCGCTGTGATGGGTCCGCCGGGCCCCCGCCACCTGCCCCGAGCAAGCAACGGGGGCGCTCGCGGATCGAACCGCTCCGTCCGCACGATGGTTGTACCTCGCAACCAGGGTCGCAGGCCACCCCCGACGTGCTGGACTGGTCTGGACCACTACCGCACAAAACGGGGGAGTTCTCGGCGACGAAACCGTCTTATCGTTGCGTGGCGGGGGAAATGCGCCTGCCCTGCCATCCCCCCGGCGAGTGGCGGCGCCACCCCGTACCCCGCCTCCGCCGCCTGTTGCCGGACACCGCCGGGCGGCGGAGGCCCCGATCCGTGACTACTCCATGTAGTACGGCGCGAGGACAAGGCCATCTGGTTGCTCAGACGCAAGTGCCCGCAACTCCGTGTGCAGCCGTCGTACGGGGCACGATGCGGTGGGTGGGCCACCGCCCGGAGCCGTCGCCACCGGTGGTCGCCTGCCGCCCGATGGGCGCGTCCTTCGGTGAGCCAACGGCAGCGCGAATGCGGTGGTTGGCGCGCCGCGTTACGCAAGTGTGCGTATTCCGTTCTCGTTCGTCCGCCGCTGATGATGATCGGGTCATGACGCCGAGTCAGCCGTGAGCGGGCTGGCGGTGGGGTCAGCACTCGCTACAGATCTCGGGGGTAATCGTCATGAGTGCGAAATTGGTCTCCAGCGCACGCCGCGGAATTTTTGGACTCGTGATTGCGCTGATCTCAGCGGTCGGCATGAGCGTGATTTTCGCCCCGCCTGCGAACGCCGGCACCCTCGGACTGACAGCCATCATCCGGGGCGCGGGCACCGTCCAGTCCGTGGAGGGCGGGCCGTACACCTGTACGAGAACCAACGGCTTCAACGACAACGCCGAGTCGGCGTGCCAGCGGCAGACGTTCTCGGCGGTCTTCGAGGCCTGGGTCTGGCTGCGACCCATCCCGGCCGACTCCCAGTGGCGCTTCGCGCGGTGGGAGGGCTGCGACGTGACCCGTGTCGTGAGCGGTGTCCAGGAGTGCGCCGTGCACTCCGGGGCTTTCACCCTTGACGAGAGATTGCCGAGGGCGGTCTTCGAGGACGTCCTCGCCCCGACCGTGGCCATCACGTCCGGGCCCAGCGGGCGGCTTAACAGCACGTCCGCGACCTTCACCCTCGCCACGAACGACCCGCTGGCCGGGTTCCGGTGCCGGCTCGACGGTGGGGCGGTCCTGGGGTGTGGATCCACTGTGACGTACTCAGTGGGGGAGGGCGCGCACACCTTCTCGGTCTTCGCGATCGACCCGTCGGGCAACCGGACGCCGACCGACGCAGTCAGGAACTGGACGGTGGACCTGACACCGCCGGACACCACGATCAGTACCGGACCGTCCGGCCTGACGAGCGACACGACGCCGACGTTCACCTTTGTCGGCGCACCGCTTGCTGATGTGGCGCGCTACGAGTGCCGTATCGACGCCGGTGCGTGGGTCGCCTGTCCCGCGGCCGGTTACACCTCTGCGGCGCTCGGCGCTGGGACACACGACTTCAACGTGCGTGCCGTCGACCTGGCGAATAACGACGATCAGACTCCTGCCGGCCGACAGTTCACGGTTGTGACGTCGCCGCCGCAGACCACCATGACCGCTGGCCCGTCGGGGCAGATACAAGACCGGACGCCGACGTTCCGCTTCGCATCCAGCATCCCGGGGTCGACCTTCCAGTGCAGGGTCGACGGCGGGTCGTGGCGGAATTGCGCATCGCCGTTCACCACCTCGCGGCTGTCCTTCGGCAGCCACACCTTCCGGGTGCGGGCCAAGGCCGCCGGTCTCACCGACCCGACTCCGGCAGCGCGCGGCTTCCGGGTCGTCCGTTGACCTCCTCCTGCCTCGTTAGCCGCCCTGGCGTGGAGCGACACGGCGCCAGGGCGGGCGCGGGCGCCATCCCATACCTCCGGCCCGGTAGAGCGGCCAGTCGAATCACCCGCTCTGCCGCTGAAGACCACCGAGCGCGGCCCGTCCTCCTGGGCGGCACTGATGTGATCACTCATCGGCATGGAGTGCGCTTCAAGCACGCGCATCGCCACCACCAGAAAGACGCGCTGGGTCTTCTTCTGAGCCCGCCTTGCCCTTGTCCATCCGCTGAAGCTGAAGTGAGCGTCTCCAAACTTGTCTCCAGCGTGTTCTTCCCTCTCCTGCTCTGCGTCCTCCCCCAACTGTGCGAGAAATAGCGTGTGAGCAGGCCCACCAACGGGCCCAGGGCAGCACCGGACGGACTGGCAGAAGATCCGTCGACCTCAGCTCGACTTGGTCCGGTCTCGGTTGTGACATTGACACTCCGTGACGTTCCGGGATGTCACAAACGGAAGGGGCGGCGAATGCCTGTGAGGGGGTGGCCCCCAGAAAACCGTCCTGAGCACCCGTCTCACCCGGTGCTGGTCATGCCCGCTCCGACGCAACGTGGACACCTGGTCGTGCGGCGGCGGCACCGGGCACCTCCCATTCACTCCGACCTCCGGGTCGGTCCCTGACCCTTCGGCCATGCGATCGATCGGCCAAGGGATCACGGCCGTAGTCCAACGTCGCGAGACTGATCTCAGCCTCGGAGTTCTCCTCAGGGGTCTGACAGCGGGGACCGAGACCTGGGTGTGGTCCACGTCGAACCGCCGACCGTCCGCCCCCGCCCGGCGCTCGGCCTCCGCGGTCTCGGGCATGAACCGGCCCACCGCCTCGACCACCAGCCGATCCACCTGCCCGGCCCCCACCCGACCCGCGACCGACGCCACGTGCCGATCCACGAACCCCGCCGCCTCCACGGTGAGGCGACGGCCGATGGTCTGCTCGGCCACCCGCCGCGCCCGCCACCCCGCCACCTCACCGGACAGCACCCGGCCCCACAGCCGTGGCAGCCGGTGCGCCAGCTCCACCGCATGCCCGACGTACCGCTTCCCCGCCTCCGGACCCAGCCCCACCGCGGCCGCGAACTCCGCGGTCGCGACACCCACGCGCGGTCGCGAGCAGCCCGGACGCCGTGTCCGGGACGCCGCTCGCAACGCCGCTGGCAGGGGTGGTCATGCCCCTACTCAAGCAGCGACCACTGACACTCCCCCGACCCGGAAACCCCTTCTCCACAAGGCAATCCGATGGTTCCCGCCCTGCCCACGGTTCCGGGGTTTCGAGGCTCGGCCGTAGCCGGCCTCACACCTCAACCTCCGAGCGCCGCACGGCGCCCGGGACGTCAGACGACGCTGAGTGGGAGCAGCTGTTGGCCGGTGGGGCCGACCTGGATCTCGGTGCCCATCTCGGGGCACACGCCGCAGTCGTAGCAGGGCGTCCAGCGGCAGTCCTCGACGTCCTCGACGCCGTCGGGGTCGGCGGCAGCGGCCAGGGAGTCCTCCCAGTCGGCCCAGAGCCAGTCCTTGTCGAGGCCGGAGTCGAGGTGGTCCCAGGGCAGCACCTCGTCGACGTCGCGCTCGCGGGTGGTGTACCAGGCGACGTCGACGCCGGTGCCGGCGAGCGCGGTCTCGGCGCTCTCGGCCCAGCGGTCGTAGGAGAAGTACTCGCTCCAGCCGTCGAACCGGCCGCCGTCGCGCCACACCTGCTCGATCACGCGGCCGACGCGGCGGTCGCCGCGGGAGAGCAGTCCCTCGATGATCCCGGGCTTGCCGTCGTGGTAGCGGAAGCCGATCGCCCGGCCGAACCGCTTGTCGGCGCGTACGGTCTCGCGGAGCTGGCGCAGCCGCTCGTCGGTGGTCTCGTGGTCGAGCTGCGCGGCCCACTGGAACGGCGTGTGCGGCTTGGGCACGAAGCCGCCGATCGACACCGTGCAGCGGATGTCGTTGCGACCCGAGACCTCGCGGCCCTTGGCGATGACCTTCTTCGCCAGGTCCGCGATCGCCATCACGTCCTCGTCCTGCTCGGTCGGCAGGCCGCACATGAAGTAGAGCTTCACCTGCCGCCAGCCGTGGGAGTACGCCGTGGCGACCGTACGGATCAGGTCCTCCTCGGTGACCGCCTTGTTGATCACCTTGCGCATCCGCTCCGAGCCGCCCTCGGGCGCGAACGTCAGGCCGGACCGGCGACCGTTGCGCGAGAACTCGTTGGCCAGCGTGATGTTGAAGGCGTCGACCCGCGTCGAGGGGAGCGAGAGCGAGACGTTGGTGCCCTCGTAGCGGTCGGCGAGGCCGGTCGCGACCTCGCCGATCTCGGTGTGGTCGGCGCTCGAGAGCGACAGCAGGCCGACCTCCTCGAAGCCGGACTTGCGGATGCCGTTCTCGACCATGTCGCCGATGGTGTTGATCGAGCGCTCCCGGACCGGCCTGGTGATCATCCCGGCCTGGCAGAACCGGCAGCCGCGCGTGCAGCCCCGGAAGATCTCGACGCTGTAGCGCTCGTGCACGGTCTCGGCGAGCGGCACCAGCGGCTTGGCGGGGTACGGCCAGGCGTCGAGGTCCATCAGGGTGTGCTTGCGGACCCGGTGCGGGATGCCGGGGCGGTTGGGCACCACGGCGGCGATCGAGCCGTCCGCGGCGTACGTCACGTCGTAGAAGGCGGGGACGTAGACCGAGCCGCCGACCGCGAGCCGGCGCAGCAGCTCCTCGCGTCCTCCGGGGCGGCCCTCGTCCTTCCACTCGCGGACCACGTCGGAGATCGCGAGCACGACCTCCTCGCCGTCGCCGAGCACGGCGGCGTCGATGAAGTCGGCGACCGGCTCGGGGTTGAACGCGGCGTGGCCGCCGGCGACGACGATCGGGTCGTCGTCACCGCGGTCGGCGGCGTGGACCGGGATGCCGGCCAGGTCGAGGGCGGTGAGCAGGTTGGTGTAGCCGAGCTCGGTGGCGAACGAGACGCCCAGCAGGTCGAAGGCCCGCACCGGCCGGTGGGAGTCGACGGTGAACTGCGGGATCGGGCCCTCGGAGTCGCCCTCGCGCATCACCTGCTCCATGTCGGGCCAGACCGAGTAGGTGCGCTCGGCCATGATCCAGTCGCGCTCGTTGAGCACCTCGTAGAGGATCTGCACGCCCTGGTTGGGGAGCCCCACCTCGTACGCGTCGGGGTACATCAGCGCCCAGCGCACGTCCGCGGCGTCCCAGTCCTTCACGGTGGAGTTGAGCTCGCCACCGACGTACTGGATGGGCTTCTGCACCGACGGCAGCCTCGGCTCGAGCCGGGGGAAGACCGATGCGACGGACACGCAAACACCTCGACAGACGCTCGTTCGGGGGACCGATTCATGGTACGCCGCGGACCCGTCCGGACCGATTCCGCAATCGGCCACGAGTGTCGGCGGAACCGCCTACGCTTGACGGAGCAAGGGGGAAATCGTGGGCACCTCTCACACTTCCGCGCGCCTCAACGGCCGCGACAACACCCGGCTGCGGGAGCGCCGGGTGCTGGTGGTCGCCTGCGCCACGCTCCTCGGGACGATCCTGGCGCTCTCCGACATCCCGCCGGCCGACACCCCGACCGAGCTCTGGCCGACCCTCGCCGCCTCCTTCGTCTGGACCACCCTGGTGTGGGACGGCCGGGCGCGGCCCGGCCAGGAGGTGGTCCCCCACCTCCTCGCGCAGGTGATGCTGTTCCTCGCCACGGCGACCGCCTTCGGCTGGAACCCCTTCGACGCCGCGTACATGGCGCTCGCCAACGTGGCGGGTGGCGTGCTGATGGCGGTCATCTACACCCGGTTCCGGCCCGAGACCGGCTGGGCGCCCGCCACGGCCCCGGCCCATGTCGGGCTGCTCGGCTCCGCGGCCGCCGCCGGCATCGTCGTCGCCCTGATCGGCGGGTTCCCCCACGTCGAGATCGGCGAGCTCGACAGGCTGCAGCTGTGGTGGGTGATCCGCAACACCGTCTACGCCTACGTCGGTGGCGTCACGTTCCTGTTCATCTTCTTCTCGCCGCGGCGGCCCGAGCAGCGGCCCGCCCCGCGCTGGGCGGTCGCGCTGCTGGTCCCGCTGGGTGCCGCCTGCCTCTACGTCACCTACCTCGACCCCGAGCTGCCGCTGACCTGGTCGCTGCTGCTCCCCGCGATCCTGGCCGGCAGCATGCTCGCGCCGCGGGAGGCAGCGGCGTACGCCCTGACCGTCGCGGTGGGTGCGGCGCTGGCGACGCTCCAGCCGATCAACCAGTTCGGCTACGACGGCTTCCTGCCCGGCTCGGTCATCATCGACCTGCTGCTCATCGCCTCCACCTTCGTCACCCTGCAGCTGGCGATCCTGCGCGACCAGCGGGGTGCCGCGACCGCGGAGCTCGACCGGCAGACCCGCGGCGCCCAGGACCAGGCGGCGCTGCTCGCGACCGTGTTCGACACCATGTCCGACGGCCTCGTCGTGATGGACGACCGGCGCCGCGTGGTCATGCACAACACCGCCGCGCGCCAGCTGCTCGGCAGGCGGATCCCGCTGGGCCAGGAGATGAGCTGGTCCTCCCACCTCGGGCTGCACGGCCTCGACCACCAGCCGCTCTCCGACGCGCAGCTCCCCGGCGCCGGCAACCTGGACGGCTACGCCCACCAGGTCGTGGTGGCCCGCGAGGACGCCGATCGGGTGCTCGACGTCGGCGCCTGGCCGCTGCCGGGTGCTGACGGCCGGACCCTGGTGCTGTTCTCCGACGTGACCGCCCAGCGCGAGCGGCTGGGCGAGCTGACCAGCTTCGCCGGTGTGGTCGCCCACGACCTGCGGAGCCCGCTGTCGAGCCTCACCGGCTGGTTGGAGATGGCGGCCGACGCCGTGGAGGACGGGGAGGTCTCCGCGGCCACCTCCTTCATCGAGCGGGCGCGGCTGAGCAGCACCCGGATGCAGCAGGTGATCGAGGACTGGCTCGCCTACACCGTGCAGCGCGACGGGCTGCTGGCCCCGACCGAGGTCGCTCTCAAGCCGCTGGTCGCGGCCGTGGTCGCGCCCTTCGCCTCCGGCGGTGACGACCTGGCCCCGGTGTTCGACGTCGACGTCGACGACACCGTGCAGGCCGACCCGGCGCTGACCCGGCAGCTGGTCGCCAACCTGGTCAGCAACGCGGTCAAGTACACCCCGCCCGGCATCCGCGCCACGGTCTCGATCCGCTCCCACCCCGACGAGGAGCCCGGCTTCGTACGGGTCAGCGTCGCCGACCGCGGCATCGGGCTCCCCGAGGGCGAGGAGGAGCTGGTCTTCCAGGAGTTCCACCGAGCGCCTGGCCACGCCGCCACGTACGCCGGCACCGGCCTGGGGCTCTCGCTGTGCCGCAAGATCGTGGTCCGCCACGGCGGGACCATCAGCGCCCGCAACGACCCCGACGCCGGCACCGTCTTCACGTTCACGCTGCCGGCCGCCTGAGCGGACAGCGGCCCGGCGTGACCCGGCCGCCTACAGTTCACCCATGGTGAGCGAGGTCGTCCGGGGTCGCTTCAGCTGGACCGTCGTGGTGCCGCTCGCGGCCTTCGTCGCCCTCGTCGTGACCTGGGGGCGCAAGCCGGGCGACCTGTGGCTGGCCCTCGTCGCCGTGGTGCTGATCGGCTCCGTGCTGGCCGCGGTCCACCATGCCGAGGTGGTCGCCCACCGGGTGGGCGAGCCGTTCGGCTCGCTCGTGCTCGCGGTCGCCGTCACGGTGATCGAGGTCGCGCTCATCGTCACGCTCATGGTCAGCGGCGGCGGTGACACGGCCGGGCTGGCCCGTGACACCGTCTTCGCGGCGGTGATGATCACGGTCAACGGCATCGTCGGCCTCTCCCTGGTGGTGGGCGGGCTCCGCAGCTACCTGCCGCCGTTCAACCCCGAGGGCACCGGCTCCGCGCTGGCGACGGTGATCGCGCTGGCGACGCTGACCCTGGTGCTGCCCCGGTTCACGACCTCCGCCGCGGGGCCGGAGTTCACCCCGGGCCAGCTCACCTTCGCCGCCCTGGCCTCGCTGGCCCTGTACGGGATGTTCGTGTTCACCCAGACCGTCCGCCACCGCGACTTCTTCCTGCCGGTCGACGAGGGCGGCACCGCGGCCGACGAGGACGAGGACGGCCACGCGGACCCGCCCACCGCCCGCGAGGCGCTGACCAGCCTGGGGCTGCTGCTGGTCTCGCTCGTCTCCGTCGTCGGGCTGGCCAAGCTGGAGTCGCCCGCCATCGAGCGGGCGGTCGCCGCGCTCGGCTTCCCGGAAGCGGTGGTCGGTGTCGTGATCGCGCTGCTGGTGCTGCTGCCCGAGTCGATCGCGGCGGTCCGGGCCGCGATCCGCCGGCGGCTGCAGATCAGCTTCAACCTGGCGTACGGCTCCGCGATGGCCTCGATCGGGCTCACCATCCCGACCCTCGCCGTCGCCTCGATCTGGCTGGACGGGCCGCTCGAGCTCGGCCTCGGCGAGACCCACATGGTGCTGCTGTTCACCTCGGTCGTGGTGTCGGTGCTGACGGTCGTCCCCGGGCGCGCCAAGGCGCTGATGGGCGGGATCCACCTGGTGATCCTGGCCGCGTTCGTGTTCCTCACGATCGCGCCCTGACCGCGACCCGGCACTCGTGCAGGGCCAGAAGTCCCGAGCCGTCACTCGTGCAGGTTCAGAAGCAGCCGAGCCGTCACTCGTGCAGGGCCAGGAGAGCTCGAGCCGTCACTCGTGCCCACGGGCGACGCCACCCCCGTGACGGCTCGACGCAGACGGAACCCGCACAGGTGACGGCTGGGCACCCGGTGAACCTGCACAACTGACGGCTCGGCACGAAGCCAACCTGCACAAGTGACGGCTCGCGTCAGCGGCGGACCAGCACCCGGTCGGGGGCGAGGTACCGCGACGGGGACGCGGCGGTCCGGAGGTGGATGTTCTGGAGCAGGCCGACCGCCAGCATCACCGCGAACATCGAGCTGCCGCCGTACGAGACGAACGGCAGCGGCACGCCGGTGACCGGCATGATGCCGAGGCACATGCCGACGTTCTGGAAGGCCTGGAAGCCGAACCAGCAGGCGATGCCGGCGGCGGCGATCCGGCCGAACACGTCGTCGGTGCGCGAGGCGATCACCAGCGCCCGCCACACGATGACGCCGAGCAGCGCGATCAGCACCCCGGCGCCGACCAGGCCGAGCTCCTCGCCGGCCACGGTGAAGATGAAGTCGGTGTGCTGCTCGGGCACGAAGCCGGAGCGGGTCTGGGACCCGCCGAACAGCCCCTCGCCGAACAGCCCGCCGTTGCCGACCGCGATCCGGGCCTGCTCGGTGTTGTAGCCGGCGCCGCGGGGGTCGAGGTCGGGGTTGGTGAAGGCGAGGAACCGGTCGACCTGGTAGTCCTCGAGCAGCCCCGCCCAGACCGCGGCCGCGGCCGTGGCGATCCCGCCGCCGGCGAGCAGCGCGAGCCAGCGCCGCGGGGCACCCGAGGCGGCGAGCACGCCGAAGACCGTCGCGGCGAGGACCAGCATGGTGCCGAGGTCGGGCTGCAGCATGATCAGCGAGGCCGGGACGGCGGCGATCAGCAGCATCAGCGTCACGTCGACCCAGTCGACGGTGCGGCGACGCCGGCCCTCGGCCCGCTCGGCGACGACCAGCGCCATGCCGATGACGACCGCCAGCTTGGCGAGCTCGGAGGGCTGGATGGACATGCCGGCGAGCTGGATCCAGGACCGGGAGCCGTTGATGGTCGACCCGTTGGTCAGCACCAGCACCAGGCCCCCGATGGAGGCGAGGTAGGCGACCGGCGCCAGGATCCGGACCCACCGGTGGTCGGTCGCGGTGACCATCACCATCAGCACCAGGCCGATCGCGACGTTGACCAGCTGCTTGCGGAGGTACGCCGACGGGTCGCCCGCCGTGAGCCCCTCGCGCGCCGTCGTCGCCGACCAGACCAGCAGCGTGCCGAGGACCAGCAGCGCGATCACGGCGGCCACCAGCATCCAGTCCAGCCCGGGCACCCGACGGGTGGTCGACGAGCGGCTGGCTGTCCACAGCGCCCGGCCGGTCACTTCGCGCTCCTCGGCCGCGGGGGCAGGATCGCGCCGTCACGCGCGAACGAGGGCAGCTCGTCCGGGGCGACGACGCCCGGGATCGCGGCGCGATCGCGGTCGACGTCCATCCCCTTGATGCCGTAGAGGGCCTCGTAGATCTTGCGGATGGCCGGGCCCGACGTGCCCGAGCCGGTGCCGCCCTGGCTGACCATCATCACCACCGCGTAGTCGTCGGTGTAGGACGCGACCCACGAGGTCGACTGCTTGCCGTAGACCTCGGCCGACCCGGTCTTGGCCCGGATCTGGACCTCGTCGAGCGGGAACTCCAGCAGCCGCCAGTTCATGGTGCCGCGCAGCGCGACGCCCTTGAGGGCGGTGTCGATGTAGCCCATGATCCCGTCGGGGACGTGGACGTCGGCCTGCTTCTCGGGCTGGACCTTCTTCAGCACGGTGCCGTCGGGGCTGACGATCGCCTTCGCGATCCGCGGCTCCCACAGCGTGCCGCCGTTGGCGATCGCGGCGTACGCCCGGGTCAGCTGCAGCGGCGTGACGATGGTGTCGCCCTGGCCGATCGCGAAGTTGACCGCGTCGCCGGCCCGGTAGGCGAAGCCCTCGACGCAGAACTCGCCGGCGAACTTGTAGACGAAGTCGCTGGTCTCGCCGTCCTGCGGCTTGCCGGCGATGCCGCAGTAGTAGTCCTTCATCTGCTCCCAGTAGGCGCGCTTCCACTTCCGGTCGGCGATCCGGCCGGAGGCCTCCCCCGGCAGGTCGATGCCGGTCTCGTCGCCGAAGCCGAACGTCTGGGCCTCCTCGACGAGGGGGTCGCGCGCCTTCACGTCGTCGACGTCGGAGCCGAACCGCTGCCAGAAGTCGTAGCCGACGCGGTAGAAGAAGGTGTTGCACGAGACCTCGAGCGCCTTGGCGAAGCCGATGTAGCCGTACGCGCCGGACTCGTAGTTCTTGAACACCCGGTTGCCGACGGGGAACCCCGAGGAGCAGTTGAGCTGGGTGTCGGTGCTGTAGCCGTTGGTCAGCGCCCCGGCAGTCATGAACGGCTTCCACGTCGACCCCGGCGCGAACTGGCCCTGGGTGGCGCGACCCAGCAGCGGCGTCCCGGCCGCCTCCGAGTAGAGCCGGGCGAGCTGAGCCTTGCTGATGCCGCCGACCCACACCTCGGGGTCGTACGTCGGCTGGCTGGCCATCGCGACGATGCGTCCGGTGTCGACCTCCATCACGACGGCGGCGCCGGCGTCGGCGACGTAGTTGCGGCCGGTCACGGTGTCGAGGGTGTTGCGGGCGGTCGAGATGGTCTCGGCGAGCTGCTTCTCGACGATGCCCTGCACCTTGGCGTCGATCGAGGTGACGAGGGTGTCGCCGGGCTGGCCCGGGATCTCGCTCTCCTCGCCGAGCACCCGGCCCATCGAGTCGACGGCGACCCGGCGGTAGCCGGGCATGCCGCGCAGCCAGGAGTCGTACTGCTTCTCGATGCCGGCGCGACCCACCGACGAGGCACCGTTGACCGACCGGTCGCCGTCGGCACGGGCGCGGTCGTACTCGCCCTCGGTGATCGGGCTGAGGTAGCCCAGCACGTGGGCGGCGTTGATGCCGTACGGGTGCGGGTAGGCGCGGACCGTCTGCTGCTCGGCGACGACGGCGGGGTAGTCCTCCGGCTGCTCGAGCACCCGCAGCGCCACCCGCTCGCGGACGTCCGTGGCGATCGGCACCGGCTGGTAGGGCGAGCCGTTCCAGCACACGCCGGCCACGCTGCCGGCGTCGCCGCAGGTGACCAGCTGCTTGCGGATCCGGGCCGGCGAGAGGTCCACGGCGGCGCCGATCCGCTCCAGCAGCGCGTCCTGGCGGCGCTCGGGCATCTTGCCGAGCAGCGTCCGGTCGACCGAGATCACCCACGACATCCGGTTGGTCACGAGCGGCCGGCCCTGGGCGTCCACGATCAGGCCGCGCTGCGGCTGGACCACGACCTCGCGCACCGACTGGGCGGCCGCCTGGGTCTGGTAGTCGGCGCCCGAGACGACCTGGAGGTAGTAGAGGCGTACGAAGAGGGTGGCGAACAGCGAGAACACCAGCGCCTGGATGACCAGCAGGCGCAGCCGGCTACGGGTGTCGGACGAGGTGGCCATCAGACGGTGCCGTTCATGCAGGGACCCGGTCGCGGTCGGGCTCGAGGCGGCGGAACATCCCCATCAGCACCGGCAGCACGAACGGCGTCAGCAGCACGTCCCAGAGCACCGACACCGCGATCACGCCGAGCAGCGAGGCGACGTCGAGGCTGACCTCGCCCAGCGCCATGCCGAGCAGCGCGAAGATGCTGGTGCCGACGAACGAGGAGGCGGCGACGGTGCCGACCACGGCGAGCGCCGAGGGCCGGACCTCCTGCTGGACCCGGCCGGCGACGTAGCCGACCAGCACCAGCGCGAGGGCCCACTGCCCGGCGACGTGGTCGGCGGGCGGCGCGAGGTCGAGCAGGACGCCGGAGACGAAGCCGAGGACGGCGGCGAACTGGGCGCCGCGGGTGAGCGCGGCGGCCACGACCACCAGCAGCACCAGGTTGGGGACGATGCCGTGCCAGGCGGTCTGCGGGAAGACGGTCACCTGCAGCACCAGGGCCACCAGCACGGCGGCGAGCGCGACGAGGCTCCGGACGACGGTCACTGCAGGCTCCCGTCCGCCTCGATCACGGCCCGGTCGCTGCGGGTGCCGGACGGCACCACCACGCCGACGAGGTCGAGCGCCCCGAAGTCGACGAAGGGCTCGATCTCGGCGCGCTGCGCGGTCTCGCGGAGGCTGGAGTAGACGGCGGTCACCCGGCCGACGGGGACGCCCGAGACGTACGGCGCGCCGCCCTCGCTCCCCCAGGTGACGACGACGTCGTGCTTGGCCGGCACCTCGGCCTGGTCGACCAGCTCGAGGTCGAGCAGCCCGGTGTCGCCCACGGCGCCCCGCCCCTCGAGGAAGCCCATCTCCATCGAGGAGCCGACCCGGCCGCCGACGACCGAGCCGGAGTCGACGGCCAGCAGCACGGTGGCGGTGTCGCGGGTCACCCGCAGCACCCGGCCGACCAGGCCGTCGTCGTTGACGACCGTGAGGTCGGCGTGGAGGCCGGCGTCCGAGCCGGCGTCGATCGTGACGGTGCGCGAGAACGACTGGGAGGGACCGACCGCGATCACCCGGGCCGGGACCAGCGCGTAGCCGAGGTTCTCGGCGGCGGTGGTGAGGCCGTCGTACTCCTCGAGCCGGTTGCGGTCGAAGTCGGAGGTCGCCACCTCGGAGCGCAGCTGGGCGTTCTCGGACTCCAGCGCGCTGAGCTCGGCGCGCAGGTCGCCGCGCGAGCGGAACCAGCCGGGCACCGCGGCGATCGGGCGGGTGACGGCGGCGACGCCGGACTCCAGCGGCCCGAACAGCTCGCCGGTCGCACGGCGGGCGGACTCCAGCGGCGAGTCGTCGCCGCCCTGGTGGTCGAGCGTCATCAGCGAGACGCTCGCGAGCAGCAGCGCCACGAGCAGCGCGCGGGACGGGCGACGACGGTCGCGGTCGAGGTCGCCGAGGCTGCGCCAGCGGCGCTCCCGGGTCCGGAAGGTGGCCATCGGTCAGTACCGCCGGGGCTCGGTCACCAGCACCTGCTGCAGCGCCTCGAACTCCTCGACGCACTTGCCGGCGCCGAGGGCGACGCTGACCAGCGGGTCGTCGGCGACGTGGACCGGCATGCCGGTCTCGTGGCGCAGCCGCTCGTCGAGGCCGCGCAGCAGCGCGCCCCCACCGGTGAGCACGATGCCACGGTCCATGATGTCGCCGGCGAGCTCGGGCGGCGTCTGGTCGAGCGTCGCGCGGACCGCGTCGACGATCGCGTGGAGCGGCTCCTCGAGGGCCTGCCGGATCTCGGAGCTGGAGACGACGACCGTACGGGGCAGGCCGGAGACCATGTCGCGGCCGCGGATCTCGGCCTCGGGCTCGTCGGGCAGCGGGAACGCCGACCCCAGGGTCATCTTGACCTCCTCGGCGGTCCGGTCGCCGAGCATGAGGGAGTACTCCTTCTTCATCCACGCCACGATCGAGGCGTCGAGGTCGTCGCCGGCGGTGCGGATGGAGAGGCTGGTGACGATGCCGCCGAGGCTGATCACGGCCACCTCGGTCGTGCCGCCGCCCACGTCGACGACCATGTTGCCGGTGGCCTGGTGGACGGGGAGCCCGGCGCCGATCGCAGCGGCCATCGGCTCCTCGACGATGTAGACCCGGCGGGCGCCGGCCTGGTAGCCGGCCTCCTTGACGGCACGCTGCTCGACGGCGGTGATGCCGCTCGGGACGCAGACCACCATCCGCGGCTTCGCGAAGTAGCGGCGGCGGTGGACCTGCTGGATGAAGAACCGCAGCATCTGCTCGGTCGCCTCGAAGTCGGCGATGACGCCGTCCTTGAGCGGCCGGATGGCGGTGATGTTGTCGGGGGTGCGGCCGATCATCCGCTTGGCCTCGTGGCCGACGGCGAGGATCTCGCCGGTCGCGTCGTTGAGGGCCACGACGCTGGGCTCGTCGAGCAGCACGCCCTTGCCGCGGACGTAGACCAGCGTGTTGGCCGTCCCGAGATCCACCGCCATGTCGCGGCCGATGAAGCTGTTCGCCATTGCCCGAATGCCTCGCGCTCGTCGTCGTACCAGGGGAAGGGGCGCAGTGCGACAGCACGCCCTGACCCGAGGGTAGAGACGCGCACGCGCCCATCCCCGCAGGACACGCAGGGGCGGCAGCCTCTTATCGCACCCGGCCTGCGGGCGGGTCCGCGGGGGTGCGGCCGAGCTCGGGATCGAGCGGCGGCGCCCACCACGGGTCGTGCAGCGGCGGGGCCGCCAGGACCCGCCCGTGGTGCCCGGAGACGACCCGCGCCAGGTTGCCGAGCCCCTCCCCGCCGGGGGTGAAGTACGACGCGTGGTCGGCCGTCGGCCAGCTGCCCCAGGTGCCGCGGTCGGCCGACTCGGCCCGCAGCCGGGTCCCGCCCCAGGAGTCGAGCGCGGGGTCCTCGCCGAGCCCGAACGGGCCGTACCCACCCAGCGCCGCGACCGGGTCGTGGCTGTCGCGCAGCACCCACACGTGACCGGGCCGGATCCCGAGGTCGGCGGCGGAGCCCGCATCCCCCGCGCCCGGGCTGCCGGCCAGCACGACGTCGTCGGCGGCGAGGCCCTGCGGACCGGTGGCGGCGAGGGACACCGTGGTGGCGCCGTAGCTGTGGCCGACCACCGTGAGGTGGGCGGGGTCGTGGGCCCGGGCGTCGCGCAGGTCGTCGACGGTGTCCGCGAGCAGCGCCCCGCCCTCGCGCGCCATCCGCTCCGAGAGCACGCCGACGCCGTCGGGGGCGTCGTACCCGATCCAGGCGACGACCGCGTTGCCGTCGCCGGGGTCCTCGCGCCGCGCGGCGAGGTGGAGGTCGAGCGCACGCCGCGCGTGGCCGACCGCACCGTCCGCGTCGCTGCCGAGGCCGGGGACCAGGACCGCGACGTCGTCGGCCGTCGCGGGGTCGCCTGCCGCGACGACCACCCTTCCGTCGCCGCCGAACGCGTCGGGGTCGTACGCGAGCAGGTGCGCCTCGACCGGCCGGCCGGTCACGGGGTCGGTGGCGGCACCGACGAGGGCCAGCGCCTCCCGGGCAGCCGTCGCCGCTTCGACCTCGCCGGGGCTGGTCGGAGCTGCCAGGTCCTGCTCCACCTCGAGCAGCAGCCGCGCGTGCACGAGGTCCTGGGCCACCGCCGGGACCCTGGGGCTCCCCGTCCGGGTGTCGAGCCGGTCGGCCAGGTCCTCCAGCACCGCCGCCACCCGCCGCACCCGGCACCGCAGGTCGGTCGCGGTGGTCGCGTACACCTCGGCGGCAACGCCGCTCCAGTCCGCGACCGGCGCCCTGGCGTCGGCGACCCGGTGCAGCTCGGCCGCCACGGCGCGCAGCCGGACGGCGAGGTCGCGGACCGCCGGCGCCTCGGCCTCGGTCACCTCCCGGCCCACCCGGACAGGGCGGCCGCGGCCGCGTCGTCGGCGTCGACGACCGAGCTCACGGTCACCAGCAGCCCGTCGACCACCCGGGCGGCGTCGTCGGCGAGCCCAGACACGGTCGCCTCGGCCACGTCGAGCAGCAGTGCGGCCTCACCCGCCGCGTCGCCGAGGCCCCCGGCCGCCGTCCTCCGCAGCTGCGCCGCGGCGTCGGCGAGGTCGGCGGCCAGCGCGTCCCAGCGGCGGGCGGCGGTGCGCAGCTGGTCGGGTACGAGCTCCACGGGCGTCCTCCTCTCGGACAGGAGGATGCCGCGCGTAGACCGGCTGCGGGTCGCGCAGCGGCGTCGTCCACAGGTGGTGGTCGCCGCCGTGACCGGCCCACGGGGCCTCGAGGCTCGTCGCTGGCGCTCCTCGCACCTCGACCTCCGGAGGCGCGGGCGTCACTGCCACGGCGAATCAGCCCCCAGGAAACCAGATCCCGATCTCGCGGGCGGCGGACTCGGGGCTGTCGGAGCCGTGGACCAGGTTCTGCTGCACCTTGAGGCCCCAGTCGCGGCCCAGGTCGCCGCGGATCGTGCCGACCGCGGCCGCGGTCGGGTCGGTGGCTCCGGCGAGCGAGCGGAACCCCTCGATGCAGCGCTGCCCCTCGACCACCATGGCGACCACCGGACCGGAGAGCATGAACTCGACCAGCGGGCCGTAGAACGGCTTGCCCTCGTGCTCGGCGTAGTGCTCGGCCAGGATCCCGGGCGTCGCCGACCGGAGCTCCAGGGCGACCAGCCCGTAGCCCTTGGCCTCGATCCGGCGGATCACCTCGCCGGTCAGGCCGCGCCGTACGCCGTCGGGCTTGATCAGGACCAGGGTGCGCTCGACTGCGGGGTCTGCCATGCCGCGGAGCCTAGCCAGCCCGGCGCGGCAGCGTCTCGCCCGGTCCTGCAGAATACTTGTGCACAAGAGTTGTGCACAGGTAGTGTGCACGCCGTGCCCGAATCCGTACGCCTCGACGCCACCGCCCTGCGCGTGCTCGCCCACCCGCTCCGGTCCCGGCTGCTCGCCCAGCTGCGGCTGCACGGCCCGGCGACCGCCACCGACCTCGCCGACGTCCTCGACACCAACACCGGCGCGACCAGCTACCACCTGCGCAAGCTGGAGTCGGTCGGGCTGGTCACCGACACCGGCACCGGCGCCGGCAAGCGGCGCGTCTGGGAGGCGTCGACCCGCGGCCACGAGTGGCAGCCCAGCGACTTCGCGGGCGACGAGGACGCGGAGGCGTCGCTGTCCTGGCTCAACCGGCACTACCAGGACACGCTCACCGAGCGCGTCCACGGCTGGGCCGAGGTCAACCGGCTCTGGCCGGCCGCCTGGCGCGACACCCTCGGCTCCGGCGACGACGGGGTGACGGTCACCGCAGAGCAGGCCCGGCAGATGTGGGACGACATCTCGGCCGTGATCACCCGCTACCGCGACGCCGGCGAGGGCGACCCCGCCGCCCGACGGGTCCTGGTCTGGACCCACCTGCTCCCGCTCGACCTGACACCGCCCCAGGAGACCCCGTGACCGACCACCTCTCCCCCATCGCCGCACGACGGCGGTTCCTGCTGCTGACCTTCACCCGCTGGTTCCCGGTGGGCCTGGTCGTGAGCCTGCTCGTGCTCTGGATCCTGGAGCAGGGGCTGTCGGTGTCGACGGCGCTGCTGGCGTTCTCCTTCCAGGGAGTGCTGATCTTCGTCCTCGAGCTGCCGACGAGCGGCTTCGCCGACGCGTTCGGCCGCCGCCCGGTGCTGGTCGCGTCGGCCGTGATCAACGTCGTCGCCTCCGTGGTGCTGCTGCTCGCCGACTCGTTCTGGACCTTCGCGCTCGCCGCTGCCCTGCAGGGGATCTTCCGTGCCCTGGACTCGGGGCCGCTCGAGGCGTGGTTCGTCGACACCGTCCACCTCACCGAGCCCGGCGCCGACGTCGACCGCTCCCTCGCGGCCCAGGGCACCGTGCTCGGCGCCTCGATCGCGGCCGGCGCCGTCCTCTCCGGCGGCCTCGTGGCCTGGCACCCGCTTCCGGTCGAGTCGGCGCTGCTCCTCCCCATGCTCGCCTGCGCAGTGCTCAACGTGGTCCACCTGGTCGCGGTCGCGGCGCTGCTCCACGAGCCCCGCACCCACGTGGACGTCACCGGCGTACGGCGGGCCGCCGCCTCGGTCCGGGAGGCTCCCGTGGTGGTCCGTGACGGCCTGCGGCTGCTGCGGCACAACCGGGTGCTGCTCGGGCTGGTCCTGGTCGAGCTGTTCTGGTCGGTCGGCATGGTGGTCTTCGAGACGTTCCAGCCGATCCGGCTCGCCGAGCTCGTCGGCGGCGAGGAGCAGGCCGGCGCCCTGATGGGTCCCGTGGCCGCCGCGGGCTGGGGGGTCTTCGCCGTGGGGGCCGCGCTCGCCGGGCTGACGAGCGCCCGGATCGGGGTCGCCCGCACCGCGATCATCTCCCGCGTGCTCAACGGCCTCGGCGCCGTGGTGATGGGCCTCGTCGCCGGTCCGGTCGCCCTGATCGTGGCGTACCTGTTCACCTACGGGCTCCACGGCACCGGCGGCCCGATGCACGACACGCTGCTCCACCGCGAGGCGGAGGCCCGCAACCGCGCGACGGTGCTCTCGATGAACTCGATGGTGGCGTTCGCGGCCTTCTCCGTCGCCGCCCCCCTGCTCGGTTTCATCGCCGTGGCGGCCAGCACCCAGGTCGCGATGGTGCTCGCCGGTGCGTTCAGCGTGATCGGCGCGGTGTTCTACCTGCCGGCGCTCCGCGCGGAGCGGCAGCGCACCGTACCGGTGGACGAGCCCTCGACGGTCCCGCTCGTGTGACGGCGCGGAAGGGTGGCAGGGAGGCCCTGACGCGCATAGGGTGTGCCGGCCGAGCACCACAGAGATCCGGGGAGCCCACGTGTCCGACGTCCTGTCGCCCGCGGCTGCCCGGCGTGCCTTCCTCCTGCTGACGGTCGCGCGCTGGTTCCCGGTCGGGCTGGTCGTCGGGATCTTCACGCTGTGGTTCCTCGAGCGCGGTCTCACCGTGTCCCAGGCGCTGCTGGCGTTCTCGGTCACCGGGATCGTGGTCTTCGTGCTGGAGCTGCCCACCGGCGGCTTCGCCGACGCGCTCGGCCGCCGCCCGGTGCTGGTTGCCGCCGCCGGGGTCAACCTGGTCGCCGGTGCGGTGCTGATCCTCGGGCACTCGTTCTGGGTGTTCCTGGTCGGGGCCGCCCTGCAGGGCGTGTTCCGGGCACTCGACTCCGGGCCGCTCGAGGCGTGGTACGTCGACACCGTCCACGTCACCGAGCCCGGCGCCGACGTCGACCAGACGCTGGCGGCCGAGGGCACGGTGATGGGCGCCTCGATGGCGGTCGGCGCCGTGATCTCGGGCGGCCTCGTCTTCTGGGACCCGCTGCCGGGGAGCGCACTGCTGCTGCCGATGGTGGCCTGGGCCGGGCTCAACCTGGTCTACCTCGTGGGCCTGCTGGTGCTGATGAAGGAGCCCCGCACGCACGTCGACGCCACCGGTCTGCAGCGCGCCGCCGTCTCCGCCCGGGAGGCTCCCGGCGTGATCCGCGACGGGCTCTCCCTGCTCCGGCACAACCGGGTTCTTCTTTCGCTGGTGATGGTCGAGCTGTTCTGGACCGCCGCCCTCGTCGTGTTCGAGACCTTCCAGCCCGTACGCCTCGCCGAGCTCGTCGGCGGCGAGGAGCAGGCCGGCGCGCTGATGGGCCCGATCGCCGCCGTCGGCTGGGGCGTCTTCGCGCTCGGCTCGGCGCTCGCCGGCGTCTCCAGCCGCCGGATCGGCGTGGCCTGGACGGCCATCCTGGCCCGGGTGCTCAACGGCCTGGGCGCGATCACGATGGGGCTGGTCACCGGCCCGGCCGGACTGATCGCGGCCTACCTGTTCACGTACGGCCTCCACGGCACCGGCGGACCGATGCACTCCGCGCTGCTCCACCGCGAGGCGCAGGCCCGCAACCGGGCCACCGTGATCTCGATGAACTCGATGGTCTTCTTCATCGCGTTCGCTGCGGTGGCCTCGCCGCTCGGCCTGCTCGCCCAGGCGACCTCGACGCAGCGCGCGATGGTCGTCGCCGGCGCCTTCAGCGTCCTCGGCGCCGTGCTCTACCTGCCCGCGCTCCGGGCCGAGCGGCTGCGGCCGCAGCCGGTGGGGTCGCCTGCGGGGGGCTGACCCGGGGGTGCGTGTCGGTTTCCCCGCTCGAGCGGGGAAACCAGCACCTGGCGGCCGATCTTTCCTCCGCCAGGTGTCGGACTCGCCCACCAGGTCACGCGCACCCACCCCGCCTGGTCAGCCGGGGGCCGCCTCGCCGCCGGCCTCGCGGGCCTCGTGGGCGGCGTACGCCGCGGCGCGCTCGCGCTCGATCCGGCGGCCGAGGAAGTAGGCCGTACCCCAGAGGAGCGCGAAGACCGCCCCGAGGAAGAACATCATCGGGACCACGATGCCGATGCCGAACGCCGCCACCTGCACGGCCCAGCCGACGGCGTACGCCCCCTCCGAGCGCAGCATGCCGGCGAGCAGCAGGCAGGCGGCCGCGACGCCGAGGCCGACCAGCAGCGCGGTGCCGACGGGCACGTCGGAGACCACGATCATGACCGGCGTCGTCAGCGCGACCACGATCCCCTCGAGGGCCAGCACCGCCGCGCACATCCCCCGCCGCGGGGAGCGGCCGGGAGCGGCAGCGGTGGCGCTCACCTGCGGCTCCGCAGCAGCGACCGGGCCTCGCCGACGGTGACGACCGAGCCGGTGACCAGCACGGCGCCGGAGGAGAGCGAGCTGCCGGTGTCGCCGGACTCGGCGAGCCCGGCCGCGACGTCGAGGGCGTCCGCGAGCCTCGGGACGACGGTGACGCGGTCCTCGCCGTAGATCTCGCGGGCGGTCACCGCAAGCTGCTCCGCGGGCAGCGCACGATCGGTGGAGTTCTGGGTGATGACGACCTGGGCGAGGTGGGGCTCGAAGGCCGCGAGCACGCCCTCGTGGTCCTTGTCCGCCATCACGCCGAGGACCCCGACGAGCGGGTCGAAGGCGAAGGAGTCCTCGAGCGCGGCCGCTGCGGCCGCGGCGCCGTGGGGGTTGTGGGCGGCGTCGAGCACGATCGTGGGGCTGCGACGGACCACCTCCAGCCGGCCCGGCGAGGTGACCTGGGCGAACGCACCGGCCACCAGCTCCCCGTCGAGCGGCCGGTCACCGACGAACGACTCGACGGCCGCGAGCGCCATTGCGGCGTTCTGGGCCTGGTGGGCGCCGTGCAGCGGCAGGAAGACCTCGTCGTACGTCCCGCGCAGCGACCGCAGCGACATCATCTGGCCACCCACGGCTGCCGTGCGCGACGCGACCCCGAAGTCGACGCCCTCCCGGACGACCGTGGCGCCCACCTCGGCCGCGCGACGGAGCAGCACCTCCTCGACGTCCGGCTGCTGCCGGGCCATCACCACCGTCGCGCCGGGCTTGATGATCCCTGCCTTCTCGAGGGCGATCTGGACCGGCTGGTCGCCGAGGTAGGCCGCGTGGTCGACGGCGATCGGCAGCACCACGGCGACCGCACCGTCGGCGACGTTGGTCGCGTCCCAGGCACCGCCGAGGCCGACCTCGACGACGGCGACGTCGACGGGGGCGTCGGCGAAGGCGGCGTACGCCATCCCGACGACGGTCTCGAAGAACGACAGCGGGTGGGCCTCGGACTCGTCGACCAGGTGGGTGTACGGCGCCACGTCGTTGAACGCGCGTACCAGCTCCTCGTCGGTGAGCGGCTGCCCGTCGATGCAGATCCGCTCCCCCATCCGCTCCACGTGGGGGCTGGTGAAGCGGCCGGTCCGCAGCTCGGTGGCCCGCAGCAGGGTGTCGATCATCCGCGAGGTCGACGTCTTGCCGTTGGTGCCGGTGAGGTGGATCACCGGGTAGCCCTGCTGCGGGTCGCCCAGCAGCTCGGTGAAGGCGCGGATCCGGTCCAGGGACGGCTCGAGCCGGGTCTCCGGCCAGCGGGACAGCAGCGCGTCCTCGACCTCCTGGACGGTCTGGGCCGGGCGCGCGACAGGGCTCTCACTCATCGCTGGCGAGTCTAGGGCGCGGACGGGTGGGGGCCGTCGCCGGTCATCAGCAGAAGGTCGACCATGTCGACCACCGGCTGGTACCCGAGCGACGCGTACAGCTTGTTGGACGTCGGGTTCGCCTGGTCGGTGTAGAGGCACGGCACGGCGCCTGCGTCCAGGATCCGCTGCGAGAGCGCCGCGACCGTGTTGCCGGCGTAGCCGCGGCCGCGGTGCTCGGGCGGGGTGTAGACCGGCGCGATCCGCGCGGCGCCGTACGACGCCGGGTGCATCGCCGAGAGGTGCACCGGGGTACCCGCCTCGTCGACCCAGAGCCAGACGTCCTCGTGCGCGACCCGGCGCTCGAGCGACTCGCGGGTGGCCACCATCCGGTGCATCGACCCCGGGGCCCGGCCGGCCTGCTCGTCGGCGGCCGCCGAGAACGCGGCGAACCACTCCACGACCAGGTCCAGGTCACCGGCGGCGGCGGGGCGCAGCGAGCCGCGCGCCGGGGCCGGGCGGACCACGCGGTCCAGCCGGTGCAGCCGGGTGTGCAGCCCGCCGCGTACGTCACCGCCGGTCAGGGCGGCGAGCTCGGCGGCACAGGCGTCGGCCGCGGGCCGGGCGCCGTTGACGCCGCCGACCGGCTCTCCCCGGTCGTGCAGGGCACGGGCCAGGGCGACCGCCGCCGGGTCCGGCATCGGCAGCACGAACAGCGGGTACGGCTCGAACGGAGCCGTGCGCATCGCGACCCCCACGATGTCGTCGCCGTCCCGCAGCACCGCCCACCAGCGGTACGGGGCGGCCGGGTCCGGCGCGATGCCCGCCGCGTCCTCGGCCGCGGCCCGCTCCGCGATGGTCGCCAGGACGGTGTTGAGCACCGGGTCGGCCGCCAGGTGCTCCCCGGCCTCGGCGAGGAAGCGGGCAGGGTCGTCGAAGAAGGTGGGGGTGGGACCGGGTGGCATGGCGCCACGCTAGGCCCGGCGACGGCTGCCGGGACACCGGATTTCCTGGCCGGCGACCCGTCCAGACCGGTGCCGCGGAGTTCGCGTTTCGCTCGCCGCACGGGCCGGGCGGTCGCTACTCTCGGCCTACACGAAAGGCCGTGGGGGCTGGACGTGTGTGTGGGGGAGGATCGTCATGTCCGGTTCAGCTCAGCGCGCCCGGAGGCTGGTCTCGGGGGGATGGGTACTGCTGGCCACACCCGTGGTCTGGCTGGTCGCCGCGTCCCTCCTGCTCGCCGTCCAGCACGTCCGTGTCCTGTCACCCGTGGTCTGGGTGCTGACCGCCCTGTGGGTCGGCAACCTCGCGGTCGGCGTGGCGGGTGCCCACCGGCGCCGCCAGCGGCCCACCGACGACCCCGACCCCGACGAGGCCGGCGTGGCGGTCACCGCCGAGGAGCAGCCCGAGCTGTGGCGGCTGGTGCGCGACGCCGCGCGATCGGCCGGCCTGGCGGCGCCGGACGAGCTCCGGCTCACCGCCGTGGGTCACGTCGCCGCGTGGCCGGGACGGCGTACGCGTCTCGACCTCGGCGTCCCCGTGCTCTTCGTCCTGGACCCGTCGGCCGTCGGCGCCCTGGTGGCCCGAGCCCTCGCCGTCGCCGAGTCCGGGTGGCCCGAGGCGTCCGCCTCCGTCGACCGGTTCCGGTGGCTGCTGCAGGGCGTCTCGGGCCGCCAGCTGCCGAGCGGTGTCGCCACGCAGCTGCTGCGTCGCCTGGACCGGCAGCGCGCCGAGGGACTGCTGGAGGCCGACGCCGTCGCGACGCGCGTCGCGGGCCGGCCGACCGTGGGCCGCGCGCTCGCGTGGGCGTACGCCGTCCACGCCGCGACGCTGTGGTGGTTCGACGAGTACGTCCTCCCGGAGCTGATGCAGGACGGCCAGCCGCGGCCGCTGCTGCCCGGGCTGGAGGCGCTGCTCGGCGACCCGTACCGCCAGCGCCAGCTGATGCGCGCGGTGAGCTCCGGCCTGCCGACCGGCGACGGCGCGGTCCCCGGCCTGGCCGAGCGCGTCTACGGGCTGCAGACCGGCGCCGAGGTGCCGGACCTGCTGCCGGGGGCGCGCCGCCGCCGAGCTGCTGCAGGCTCCGTCGACCGTGCTCGACGCCGTCGCCGAGGCCTCGCTGGGCCACGCCGAGCGACCGCGCACCTGGTCGGAGTCGCTGGACTCGTGGGCGATCCGCACCAGCCGAAGCAGCGCGGCGATCCTCACCGAGCACGCCCACGACCTCGGCGCGGTCCTCGACGGCGTCGAGGACAAGCGGCTGTCCGGCTGGGTCCGCGACTCGGTGCGCGGCGCCGACGTCGACGCCGACGAGCTGGGCTGCTTCCTGCTCACCGGCCTGCTGGCGCGGTCGCTGGTGGACGCCGGAGCCGGCCGGATGTCGGCCGGCTGGGCGGGCAGGATCGACGTGATCGGCCCGGACGGCGTGGCCCTCGAGGTGCCCCGCGTGGCACGGATGGTGGTCGACGACCCGGACCTGGTGCCCGAGCTGCGCTCGATGCTGACGTCGCTGAAGGTTCCGCTCGACAGCCGTCCGAGCACGGGCGAGGCGCGACCCGGCTTCCCGCTGCTGGCGTTCCACCGTGCGACCGGGCAGCGCCGCCTGCCCGGAACTGGTTTCCCGGGGATCGACACGCCCTCCTAGACTCCTCCGTCATGAGCCAGACAGAGCAGGCGACGACCACCCCGGGTGCCGAGCGGCGCGCCGTCGTCGTACCCGAGAAGCCTGCGCTGGAAGGCCTGGAGCAGAAGTGGGCCGAGCGGTGGCGGGCCGACGATACGTACGCCTTCGACCGCACCCGCGACCGCGCCGACGTCTACTCCATCGACACGCCGCCGCCGACCGTGAGCGGCTCGCTGCACGTCGGCCACGTCTTCTCGTACACCCACACCGACCTGATCGCCCGCTTCCAGCGGATGCGCGGCAAGACCGTCTTCTACCCGATGGGCTGGGACGACAACGGGCTGCCGACCGAGCGCCGGGTCCAGAACTACTTCGGCGTGCGCTGCGACCCCTCCCTCCCCTACGAGGACGGCTACGTGCCGCCGGAGAAGCCGGACGCCAAGCGGCAGGTGCCGATCAGCCGTCCCAACTTCATCGAGCTCTGCGAGCAGCTCGTCGAGCAGGACGAGGAGGCGTTCGAGGCGGTGTGGCGCCGGCTCGGCCTCTCCGTCGACTGGAAGCAGCACTACACGACCATCGGCCGCACCGCCCAGCTCGCGAGCCAGCGGGCGTTCCTGCGCAACTTCGCCCGCGGTGAGGCCTACCTCGCCGAGGCGCCGACGCTCTGGGACGTCACGTTCCAGACGGCGGTCGCCCAGGCCGAGCTCAAGGCGCAGGAGTACGCCGGCCACTACCACCGCGTCGCCTTCCACCGCCCCGACGGCGAGCCGGTGTGGATCGAGACCACGCGTCCCGAGCTGATCCCGAGCGTGGTCGCACTGATCGCGCACCCCGACGACGAGCGCTACACCGGGCTGTTCGGCAGCACCGTCACCTCACCCGTGTTCGGGGTGGAGATCCCGGTGCTCGCGCACCCCCTGGCCGAGCCCGACAAGGGCGCCGGCATCGCGA
The DNA here is from genome assembly GCA_963724225.1 of uncultured Actinomycetota bacterium. GTDB lineage: Bacteria > Actinomycetota > Actinomycetes > Propionibacteriales > Nocardioidaceae > Nocardioides. The sequence continues at coordinate 105,371 of CAVRTX010000016.1, read as the reverse complement.
TGTGCTGCACGTTCGGCGACCTGACCGACGTCACCTGGTGGCGCGAGCTCGACCTCCCCGTCCGCACCCTGATCGGCCGCGACGGCCGGATGTCGCGCGACACCCCGTCGTGGCTCGCGGCCGACGACGCCGCCGCAGCGTACGAGGAGCTCAAGGGGAAGACCGCGTTCAGCGCCCGCGAGGCCGTCGTGGCCCGGCTCCGCGAGAGCGGCGACCTCGACGGCGACCCGACGCCGACCACCCGGATGGCCAACTTCTACGAGAACGGCGACAAGCCGCTCGAGATCGTCGCGACCCGGCAGTGGTACATCCGCAACGGCGGCCGCGACGCCGATCTGCGCGCCGAGCTCGTCGAGGACGGCAGCCGGATCACCTGGCTGCCCGCCCACATGCGACACCGCTACGACAACTGGGTCGGCGGTCTCAACGGCGACTGGCTGATCTCCCGGCAGCGCTACTTCGGGATCCCGTTCCCGGTCTGGTACCCGCTCGACGAGCACGGCGAGCCGGACCACGACCACCCGCTGCTCCCCCGCGAGGACGACCTGCCGCTGGACCCCTCGACCGTCGCCCCGCACGGCTACGACGAGGCGCAGCGCGGGCAGCCGGGCGGCTTCGTCGGCGACCCCGACGTGATGGACACCTGGGCGACGTCCTCGCTCACCCCGCACATCGCGGGCGGCTGGGAGACCGACCCCGACCTGTTCGAGCGGGTGTTCCCGATGGACCTGTGCACGCAGGCCCACGACATCATCCGTACCTGGCTGTTCAGCCGGGTGGTGCGCGCGCACTTCGAGAACGGCCAGGTCCCGTGGACCCACGCGATGCTCTCGGGCTGGATCCTCGACCCCGACCGCAAGAAGATGTCGAAGTCCAAGGGCAACGTCGTCGTCCCGACCGAGATCCTCGAGAAGTTCGGCACCGACGCCGTCCGGTGGCGGGCGGCCATGGCCCGCCCGGGACTGGACTCGCCCTTCGACGAGAGCCAGATGAAGGTCGGCCGCCGGCTGGCGATGAAGGTGCTCAACGCGTCCCGGTTCGTGCTCGGCATGGCCGGTCCCGACCTCAACCACTCCGCCGTGAGCGACCCGGTCGACTGCGCGCTGCTGGGACGCCTCGAGGTCGTGACCAACATGGCCACCGACGCGTTCGAGGACTACGACTACACGACCGCCCTGGAGACCACCGAGAAGTTCTTCTGGGAGTTCTGCGACGACTACCTCGAGCTGGTGAAGGAGCGGGCGTACGCCGACCTCGACGGGCCCGGCACCGCCTCCGCGCGGGCGACCCTGGCGATCGCGCTCGACGTCCAGCTGCGGTTGCTGGCGCCGTTCCTCCCGTACGTGACCGAGGAGGTCTGGTCGTGGTGGCACGACGGCTCGATCCACCTTGCCCCGTGGCCCACGAGCGCCGACCTCGGCTCGGCCGCCGCAGCTGACCCGGCCCTGATCGACGCGGTGGCGGCCGCCCTGATCGGGATCCGCGGCGCGAAGTCGCAGGCGAAGGTCTCGATGAAGGCGCCGTTGTCGCGCGTGGAGATCACCGGGCCGCCCGAGCAGGTGGCAGCGGTCGAGCAGGCCGCCTCGGACCTGCGCGCCTCGGGCCGGATCACCGGTGAGCTGGTGCTGACGCCCAGCCCTGGAGCCGAGGGGATCAGCGTGACTGCGGAGCTGGCCGAGGCTGAGCCCCCAGCCTAGTCCCGGGCCTGGTCCCCACCTCGGGCACGGTCAGTGGTGGCCGTGGCCGCGGGAGGGCTTGTGCGGCTTCTTGGCCGCGCCCTTCGAGGCCCCCTTCGATGGCCCCTTGGGTGCCTTGGCGTGGCCCTTGGCCTGGCCGTGCGAGCTGCCCGGTGGCGCCTTGGCCGGCTTGGCGGCCTTGGGAGGCTTGGCGTGGCCGGGCGGGGTCCCGTGCGAGGAGTGGCTCGACGAGCCGGGGGCGGGCTTCGACGCCTTCACCGGCTTGGGCGCCTTGGCTGCCTTGGGTGCCTTGGGTGCCGTGGTCTGCTTCGAGTGCCCCGGGGCGGACCTGGCGGAGGAGGAGGCGTGGCCGGGCGGGGTCGACCCCGACCGCGGGCCGTGGCCGTTGCCGTGCCCATGGGCGTTGCCGTTGCTGCGACCGTTGCCGTTGCCGTTGCCGGGCTTCGTCGGCTGGGGCCTCGCGGTGTCGGGGGCCGGCTTGCCGGGTGAGCCGTTGCGGTTGCCGTTGCCGTTGCTGGTCCCGGTCCCGGTACGGTCGCCGTCGCGGTCAGTGGCATCTCCCTCGGAGGTGCCGGTCGTTGCGATGGTGGCGGTGCCCGTCGCGGGGCTGCCGCCCGCTGCCGGACCGGTCGTCCTGGCCACGTCGCGGATCGCGTCGATCACCGGGACCCGCGCCTCGACGGTGGTGCCGGTCGGCACGCTGGTGTCGGCCTGCTCGGTCACGCTGGCGCCCTCGATGACGTCGGACACCAGCTGCGGCTGCTCGCCCTCGAATCCGGCGAAGAGACCGCGCGCGCTGGCCAGGTCGCTCCCCATGGGAGACCGCGCCGCCACCAGCACGTAGCCATTGGCGATCACGAGTGCGCACAGCAGTGCCACGCCGATGAACGCGACCATCGGACGCCGGTGATCGATCCCCACGCTGCCCCTTCCCGAGTAGTGGTACCAGTGTCGAGGTCGCGCGGCACCGCCGAACAGGGCCCGGGCCACAAATGACTCGAAGTGACTAGGCCGGACTGACCAGCCGGCTGCCCGATCGGCGGGCGGCTTGTCCTCCCGGGCGGGTTACGTGGTGCGTCAGCTGCCGGCCTGGACCGGGGCCTGCGCCTCGGGAGCCTCCGGCGCCTCGACCGGCGGGGCCGGCTGCTGCGGCTCGGGCTGCGCCGCCGGGGCGGGCTCGTCGACCGGAGCGGGTGCGGGCGCCGGTGCGGGCGCGGGTGCGGGTGCCGGTGCGGGTGCGGGTGCGGGTGCCGGTGCCGGTGCCGGCGCGGGCTCCTCGACCGGTGCCGGCGCTGGTGCGGGGGCAGGCTCAGGCTCCTCGACCGGAGCCAGCTCCACGTCGGGCTCGACCGGGTCGGCCGACCCCTGCTGCTCCGAGGGCTCCGAGGGCTCCGAGTGCCCCGCCTGCTCGGCCTGCTCCGCCTGGGCGGCGGTGTCGTCGCCGGCAGTCGCGCCGTCCGACTCCCGCTGCCCGGTGTCGCCGTCGGCGTTGCGCGGCGTGGAGACGTCCGGCTGGGCCTGGTCGGTCTCCTCGGCCGGGTCCACCGGCGCCGTGTGGTCCTCCGGCACGTCCGGCTCCTCCAGGACCGGGCCCTCACCCTCGCCCGGGGGCTCGACCTGCGCCGCCAGGTCGTCCAGCACGACCAGCTGGTCCAGGTCGACGATCTCGAGCAGCACCTCGGGGTCGACCGGCACCTGCAGCTCGGCATTCTCCTCGATGAGCTGGGCCAGCACGGTCAGCTGGGCGACCTCGGCCGGCTCGAGCTGGAGCTCGTCCTCCGCGTCGGCCACGACCTGCTGGAGGTCCATTCCCTGCTCGATCGCCTCCATCAGCCGCGCCAGCTCGACAGTCCCCTCGGTGACCGGGGGCTCCTCGCCGTCGCCGTCGCCATTCCCGTTGCCGTTGCCGTTGCCGCCGCGGTTGCCGCCCGGGTTGCCGTCGCCGCCGGGGCCGTTGCCGCCGGGACCGTTGCCGCCCCCGTCGCCCTGCGGCGGGCCGCCCGTGGCGGCCTGCCCCGGGGTGCCCCCGGAGGTGCCGGCAGCCGCGGGCGGCGTCGCCCCGCCCTGCGGCGCGCCCGACCCCAGTACGGGCGCGATCTCAGGCAGGTCCAGGACCAGCGAGCCGTCGGTCTCGCGGGTGATGCCGTCGGTCGCACCGGGGAGCGCGAGCACGCGGTCACCGGTGACGAGCTGCGGCACCAGCGAGGGCACCAGGGCGCCCCCGAGGGAGGAGACCATGCCGCGCGCGACGTCGAGCCCACCGCCCAGCGGGGAGCGGATGACGTACAGCGTGGTCTGCACCATCATCACGGCGCACAGAACTGTGACCGCGATGAAGGCGACCAGTGGTCGCCGGTGGTTGATCTCCATGGTTGGCCCCTCCCCGAGCACTTCCCCCAGTGTCAGAGCAGGGAGCGGTCCGCAACAGACCCCGAGCCACAAATGACTAGAAGTGACTAGACCGGGTTGACCAGCCGGTCGACCGAGAGGTCAGGCGGACTTCTTCTTCTTGGACTCGGTCTCGCGCGGGACCAGGGTCGGGGCGACCTCGTCGGTGACGACCTCGCCGGTCACGACCACCTTGGCGACGTCACCGCGCGACGGGACGTCGTACATCACGTGGAGGAGGACCTCCTCGATGATCGACCGCAGGCCCCGGGCGCCGGTGCCGCGCTCCATCGCCTGGTCGGCGACCGCCTTGACCGCCTCGTCGGTGAACTCGAGCTCGACGCCGTCGAGCTCGAAGAGCTTCTGGTACTGCTTGACCAGCGCGTTGCGCGGCACGGTCAGGATCTCGCACAGCGCCTCCTGGTCGAGCTTGCTGACGCTCGCGATCAGGGGCAGCCGTCCGATGAACTCCGGGATCAGGCCGAACTTGGTGAGGTCCTCGGGGCGCACCTGGGCGAGCAGGTCGTCGGCCTCGCGCTCGGCGGCGCCGCGCACCTCGGCGGTGAAGCCCAGGGTCTTCTTGCCGACCCGCTGCTCGATGATCTGCTCGAGCCCGGCGAACGCACCGCCCACCACGAACAGGATGTTGGTGGTGTCGATCTGGATGAACTCCTGGTGGGGGTGCTTGCGACCGCCCTGCGGGGGCACCGACGCGGTGGTGCCCTCGATGATCTTCAACAACGCCTGCTGGACGCCCTCGCCCGAGACGTCACGGGTGATCGAGGGGTTCTCGGCCTTGCGGGCCACCTTGTCGATCTCGTCGATGTAGATGATCCCGGTCTCGGCCTTCTTGACGTCGTAGTCGGCCGCCTGGATCAGCTTGAGCAGGATGTTCTCCACGTCCTCGCCGACGTAGCCGGCCTCGGTCAGCGCCGTGGCGTCGGCGATCGCGAACGGGACGTTGAGCATCCGGGCGAGCGTCTGCGCGAGGTAGGTCTTGCCGCAGCCGGTCGGACCGATCACCAGGATGTTGGACTTGGCGACCTCGACGGCCTCCTCCTTGGCGTGCTTGCCGACGGAGGGCTGCAGCCCGGCCTGGACCCGCTTGTAGTGGTTGTAGACGGCCACCGCGAGCGACTTCTTGGCCTGCTCCTGGCCGATGACGTAGGAGTTGAGGAACTCGAAGATCTCGTGGGGCTTGGGGAGGTTGGCGAGCTCGACGTCCGAGCCCTCGCTCAGCTCCTCCTCGATGATCTCGTTGCAGAGGTCGATGCACTCGTCGCAGATGTAGACGCCGGGACCGGCGATGAGCTTCTTGACCTGCTTCTGGCTCTTCCCGCAGAAGGAGCACTTCAGCAGGTCACCACCGTCACCGATGCGTGCCACGGGGAATCATCCTCCACTCCCACCGGCGACAGGGATGCGCCGGAAGCTGCTCGAGTCGTTCGTGCCGCCACACCCGTCGCGTACGCAGTCGCGGGGCGGCCAGATGACGGTACCCCGTGCCACCCACGCCGTGGCGGGTGACACGAGGGACGCGCCGGGTCGGTTCATGCGGGGACAGGCCGCGCTCAGGCCAGGGCCGGGGTGTTCTTGCGCGGCTGGATGACGGCGTCGACGAGGCCGTAGTCGACCGCCTGCTCGGCGGTCAGGATCTTGTCGCGCTCGATGTCCAGGCTGACCTGCGCGCGGTCGCGGCCGCTGTGGTCGGCGATCATCTGCTCGAGCAGCTCGCGCATCCGCAGGATCTCGTTGGCCTGGATCTCGATGTCGGAGGTCTGGCCGAAGGTGCCCTCGGTGTACGGCTGGTGGATCAGGATCCGGCTGTTGGGGAGCGCGGTGCGCTTGCCGGGGGTGCCGGCCGCGAGCAGGATCGCCGCGGCCGAGGCGGCCTGGCCGATGCAGACCGTCTGCACGTCGGGCTTGATGAAGTTCATCGTGTCGTAGATCGCGGTGAGCGCGGTGAACGAGCCGCCCGGGGAGTTGATGTAGATCTGGACGTCCTGGTCGGGGTTCATCGACTCCAGGCACATCAGCTGGGCGATGACCGCGTTGGCGACGTCGTCGGAGATCGGCGTCCCGAGGTAGATGATGCGGTCCTCGAAGAGCTTGGCGTAGGGATCGATGCGGCGGAAGCCGTAGGACGTCCGCTCCTCCCACTGCGGGATGTAGTAGTTCATGTCGGTCGTCCCTCTCAGTTCTTGTCCGTGCGGGCCGGGCGGCCCTCGTCGGCGGCCTCGCGGGCGCTCTTGATCACCTGGTCGACGAGGCCGTACTCCAGCGCCTGCTGGGCCGTGAACCAGCGGTCGCGGTCGGCGTCGGTGATCACCTGCTCGAGGCCCTGGCCGGTGTGCTCGGCGATCAGCTCGAGGAGCACCTGCTTGATGTGGAGCGACTGCTGCGCCTGGATCTTGATGTCGGACGCCGAGCCGCCCATGCCGGACGACGGCTGGTGCATCATGATGCGCGCGTGGGGCAGCGCGTAGCGCTTGCCCTTGGTGCCCGCGCACAGCAGGAACTGCCCCATCGACGCGGCCAGGCCCATGCCGACCGTGGCGACGTCGTTGGGGATGTAGTTCATCGTGTCGTAGATCGCCATGCCGGCGTCCACGGAGCCGCCCGGGGAGTTGATGTGGAGGAAGATGTCGGCGTCGGGGTCCTCCGCCGAGAGCAGCAGCAGCTGGGCGCAGATCGCGTTGGCGTTCTGGTCGCGCACCTCCGAGCCGAGGAAGACGATCCGCTCACGCAGCAGCCGCTGGTAGATGTGGTCGTCGAGCCCGTACATCGAGGACGAGGCGCCGTTGGCCTCCGGGAGGGACTGGCTGGAGTTCTGGTTCACGTCTGCGACCCTAGCCGGAAGCACCGTCACTTCCACGGGGGAGGCACCCCTGTTCGCGCACAGCGGATTTTCACCGAGCAGGCGCGCCCGAGGAACGAGGACGAGCCGTCACCCGGGCGCTGAAGCCGCCTGTTCCGGCGGGGCCAGCCACCCGCGCAGCGCCTCGGCGACCCGCGGGTGGTTGAGCAGGTCGAAGTGGCCCGCGCCCGGCACGTGCAGCAGCTCCGCGCCGGGAAACAGGTCCACGCCGCGTGCCCGGCCGTACGCAGAGGGCGGCCGCACCAGCCCGTCCCCCGCCCACGCCCCGAGGGGATGGCGCGGCGACGCGGTGAGCGTCCCGGCCACCAGCCGGTAGCGGGCGTGGGGGAGGGCCGGCACGTCCTCGGCCAGGCCCTCGACGAGGTCGAGCACGCCGGTGGAGCGCCAGTCGAGGATCCGGCCGAAGGCCGCCGACTCGGGAAGCCGGCCCAGCAGCGTGCTGCCGGTGGCGACCTGGGCGGCCAGCGGGGCGCCGAGGTGGGGGGTGCCGAGGGTGACGACGTCGGTGACCAGGTCGGTCCAGGGCCGGTCGGCCTCGGTCGTGACCGCGGCGGCCGCCCGCATCACCAGGCCGCCGAGCGAGTGGCCGACCAGGGCGATCCGCTCGACCGGCACCGGCCACCCCTCGACCAGGTCGTGGAGCAGGGCGGCGAGCGCGACGCCGTTCTCGCGCAGCGGCAGGCCGGTGTTGGCGCGCAGCAGGACGGGCGTCCACCCGTCGGCGGCCAGCTGCTCGGCGTACGTCGTGCCGTGCCGGTCGCGACGCCGGTCCCAGTGGGACTCGTTCTCGCAGAGCCCGTGGAGGAGGACCACGACCCGTCCGGTGGCCTCGGGGAACGCCTCGGCCAGCCTGTCCCGGTCGAGGGCGACGTCGCGGCCCTGGTGGCGCACCGCCATCGGGATCGCGAGCTGCGGCCGCTCGCGCAGCAGCCGGTCGCCGATCAGGCCGTTGACGGCCGAGGACAGGAAGCGCCCGCGCGGGTCGGAGTCGAGCGACGGACCGGCGTGCCGGGCCGCGAGCGCGTCGAGCGCCCGCGAGGCGCCACGCAGCCCGAGGCCGAGGCCGCCGTACACGCCTCGGGCGATGCCGCGGTGCACCCGCTCCCCCGGTCCGTCCTCACCGCCGCCGACCCGGCGCAGCGTGCCGTGGACGCGGTCCAGGACCGCCACGTGCGTGTCACGGACCGTTCGTACGACGAGCTCGTCGGCGACCTCTGCGAGCAGCGAGAGCGCGTCGACGACCCCGGCCTCGGTGGTGCTCATGCCAGCAGCGTACCGATTCAGTGCACGCTTGTGCACTCAGGCGCGCTCGGCCGGGACCTGGTGGGCGAGTCGGGCACCTGGCGGAGGAAAGATCGGCCGCCAGGTGCCGGTTTCCCCGCTCGAGCGGGGAAACCGACAGCGCGGAGCGTCAGGCCTTCTCGCCCGCGGGCTCGGCAGCCTCGTCCGAGTCGGCGACCTCGTCACCGGAGTCGCCGGCCTCGACGGCGGCGTCGTCCTCGGGCTCACCGATGGTGCCGTCGGGACGCAGGTTCTTGAGCTCGACCACGTTGCCCGAGGCGTCGGTGACGGTCGCGGACTCCACGATCGCGGCCAGCGCCTTGCCGCGCAGGATCTCCTGCACGAGGTCGGGGATGTGGTTGTGCTCGAACATGTGGTTGGCGAACTCCTGCGGGTCCTGGCCCGACTGCTGGGCCCGGCGCACGAGGTGCTCGGAGAGCTCGGCCTGGTCGACGCCGTACTCCTGCTGCTTGGCGACCTCGTCGAGCAGGAACTGGGCGGTCACCGCGTCGCGCACCCGGCGGTCGAGCTCGGCCTCGAACTCCTCCTGGGTCTGTCCCTCGTCCTCGAGGTACTTCTCCATGGTGATCCCGGCCATCATCAGCTGCTGCTCCACCGACTGGCGGCGGGCGTTGAGCTCGTCGGTGACCATGGTCTCGGGCAGCGGCACCGAGACCTTCTCGAGCAGCACCTCGAGGACGGCGTCGCGCGCGGCGGCGGCCTGCTCGAGCCGCTTGCCCCGGCCGAGCCGCTCCCGTACGTCGGCCTGCAGCTCCTCGGCGGTGTCGAACTCGCTGGCCATCTGGGCGAACTCGTCGTCGAGCTCGGGCAGCTCCTGCTCCTGGACCTGCGAGACCGAGACCTGGACCTCGACGTCCTGACCCACGAGGTCGCCGCCCACGAGCTGGGAGGTGAAGGTCGTGTCGTCGCCGGCGGACATCCCGGTCAGCGCCTCGTCGAGGCCGTCGAGCATCCCGCCGCGGCCGACCTTGTAGGACATGCCGGTGACCTCGGCGCCCTCGACGGGCTCGCCGTCCTGGGTGGCCCGCAGGTCGATGGTCACGAAGTCGCCGTCGGCGGCGGCCCGGTCGACGTCGGTCAGGGTGGCGAACCGCTCACGCAGCGCCTGCACCTGCTCCTCGACGTCCTCCTCGGACAGCTCGACGTCGTCGACCTGGGCCTCGAGGCCCTCGTAGGACGGCACCTCGATCTCGGGCTTGATGTCGACCTCGGCCGTGAACTCGAGGGTGTCGTTGTCCTCGAGCTTGGTGATCTCGATCTCCGGCTGGGCCAGCGGCTCCAGGGAGTTCTCCTGGAGCGCCTCGATGTACTTCTGCGGGACCACGTCGTTGATCGCCTGGTCGAGGACCGCGCCGCGACCGACCTGGCGGTCGATCACGGTCGGCGGGACCTTGCCGCGGCGGAAGCCGGGGACGTTGATCTGCTGGGCGATGGTCTTGTACGCCGCGTCGAGGCTCGGCTTGAGCTCCTCGAAGGGCACCTCGACGGTCAGCTTGGCCCTGGTCGGGCTCAAGGTCTCGACGGCGCTCTTCACAGGTGGATCTCCTTGTGTCGGTGGTGGTGCGGGGGTGGTGCAGGTGGTCGGGACCGGCGCCGTGCGGCAGCCGAGCCTCGCCGTACGTCGGGGCGACAGGACTCGAACCTGCGGTCTCCTGCTCCCAAAGCAGGCGCGCTAGCCACTACGCTACGCCCCGCCAAGATGAGCCTCCGGTCGCGCTTGCCCCGACCGTCGACCCCCCTTGGAGCGGATGACGGGAATCGAACCCGCGTAGCCAGTTTGGAAGACTGGGGCTCTACCATTGAGCTACATCCGCGCGCCCATCCCGCCGCAGCGAATTGTGCGGCTGACATGGTGCCACACCCGCGGCACGCCGCCCCAACCGAGGCGCCCGCGCGAGAGCCCGGTCACACCCGCGAGACCAGCACCAGCGCCCGGTCGTCGCTGCGCGAGCCGAGCGAGTCGATCAGCCGCTGCGCCCCGCCGTCGAACTCGCCCCGCAGCAGGTGCTCGGCCTGACCCAGCATCCGGTCGATGCCGAGCCCGATGTCCTTGGTGGGCGTCTCCACGAGGCCGTCGGTGTAGAGCATCATCGCGTCGCCCGGGCGCAGCTGGCCGCGGACGGCCGGGAACTCGACGCCGTCGAGCAGGCCGAGGGCCGGGCCCTCGCCCGAGCGGACGGCCCAGCGGCCGGACCCGGCGATCCGGTGGGCGGCCGGGGGGTGGCCGGCACTGCGCACCTCGTAGATGCCGGAGCTGAGGTCGAGCGAGAGGTAGACCGCGGTGGCGAACCCCTCCTCCCACTGCTGGCGCAGCAGGAAGTCGTTGGCCGCGGGGAGGAAGTCGGCCGGCGGCAGCGCTCCGAGCAGTCCCCCGAAGGCCCCCGACAGCAGCAGCGCGCGGGTGCCGGCGCCCTCGCCCTTGCCCGAGACGTCCACGACGACGACGTCGAGCCGATCCCGGTCGGGCGGGCCGGCCGTGACGACGAAGTCGCCCGCGAACGGCGTGCCGCCCGCGGAGCGGAGGGCCGCCTCGGCGTGGAAGCCGACCGGCAGGGTCGGGATCGTGCCCTGGCTCTGGATGCGGTCGCGCAGGTCGACCAGCATCGACTCGCCCCGGACGCCCGCCACGCCCAGCCGGCTGCGCCGGAACGAGGTCAGCAGGATGATGAAGCCGGCGATGAACAGCACGACGACGCCACCGACCAGCCGCGGCGTGATGTCGGTCAGCTGCGACATCGTCCCGACGATGCACAGCAGCACGAACACGATGAACCACGGCAGGTGCCGCGGGCCGAGCGAGAGGCTGCCCAGGATCAGCGGCAGGACGAGCGCCGTGACCGGGACGTACTGGGGCCAGATCCAGGTCGGGATCGCCAGCGCCAGGGTGAGCGCCACCAGCGTCAGCAGCGCCCGGTCACCCTCGGACGAGCTCCGTCGCAGCGCGGCGTTCGCCGCGCCGCGGAGGCGGGGACTCCGGGCGGGCCGCCGTTCCTGGGTGCTCATGTCGGTCGTCACTGTACGGCCCGGGAGCGGAACTTCGGCTGACAACGGGAACACCAGAAGACGTTGCGCCCGGCGAGCTCGGCGGTCCGTACGGGGCGGTCGCACACCAGGCAGGGCTGGCCGGTCCGGCGGTAGACGTAGACCTCTCCCCCGTGGTCGTCGGCGCGCGGCGGGCGTCCCATCGCCTCGGGCGTGTGCTCGGGCCGGACGGTGTCGATCCGGCCCAGCCTGACCCCCTCCGCCATCAGCGCGACCAGGTCCTCCCACAGCGCGCGCCACTGCCCGACCCGCAGCGTGCGGCCGGGCCGCAGCGGATGGATCCGGTTCCGGAACAGCACCTCCGCGCGGTAGACGTTGCCGACCCCGGCCAGCACCTTCTGGTCCATCAGCAGGTCGCCGACGGGTCGGTCGCTGCGCCGGATCCGCCGCCAGGCGCGCTCGGGATCGGCGTCGTCGCGCAGCGGGTCGGGGCCGAGGTCGCCGACCACCTGGTCCCGGCGGGCGGGGCCGACCAGCGCGCAGACGATGGCACCGCGGAGGTCGGCGTACGCCACGCCGTCGGGGCGCTGCGCCTGCAGCCGGAGCCGCACCTGGCCGACCGGCGGCGGCACCTCGGTGGCCCCGGTGACGACGTCGAAGGTCCCGATCAGCCCGAGGTGGACGTGGACCAGCCGGTCGCCGGCGAACTCGACGAAGAGGTGCTTGCCGGCCGACTCGGCGCCGAGCACCACGGCGCCGTCGAGCACGGCCGCGTCGGCCGCGAACCGGCCCTGCGGCGAGCTGACCCGGGTCGGCAGCCCGGCGAACGCGTCACGCAGCTCCCTCGCGTTCCGGAAGAGGGTGTGCCCCTCAGGCATCGCCCCGGCCCACCGCCGACGCCGGCAGCGGGGGGAGCTCCCCGGTCTCCTCGTAGGTGGCGAGCTGGCCGATCCGGCGTACGTGCCGCTCCTCCCCCGGGAACGGGGTGGCGAGGAAGGTGCCGACGAAGCGGGTCATGTCGTCGAGCGCGTGCATCCGGCCCCCGACGGAGATCATCGTGGCGTCGTTGTGCTCCCGCGCCAGCACCGCCGTCTCGTCGGACCACACCAGTGCGCACCGGATGCCGGGCACCTTGTTGGCCGACATCTGCTCGCCGTTGCCGGACCCGCCGATGACGACGCCGAGGCTGTCGAGGCCGGCCTCGCGGTCCTCGGCGACGCCGACCGCCGCCCGGAGGCAGAAGCAGGGGTAGTCGTCCTCGGGGTCGTGGACGAAGGGGCCGTGGTCGACCGGCTCGTAGCCGTGGTCGGTCAGCCAGGTGGTCAGGTGTGCCTTGAGGTCGAGCCCGGCGTGGTCGGAGCCCAGGTGGACGCGCATGGGCGGCAGTCTCCCAGAGCGGGCCGGAGGGTGTCGCCCGGGCCTGCTCCGGTCAGCGCTGCATCAGGGCGTCGAGGCCGACCGCGACGGCCGCGGCGACCCGGAAGTCGACCCGCGGGTCGGGCACGTGGACGGTGTAGCGGTCGCGGACGCTCCCCTGCCGCTCCACCGTCATCAGCGGCTGCCCCGCGGGGTCGACGAAGTCGAAGTGGATCGGCAGGAACGGGATGTCGAGGAACCGGCGTACGACGGCCACCAGCGGGCTGCGCTCCTGGCCGGTGCCGCTCCAGCCCGGGCCCTCGACGTGGAAGGTCGAGCGCAGCAGGCTGGCGCCGAAGTCCTTGCGGAAGAACCCGATCCGGGCTCCCGACTCGTCGGTGACGTCGTAGCCGGCGTTGAGGTCGATCCGCTTCCGGGCCGCGAACGCGAAGACGGGGCGCGCCTTCGACTCGTCCTCGTAGAACGTCACCTGCTCCTTGAACGCCATCCGCTTCTGCTGGGCGACCGCCATGATCCGGCCCGGCGTGCCGACCTGGTCGCCGGCCTGGATCGCGTAGCGGTTGGTGGTCATCGAGAACTTCTGCAGGACGTAGAAGGTCGGCAGGTGCATCTGGGCGCTCATCCGGCGAAGGGTAGCGACCGAAACCCGATGGCCACGGTGGCGCGGGCCGGGCAGGCTGGGTGCATGCCCGAGTCCGACGTCCAGGTCACCCACGCCGCCGACCACGACCGCTACGTCGCCACCGACCACCTGGTGTGGTTCGACGAGCCGGACGACAGCCCGACCGAGGAGCAGCTGATCGGGGTGCCGCCCGACCAGCGGTTCGCGGCCGACCGGCCGGGGTCCGACCCGGACAGCTACCCGGGCATCTACGGCGTACGCCCGATGCAGCTGTCGGTCCCGGCGACGTCGGGTGGCCGGCTGGTGCCGATGGCCGGCCTCACCTGGGTCGGCGTCCACCCCGACCACCGGCGGCGCGGCGTGCTGACCGCGATGATGCGCCACCACGTCGAGCAGACCCACCGCGAGGGCGTGGCGCTCTCCGGCCTGCACGCGAGCGAGCCGGTCATCTACGGCCGCTACGGCTACGGGCTGGCGTCGCAGAGCTCCACGCTCTCGGTCGGCCGCGGGACGACCTTCAGCGCGCCGGGCCTCGACGACGCCGCGGGCGCGACCGAGACCCGGCTGGTCGGCGACAGCGGCCCCGCCCTGGTCGCCCGGGTGATGGCCTGCGAGGAGCGGGTCGCCGCCGCCCAGCCCGGGGCGGTCGTCGGCGCGGAGAGCTACTACACCGCCGTGCTGCGCGAGACGCCCCAGGAGCTGCGGGACAAGGAGCCGCGGCGGATGATGTTCGCGATCCGCGACGGCGTCGACGTCGGGCTGGCCGCGTTCCGGCGTACGCACAAGTGGGAGCAGCACCGCCCGCAGGGCACGCTCGAGGTGTTCGCCCTGGTCGGCGACCCCGCCGCCCGGCTGGCGATGCTGCGGCGGCTGGTCGACTTCGACCTGATGGGCACCGTCAAGCTGCCGGAGACCGCGACCGACGACCCGCTGTGGCAGTGGCTGGGCCCGCGGTCGGCGACCGAGGTGATCCCGGCCGACAACCTCTGGCTGCGGCTCGTCGACCTCGAGGCCGCGCTGCCGCTGCGCTCGTACGACGGGGAATGTGACGTGGTGGTGGACCTGGTCGACACGCTGGCTCCCTGGCAGGCGGGCCGGTGGCGGATCGTGGTCGCCGGCGGCGAGGGCCGGGCCGAGCGGACCGACGCCGCCCCGGACGCCGCGTTGCCGGTCGCCGCGCTGGGATCGGCCTACCTCGGCGGGACCAACCTGGTGGCGCTGCAGCGCGCGGGGCTGCTGCCCGAGACGCGCTCGGGCGCCGTCACGGAGCTGTGGCGCGCGTTCCGCACCGACCTGCCGCCGACCACCGCGATCGGGTTCTGACGTGGCCGGACTCGGCTGGCTGGTGCTGGCGCTGGTCTTCGCGGACGAGGTGCTGGCCACGGTCGCCGCGGGCGTCGCCGGCTACGCCTTCCTCGGGGTGCTGGGCGCGGTGCTGGCACCGGTCGCCGTGGTCGCGCTGTGGTGGACCTTCGCCTCGCCGAAGGCTCCCCGCGGCGGGCCGGTGGCGCGACCGCTGGTGAAGGTCCTGGTCTTCGGGTCGGCGTCCGCCGGGCTGTGGCTGGCGGGCCACCCCGGCTGGGCGGTCGCGTTCCTCGCGTTCTCGGTGGTCGTCAACGGCCTGGCGCAGCTCCGGTTCGTGCGCGAGCTGGTGCCGGCGCCGACCCGCTGAGACCCGGGTCGGCGCCGGCGGCTCAGGCCGCCTGCAGAACGTGGTGCCGGCTGTCGCCGCCGGGAAGGCCGGCGAGGTGCCGCGCCAGCTGCGCCTCGACCTCGCGGCGGATCCGGTCGTGCGGCACGGCGAACGGGAGCCCCGCCACGTCGGTGACGAAGCTGGCCAGCGGCTGGCCGCAGGTGCATCGGTAGAAGGTCATGGTGTCCTCCCGGACAGCTCGACGGTGTACGTCCCGGACGCTAGGCAGCGGCAGGGCCGGGCACATCGGGCACCGCCCTCAGATCGGGGCGCCGGCGCCTCAGACGGCGTGCGGTCAGCGGCGCGGGCGGCGTCGCCGATGAGGCCGGGCGTCAGCACGTCGCCCAGTGAGCGGGCGAGGTCGACGTCGGCCGGCTCCATCACCGAGTCCGGGAAGCAGAAGGTGGACCGGGCGACCACGTCGGCCCGCAGCCACAGGTGGGCGGAGCCGAGCCGGATCGCGCCGCCGTACGGGTCCTCGCGCCGGTTCCACGCCCCGTAGACCGGCCGTGCCGCGGGGTCTGCGGCGTCGTACCGACCCTCGAAGAGCCGGCTCTCCCACCGCCAGCCGGTCGCCGCCCGGGTGGGCCGTCAGCCCGCCGTGGGAGGTGCCGGTCTCGAACTGGGAGCGGTAGCGGCCGTCGCGCGCCAGCGCCTCGAGCACCCGCTCCCCGCGCGGAGGGTGACCCTCACCCGAGTCCTGCCAGGAAGGCCGCGACGTCGTCGAGCGCCGGTCCGGACTGGTCGTTGTCGAGGTGCCGCCAGAAGCCGTGCTGGACGCCGGGGTAGACCCGGAGCTCGACCGGTACGCCGTCGTCCGCGAGCCGCTCGGCGTAACGGCGGCCCGCCGGCGTCAGCACGTCGATCTCGGCGAGCTGCACCAGGGCCGGCGGCTGCCCGGCGAGGCTCTCGAGCGCCAGGACGTGCAGCGCCGCGTCGCCCGCGCCGCCCTGCAGGTAGAGCTGCCAGAACAGCCGGCAGCGCTCGACCGGCAGCTCGGCCCCGACCAGCTCCGTGTCGTACGACGCGCAGGAGGGGTCGACGAACGGGTAGACCTGCACCTGCCCGACCCAGCGGTCGGGGTGGCGCAGCGCCTCGCCGATGGCCAGTGCCGACCCGGCGGAGTCACCGACGACGACCAGCCGCTCCCAGCCCTGGCCCGCGAGCCAGTCCGCGGCCACGGCGCCGTCGTCGGCCGCCGCGGGCCAGGCGTGCTCGGGCGAGCGGCGGTAGTCGGGCAGCAGCACCGCCCAGCCGGTGCGCACCGCCATCCGCCGCGCGAAGCCGTCGTGGGTGACCAGGTCGCCCATCGCGAAGCCACCGCCGTGGAGGTAGAGCAACGCACCGGTCGCGCCCTCCGGCACGTACAGCCGGGCGGGGACGCCACCCGCGTCGACGTCCTCGACCCGCGCGACCGGCAGCTTCTGCTGCGCCTCCCCCTCGGCCCGCGCCTCGGCCCGCGCGAGCTCGATCTCCGCGAGCACCTCGGCGGGCACGAAGGCCGGGTCGACGGTCATCGCTCAGCCCAGCCGGGCCAGCTCGTCGTCGACCACCGACGGGTCGAGCTTGGTGAAGACCGGGGTGGGCTTGCCCACCGGTGCGCCGACCGTCACCGGCCGCGACTCCCACCGCGGCGTGGCGGTGTAGTCGCCGGTGATGACGGGGTAGCTCGTCAGCCCCGCACCGTGACCGGGGTCGAGCTCCTCGACCAGGTCGGTGCGCGGCATCGGGACCATCTCGCCCTCGCCGCCGAGGACCCGGTGGACCTTGTTGGCGGCGTGCGGGAGGAACGGCGCGAGCAGCGTGTTGCAGTCGTTGACGCACTGCGCCGCCACGTGGAGGACCGTCGCCAGCCGCTCGCGCTGCGACTCGTCCTTCATCTTGTACGGCTCGGTGACGGTGAGGTACTTGTTGACCTCGCCGACCACGCGCATCGCCTCGGCGATGCCGGCGCGGAGCCGGTGGTGGCCGAGCAGGTCACCGACCGTCTCGAAGCCGCGGCGCACGGCGTCGAGCACCGCCTCGTCGACCGGCTCGAGGGCGTGGCACGGCGGGATCTCGCCGAAGCTCTTGGCGATCATCGTGGCGGTGCGGTTGACCAGGTTGCCCCAGCCGGCGACCAGCTCGGAGTTGTTGCGGGTGACGAACTCGCCCCACGTGAACGCCGCGTCCGAGGTCTCGGGGCCGGCCGCGCAGATGTAGTAGCGCAGCGCGTCGGGGCCGTAGCGCTCCAGGAAGTCGCCCACCAGGAGGACGTTGCCCCGACTGGTGGAGAACTGGGTGTCGCCCATCGTGAGGAACTCCGAGGAGACCACCTCGGTCGGCAGGTTGAGCTCGCCGTACTCCCCCGGCTCGCCGCCGCGGTCGCCCTTCCCGGCGTACGCGAGCAGCTCGGCCGGCCAGATCTGGGAGTGGAAGACGATGTTGTCCTTGCCCATGAAGTAGTAGGACACGGACTGGTCGTCGTTCCACCACTCCCGCCACTTCTCCGGCTCGCCGAGCCGGCGGGCCCACTCGATCGAGGCGGAGAGGTAGCCGATGACCGCGTCGAACCAGACGTAGAGCCGCTTGGTGGGCTGGTCCTCCCAGCCCGGCACCGGGATGCCCCAGTCGATGTCGCGCGTCATCGCGCGCGGCCGGATCTCCTCGAGGATGTTCTGGCTGTACTTGATGACGTTGGGCCGCCAGGTGCCGGACGCCTCGCGCTCGTCGAGCCACTCCCCCAGCGCGCCGGCGAGGGCAGGCAGGTCGAGGAAGAAGTGCTGGGTCTCGACGAACTCCGGCGTCTCGCCGTTGATCTTGCTGCGGGGCTCGATCAGGTCGGTGGCGTCGAGCTGGTTGCCACAGTTGTCGCACTGGTCGCCGCGGGCGTCGGGGTAGCCGCAGATCGGGCAGGTGCCCTCGATGTAGCGGTCGGGGAGGGTGCGGCCGGTCGAGGGGCTGATGGCCGACTGGGCGGTCTGCTCGACCATGTAGCCGTTGCGGTGACACGTACGGAACATCTCCTGCACGACCCGGTAGTGGTTGCCGGTCGTGGTCCGCGTGAACAGGTCGTACGAGAGCCCGAGCCCGACGAGGTCGGCGACGATGAGCGCGTTGTTGCGGTCGGCGAGCTCCTTGGCGGGGACGCCCTCCTGGTCGGCGGTCACCAGGATCGGCGTGCCGTGCTCGTCGGTGCCGGAGACCATCAGCACGTCGTGGCCGGCCATGCGCATGTAGCGGCTGAAGACGTCGGAGGGCACGCCGAAACCGGCCACGTGGCCGATGTGGCGCGGGCCGTTGGCGTACGGCCAGGCGACGGCGGACAGGACATGCGTCATGACGGTGATCCTAGGTGGGGGCCGACCACGCCCCGCACCCGGTTTCAGCCCGGCATCGGTGCGGGGGTTTCGAGGCTCAGGCCCGGGGGGCCTTCGCACCTCAACCTCCGACCTAGCCAACCGGCCGCCGCGCCCACCCTCCGAGCGAGCGAGGCCGACGCCGGAGGTCGAGGTGCGAGGCCGGCCACGGCCGAGCCTCGAAACCCCGTACCCGTGGGCAGGGCCCGGAGGGGCTCAGTCGAAGGCGTCGATGCGGTGCTGGGTCCGGCGCCGGATCGCGGGGAGCCGCTCGTAGAGCTGCTGGCCGGGGCAGGCCGTGTCGTTGGTGTCGCGGTGGCCGTCGATGGCCGGCAGCCGCACCCGCCGGCCCTCGCGGTACTTGTCGCTCCCGGTCGACCTCACCCACACCTGCCCGGACGCGTCGCGCCCGTGCTTGTCGAGCTTCCACGCGGCCAGCTTGGTGAGCGTGGCGACCGCCGGACGCCACGGCTGCTGCGACGTCAGCGTGCCGATCATCGCGATGCCGACCGAGTCCTCGTTGAAGCCGAGCGTGTGCGCCCCGCGGACCAGCCGACCGGGCCCGCCGGACCGACCGACCCAGGCGCGGCCGAACCGGTCGACCAGGAAGTTGTAGCCGATGTCGAACCAGCCCAGGGACTGCGTGTGGTAGCGGTACATCCCCCGGATCAGGCCCGGGACGTCGTCACGGCCGTACGAGTTGCCGGTCGCGGTGTGGTGGACGTGGACCTGCTTCATGCTGTCGAGGTAGTGCGGCCGGCCGTTGCGCCAGCGCGGGTTGGCGCCCCAGTCGCGGCGCGTGAGCAGCTCGGGCCGCGGGGCGCTGTCGGCAGCGACCTCGGTCGTGGCGCGGGCCGGGGGCGGGGGCGCGTCGTCCGAGGCCAGCTCGCCCGGCTCGATCAGCACGAGCTGCAGGTCGCGGTGGCCGGTGCCGGAGACCCGGACGTCGATGTCGGTGGCCGCCCCGGTCCACACCAGGTCGGTGCCGTGCACGCCGCGGACGCCCTCCACGGAGCCGGCCGACGGTCCGTCCTCGAGCACCGGCAGCCGGCGCCACGACGCACCGGGCTCCGTACGGACCGCGACCCGCGGAGCGCTGCCGCGCCAGGTCGCGGCCACCATGGAGTACGTCGACGTCTCCAGCCGGGTGGTGCCGGCGGGCAGCCCGACCTCGGCGGAGCGCACGACGGACCCGCCGTCGCGGGCCAGCCGTACGACCGGCTCGGCAGCGGTCCGGGTGGACGGCTCCGGCACCGGCCCGGCGACCGCCGCCGGGGCGGCCATCAAGCCGGGCAGGAGGAGCAGCGTCACGCCGCCGACGGCGAGGGTGCGGGCACGGACGAGGGGGGTGGGGGGTGGGCGCATAGCACCTGCATCATGCGTCACACCCGTCCCGTACGTCGACCCCGCACCCTCGCGGGGGCGGGCTCAGCTGAAGTCGAGCTCGCCCGTCCGGCTGCGCTTGAGCTCGTAGAAGTAGGGCACCTTGGCGACCGCGACGCAGCCGTCCCAGAGCTGGCCGGCGTCCTCACCGCGGGGGATCGCACTGAGCACCGGGCCGAAGAACGCGGCGCCCTCGAAGGCGATCGTGGGGGTGCCGACCTCGTTGCCGACCTGGTCCATGCCGAGGTGGTGGGACTTCCTGATGGCCTCGTCGTAGGAGTCGTCGTCCATCGCGTCGGCGAGGGAGGTCGGGAGGCCGGCCTCGGTGAGGGACTCCTCGATCATCGCGCGGTCGAACTCACGCTGGTCCTGGTGCCGGCGGCTGCCGAGCGCGGTGTAGAGCGGCAGCAGCGCGTCCGTGCCGTGCAGCTCCTCCGCAGCCATGCACACCCGGACCGGGCCCCACTTGTCCGACAGGAACTCGCGGTAGCTGTCGGGGATGTCCTTGTCCTCGTTGAGGTAGGCGAGGCTCATGATGTGCCACGTCACCGAGATGTCGCGGACCTTCTCCACCTCGAGGATCCACCGCGAGGTGATCCAGGCGAAGGGGCACGCAGGGTCGAACCAGAAGTCAGCATTTGTCCTCATATGAGGTGCAAACCGGTTGTCGGTGTCCACTATTCCGCCCGGCCGCCGCTCGGCGGCTCGATCAGCGGCGCGGGACCCGCACCTGGGCGGTCGCCCTGGCCGCCAGCACGACCGACGTGCCGGCGTACGACACGCGGACGTCGTGCCGGCCGCGGGGCAGGTCGCCCACGACCACGCGCAGCCGTCCGTCGACCACCTCGCCGGTGACCTTCTTGCGACCGACCCGGACCGTGGCCTCCCCGCCGGGCGAGTCCACTCCCGGTGCAGCGACCCGGACCTGCACGACCGCGCGGTGGGGTCGGCCCTCGGCCGAGACCCGCAGCGTGGGCTCCGTGGTGACCCGGCCGGCGGCCCGCAGCGTGACCGAGTGGTCGCGGTAGCCGGTCCGGCTCAGGTCCACCCGCACCGACAGCCGGTGCCCGACGTCGTCGACGGTGGCGTCGTACGTCTCCTCGGTGGCGTGGGCGATCTCCTCGCCGTCGCGCAGCCAGGTGTAGTCGACGTCCGCGTCCTTCGGCGAGTAGCGACCGGGGTCGACCGTGAGCCGGTGGTCGCGCTGCGGGGTGCCGCTCAGCGCGAACGGCTCGGTGATCTCGAAGTGGCCGGCCTCGACCGCCGGCGTGCGGGCAGTGGTCCCCACGAGCTTGTGGTAGCCCTCGCGGCGGGACACGACGACGGCGGTGATCCGGGTACGGATGTGCTCCTGGGAGAGCCGGAGCCGGGACTTGTCGGCGCCGGTGATCCGCTCGCCGTCGGCGTACCAGCGGACGGTACGGCTGTCCGCGTTCGGCGAGACCGAGCCGGCCTGCAGCTCCAGGACCTCGTCGACGCGGGGCGTGCCGGTGATGGTCGGGGCGACGTCGGTCTGCATCGTGCCGCGGGCCACGCGGGGCGTGGCGGCCGTCTTCACCACGCCGGGCTCGAAGCCGCGCGAGGTGGCCGTGACCCTGACCGAGAGCCGCTTGCGCCGCTGGGCCAGGGTCGGGGTGAACGACTTCTCCGTCGCACCCGCGACCGGGTCACCGCCGGCGAACCACTGCACGGAGACCGTCGCGGCGGGCGTCCAGCGGCCGACCGACACCTTCACCGCGTCGCCGACGGCGGGCGTGCCGGAGATCTCGGGAGCCGTGGTCGCCCGGACCTCGCGGTCGTTGAAGTGGATGAACCCGGAGGGCCAGCCGCTGCCGCGGCGGGTGATCGTCTTCCAGCCGAAGTCACCGCCCCAGCTGTCCTCGGAGACGACGATCTTGCGCCGCGAGACGACGCGCTCGACGTACGCGACGTGGCCGACCGACCCGGCCCCGGGGACGTTGGCCTTCCACCACGCGACCGCCCCGACCATCGGGCGGTCGTCGGTGATCCGGCGCATCTCGGTGCCCCAGTACATCGCGTTGCCGCCGCCGCTCCAGGGGCGCTCGTTGCGCATCCCGCTCCTGACCATCCGGTACGCGGCGTAGTTGGTGCAGTTGTGCCCGGAGTACATCAACCAGTACATCCGGTCGTTGGCCCGCTTGTACCCGGCGTGGCTGTAGCCGCGGCTCGCGCAGCTGTCGTAGCCGGTGCAGATGTAGGTGATCGTGGCCTGCGACGACGGGAGCGGACCGAGCAGGGACACCACCACGGCGAGCAGCACGCTGAGCGGCAGCGCTGCGAGCAGCCGGGCTCGACGGGACCTGGGGGGCGGTGTCACGGGAGAGAAGTCAACCCCATGTCAAGACGGCGCGCCACAAAAACACCAAAATTCTCATCCGCCCCACCCGCCCCGTGCGGACCACCAGCCCCCTCCGCCGGGACTCGCCGGTCGCCGACGGCGGCGCCGGGGACTGGTGAGAGGATCGCCGCCATGCCCGGCACCAACCTGACACGCGACGAGGCCGCGACCCGCGCGTCGTTGCTCTCCGTCGACAGCTACGCCGTCGACCTCGACCTCACGACGGGTGAGGAGACCTTCCGGTCGACCACGACCCTGCGCTTCGGCTGCCGCACGCCGGGCAGCGAGACCTTCGCCGAGCTGGTCGGCGCGACGATCCACTCGATCACCCTCAACGGGGCCCCGCTCGACCCCGCGACGTCGTACGTCGACAGCCGGATCGAGCTGTCCGGCCTGGCCGCCGACAACGAGCTGGTCGTGGTCGCCGACTGCGGCTACAGCCACACCGGCGAGGGGCTGCACCGCTTCGTCGACCCGGTCGACGGCCGGGTCTACTGCTACAGCCAGTTCGAGGTGCCCGACGCCCGCCGCGTCTACACCACCTTCGAGCAGCCGGACCTCAAGTCCCGGTTCACCTTCACCGTCACCGCGCCCGACCACTGGAAGGTGGTCTCCAACGCCCCGACCCCGGCGCCGGAGCCCGCCACGGACGGCACGGCCGTGTGGCGGTTCCCGGAGACCCAGCGGATGTCGACGTACATCACCGCGGTCGTGGCCGGCGAGTACCACGAGGCGCTCGACACCTACGAGGGCAAGCACGGCACGATCCCGCTGGGCCACTACTGCCGCCAGTCGCTGGTCGAGCACCTCGACCTCGACGAGGTGCTGCTGCTGACCCGGCAGGGCTTCGAGTTCTTCGAGGAGGAGTTCGACCACCCGTACCCCTTCGAGAAGTACGACCAGCTCTACGTGCCGGAGTACAACATGGGCGCGATGGAGAACGCCGGCTGCGTCACGCTGCGCGACGAGTACCTCCCGCGCAGCCGCCAGGACCGCTCGTTCTACGAGTTCCGGGCCTCGGTGATCCTCCACGAGATGGCGCACATGTGGTTCGGCGACCTGGTGACCATGAAGTGGTGGGACGACCTGTGGCTCAACGAGTCGTTCGCGGAGTGGGCCTGCTACCACGCGGCGGTGCAGGCGACCGAGTTCACCGAGTCGTGGACCGGGTTCACCAACTCCCGCAAGCAGACCGGCTACCGGCAGGACCAGCTGCCGAGCACCCACCCGATCGCCGCCGACAACGTCGACCTGCACGCGGTCGAGGTCAACTTCGACATGATCACGTACGCCAAGGGCGCCGCGGTGCTCAAGCAGCTGGTGGCCTGGGTGGGGCTGGAGCCGTTCCTCGCGGGCCTGCAGCAGTACTTCCGCGACCACGCCTACGACAACAGCACGTTCGCCGACCTGCTCCACGCGCTGGAGACCTCCTCGGGGCGTGAGCTCGAGGGCTGGGCCGCGGAGTGGCTGCAGACGGCCGGCGTCAACACCCTGGCGCCCGAGTTCGAGCTCGACGACGAGGGGCGCTACACCTCCTTCGCCGTGCGCCAGAGCGCCGACCCGGACTGGCCCACGCTGCGCCGCCACCGGATCGCGATCGGCCTCTACGAGGACGTCGAGGGGTCGCTGGTCCGCCGCGACCGGGTCGAGGTCGACGTGCAGGGCGAGCTGACCCCCATCGAAGGGCTCGTCGGTCGGCGGCAGCCGGACCTGCTGCTGCTCAACGACGAGGACCTCGCGTACGCCAAGATCCGGCTCGACGAGCGCTCGCTGGTCACCGCGGTCGACGAGCTGGGCCGGCTCGACGACTCACTCGCCCGTGCCGTGGTGTGGGGCGCCGCCTGGGACATGACCCGCGACGCCCAGATGCGTGCCACCGACTTCGTCCACCTGGTGCTGCGCAACATCGGCCGCGAGACCGACCCCTCGGGGCTGTCGTCGCTGCCGAGGTTCGCCTCGCTCGCCGCCCACGCGTACTCCGCGCCCGCCCACCGCGAGCAGCTGCTCGCGGAGTGGGAGGCGGGGCTGCGCGCGCTCGTCGAGGAGTCCGCCCCCGGCAGCGACCACCAGCTCACGTTCGTCCGGCACTACGCGCTGTCGGCCCACAGCGACGCCGCCGTTGCCGACGTGCGGGGGCTGCTCGACGGCTCGTGGACGCCCGAGGGGCTCGCCCTCGACCAGGACCTGCGCTGGACGCTGCTCACCGGGCTGGCCCGCGCCGGCCGGGTCGAGGATGCCGAGATCGTGGCCGAGCAGGAGCGCGACGGCACCATCGTCGGCCAGGAGCGGGCCGCCGGCGTCCGGGCGTCGCGGCCGACGGCCGAGGCGAAGGCGGAGGCCTGGGAGGCCGTGATGCAGAAGGAGACGCCGAACGAGACCTCGCGCTCGATCGTGCTCGCCTTCATGAGGCACGGTCAGGCCGACGTGCTGGCGCCGTACCTGGAGAAGTACCTCGACGCCGCCGAGACCATGTGGGACACGCTCGGCACCCACAAGGCGTCCGTCGTGCTCGAGCACATCTTCCCGCGGCCGCTCGCCTCCCCCGAGCTGCTCGAGCGCGTCGACGGCTGGCTCGCCAGCTCGACGGCCAAGGCGGGCGTCAAGCGGTACGTCACCGAGGGTCGTTCCGACGTCGCGCGGGCGCTGGCCGCACAGGCGCGGGACGCGCGGGCCTGAGGGTGCCTTCAGGTCTCCAGTCGTCCCACGGTGGTTTCGAGACGGCTCGCTCCGACCTCGCAGGCTCGGCCTGAGCCGAGCCTCCTCAACCTCTTCGCTCTTCTGACCCGTCGCACGCGACGGGTCAGCGCTCAGACGTGGCGGGTCTGCGGCTGGCGGGCGTGCTCGGCCAGCTGGGCGATGCCGCGGATCAGGCCTCCCACCAGGTCACCCTCGGCGAACTCCGAGCGCATCTGGAGCACGGCCAGCTCGACCGCCTGGTCGTCGAGCGTGCGGCGAACCTGGGAGCCGGTGACGACCTCGATCACGCGGGCGCGCGGGTCGACCATCACCAGCACGCTCCGGTCGGGCGCCACCGAGGCGCCGTGGAGCCGCTCGGCGAAGCCGCGGGGCGTGCCCTCGGCCCGTCCGACGAAGACGGAGAACTCGCAGCGGCTGGCCTGCTCGGCCGCGCGGATGGCCTTGTCGATCTCGTGCCGGTCGGAGTCCCGGAGCTCACCAGGTGCCACTGGCACCACCCGTGGGTCCCAGCTCGCGCGGCCGGTCCTCGAGCTCACCGGCCGAGCCGCCCGGACCGCCGAACCACTGGTCCTCGGTGGCGGTGCTCGGCAGCAGCTTCTCGCCGCGGGCGAGCGCGGGCAGCAGCACCAGGGTCGTGATGATCACGAAGAGCAGCGCCGGGATGCCGAAGAGCACCGTCAGCATCTGCAGCAGGCTCACGTCGTCGGGCTGGCTCCACCCCTCCGGCACCTCGGCATGGGCGGGCGCGGCGAGCAGCAGCGGGAGCGCGGCAGCCAGCAGCAGCGCACCTGACCGACGGGCGAGGCGGGTCGTCGACGGGGTCACGGACCGAGGATAACGGACGCGATCACCGCCCCGCCGGACCCGCTGGTGGCCGGGCGGCGACGGGCTGTCGCAGCCGGCCGGAACGTCGGCTCCATCACACTTGGGGGTCCGCGGCGTGCACCGATTTTGTGTCACCGGCAGGACCGCAATACTGGTCCCCCATGTGGCAGCTCGTGACGACCAATCCCTGCAGCGAAGGTGACATCACCTGCGAGTGGGTGCTCAACACCACCGGCAGCGAGGAAGTCGCCTGGCTCGTGAAGTTCGTGATCGGCGCGCCCCTGGCCGTCGCCGGGCTCATCATCCTGTTCTTCGTGCTCCGGTGGGTCCTCAGCCGACTCGTCGACCGGCTGGTCAAACGTGCCGAGTCGGGCACGCTGTCGGCCAAGGTCGGGCGCCTCTCACTCGGCGCCGGACGCGCCAAGGCGCCGAGTCCCAGTGAGCTCGCGACCGCGACGCGCCGGGTGCAGCGCGCCAAGGCGATGGGGTCGCTGCTCAAGAGCCTGATCACCGGCGTGCTGCTCGCCGTGTTCGGCACCATGATCCTGGCCCAGGTCGGGGTCAACGTCGGGCCGATCATCGCCAGCGCCGGCATCGTCGGCATCGCGCTGGGCTTCGGTGCCCAGAGCCTGGTGAGCGACTACCTCTCCGGCGTCTTCATGGTCTTCGAGGACCAGTACGGCGTCGGCGACGAGGTCGACCTGGGCGAGGCCATCGGCACCGTCGAGGCCGTCAGCCTCCGGGTCACCCGGGTCCGCGACGTCAACGGCACCGTCTGGTACGTCCGCAACGGCGAGATCGTGCGCGTCGGCAACATGTCTCAGAACTGGGCGCGCAGCGTGATCGACGTCAGTGTCGCCTACCACGAGGACCTCGCACGGGTGCGCCGCGTGCTCGACGACGTGGCCCACGACATGTGGGAGGACGAGGACTACAAGGGCGTCATCATCGAGCAGCCCTCGGTGTGGGGCGTCCAGGAGCTCGGCATCGACGGCGTCGTCGTCCGGGTCGCGCTCAAGACCGCGCCGCTGGAGCAGTGGGCGGTGGCGCGTGAGATGCGGCAGCGGATCAAGGCCCGCTTCGACCACGAGGGCATCGAGATCCCGTACCCGCAGCGGATGATCTGGCACCGCGGGGCGCCCGGCACCGACGCGGAGTCCGACCTCGGGGGTGCCGGGGAGTCGTCGGTCGACGGGGCCACCGCGCCGCACAGCGGCTCGTGACCACCTTGCACAATGGCGGGGTGACCACGTTCTACGAGGAGATCGGCGGGTTCGAGACGTTCCGGCGGATCGTCCACCGCTTCTACGAGGGCGTGGCCGAGGACGAGGTGCTGCGTCGGCTCTACCCGGAGGAGGACCTCGGCCCGGCCGAGGAGCGGTTCCTGCTGTTCCTGGTGCAGTACTGGGGCGGCCCGACCACGTACTCCGACACCCGCGGCCACCCGCGGCTGCGGATGCGGCACGCGCCGTTCGCGGTCACCCCGGAGGCGGCGCAGCGCTGGCTGGTCCACTTCCGCGAGGGCCTCGACTCCGTCGAGCTGACGCCCGAGCAGGACGCCCGGTTCTGGGACTACGTCACCCACGCCGCGCAGTTCATGGTCAACACGTTCGAGCCGCAGCAGCAGTGAGCCGCTCGCGGTGGTGCCCGGCGGGCGCCGCCGGTCGGCCCGTGTCGGGGTCGACGAAGACCATCACGACCCGCGCCCGCGACAGCACCGTGTCGCCGTCGCAGACCTCCGCCTCGATCGTCATCGAGGTCGACCCGACCTCGGCGACCCGGGACCAGGTGTCGTACGGCTCGGGACGGAACAGGATCGGCACGGCGTAGTCGACGTCGGTCCGGGCCACCACCATCGGGGGCCGCTGGTCCTCGCTGTCCCAGAGCCGGCCGAACAGCCGGATCCGGGACTCCTGGAAGTACTCGAAGTACTTCACGTTGTTGGTGTGGCCGTAGACGTCGACGTCGGAGAACCGCACGTGCACCGGGTAGTGGCCGAGCTCGTCGCGGACCGGCTCCACCCGGCGGGTCCGGACCGGGTCGCCGGGCTCGAGGTAGCCCTCCAGCGCGCCCTTCTCCTCCGGAGAGAGCCGTCGCGGCCGCTCGGTCGCGAAGACGTACGGCGTCAGCAGCGTGCTGGCCCGCGCGTAGACCCGGCGCCCGGCATCGGTGTCGTGGAAGATCTCGTAGGCGAGCGTGAACGACGCGGCCCGGATCTCGGTCACCCAGACCTCGATGCTGACGGTCTCCTCGCCGAAGAGCAGCGGGGCGGCGTAGGACACCTCGTGCCGGACGACCACCACGCCCTCGACCAGCCCGCCCTCGGCCGTGGCCTGCGGCCCGTGGTGGCGGAGCAGGTCGACGCGCGCCTCCTGGAGGTAGTCGACGTACGTCACGTTGTTGACGTGGCCGAGCAGGTCGAGGTCGGCCCAGCGCATCGGGCACTCGTAGCGGTGGCGCACGACGACGACTCTGCCAGAGCGGGCGGGTGGCGCGGCCTGACGTCTCGGGCCGCGGCGCGGAGACTCAGCCTCAGCTGCCGTCGTGCGCCGCCTGGAGCTGGGCGACGTCGATCTTGCCCATCGTCAGCATCGCCCGGCAGACGCGCTGGTTGGCCTCGGTCGTGTAGTCGCCGGACAGGTCCTCGAGCTCGCGCGGAATCACCTGCCATGAGACGCCGAACCTGTCCTTGCACCAGCCGCACGGTCCCGGCTCGCCGCCGTCGGCGGTGAGGAGGTCCCAGTAGTGGTCGACCTCGTCCTGGCCGTCGACGCGGAGGTAGAACGAGAACGCCTCGTCGAGGTGGAGGTCCGGTCCCGCGCTGAGCCCGATCACCTCGTGCCCCGCGACGGTGAACTCCACGACCTCCGCGACCGGGCTGTCGGGGTCGGTGCGGGCCGTGAACACACGCTTCACCGCCGAGTCCGGGATGTGCTCGGCGTAGAAGCTCGCCGCCTCGGCGGCGTCGTTGTTCCCGAACCACAGGTGCGTGCGTACGGACGGCATGGCAACTCCCTCGTGTCGGCGGACCCGCGTGG
Source organism: uncultured Actinomycetota bacterium (assembly GCA_963724225.1). GTDB lineage: Bacteria > Actinomycetota > Actinomycetes > Propionibacteriales > Nocardioidaceae > Nocardioides. The sequence goes on along the minus strand of CAVRTX010000016.1, from coordinate 76,792 downwards.
GGTCGTTCGTCAGGACCGACCACGCGGTCGTCACGAACTCATCGGTGCCCGGTGCCGCTGGCTGCCCTCTCGCGGATCCGGGCGGCCGGTGCCACGATGACGAGATGGCCGAAGGACCCGAGATCTCGCCGGCCGACCTGGCCGAGCTCGTCGAGCGCATGGACGAGGCGGCGGCCGCCTACATCCGGGGCGACCTCCGCCACTACCTCTCCCTGTTCGACCACCCGGACGACTACACGCTGATGCCGCCGTACGGCGGGGAGACCGAGCGGGGGTACGCGCCCACCGAGGAGCAGATCGAGGAGACCAGCCGCTTCTTCGTCTCGGGCGAGGCCCGGCTCGACGTCGTCGAGACGTACGTCTCCGGCAACCTGGCGGTCCTGGTGGCCGTGGAGCGGCAGCACGGCGTGGTCGGGGAGTCCGCGGACCAGGACTGGTCGCTGCGGGTCACCCTGGTGTTCCGGCGCTCGGGCGATCGGTGGCAGCTGGTGCACCGTCACGCGGACCCGCTGGTCCGCGAGATCCCCTGGGACCTGTTCACGCGCATCGCCGGTGGCGACCTCCAGCCCTGAGCCGTGCGGCGGGGATCCATGGCTCACGCCGGTCGGCGGACCCTTGTCGTCCCGGCAGCCCGGGAGTAGCGTCGAACGGTCGGGGATCTTCGTGCACTGCCATCGGGCCGTGCAGTCTCCGGCCAGACATCGGCCGCGACCGACTCATGACCTGCGGCCTGGATGCGCCCCTCGGGGTCGGCACATTCGAGCACCCGCCCGGACACGGGCACCGGCAGGCCGTCGCCGTCGCCGGGACGGGGAGAGTCCAGATGCGCGAGCTCGCAGCGGACCTGGTCCGCATCGGGAGGTTCGTCCCGGTGAGGTCCTTCCAGACCTTCGGCTACCTGTGCGGCGGCCTGCTGGTCCTCAGCGGGCTGGTCCACATGGGCGTCTACCTGGTCGACGGCGGGCCGTGGGAAGGTCCGCTGTCGTGGCGCAAGCCGATCGTGTTCGGGCTGTCCTTCGGCCTCACCCTGGCCACGGTGACCTGGCTGATGTCGTTCCTCCGGCCCCGACGCCTCGTCGGCTGGCTCGTGGTCGGCGTGTTCGCGATCGCCTCGCTGGGTGAGGTCTTCCTCATCTCGATGCAGACGTGGCGGGGCGTCGCGTCGCACTTCAACGAGACCACCGACTTCGACGGCGCGGTGTTCTCACTGATGGGGCTGCTGGTCTCGTTGGTGGCACTGGTCAGCGTGGTCGTCACGGTCTGGGCGCTCGTGCGACTCGACGCGCCCCCGAGCCTCGCGCTGGCGATCCGCCTCGGACTGGTGCTCATGCTGGTCAGCCAGGCGGTCGGCGTGCAGATGATCGCGGAGGGTGGCAACACCTTCGGCGCCGCCGGCGCGCTGAAGGTCCCGCACGCGGTCACCCTGCACGCGGTCCAGGTCCTGCCCGCGCTGGCGATCCTGCTCCTCGCCGCTCCGGAGCTCCTCGAGCGTCGGCGAGTCGCGATCGTCTCCGTCGGCGCCGCCGGCTACGCGTCGCTGATCGCCTCGACGATGGTGCAGACGTACGGCGGGCTCAGCCCCTTCGACCTCGGGCCACTCTCGTCCGGGCTGGCTCTCCTCGGCCTCGGGCTGCTGGCCGTGAGCGCGGTCTTCGCGGTGCGTGGCGTCGCGACCCGCGTGCGCCCTCCCGCCCCGGGCCTGCCCCGGGTCCCGTGAGGGACGGGCAGCGACCGCGGCTAGGGTGACCGGACCGCCGCCTGGAGATCGGAGTCCTCATGCCCGAGGCCGTCATCGTGTCCGCCGCCCGCTCCCCCATCGGGCGCGCCAACAAGGGGTCGCTCAAGGACGTGCGGCCCGACGACCTGGCGGCCACGATCGTGCGGACGGCGCTCGACCGGGTGCCGGCACTGGACCCGCACACCGTCGACGACCTCTACCTCGGCTGCGGCCTCCCCGGCGGCGAGCAGGGCTTCAACATGGGCCGGGTCGTCAACGTGCTCAACGACATGGACGACGTGCCCGGCGCGACCATCACCCGCTACTGCGCCTCGTCGGTGCAGACCACGCGGATGGCGTTCCACGCGATCAAGGCGGGCGAGGGCGACGTGTTCATCTCGGCCGGCGTCGAGATGGTGTCGAGCTTCGCCCGGGGCACCTCCGACCACTGGCCGAACACCCGCAACCCGGTCTTCGCCGACGCCGTCGCGCGCACCGAGAAGACCGCCGAGGGCGGCCAGGACTGGCACGACCCACGCCAGGACGGCACGGTGCCCGACATCTACATCGCGATGGGACAGACTGCCGAGAACGTCGCCCGGATGCGTGGCCTGAGCCGCCAGGAGCTCGACGAGTTCGGCGTACGCAGCCAGAACCTCGCCGAGAAGGCGATCGCCGACGGCTTCTGGGCGCGCGAGATCACCCCGGTCACCACGCCCGACGGCACCGAGGTGCGCGCCGACGACGGCCCCCGGCCGGGCGTCACCCTCGAGGCGGCCTCGGAGCTCAAGCCGGTGTTCCGCCCCGACGGCGTCGTGACCGCCGGCAACTGCTGCCCGCTCAACGACGGCGCCGCTGCGGTCGTGATCATGTCCGACACCAAGGCGGCCGAGCTCGGCCTCACCCCGCTGGCGCGGATCGTCTCGACGGGGGTCAGCGGGCTCTCCCCCGAGGTCATGGGCCTCGGGCCGGTCGAGGCCAGCCGGCGGGCCCTCGCCCACGCCGGCATGAGCATCGGCGACATCGACCTGGTGGAGATCAACGAGGCGTTCGCCGCCCAGGTCGTGCCGTCCTACCAGGACCTCGGCATCGACCTCGACCGGCTCAACGTCAACGGCGGCGCGATCGCGGTCGGCCACCCGTTCGGCATGACCGGGGCCCGGCTGCAGAACACCATGCTCAACAGCCTCGACTGGCACGACCAGACGACCGGGCTGATCACGATGTGCGTCGGCGGCGGCCAGGGCATGGCACTGATCCTCGAGCGCCTCTGAGGCTGCGTCAGTCCTCGAGCTCGACGGCGTACGACGTGATCGTGGTGACCAGGCCGTCGGCGTCGAGCTCGTAGACGTCCGCCGACGACACCACCGACGTGGTCCCGTCGTGGGAGACGTACCGCCCGATCGCGTCGACAGCCGCGACCCGGTCGTCGGCGACCACCACGAAGCGGGTGAACTCGGTCCGGGCCAGCCCGGCCATGTGCTCCGCGGTCTCCTCGCAAGCCGCCACCACGGCGGACCGGCCGAGGATCGGCTCGTGCCCCGGCACCAACCACCGGACGTCCTCGTGCAGCTGACCGTACGCCTCGCCGAACCGGTGTCCGCTGAACGCCGCTGCGGTCTCGCGTGCTCCCATCCCGTCTCCCTCGTCCGGGTCGCGGTGCGACCTCCCCGGGGCCGACGCTACGCCGACCTGCTGCCCGGGGGCGCGGACGACGATAGGGTCGCCGCATGGACGACACGGGGGTCCGGTGGCTCGACGCCGATCAGCAACGAGACTGGCGGGCGCTGGTGCTCGGCACCACGTTGCTCTTCGACCGGCTCGACAACGACCTCCATCGGCGTCACGGCATCTCGCTGGCCGAGTACGAGATCCTGGTGCGGCTCTCCGAGCGCGACGGCTGGCGGCTGCGGATGGCGCAGCTCGCCGACTCCGTACGGCACAGCCGGAGCAGGGTCACCCACACCGTGAAGCGGCTCGAGAAGGCCGGCCTGGTCACGCGGGACAAGTCGCCCGACGACGGGCGCGGCGTCGACTGCACCATGACCGACGAGGGGATGCGGCTGCTGGAGACGATGGCGCCGACCCACGTCACCGGTGTCCGCGAACACCTCGTCGACCTGGTCAGTCCCGAGGACTTCCGGACGCTCGGCCGGGTGATGAACCACGTCTCCGACCAGCTGATCGCCGGGCACCCCGAGATGGAGATCCGCCCCGGCGAGTGAGCCTCCGCTCGGTCAGGGGCGCGTGAGCCGACGGTGCGTGACCCGGTGGGGCCGCGCCGCCTCGGCGCCGAGGCGCTGCACCTTGTTCTCCTCGTACGCAGCGAAGTTGCCCTCGAACCAGAACCACCGCGACGGGTCCTCGTCGTCGCCCTCCCACGCGAGGATGTGGGTGGCGATGCGGTCGAGGAACCACCGGTCGTGGGAGGTGACCACGGCGCAGCCGGGGAAGTCGAGCAGCGCGTCCTCGAGCGACGAGAGTGTCTCGACGTCGAGGTCGTTGGTCGGCTCGTCGAGGAGCAGCATGTTGCCGCCCATCTTGAGCGTGAGCGCGAGGTTGAGCCGGTTGCGCTCGCCGCCGGAGAGGACGCCGGCCTTCTTCTGCTGGTCCGGGCCCTTGAACCCGAAGGACGCGACGTACGCGCGGGAGTTCATCTCGAAGTTGGCGACCTTGATGAAGTCGAGCCCGTCGGACACGACCTCCCAGACGTTCTTCTGCGGGTCCAGGCCGCCGCGGCTCTGGTCGACGTACGAGATCTTCACGGTCTGGCCGACCTTCAGCTCCCCGTCGTCGGGCTGCTCCTGGCCGGTGATCATCCGGAACAGGGTGGTCTTGCCGACGCCGTTGGGGCCGATCACGCCGACGATGCCGGCGCGGGGCAGCTTGAAGGACAGGTCGTGCATCAGCGTACGGCCCTCGAAGCCCTTGGCCACGCCCTCGGCCTCCAGGACCACGTCACCGAGCCGCGGACCGGCCGGGATGTTGATCTCGGAGGTGTCGATCTTGCGCATCCGGTCGGCCTCGGCCGCCATCTCCTCGTAGCGGGCCAGACGCGACTTGCTCTTGGCCTGGCGGGCCTTGGGGTTGGAGCGGACCCACTCCAGCTCCTTCTCGAGCATCCGGGCGCGCTTGACGTCCTTCTGCCCCTCGATCTTGAGCCGGTCCTTCTTGGTCTCGAGGTAGGTCGAGTAGTTGCCCTCGTACGGGTGGGTCTTGCCGCGGTCGAGCTCGAGGATCCACTGCGCGACGTTGTCGAGGAAGTAGCGGTCGTGGGTCACTGCCAGGACGGCGCCCGGGTAGGAGGCGAGGTGGCTCTCCAGCCACTGCACCGACTCGGCGTCGAGGTGGTTGGTGGGCTCGTCGAGCAGCAGCAGGTCGGGCTGCTGCAGCAGCAGCTTGCAGAGCGCGACCCGGCGACGCTCACCACCGGAGAGGTGGTCGACGACCGCGTCGGGCGGCGGGCAGCGCAGCGCGTCCATGGCCTGGTCGAGGCGGCTGTCGAGGTCCCACGCGTTGGAGTGGTCGAGGTCGGTCTGGAGGTCACCCATCTCGGCGAGCAGCGTGTCGTAGTCGGCGTCGGGGTCGCCGAGCGCCTCGGAGATCTCGTTGAACCGGTCGAGCTTGGCCTTGATCTCGCCGACCGCCTCCTCGACGTTCTCCTGCACGGTGCGGCCCTCGGTGAGCGGCGGCTCCTGCTGGAGCATCCCCACGGTCGCCTCGGGGTCGATGATCGCGTCGCCGTTGTTGGGGTGGTCGAGCCCGGCCATGATCTTCAGCAGCGAGGACTTGCCGGTGCCGTTGGGGCCGACGACGCCGATCTTGGCGCCGTGGAGGAACGACAGCGTGACGTTGTCGAGGACCACCTTGTCGCCGTGGGCCTTACGCACGTTGCGCAGGGTGAACACATACTCAGCCATGTTCGTGGAGCCTACGGGGCGCGTCCGCCCCGCTCCCCACCGGCACGGCCGGACGATCAGCCGGTCAGGCCACCCAGTGACGCGGCTCCGGGGAGGAGTCGACCTCCTGCGCGCCGACGGCCTCGGTCGAGGGATCTGTCGCGGGGTCGATCGCGGGGACGGTCGCGGACACGGCCTCGGTCGAGGCCCGGCCGCCGGCGCGGCTGAAGTCGCTGGTGCCGCGATTGAGGTCGTGGCCGACGAAGCTGGCGTCGACCTCGAGCGAGGTCATCTCGACCCCCTCCTGGTTGACCCAGCTGGACTGGGTCAGCCGGCCGTGGACCACGACCGGGTCACCGCGGCGCAGCGAGGCCGCGCAGTGGTCGCCCAGGCTCCGCCAGGCGCTCACGGAGTACCACTGGGTGGGGCCGTCGTGCCACTCCCCCGTCGACCGGTTGAGCCGCCGCGGCGTGCTCGCGACGCGGAACCGGGCGACCGTCGCCGCACCGGCCTGCTGGGTGCGGACGTCGCCGCCGAGCCATCCCTGGAAGGTGACCATGGACTCGTTCATCGGGTGCCTCCTCGTGTGTCGGGCGACCGGGTGGTCGCGCACCGCCAGACTGCGAGGGACGGCCGACAACGACGGGCCGGCCGGGCAGTCCCTGTGGAGGGGCGTCAGCAGGCACGTCCTGTGGACGCGAGGTGGTGCACCGGTGGAGCCGTCAGCCGAGCGCCTTGCCCAGCCCGGCACGCACCTCGGCGTACGACGCGAGGACGCCCTGCACCGGCTGCACCACCAGCTCGTCGGAGACCTCGCCGATCGCCTGCCGCAGCCGCCGGTCCGCCGAGCGCGCCCGCCGACGGGCGGTCGACGCCACGAGCAGCCGGCACACCAGCGCCAGCAGCACCCCGGCCAGCACTCCCCCCAGCAGCATCAGCGTGGGCCACGGGACCCCCCGCCAGGCAGGGGTCTCGGGCGCCGGCAGCTGCAGGTAGCCCATGACGGCGAGCACGCCCAGCCACACACCGCCGCCGAGCGCGGAGAGGATCAGCAGCCACTGCAGCAGCCGCACCGCGCCCGCCCAGATCGGGATCCGGGCCGCGCCGAGGTCGGTGGCGCCGAGGGCGGCGTCGAGCCGGTCGCCGAGCTCCTCGAGGCGCGACGTCGACGCCCGGCGTACGGCGGCGGCCCAGGGGCGGGTCATGGCGGCGGAGGCGTCGTCGGCCAGCGCCCGCACCTCGGTGTCGACGCGGGCACGCTGCACCTGGCTCGCCTCGGGGACGGAGGTGCGGGCCGCGCCGGTGAGCTGCTTCCCCTCGCGGCCGAGGTCGAGGTGGAGCCGCTTCAGCGGGTCGGGCTTGAGCCGCGAGAGCCAGGCGGTCACCGGCCAGCCCGTCGCGCGGTTGGCGCGGAGCCGCGTGGACTCCTGGACGGCGTGCACGACCGTCGGGACCCCCGCCGCCTCGGCCACGGCGTCGTCGAGCGCCGCGATCCGCTCCTGCGACAGCCGGTCGACCCGGGCCCGGCCGGTCGCCTCGTCGAGGCGTTCGGCGGCACCGCGCAGGTCGGCAGCGAGCCGGGTCCGCATCGCCTTCTTCGAGGCCACCCGCCCGGCGATCTCCTCGCGGAGCCCGTCGATCCCGGTGCCGTGGCGGGCGCTCACACCGAGCACCGGCACGTCGCCGAGCCCGTCGGCGGCGAGCAGCCGGCGGATGTCGGCGAGCATCGCGTCGCGACGCGACTCCGGCACCGTGTCGAGGTGGTTGAGCACGACCAGCATCACCTCGCGGTGGCCCGCCAGCGGCGTGAGGTAGCGGTCGTGGATGGCGGCGTCGGCGTACTTCTGCGGGTCGAGCACCCACACGAGCAGGTCGGCGAGCTCGACCAGCCGGTCGACCTCGAGGTGGTGGGACACCTCGGTCGAGTCGTGGTCCGGCAGGTCGAGCAGCACGACGCCGTCGAGCGCATGGTCCTCGCGGCCGGCGTCGAGCATCGAGTCGCGGACGGTCCGGTGCCGCTCGGGGATGCCGAGCCAGTCGAGCAGCTCGTCGGCGCCGTCGGCACCCCAGACGCACGCGGACGCCCACGAGGTCGTCGGCCGGCGTACGCCGACGGCGGCGAGGTCGAGCCCGTTGAGGGCGTTGAACGTCGAGGACTTGCCCGAGCCGGTGGCACCGGCGAGCGCGACGACGGTGTGGTCGGCGGAGAGCCGGAGCCGGCTGGACGCGCGCTCCACCACGGCCGCGGCGTCGTCGACGAGGGCGTCGTCGAGGTGCCCGCGGGCGGCGGTCGTCGCCGCGTCCAGGGCCTCGAGGCGCTGGCCGATGTCGGTGCCCCGGGTGACCAGTCTCCTGGCCCCCTCAAGCAAGGACGTCATGGTCTCCCTCGGCTCCCCGTCGGTGCTGCGCGCCCAAGCCTAGGAGGTTGCCGACGGGGTACCCCCCGAGGGTGGGTTGCCGGACGCCGAGCCGGCGGCTGCGAACCGCAGGTCGTCGACGCGCCGGGCAGCTGCCCGCAGCCGGTCGGCGGTGCCCGCACGGACCTCGACCGTCTCCAGCAGGTCGGTGAAGCGGCGGCGCTCGGCGTCGAGCAGGCCGCGGGTCCGCACCTCCAGGTCCTGCCGGGCACGCTGCGCCAGGGTGCGGACGGCCTGGTCGCCGAACACCGCCTCCAGCAGCTTCTGCGCGAGGATCGCGGTGCCGCCCGCGACTCCGGCCTCGGCCCCGACCAGCATCCCGCCGGTGTGGGCGAAGACCACGATCATGACCGCGACACCGAGCCCGTTGACGCCGTACGCGAGGAAGCGTGCGGTGCCCCGCTTGTCGGAGCCCTCGGAGCGGACCATGGTCAGCACGTCCTGCTGCCAGTCGCGCACCGCCCGTTCGGCGCGGCGCCGGAAGTCGCGCGACGCCCGGGCGAGGTCCTCGCCGGCGTCCGCCAGCAGCGCCTGGCCGGGCGCCAGCCCCTGCCAGGAGGCGGCGGCGCGCTCGGCCGCGGCCTCCGCGTGCTCGAGCAGCAGCGTCTCGAGCCCGGACTCGACCGCGACGGTGACCCGTTCGGCCTGCTCGGGCTTGCCCCGCACCATGTTGACCACCCGGTCGCGGATCCGCCCGACCCGGTGCTCCAGCGACTTCAGCAGCTCGCCGGTGCCGACGAACTCCTGCCACCGTGCCAGCACCTCGCCCCGCAGCAGGGTCCCGTCGGCCGTGGCCTGGTCGACGTGCGTGATCGCGTCGTCGTACGCCGTGTCGGCGCTCTCGCGCAGCCGCTGCCAGGCGGCGGCCTGCTCGTCGGCGGCGTCGGCGACCCCGTGCGTACGCCGGGCGAGGGTCCGGACCGCGCCCTCGAGCGTCTGCCGGACGACCATCTCGCGGGCCTCGGCGTCGGCGGCGAGCGAGTCGAGCCACGCCTTGACCTCGGCGACCGACTCGGCAGGCAGCAGCCCGTCGTCGCTGACGACGCCCTCCTTGACCGTGAACAGCGGCGAGTCCTTGAGTCCGCGGCTGGCGAGCATCCGGGCGAGGTGGCTGGAGACCGTGTCGACGGCCTCGGGCGGGGTGCGGTCGAGCACCACGGCGACGGAGGCGGAGCGGTCGGCGGCCTGCCGCAGGAAGTCCCACGGCACCTGGTCGGCGTAGCGCGCGGCCGAGGTCACGAAGAGCCACAGGTCGGCGGCGGCCAGGAGCTGGGCGGCGAGGGTGCGGTTCTGCTCCTCGACCGAGTCGATGTCGGGCGCGTCGAGGATCGCCAGCCCGGCCGGCACGCTCTCGACCGGCACCAGCTGCAGCGCGGTCGGGTCGGTCGTGGCGCGGTCCACCCGCTCCAGGTCGCTGAGCAGCCGGTCGGACCCGAACCACCCCACGTCATCGGGGTGGTGGACCAGCACCGGCGAGCGCGTGGTCGGCCGCAGCACCCCCTGCTCGCTGACCGGGCGGCCGGCGAGGGAGTTGACCAGGGTCGACTTGCCGGCACCGGTGGAGCCGCCGACCACGGCGAGCAACGGCGCGTCGAGCGTCATCAGTCGCGGGATGACGTAGTCCTCGAGCTGGTCGACCATCTCGGTCCGGGACGCACGCTCCTGTGGCGCGCTCGGGAGCTCGAGGGGAAGCGTGGTGTCCTGGAGCGCCTGGCGCAGCTGCACCAGCGCGGTGACCATCTGGTTCGAGCCGGGGGACTCGCTCATCTGCTGGGGACCACCTGTCCTGGGAAGACGACGAAGGGGCGGGCGGCCGCGATCCGCTCGACGTAGAGCTGGCCGCGCTCGGCGAAGTCGGGGGGCGGTACGCCGCGCAGGAAACGGTGGTGGAGGAAGCCGAGCTCGACGGCGGCCTGCTGGTAGTCGCGCATCGCCCGGTACGCCTGCGGGCCGCCGTGCTCGAGGGCGTACGCGCGGCCGGCGCGGCGGCCGCGGAGGCTCACCAGCCACCCGATGTCGGTCTCCGGGATCAACCCGCGCCGGGCGGCGTCGGTGAGCGAGGCGACCAGCATCCGCTGCTCCGAGCGCCGGGCCCACACCGCAAGCGCCACCATGCCGATGAACGCCGGTGCCATGAGCACGACGTACACACCCACGAAGCCGTTGAAGCCGTAGAGCGTCGAGCCGTTCCAGATGGCGTGGGCCACCACGGCGAGCAGGTAGCCGGCGAGCGGCGCCCCGATGCGTACGCCACGGCGGCGGCTGCCGACGGCGATGCCGACCCCGATGCCGGTGAACGTGGTGAACAGGGGGTGCGCGAACGGGCTGAACAGGCACCGTACGAGGAACAGCGAGGTCAGCGCGCCGGGTCCGCCGGCCGTGCCGTCCGTCCCGTTGTAGGCGGAGGCGAGGTAGAGGATGTTCTCGATGAAGGCGAAGCCGATGCCGACCATGCCGGCGTACACGATGCCGTCGAGGATCCCGTCGAGCTCGTTGCGGCGCCACCACAGCAGCAGCACCAGGAACAGTCCCTTGGTGAGCTCCTCGGACACCGGCGCGACGACCGCCAGCGACTGCTGCTCGCTGAAGCCGATCACCCAGCTGCCGGCGCCCTGCACGAGGAGCGCGCCGCCCGTGGCGACGAAGCCGCCCCACAGCAGGCCGGAGGCGAGCAGCCACCGCGGCTCCGGCTCGTAGCGGTCGAGCCAGAGGTAGCAGGCCACCAGCGGCCCCACCGGCAGCGCCGCCAGGACGGTGGCGAGCAGCAGCGAGGAGGGGGCTCCGGAGACGGCGAGGAGGAGCAGGACGGGCAGCGCCCCGAGGCACACCAGTGCCGTCACGACGACCGTGAACGCGACGTTGCCGCGGCGAGCTCGCTGCATGCCGGGAAGCCTACTTGGGGGTCGCCGGGGGGCCGCGCGGTCAGCGTAGAGTGACCGCGTGAACGAGGAGCAGCAGCCCAGGACCGAGTCCCACGACCCCAAGGTCCCCGCGGCCTGGCAGAAGTTCATGCGCACCGGCTGGGGGGAGCGCGAGCTCGACCTGCCGCGCCACCCGGTGGCCGACCTGGCCGCGCAGCGCCGCGCCCGGCTCGCCGCGACCTTCCCGGGCGAGCGGCTGGTGCTGCCCGCCGGGACGTTCAAGGTGCGCTCCAACGACACCGACTACCGGTTCCGTCCGGACACCGCCCACACGTACTTCTCGGGCAACCAGACCAGCGACGCCGTCCTCGTGATCGACTCCGACGCGACGGGCGCCGGGGAGTCCGTCCTGTACGCCCGGCCCCGCTCATCGCGCGAGACCGACGAGTTCTTCCGCGACCGCCAGTACGGCGAGCTGTGGGCCGGTCGCCGGCCCTCCTCCCACGAGCTGTCGTCGTCGCTCGGCATCGAGGTCCGCCACATCGACGACCTGCCCGACCTCGACGGCGGCAAGACCCGCGACGCCACCACCGACGACGAGCTCGGCCGGGTCGCCTCGGAGATGCGGCTCGCCAAGGACGCGTGGGAGGTCGAGCAGCTGCAGGAGGCCTGCGACATCACCGCGCTCGGCTTCGAGGACTCCGTCGCCGAGTGGGACCGCGTCCTGGAGTTCGGCGAGCGCTGGATCGAGGGCACCTTCTTCCGCCGTGCCCGCGCGATGGGCAACGACATCGGCTACGACTCGATCGTCGGCGGGGGCAAGCACGCCACGACACTGCACTGGATCGACAACACCGGCCCGATCACCCCGGGCGAGCTGGTGCTGCTCGACATGGGCGTCGAGGCCCGCAGCCTCTACACCGCCGACGTCACCCGCACGCTCCCCGTCGACGGCACCTTCACGCCGCTGCAGCGCGAGCTCTACGACCTGGTCCACGCCGCGCAGGAGGCCGGGATCCAGGCGGTGGCGCCGGGCCAGCCGTTCCTCGCCGCCCACGACGCCGCGATGGAGGTGCTCGCCCACGGGCTCGAGGGGATGGGCCTGCTGCCGGTGTCGGCGCAGGAGGCGCTCGACCCCGACTCCAAGGTGTACGCCCGGTGGACCCTCCACGGGACCAGCCACATGCTCGGCCTCGACGTCCACGACTGCGGAAAGGCCTCCGACGACGCCTACCGCAACGGCACGCTCGAGGAGGGCTACGTCCTCACCGTCGAGCCGGGCCTCTACTTCCAGGAGGACGACCTGCTCGTCCCCGAGGAGCTGCGCGGCATCGGGATCCGGATCGAGGACGACGTCCTCGTGACGGCCGACGGCTTCCGCAACCTCTCGGCCTCGCTCCCCCGCACCTCCACCGACGTCGAGGAGTGGATGGGCCGGCTCCGCGGCTGAGGCACGCGACCGCGCGGGACGACGCTCAGGCCCCGGGGCGCTTCCAGATCCCGAAGGCGTTGGGCAGGCCGCCGACGTACGGCGTCAGCTCGGGGCAGTGCCGGGTCAGGACGTCGACCATCGTGTTCTCCTCCACCCACTCCAGCCCCTCGCGGGTGTAGACCTCCGGTGTGTAGTGGCTGGTGAAGAACCGGTCGCTGTTGAGCCGGCGCGAGGCCATCAGGATGAAGATCCGGAAGGCGGTGTCGCTGAAGGCGAACCCCGGCGGCAGGTCCTCGGCGTACAGCCCGGGGACCAGGTCGACCTTGTCGATGTCCCCGCCGTAGCACTCCGCGAGCTCCTCGGCCCACGTCGGGTTGGAGGTGAGCTCGGAGAACGTCTTCGGCACCGTCATGTGCAGGTGGCGGCGGAACTCGGTGTAGCGCGGGACGCCCAGCTCGCGGCACCGCATGATGTCGGTCGCGGCGAGGTCCATCACCGCGCCGTTGTCGGGGCGCCGGAAGTTCTGCAGGGCGCGCGGGAAGTTGTGGAGGACGACCAGCCCGGGGTGCATGGTCCCGAAGGTGTAGAGCAGGTCGCCGAGCGACTGGTCGCGCATGATGGTGAGCGCGTCCTCGCCGGTGAGCGTCTCGAAGCCGCGGGCCCCGAGGGTGGGGCTGTCGTCGGCCGCCGCCCGGAAGTCGAAGTCGTCCGGCACCAGTGGATGCATCCGGTAGACGGCGACGAACTCCTCGGTGAGGGCGAACGGCACGCCGTGGTGGGCGGTCGGGGAGCCCGGGATCCCCGAGATCGCCTCGCTGGAGGAGATCCTGCCGAAGCGCGACCGGAGCTTCTGGCCGGCCAGGCCGTACCAGTTGGCGTGCAACCCGGCCACCGCGGTCGGGTGGGCGGTGACGGCGGGCGTCCACTCCACGGTGTGGATCTTGGCGAGCAGTGCGGAGTTGACGAGCCGGGCCTTCTGGAAGAGCTGTTCGTCGTCGAGCTCCGGGTGGGCCCTGGCGAGCATGTCGCAGATGGCGTTGTGCTCCTGGGCGAAGAGCGTGGTGAGCATCGCGATCCCGAGCCAGAATCCCGGCACCCGGGCGGGGCTGCGCCCGGGGTCGTACGGGATCGGGGGCATGCCGTCCTGGATGCGTAGCCGGCCGCCCTCGCCCGACCTGAGGAACCGCTGCTGCTCGAGGTTGTTTCCGTAGACCTGCGAACCGTCCCACCAGTGCGTGTTCTCGTTGACGTAGGTCGGCGGCAGGTCCGAGGACGTCGGCGCTGTCGGGTCGTCGGGCGTGCGCATGATCCTCATCGGCCGGTCGGCCCAGTCGTCGTCGTCCTCGAGGTCGACGGTCCAGGGTCGGTCCGTGGGGCTGCGCCCGTGGTGGAACCAGTCGCGGATCATGAACTGCAGCCACGCCGCGATGATCGCGTTGCCGGCCTCGGCCGCGACCAGGCCCTGGTCACGGGTCAGCAACCGACGGCTGACGGTGCGCGGGCTCGGCTCGTTGATGGTGTCGGCGGTCTCCTGCCAGGTGCGGTCGATCGGGACGTTGCGGCCGAAGCGCGTGCCTGCCATGCCCATCGTCGGGTTGGCCAGGTCGTTCCACGACCCGTCCGGGTTGCGCTGGTCGAGGAAGGCCGGGTCGAAGTCCGGCGCGGTCGGCCCGTCGACGACCGGCTGCCGCGAGGTGTCGTAGAGGTTGCCGGCGCGCAACCTGACCCGGACTCCGAGCAGGTCGAAGACGCCCAGCCACTTCGGCAGCCGAGGCCAGCCGAAGCGATGGTCCACCTGCTGCGCCAGCGCCGTGTAGCCCCGCCAGAACAGGTTCAGCGCGTACGGCGAGTCCGCCGTGCTCGGCGGGAACGTGTGTGGCCCCGAAGCCTGCGGCTCGGGGTCCTGGCCTCCCGGAGTTCCCATCGGCCGCCCCTCTCCCCGTGATCGACGATAGGGGACGTGGCGTGGATCACGCCATGCTCCCGACACGCCGGATCCGGACTCTCGGGTCGTGGCCCCGTCACTCAGCGCGTGGGCGCGGCGAAGTGCTGGTAGTCCGGGCTCGCCCAGGTCCCGCCCCACTCCCAGCCGATGTCGGCGAAGGCCCGGACCACGACGTCGTCCGCGCCGATCACCCCGCGCGGCAGCGAGGCGTCCGGGGCACGGTCGAGGTCCGCGAACCGGGCTCCGGCGCGCGGTGAGACCGAGGACCCGCGTGTGTAGGGGTTCTCGACGGGGTTGAGGTCGATCGCGGCGCCGTACGCGTGGTCGGACCAGGCGTCGGAGCCGGCGACCGTGCGGCAGTTGTACGCCGAGGAGTTGTCGGCGGCCATCGACCGGTCGTCGTCACCCCCGTAGTCGTCGACGAGGCGCATCCGGTGGATCGGCCACCGGGCGTCGTGGAGCCGCTCGAAGACGCCCACCACCGGCCGGGCCCAGTCGGCGGCGACGACCAGCTCTCCGGTGTGGTCGCGGCCGTCGAAGCCGACGTACGCCACCCGCAGGTGCCGCAGGTCCGCCCACGCCACCGGGCACCCGGGGCCGCGGCTGTCGGCCATCCGCGCCCGCAGCGCCGGCCCGATCCGGCGTACGGACGCCCGGTAGCCGGCGTCGGTCGCCGGTCGCGTCGTGGGCCGCGACGACAGGCCGGCACACCCGCGCAGCCGCCGCCACTCGGCGATCGCCCGGCGACGGTCCGGGCCGAGGACCGGCCGCGGGCGGTCCCACGTCGGGATCACGGCCGGGACCCAGTCGTCGGCCACGACCCGACCGTCCTCGAGACGGAGCCGCAGCACGCCGGTGTCGGGTCGGGCGCTCGAGTACCAGAGGAAGTTGCCCAGCCCGTAGCTCACGTACGTCCCCTGCTGCCAGCCGGACCCGAGCAGGACGTGGGCGTGAGCGCCCACGACCACGTCGGCACCGGCCGCGGACAGCGCTTGCGCTGCCGTCCGCTGCCTCGAGGTCGGGCAGGCCCGGCCGTCCTGACCCCAGTGCATGTAGACGACGACCACGTCCGAGTCCTGACTGGCGTCCCGCACCGCCGCCAGCAGGTCTGCCGGCCGCGGCTCGCGGGCCGCCGCGATGCCCGGCGAGTGGGGGCCGGCCGCCCAGACGCTGCTGGTCCCCTCGCGTGGCGAGGCGTCGCCGGCGAGGAAGGCGAGGTCGGTGCCGTGGACGGTGACGCGGTACGGCGCGAAGGCTGCCGCCCGGTCACGGCCGACACCGACGACGGCCACCGGTGCGTGGGCGGCAGCGTGCAGCGTGTCGGCCAGCCCGACGGGGCCGTAGTCCGCAGCGTGGTTGTTGGCCATCGTCACCACGTCGACGCCCGCGTCCGCCAGGAAGTCGAAGGCGGCCGATGAGGCGTGGAACCAGTAGCGGTCGTCCGGCGTCTCGAGCCGCTTCGGGTCCGGGGTGCCCCGGTCGGTGACCGCGGTCTCCAGGTTGACCATCGCCACGTCGGCGCCCGAGAGCACCCGACGCATCGGGCCCAGCCCGGGCGATCCGTCGTCCAGCAGGGCGTCGAGGTGGAGCTGGAAGTGCATGTCCCCGGCGAAGGCGAGGGTCACGACCTGCGGCGGGCCGGACGGGGGCTCCGAACGCGCCGTCGCGCCGATCGCGGTGGGTGGTCGCGCTGCCGTCGACGTCCCCGCCGGGTCGGAGCACGCCGCCAGGGTCAACGCCGCCAGCGAGAGCGCGGCCGTGCCGAGGAGCGTCGTCGACATCACGAGCCGCCCAGGTCGGGGACCACGATCGATCCCGGCCCGGTCTCCCGGAGCTCGCAGGTGCCCGCCGGGACGGGGCACACGAGCAGCCGGTCCTGGCCGCCCCGCGGGTCGAGGACCACCACCGAGTCGTCGTCGAGCCACTGGGTGAGCCAGATCGGGTTGGCGTTGGGATAGCCCTCCGGGGCCCGCAGCGCGAGCCGGTCGCCGGAGAGACCGTCGCGCACCTCGAGCGGCTGCATGCCCATCGGCCGGAGCCGGCCGCGGTAGACGTCGAGCTGGCGCCCCGGCCCCTCGACGACCTCGTAGACCTCGAACCCCTGCTCGGCATGGCTGATCACGAGGGATCGAGCCGGGGTGCCGACGTCGGCGAGGTACTCCTTCGACGAGATCGGTGTCTGCTCGCCGGTGGCGAGGTCGAGCCGCACCTGCGGCATCTCGTCGTCGGCGAACGCGTCGGGATCCCGGAAGAAGTAGCCCGAGTCCTCGGTCACCGAGTGTGGACCGGCCCAGCTGCCGCGCGGGAGGTCGACCGCGGTCCGGAGCACGACCTCGCGACGATCGGTGTCGTACACCACGACCTCGGGCGACCCCGGGTCGGTGGAGTCGAACCACATCACGTGGGAGCCGGAGTTGCCCGAGACGACCCACCCGCTGGAGGTCTCGGTGTGGAGGTATCGGAAGCCGGGGATCCACCCCTCCAGCTCCCCCGGAGGCTCGACCGGCTCACCGAGCGCACCGATCTCCTCGGCCGCGCCACCGTCGGTGAACCAGATCCGCCCGTCGTCGGTCCGGAAGGCCACTCCCTGCGTCGGTGAGGTCGAGCTCGCCCACCCGGCCCTCGGCCGTCACCGTCCGGTCGCCGTAGTGGATCGTCGCGCCCTCGGCGTACGTCAGCGGCCGGCTCGGCGCCTGCTCGCTCCGGGGCGGCTCGACCGGACTCGGTCGCGGGTCGTCGTCCGGCCCGAGCACCGTGGTCGTGACGACCACCGCCACGACGGCAGCCGCACCGGCCGCGATGACCGCGCCCGAGGAACGGCGGTCGCGACGGCGGGCCGTCGCCCGCAGCGACTCGAGGGACGGCGGGACGACCTCGTCGCCCAGCCGGCGCAGCACGTCGAGCTCAGGCATGGCGGGGCTCCTCCCTCTCGTCCAGCAACGGCGCCAGCCGGGCACGCGCCCGGGACAGGCGCGACTTCACGGTCCCCTCGGGCACGCCCAGCTCGGCCGCGATGTCGGCGGTGCCGAGGTCGGCGAGGTGGTGCAGCACCACGACCTCGCGCTGGTCGGGGTCGACCTCGGCGAGCGCGGTCACGATGGCGACGTGCTCAGGTCCGATCTCGACGCTGTGCTGCGGGCCGGGCACCTTTCCCTGGTAGCGACGGACGACGGCCGCGTGCCGCCACCCCCGGCGGAGCTGGTTGAGCGCCACCGTCCGCAGCCAGGCCTCGGGGCTGGACACGCGGGCGAAGTCGCTGCGCTTGCGCAAGGCGGTGACGAACGCCTCCTGCACCGCGTCCTCGGCGTCGGCGAGGTCACCGCACAGCGCGTAGAGCTGCACGACGAGACGTCGGTACGACGCGTCGTACAGCTCGTCCAGGTCCGGCGCACCGGCCATGCCCGCTCCTCCCCCACCCCTCAGTGTGCTCCCACCGACGGGCGACGTCTCTGGTCCTACGAGACGCGAGCGGGCCGACCGGTTCCCGAGCACACCGGCCGGATCGGGGATGGGACACAATGTCCCGCGCCAGCCCCCGTAGCTCAGCTGGAAAGAGCAGCGGCCTTCTAATCCGCGGGTCCCAGGTTCGAATCCTGGCGGGGGCGCCCAGCGAAGGCGCGAGCCGATGATCCGGGGTCAGCCCGTGGCGACGAGCCGGCCCAGCACGCCGACGCCTTCCCCGATCTGCCGCGTGGTGACGTTGCCGAACCCGATCACGAGCGCGGGCGGCAGCGGGACGCCGGGCACCTCGTCGTCGGTCGTGACGCGGTAGTCGCCGAGTCCACGGAGGGCGACTCCCTCGGCACGTGCCTGCGCGACGACCCGTCCCTCGTCGACGCCGGCCGGCAGCTGGAGCAGCGCGTGGTGGCCGGCGTCGAGACCGGTGATGGACGCGCCCGCGACGTGCTCGTCGGCGGCGGCGACGAGGGCGTCGCGGCGTTGGCGGTACGAGTCGCGGACCCGGCGCAGGTGCCGGTCGAACCGGCCGGTCTCGACGAGCCGCGCCAGCGCCGTCTGGTCGAGCTGCGGGACCCCGCGGCAGGAGAGGGTCTTCTCGGTCAGGATCCCGTCGCGGAAGCGCGGCGGCGTGAAGACCCAGCCGATGCGAAGGGCAGGCGCCAGGGTCTTGCTGACCGATCCCAGGGCCACCACGCGGTCGGGTGCGAGACCCTGCAGCGAGCCCACCGGCTGCCGGTCGTAGCGGAACTCTGCGTCGTAGTCGTCCTCGAGGATCACCCCGTCGACCTGCTGCGCCCACTCCACCAGCTCATGGCGACGGGTCGGGCTCAGCACGGCACCGGTGGGGCACTGGTGGGCCGGCGTCAGCAGGACGGCGCGGGCACCGCTGGCGTGCAGGTCGTCGACCCGGACCCCCTCCGCGTCGACGGGGACCGCCGACACCCGCAGGCCGGCTCGCCGGGCGATGAGGTCGTGGTCGCGCGGGCCCGGATCCTCCAGCCCGATCCGTTCGATGCCGTACGCGGCGAGCGCGCCGAGGACGAACGTCAGCCCCTGCCGGAAGCCGCCCACGACGACGGTGTCCGCGGTCTCGGCGCAGCCGGCACGCACCCGTCGGTGGTAGCCGGCGAGCACGGCGCGCAGGTGGTCGTCGCCCTCGGCGCTGCCGTCGCCGAGATCGGCGGTCGGCAGGGCGTTCGTGGCGTCGCCCAACGCCCACAGCCAGTCGCGCGTCGGGAACGCACGCAGGTCGGGGACGCCGTACCCGAAGTCGATGCGCACCGCCGGGACCGGGTCCACGGGCGGCTCCACGGCCGCAGCAGGCGAGACAGGGTCGGCGGCACCGGTCATCCCGTCGGCGACCCGGGTGCCCGACCCGACGGCGGAGACGACGTACCCCTCGGCGAGCAGCTGCTCGTACGCCGACACCACCAGCCCCCGGGACACGCCCAGATGGTCCGCGAGCTGACGGGTCGATGGCAGTCGCTCGCCGGAGCGCAGCCGGCCCGCCCGGATCGCGGTCCGCAGGGCGGCCTGGACCTGCTGCCCCAGCGGGACGTCGGCGGACCTGTCGACCGCCAGGGCGACCTCCGGCACGACCCCGCTGAAGTCGACGGTCATGCGCCGACCCTAGCGCGCCGAGGCGCCGAATGGACCACTGCATGCCCCCGCGATTGGACCTTCGCAGTGGACCGATCCGGCGGGAGGCTGGAGGGCATCGGCACGACCGGCACAGGAGGACGGGACATGAGCATCGGGATCACGCTGGCACTGATCGCGGCGGTCGGGTACGGCACCGCGGACTTCGTGGGCGGCGCCGGGGCCCGGCGGGCACCGACCATGTCCATCGTCTTCACCGGCCAGGTCGTCGGAGCGGTGGCGATGCTGCTGGTCGGGATCGCCTCGCCCGGTACGCCGAGCCCGGCCCACGCCGCGTGGGCACTCCTCGCCGGACTCGGCAGCGCGGCCGGGAGCATCTTCCTGCTGCGGGGGCTGTCGCGGGGTCGGATGGCGGTCGTCGCCCCGACGTCCGCGGTCGGCGCTGCCGTCCTGCCGGTCGTGGCGGGGCTCGTCGGCGGCGACCGACCCGTCACCCTGGTCTGGATCGGCCTCCTCCTCGCGCTCCCGGGGATCTGGCTCGTCTCGCGCCAGGTCGCCGACGGCACGGAGTCCTCGGCCGCGAGCCGCGGCGCCTTCGTCGACGGCCTGCTGGGCGGCCTCGGGTTCGGCGTGCTCTTCGTGGCCCTCGGCCACATCCCCGAGTCGGCCGGCACCCTCCCCCTGGCCCTCAACCAGCTCACCGGCGCCATCCTGACGATCGTCGTCGCCACGGTGCTGCACCAGGAGTGGAGGCCCAGCCGCGGCGCGTCGGGCTTCGGGGCGACCTCGGGCCTGCTCGGGGTGTCGGGCAGCCTCGCCTTCGTCCAGGCCAGCCACCTGGCCGACCTCAGCGTGGTCGCGGTGCTCGCCTCGCTCTACCCCGCCGTCACGGTGCTCCTGGCCCGTGCCCTGCTCAGCGAGCGGCTCGGCGCCGGGCAGCGCCTGGGGCTCGTGTTCTGCTCCACGGCCGTGGGCCTGATCGCCGCCGGCTGACCACCGCCACTCACCCGCCACCCACACCCGAAGGAGTCCCCATGCGGGCCACGGACCCCGGACCACCGACCGCGAGGCACTACGGTCACGACCAGCAGTGGCAGGCCACGAACGGAAGGAGCCAGCCGTGCTGAGGCAGGTCGCGGAGGGTGTGCTCGTCCACCAGAGCGAGCTGATCCAGAACAACGCCGTCGTCGTGCAGGGCCGGGACGGCGTGCTGCTCGTCGACCCCGGCATCACGGCCGGCGAGATGGCCTGCCTCGCGGACGACCTGTCGGCGGCGGGCCAGCCCGTCGTGGCGGGATTCGCGACGCACCCCGACTGGGACCACGTGCTCTGGCACGCCGCGCTCGGCGAGGCGCCCCGCTACGGGACCGCCCGCTGCGCGGAGTTCATGCGCGACCTGCGGGCGCAGCCGGACTGGCGGGCCCGCGTCGCCGGGGGGTTGCCGCCGGAGATCGCCGAGGAGACACCGCTGGACCTGTTCGGCCTGATCACGGGTCTGCCTGCCGCGGCCGCGGAGATCCCCTGGGACGGCCCTCGCGTCCGGATCATCGAGCACCCGGCGCACGCGCCGGGCCATGCGGCGCTGCTGATCGAGGAACCCCGGGTCCTGGTCGCCGGCGACATGCTCTCCGACGTCCTGATCCCGATGCTCGACGACAGCGCCGACCCCATCGAGGACTACCTGGCGGGACTGCAGGCGCTCGAGGGCATGGCGGACGGCGTCGACGTCGTCGTCCCCGGTCACGGGTCCGTCGGCGGAGCCGACCAGCTGCGCGTACGGATCGGTCAGGACCGCGCGTACCTGCACGCCCTGCGCGACGGCCGCGCTCCCGACGACCCGCGCATCGGCCGCTCGGCCAGGCCCGGCTGGGAGTGGGTGAGCGACCTCCACGCCGGGCAGGCCCAGCGGCTCGCCCGCAAGGGCGGACGCGGCTAGGGGACGCGCGGCGAGGTCGCTGCCGGCTGCCTCAGGCGATGGGGACGTGCAGGTCCGCGTGGTCGCGGTGGGTGACGTCCAGCCCGTGCTGGACGCCCCAGCTGACGGCCTGCGATCGCCGCTGCACGCGGATCTTGCGGTAGGCGGTGCGGACGTACGTCTTCACCGAGTTGATGCTGATGTAGACCTTGTCGGCGATCTCCTGGTTGGTGAGGCCCTGGGTGATCAGGGTCAGCACCTCGAGCTCACGCGGGGTCAGGGCGACGTGGGGCAGCTCGGGGTGGCAGTAGTCGCTCGGCGGCACCCTGGCGAGGTCGCGGTCGTGGTGGATCTGCTCCACGCCCGAGACGATCTGCTCACCGGTCAAGGTCTTGGACAGCCGGCCGTGCGCGCCGCACGACAGGGCCCAGCGGACCTGGGGCGCGTCCGGTCCCCAGCCGAGCACGATGACCGTGGCGGTCTGGTCGCGGAGCAGCAGGTGGAGGTCGGCGTCGTGCCAGGCGTGGTGCTCGCGCACGCCGTAGAGGATGACGTCCGGCGGGTCGATGGTGGGCGAGGCGAGGTCGACCAGGCGGATCCGGTCGTCGAACCGTCCGAGGACCGCTGAGACTCCCGCCGCGTCGATCTCGTGCTCGTCCATGATGGCTGTTCTTACTGGGGGCACGATTTCCAACATAGGCCATGGATCGCTCGCGGACGCATCCGTAACACTACGGATTCCGTCGAGCGACGGTCTGGACGGCGCGGAAATCACCGGGCGGGGCGCCGGCGCGGGTCAGGCGTCGACGGTGCGTGAGCGCTGCGGTCGGAACCCGTGGTCCATGCCCCAGCTGACGGCCTGCGCACGCCGCGAGACACCGATCTTGCGGTAGCAGGTCCGGATGTAGGTCTTCACCGAGTTGATGCTGATGTAGGCCTTGTCGGCGATCTCCTGGTTGGTCAGGCCCTGCGTGATCAGCGCCAGCACCTCCGACTCCCGCTGGGTCAGCCCGAGGTCGCGTCCTGGCCAGTCGGCGCCCTCGAGGCCGTCGCCCTCCAGCGGGCGCGTCTCGGCGACGACCTCCCCGCGGTGGATCGCCTCGATGCCCTGCACGATCTCCTCGGCCGTGAGCCCCTTGGAGAGGTAGCCGCGGACGCCGCGGGCCAGGGCCCGTTCGATCAGGTCGGGCTGCAGGTTCCAGCTGAAGATGGCGACCTTGGCGCCGCTGCCCCGCAGCAGGTCGTCGAGGTCGAAGCCGTCGCCCTGCACCTGGCCGAACGTGTCGTAGAGCACCACGTCGACGTCGCTGGCCACCTGCATGTTGGCGTTGAGCTCCACCACCTCGATGCGGTCCTCGAAGCGGGAGAGGAGGGAGGCCACGCCGGCGACGACGATCTCGTAGTCGTTGGCGATGGCGATCCTGACCGGGCGCATGGGTGCAAAGTACGCCACGGGCGAAGCCACGGCGACACGCCCGGCAAATCCGGTCTCCCGTCGTACGGGACGGATACACATGTGGTGGCCCCGCGAAGTATGAGCTCGCGGGGCCGAAGCCTTCACAGGGGCCTTCCGGGGCCGTCCTCAGTCGGTCCGGGCGGACGCGGTCCAGTCGTCGATCTCCGCCAGCAGCGAGGTCCTGACCCCGTCCGGTGCCCACGACGCGAGCACCGCCGCGCGGGCCAGGTCGGCGATGCCCTCCTCGTCGAGGTCCAGCAGCCGGGCGGCCACGGCGTACTCCTCGACCAGCGTGGTGCCGAACATCGGCGGGTCGTCGGAGTTGATCGTGACCGGCACGCCGGCGGCGACGATCGCTGGCAACGGGTGGTCCTCGAGCCGCTCGACCGCCCGGGTGGCGACGTTGGAGGACGGGCAGACCTCCAGCGGGATGCGCTCCGTGGCCAGGTGCGCCAGCAGCTCCGGGTCCTGGGCGGCGCTGATCCCGTGGCCGATGCGCTCCGCACCGAGCAGGCGTACGGCGTCCCACACGGTCTCCGGCCCGGTGGTCTCACCGGCGTGGGGCACGCTGTGCAGCCCGACGGCCCGCGCGGCGTCGAAGTGCGGCTGGAACTGCGGCCGCGGGACGCCGATCTCGGGTCCGCCCAGGCCGAAGCCGACCAGCGCGTCCGGCGCGTGGTGCAGGGCGTAGTCGAGGGTGGCGTCGGCGCCGGGCACCCCCAGCTCGCCGGGGATGTCGTAGATCCAGCGCAGCACCAGCCCGAAGTCACGCTCGGCGGCGACCCGCGCGTCCTCGATCGCCTCCGTGTAGGCCTCGATCGGGATGCCGCGCACCACCGAGGTGTGCGGTGTGCAGGTCAGCTCGGCGTAGCGCAGCCCCTGCCCGGTCATGTCGCGGGCCACCTCGTACGTCAGGGTCCGGACGTCCTCGGGGGTCCGGACCAGGTCGACGACCGCGAGGTAGACCTCGACGAAGTGGGCGAAGTCGCGGAACTCGAAGAACGCCCGCAGCCGCTCCGGGTCCGTGGGTACGACGCCGGGGTGCCGCTGGGCGAGCTCGCTGACGATCCGCGGCCCGGCCGAGCCGACGTGGTGGACGTGGAGCTCGGCCTTGGGCAGGCCCGCGATGAAGTCGGTGAGGTTCACCGGGCGAGTGTGTCAGCGGGCGACCGCGGACCACGAACCCTCGCGGCCCCGGTCAGGACACCGCCTGGAGCACGGCGTCCACCGACTCCTGCGGGGTCTCGCCGGCCGGCTCGCCGTCGATCAGCACCGTCGGCGTCCCGTTGACGCCGTTCTTCGACATCTGGTCGGTCGCGTTCACGACGTACTGCTCGAAGACCTTGTCCTCGATCAGAGGCTGCACCTCGGCCCGGTCGGCGCCGGCCTGCACCGCCCAGTCGACGAGCTGGGCGTCCTCGGGACCGGCGCTGCCCTCGGCCGGCTGGTTGTCGAACAGGATGCGGTGCATCTCGGCGAAGGCGTCCGGTCCGGCGACGTCCTGGACCGCCATCAGCGCGTTGGCCGCCCGCGAGGAGTACTCGTTCTCGGAGGCCTGGTCGAGGAACGACACGATCCGGTAGTCGACCCGGACGTCGCCGGCGTCGACCGCGTCGGCCACGGGGTCGGCGACCTCGCCCTCGAACGCCTTGCAGATCGGGCACTGCGGGTCCTCGTAGACGGTGATGGTGGTGGGGGCATCGGCGTCGCCGACGCTGACGGTGTAGTCGTCGACGCCGCTCGGCACCTCGGTCGCGGCCTCCCCGGAGGTGTCGCCGCGGTTGCCGAGGTAGACGGCGACCCCGAGCAGCACCACGACCACGCCGACGACGCTCGCGATGATCGTCCAGCGGCGCCGCTGCTCGCGGCGGCGCTGCTCGGCGACCAGCGCCGCGGCCCGCTCGCTGCGGTTGCGCTCAGTGGCCTTCTTCGACATCGGACGTCCCTCCCTCACTCACGGACCCGAACAGGACCCGGTCCAGCGACCATCGTGACGCCGGGCGTACGACCAGCCACAACGACAGTGCCAGCAGCCCGACGTCGCGGGCGATCTCCCACGGGTAGTCCTCATCGGCGCCGGCCTCGAAGCCGCCGCCGCCGAAGCAGCCGCAGTCGATCTGCAGCCCGCGCGCCCACGCCGAGGCGATCCCGACGATGAACGCGACGAACAGCAGGCTCGACACCACGGCCGCGGCCCGCGTCAGCAGCCCCAGCACCAGCGCCACCCCGACCAGCACCTCGAGCGCCGGGAGCAGGTAGCCCACCGTGGGGATCACCGCCTCCGGCAGCAGCTCGTAGGCACGGACGGCGCGCACGCTGCCCGCGGGGTCGGGGAGCTTGAGGAGCCCGGCGACGATCCAGACGCCGCCGGTGACCAACCGTGCCACCAGCCCGAACCAGTCCTTCACGGCCGCGACCGTACGTCGGCGGGCTGAGGAGAACCTGAGCCCGTCCGGGGCCGGGCGTAGGGTGCCCCACGTGAACGACCGACTGGTGTGGATCGACTGCGAGATGACCGGCCTGGACCTCCAGGCCGATGCCCTGATCGAGGTCGCCGCCCTCGTCACCGACTTCGAGCTCGAGGTGCTCGGCGACGGGATCGACCTGGTCATCAAGCCGCCGCCGGAGGCGCTGGACCAGATGGGCGACTTCGTGCGCGAGATGCACCGCTCGTCGGGGCTCATCGACCACCTCTCCCACGGCATCACCCTGGCCGAGGCGGAGGAGCAGGTGCTCACCTACATCAAGGCCCACTGCCCCGAGGGCAGCCGGCCCCCGCTCGCCGGCAACACCGTCGCCACCGACCGCTCGTTCCTGGCCCGCGACATGCCCGCGCTGGAGACCTTCCTCCACTACCGCATCGTCGACGTCTCCTCGATCAAGGAGCTCTCCCGCCGCTGGTTCCCGCGGGCCTACTTCCAGTCGCCCGCCAAGCGTGGCAACCACCGTGCGCTGGCCGACATCCAGGAGAGCATCGAGGAGCTCCGCTACTACCGGGAGGCGGTCTTCACCAAGCCGCCCGGCCCCGACTCCGACACCGCCCGGGCCATCGCGGCCAGGCACGGCGGGTCCCTCACCGGGCTCGGTGACGGGGTGGCCGCGGGCACGACGCCCGATGCGGGCTGAGGGGCGGTCGGGGGCTACACTCTTCCCCGGTCCCCGGTCTCGGCCGGGGTCTCGCCATGGTGGGCGTAGCTCAGCTGGTAGAGCATCGCGTTGTGGTCGCGAGGGTCG
Source organism: uncultured Actinomycetota bacterium (assembly GCA_963724225.1). Taxonomy (GTDB): domain Bacteria; phylum Actinomycetota; class Actinomycetes; order Propionibacteriales; family Nocardioidaceae; genus Nocardioides. The sequence continues at coordinate 50,858 of CAVRTX010000016.1, read as the reverse complement.
CGGGTTCAAGTCCCGTCGCTCACCCCAGACATGACAGCAGGGCCTCGGCGTCGCGCCGGGGCCCTGCTGCCGTCCGGGGCCGGTCTGGAGGCCCCGGGACATGCCCTAGGTTGGGGCGGTGACTTCGCAGCGCAGCACGTACGACGTCGTCGTGGTCGGCGCCGGGCACAACGGCCTCGTGGCCGCGGGCTACCTCGCTCGCGCCGGACTGTCCGTCCTGGTGCTCGAGCGGCTGGCCCACGTCGGCGGCGCGGCGGTCTCCGCGGTCGCGTTCCCCGGCCAGCCGGCCCGGGTGTCGCGGTACGCCGACCTGGTCTCGCTGCTCCCCCGGCAGCTGGTGACCGACCTCGAGCTCGACCTGGAGCTGGCGCCGCGAGCCACCTCCTCGTACACCCCCACGATCCGCGACGGGGCGCCCGGCGGCCTGCTCGTGGAGCGGCCCGAGGGCCCGGCCACCGCGGAGTCGTTCCGCACCCTGACCGGAGGAGACGACGACTACGCCGCGTGGCAGGCGTTCCGCGCCGGCCTCGGCGATCTGGCCCGGGTCGTGGCCCCCACGCTGCTCGACCCGCTTCCCACCGAGCGCACGATCCGCGACCAGGTCGACGCCGAGGTCTGGCAGGACGTCGTCGCCGCCCCGATCGGCGAGGCCGTCGAGCGCCGGTTCGCCGACGACACGGTGCGGGGTGTCGTCGCTGCCGGCGCGCTGGCCGGCAGCTTCGCCTCGCTGCACGACCCGTCGCTGGTCCAGAACCGCTGCTTCCTCTACCACGTGGTCGGCGACGGGACCGGCGAGTGGACGGTGCCCGTCGGCGGCATGGGTGCGGTGACCGGCGCGCTGGCCAGGAGTGCCGCCGACGCCGGTGCCGAGGTGATCACCTCGGCCGGGGTGTCGAGGATCGACGCCGTCGACGAGGGCGCCGAGGTCACCTGGCACGACGGCCGCACCGCCCACACGGTCACCGCGCGCCACGTGCTGGGCAACGTCGCGCCCTGGGTGCTGCGGATCCTGATGGGCGAGGGCGAGGAGGCCGAGACCAAGCCGCAGGGGTCGCAGCTGAAGATCAACCTGCTGCTCGACCGGCTCCCGGCGCTGAAGTCCGGCGTCGACCCGCGGGTCGCGTTCGCCGGCACCTTCCACGTGGCGCAGGACTTCTCCCAGCTCGAGCGGGCGTACGCGGAGGCCGCCGCGGGCCGGGTCCCGACCACGGTGCCCGGCCGGGTCACGTGCCACTCCCTCACCGATCCGTCGGTCCTCGGAGAGGCGCCGGAGGGCATGCACACCCTCACCTACCTCGGGACCCACACCCCGGCCACGCTGTTCGCGCACGACGACCGCGACGCGGTCAAGGCGCTGGCAGTCGAGCGAGCGCTCGCCGCGCTCGACGAGCACCTGGCCGAGCCGATCGAGGGCTGTCTCGCGACCGATGCCGCGGGACGACCCTGCATCGAGGCCATCGTCCCGCAGGACGTCGAGGCCGACCTGGCGATGCCCGGCGGCCACGTCTTCCACGGGGACCTCGACTGGCCGTGGGCGGCCAACCGGGCCCGGCTCGAGACGCCCGCCCAGCAGTGGGGCGTGCAGACCGGCGTGGCCTCGGTGATGGTCTGCGGCTCCGGCGCACGCCGCGGCGGCGCGGTCTCCGGACTCGGCGGACACAACGCCGCTCGGGCCGTCCTCGGCAGCCGGTGACAGCGCTGCTCTCGATTTCTCGCGTCATCAGCCCACTGCTAAAGTTGCGGTCGCTCCACAGCACGCGCCATTAGCTCAATTGGCAGAGCAGCTGACTCTTAATCAGCGGGTTCGGGGTTCGAGTCCCTGATGGCGTACCAGCGTTATCGCAGGTGAGAAGCCCTTCTCGGCTTTGGTCGGGATGGGCTTCTTGCGTATGCGCGGTACTTGTGGTCACGGAGTGGTCACGCGGTGCACGGGGAACGAGGGCGTCGGCGGCGTCCGCCGCGCGTTGCCCGACCCCCTCGAGAAGGTGGGAGTAGGTGTCCGCTGTGAGGGTGATGGTGCTGTGGCCAAGCATCTTGGAGACCAGTGCAATGTCGGTGCCTGCGGCAAGCAGGAGCGACGCTCGACCGTGGCGGAGGTCGTGAAGGCGAATCTTGCGCAGTCCCGCCGACGTGACAAGTTCCGCGAAGCGCTTGGTGATTCGCTCCGGAGGCAGGGGGTCGCCGTCCGATCGGGCGAAGACGAGCCCGTGATCCCGATATGCTTCCCCCCAGGTGTCCTTCGTCTGCTTCTGGACCAGGCGACGGCGCAACCTGGACAGCGAAAGCGCTTCAACCTCCGCATGGTCGTAGGCCCTGCGGACGTGGCTGAGGGCGTAGCGGATTAGTCGCCCTCGCGAGGCGTAGTCATACACCGTCTGCAGGCTCACGCCAAAGGATCTCGGCGGCCTCCGCAGCCGTGATCAACATGCCCGTCACGGTAGTTCCAACGAGCGTCGGCGTCAGATGTCATCCGCAGGGGTCGCGGGGACGCGGCCGGGTCTACGTCTACTACTGACGTTCCACGATCATCCGCATTGACTGCCCTGACCGTCGCCTACGCGTCACCGGATTTCTTGGATGGCTTCGAGGTAGGAGGCGCATACCTGTTCCCTGCAAGCCGGCCGGCGGTGCCACCCGCGACGAACGAGGTGGCGATGGCGCCGCAGAATGTGAGCCACTCCGATACGTCGGCCGACCAGACGTCGGCGTTGAGGTACTGAGCGGTGAACGCGGCAGTGGCTGCGATCAGTCCGGAGGCCACCGTTAGGACGCCTACCATCTCGGTTGTGTAGCGCCAGTAGCGCGCGACAAACCCGAAGGGCCATCGGAGCGCCGCGTCCCCGCCGGCAACGACGCGGTCTCGATCCGTACCGTCGCGCAAGAAGAACACGTACAAGCTGGCGAGCAGGCACACGGCAAGGCCGACCACAGCAACGATGTGGATTCGCGGGTAGGAGGCAGTGACCGTTATCGGCACCGTGGTGGGCTCGAGTCTGCTGTCCTCGAACATCAGATTCCCCGAAAATGTGCCCCAGGGGGCTCTTTCGCGGGCACCGGGGGAGATGCACAGATACGCGGTGCCAGTATTGCCGGAGCGGTCAAGGACGGCCCACACCTTGACAGCGGTTGGCCCCAGCGGGCGGCCGTCCTGCTTTGCGGGGGCAAAGGTTCCAGGCGATACTTGGAGTCGGTCACGTCCCCACAGCGGAGTGGTCAAGACGAACGGTATGGTGCGGACCCCGGAGTTGACATCCAACCCGAGGTCGAAGGACGTGGTGGCTCCCTCGGCCACGGTCAAGGTGGCCTTTTCTCGCTGCTTTCGAGGCGGCTTGGGCGTCGACGTGACGCCCTTGCCCGGCGGTCGACACGTGCTGGAGTCACTACTCTGGGCGTCTGGAGCGAGCCAGATGAAGGCGAACACTCCGAGGACCACGATGCCGGCCAACACGAGGATGTTCACGACAATCTTGGCGACCCTCGTTGCCATCTTCTTCCACCATCCCTTCGTGAATCGTGCAGGCTGGGCTGAGCTCCCCGGGACGGAGACTTTCCGGGCACGTCGCTTTGCTGAGAGCGTCGCCTCGGGACGGTTAGTCATGTCGGCACGTCCAGTTTTCGCGAACCGGGTGCCGCACGTGGCGCCCTGTCCCTCGGGCCCCGCGGTGGCGTGGGCGTGTGGCCGTCGCGAACTAGAGAGATTTCCTCGGCATCGATTTCACTAGCGGCCGCGCTTGCCTGATCCTCCAGCACCTCGACTCCCCCTCGAGACGCCGCGCGCCGGACACGGCTGCCCGCCAAGAAGCGCGTCGTTCGATGACCATAAGCGCCTCAGCCGACCGGCGGAACGTGGACTAGACCACGTCGCCCGCAGAGCGTGAAGGGTGCACGCACGCAATGTATCTCGCAAGGCGCGCCCCACCCTGCTCAGACCCGTTCGTCTCCTGATCTCCATGATTTGTCCCCTTGCCCGAAAGAGGCGCAGGAGCGCGATCGGATCTGCTCTGCGATCACCTCCCGGGACGGGACTGCTGCTCGAGATAGGTCTGGGCGCACGTCCACAGCACTGCCCGTCGGCGATTGCCGTCGGCGACACCCCCGACGGTGAGGCCACCTTGAGGGGCGAACACCGTGACACCACGCTCCACAGCCGTACCGAACGTGTTATCCCACCCGGTGTCGGGGGGATCGGGAGGAGGATCGGGCAGGTGGGCCGACTCGGCCCCTCGAAGTCGGGCCACCCACGCCCGGTCGTCGAAGCCGCGGAACCCGCCGGAGGCCCCGGTCAGGTGGCCTGCGTCGTCCATTGCAGCAACCCAACTTGGCAAGGCGATGCGTCGGGGGCGGGCCGTGGGTCCGCGCCACAGGACAACCTTGGTGTAGTCGTAGCCAAACAGGCGCTGCCCGACGATCCGGTCGCGGTCATCGACGTCCAGGGCGGACGGCTCAGACCTCAGGCCCTCGCTGGACAACCGCCCGCTCCGGCCACCCCGGCGCCACCACCAGGGCCACGAGGTCTGATCGTCCCGCACGACAGCTCCGACGATCAACCCGTGGTTGTTGTTGTCGACCGCGTAGCCGTACTCCGCCTTCGGCGGGATTGGCAGCCGCGTCACCTGGCCGTGGCGCCAGTACACGGGCACCTGGCGCTTGTCCGGTCCGCTGGCCCACCCGACCGCGACGCCAAGGTCGTTCAGGGCGCGCACCGTGGCCTTGGGGCGCTGCGGTGGGGCGGGGAGTCTGGTGGCACCTGCGGTCTCGTCCCAGAGCATGGCAGCCGAGGACAGCGGCCGTCCCCGCCGCGATGAGACTGAACGATTCGCTGCGACCACACCGGCTTCGTTCACGTCCGACACATCGCCCATAACGCGACGACCGTTCGCGCGTACGGTGCCACCGATCCCTAGTTCTGTTGGCGGCCCCACGTCACGCCACACCACGGCGTGCGACGGGACATTCTGTTCGAAGTCCCAGGAAATGCCGCCGACCAGCCCGCTCTGGTTCATGGCGGTCACCCTGGCGTCTGCGGTCACGGAGGACGGCGGCAACATCACGATGGATGGGTCGCACGCCTCCGCCACGGGGCCGCCCAGCAGCGCGCTCCGGCCCTCCCCACCAGCCGGGGAGGCCATCAGCAACGACGCCGCAAGGGCAGCTCCGAGACCTCCCCTGGACAGACGACGCCTCCTGATGCCAACCCCCCACCTCGTAGCGGCCTTCGAGCCGTCGGACTTGTGCTCCACATCGCCCTCCCCCGCGACCAGACCTTCCGCCGACCGAGCAGCAGCCTCAGTCCTTCAGCAATCGTGCAGCACGCGCCCAGATTCCGACACCGGTACAACTACGTAGTCGTTGGCGAGCGGGCTCGCGTGTTGAACAGGGGCGACAGTGGCCGAACCGCGGGTACGAGCGCCAGGTGCTCGGCCGTTTCCCGATATCGGCATGCCTGCCGTATCTGGACGCCGGATGGCGAACTCGACCCCCGGGGCACTCTGAGTTGTGAGTGCCAGCCCGGCGTCGATCCTCATCAGCACGGTGGGCGCCGTACTACCCGACGAGGTCATCGGACTTGTTATCCGATCACCGAGCCGGCGCCGCGACATCTCCGGCGACTCGAGGACCCCTGCCGACTCGGGCCTTGGGCACATGCTGGGGTATTCCTGGGCCTCGCACCACGCACTGGGTTGACCGGGGTGTGATCGCTTACGACGAGCACACCTACGGAGTCAACCTGAAACGTTGCAGGATTCGCCGGCCATCGCGACGCACGTTCCGAATAGCAAGCGCACGGCCGCTCACCGGCGCAGAAGGAGCGCAGGGACCAGGGCTCTTGCGCTCGGTCGCATCCCGGCAACCAGCACGCCCATCGGCCAGATCAGGTCACGACCTTCTCCACCACGTCGCTGCCCCTCCGCAGCCGCATCACCAGCGGCGTCAATGCGGCCAGGGCGCACAGGATCAAGATCACCAGGGACGCCGGACGGGTCACGAACTGGGTGTAGTCACCGCCCGAGATCTGCAGGGCCCGGCGCAGGTTGGTCTCCAGCAGCGGCTCCAGGACCAGCGCCAGCACCGCCGGCGCCAGCGGGAAGTCGCAGCGCTGCATCAGGAAGCCCACCAGTCCGAACACCAGGAGCAGCAGCATGCTGAAGATGCTGAAGCTCAGCGCGTAGGCACCGAGTACGACGAACGCGAGCACGCCGGAGAACAGCAGTGGCCCGGGCACGGACAGGAGCTTCACGAAGATCCCCACCAGCGGCAGGTTGAGCACGAGCAGCACCAGGTTGCCGACGTACATGCTGGCGATGATGGCCCAGACGAGAGCCGGATCCTCCTCGAAAAGCAGCGGTCCGGGCTGCAGGCCGTACATCATGAACACGAACAGCAGCAGCGCCGTGGTGGCAGACCCGGGGATGCCGAGGCTGAGCAGCGGCACCATGGCGCCGCCGACGGCAGCGTTGTTGGCCGCCTCGGGACCGGCGACGCCCTCGATGGCGCCGTGGCCGAACTCCTCCTTGCGCCGGGAGACCCGCTTTTCGGTGACGTAGGACACGAACGACGCCAGCGACGGGCCGATCCCCGGCAGGACGCCGATCACGAACCCCAGCACCGACCCGCGGGCATACGGACCGGCCGAGCGGCGCCAGTCCTCGCGGGACATCCACAGGCTGCCCTGGATCTCCTGCGGGCGTTCGTGTCCACTGCGTCCGCACAGGTTCTCGACGGCCTCGGGCACGGCGAGCAGGGCCATCGCGAAGATCGCGAAGTCCACGCCGTCGTGAAGCGGGAGGATGCCGAATGTCTCCCGCGGGGCGCCGGTCTGGGGATCCAAGCCGATCACGCCCACCGCGAGCCCGAACAGGATCGCCAGGCCGGTCTTGAGCCGCGAAGCCGTCGTCAGGGTGGAGCACATCATCAGCGCCAGCAGCATCAGCAGGAAGTACTCCGCGGCGCCGAAGGCCACCGCCACCTCGACCAGGAGCGGCGAGAGCAGCATCAACCCCACGAGGGCGAGAGTCCCGGCCAGGAACGAGCCCACCGCCGCCGTCGCAAGGGCCGGACCGGCCCTGCCCTGCCGGGCCATCTCGTAGCCGTCGATCGTGGTGACGACACTGGCCACCTCCCCCGGGGTACGGATGAGCGTGGCGGTGATTGAGCCGCCGTACATGGCCCCGTAGTAGATGGCACACAGCATGATCAGGCCGTGGACGGGCTCCAACCCGAAGGACAGGGGGATCAGCAGCGCGATCGCCGTGATCGGGCCGATGCCTGGGAGCACGCCGACGACCGTGCCGATGAGCACACCGATGAACGCGAAGAGCAGCGCCGTCGGCGTGAGCGCCTGGGCGAACCCTTCCGCAAGTCCGGTGAACGAGTCCATGGCCTACCCCAAGAGCCCGGGAGGCAGCTCCACCCGAAGGCCGCGCTCGAACAGCAGGTAGACCACGGCGGCGAACCCGGCCGCGACGATGACGTTGCGCAGCCACTTGGTCCGGTCGACGTACGTCGACAGGGCGACCATGAAGAGGAACGTCGACAGCAGGAAGCCGAGCGGGATGAACGCGACGATGTACGCCGCGAAAACGGCGAAGGTGACCAGCACCTTCCTGGTGTCGAGAGACGACTCCCCCTCAATCGCCTCTCCGGTAACAGGGTCAGCCTCCATCTCCTCCGCGGCGGCCGGCCGTCGCAGGCCGCGCACCGCCAGCGCCACGCCGCAGAGGAGCGTCGCGGTACCGATCGCGAGAGGGGCGGCCGACGGTCCGATCACGGAGGCGGCGGAGGGATCCGGCTCGATCTGGAGGGCGCCGACGATGTAGACCATGGCGAGCAGCCCTGCGACCGCGCCAGCGACCGCGTCCCGGTAGCGGGTCAGGGCAGACATGGGATCACCCCACTCCTCCGGTCGACTCGAGCCCGTCCTCGATGTCAGAGTTCGCCCGGTCGAGGTAGTCGTCCATCTCGGCCCCGGTGAGGAACTTCGACTCCCACTGGTTCGTCTCCTCCACGTCCTTCCAGGTCGGCGTCTCGACGAGCTCCGCCAGCTTGTCCTGCCAGTAGGTGACCGCGTCCTCGGGCATGTCGGGAGGTCCGTAGACGCCGCGCCAGTTGGCGAGCGTGACGTCGTACCCCAGGGACGGTGCGGTGGGAACGTTGTCCAGCGGCGGAGTGAGGGGTTCCTCACGCATCACGGTCAGGCCCTTGAGCTTGCCGGCCTCGAGCTGCCCCCGGAACTCGCTGACACCCGCGACGGCTGCGACGACGTCGCCGTTGAGCATCGCGGTGATCTGCTCACCGCCGCCTTCGTACTGGATGAAGTTGATCGTCGAGGGGTCCCCGCCGGCGGCGTCGACGAGCAGCGCGAACGGCAGCTGGTCGTCACCCGAGGCCGCGATCGGGACGGACTCCGGGTCCTTCTCGATGGCGGCCAGCAGGTCGTCGGCGGTCTGGTACTCCGAGTCGGCCGGCGCGACCAGGACGTAGGTCTCCACGAAGAGGGTGGCGATCATCGTGACGTCCTCGTACGTCGGGTCGCAGTCGCCGCGCAGGTGGTTCGACATGATCGGCGTCGACGTCACCGCGATCTGGTACGGGTCGCCTACGTAGTCGTTGACCATCTGCTCCAGCCACACGCACCCCGTGGCTCCGGTGCGGTTCTGGACCGGCAGCGAGGTATCGGCCAGGCCTTCCTTCTCCATCGCCTCGGCCATGGCGCGAGCCGTCGTGTCCCAGCCCGACCCGGGCTCGGCGGGCGCGGTCAGGGTGACCGGCTTGTCCGGGTAGTCGCCGGAGCCGGCGCGCTGCTCGGAGGTGTCGAAGGCACCGCAGCCGCCGGCGAGCAGTACGCCGAGGACGGCGGCAGCGGTCCCGATCTGCTTCTTCATGGTGACTCCTTTGTCGGCCGCCGGGAGTGGCGACTCGTTCGGGGGGTTCAGCGAGAGGGGAGCTCCTGCCCGTCCGGGATCGGGTACAGGAACCAGGAGGGGTCGGCCCGGCTGAGCGAGCTCTCCAGCGGGTGGTCGACCGACTCGGCGACCGGCCCGCGGGAGATCCGGGTGAGGGCTTCCAGGTCGACGGGGCCGGTGTCGACGCCGAGCAGCATCAGCATGTGCGCGAGGTCTTCGGTGGCGATGTTGCCGGTCGCCCCGGGGGCGAACGGGCACCCGCCGAGACCGCCGACCGACGAGTCGAAGTCGACGATCCCCGCCGCCATTCCGGCCAGTACGTTGGCGAGGCCGAGTCCTCGGGTGTCGTGGAGGTGGAGCGCGAAGCGCATGTCGGGGAAGTCGGCGCGCAGTCTCGAGCAGAGCCCGTACACGTGCGCGGGATCGGCCAGTCCGGCGGTGTCGGCCACGGTCACACGGCGTACCCCCATCGCGTGGTACTCACCCACCACCCAGGCCACCCGGTCGTATGGCAGGCGTCCCTCGAACGGGCAACCGAGCGCGGTGGCGAGCCCGCCGATGATCTCCGCGCCCACGTCCGCGGCCAGCGCGACCACGTCCGCCATGCCGGCCAGCGCCTCGGCCGTGTTGCGGTTGGCGTTGGCCCGGCTGTGGGCGTCGCTGACCGAGAGCATGGTCTCCCAGACGTCCACGTGGTGTTCGGCGGCCCGCTGGGCGCCCTTGAGGTTCGGCACGAGTACGGCGTACTCCACGCCGTCGCGGGGCGTCATCCCGCGCAGCACCTCGGCGCCGTCACGCAGCTGGGGTACGGCGTCCTGGCGCACGAAGGACGTCACCTGCACGCCGTCAACGCCGGTCCGCGAGAGCGCATCGACGATCTGGATCTTGCGCTCGGTCGGGATCATCGCCGTCTCGAGCTGGAACCCGTCGCGCGGTCCGACCTCGTTGATCCAGACCCGCGTGGGCAGCTCGAACGGCAGATCGGCGCGACGTCCGGCGTACTCCTCGAGGCTCACGGCCCGTGTCATGTCAGATCACTCCCCTGTCTGCGAGCTCAGCGAGGTCGTCGGCGCCCAGGCCGATCTCCGCGAACACTTCGGCGTTGTGCTCCCCCAGGCGTGGTCCCGGGCTGCGGACGCCGCCCGGGTTGTTGCTGAACTTGGGTACGACCCCGGGAACGGTCAGCGTGCCGAAGTCGGGATGTTCGACCTCGACCAGCATGTCCCGGGCGGCGTAGTGAGGGTCAGCGAAGATGTCGGCGATGCTGTTGACTGCGGACACCGGGCAGCCCCGCGAGTTGAGTACGTCGAGGATCTTCCCCGCAGGGTGGGCCTGGAACCACTCGGCGACGATCTGGTTGACCTCGTCGCGCCGCTGCACCCGCGCCCGGTTCGTGGAGTAACGCGGGTCGGTCTTCAGGTCCTCGCGGCCGATCGCCTCCGCGAGTCGATCGAAGGTCCGGTCGGTGCTCGTGGTGAGCACCAGCCAGGTCCCGTCGCCGGCCTGGAACATCCCGGCTGGCACGGATGCGCTGAGCTGGTTGCCGGTCCGCTCGCGCACCCGGTCGAGTCGGTCGTATTCCGCCACGACGCCCTCGAGCATCCGGAACATCGACTCGTACAACGCCACGTCGATCTCCTCGGGCTCGCCGCCCGCCACGTCCCGCAGGTAGATCGCAGCCAGCGCACCCAGGGCGCCGAACATGCCGGTGACGTAGTCGGTGAGCGAGATCGAAGGGAGCACCGGGGGCAGCTCGGGGTAGCCAGAGATGTAGGTGTAGCCGCTGAAACCGGTGGCCGGCGTACCGAAACCGGCGCGCTCGCGGTACGGACCGGTCTGCCCGAACCCGCTGACCCGCACCACGATCAGCCCCGGGTTGGCCTCGCGGAGCCGGTCCAGGCCGAGGCCCCAACGGGTGAGCGTGCCGGGCCGGAAGTTCTCTATGAGGATGTCCCGCGAGGCCAGCAGTCGGCAGAAGATGTCCTGGCCCTCCGGCCCGTGCAGGTCCAGGGTGACCCCGCGCTTGTTGCGGGCGGCGGCGGCCCAGGTCAGCGAATGGTCGCCCTCGAAGGGCTCCATCCCGCGCAACGGGTCGCCCCGGCCGGGCATCTCGACCTTGACCACGTCGGCCCCCAGATCGCCCAGCAGCGCGGCAGCGAACGGACCGGCGTACACCGTCGCCGCGTCGATCACCCGCAGCCCGCGCAGGGGTCCTGTGGTCACTGGGCCACCTCCTGCGCGGCCTGGTAGCCGAGGTTGGCGGAGGCGCGCTGCGCAGCCTCGCTCACAGCCTCCACGATGCGTCCGACCGCCGGTTCTGCCATCACCCGGGTCGACGGTCCGGAGACCACCATGGCGGCCACCACGACCCCGAACCGGTCGCGCACCGGTGCGGCGTACGAGGCCACGCCGGCCTCGCGTTCGCCATCACTGCCGGCCCAGCCGCGATCCCGGGTCTGCGCCAGCGCGCGCTCGAAGTCCGCGGCGTCGAACTGAAGCGGGTGATGTTCAGGATCGGCAGCCAGGCTGGCCTCGGTCAGGGCGCACACCTCGTCGGGCTCCAGCCAGGCGAGCAGCACCTTGGAGCTGGCCCCCACGTGCAGCGGGAACGGGATCCCGACCTGACCCATCGGGCGCAGGTTCAGCCGACTCGCCACCACGTCGATCGGCACTCTTGTATGGCCGTGCCGCAGGTGCAGCTCGGCGTTCTCCCCGGTCTCGTCACGCAGCCAGACCATGTGTGGGTGCGCGGCGTGCTTGACGTCGAGTCCTTCGGCGACCTTGGCCCCAAGGTGCAGCAGAGATACCCCGAGCCTGTAACCCGCCGGGTCACGCTCGAGCAGCCCGTGGTCGGCCATGGCCTTCATCAGCCGGTAGGCCGTGGGCTGGCTGATCCCGAGCCGGACCGCTACCTGGACCGGCTCCAACCGCGTCGTCCCGTCCGGGAAGGCATGCAGGACCGCCATCACCTTGTCCAGCACTCCGACGCCACTCAACTCGGCCTCCATTATTTGGAGAAAGATCCACATAGTTGGAAGGGTCTTCGTTCCTACGCTCTCGGTGTGGCGTGCGCAACACTCGGGTCAGGATCTGGACCTCACCACGGGTAACTCCGGGGTGGCCAAGACCGGGGCAGCACAGACCCAGCACAGCGTCGATCCAACTGGTACCTCGCGCAGACGTCCCGTCCTCTCATCTATCCCGGGAGGAACGCTGGCCAGCTCGTCTGGCCGTGATCGTGATCACCGCGACGAGACGGTGGTCGGCCGCGAGGGGTGATCGGAGTAGATATCCGATCACCGTCGTGCTGGCGGGCCGAGGCGTACCGATACCCACTCGATTCAGTGCCGACGAGGCTAATCGCATACCAGCGTCAGCCCGTTTCGAGACCTCGCCGAAGACCGCCGGAAGAGGCTTACGTAGCCGGTCGGGCCTGCAGGCCGTCCCAGGACCAGTGCGGGATGTGCAGGCCATCAGGCACGTCTTCCGCCGACCGGTGATAGCGAGACATGGTGGTGGTGGTCGCCCACACGAAGTAGTCATGAAGCACAGCCCGGGCAGGGTGGATGTCGAGCAGTCCGATGTCAGTCAACGCCTGATCGAAGCAGCCGATCGCCCGGCGGTCCATCTCCTCGTGCGGCCCGTTGCCGCTGTGAAGACGCACCACCGATGTCTCGTCACCGTAAGCATCGGAGTAGATCTTCGGGCCACCCAACGCCTCCGCCCAGTACGCCGCAAGGCGCTCGCTGTGCCGAGGATGGAAACCTTGGCTGAAGGCATGGCTGACCACCTCGTCGGCCATCACTCGCGCGTGCCAGGCGCGAGCCAGCCGGAGCAGCGCCTCGTCACCGCCCATGGCCTCGTACACGGTCTCCACGTCCCCAGCATGACAGCGACCTCCCTTTCCCATCGCGGCCCGACAAGGCTTCCCGCATGCGGAAAGGTGGCAAACGTTCTGCACGACGGCGAGCTCATCAGCCTGCGCCTCGCGCGCGAACGGGGAGCTCCCTCCGGAGACGGTTCCGGGTGCGCCCATTGCCATCTCAGCAGCGCGGCAGCGGGTCGGCAGGACTGACCTGGACCGCACCCGTGCCGACCTTCCGAGGCCCAAAGCCGTCTGCAGACGGCTCGGTTGCCTTTCTGGTTGCCTGATTGGGGTCGTCGGACATCGCCGTGATGGCCTGGAGCTGACGGATATAGCCCGCCTCATCGTCATCGGGGGCGCTGACGACGAGGTACCGCGGCCGGTCGTCCTGCACGCGAGGCTGGTCGAGCCCGAGGAGCTTCATCCGCCTGTCGATGACCCGGAGTACCAGATCGGCCGACCTGACCGAGCCGGCGACCGCCAGCGGCCAATGCGCCGCTTGAAGCGCGTCCAAGCGTGCGAGTTCTAGCTCGCGGTACTCCGTGACCGCCTCGGCGATCCTGGAGCTGAGGGAGTCCTGTACCGCTCGCCACGCCGTTCCCCTGCTCTGGTAGCCAACCGCCAGGGCAATCTCGTCATACGAGTGACCGGCCATGGCGAGTTCCACGCATCTGGCCCTCCGCCACTTGGCCAAGGTCTTGCAAGAAGTGTCGGGGACGCCCTCGCACGTCGGGAGTGCCTCCAGGCTCATGGTTCAAGCATCACCGCCCCGTCTAGCCAGGTAGCCCCGCGCCCATCCCTCAGTACACGCCGGCGTCTTCGTCATCTGACTTCTAGCCACGAGACGACGGCATTCGTGACGGCAGTTCTCACGGCACTTCTGGACACAACCGGACACCTGTAGCGCCTAGCGCCGGTCCAGGTGAGGCCCGCTGGCACGCTCAGATCCTGACTTCCGGTACTCAGCGGGTTCGGGGTTCGAGTCCCTGATGGCGTACCAGCGTTTTTCGCAGGTGGATGGCCCGTCTCGATCCAGGTCGAGGCGGGCCGTTGCTGTCCCCGGGGCACGACTGGTCACGGACGCGTGGCGGCAACGCACGGGCCTGAAACGGGCCGGGTCAGCCGTGGGCCTGGTGGGGGTGGGCAAGGCCCCAGAGCCAGGAGTGACGCTGGGGCTTCCGAGGAGCGGACGGGACGGTGGAGGGCCGTTGACGTCGACGGGGCACGTGGGTCAGGCGCTGGTGCTCCGCTTCGCGGATGCGTTCTTCCATGATCGCTCGGACGACTGCTTCGTACTGGTACATGGTGGCTCCTGGTGTCCGGACCCGAGTCGGTTGATTCGACGTCTCGAGCCTGCGCCACTACCGAGCAGTCTTCTGTCCGCTCGCTGACACTCCGACCGACCGATGCCGAACAGTCACCGGGCTGCCGCCTATCCAGGGCACCGTCGTTCCAGAGCCGCCACGTCCAGGATCTCGATACGCGAACGGCTCAGTCTCACGACGTGGAGCTCGGCGAGCCGCTGCAGGACCTGGTTGACCGACGGCCTCGTCGCCCCGACCAGGTCTGAGAGCTGGGCTTGGCTCAGCGGGATCGTGATGATGGCGTCCGTACCGCCGTAGGCGCGGGCAAGCTCGATCAGGCGCCGGTACACGCGGCGGTCGAGGCTTTCGTACATGGCCTCCAGGAGCCGGCGGCTCAGGAAGTCGATCCGGTCAGCAAGTACGGCAGACACGATCCGCTCGATCCTCGGGTTGTGCCTGCACAGCGCATCGAAGGCCGTGGCCGCGACCGCCAGGGTGCGGCTCGGCTCGAGCGCAGTGACCGTCGCGGTGCGCAGGCGGTCCGCACGCAGCAGCGCCAGCTCTCCGAAGTAGTCCCCCGAGGACAGGATCGTGAAGGTTGCCGCGGCCCCGGACGCCAGTCCGCCGTGCACCGCCAGATGGCCGTGCTCCACGAGATGCAGGGAGTCAGCCGGGTCACCCTCGTGGCAGACCACCTCGTTGCGGGCGAAGGCCCGACGGCGGGCCAAGGCGAGGAACGCCTCGCGATCGTCGGTCCGCAGCGGTTCAAGCAGCCGCCACACGCAGTCAGTGAAGCACACGTCCATGCGGGCAATGCTGGCCGGCATGAGCCGGCCGGGGCTTTCCGTCCTTGCCCGTGGCCCGTCAAAGTTCCATAATCGTTGCGGCCGAACACGCGCTCGCCGAACTGGCCGGGCGTACAGTCGGCTGTGAGCCGTGGACCGGGCCCGGCGTCCAGGGCGGGCGCTTGTCCCCCGCAATGCTTGCCTGCCCTGGACGTCGAGTCCCCCGGTACGGCGGTGACCGGTACGCCCTGGCCACCGCGGCACTGGCCCCACTCGGGCCCCACACGGATGACACGACTGAGAGGTTTCCGCCGCGTCAACCGGCCCTCAGACCGCAGAGTTGCGTCGGGGTCCGGGACGCAGAAACTGTCGCCGAGTCTAGGGCAGGCCGCCGCCCTCTGCCAACAGGTAAGGTGCCCGCAGAACGACCACGTCGAGACCGGTCGCACCTCAGGGAGACCGAGGGCACGCCTGGGGAGGAGTGCCATGCCGGAGGCTGGTGCCCACCCGCCCGACTCGGGGGTCGAGGCCGCCCGCCGCGCATTCGGGTCTGCCACCGCCGACGACGGTCTCCTCGACGCGAGTGCCGCCCTGCAGCGGGTGTGCCGGGGAGCCCGGGACGCCCTTACCACGACCGGGTGCGCGATCCACCTCGCGGGCAGCGACGGGACCACGGGACTCGCGGCCAGCTCCGACGCATGGAGCACGAAGGTCGCCGAGCTCACCTTCGCCACCGGCGAGGGCCCCCGGATCGAAGCCCTCGCCCGGCGCCGGCCGGTGCTCGTGGCCGACCTGGCGGCCGAGGGCCGTCGGTGGCCCGGGTTCGCCCAGACGGCCGGCGAGCTCGGCGTGGCGGCGGTGTTCAGCTTCCCGCTTCTCGTCGGTGGCCTCGCCCTCGGTGTGCTCGAGCTCTACGCGTCCGACGTCCACGTGCTGCAGGAGGACGAGGCCGCGCTCGCGCTGGCGTTCGTCGAGCTGGCGATCCGGACCGCGCTGGGAGGCGAGGTCGGCCACGTGAACGGGACCTGGGAGCCACTGGTGGACCCGCGCGCGGAAGTCCACCAGGCGCAGGGCATGGTGATGGTCGACCTGGACGTCGACCTGGCCGAGGCGCTCGTACGGATGCGTGCCCATGCGTTCGCACAGGGCATACCCCTGATCGACCTCGCCCGCGCCATCGTCGACGGCTTCGTGTTGCCGCCGGACAAACCGGGTACGGCGCAATGAGACCACCGGACGACAGACCGGAAGTGCGATTCGGCGTAGAATCGCCAGTGTCGATAGGGGATGAAGAAGCGTGGGCATAGAGATCGAGAGACTGGCAGACGTCTTCGTCGAGGTGGCCGACACACTCGTGGCTGACTTCGACCTGATCGAGTTCCTCCACTCGGTGGCCGGCCATGCCACCGACATCACCGGTGACGGTGCCGCCGGGGTGATGCTGACCGGTGGGGACGGCACGCTCCACCACGTCGGCGCCTCGAGCGAGGACGCGCGGCTCCTCGAGCTGTTCCAGATCCAGAACTCCGAGGGGCCCTGCCTCGACTCCTACCGCACCGGCCAGCCGGTCGTCGTGCCGGACCTCGCGCTGTCCCAGGACCGCTGGCCGTCCTTCGTCCCCCGCGCGCTCGCCGCCGGCATGTCCTCGGTGCACGCCTTCCCGATGCGGCTGCGCGACCGGGTCATCGGTGGCCTCAACATCTTCCAGACCGAGCGCCGCGAGCTGAGCGACGAGGACGTACGGGTGCTCCAGGCGCTCGCCGACATGGCCACCATCGCGCTGATCCAGGAGCAGGCCGTCTCCCGTGCCGAGCTGCTCACCGAGCAGCTCCAGGCGGCGCTCAACAGCCGGATCGTGGTCGAGCAGGCCAAGGGCGCCATCGCCAGGACCTTCGACATCACCGTCGAGCAGGCCTTCGAGATGATCCGGTCGCACGCGCGCGGCTCGCGCCGCCGGCTGACCGACGTCGCCCACGAGATCGTGACCTCCGAGCGCGGACCGGAGCTGCTGCGCGGCTCCTGAGCCAGCTCCGACCGGGCGGCACCGGGGCCGGACTGACTCCCCGGTCAACGAATGGGTAACGTCACATCAACAATCCCACAGCACGGCTTTGCTGGCTTGAACAGGTCGTGCATAGTTGGTGTCGGCCCCGCAGGTGACCCGAGACGCCTGCGGGGCCCTTAGAAGCCCCGCAGGTGACCCGAGACGCCTGCGGGGCTCCTTGGTGTCCGGGGCTAGGGCTCCGACCGCGGGGTGGACCCGAGCCGCAGGAACTCCAGGTGGCGCTCGTACTGGTCGAGGCAGTCGTGGATGATCTGCGACTCGCGGTATCCCATCACGTCGTAGCCCTGGGCCCCGTCGGCCAGGTGGACGTCGAGGCGCGCGTACAGGTCGCGGTCCCCGATCATTCGGCCGCCGTACGTCGGCACGGGCGTGAGCCGTACCTGGACCCGGTAGCGGAACGGGTGGTCGACATCAGCAGCCCGGAGCTCGACGTAGGCCCCGCCGTTGGGGTCGTCCTCGGACGGCTCGGCAACGCCCCGCGTCGTCGCGGCCTCGACGCCGCGCACCTGCAGCTCGTCGGCGACCTTCGTGAGCGCCGGCTCCACCACCGTGTCCAGATGGCGCACGGCGTCGTCGGTGTCCACGAAGTTGGTAACCCGGGCGACTCGTGCGGTCCAGGGCTCGTGGTCGTCGTCGGTGGCCGGTGGCCGGTGGTGGATGGCCCCTGCCTCCACGCGCATCAGCTCGCGCCGCATCGCCGTGTAGAGGCCCCACATCACCAGGATCATGACGACGGCGAACGGCAGCCCCATGATCACGGTCGCGTACTGGAGGGCGTAGATGCCGCCCACGGCCAGTACGGCGATCGTCAGCACGCCGGTGACCGCAGCCCAGACAATGCGCTGCCACGCCGCCCCGTCCTCCTGGACGTGGCGCAGGTTCGAGCACAGGTTGGCCATCACCAGCGCCCCCGAGTCGGCCGAGGTGACATAGAACAGCAGTCCGACGAACGTGGCGACCGCGATCACCACCCCGGCCGCGGGGTACTGCTCCACGAGCATGAAGAAGCCGCGGCCGTCGTAGTTCTGGGCCGCCTCGGCGAACGCCTGATCGCCGCCGCGCACGCGCTCCAGGGCGGCGTTGCCGAAGATCGACACCCACATGACGATGTAGGCGAACGGGATCACCATCGTGCCGAGGACGAACTGGCGGACGGTGCGGCCTCGGGAGATCCGGGCCAGGAACAGGCCGACGAAGGACGCCCAGGCCACCCACCATGCCCAGAAGAACAGCGTCCAGAGGTTCATCCACTCGTTGGCCTGGTCGAAAGCCATGGTGTTCATGGTCAGACCAGGGAACGAGGCGACGAAGTCGCCGACGTTCATCACCACGCCCTCGAGCAGCACCTCGGTCTTGCCCGTGACGAGCACCCAGGCGGCCAGCGACATCGCCAGGATCACGTTGAGCTGGGACAGGAACCGGATGCCCTTGTCGACGCCGGTGGTGGCCGAGACGGCGGCCATGGTGATGGCGAGGGCCGCCAGCCCGATCTGCGCGGCGAGCCCGATGGGTACGCCGAAGAGCCAGTTGAGCCCGAAGTTGAGGAACACCACGCCGATGCCCAGGCTGGTGGCCACGCCGAACACGGTGCCGAGCACCGCCGCCGTGTCGACCGCGTGGCCGAGCACACCGTCGACCCGCTTGCCGAAGATCGGGTAGAGGGCGGACCGCACGGCCAGGGGCAGGTTGAGCCGGTAGGCGAAGAAGCCCAGCGCCATGCCCATCAGGGCGTACATCGCCCAGCCGGTGATGCCGTAGTGGAAGATCGTCCAGACCGTCGCCTCCCGCGCCGCCTCGACGGTCTCCGCCTGGCCGACCGGCGGGGCGACGTACTGGGTGACGGGCTCGACGACCGAGAAGAACATCACGTCGGTGCCGATGCCGGCGGCGAACAGCATGGCCGCCCACGAGAAGGTCGAGAACTCGGGCCGGGAGTGGGCGGGGCCGAGCCGCAGCTTCCCGAACCGGGACGCACCCAGGTAGATGACGAACAGCAGGATCGCGGTGCCGAGGGCTATGTAGAACCAGCCGAAGGCGCTGCCGACCCAGACCGTCCAGGAGTAGATGGTCTCGTAGGCGGCCGTGGGCGTGGCGATCGCCCAGACCGCGACGGCGACGACCCCGATGAGGGATGCGCCGAAGACCGGCCACTTCACGGACGGAGCCCCCCTGACGGCGGGGCTCTCCGGTGGTGCCGGGCGGGTGTCGGTGCTCATGCGCTGTCTCCTGTCGGGTGTGCGGGACGGGCGCCGGCGGCGCTCGGGAGATCGTGGCTGACGTCCCAGGCGTCGTTGCGCGGGTCACCAGGTGGGTACGCCGGGTCGTTGCGACCGTGGCGGTACCAGGGGACGTCGAGCGCGGGCAGCGGGGTGTTGCCGGCGATCAGGTCGGCGGCCTTCTCGGCGACCATCATCACCGGGGCATAGATGTTGCCGTTGGTGATGTACGGGAAGACCGAGGCGTCCACGACCCGCAGCCCCTCGGTGCCGTGGACCCGCATCGTCGACGGGTCGACCACGGCGGCGTCGTCGGTGCCCATCTTGGCCGTGCACGACGGGTGGAGCGCCGTCTCGGCGTCGCGGGCCACCCAGTCGAGGATCTCCTGGTCGGTCTGCACCGTCGGGCCCGGCGAGATCTCGCCGCCGCTGAAGGCCGCGAATCCGGGCTGCTCCAGGATGTTGCGGGCCGCGCGCACCATCTCGATCCACTCCCGCCGGTCGGCCTCGGTCGAGAGGTAGTTGAACTGCACGGCGGGGTGCTCGCGCGGGTCGGTCGACCGGATCCGTACCCAGCCGCGGGTGTCGGCGTACATCGGGCCGATGTGGACCTGGTAGCCGTGGATGCCGTGCTCGCTCTCGGCGGGCTTGCTGCCGTCGTAGCGGATCGCGATCGGCAGGAAGTGGAACATCAGGTTGGGCCAGGCCACCTCGTCGTTGCTGCGGATGAACCCGCCGGCCTCGAAGTGGTTGGAGGCGCCGACCCCGCGTCGGCCGAAGAGCCACTCGGCGCCGATCCGGGGCTTGTGGTGGTGGGCCAGCCACGGCGCGATCGAGACCGGCTGGGTGGCGGCGTGCTGGATGTAGACCTCGAGGTGGTCCTGCAGGTTGGCCCCCACGCCGGGCAGGTCGTGCCGCGCCGTGACGCCGGCCGCGCGCAGCTGCTCGGGATCGCCGATGCCGGCGAGCTGCAGCAGCTGCGGGCTGTTGAAGGCCCCACCACAGAGGATCACCTCGCCGGCGGTCACCGAGCGGTGCAGCCGGCCGCCCCGGGTGTAGTCGACGCCCGTGCAGCGCATGCCCTCCATCCGCAGCCCGGTGACGAGCGACAGCGTCTCGACGTCGAGGTTCTTGCGGTGCATGACCGGGTGCAGGTACGCCCGCGCGGCCGAGAGCCGCCGGCCGCGGTGGACGTTGCGGTCGAACTTGGCGAACCCCTCCTGACGGTAGCCGTTGACGTCGTCGGTCAGCGGGTAGCCGGCCTGCTGCACCGACTCGAAGAACGCCCCGAACAGCGGCGAGGTCGCCGGCCCGCGCTCGAGGACCAGCGGGCCCGAGCCGCCGCGCCAGGCATCGGTGCCGGCGAGGCAGGTCTCCATCCGCCGGAAGTAGGGCAGGCAGTGGGCGTAGTCCCACTGCTCCATGCCGGGGTCGCCCGCCCAGCGCTCGAAGTCCATGGCGTTGCCGCGCTGGAAGATCATCCCGTTGATCGAGCTGGACCCACCGAGCACCTTGCCGCGCGCGTGGAACACCTTGCGGCCGCCCATGTGGGGCTCCGGCTCGGTCTCGTACTTCCAGTCGTAGAGCTTGTTGCCGATGGGGTACGGCAGCGCGGCCGGCATGTGGATGAACGGGTCGAGGATGTTGTCGTTGCGGCCCGCCTCGAGCACCAGCACGGTGGTGCCCGGGTCGGACGACAGCCGGTTGGCGAGGGCGGACCCGGCCGAGCCACCGCCGACGATCACGTAGTCGTACTGCTTCATGCGGTTCCTCCTCCGGAGCGGGCGCTGCGGTCGGCGAACCAGCCGGCGGGTGCCGGCCGGGTGTTGTGCCAGACGTGCTTGGTCTCGCGGTACTCCTCGAGCCCGGCGAGGCCGAGCTCGCGGCCGTTGCCGGACTGCTTGAAGCCGCCCCACTCGGCCCCGGGGACGTACGGGTGGTAGTCGTTGATCCAGATCGTGCCGTGGCGCAGCCGGCTCGCGACGCGCTCGGCGCGGCCGGCGTTCTCGGTCCACACCGCACCGGCCAGGCCGTAGATCGTGTCGTTGGCGAGGCTGACCGCGGCCTCCTCGGCGGAGTCACGGTCCGGGCCCTCGAAGGTCTCGACGGTCAGCACCGGCCCGAACGACTCCTCGCGCACGCACCGCATGTCGGTCGCGCAGTGGTCGAGGATCGTGGGCAGGTAGTAGAAGCCGTCCTCGTACGCCGCACCCTCCGGGCGGGTGCCGCCGCAGCGCAGCTCGGCGCCGTCCTCGAGCGCGTCGGCGACGTACTGCTCGACCTTGCCGCGGTGGGCGTCGCTGATCAGCGGGCCGGTCTCGGCGTCGTCGTCGAACGGCCCGCCCAGCCGGATCTGCTGCGCCCGCTCGACCAGGGCGTCGACGACCTGGTCGTGGATGCTCGCCTCGACGATCAGCCGGGCGCCGGCCGAGCAGACCTGGCCCGAGTCGAGGAAGACCGCGGTGAGCGCGTTGTCGATCGCGGCGGGGAGGTCGGCGTCGGCGAAGACCACGTTGGGGTTCTTGCCCCCGAGCTCGAGCGCCACCCGCTTCACGGTCGCCGCACCGGCCGCCATGATCCGGCGGCCGGTCTCGAGCCCGCCGGTGAAGGAGACCAGGTCGACGGCCGGGTCGTCGACCAGGGGCGCACCCGCGGTGGCACCCGCGCCGAGCACCAGGTTGGCGACCCCGTCGGGCAGGCCGACCTCGGAGAGCGTCCGCACCAGCCAGATCGCGGTGCTGGGGGTGAGCTCGCTGGGCTTCAGGACGAACGTGTTGCCGGCCACCAGGCACGGCGCGACCTTCCACGCGGTCTGCAGCAGCGGGTAGTTCCACGGCGTGATCAGCGAGCAGACCCCGACCGGCTCGTGCACCACCCGGCTGGAGACGGCCGGCATCCCGGTCTCGACCACGCGGCCGGCGTCGGCCGTGGCGAGGTCGGCGAAGTGGCGGAACACGGCGACGATGTCGTCGACGTCGATCTGGGACTCCACGAACCGCTTGCCCGTGTCGAGCGACTCCAGCGTGGCGACCTCGTCGCGCTCTGCCTCGAGCCTGTCGGCCAGCCGGCGGAGCAGCGCCGCCCGTTCGGGGGCCGGCGTACGGGGCCAGGGGCCGTTGTCGAAGGCGTCCCTCGCGGCGGCCACCGCGTCGCGGGCGTCCGCCTCGGAGGCCTCCGCGACGGTCACGACCTCGCGTCCGTCGGCCGGGCAGTGGATGGTCCGGGTCTGTGCGTCGTGCGCCGGTCGCCAGGCGCCGCCGATGAAGAGCGTGTCCATGGGCTCCTTCCGGTGGGAGTGCCGGTCAGTCTGGCGCGCCGAGGGTGCTGCGGTCCACCGGCCTCCGCGGCCGGTTTCCGGCCGCCGACCGTGTCGATGTCCCGAATCGGCTCCCACGCCGTACGGCGAGTGCTTCAATGCGCTCACCCAGGAGAGAAGGCGGATCGTCATGGGGAGATCCCGGCAGGCTTGGAGCGTCACCCTCGTGGCGCTCCTGATCACGACCACGCTGGCGCTGACCGCCCCGACCCAGGCGACGAGCCCCCGTGCGGCCCAGGTCGCCGGCACGCTCCGGCTCTCGGACGGCACGGTGGCACCCGGCGACAGGATCTCGCTCACGGGTGAGGTGCCGCCCGGCAGGGCGCGGACGGTGAAGCTGCAGACCTTCCGGAACGGCTCGTGGGTGGTGCTGGCCACGAAGCAGACCTCGCGCCGCGGTGGCTTCCGCTTCTCCACGACCGCTCCCACCCGCGCGGGCGATCGTGACTACCGCGTCCTGGCGCCGGCGACGACCCTCGGGGACGGGCGCCACGGAGCGGTCACCACGCCCTCGCGCACCCTCACCGTCGTGACGATGGTGGACGCGGTCGGTGGCTGGCGACACAGCTGTGCGCTCGGCAGCGACCACCGGGCCTGGTGCTGGGGCAGCAACGAGTTCGGCGAGCTGGGCGACGGCACCGGTGGCGCTGAGGGTGCTCTGGTCTCCGGACCGGTGCGGGTCCTCGGCAGGGACTGGACCGACATCAGCGCCGCAGGCGCCAGCACGTGCGGGGTCCGGGCCGACGACTCGGGCTGGTGCTGGGGAGACGGGGCGTCGTACCTGTTCGCGGGGGACGACTGGGCGGCACCGAACAAGCTGCCGGGCGACTGGTCCCGGCTCTCGGCGGGCGCCTTCTACGCCTGCGGCGTCCACACCGACGGCACCGGGTGGTGCCAGGGACAGAACGAGGACGGCCAGCTCGGGACGGGCGAAGCGGTCTCGACCACCACACCGGTCCAGGTCCCCGGCAGCTGGCTCGAGATCGTCGCGGGCGCCGGCTTCGACGCCGTCACCACGTGCGGGATCAAGGCGGACCGATCCGCCTGGTGCTGGGGTTCGGGCGGCCATGGGCAGCTCGGCAACGACGGCACCACCTCCTCGGCAACTCCCGTCGAGGTCGCCGGTGACCGCGAGTGGGCCTCGCTCTCGGTCGGGGGCACGCACGTGTGCGGCACCACGACCGACGGCGCCGGCTGGTGCTGGGGAGAGAACACCGACGGCCGCGTGGGTGACGGGAGCAACATCAACGAGCGGCACGTCCCGGTCCGGGTCACGGTCGCGGACACGTGGACCTCCCTGGACGCCGGCTTCCTGCACACGTGCGGCAGCACCGCGGACGGCACCGCCTGGTGCTGGGGCCAGAACGACCACGGCCAGCTCGGCAACGGGACCAGCACGACCACGTACTTCCCGGTCCCCGAGCCGACGGAGCTGGAGGGGGTCTGGACCACGGTCGACGCCGGCTTCGACGGGTCGGTGGGCACGCGGGCGACCGGATTCGCCTGGGCGTGGGGAGACGGGACGCACGGCCAGACGGGTCAAGGGGCCTCCGGGCTGGCGACGACCCCGCTCCAGGTCGCGATCGCTCCGTGAGCCCCTCCCCTCAGCCGCCCGAGACCACGAACCGCCGGAGGGTGTCCGCCGCGATCTCCCGGTCGGTCCAGGGGAAGTCGACCCAGTGCTCGTCGGCGAAGATCCGGGTCTGGTCGCTCGACCACGGCGAGGTCGGGTCCTCGGACTGGCCGTAGGTCAGGATCGTCCGCGCGTCGACGCGGCCGCCGTCGAGGAACGAGACGGCCTGGATGTGCGAGGAGCCGTACGTGATCGGGCGGTAGCGGTCGGTGTTGTCGGACGGGTTGCGGGAGGCGAGAGCGTTGGCGTTGCCGACGCTGTCGCCCGTGCCGCCGCCGAGGCCGATGGGCGGGGCGCCCCGGTCGCCGGCGACCTGCAGCCGACCCCAGCGGGCGTCGAACGGGACCCCGGCGTCACGGACGGCGTCGATCGCGTCCTGCATCGCCTGGCGTACCTGAGGGTTGAGGACGTTGAGGTCGCGCGGGGTGTGCAGCGGGTCGGCGGGGTCGAACGGCGTCAGCCACACCCCCTGCTCGGGCAGCCGGGCGACGAACGCCTCGAAGAGGTGCGTGCCGCGGGAGGTCCGGTCGGAGCGGCCGTCCCACGCGGCGAGGGCCTCGCACGCCTCGGTCTCGCCGGTGCTGGCGCACAGCGTGTCGAGGTCGCCGTCCTCGCGCATCACCTCGGCGGCCATCACCCGGTTCTGGTGCTCCCAGCCGCGCAGCACGGGCGCGGTCACCCGGTGGTCGCCCTCCCGCGCCAGCCGGTCGGTGACGTACCCGTAGACCATCCGGGTCCGCATCGTCCGCTCGCAGTCCTCACAGCCGATGATCCGGTCGAAGCCCTCCAGCCGCTGCGTCGCGTTCGGCGTCCAGTACGAGTCGTTGGCGTTGCCGGCCCAGTCGCGCCGGAAGATCTCGGGCAGGTGCGACGGCCCGAACACGCCCGGCCGGACCGAGTCGTCATCGGTACGCCACGCGCAGGTCGAGCCGGCCGTGGTCCCGTCGAGGCCGGGCAGCCCGGCGAGCTGGAACAGCACCCGACCGCTGGGGGTCATGCACTGCTGGGCCATCTCGTCCGGCACGTTCGGCACGACCGAGTGGTCGGCGTACACGACCCGGCCCTGCCGGTCGGCGGCGGTGGTGTTCACCCACGGCATCCCGCCCTGCCGGTCCTGGCGGCGGACCAGGTCGCGGACACCGGTGGCCCGGCCCATGTCGAGGAAGGTGTCGATGGTGCGCAGCTGCTCGCCGTTGGCGTCGCGGATCGCCCAGACGCTGGCCGGCGTCCACGGCATCAGCGTGTCCGGGGCGTCGGCGACGTAGCCCTCCGCGGTGCGGTAGAGGTCCTCGCGCCGCTGCTCCAGCCCGTTCCTCGTGCGGACGGTGACGGTGACGCGACGGCGCTCCAGCTGCTGCGGCCCGCTGTCCGTCAGGTACGTCGTGGGGCCGGCGAGCCGGTACTCGTACGGCGTGAACCGGTAGGCCGTCGAGACGGTGTGGCTCCAGGCCACGTCGCGGTTCCAGCCGATGTTGACCACCGGCGAGCCGATCAGGGAGGCGCCGGCCACGTCGTAGTGACCGGGGATGGTCAGGTGCTGCTGGGTGAACCGGTAGCGCCCGCGCCACGGGAAGTGCGGGTTGCCGAGCAGCATCCCCCGACCGGTGTCCGTGAGGTCGCCGCCGACGGCGGTCGCGTTGGAGCCGAACGGGGTCTCGCGCCCCAGCGCCGCCATCAGCGCGTCGCGGTCGACGTCGGCCGCGACCGGAACCGGCAGGCCGGGGTCGGTCGGCGAGGGTGGTTCGGCGTCGACGATCTGCTTGACGAAGACGCCGCCGGAGGCGAGCAGGTTGGCGAGGTAGACGCCGTACCAGACGTCGAGCGGGGTGGCCTCCTGGCGGAGGTAGCGGCGGCCGGCGCAGGCGGGGTCGGTGATGCCTTCGGGACCGGCCTCGCGCAGCCAGTCGTTGGCGCCCGCGGCATAGCCGCGCACCATGGCCCGGGCCTGCGGGCTGGGGCCGTCGTCGCGGTCCGCGAGCAGCCTCTCGACCACCCGGCGGTTGCGCAGGTCGGTGACGAACGCGTCGACCTGCAGGTTGCTGGCCTCGAGCGTGACCTGGTCGTCGTAGCGCCGGTTCGGCCCGAACCAGCGCGACCGCTCGCCGCGCGCGGTGATCAGGGTGTCGACGAGGGTGCAGGTCGAGGTCTGCGCCGACGCGTAGCCGGACCCGAAGCCGAGGTCTCCGAAGCTGTCGCCCGTGATGTGCGGGATGCCGTGCCGGGTCCGGACGACCTCGGCGGTGTACGCCGGCCGGTCCGCGCGGGTCGCGACCGGTGCGGCGACGGCCGTCCCGGGCGCACCCGCGAGCGGGACCAGGACGGTGACGGCCACCAGACCGGACAGGACGGCTGCGAGGAGTCGGCGCATGACCTGCCCAACGGCCCGCGAGGTCCGTGGTTACGCGCCGGTAACCTGCCGCGTCGGTCGCGCGCGCTCCTCACCGCCCCGCCGATGGTCACGGGGTTTCGAGGCTCGGCGCTGGCGCGCCTCACACCTCAACCTCCGGCGCCGGGTCGCACCTCGACCCCCGGACGACACGGAGGTGAGGTGCGAGCCCCCGGCCTGGCCTGACCGCACCCGGGCACACGGAGGTTGAGGTGCGAAGGCCCCCCGGGCCTGAGCCTCGAAACCCCCGCACCGGAGCAGGGCGGCGGGTTCAGAGGTAGAGGCCGGTGGCGTCGTCGCCGAGCCGGTCGGCGGCGACGGCGTGGACGTCGCGCTCGCGCATCACGACGTACAGCTCGCCGGACACCTCGACCTCGGCCTTGTCGGCAGGGTCGAAGAGCACCCGGTCACCCGTCTCGATGGCGCGGGCGTGCGGGCCGACGGCGATCACCCGCGACCACGCGAGCCGGCGCGCACCCATCGCCGCGGTCGCCGGGATCACGATCCCGCCGCTGGAGCGACGCTCGCCCCCGTCGCTGTCGACCTCGACCAGGATCCGGTCGTGGAGCATCTTGATGGGCGCCCCACCCGCGGGTCCGTCGGTCACCGAGGAGGTCCCGTCAGCTCGCGACCCTGCGGACCACGACGAAGAGCGCGACCACGCCGACGACGACGCCGACGGTCTTGAGGATGTTGTCGGTGCGCGGCTCGCCGGTCTGCAGGTCGACGTAGTGGCCCTTCACGGCCGTGATCTCGCGCGACACGATCGTCTTCGGGTGGGCGCGGTAGAGGAGCTGGTCGATGGTGCCCGCGAGACGCTCGCGGGTCTGTTCGATCTCGGACTCGAGGGACGACAGCTCGTTGCTCACCGGGGCAGGCTACCAATGCGGTCCGGGTCGAACCCGACCGGCAGCTCGAGGCGGTGGGCGCTCATCAGCGCGGCATCCGTGAGCAGGTCGTACGTCGAGCCGTCGGCCACCACGACACCGTCGGCGAGCACCACCGAGCGGGGGCAGAGCTCGAGGGCGTACGGCAGGTCGTGGGTCACCATGAGCACGGTGACGTCGAGCGAGCGCAGGATGTCGGCCAGCTCGCGCCGCGAGGCCGGGTCGAGGTTGGAGGACGGCTCGTCGAGCACCAGGATCTCCGGCTGCATCGCGAGCACCGTCGCGACCGCGACCCGCCGCCGCTGCCCGAAGGAGAGGTGGTGGGGCGGCCGGTCGGCGAAGTCGGCCATGCCGACCTGGTCGAGCGCCGTCATGACGCGACGGTCGAGCTCGGCGCCCTTGACGCCGAGGTTGGCCGGCCCGAACGCGACGTCCTGGCGGACGCTGCCGAGGAACAGCTGGTCGTCGGGGTCCTGGAAGACGATGCCGACCCGGCGGCGCACCTCCTGGAGGTGTTCGCGGGTCACCGGCAGCCCGCTCACGGAGACCGAGCCGGCACCGGCGGTGAGGATGCCGTTGAGGTGCAGCACCAGGGTCGTCTTGCCGGCGCCGTTGGGCCCGAGCAGTGCGACCCGCTCCCCCGGATGCACGTGGAGGTCGACGCCGAAGAGCGCCTGGTGGCCGTCGGGATAGGCGTACGCGAGGCCGCGGACGTCGAGGGTCGGGACGCTCACCGGGGCAGCCTCCCCGTGTAGCCGCGCGACAGCATCGCGAGGTGCACCCGCTCCCCGCGCTCGTACGACCGGACGAACAGCGCCCCCATCGCCTTCGCCAGGGCCGGCCAGTGGCGCGGTGAGCGCGGGTCGCACCCGCGCGAGCGCATCGCGACCATCATCCGCCCGAGCTCGCCGGTGACGACGTCGAGGTAGCGGATCATGAACCCCATGATCTGCACCAGCAGGTCGGGCAGCCGCAGCCGCTGCAGGCCGCGGAGCAGGTCGTCGGGCTCGGTGGTCGCGGCCAGGGTCAGCGAGGCGAGCACGCCCAGGGTTCCCTTGACCAGGAGGCCCCAGGCGGCGAGCAGCCCGGGCTCGCTGACCTCCAGTCCGAGCAGCTCGGTCTGCGGGCCGTGGGAGATGAACGGCACGAGCAGCGCGAACACCACGAACGGCACCTCGACGACCAGCCGCGGCAGCAGGTAGCGCAGCGGCACCCGGCTGACGCCGATCACGACGAGCAGGACGGCGAGGTAGCCGGCGTAGGCGAGGTACCACTCCCGCGGCGTCGCCACGACCACCAGCACGAAGGCCAGCAGCGCCACGACCTTCAGGTGCGGCTCGGCGCGGTGGACGGGCGAGTGACCGTGGTAGTGCAGCCGGTGGCCGTGCCCGGCGCCCATCAGGACCGGTCCGCGGTCTCGGACTCGGGCTCGGGCTCGCGGTCCGACGCACTGTCGGGCCGGCGGCGCCGTACGGCGTAGCCGATCCCGCCGGCGAGCAGCAGCGTCACCAGCACGCCGGTCACGCCGGCCAGGCCGCCGGCCAGCCGCGGGCTGTCGACACCGTCGACCGAGTAGTCGGCCATCGGCCCTTCGCCGGTCGCGTGGTCGTCGGCGGAGTCGAGGAAGCCGGTCTTCTCGGCGACGTACTCGAGCCCGTCGGGGTGGGAGCTGGCGTAGTAGCTGCCGACCCCGGCGACCAGCAGCGCCACGAGCAGGCCGCCGAGCAGGAAGGTCCGGGTCCTCATGCGGCCGCCCCCGACGTACGGACCTCGAGCGTCCGGGTGCGCAACAGCGGCCGGGCGCCGTGGACGAGGTCGGGTCGGGTGGCGACGACGCTGCTCACGACGAGCGCGGTGATCAGCGCCTCGCCGACACCGATCACGACGTGCCAGCCGAGCATCGCGGTGGTGACCGCGCCGAGCGGCACGGGCGCCTGGCCACCGATCGCGAACAGCCCGACGAAGGCCAGCGCGGTGACGGGCACCGAGACCAGCGCGGCGAACCCGGCCGCGACCGGGACCATCGGCAGCCGCTTCGGCAGCACCCGCTGCAGCAGCCGGAAGACCAGCCACCCGACGCCCACGCCGACGACGGAGAACAGGGTGATGTTGGTGCCGAGGGCGGTGATCCCACCGTCGGCGAAGAGCAGGCCCTGGACCATCAGCACGACCGCCAGGCACAGCGCGGCCGTGAACGGCCCCACGAGCACGGCAGCCAGTGCTCCCCCGAGCAGGTGGCCGCTGGTGCCGGCGCCGACGGGGAAGTTCACCATCTGGGCCGCGAAGACGAACGCTGCGACGAGGCCCGCCATCGGGGCGGTACGGTCGTCGAGTTCCCGGCGGGCGCCCCGCAGCGCCACCGCCACCCCCGCGACGGCGACCACGCCGGTGGCCACCGAGGTGGGGGCGTCGAGGAAGCCGTCGGGGACGTGCATGTTGAACACACTACGTTGTTGCACACAAGTTGCAACAACGGCCCGATCGGACAGGAGCACCCATCCATGAGCCAGCGGCTCGCCCCCGGCGACACGGCGCCCGACTTCACCCTCACCTCCGACACCGGTGAGCAGGTCTCGCTGGCCGACCTGCGCGGCCAGAAGGTGATCGTCTACTTCTACCCCGCCGCGATGACCCCCGGCTGCACCACGCAGGCGTGCGACTTCAGCGAGTCGCTCGACTCGCTCAAGGGTGCCGGCTACGAGGTCCTCGGGGTCTCCAAGGACGCCCCGGCCAGGCTGGCGAAGTTCCGTGAGCGTGACGCACTGACGCTGACCCTGCTCTCGGACGAGGACCTCGCGGTCCACCAGGCCTACGGGGCGTACGGCGAGAAGAAGCTGTACGGGAAGCTCGTCGAGGGCGTGCTCCGCTCCACCTTCGTCGTCGGTGAGGACGGCAAGGTCGAGCTGGCGCAGTACAACGTCAAGGCGAAGGGCCACGTCGCCAAGCTGCGCCGCGACCTCGGTCTGGCCACCTGAGCCCGCGGCGTGTGCCTGAGACCCGTCCATGCACCGTTCTCAGGCACACGCCGCGTCATGATGAGCACCATGCGCCCGTAGCCCAACGGGTAGAGGCACCAGGTTTAGGTCCTGGCCAGTGCGAGTTCGACTCTCGCCGGGCGCACCACGATCACCGTCCAGCCCGCCTGACGGCGGATCAGCGGGCGAGCAGCTCCGCCAGCCGAGGGGCGATCTCGCGCAGCGCGCGGCCGCGGTGGGAGATCGCGTCCTTCTGGCCGGTGTCGAGCTCGGCGGTCGTCAGCCCGGGGTGCTCGACGGCGGCGAACAGCACGTCGTAGCCGAACCCGCCGCTCCCCCGGGTCTCCCGGATGACCCGGCCGTCCATCCGGCCCTCGACCACCAGCTCGGTCCCGTCGGGGTGGCAGCACGCCACCACGCACGTGAAGTGGGCGCCGCGGCGCTCGTCGGGGACGTCGCCCAGCTGCTCGAGGAGCAGTCGGTTGTTGGCCTCGTCCGACTTCGCGCGCCCCGCCCAGCGCGCCGACAGCACGCCCGGCATCCCGTTGAGCGCGTCGACGCACAGCCCGCTGTCGTCGGCCACCGACGGCAGCCCGGTCGCGGCCAGCCCGGCCCGAGCCTTGAGCAGGGCGTTGCCGGAGAAGTCGGGCTGGTCCTCGACCGGCTCCTCGTACGCCACCACGTCGTCCAGCCCGAGCACGCGCACCCCGGGAACGAGCGGAGCGAGGATCCGCTCCATCTCGGCCAGCTTCTTGCCGTTGCGCGAGGCCAGGAAGACGCTGGGCACCTCACTCACCGGCGAGCGCCTCCCGCTGCAGCCGGGTGAGGTCGGCGCAGCCCTTCTCGGCCAGCCCGAGCAGCGCGTCGAGCTCGGCCCGGTCGAAGGCCGCCCCCTCGGCGGTGCCCTGCACCTCGACGTAGCTGCCCTCGCCGGTCATCACGACGTTCATGTCGGTCTCGGCCCGGACGTCCTCCTCGTACGGGAGGTCGAGCCGCGGCACGCCGTCGATGATCCCGACGCTGACCGCGGCCACCGACCCGGTGAGTGGCTCCCCTGTCAGCGCGCCCTGCGAGCGGAGGTGGGCGACGGCGTCCGCCAGCGCGACGTACGCGCCCGTGATCGCTGCCGTCCGGGTGCCGCCGTCGGCCTGGAGCACGTCGCAGTCGAGGACGATCGTGTTCTCGCCGAGCGCCTTGTAGTCGATGACGGCGCGGAGCGACCGGCCGATCAGCCGGGAGATCTCGTGGGTACGGCCGCCGATCCGGCCCTTGACCGACTCGCGGTCCGAGCGGGTGTTGGTCGACGCCGGGAGCATGGCGTACTCCGCGGTGACCCAGCCGAGCCCCGACCCCTTGCGCCAGCGCGGCACGCCGGGGTTGGCCGACGCGGCGCACAGCACCCGGGTCCGGCCGAACTCGACGAGGACCGACCCGGCGGCGTGGTCGAGCCAGTGGCGGGTCAGGGTGATCGGGCGGAGCTGGTCGTCGGCGCGGCCGTCGGCGCGTACGGGAGCGGCGGTCATGCGGCGACCCTAGCCCCGGGCTGACGTGACGACGGGCCGGGCCCCACCCCCGTGGGAGACCCGGCCCGCCTGCTCTGGGGGCGCTGCTACTTGAACTCGATGCGCAGCAGCCGGGCGATGCCGAGCGTCAGCGGGATCACCAGCCAGATCGTCCCGGAGACCGCGATCTGCGCCCACTCCTCGCCGGTGGGCGTGTAGTCGCCCGTGAAGAGGGGTGTCTGCGCGGTGTTGAACTCGATCCACGGCGCGACGTCGGCGAAGCCGGGGCTCAGCGCACCGAGGATGCCGACCGCGATCGGCAGGATCAGGCTGTACGCGAAGTAGCCGACGATGGCGGCCGGCGTGTTCATCAGCAGCGTGGCGATCGCGAACCCGATCAGGACGCCGATCAGGTTGGCGAGGACGAAGCCGTTGAACAGCAGGTTGCCGTCGACCGACCAGTCGGACTCCGCACCGAGTGCGAGGCAGAGCAGCGTCCCGGCCACCGCGATCAGCGCCGCGAGGACCATCACCGCGGCCGCCAGGATGAAGCCGGCGATGAACTTGGCCAGCACGACCCGGGGACGCCGCGGCTCGAGCGTGAACGTCACCAGGCCGGTGCGCTGGCTGGTCTCGGCCGTGACCAGCATGATGATCAGGATCGGCAGGAAGTAGCCCAGCACGCCGCCGGCCACGCTGAGCAGGTCGCCGTAGCCCTGGTCCGTCTCGGGTGCGGCGAAGGCGTAGATCACCTGCACGATCAGCACCAGCGCGAGGATCGAGATCGTGAACCAGCGGCCGGCCCGGGTGTCCAGCGCCTTGCGCAGCTCCACCGTGGCGAGCCGGCCCATCGGGACCTGCTGGGTGGCGCCCAGGTCGAGCGTCATCATCGGTGCCGAGGTGGTCATGCGGTCGCTCCTTCGGTGAGGTCGTCGCGCTGGTTGGCGGCCGTCAGCTCGAGGAAGAGGTCCTCGAGCCCGGCGGCGCCGGTGCGCAGGTCGGTGAGCACGACGCCGGCGGCGAGTGCCGCCCGGCCGATCTCCTCCGGCGTGCAGCCGACGCGGAGCCCCTCGCCCTCGGGGGCGACGGTGAAGCCCTGCTGCCGCAGCTGCGCGGCGAGCGCCTCGTTGTCGAGCGACGTGACCAGGGCGCTGACGTCGGAGTCCATCGCCAGCAGCGACTTCTTGTCGCCCTGGGCGACGATCCGGCCGTTGCCGATCACCACCATCTCGTCCGCGATCAGCTCCACCTCGTTGAGCAGGTGGCTCGACAGCAGGACGGTGCCGCCGCGGTCGGCATAGTGCTTGAGCAGGTCGCGCATCCAGCGGATGCCGGCCGGGTCCAGCCCGTTGGCCGGCTCGTCCAGGATCAGCACCGACGGGTCGCCGAGCAGCGCGTGGGCGATGCCGAGCCGCTGCCGCATGCCCAGCGAGTAGTTGCGGATGCGGCGCTTCGCCTCGGTCGGCGACAGCGAGACCATGGCGAGCATCTCGTCGACGCGGCTCTCGGGCAGCCCCATCGTCCGGGCGCCGAGGGTCAGCACCTCACGGCCGGTACGACCGGCGTGCTGGGCGGACGCGTCGAGCAGGACACCGACGTGGCGCCCCGGGTTGGGGATGTCGCGGTAGTGGTGGCCGCCGATCGTGGCGGTGCCGTGGGTGGCCGGGGTCAGGCCGGTCATCACCCGCATCGTGGTCGTCTTGCCGGCGCCGTTGGGGCCCAGGAAGCCGGTGACCCGGCCGGGCTGGCAGCTGAACGACACGTCGTCGACGGCCTTGAAACCACCGTAGGACTTGGTCAGTCCGGAGATCTCGATCATGGCGTCGATCCTGCCGGGAACCGCCCGTCCCGCACATCGTCCGGAAGCAGTGACTCCGGTGACCAAAGTAGGGGGCGACGACCGCCGCGGGCAGGCTGGGAGCGGGCCGGTCGTCGGCCTAGCCTGTCCCGGTGGAGCAACCGACGCCGGAGCAGTACCAGCCGCGGCTCACGCCGTGGGGGCACGCCTGGCGTCTCGTGATCTGCCTGGTGCTGTCGGGCACGGTCTGGTCGGCCGCGGTGGTCGGCCAGTGGCAGCACGCCCAGGCCCTGTTCTGGCTCGACCTGGTCGCGGGCGCGGCGGCGTACGTCCTGATGTTCTACCGTCGGCGCTGGCCGCTGCGGGTCGCGCTGGTCACCGCGGCACTGTCCCTCGTCTCCGGGGTCGCCGCGGGCCCGGCCGCCCTCGCCTCGATCTCGCTCGCGACCCGGCTGGAGCTCCGCAAGATCGTGCTCGTCGGAGTCGTCGGGATCGTCGCGTCCCAGGGCTACGCAGACTGGCAGGCCGACAGCACCGATCCGGTCTGGTTCACCTTCGGCTTCAACGTCGCGATCACGATCGGGATGATGGGCTGGGGCATGTACATCGGCTCCCGCCGCCAGCTGCTGTGGACGCTGCGGGCGCGTGCCGAGCGGGCCGAGGCCGAGCAGGAGGCACGGGTCGCCCGGGCCCGCACCAACGAGCGGTCCCGGATCGCGCGCGAGATGCACGACGTCCTCGCCCACCGGATCTCGCAGATCTCGGTCCTGGCCGGAGCACTCGGGTTCCGCGAGGACCTCTCGCCCGGCGCGTTGCGCGACGGCGCCCGGATGATCCAGGCGCGCTCCCACGAGGCCCTCGAGGACCTGCGCGCCGTGCTCGGGGTGCTCCGCGACGACCGTACGGGCGAGGCGCTGGACCGCCCGCAGCCGACGTACGCCGACCTCCCGGGACTGGTCGCGGAGGCCCGGGACGCCGGCCTGACCGTCGACTTCGAGGACCGGGTCTCCCCCGCGGCCGTGCCCGAGGTGCTCGGCCGGACGGTCTACCGCATCGTCCAGGAGGGGATGACCAACGCCCACAAGCACGCCCCGGGCAGCCGGCTGTCGGTCTGTCTGACCGGCTCGCCCGGCGACGGTCTCGAGGTGGTGCTGCGCAACCCCGTCGGCTTCGCGCGGTCGCTCGCGCCCGGCTCGGGACTGGGGCTGATCGGGCTGTCCGAGCGGGCCGACCTCCACGGCGGCCGGCTCGACTACCACCGCGAGGGAGCGACGTGGGTGCTGCGCGGCTGGATACCGTGGGCCGCATGAGCGTCGGGGTGCTCGTGGTCGACGACGACCCGCTGGTGCGTGGCGCGCTGGCCCTGATGATGGGCGGGCGCGACGACGTGACCGTGGTCGGCGAGGCCGCCGACGGCCGCGAGTGCCTCGAGGCGGCTGCCCGGCTCCGACCCGACGTGATCCTGATGGACCTCCGGATGCCGGTGCTCGGCGGCCTGGAGGCGACCCGCGAGCTGCACAGCCGACCCGACCCGCCGCGGGTGATCGTGCTGACGACGTTCGACGCCGACGAGCACGTCCTCGGCTCGATCGCGGCCGGCGCCGACGGCTTCCTGCTCAAGGACACGCCCCCGCCCCACATCCTGGAGGCGGTCAAGCGGGTCGCGGCCGGCGAGCCGATGCTCTCCCCCACGGCGACCCGGTCGCTGATCAGCCGGGTCCGGACCGTCGCCGCCGAGGACCGCACGGTCGGCGCGCGTGGCCGGCTGGCCAGCCTCACCGGGCGCGAGCTCGACGTCGCCCGCGCCGTGGGGCGCGGCCTCAGCAACGCCGACATCGCCGGCGAGCTCCACCTCTCGGTGCCGACTGTCAAGGCGCACGTCTCCCGGCTCTTCGACAAGCTCGAGGTCAGCAACCGGGTCCAGATCGCGATCGTGGTCCACGACGCCGGGCTCGACTGAGGGGCACACTGCCGCCATGGCGTACGACGAGGAGCTCGCCGACCGGATCCGCGCGGCCGTGGCCGGCGAGGACGGGCTCGACGAGAAGAAGATGTTCGGCGGCCTCGCGTTCCTGGTCCACGGCCACATGGCGGTCGCGGCCAGCGGCCAGGGCGGGCTGATGGTCCGGATCGACCCCGCCGACGCCGGGTCGCTGGTCGACGACGACGCGGTGACCCGGATGGAGATGGGCGGCCGCCGGATGGACGGCTGGCTGCGCGTCACCCCCGAGGCGGTCGCCACCGACGAGGCGCTCGCCCGCTGGGCCGCCCGCGGCGTCGCGTACGTCCGGACCCTGCCGCCGAAGCGCTGATCCCGCCGTCTGCCGCGGGCGGGACGGGCGGGGTGCTGCGCCGGACGCCGCCTTGTAACGCCGGGTTAGCTGCTGTACCCACCTGGTCCTGACCGGGTGGGAACAGTCGGTAACCCGGCGTTACAAGCGCTGGGGCCGGACGCGGGCAGCGGCGGTCCCACCGGAGCCGGAGCAGCGCTCAGATCTCGTACGTCTCGCCGCACCGGGCGAGGGCGATCGGCCCGTCGTACGCCGCCCGGGCCTCGGCCCGCGCGTGCTCCGGGTCGAACCACGGCGGGACGTGGGTCAGCAGCAGCCGGCGGGCGCCGCCGCGGTGGGCCGCCTCGCCGCAGTCGGTGCCGGTGAGGTGCAGGTCGGGCGGGTTGTCGTTGCCGGACCGGAAGGACGCCTCGGCCAGCAGCAGGTCGACGTCGCGGGCGACCTCGTCGAGCCCGGCGCACGGGCCGGTGTCGCCGGAGTAGCCGAGGGTGGCGCCGTCGACGGTGATCCGCAGCCCGAACGCGG
Organism: uncultured Actinomycetota bacterium; assembly: GCA_963724225.1. Classification (GTDB taxonomy): domain Bacteria; phylum Actinomycetota; class Actinomycetes; order Propionibacteriales; family Nocardioidaceae; genus Nocardioides. The sequence continues at coordinate 14,407 of CAVRTX010000016.1, read as the reverse complement.
TCACCGGGTGCACGACCGGCACCGGCTCGACCCGGAACGGGCCGACCGTGACCGGCTCGCCGTGCACCCGGAAGTCGAACTCGCCGTGCATGCCCGGCTGCGGCTCGAGGTCGTACGCCCGCGCCATCCGGTCGGCGGTCCCCTCCGGGCCCCACACCGGGATCCGGGGCTGGTGGCCGTCGGGGTGGTACTTGCGCATGACGTAGTAGCCGCAGAGGTCGAGGCAGTGGTCGGCGTGCAGGTGGCTGAGGAAGACGGCGTCGACGGTGAGCGGGTCGACCACCCGCTGCAGCGCACCGAGCGCGCCCGACCCGAGGTCGAGCAGCACCCGCCAGGTGCGTCCGTCGGCCTCGGCCTCGAGCAGGTAGCAGCTCGCGGGAGAGTCGGGCCCGGGGTAGGAGCCGGAGCAGCCGACCACGGTCAGCCTCATCGCAGCCCGCCCGCGAACTGCGACGCGACCGCCATCTCGGGTCCGAGGAAGCGGCGCCCGATCGAGGCGAAGTCGTCGGGGGTGCCGGTCGTCAGGAAGTCGTACGAGGCCTCACCGTCGGGCCGCATCAGGCCGGTGGTCGACAGCATCTTCCAGACGTCCTTGGCACACTCCTCGGCGCTCGACACCAGCGTCACCCCGTCGCCCATCACCAGCGAGATCACGCCGGTGAGCAGCGGGTAGTGGGTGCAGCCGAGCACCAGGGTGTCGACGCCGGCCTCGACCAGCGGGTCGAGGTAGTCGTGGGCGACCGCGAGCAGCTCGTCGCCGCCGGTGACGCCGGCCTCGACGTAGTCGACGAAGTCGGGGCAGGCCCGGGTCAGCAGGTCGACGTGGGGTGCGGCGGCGAAGGCGTCCTCGTAGGCCATCGACTCGGCGGTCGCACGGGTGCAGACGACGCCGATCCGGCCGGTGCGGGTCGCGGCGACCGCGCGGCGGGTGGCCGGCAGGATCACCTCCACGACCGGGACGTCGTAGCGCTCGCGGGCGTCGCGCAGCACCGCAGCGCTGGCGGAGTTGCAGGCGATCACCAGCGCCTTGACCCCGCGCTCGACGAGGTGGTCGAGGCACTCGAGGGCGTACTCGCGCACCTCGGCGATCCGCTTCGGGCCGTACGGCTGGCGCGCCGTGTCGCCGAGGTAGACGACCGACTCGTGCGGCAGCTGGTCGATGACCGAGCGGGCCACGGTGAGACCACCGAAGCCCGAGTCGAAGATGCCGATGGGCCCATCGGCGGTCGCGGCCTGCACAGCGAGCAAGGCTACGTGCGCGGCACGCCGACGGCACGTCGACGCGACCGAAGTCACGTAGCCTGACGGTGATGCCCTCCCTCGTCTCGTACGTCGGCGCCGCCGTCGCAGCCTGCGCCGTCGCCCTGCTCCAGCTCTCGCCGGTCAGCACCGCGACCGGGGCCCGCGAGGCCGGGCAGGACCCCGCCCGGGTCCGCCACGTCGTCGCCGTCTCGGTCGACGGGCTCAACCCGCGGGCGCTCCGCGAGCTCGGACGGCAGCGCTCCCCCGTGCTGCACCGGCTGCGCGCCCACGGCGCCGGGACCCTCAACGCCCGCACCGAGCGGGAGCTCACGGTCACCCTCCCCAACCACACCGGCATGGTCACCGGCCGCCGCGTCGCAGCCGCCCACCACGGTCACGGCGTGACGTGGAACGACGCCCGGCGCCGGCCGCGGACCGTCCAGGATGCGGCCGGCCACCCGGTCCGCTCGGTGTTCACGGTCGTGCAGGCGGCGGGGCGCCGGAGCGCGGTGTTCGCCTCGAAGTCGAAGTTCACGCTGTTCGAGCGCTCCTGGCCGACCGCGGTCGACCGGACCGTCGTACGCCAGGACAACGCGCGGCTGGTCGGGCTCGCGCGGCGCGACCTCGCCCGCCGGGCACGGGCGTTCACGTTCGTCCACCTGTCGCTCCCCGACATCGTGGGCCACGAGCGTGGCTTCATGTCCCCGGCCTACCTCGACGCCGTCGCCCGGGTCGACGGCCTGGTCGGGCGGCTGATGTCCACCATCCGCGACGACGCGGACCTCCACGGCTCGACCGCGGTCGTCCTCACGGCGGACCACGGCGGGCTCGGTGCGGGCCACGGGGACCCGACGTTGCTCAGCAGCTATCGGGTGCCGTTCCTGGTCTGGGGTCCGGGAGTGGCGGACGGCGCGAGCCTCTACCGGCTCAACCGCGACTACGCCGACCCCGGGAAGCGGCGGACCCGCTACTCCGCCGAGCGGCAGCCGGTGCGCAACGGCGACGTCGCCAACCTGGCGACCGACCTGCTGGGGCTGCCCCACGTACGCGGGAGCGAGCTCGACGCGGACCAGGACCTCGACGTCCACTGACGCACCGTCGCCGGCGGGCCACAATGAGGGATGGACCTCGGCGTGCACCTGCCCCAGGTCGACCTGACCGGTGAGGGGCTGTCGCTGCGGCGCCTCACCGACGCGGCGCGCGCGGCCCGCGACTCCGGGTACGCAGCAGTGTCGGCCAACGACCACCTCTACTTCTCCCGTCCCTGGCTGGACGGACCCACCGCCCTGGCGGCCGTCGTCGAGCACTCGGGCGACCTGGACCTCGCCACCACCATCGCCCTGCCGGTGGTCCGGGGCCCGCTGCCGCTCGCCAAGGCGCTGGCGGCGCTGGACGTCCTCTCGGGCGGCCGGGTGGTCGCCGGGATCGGTCCCGGCTCCTCGGCGGCCGACCTCGCCGCCGCCGGTGTCGTGGTCGAGGACCGGTGGCGCCGGTTCGAGCGCGACGCGGCTCTGCTGCGGGACGTGCTCCGCGGCGCCCCCGCGCCCGACGGGACGCTGGAGCCGGGCCCGGTCCGTCCCGGGGGGATCCCGCTGTGGCTGGCGAGCTGGGGCTCGCCGGCCGGGCTGCGCCGGGTCGCCCGGCTGGGCGACGGCTGGCTGGCGTCGGCGTACCACACGGAGCCGGAGCGGTTCGCCGCCGACCGGGCGCTGCTGGCGGAGACGCTCGGGGCGGCCCGGCGGCCCCCGCTGCCGGCCGCGCTCGCGACGATGTGGACCTGCGTGACCGAGGACCGCGCCGAGGCGGACCGGGTCGTACGGGACGTGCTCGCGCCGATGCTGTCCCTCGACCCGGACGTGTTGCGGCCGCGGGTGTGCGTCGGCCCCGCCGGCCACTGCGCCGAGCTGCTGGGGGCGTACGCCGCGGCGGGGTGCTCGCGGGTCCACCTCTGGCCGGTCGGCGACGAGCCGCGGCAGCTGCGGCTCATCGCGGAGCGGGTGCTGCCCCGTCTCGACGGCTGACCCGGGGCGGCGCGGCCGTCCGGTAGCGCCGGGTGCTCGTCACCAGCGCGTCGACCATGGCCTGGCCGGCCGGGGCCGGGAAGGCGTCCTCGGGACGCACCGCCACGACCCGCCGGCTCGGCACCGCACCGTGCACCCGGACCACCGTGGTGCCCGGCAGCGGCGCCTCGACGGCCAGCCCCGGCACCAGCGCGACCCCGAGGCCGGCGGCCACGAACGCCTGCACCGCCACGTAGTCGTCGGAGGCGAAGTGGACGTCGGGCTCGAAGCCGGCCTTGCGGCAGCTCTCCCGCACGATCCGGAACCAGGCGGCGCCCGGCAGCCCGCCGATCCACGGCTCGTCCGCCAGCGAGGCCAGGCCGATGACCGGCCGGCTGCCCAGCGGGTGCCCCTCGGGCAGCACCAGCCGGAACTCGTCGTCCAGCAGGAACACGCTGCGCAACGGCCGCGCGCTCCGTACGGGCAGGTCGGGGTGCTCGTAGACCAGCGCCACGTCGAGCTCCCCGTCGTCCAGCCGGGGCAGCAGCCGCTGCAGGTGGTCGTCGACGACCGTGAGGGTGGTCCCGGGCAGCTCGCGGCGGAAGCGGGCGAGCGCCGGCGGCACGAACGTCGCCAGCGCCGAGGGGAAGCTGCCGAACCGCAGCCGTCCCGCCCGCCGGCCGGCGATCTCGGCCAGCTCCTGCTCGGCGCTGTCGAGCCGGGCCAGCGCCGCACGCCCGTGCCGCGCCACGGCGTGGCCGGCCTCGGTGAGCCCGGCGGGCCGGGTCCCGCGCTCGACCAGCGCCTGCCCGAGCCGCTCCTCCAGCGACGACACGTGCTGGCTGACCGCCGACTGGCTGACGCCCAGGGACCGGGCGGCGGCCGAGAACGAGCCCTGCGCGTCGATCGCGCACAGCGCCCGTACGCCCCGCAGGTGCTCCATCAGCATTGCTTATGCCCCGTGAGTCTCATCCATTGATGCTAATGGTCGGCCGGACCTAGCGTCCACGGGTCGGCGCGCCCGCGCCGGCACACCCGGAGAGGACCAGACCCATGACCACCGACCAGCAGCAGACCACCCCGTCGGCCCCGCCCGCCATCGACGGCGACCGGCTGATGTCGTTCGTCTTCCGCGCCGTCGACGAGGTCGGCGCCACCCTCAACGCCGCGCTCGTCGTGCTCGGCGACCGGCTGGGGTGGTACCGCGCCCTCGCCGAGGGACCGCGCACCCCCGCCGAGCTCGCCGCAGCGACGGACACCGACGAGCACTACACGCGCGAGTGGCTGGGCGCGCAGGCCGCCGGCTCCTTCGTCGAGTACGACGCCGCCACCGGCCGCTACCACCTCCCGGCCGAGCACGCGGTCGCGCTCACCGACGAGTCGAGCCCGGCGTTCCTGCCGGGCCTGTTCCAGATCGCGGTCGGGACCGTGGCCGACGCACACCGGATCTCCGACGCGGCCCGCACGGGTGGGGGCCTCGGCTGGCACGAGCACAACGTCGACGTCCACCACGGGTGCGAGCGGTTCTTCCGGCCGGGCTACCACGCGTACCTGGTGCAGGAGTGGCTCCCCGCGGTCGGGGTCGCCGACCGGCTGCGGGCCGGGGCGCGCGTGGCCGACGTGGGGTGCGGCCACGGCGCGTCCACCGTGCTGATGGCGCAGGCGTTCCCCGCCTCGACCTTCGTGGGCTCCGACTACCACGAGGCCTCGATCGAGGTCGCCCGGCAGCGCGCCGCCGACGCGGGCGTCGCCGACCGGGTGCGCTTCGAGACCGCCAGCGCCCAGGACTTCGGCGGCACCGGCTACGACCTGGTCACCACCTTCGACGCGCTGCACGACATGGGCGACCCGGTCGGCGCCGCCCGCCACGTACGTTCCGCGCTGGCCGACGACGGCACCTGGATGGTGGTCGAGCCGATGGCCGGCGACACGGTCGAGGACAACCTGAACCCGGTCGGTCGGGCGTACTACGGCTTCTCGACGCTGCTCTGCACGCCGGCGTCGCTGTCGCAGGAGGTCGGGCTGGCGATCGGCACCCAGGCGGGTCCGGCGCGGATCCGCGAGATCGTCACCGAGGCGGGCTTCACGACGTTCCGCTCGGCGGCCGAGACGCCGTTCAACCGGGTGCTGGAGGTGCGTCCGTAGCGGCTAGCGCGACCAGAGCTCGGAGGAGAGCGGCCACGGGTTGTGGCGGCAGCCGTCGAGGCCCTTGGACTGCTGCATCATCACCGGGGCCGGCCGGCCCCGACCGGGGCAGCCGAGGTGGCCGTGGCCCAGCCAGTGGCCGGTCTCGTGGTTGACGACCATGTGGCGGTACTCCCGCACCGGACGGCCGGCGCGGTTCCACGACGGGCTGGCGTGCAGCCAGCGCAGCTGGTTGATGATCACGTAGCGGCCCACGCGGCAGCTCCACTGGGCGCTGCAGACCGGGGAGAAGCCGGGCACCCGGGACGCCTCGGCGAGGACGACGGAGAAGTCGCCACCACGCGCCACGCGCCGGAAGGCGACACCCGCGGAGCGCCAGCCGCGCGGGTCGGCGAACGTCTCGGCGACCTGCCGGCGGAAGGTCGCCATGCTGGCGGTGATCCGGCCGCGGGTCTCGATGCGGTAGGTCGCGGTCCGCCGCACGGGGACCCGGTGGCCGATCTCGCCGGCCCGCCGGGAGGTGGTGCGGGCGGTCCGGTAGCCCTCCTTCCGGGACGTCACCCGGACCTGCACGTGGTGACCGACGTCGAGGTGGGTGAGCCGGTAGCGGCGGTGGCGGGCGCCCGGGATCGGCTTCCCGTCGCGCAGCCACCGGTACGACGCCGCCACCCGCGGCTGCTGCCAGTCGGCGCGCCCGGCGGTCAGCCGGTGCGTGTAGCGCCGGGTCCCGCTGACGCCGGGTCGCTCCTGCAGCACCAGCTCGGCGCGACGCACCCGGTCGGTCGTCTCGGACTCGGCCCTCGCCGTCGTGCCCACCTCGTCGGTGGCGACCACCCGGACCGACAGCCGGGAGCCGAGGTCGCGCAGCTGCGGCCGGTAGCGCCGATCGGTCGCGCCGCGGATCCGCCGGTCGTCGCGCAGCCAGCGGTAGGAGTAGGTGAGCTCGGTGTCGGCGGTCCAGGCGCCGGGCTCGGCCCGCAGCGGCGCACGGAAGACCGGCTCACCGGTGACGACCGGTGGCTCGGTGTTGACCGGCACGGTGCCGGGGCCGGCGTGGGCAGGGCCGGACAGGCCGGTCAGCAGCGTGGCGAGCAGGACCGGGACCAGGCCCACCACGCGCACCCTCATGCCCAGAGCTGCCCTTCGAGTCGGTCCTCCGCCTCGTCGATCGTACCTTCGTACGCGCCGGTGGAGAGGTACTTCCAGCCGCCGTCACACACCACGAAGGCGATGTCCGCGCGCTCGCCGGCCTTGACCGCCTTGGCGGCCTGGGCGAGGGCGGCGTGCAGGATCGCTCCGGTCGAGATGCCGGCGAAGATCCCCTCGAGGTCGAGCAGCTCGCGCACCCGTCGTACGGCGTCACGCGGGCCGACGGAGAACCGGGCGTCGATCAGCGAGGCGTCGTAGAGCTCGGGCACGAACCCCTCGTCGAGGTTGCGCAGCCCGTAGACCAGCTCGCCGTAGCGCGGCTCCGCCGCCACGATCCGTACGCCCGGCTTCTCGCGGCGGAAGAACCGCGAGACCCCCATCAGCGTGCCGGTGGTGCCGAGGCCGGCGACGAAGTGGGTGATGTCGGGGAGGTCGGCGAGCAGCTCGGGACCGGTGCCCTCCTCGTGGGCGAGCGCGTTGGCCGGGTTGCCGTACTGGTAGAGCAGCACCCAGTCGGGGTGGTCGGCCGCGATCCCCTTCGCGACCCGGACCGCCTCGTTGGAGCCGCCGGCGGCCGGCGAGGAGACGATCTCGGCTCCCCACATCCGCAGCAGCTGGCGCCGCTCCTCGGAGGTGTTCTCCGGCATCACGCAGACCAGCCGGTAGCCCTTGAGCCGGGCGGCCATCGCCAGCGAGATGCCGGTGTTGCCGCTGGTGGGCTCGAGCAGGGTGCAGCCGGGACGGACCAGGCCGTCCTTCTCCGCCATCTCGATCATCTTCAGGGCCGGACGGTCCTTGATCGAGCCGGTCGGGTTGCGGTCCTCGAGCTTGGCCCAGAGGCGTACGTCCGGGCTGGGCGACAGCCTCGGCAGCCCGACCAGCGGCGTGTTGCCGACCGAGGCGAGGAGGTCGTCGTAGCGGGTCATGGAGCTATCGGACCGGCGGCTCTTCCGATGCGCCGGCTCCGCCGGCGACGGCAGGCAGCACGACGACCTGGTCACCGTCGGTGAGCTCGGCGTCGAGACCGCCGATGAAGCGCACGTCCTCGTCGTTGACGTAGACGTTGACGAAGCGCCGCAGGTCGGTGCCGCTGCCCTTCTCCTCGACGAGCCGCTCCTTGATCCCGGGGTGGCTGGCCTCCAGGTCGTCGATCAGCGCCGAGATGCTGGCGCCCTCACCGGTGACGGCCTTCTCGCCGTCGGTGTAGGTGCGCAGGATGGTCGGGATCCGGACCTCGATGGCCATGGTGAACTCCTGGGGGTTCGCTGTCAGCAGGTCAGTCAGTAGGGGGCGTGGCGACGACCGAGACGGACTCCTCGGTCACGTCGCCGTCGACGATTCTGTAGGACCTGAACTCCACGGGGCCCTCGTTATTCCCGTGCTCACGCGTGCTGACCAGGACGTAGTGGGCGCCGGGCTCCATCGCGAGGCCGATGTCCGTACGGCTCGGGTAGGCCTCGGTGGCGGTGTGGGAGTGGTAGATCACCACCGGCTCCTCGTCCCGGTCGTCCATCTCCCGGTAGAGGTGCAGCAGGTCGGTGGAGTCGAACTCGTAGAACGTGGGGCTCCCCGCGGCGTTGACCATCTCGACGAGCCGCTCGGCCCGGTCGCTCCCCGCAGGCCCGGCCACGACGCCGCACGCCTCGTCCGGGTGGTCCCGCCGGGCGTGGGCGACGATCGCGTCGTACGTCGCCTGGTCGATGGTCAGCACGGCTACAGGGTATTCAGACGGCGTACGGCACCCCACCGTCGCCAGCATGTGGGCGGGGCTCGAACGACGCACTCAAAAGTCGACGGCTGCCACCTTCCCGGGTTCGCTTCGAGAACGTGGTGGATCACAGTCACAGAGTGACTGCGATCCACCACGCAAGCATCCTCGCGCCCGAGCGACGGGGAGCACCTGGATCAACGACCCGTCGCCAGCCACGCAGGCGTCCTCGGCCACTATCGTCGCCGCAATGGAGCCCGCCGCCCTCCGCCTGCACAGGCTCGTTGAGCCGGTCCGCCTGGTCACCTGCTTCGCCGACGAGCCGGAGCGGGACCGACTGGTCGCGGACCTCGAGCCCGTCGCCGCGTCACTCGACACCGCCGGGTCGCGGTGAGCCGTGATCCTCCCGAAGGTCCGGGACCCTCGCTTCACCACGATCCGTCGCGGCGGCAGCCTCACCGACGCCGACCACCACCTGCTCGCGCTCTGGGCGGCGACGTGCGCCGAGCACGTCCTGCCGCTGTTCGAGTCGGCCCGGCCCGACGACCCGCGGCCACGCGAGGCGATCGAGCACGCCCGCGCCTGGGTGCGGGGCGAGGTCACGATGATGGAGTCGCGGGCCGCGGGCGGCCACGCCATGGGCGCGGCCAGGAGCCTGCGCGGGGCACCGCGGGATGCCGCGTACGCCGCCGGCCAGGCGGGAGCCGTCGCGCACGTCGCCGCCCACGAGCTGGGCGCGGCCGCCTACGCGATCCGGGCGGTACGTGCTGCTGCGCCGCGCGGCGAAGGCGAGGCGGCGGGTCGCCGCGAGTGCCGCTGGCAGCGCGAGCAGCTGCCGGCGGAGATCCGCGCGCTGGTGCTCGACGACCAGCGGCTGCGCAACCACCTCTGCTGGTTCGCGTTCGACTGAACCTGTCCACAGGCATGAGCCAGGTGCTGATTTCGAACGTGTGTTCGAGTAGAATTCAGGCATGACGGCACAGCTCGACCTTCACCCCGACCCGGGCCACCCGGGCGCGGTGGTGGCCGCCGTGCACGAGGCGCTCGACGAGCTCGGCACGATCGTCCCGGTGGCCGGGGAGACCGCGTCGGCCGTGGTCGAGTGCGAGCGTGCGATCCGACGGCTCGAGGCGTTGAAGCTCACGCTCCTCGCCGCGGCCGACGCGGCGCGGATCTCGGAGTTGACCGGCCACGCCTCGACCGGCGCCTGGCTCGCGTCGCAGACCCGGGGAGGCCACGCCCGGTGTGCGCGGGAGGTTCGCCTCGCGGCCGCCCTCGGCGAGGGCCTGTCCGCGACTGCCGGCGCACTTGCCGATGGGCAGCGTGTCCAGCGACCACGCATCGGTGATCGCCGACGCGGCCTCGCGGCTGCCGACGGGGCTCTCCGCCGACCAGGTCTCCACGGTCGAGGCGCGGCTGGTCGAGCATGCGCGTCGTCTCGACCCGGTGCAGCTCCGCCGCGTTGCCCGGCGCGCCCTCGAGGCCGTCGAGGGTGACCGCGCGACCGTCGACGCCCACGAGGACGCCTTGCTGGAGAGCGAGGAGGACGCCGCCCGCGACCGGACCCGGCTGACCCTCCACGACAACGGCGACGGCACCACCAGCGGCCACTTCACCGTCCCCACGCTTGCCGCGTCCGTGCTCCGGAAGGTCCTCGACACGATGACCGCCCCGAGGAGACAGCCGGCCACGAGCGGTGACCGCGATCCGGCCCACCAGCGCGGACTGGCGTTCGCCCAGGTCGTGGAGCGCCTCCCGACCGACCGGCTGCACGGCAAGGTGGCCGCCACCGTCGTCGTGACGCTCGACATCGACACCCTGCGCGGTCGGCTCCGGGCCGCCCGGCTCGACACCGGCGACCTCGTCTCCGCCGCCGAGGCCCGCCGCCTCGCCTGCAGTGCCGGCCTCGTCCCCGCCGTCCTCGGCGGCGCATCCCTCCCCCTCGACCTCGGCCGCCAGCAGCGCCTGTTCAGCGAGGCCCAGCGTCTCGCAGGAGCTTCCCACCACACGTCCTGTGCCGCGGCGGACTGCGATGTGCCGTACGCCTGGTGCGAGCTCCATCATCGACGACCCTGGCACCGCCTCGGCCGCACCGACCTCGCCGAGATGGTTCCCCTCTGCGGACACCACCACCGACTGCTCCACCGCAGCCCCGCCCTGGTCCGGCTCCGGACGTAGCCCGGACCATGCAGCTCACCGTACGAACCGTGCCGCCTGCTCCTCGGAGAGCGCGGCCGCGATCCGCTCGCGCAGGATCGGCCTCATCGGGGGCAGGTCGTCGGCCGGCCACCACCGGACCTCGGTGCTCTCGTCGTCGGCCACCCGCGCCTCGCCGGAGACCCACGTGCACGCGAAGCACTGGTCGAGGTAGGCGGCACGGTCACCGTTGGCGTGCACCACGTCGCTCATCACCGAGGTGGACGCGAGCCGGTCGACGCGGGCGACGACGCCGGTCTCCTCGAGCACCTCCCGGGCGGCGCAGGCGGCCGGCTCCTCGCCGGGCTCGACGATGCCGCCGACGGGCGCCCACTCGCCGTTGTCGGAGCGCCGGACCAGCAGCACCTCGTCGCCGCGCCGTACGACCGCGGTCACGCCCGGCATCCACAGCTCGGCCTGCCCGACGGACCGGCGCAGCTCGAGGACGAATTCGGGAGTCGGCACGGGACCCACGCTACGCAGCGACCGTTGCGCGGCCGACCGGCGCGGTTCATCATGACGGGAAGCGGGTCGCTCCTCGGGAGCGGGGCGATCGTCGTCCCGACTGCGGCGAAACGGGGGCTCCTTGTGTCCATGTTCCTGTTCCGGCTCGGGGCGCGCATCGCACGTCACCGGGGCATGGTGCTGGCCGTCTGGGGGCTGCTCCTCGCCGGGCTGATCGGTGGCGCCGGCCTGCTCGGCACCCACTACGACGACACGTTCGTGATCCCGGGCACCCAGTCCCAGGAGGGGCAGGACGTGCTCGCCGACCGGTTCGGGATCACCGGCACCAGCGGCCAGGTCATGGTCAGCGCGACGTCCGGGGCGATCACCGGCAGCGCGGCCGCCAAGCAGGTGAAGGACGTCGCGAAGCAGATCGACGACCTCCCCGGCGTGACGGCCGGCGACCCGCTGAGCGGCGACTACCCGCTGGTCTCCGACGACCGCTCCTCGACGATCATCCAGGTGCGGTTCACGTCCGACACGCCGTCGGACGGGTTGCTCGCGCAGGTCACCGACGCGGGGACGCCGGACGGCTCCAGTGGTCTGGAGACCTGGGTCGGCGGCGACGCGTACGGGGACACCTCCGAGCCCAGCCGGGTGCCCGAGCTGCTCGGCCTGCTGGTGTCGTACCTGATCCTGGCCGTCACCTTCCGCTCGCTGCTCGCGGCCGGAATGCCCATCTTCTCCTCCCTCATCGGCGTGGGGGTCACGCTCAGCTCGATCGTCCTGTTCACGTCCTTGACGACGGTCTCGAGCAGCGCCCCCACGCTCGCCGAGATGCTCGGCCTGGCGGTCGGCATCGACTACGCCCTCTTCATCCTGTCCCGCTACCGACGCCACCTGGGCGAGGGGCACGCCCCCACCGAGGCGATGTCGCGCGCCCTCTCGACCGCGGGCAGCGCCGTCGTGTTCGCCGGGGCGACGGTGGTCATCGCGCTGACGGGCCTGACGATCGCCCGCATCCCGGTGCTGACCGTGATGGGACTCGCCGCGGCCGGGGCCGTGTCGATCGCCGTCATGCTGGCGCTCACCCTGCTGCCGGCGGTGGCGCTGCTGCTGGGTGAGCGGCTGCGTCCGAAGCCCCGTCGTGAGAAGCGGCCGCGGCGCCACCGGACCGACGACGCCGAGGCCGCGCCTCGCCCACCGGGCCCCGGCTTCGCCACCCGGTGGGTGGGGATCGTCACCCGGGTGCCGCTGCTGACCGTGGCCGGTGTCCTGGTCCTCCTCGGCATCGCGGCCATCCCGTTCGCCAGCCTCGACCTGGCGCTCCCCGACAACAGCACCGCCCCGGCCGGTTCCCAGCAGCGACAGACGTACGACGCGATCACCCGGGAGTTCGGCGAGGGCTACAACGCGCCGCTGTCGGTGTCCGCCGACATCATCACCAGCACCGACCCGGAGAAGACCGTCGACCAGCTGGTCACGAAGGTGTCCGCGGTCCCCGACGTGGTCGACATCCTGCAGGCCACGCCCAACCCCGAGGCCGACACCGGGCTGGTGGCCGTCGTGCCACGCGAGGGCCAGACCGCCGCGTCGACCAGCCAGCTCGTCCAGCAGCTGCGCGACGACAGCCCGGGGTGGGAGGACGAGCTCGGGGTCAGCGAGATCCTGGTGGCCGGGACGACGGCGGTGAACATCGACGTCTCCCAGCGGCTCGGCGACGCACTGCTGCCGTTCGGCGCCCTGGTCATCGGCCTGTCCTTCGTGCTGCTGATGATCGTGTTCCGGTCGGTGGCCGTCCCGATCAAGGCGACGCTCGGCTACCTGCTCTCGGTCGGGGCGGCGCTCGGCGCCGTCGTGGCCGGCTTCCAGTGGGGGTGGCTCGACGCGTTCGTGGGCCAGTCGGCTGCGCCGATCGTGAGCTTCCTGCCCATCTTCGTGATGGGCGTGCTGTTCGGCCTGGCGATGGACTACGAGATGTTCCTCGTGTCGGCGATGCGGGAGGAGTTCGTCCAGACCGGCGACGCCCGCGCGTCGGTGATCCAGGGCTTCCGCGCGTCGTCGAGAGTGGTCACGGCCGCCGCCCTGATCATGACCAGCGTCTTCATCGCCTTCATCCCGGACGGCTCGTCGACGATCAAGCCGATCGCGCTCGGGCTGGCGGTCGGCGTGGCGGTCGACGCCTTCGTCGTGCGGATGACCCTGGTGCCGGCCGTGATGATCCTGATGGGCCGCCACGCGTGGTGGCTGCCGCGGTGGCTGGACCGGGTGCTGCCGGAGGTGGACGTCGAGGGAGCGGCGCTCCACCGCAAGATCGACTACGAGGACTGGGCGGCCGTGGCCGGACCGACCGCCGTGCACGCCCGCGGGCTCGTGCTCAGCGCCGGAGGCCCCGCGCTCGACGTCGGCGCAGCGCCCGGCGAGGTGACCCGGGTCGACGTCCCGGACGACGTGGACGAGCGCACCCTCGGCCACGTGCTGGTCGGCCGGACCCGCCACGTCGGTGGCGAGCTGGTCGTCGCCGGCCGGTTGCTGCCCGAGCAGCGCGAGGAGGTCAACCGGCTGGCGACGCTCGTCGAGCTCGGCCGCGACCAGCGCGACGAGGAGACCGTGCAGCGACACGTGCGCGCCACGGCCAGGGTGGCGAGCCCGCGTCGACACACCCGCCGCGAGCACGTCGACCGCACCCTCGCGCTGGTCGTCGAGCTGAACGACGCCGTCGGGTCCGCCTCGTCGCCCGCCCTCGGCCCCGCCGTCGTGGAGGCCGCACAGGCCCTGGCCCAGGGCGTCGAGGTCGTCGTCCTCACGGGTCTCGACGACCTGCTCCTCGCCGACGACCGGCAGCGGGCCGAACGGCTCGCCGCGGCCCTCGCCGACCGCGGGCTGGCGGTCGTGATGCTCGACCGCGCGCCGCACCCCGCCCCTGCTCCACCGGATCCGTCCCCGCGGGCGGAGAGGAAGGTGACCCATGGCTGACGAGACCAGCAGGAGCGGACGCCGGCACTGGCCGACCGCCCTCACCGTCACGGTGCTGCTGCCGCTGCTGGCGGCGTGGGTGCTCGTGTGGTCCACGACCGACCGGCAGGAGACGCTCGACCAGGTCCCGGTCGCGATCGTCAACAGCGACACGATCCTGACCGGGTCGCAGCCGATGGCGGCCGGGCGGGCGCTCTCCGCGTCGCTGACCAACCCCTCCTCCGGCAGCGAGCAGCTCGACTGGACGCTCACGGACGCCGACGACGCCTCGTCGGGCCTGAAGGACGGGACCTACTACGCCGTCCTCACGATCCCGTCCGACTTCTCGGCAGCGATCGTGTCCACCGGCTCCACCTCGCCCAGCAGCGGCCAGCTGACCCTGCAGAGCAACGCCGCCGCCAGCCAGACCGTCCCCTACATCAGCAACGCGGTGGTCACCGCCGCCGCCGACGCGCTCGGCACCCAGGTGACCCAGTCCTACCTCGGGCAGGTGTACGGCGGGTTCAACCAGCTCGCCAGCGCCAACCAGCAGGCGGCCCAGGGTGCC